>CAWENE010000001.1:0-1159803 GCA_963810545.1 uncultured Acidobacteriaceae bacterium
CGCAGCGCCTTCGCCGCCACCGACCCTGCCTTTGCATTCGGTCAGAGCGCGAACGATCTCGTCATGCTGCCTTTTGGAGTGTTCGCTCTCCGCGGTCCTGCCTTTCATGGAAGCGACCGTCTCTCTGACGATACGAGCAATATCGTCTTCCGATCTTGCAGATGACGCCTGAACTGGCTGAGCCGACAAGTGCACCGGTTCGTCCTTTTTGGATTTGCGAAGCTCGACAAGCGGAGCCTCAAGCGACTTGCCGCGGGTGAGGATGACGGCACGCTCGACAAAGTTTTCCAGTTCGCGGATGTTGCCGGGCCAGTCCCAGGCCGTAAGCCCCTTCATCACAGATACTGGAACCGCTTCGATGCGTTTTTGCATTTGCTTCGCGCACTTTTGCACAAAGTAGCCGACCAGCAGAGGGATGTCCTCTCTGCGATCTCTAAGGGGCGGGATGCGGATGGGAAACACGTTCAGGCGGTAATAGAGATCGTTGCGGAACTCCCGGTCGGCGACCATCTTTTCGAGATCGCGGTTGGTTGCCGCCACAATCCGCACGTTGACTTTGCGCGTATGCGTGCTGCCCAGCCGCTCAAACTCCCGCTCCTGCAAGACCCTCAACAGTTTCGGTTGAATCTCGGCTGGAATATCACCCACTTCATCCAGGAACAGCGTGCCTTGATCGGCGAGTTCCATACGCCCGACCTTCTGAGTGATCGCGCCCGTGAACGCCCCCTTCTCATGCCCGAACAGTTCGCTCTCAAGAAGCCCGGTAGGGATGGCGGCGCAGTTCAGTTTCACAAAGGTGCGCTCATTGCGCCGGCTGCGCTCGTGGATGGCGCGGGCGATCAGTTCCTTTCCCGTGCCGGTTTCGCCAAGCAAAAGAACCGTGGAATCGCTGGGGGCGACAGTTTCAACCAACTGCAGAACATGCTTTAGCGCTGGGCTGCCCCCGATGATCCGCTCGAAGCCCATCTCGCTGCGAAACTCCTCTTCGAGATAGAGCTTCTCCTCGGCGAGCTTGTTCTTCAGCCGCGTAATCTCCTCATAGGCCAGGGCATTTTCAATAGCGATGGCAATCTGGCCGCCCACCTGGCACAGGAATTGGATCTCGTCGGCATCGTACGGTCGTTCTGCTGTTCGCCCGATTTTCAGAAGTCCCAGAGCGCGGCCGCGGCTCACGAGCGGAATATTGCAAACGGTCTTCTGCTCCGTAAGAAACGCCAGGTGCGCTCGTGCCTCAGGGCCAAAGTCGTCTGGATTTGAGGTATTTGCTATGGATGGCTTGAGAGTCTCGAATGCGGTTCTTTCTGGACTTGCTAAAGTGAAGAGCGTGCCCTCGCTTACGATTCCTGGGCTATCCGGAAAATCAAGCGCGTATATTCTGAGTCTTCCCGAGGCCTCGTCGGGCAACCCTATGGCGACTAGATCGCCCAGCATCAGTTCCCGGATATTGGCGGAAATGGCCCGTCCGGCCTCCCGGAGGTCCAGGTTTGACGTGATCCTGTTGGTCAAATCCAGGAGCAACTGAAGTCGTTCATTTTGCCGTTGCAGATCCGGTTTTGAGGTCACACTCTCCATCAATCTCATGGAAGCACTCGAAGTGCCAGATCCTTCTGCGCACAAGTTGTTGATTTGGCGAAGCGATCAGATTCCACTCTTGCGGATTGTCGAAATTGGCGACGACATTTTCGGCATGTGTATCACGCAGCGGTTGCAAAAGTCAAAGAACCCTCGCATGTGCATGTTCATTCAACGGGTCGGAGACATTCCGCGACGAGGCGTGCGCCAGCCCATTTATCGGCCGCTCGAGAGAATCTCCGTTGGACACAGTTCCGCGAACTGAAGCGCATCAACGATCCGTGACGAAGGCCTACACCTTATATATATCGGTGAAATCACGAGAAAAACCGCGCGCCGGCGAATCTTTTGGAACCTGGTGGCTTCGCACGCAGTCATTTCTGACTGCTTTCGCTAACCTCGCGAACGGCGAAAGGCCGCAATCTCCAGTCGCAGTGCCCATGCTGTCGAAATCGCCTCGACAGTTGCGACTCTCGACAACATCCATCGCGAGACCTCGATGCGCACCCGCTCAATCTACGGCAATTAGCCTTGGCTTCCGTTTTGGCATTTCACATGCGAATGGTGGAGTGTAGCCGCTGTGTGTTGAGGCGCTTTGGCACGGAGCAACGCAGGAATGCAGCTCTGATCTAGTTGGCCAGGGTGCAGAAGACGCCTAACCAAGCCACACACGCCGCAGTGTTGGCTTCGACCGCAAAAAGTGAATTGTTAACGGAGGTTTGTGAGAGGACATATGAGGACCAATACGGTATCGGATCAACGGCATTGTCGAAGTAGCAGAGGCGCAGCGATCATGGACACGCTGTCAGCCGGGTTTACAGCGAGAACGAGTCCCCTGATGTGCATTCTCTTTATCGTTCCCGTCCTTGCGCTCGCTGGATGCAACCACAATCAGACGATCAAGCTGCCGGACACGGATGTGCTGGTTGCGAATCCGATCCAGCAGGATGTTCCCATCCACAGCGAGTGGGTGGCCAGCACGGATGGATTCGTGAATGCCGAGGTTCGGCCCCAGGTATCGGGTTACATCGTCCGCCAGGACTACAAGGAAGGCTCGGTGGTTCACAAGGGACAGGTACTCTTCGAGATCGATCCGAGGCCTTTCCAGGCCGGCCTCGATCACGCCAATGCGGAACTGGCGCAGGCAGAGGCACAGTTGGGCAAGAGCACGATCGACGTGGAACGCGACACGCCCCTAGCGGAAAAGAAGGCCATTCCCCGGGAGAAGCTTGATAACGAGATCCAGGCGAAACTCGCTGCCGAGGCCTCGGTCGCAGCCGGCAAGGCTGCGGTGGAGCGGGCCGAACTCGATTTGGGCTGGACCAAGGTCACCTCGCTTGTCGATGGCGTCGCCGGTATCGCGGAGGTCCAGATGGGCAACCTTGTAGGCCCGCAAGTGCGGCTCACCTCAGTTTCGCAGGTCGATCCAATCAAGGTCTATTTTCCAGTCAGCGAACAGGAGTACCTGCGGGCCAAGCACCTAAGCTCCAGCGGGCAGCCAATGGAACTTTTCGACAGTGCGCCGGAGCTGATCCTGGCCGATGGCACGGTATACCCGCACAAAGGCAAGATTCTGCTCACCGACCGGCAGGTGGACTCGGGCACGGGCACCATCCGCGTGATGGCTGCATTTCCTAATCCAGGCAACATCCTCCGTCCTGGGCAATACGCGCGAGTACGGATCCAGACCAGCTTCGAGAAGAACGCAGTGCTGGTTCCCCAGAGCGCCGTTCAAGAGCTTCAGGGAGGCTACCAGGTAGCTCTCGTTGGCTCCGATAACAAGGTCAGTATCCGGCCGGTAAAGGCGGGAGAAAAGATCGGCACGAGGTGGGTGATCAACGAAGGCCTGCAGCCAAGCGATCAGGTCATCGTCGAGGGAGTGGGGAAGGTGAAAGACGGGACGCCGGTCGTCCCCAAGCCCGCAAATCTTAAGGCGGAGGGCCTCTGAGTCATGTCAAACTTCTTTATCCGGCGGCCCATCGTCGCCATTGTCATCTCCATCCTGATGGTAATCGTGGGCGCGATCACCATCACCCGCCTGCCGGTCGCGCAGTTCCCCGATATTGCTCCGCCCGAGATACGTGTCAAGGCCTTGTACCCGGGCGCCGATGCCGAGACCCTGGAGAAAGCCGTGGTCACGCCGATCGAGCAGCAGATCAACGGCGTGGACAAAATGGACTACATGTATTCGCTGAACTCAACCGGCGACTCGAGTTCCGTACTCATGGTCGATTTCGATTTGGGTACGGACCCAAACACAGACCTGCTGCTCACCCAGTCGCGCCAGCAACTGGCGAACGGGCAGCTTCCGGAAGTGGTCAACCAGGTCGGAATCGACGTGAAGAAGTCCCTGACCTCGCCGATGATGATTATCTGCGTGACGTCGCCCAAGGGCACACACGATTTCCAGTGGTTGGCCAACTACGCCTACATCAACCTGAAAGACCCGCTCCAGCGCGCTTACGGAGTAGGTTTGACCGATATTTATGCCGGGCAGTATGCGATGCGCATCTGGGTCAAACCCGATCAGATGGCAAAGCTGGGTGTCACTGTCAATGAAATTGTGAATGCTGTGCAAACCCAGAACACGGTGAATCCGGGCGGCAAGCTGGGCGGCGAACCCAGCCTCCCAGGCCAGAGATTCTCGTACGCCGTTCTTGCCCAGGGGCGGTTGAAGACACCCGAGGACTTTGGCAATATCGTGGTCCGCGAAAATCCCGACGGCGGCGTAGTGCGCGTGAAAGACGTAGCCCGGGTCGGAATGGGTTCGCAGGACTACAACATCGCCACACGCCTCAATGGCAAGGAAGCTGCCGGGATTGGCATTTATCAACTACCGGGCACCAACGCGGTCGAAGCCGCAAAGGGCGTCCGCCAGCTGATGGCCAAAATGAAGGAGAGTTTCCCCGCGGATGTGGACTACGCCATCACGTTGGATACGACCCAAGCGGTCACGGCAGGCATTCATGAGATCGTAATCACGCTGGGAATTGCCTTTGTCCTGGTGATCCTGGTTGTATACGTGTTCCTGCAAGACTGGCGCGCGACCATCATCCCCATGATGGCCGTGCCAGTTTCGCTGGTGGGCACGTTTATGGTCTTCCCCCTCTTCGGCTTTTCGGTCAATACTCTGTCCCTGTTTGGCCTGGTACTCGCCATTGGTTTAGTGGTGGACGACGCGATCGTGGTGGTCGAAGGCATCCAGCGGCACATCGAAGAGGGCTTGAGTCCGAAAGATGCCGCCCGAAAAGCGATGCAGGAACTGACCGGCCCGGTGGTGGGCATCGCGCTGGTTCTTTCGGCTGTATTCGTGCCTACGGTGTTCATCCCCGGCATCACCGGCCGTCTTTATCAGCAGTTTGCCATCACCATCGCTATCTCGGTCATCGTCTCCGCGTTCAACGCGCTAACGTTGAGCCCGGCGTTGGGCGGGCTGCTGCTCCGGCAGAAAAAAGAGACGCACGGACCGGTGGCGAAGTTCTTCGCCTGGTTCAACCGCAGGTTCGAAGCGGGCACGAAGTTCTATGTCCGCGTCTCTGGCAGTCTCATTCGCAAGAGCGTCTTCGCGGTGGCAGCGCTGGCAGGTTTTGGTGTCGCCAGCGTGTTCTTCATGAAGGCAGTTCCAACCAGCTTCCTGCCCGACGAAGACCAGGGCTACATGTACATCCAAATGCAGCTGCCTGAAGCCTCCTCCATCCAGAGCACGGCGGAAGCAACAAAGGCAGTTGAAGATGTCCTGAAGAATACTCCCGGGGTCAAGTACACCACTACCGCAGTGGGATTCAGCCTTCTCAGCCTCACCCGCAACACCTACAACGCGTTCTTCTATGTAACGCTGCAGCCATGGGAAGACCGAAAGACGATTGAGCAGCAGTTCCAGGTGATCAAGGCCAAGTTGAACCTGAAACTGATCACTCTTCCGCAAGGAACCACGTTTGCGTTTTCGCCGCCGCCGATTCAGGGTGTGGGCACATCGGGGGGATTTCAGTTTGTATTGGAAGACCGCACGGGTAAGGATCCCGCATTCCTGGTGAATAACCTGAACAAGTTTCTCGATGCGGCCCACAAGCGCCCGGAAATCGGCATGGTGGCCACCACTTACATTCCCAGCACGCCACAGAAGTTCCTGCAGGTGGACAAGGAGAAGGTCCTGAAGCAGGGCGTCAACATCAACGATGTCTATGCCACTCTCCAAGCCTTCATGGGCGGAACTTTTGTTAACTACTTCAACGATTTCGGCCGCGCGTGGCAGGTCTACGTGCAGGCGGAAGCGCCTTATCGCTCCAGCCTGGAGAATGTCGGCCAGTATTATGTGCGCAATAACCGTGGAGAGATGGTGCCGCTTTCCGCGCTGACCCATTTCGAGTCGCGATACGGGCCGGAATTCAAGATGCGCTACAACGAATACTCGTCGGCGCAGATCATCGGCAGCGCGGCGCCTGGGTACAGCTCGGACCAGGCCACCGCCGCCCTGGAAGATGTCTTCAAGCAGACGATGCCTAATGGGATGGGATTCGACTACATGGGCATGTCTCGCCAGGAACAGAAGGCACGCGAGGGTATTCCCACTTGGGTCATCTTCGGAATGTCGCTGGTGTTCGTCTTCCTGATTCTTGCGGCACTGTATGAGAGTTGGTCACTGCCTTTCGGCGTACTACTGAGCACGCCGGTAGCTGTGTTCGGTGCTTTCGGCACGCTATGGTTGCGACGCACGATACTCAGCATGATCTTCCCGTCCTTCATGGTGCAGATTGAGAACGATGTGTATTCGCAGATTGGGCTCGTGATGCTGATCGGCCTGGCGGCGAAAAACGCCATCCTGATCGTGGAATTCGCGAAGGATGAATATGAGAAGGGCAGGCCACTGGTGGAAGCGGCGTTGGAGGGAGCGAGACTCAGGTTGCGCCCAATCCTGATGACCTCGTTTGCATTCATCCTCGGCTGCGTGCCGTTATGGATTGCGACCGGCGCGGGCTCGGTAGGCCGTCAGATCATGGGCACGACTGTGATCGGAGGGATGTTAGCAGCTACCGGCATGGCTATCTTCATCATCCCGGCGCTGTACGTGCTCGTGGAACGTGTGTCGAGTCTCAGGAGCCATCGCGCAGCCTCAAGCGCAAATGCCAACAAACCGGTTGCAGTGGAGGCCGACTAACATGAAAAGAAGAATTGCTCTCTTTATGCTGACCGTCTTTGTGGCGGGATGCAAGCTCGGGCCCAACTACCAACGGCCGCAGGTCGACATCCCGGGCGGCTACCGCGGCGCTCCGGCATTGGAGACTGCTCAACCTGAGCACGTTTCCTCGGGACCGGTACAACAGTCCGCGCAGCAGGCGTCGCAGCCTGCTGGCGATTCACAACAGAAAACGCCGCAGTCCTCCGAGCAATCACTCGGAGATCAGAAATGGTGGGAGATCTTTCAGGATCCGCAGTTGCAGGACCTGATTCGAACCGCTCTGAAGCAGAACTACGATGTCCGGATTGCGGCGACGAGAATTCTGGAGGCGCAATCGATCGTTGGCATCACGCGCGGAGCGCAATTGCCCTCGGTTTATGCCGGGGCCTCAGGTGCCGACCTGCGCAGTCCGAGACAAAAAAACCTGCCGCCCGAGTATGAAACCAGCAGCAATTCAGTGAGTGCCTCCATGGTGTGGGATCTGGACTTCTGGGGCAAGTATCGCCGCGCCACAGAAGCTGCACGGGCCAACCTGCTGGCTTCAGAATGGGCTCGCCGGCAAGTCATGAGTACGCTGGTGAGTCAAATTGCCGCCTCCTATTTCGAGCTGCGCGCTTACGATCTTCAGCTTGAGATTGCAAAGCAGACCTTGGCTTCGCGGCAGGAGTCTCTGCAGCTTACCAGGACACTGGCAGACGGCGGATCGGGCACGATGATGGATGTTCGCCAAGCGGAAGAGCTGGTATCTGTGGCAGCCGAAACAATCCCAGACTTGGAGCGCCGCATTCAGCAGCAGGAGAACCTGATTAGCACGCTGGTGGGTGGCAATCCCGGTCCGATTGTACGTGGAATGAAGCTCACCGAGCAGCCGCAATTGCCAGAAGTTCCAGCAGGCATTCCGTCCAGTCTGTTGGAGCGGCGGCCCGATATTCGCGCGATGGAAGAGCAGTTGATGGAAGCCAACGCGTTGATCGGAGTCGCCAAGGCGGCGTACTTCCCGGATATCGCATTGACCGCAACCAGCGGGTTCCAAAGCTCGTCGCTGACCAGCCTGTTCAAAGGGCCAGCTGGGATGTGGAACTTCGGCGGAACGGTCTCGCAACCAATTTTTGCCGGCGGCAGGATCACTTCAAATGTGCATTTAACCGAGCAGCGCAAAGAGGAGATGGTGCTGACATACAAACAGACAATTCAGCAGGCGTTTCGCGGAGTTTCTGACTCGCTGGTTGCTTATCAAAAGAACCGTGAGTTCCGGGAGCATCAGCAGGACCTGGTGAATTCGGCTCAGGATGCGGCACAGCTCTCTGAAGCCCGATATCAGGCCGGCGCGACAGACTACCTGGAAGTGTTGACCAACGAAACGAACGCTTTTAATGCTGAACTTGGGCTGGCGCAGGCCCAGGCCAACGAACTCCTGAGTCTTGTCGACATCTATAGAAACCTGGGAGGAGGATGGGAGCAATAAATCGGCCAAAAGCGATTCGAATCGCCTCGTAACTGCCCACGGGACCGCCGTCGCGGCTTCAAATCTGAGTGGTCGATGCCCGAGCTCGGCAAGCATATCGGCCTTGTTAGGAAACGTCATGAGCGCACGATAGGGGACGCATTGAAAGGCTTTCTCCAATTCATCGGAAACGTCACGCTATTCGGAATCCGCGTGATGGTCAGCGTATTCCGGCGCCCTCTTGAGTTCGGTGAGATTTGGATGCAGATGGAAGACATGGGGGTTCGCTCCCTGCCTCTCGTCTGCTCATCGGGGTTGGCACTTGGCGTGGTCATGACGCTGCATACCCGTAGTACTCTGGTTGCTTTCGGAGCGACGGCGCTCATTCCAAGGGTGCAGTCCCTCTCCTTCTTTGTCGAGATTGGGCCCTTGGTCGCGGCGCTTCTTGTGGCCGGCCGCGTAGGAGCCGGCATCGGAGCCGTGATTGCTAACCTGCGTGTCACCGAACAGATCGACGCAATCGAAGTTCTCTCGGTGGATTCGTTCAAGTACCTGGTTGTGCCTCGGGTAATCGCTTGCGTGATCGTCCTGCCATTGTTAGTGATCTTCATGGATGCTTGCGGGTTGGTAGGCGGCTTCCTTTCAGAGTACGCTGTGTCCCACTTGCCACCGCAACTCTTCCTTGAGCGCGCATTTCAAGGGGTTGAGTGGTCGAACTTCGTTCCACCCACGCTGAAGACGGCCGTCTTTGGATTCATTATTGGAACGGTTTCTTCGTATTACGGATACACGATGAATGAAGGGACACAGGGTGTAGGGAAGGCAGCGACAAATAGCGTTGTCACCTGTTCATTGCTTGTCATCCTCGCGGACGTGATCTTGGTCAAGATCATTTTTCTGTTGTTTCCTGGGAGCGCCGTATGACGGGACCCGCACCGGCCGCGGTTGTGCTTGACGGGGTATCAAAATGCTTCGGAAACAAGCAAGTGCTCTCCGGGGTTTCTTTTTCAGTACCTCGCGGCGAGGCGGTCTGTCTGCTTGGCCGCAGCGGCACGGGAAAGAGCGTGACACTGAGGCTGATGATCGGACTGATAAAGCCGGATGCCGGAGAATATTTTCATCTCCGGCTACAACATCTCGCGTCTGGAAGGAAAGGAACTCTCCAGGGCTCGCTGCAAGATAGGTTTCTTGTTTCAGAGTGCCGCCCTCTTTGACTCATACACGCTGTATGAAAATCTCTCTTTGCCGCTCCGTCGATTGACCGAAAAAACGAATTCGGAGATTAAGGAAATCGTCGATCGAGCACTCGAACAGGTTGGTTTGGCAGCCGACAAACAAAAGTTGCCGGGCGCGCTCTCCGGCGGAATGAGGAAGCGCGCTGGCCTCGCGCGCGCATTGGTACTCGAGCCGGATGTCTTGCTCGTCGATGAGCCAAGCAGTGGTCTCGACAGGATCACGGCTTCGGAGATTGACGATCTCCTGCTTGAACAAAAGGCATTGCACCAAACCACGATGGTGATCGTGACACACGACGTGCATGGCGCACGGAGGGTTGGCGACCGTTTCGCCGTTCTCGACAAAGGAAATCTGATTGCCCTCGGCAAGCCTGAGGAACTCGAAAACCACGAGAACGAAACCGTTCGCAACCTGGTTGGAGAGAAATAAATGGCGAAGAATAGTCTCACTACAGGCGCATTTGTCTTGGTCGGAACAGCACTTTTCACGCTCGTCATCTTTTTGATCGGCGGCCAGCACGGAGCGTTTGCCAAGCATACCGATTACTATGTCGAATTTACCGACATCAGCGGGCTGATGAAGGGCTCAAAGGTACGCGTTGGAGGATTGGACGCCGGAGAGGTTATGGAGATTGGACTTCCCGATTCGCCGGGAGGCCGATTCCGCCTCAGACTCAGGGTTGGGGAGCAGGTTCACGGTCTCATCAGGTCGGACTCATTCGTCAGAATTGTTCCCGAAGGGCTAGTGGGCGAGAAACTTCTTTTGATTTACCCCGGCAGCGCGAAAGCCTCGGAAGCAAAACCTGGCGACACTCTTCAAAGCAAAGAAGCGGTGGACCTGATGAATCTTACCGACAACGGCGCCCACCTTCTCGATTACACCAGCGAAACGATAAAACCCTTTTCAGAGAAACTCATTCAGACCCTGGACGCCACCACACTCGCATTGAACAATGCCAATGGCCTTTTGGTCGGTATCAAACAGGGAAAGGGCACCGTTGGAATGCTCTTCCAAGACGAAGCGACTGCGACAAATATCCGCGAGAGCATCGCGAATGTGCGCGAGACAACTGCCTCAGCAGCCGATGCTTCAAAGCGTGCCGATGCACTCATTACCGACTTGCAGTCTCGTCAATTCGGCGAAAAGGTGGACCGGGTAATGGCCAGCGTTCAAAGTACCGCCGGCCATTTCGACGCAACGTCGCAGAAGGTGGAAGAGTCGCTTGCAAAGGCTTTGGGGCCAGATAGTAAGGGTGTGGATGCAGCCAGCAACATTCGTCATTCTTTGTCCAATATCGATGAGGCCACTGGCAACATGTCGGCCGATACCGAGGCCCTTAAGCATCAGTTCCTCTTCCGCGGCTATTTCAAACATCGCGGCTATTACTCCCTGGCAAATCTCAATCCGGACGATTATCGAAAGGACAGGTTGTTTTCAAATCCTGCGAATCCACGTGCTTGGCTGGATGAGGAGGAACTTTTCGAAAAGAGGCAGGACGGGACACTTGCACTTTCTTCCGCAGGAAAAGCAAAGGTCGACGATTCAGTGGCGCAGCTCGGCGATGCCGCTGTGAGTGGGCCACTGATTATTGAGGGATACTCCGCCTCTGGTGAGCCTGGAGTCCAACTAGCCGAGTCACGTGCGCGCGCCGTGGCGGTTCGGCAGTACCTTCAGACAAGGTTTTACTTCGATCCTCAGAATCTAGGAACGGTGTCGCTGCGTGCGACCCCGCCGCCCACGGCCAACAAGGCGAATTGGGATGGTGTTTGCATCGTGCTGCTCGGGCGAACTTCAAAATAGTCCGCGTTGTGGATGGCCAGGCTGCCGGGGATCGTGGGCACCCCGAACCATTGCCATTAAGCTCCTGCGAGGTGAATCATGCCAAGGCACTCCGCAATTCTGGTCTGCTGCTCGGCCCTCGGGCTTCTCCTCCACTCTGGAATCGGAGCGCAACAGAGGCCTGAAGCAGATCGGCCAACAGTGGGCGTGGCACTCAGCGGTGGCAGTGCTCTCGGATTGGCTCATATCGGTGTGCTTCGCTATTTTGAGGAGCATCATATCCCCATTGATAAGATCGGCGGAACCAGCATGGGAGGCCTCATTGGAGGCCTCTATGCGACCGGCATGGATTCATCGCAAATCAGAGCTACCGTAGAAAGTGCCGACTGGAACGGCCTCTTGAATCCGAGCCTGCGATTCGCAGACCAGTCCATTGAAGAAAAGCAAAAGTGGAATCGAACATTTGGCGATTTTACGCTACGGTTTGGAAAGGGCTTCTCGCTTCCTTCCGGCCTGAATCCAGGCGAGTCTCTATCGTTGTTACTCAGCCGAGCGACGATGGCGTATTCCGGAGTGCGAGATTTCGATCAACTTCCGATTCCTTTCCGCTGCGTGGCAACCGATCTGGTCAGCGGCGATTCGGTCGTGTTCAGCAAGGGCTCATTGCCAACCGCGATGCGCGCAACAATGTCCCTACCCGGAGTCTTTACGCCGGTCAAGTTGGACCGGATGGTTCTTGTAGACGGCGGCGTGCTCGAGAATATTCCCGTCGATGCCGTTAGAGACATGGGAGCAGAGGTCGTAATTGCGGTTGCCTTTCAAACTCCCACGGTGAAGCCGGACCAGTTCAAGTCTCTGACCGATGTCACGCAACAGACCATCTCCCTTGTTGTTGCGAAAAACGAGCAGCGTTCGCTTGCTAAGGCGGATCTGGTTATCTCAGTCGATACGAAACGCTTCTCCGGAACCGATTACAAGCGCTGGAGCGAGATCATCGAGGCTGGGTACCAGGCCGCCAAGGCTCACGCTTCTCAGCTCGCCCGCTTTAAACTCTCCCAGCAGGATTGGGATACATATTTGACCCAGCGCAGAGCAAGAATGCGGTTTTCGAGTAACGAGGGGAGGGTCCTTGCTGTTTCGAGTCCGGATCCGTCGTTCGAGAGAAATGCGCGAGCAGAGATTCGCCGGAACCTTGGAGATCGCGTCGTATCGGAGAATGAACTTGAGAGAACCTTGTCTGGCATGGTCGCCGCTACCGCGGTTCCCGGGGCGGCCTACGAATGGCAGCAGGAGGCTTCTGCGCCCGGGGGCTATACAGTGAAATTTAGCGAGCGCCCCAGCGATCGTGTTCTGGTGCGCATCTCCGGGCAATACGCTGTATCTTCCGGCGAGCCATCGCGCTTTGGCGTAAAGCTGTCGACGTCATTGATTCCCAAGAATGCCTACAAGACTCAAATCTTGAGCACGGTAAATCTGGGCTACGATCCCACATTACAGATGGAAGCTTACAAACCGTTCGGCGGGAGCCAGTACTTTATTGCTTCCCAGGCTTTTGGTGGAAGGACACACTTCAACAGCTACACCGGACCGCATCGCCAAAGCGACACTCGAGACGAGGTTGGCGGGGCTCTTTACGCGGGTATCGGGACCTGGCGCTTTGCTCAGTTTAGGATCGGTGGCCGGGCTGGGTACGATTGGTACAGTCGTCCCGTGGTCGTCGACGGCATTTCATCGCACAACGGGGGATTCACAGTCCCGGAGGCGCGGTGGATCGTAAATCACCAGGATTCGGGTGGATTGCCCACGCGCGGTACGCGCTCTGATGGGGAGGCCGGCTATTTCCTGCGAAGTAGCGGAGATTACCCGTTTCTTCACTCGGACTCGAGCACATTCAAACCCTTAAATCGTAATGTGACCCTCTTCGCGCTGAACAATATCGGCACAAGCTTTGGGCGCAAACTTAACTATTACGATCAGTTCATTGTTGGCGATCAAACCAATATGGCTGCATTCCGGTACCAGGAGTTTCATGCCAATACGCTCGTGACTGCCGGCTCCGGTGTAGTTTTGCACGGTCCGCCCCTTCGGCATGTTTCGCCCCACCCCGGCCTCGCGCTGTGGTATGAAGCGGGCCGCTTTGATGCCGGCTCAGCGGGCTGGAGCACGCATCAGAGCGCATCCATTGGCGCCTTCTTCCCAACACAGGTTGGAGCAACAGGCATCGAGCTGAGCTTCGATGAGAATGGGAGAGCGCGGTTCCGACTGATGCTCGGAAGTTTTTAATCGTCTGAGAATCGTTGCCGATTGACCGGGCATCCCAAGCCTGGGGCCGAGCCGCCATGAAAGCAGCGCACGGTGAGGAACCGGAGAATCCGGAGTCTTGGGATGGACGCCACTACATGTCCTACTCGAGGTGTCAACGGCACTTGCAAGACAGCCCGACATTCACGCAGTTTCGCGTGCCATTCTCTGTTGCTCTCTAGAATCGTGCCGTCGGCTGAAGCCAAGTGAAGTCTAGAAGAGGTTTTCAGCCACATTCGGATTGAATCTAAGCTGGCCACTCTTTACAGCTGACGATGTTCGGACCTCGAAAGGAAAGGTTGAAAGCTGGTGCTCCGAGAAACCTACGATACGATCCTTCCCATGCTCATCTATGCCCTGAATGAAGACAAAGCCAGCCTCGGCTCGATAGACGAAGCTATTGACCGTAATTGCTCCTATTGACGTATGAAGAATGTACACTGCCCCATCCGGTCTTTGTATGAGAGATCGAATATCTCGATATACATCCCAGAAATGTGGGTCCATTGCTCCTCCTTTGCACTCTCTTGGGCATCTTGGCGACAACGGGCAAAACGCATTCGCGCACACAAAAATCGGTTGCTCCGCGCCCTACTTGTTGAGTTGAGGCGGATAGTTCTTAAAGAGTTTCGCCATGGCCTTTTGCAGGTTCTTGTAATTCTTGTTCGGATCTTTCTTCAGTTCGATTGCCTTGCTGGCATCTCCGCGCCAGATCAACTGCGTTTTTCCCGCGTCATACAGGCTCACTACCAGCGTTCCGACAGGAATCATTGAGGTCTGACCGTGAATTGAATCGGCACCCCACAAACCCGGCCCCCTGCCTGACAAACCTGTGCCCATCAGGTCTATTCCCATTTCCTGATGGATCGCAGCCTGATAGCTGACCTGAAGATCCGCGTCCTTTTCAACTTTTCTAAGGCCTTTTTGTGCGAGCTGTTCGTCAATTGCCACCTTAATCTGCTGGTCAATCAACCGATCCTCTGACGCACCGCCCCGGATGTCTGTAGCGCCGTTAAGGAAGATCGGCGCGCCACCCGTTAGGGGCGGAGCGCCCAGGAGCGTTGGCAGGCCGCTCGGGGACATTTGTGAACCACCTGGAATGTCGACCCATTGATAGGTCTTGTAAGAGGCAAAGTTTGCGCCACGGTCATAGTTGTAGTGAACATCCTGGCCGCGGGCGTAACCGGTCATGAACAAAAGCGCTGGGAAGAATATCAGTTTTTGGGTAAGTTGCATTGCTATTCCCTTCTGCTGTCATAGGTACAAAGATTTGAGGCCAACACAAAACCGGAAGGATCTCCTTTCGTCTGCCCAGCCTCCACCGCAATTGACTTGAGCATCAAACGGAGGATTTGCCGTATCACCGGTACCAGAGGATGTCAGGAGCCTCCAACGGCACAAATGCATCGGTGTGAAAAGGGACGATCCTGGGCGTGAAATCCTCTGACGGACGAGTCGCGGGAACCGACGCGGAGTAGCACCAAACATTCTGGCCGACTAATGATTCGCCGCGAGCCATAACCTGCCGAACAGGCTCGTCGCCTTTGGCTGCGTCGGCGTAGAGCTCAACCTGGATCGCGCCCGGATCCATTTCGTCCAGATGGACCTGAATATCGAAACGATGTTGCTCGCCTGTGCTCTCGATGCGCATGGAACCGAATCGCAGCCTGGACCAATGATCGGCGAGATGACGCTTCCAGCTGAGCAGACTCTTTGCGCAGTTGCCGCCGTCGCTGGCTCTGCGCAGATACGCTGCGGCTAAGGGAAGATAATACTTTGAGGTATACTCCAACACGCATCGGGTTGCTGAAAACGCGGGCGTAAGGCGGGCCATGCTCTCGCGCACGCGAGCGATCCAGCCTTCAGGAATACCCGAATTGCCGCGCTTGTAGAACTCCGGGATCACTTCCTGTTCCAGCAGCCCATAGAGCTGCTCTGCCTCTTTGGCATCCCAGGCCGGGTCGTCTCCATGTTCGAGGCCGTCTCCGAGCGCCCAGCCCACATCGTTCGAGTACGCCTCAGCCCACCAGCCATCGAGTTCGGACAGATTGAGGCCGCCGTTAACGAGCACCTTCATCCCACTGGTGCCGCAAGCTTCCCACGGGCGACGCGGCGTATTCAGCCAGAGATCGACGCCCTGCACCAGGTGCTCGGCCATTCGCATGTCATAGTCGGCGAGGAACACTACGTGTGAGCGCGCCGGGCCGCAGCGGATGAACTCGATCCAACGTTGAATCATCTCCTGCCCCGGGCGGTCCTGGGGGTGAGCCTTGCCGGCGATCACCAACTGTACCGGCTTCTTCTTATTCGTGAGGATCGCCAATAACCGTTCGGAGTCATGCAGCAACAGATTCGGCCGCTTATAGGTGGCGAAGCGGCGCGCGAATCCAATCGTGAGCGTATCCGGTTCAAAGATCCTCTGGGCAAGGTCGATGTCTTCGGGCCGTCCGCCGTGACCCGCAATTTGATGCGCCAGTTGTCTGCGGATGTAGTCGACTAGGTACTTTCGTGAAGTCGACCGCATTTGCCAAAGACGTACGTCTGAAACGTGCCGGACAGCTCCTCCCAGTTCTTTGACCAGGTCATCTTGCTTCAGATGCGTGGTCCACGGGCGCTTTCCGCATACCTCCGTCCACAACTCGTCGGCCTGGGCGGAACCCCACACAGGAACGTGAACGCCGTTGGTCACATAGCCGACAGGCACTTCAGCTTCAGGCCAGCGGGGAAAGATGTTATGAAAGATCTCCCGGCTGACCTTTCCATGGAGCCGGCTCACACCGTTGACTGCTCCACAGCCCCGCATCGCCAATAATGCCATGTTGAAATGCTCGGAGCTGTCTTGTGGGGTCTGGCGGCCGAGGGCGAGCAGTTCGTCGATCGGAATACGCAGAATGTCGGCGGCATAACTCCGGAAGAAAATATCCATGAGTTGCGGCGCGAATCGGTCAAATCCTGCCTCCACTGGGGTGTGCGTGGTAAAGAGATTGCCTGCGCGGGTTGCCGCAAGCGCAACGTCAAAAGGTACGCTTTGACTCTCCATGAAGTCCCGGGCTCTTTCGAGCACTACAAACGCTGCGTGACCCTCATTCAGGTGGCAAATATCTGGTTGCTTTCCGAGTGCGCGGAGCAGGCGCCATCCCCCAATCCCCAGCACGATCTCCTGGGCCATCCGTACCTCGGGACCGCCGCCATAGAGTTCGCTAGTAATGCCGCGATACGCCGGCGGGTTTGCTGGGTCATTGGTGTCGAGCAGATAGAGATGTACACGCCCTACCCGGACCTCCCATGTGCGTAGCCACATACGGAGACCCGGCAAATCGACGGCAATGCGCAACAATTCTCCATTGAGCTGGCGCACCGGCCGGATCGGTAATTGTCCCGGCTCGTTGAAAGGGTAAAGTGCCTCTTGCATGCCCTCCGCATTGATGCGCTGCCGAAAGTAGCCTCTCTGATAGAGCAGACCGATGCCGGTCACAGGGAGGCCAAGGTCACTTGCTGTCTTCAACTGGTCACCAGCCACGTTGCCGAGGCCGCCGGAATAGATGGGCAGTGCGTCGCTCAACATGAATTCCATGCTGAAATATGCAATGCGGCTGAGCGGAGCTTCGGGCGAAGAGCGCTGAAACCAATTCGCCGCTTCTTCGCGCTTGGTCCTTGTTTCCAGAACCTCACCCAGGGCTTGTTTGAACTGAGCGGTGGAAATCACAGACTGCAACTTTTCCGGGGAGACGGTTTGTAATATTACCCAGGGGTTGTGGGTGAGTCCCCACAACTCCGGGTCAAGCTGTCTCCAGAGGTCATCCGCAGTATGGCTCCAGGACCAGTCCAGATTGAGTGCCAATTCCGTAAGCGTGTCCACCACGGAGTTGCCATGTGAAGCATTCCCTTTTGAGTTCATCGTATTCTCCATGAGCCTTTCTGTGTCTTGCTGGTTCCGAGTCTTCAAGAGCCCTCAATGCTGGTCTATCATCTGGCCTGCAGGAGCCGGGCCCTCCGAAAGCTGCTGGATCACGGGTACGCTCTCAGTCACTGCTTCCAGAAATGCTGAAGAGCGCGAAGCCGCGTCTCTTCGATCTGCTGCGTTGAAACACCCAACCATGTGGCACATTCCTGATCCGTGCAGCCTTCGAGGACAGATAAGACATACACAAAGCGTTCAAAATCGGGAAGCGCAAGAATCGCGGCGAATCGCGGATCCCGCGATGCAACTCCTGGGAGACTGCCATCCTCCGCCGCACGAAGCCAGGTTTCATCGAATACGTGGCTACCTGCCAACTTGCCCATTCAGCTATGCCGCCAGATAGTAGACGAATCGATGGTCAGCCTGATTCCGGTTCAAGTCGTTCACGATTTCGTAGGCTTCCAGGACTGGCATGCCGCCGAATGGCGCGTAAGGGATACCAGCCTTTCTATAATGCTCCGGTCCGAATTGAAGCAGCTCGGTCCGATCGCCGTCGATTTGCCTGCGTGTGAATGTTTGGAATCGCATGAGTGATCCTCCTGTAAGTGTTGTTGGATGGACGAATGCAAAAGCATTGCCCATCAAGATGCTGATGCGATCTCGCTCAGGTCATGGTGACCTTCCGGAGTCATTGTCTTGAGACCCTGTTTCGGATGCGGCGCGATGAGTCGAAGTGCATTGTTAATCACGATGCGTCGAGCCCAGGAATGAGTCCAATCCCGAATTGCTGCATTGTCTTCAGCAGACATAGTCGAGACCCGCCGCGCTACACTGTTCTGCTTTTGCGCAGTCCGCGGTCAGCAGAAACGAGAGAAGATAAAGCCTGGCCCGAACCTCTGCCGGCGCCCGGCGCGTGGTCTCGGTCGCTACATACTGTCTCGCGCAGTCCTCGCTGGCACGAAATGCATCACGGCAAATCATGTTCGGCTCCTCAAATGCCCCGCTGCGATTGCGGCAAAGCGGTGTAGATCCAATTCATCACTAGTCGCGGGCTTTGAACTCTCGTCTGGCTCGCCGCAACGATGAAATGCCATCTCATTTCAAGCTCCGATCCTCTTCGTGAGCTCCTGTTCATCGTGATCCCCTTTCCCAAAATCATTTCCACGGCTGTAGCTACTGCGCTTTCTGAGCGTGAGGAGTCAGTTTGCGAAGGACAAATTCCTGCACTATCCCGCTCAATTCGCGCTCAGCAGTATTGATGGAGAATTGCCCAAAAACCATTCCAGCTCCCCGATTCGATTGTGGATAGTAAGTGTTCATGAGAGCACTCGACGCCAGATCGCCTCCCAAGCTTGAGTAATTCGGCTGCCACCGGCCGTTGTCGCCCTTACAAACGAATGGACTGGCCAAGGCATGCTCCAGACGCGATTTTGTCGTTCCTGTGCCCTGATAGAAGTAGCGCGGATCCTGGTGCAAAAGAGAAGGAAGGATGGCGCCCCCGATCAGAATGTCGCTGAATCCGTTAGCAACCTCAGCGCCCACGCGCTGACCGTATCCTTGGGCACCCAGTACATAGTCGGGGGTGTGCGCGGCTTGTCTGACGCCGGCCATGAATGCCACTCCCCCTAGGGTTACCGGATCGACGGAAACTTTCATCGCGAGTTGAAACTTTAGCTTCGAGGTGAGTGGTACGGCGTTCTGTGAGTCGTACACAACATAGAAATTTGGAATGAATCCGAGAACCCGCTGTTGCTCTTCGACATGGACCTGTTCGACGGCAATTTGGGCCGTGGAAGCGTAGACCGTAACCGACTCCGTCGGGTCAGCAACCTTGAGCTTGATTCCAGTCATCAAGAAGACGGAGTGATCCGGCGTGAGGACAATAGCGGGAGAGATCCAGTTCTCGAAGTTATCGACGGATATGCGAACCTCGTATGGAACTCCGAACCTTAGTTCGCGGAACTCAAAAGCAGCGTTGTCGTTTACAGTCGCCGTCTGCTTCTCGCAAGGGGACGGGCATTCGAGCATCACGAGGGCTCTGGGTACGAGGCCGCCATTGACGTCAAGTACAGTGCCGCCAATGCTCCCGAGCTGCGGGTCGGGAGCTGCAATGTCCTCAGCCACCGCCGGCAGTACCGTCGCAAAACAAATCGAGAGAAGGCACTTCCAAAACATCATTGTTTTCCTCACGCAATTGGAAAAAGCATGGGGAGTGCCAAACCCCCGACTCGCTAAATATCTTGTTTTCAGAGGGGGATCTCCGCCAACCGTTGACCCTGTCGAAACTGTCGACGACATTCAGCGGCATGTCGTCGGTCTGCGCGATTCGTTCGGATGATCTCAGGTGCTGACGCTCGCGGGTTGGAAGGTCGCAGTGACGTGCCGCAGAAGTAGTTTCTTAACCGGCATGTCCTTGGAATGAGTCCGGTCGGATCGCGGGAATCAAGCGATTGAACTCGCCGCGGCGGAATGTGTCAGACGCCTACGAGGACAGCACTGCCGTGTCGGCCAGCGGATGAGTTTAATTTTGCTATGCTTCAGCGCCAAGTCGCCGATCGAGTGCAAGCCGTTGACTAATCGCGTTCCGTGTACTTCCTCAGAGCGGTCGTACTGGGAATCTTCAGCATGCTACCTCGGATCTCCACTAACCCGAGTTGTTTGAAGGCAATGAGCGAACGAGTGACCGTCTCGCGCACTGCTCCGATAAACTCCGCTATCTGAGCATGGGTTAGAGTCATGCGGAATTCCGTTTGGTCCCCGGTTTTCCTCCCTTCTTCTCCCCATGCCAATAATTGCGATGCCAGTCTTTTGCGAGTACAAGGCGACATCGCCACGATACGTAGCGTTGCACATGCGTACTCGAGGGTGGTCATGAGCTCGGCCGTGGCGAGGCGATAGACCTCTGGATACCGCTGCGCAAGACGGAGAAAGTCGCCACGATTGATTGAGGCGAACTTGGACCGATAGAGCGTGTCTGCCGACCACTCGGAGAGGCTTCCAAACAAGGCCGAGTGCGCGCCGAGTACGGTACCGCGTCTCGCAATTCGAAGAGTTAGTCTCTTGCCTCCGATATCCTGCAGCGACAGGCGCACATCTCCAGCCAGGACGACGAGTACTTGGTCGAGTGATTGTTGCTCCAGGAACAAGATGCTGCCGGCATCGTAGTCCACGATAGAAGTGATCGATTCGAGCTCCCGCAAGGTCTTTGCCGCGAGCATCCCCTGGAAGATACTCGTTGCCCAAGACTGGACGTCGGAGTTGTTCGAAACAAGTTGGGGAGTGCGAACACTCCATCCGCTGTTGAATGCCACCTGCGCCGCATTGCTTGCCATCCTCAGGTCTGCCTTTCTTACGCCCTGATTCGGTCCATTTCAGTTTGTTACTCCACGTCGCTCCTGGCGGGCGAGCGATAGTGACAAGGTGCAGTTGACCATAGCCCATCTGAGAGCTTCCGGGCCCGGAGGAGGAGCGCGAAGGATAACACCATGCCAACTAACTTTGCGCCAGCGAGAATCATCTCCACATTCATCGGTAAACCTCCATTTGTTCTTTTGAGATTCGGGTTTCCGGCTCCCGTCTCTTTTCAGGATGAGAGCCGGGCCAAGACAGCTATTGCCCTTGCGTTGAGGTCGCCTTTTCATGCCTGGGCTCAGGCAGAGGCTTGTGCCCCTCGGGTTTTACGGTGGTCTCGTCGACCACATTAATGCCGGGTGCGTCCCCCTCGAGAGTCGCGCCGGCAGGCAGCAGGTAGTTCTGGACATTCTGATCATCGTCTGCTCCGGTGGTCACGACAATGCGGCTGGCGTCGATTCCCTGATCATTGACCAGATAGTCCTTGAGGTTGACTGCGCGCTGCCGGTCAAAGTACTCGACCTTGGCGTGCTTATGTCGGGCCGCAGCTTTCTCCTGCTTTGCAGTGATCTGCTTCTCCTTCGCGTTTGAGTCAGCTACGATGACCGCTCTGGCATCGGGGAATCGCTTCAGATCAAGCGCGATCTGATCCAGGCAGGCCTTGGCTTCGTTGTCCACGCGTGTAGGCCGCCTGGTATCTCTTGCGAACGAGACGCTGCACAGACCCTGCACACGCTGGACCGGCGGCGGCGGAGCCACGATTGTCACGCTTGTGTCGGCGATCGCCGTATGATTCTTGTCGTCCGCTACATTACAGGTGATCCCTGCTCGTCCTGTGGGAGCACCGGCTGAAGAGAAGGTTGCCGTGGGACCAACACCACTAATCGTTCCCGCTGAAGCCCAGTAGGTGTAAGTCAGGGAGCGGTTCTGTGGGCTGGCGCCAGTGCAGGTGATCGTGCTGGTTTCTCCTGGCTTTACCGTCGAAGGATCGGCCAAGCAACTGACCGTTGGAGGCTCAAACGCGTTGACCGTGAACTTTGCCGAGCACTCCGCGGTTTGACCAGGCTTCGCGCCCTCCTTGCCCTTCTTGCCTTCCTTCACTTCCACTTTTGCCGTGTAGCTGCCGGGGTCGAACGCATCGGTCGCAATTGCAGAGGTGCTCCCATTGCCCGTGACTCCGGATCCCGACCAGTTATAAATCACGTTAGTGTGCTTCCTGGTGCTTATCGAACTGGCTGTCGCAGTCACAGTCACCTGTTCACCCGCGTAAACGGCGGGCGGAGTGGCATTGCACGCCAAAGCGATTGGCTGCGCCTTCTTGCATCCCACGGGAACAAGGGCCACTCCCATAGCCATCAGGCTCAAACCGATCGACTTCAGATTTCGCGAACCCATTTTTCATTCCTCTCTTTCTGACTCCCAACCTTCCTTCAGCAAAACTGGCTCGTCTGGCAAGTGCGGTGCTGAACAGCTTTCGATCTCGCCAGTTCGTCGGATCCATTTCCTGACGAGCAATTCCACCGCCTGCCATCATTTCGTCATTCCGGCGCGAAGACTGGCGTGACGTTCACCGGAGCTGCCATTTCTTGCACTCGCCCTTGAGCGCTTTTTGATTTCACATAAGCAATCAAGGTGCCAGGCTACAGAGCCATCGTCCTCCGGCTCATACATTCAGCAACAATCTCGCACCGAGTAAGTGCATACACCTCACCTCATGTTTGCCTAATGAGGCCTTGACGCAACGACTTACGTCGATAGAGGCAAATGCGTTTCATCCAGTTCTCAACGGGGCGCACTGATGTCGAGAAAGCCTTCGGCGCACATTGCAAGTCATCGCTCAGCCTCCGATCGGCGAGAGAGTCGGCGAGAATTCGAAACTGACGACGACATTTTCGACACTCCTGTTCATTGGCGGAGATTGACATTGAAAACAAAGGGGATGATCGATCGCGGGTTTGGCATCCTCATTGCCTTATCCCAACACCGAGCAGTGATGGAGCACCAAGAACGCTGATATGAGAAAGACCGCGAACGTACTTTCATTTGGTCTCGAAGAGTGGAGGAATGCAGTTTGCCAAGCTCTGCCCCCAGGGCAGAAGAGCGGATTTTCGGGAGTGAACAGCTTCTGGGAACTGTGTACTCTTCCGCAAGCCGTGTCAGTGGATGTCGCCGTAATTCACCACTCCGTAAGCCCGTGCGACCTGCGACACGCCGCCGAGTACATCCGCAGGCGCTGGCCCGATGCAGTGATTCTCGTGATCGGCGAGCAAGCCAAGCAATTGGATGATCCTCTCTACGATTACAAGACAAGCTGTGAAATCTCGATCGAGGCATTGGTGAGGACGATCGAGACGTCGGTAGCAGCCAAGGGAAGGACCAGAAGGAACGTGCATTTCGGGCTGAGTGGCGTTCGATGGTGAGAGAGACAGGCGGAACAAAGACGATTTGTTCTGCATGACGGTCACGATAGCGCCGATTTCGGGCGCATGTGGAGGATGCGATGCAGTTGGCAGTCAAGCCGGAGCCGGCGCCCGCGAGCGAATTGGGTCCTGGAATTGTGCTCCAGGCCATAACAGGGGACGGCCGGCAGCGTAGCGATGAAGAACTCGTCATCGCAGCCCAGAATGGAGAGCCCTGTGCTCTGGGCGAGCTGCTCGGCCGCCACCAGAAAATGCTGTGCTGCTTTGCGCGCCGCTATACGGCGAATGTAGATGAAGCCCGCGACCTGGTTCAGGAAGCGATGTTGCTCGCTTTTAGAAGCATTGGCAGGTTCCGTGGAGAATGTCGCTTCGTAACCTGGCTGTACTCCATCGTTATCAATCAGGCGTTCTCCAATAAGAGAAGGGAAAAGCACATTCGCTGGATCAACCTCGACGAACAAGAAAATAAGGGGACGCGGTTCTGTATGAGAAGCCTTCGTGATATGCGCCGCAACCCGGAAGAGGAGTGCTCTCATCGCGAACTTCGCAGCCTGTTGCGGCACGAGGCATTGAAGCTGCACCCGAAGTATCGATTCATATTGCAGGCATGCGACCTCGACGATTGCTCCCTCAAGGATGTTGCGCACGCGCTGGGAATGCGCCTCGGAACTGCCAAGTCACGGTTGAACAGAGCTAGATCGAGCCTTTCGGCGGCAATCAAGAAATCCGGAGCGGTAGGTACATGTATCCGTACAGGGCGTCATGGAGCCTGATTTCATTTTCAGGACGATTGGATGATCCCAATGGCAAAACGCGAAGTGGCGCAGCAGGAAAACCGGGAATGCATGCCGGCGCAGCGGATCGAGAGAGAACGACGCGGCGAGCTGGTTGAGCTGAGGATTCATCCAGTCGTTGCCGGAACCGCGCCTCAGAGACCATCAAACGAGCTGGGAATCGCTTCGCCCCTGCGGCCTCAGGAACTCCCCTTTACCGCGGAAGAACGTAGCTCTGTAACCATCCTCTTCGGCGGGCTCACGTGGAAGCACGAGCGATTGATCGAAGGCCTGCTCGCAGGGTCGGGATATCTGTGCCAGCGCCTGCCTGAAACCGATCGGGCTGCGCACGAGATCGCCCAGGAGTATTGCGCCAGCGGTCTGTGCAATCCGGTCTATTTCACGGTGGGCAACCTGCTTCGGTATCTGCGCCGGCTTCAGAAGTCGGGGTTGAGCGCCGCGGAGATCGTGAAGAAGTATATCTATTTCACCGCAGCCTGCGGAGGACCCTGCCGTTTCGGTATGTACGAAGCGGAGTTCCGTACCGCGTTGGAGGCGGCGGGGTTTAAGGGATTCCGTGTGCTCTCGTTCTCGCAGGATCATGGCATCCATGCGACGTCGGGGCACAGTGGTCTCGATTTCTCCGTGGATTTCGGCTTCAACACCATGCACGCGTTTATTCTCGGCGACCTGCTCAACGCCGTCCAGCGTCGAATCCAACCTTTTGAGGTGCATGCCGGAGCCACTGAACGAGCCATCTCCCGCATGACCGGCAGCATCGCCGAGCATTTCAAGACCTATCCCGAATTTCAATTCGATGAGATTCTGCCGCAGCGGCTTTGCCCGCCGCGCGAGTCGCCGGCTTACTTCGTTCCCAACCGATTGGTGAAAGCCTGGAATCATTTATACGGCAACGCTCTGACCACGATTCTTCCTGCCGTGTCGAGCGAACTGCGGGAGGTCGAGGTGGATTGGCTACGCGTAAAGCCGGTCGTCAAGGTCATCGGCGAGTTTTGGGCGCAGATGACGGAAAGCGACGGAAACTTTCGTATGCTGGATTTCCTGGAGAAGGAGGGAGCCGAGGTTTCCATCGAGCCAATCAGCACATGGATTCTCTACCTGCTCCATCAAAAAAAGGAGAATGAAGTCAAACGCGGTCAGATGGCTCGCTACACGGCCCCCTGGACGTCTCCCAAGCAAGCGGTTTTAACGCGTCTGGGTTCCTACGGAAAACGCCTCGGCTTCTCTTCTGGAGCAGGCATTTATCGTCACCATTTCCACCGCCTTGCAAAGCTGCTCGGGTTTCCACCTCAGCATCTTGCGTCCCAGCAAGAACTCGCCCGTTTGGCCGAGCCATTCTACGATCCACGTCTGCGCGGAGGCGAGGGACACCTCGAGGTTGCTAAAACTCTCTACTACACACAAAAGAAGATGTGCCACCTGGTGCTGGCACTGAAGCCGTTCGGGTGTCTTCCCTCGGTACAATCCGACGGCGTGCAAGCCTCGCTCGTCGAGCGATTCCCTGAAGTTAGCTTTCTGCCCGTGGAGACTTCGGCAGACGGCGAAATTCATGCATACAGCCGTGCGCAGATGGCTCTCTCCGAGGCCAGGGCAAAAGCCATGAGCGAGTTTGAGCAGGTCCTTCACTCCACACGACGCTCGATCGAAGAGATCCGCGACTTTGTCGCAGATTATCCCGAACTGCGCCATCCTTTGCATCCCGTTCCACGCAGCACGGGTGTCGTTTCAACCGCCGCGAATTTCGTCTTGTATGCGGATCGGCTCATGTCAGGAGGCCGCAGCAAGAGGACGCGCTCCTGGGCATGGTTCGAGCAGCAATCAGAAAATGCGGTACTTGGCCCCATCTCGTCGAAAGGAGACTGACCTATGAGCGATCTTCCGCGGCCGCTTGCAAACACTGAATCGTCTTTTCCGACGCTCCGCCTGAGCGAGGACGCCAACGAGCAACTGAAACGAGGAGCACGCTCCAAACTGCCTCCTCCCCCGGCTGGAATTCCCGAGTCGCTTCCCAATCCCGTTTTTCCCCGTGATCCCAAGCTGTATTACGCGGTGGATTCGGACTATTTCCCAAAGGACGGGAGGCGCCACTACACGATGCCGCAGATTTACCACTCCATGCGGGGTTGGATGTTTCCCTACTTCCGCTCGCGACTGTTGTCTGGTGAGTTCCACCCTCTCATCACCTATCTCTTCACAGAGTCGAAATGCAACCTCGATTGTCACTACTGCTGGGCTTACGACAACCATGTCGCGGGGATGACGGAGGACGTTGCGAAACGGTCGATCGACTGGCTGCATTCGACCACCTGCAGGGTTCTCGCTCTCATGGGAGGAGAGGTCCTGCTTCGGCCCCAGTTTGCGCACAAAGTGATCGACTACGCCACCCGGAGAGGCTTCTGGGTTTATCTGCCCACCAACGGCCGGTTGATGAAGCCGGACACCATCGACCGCCTTGCGGATGCGGGCGTTTCTACGGTGAACCTGGCGGTTGACGCCTGGGATCTCAAGCCTGGCCTTCCCAAAGCCATGGTACCGATTCGCGAGAACTTCGATCACCTCATCCGTAAGCAGCACAAATACGGTTACTCCGTCTTTCTCAACATCAACATCTGCCGCAACAATCTCGACGATGTTCGCATGCTGACCGAGCTGGCGCGCGACAACAACATTGCTACCGACTACCACATTTGCGAGACCCCCATGATGGAGCACTCGGAGTTCAAACATTTCGACGACAACCCGGTGTTCATCCGTCCCGAAGACCATGCAGCGATCGGGGAACTCATCGATTGGCTCATCGAGAAGCAGAAGAGCGGCTGGCACATGGTTAATTCCGTGACGCGTCTTGCCGAGATGAAGAAGTTTATCAACAAGGAACTCGAAGAATGGGGCTGCCGGGCCGGACAGAACAGCATGATTATCCGCACCGATGGCACACTGGCGCCGTGCTTCCCCACCTATTCTTCCAACCACGACTGGGGTACGATCGAAGCGCCTCGGATGGATGCCAAGCAATTGTGCGACATGAAACGTGAATGCGAACCGAATTGTTTCTCCACGCTCAATCACATTCTGGCGTTTTGCTACAACGATGCCCGCGTGCTGCGCTGGCTGCTCAAGCAGGCGGCGCATGGATTCCAGGGCGTAACCGGAAATATGGAGTAGGCAGCCCCTGGACGGACTGGTCGTACAGAGAGAGGAAGACATGCAACGGTTTCTGGTGGGTCTTGATGTCGGATCGACGACGGTTAAGACCGTTGTCCGTTCCGCGCCCGCCGAGGAGATATTGTTTCACGACTATCGCCGTCACGAAGGTCAGCAGGCGGAGACGGTGCTACTCGCCCTGCAACAAGCGAAGCGCGAACTCGGCATGGCCGATCAAGGCATTCGTCTCTTTATGACCGGGAGCGGTGGGCACAACCTGGCGGAAGTGCTCGGCGCCCGCTTCGTTCAGGAAGTTGCCGCCGTCAGCCAAGCCGTTGAGACTTCGTTTCCGAATGTGCGTTCCGTGATTGAACTCGGCGGCCAGGACGCGAAGATGATCGTCTTTCAGGAGAGCGCAATCCCCGGCCGGCGAAAGAAGATCGCTTCGATGAACGACAAATGCGCCGGCGGTACGGGGGTTGTGATCGAAAAGATCGCGGCCAAATTGCATGTTCCGTCCAACGAGTTGTTCACTTCGAACTATGAGGACGCCCACATCTATCCGATCGCCGGCAAATGTGGTGTCTTTGCCGAAACCGACATTACAGGGCTCCAAAAACAAGGCGTTCCTGAGAGCCACCTGATGGCGTCTCTCTTTCACGCCATCGTTCTGCAGAATCTTTCTGTACTCACCCGGGGAAACACTTTGATGCCCGATGTGTTTCTTCTCGGCGGCCCGAACGCATATTTCCCGGGCCTGCAAGCAGCGTGGCGCAAAGGACTGGTTGAGCTTTGGAAGCGCAAGGGGATACCCCTGGCGGAGGGAAGAACCGCGGAGACCATGGTCACCGTTCCTCGCATGGCGGAGTACTTCGCCGCGATGGGGGCCATCTCGTTCGGAGCGGCAGAAACAGAAGAGACGCAATATCTGGGCACCCAGTCGTTGGAGCAGCACATCCGGGAAAGCGAGAGCGCCCGCAACAGCAAAGGCGGAACAGAAGGTCTTTACGTCGATGACGCTGAACTGGCGAGCTTTCGAAGGACCTACGCCCTACCCGCGGCATCTGCCCCTGCTCCGAAAGATGGTGAGCTCGAGATCTTCATTGGTCTCGACGGCGGTTCGACCTCCACGAAGGCAGTCGCGCTTTCGCGCGATGGAGAAGTCCTGGCCACCTCCTATCGTCTTTCCCAAGCCAACCCGATCACCGATGCGATCAACGTCTTGAAGGATTTGAGCGGCAAACTAGGTATGCCCGCGCGGCCGGTGCAAGTGCTTGGGATGGGAACCACCGGCTATTCAAAGGACCTTTTGAGGAAAGTTCTTTCCGCCGACGTTGCCCTGGTTGAAACCGTGGCGCACGCGAAATCGTCGTTGCGGCTGTTTCCTGACGTTGAGGCCATCATCGACGTTGGCGGCCAAGACATCAAGATCATCGTCCTGCAGGATGGCGCGGTGAAGGACTTCAAACTGAACACGCAGTGCTCGGCCGGCAACGGGTATTTCCTGCAGTCCGCAGCCGAGTCCTTTGGTATCCCTGTCGAAGGTTTTGCCGATGCAGCATTTCAGGCGCGGCGCATCCCGCAGTTTTCCTATGGATGCGCCGTTTTTCTCCAGTCGGACATTGTCAATTTTCAGCGCCAGGGCTGGCGGCCTGAAGAGATTCTCGCCGGCCTCGCGACCGTGCTTCCCAAGAACGTGTTCCTTTACGTGGCCGGCGTCTCCAACGTCGCCTCCCTTGGAAGCCGCTTTGTACTCCAGGGGGGAACGCAGAAAAATCTCGCCGTGGTTAAAGCGGAGCTGGATTTTATCCGCAAGCATTACCACGGAGCGGGAATTCCAGAGGTCGTGATTCATCCGAATTGCTGCGAGGCCGGAGCCATCGGCGCCGCGCTGGAAGCGGCGGAGAATAGCCGCTCGAAAGACGCATCCACCTTTCCGGGATTCGAATTCCTCGATCGGCTCAGCTACTCGATTAGTCGCGACGAATCGACGCGCTGCCATTTCTGCACCAACCATTGTTTGCGGACCTTTGTGGAACTGAGCGCCGATGCACACAGTGCATGCGAGTCAAAGCGCATCATCATCGCCAACTGTTCGCGCGGAGAAGCAGAGAACTCGGACGAGTTGAGGAAGATCGGCAAAACCTGGTACGAGCTGCGTCAGAGCTCGCCCAATTACGTTCAAGCGGCGGCAGAGAAGGTATGGCTGCCAGTGCGATGCACTCCTGCGGCGCCGATCTCAGGCAGGGCCAAATCGAAGAAGCAGCTGCGCGCACAAATCCATATCGGAATTCCGAGGGTCCTCAATCTGTATGTCTATGCTCCGCTATTCTCCACTTACTTCGCCAACCTGGGCATTCCTGAGCGGAGTCTCCGCTACTCTCACTATTCGACTCTGGAAAGATACCAGGAGGCTGCCGGCTTCTCCGCAATCGATCCCTGCTTTCCTTCCAAAGTGGCTCTCGCGCATATCTACGAACTGCTCCAGCATCGCCAGAAGGAATCGCTCGACGCAATCTTTTTCCCGATGTTCGATGTGCTCAGGTCCCCTCTCGAACACTGTGCGGGTTCGAATGCTTGCCCGTGCGGCGCGGCAACACCAGAAGCCGTAAAAGCGGCATTCCACCGCAAAGTAAATTGGTTTCAGAAGGCTGGCGTGCAGTATTTGGATCCCGTCCTGGATCTAAGCGACCGCGACATTTTCAAGTTCCAGATGTTCGAATGCTGGAAGGACTTGCTTCACCTCGATTGGGAGGAGAATGCGCGCGCCATCGATGACGCATTCGCCGCACACGCGAGTTTTGAAGGAGAGTTTCGGCGCCAGGCTCGCGTGACGCTCGAAGAGTTGGAGCGCACCGGGCAGATCGGTCTGGTCATGCTGGGCCGGCCCTATCATCATGACCCGGGCCTGAATCAGGGCATACTCGAGGAGCTTCATCGGCTAGGCTATCCCATTTTTTCGCAGGGCCTGTTGCCGCTCGATGCGGATCTGCTCGACCGGCTCTTCGGTCCCGACATTGCGGCCGGCCTTATTCGTTCTCCGCTTGACATCTCAGACGTCTGGAAGAACACTTCTTCAGCCAACTCCAACCAAAAGATCTGGGCCGCGAAATTCGTGGCCCGCCACCCGAATCTCATTTCGGTGGAGTTGTCGAACTTCAGGTGCGGACACGACGCCTTCATCAGTCGCCTGATCGAACGCATCATTGCCGCTTCCGGCAAGCCGCATTTCTCATTCCGTGATCTCGATGAGAATCGCCCCCTTGCGTCCATTCGAATTCGCATCGAAACTATGCACTATTTCCTGAAGCACTATCGAGAACAGTTGAAGGGAAGAGTGACGATCGTTCCACTGCTGCGCCAGGAGGCGGATTTTAGAGGCCTCACGGTTATGCCAGACCCGCCCGCCGGGAAGAACCAGCCCAAGTGGCCCATCATGGGCACCGATGCAAATACCTCAGCAAGTCAGGAAGGAGTCCGACTTTGAACTTGCGCTACTGTAAAGGGCTATGCGACCTTATGCTCCTTCCGGGGGCGCTCTTATTCGTTGTTCCGCTGACCTTTTCGCAGAACGCCCCTCCGGCGCCCTCCCCTGCAGGGCCTGATACTGCCGAGATCGTGCGGTCCATCGAGCAACATAATCAGACGCAGGCAAAAACGCTAGAGAACTACCACGCACTGCGTCATTACGAGGTTGAGTATCGAGGATTCTTGAAGCACATCACCGCCGAGATGGACGTAGAGCTCCAGTATGATGCAGCTTCCGGGAAGAACTTCCGGGTCATATCCCAAAGCGGCTCGCACACACTTTGCGATAAAGTTCTCAAGCGGGCGATGGACAGCGAACGAGACGCGTTCCTCGATCGGGGCGCCCATGCGCTGTCGCAGGCGAATTATAAGTTCCAGTTGCTTGGAAGAGAGATATTCAACGGGCGGCCTTCCTTTGTTTTACGAGTCGAGCCGGTGGCGGAAAGCCAGTATCTTTATCGCGGTAAGATATGGGTCGATGCCGCGGATGGCGCCGTGTCCAGAATGGAAGTGCAGCCCGCGAAGAATCCTTCGTTCTGGATATCGCAGACTCTGATTCACCAGACAAGTTCGAGAATTGGCGCCTTCTGGCTGCCGCAACAGGTCCAGAGCGAAACCAAGGTTCGCATCGGCGGAAAGGGTGTAATGACGATCGATTACGGACCTTATGAGATTGGGCAACCGCAATCGCCGCAATCTGTGAGTGAGGGTGACACAGAACTCGCAAACGGAAGTCTTCGAGCCGGGGCCCGATGAGGCTCTGAAAGGAACGGCGTGCCTGCGGGCGGGAACGTCGCCATTCTTGTTCCTTGTTCCATGACCCCATTCCTATAGTCTCGGATCGAAGCGTTCATGAGATCGGCTGCGATCCGCGGGTCTCGCCCAGCGACTACAGCTCTGTCCAAAACTTGCTAATTCCTCGCCCCTTATAAGGCGCGCTTCCGTTGGCTCGCGGCAAGTCTTTGATCATGCGAGATCACCACGGAGACGTGCTGGTCCCTTTCCGATGAGTAAGCGCTGCACGGCCGCGGCCACTATTCGATTAGTCTGCCGGCTTCTCGTCCGACTATGTCGATGCTGTTTCGTTCGTCATCGACACTTTCGACGCGCAAGTCGATCTTCCCGATCCTCTCGTTGATTCTTAAATGATTGCGCTCGCTCCACTTTTGGCAAGCATCTTGCTCTTACCCTCGTGGCAATCGAAGGCAGTGCCTGATAAGGACGAGACGTGTACATGCGATTTGTTGATCCGGAAGATGGGCGACCAAGTGCAATGGGGAAGATTAAACCCGACGGCATCTTCCTGTTCGCGGCCCTGATCGCCACGCTCATATTCTTTCCGCTCGTTGCGAGGGAGCAAAGCGTCGCGAAGCCAGCGAGCGTTGAAGGCACTGTTTCGGTTACTGACTCAGCGGGGCCTTCGTTACTGCCGGGGGCAAAGGTCGTACTGCGGGGTTCAGCGACTCTCGAGGCCGAGACCAATGCAGGTGGGAAGTACAGCTTTCCCGAAGTCGCGCCAGGGGAATACATCATTGAAGCCGACTTTCCGGGTCTGCATGCAGAGCAGACAGTCACTGTGGCTACCGGAGTTGCTTTGAAGGTGCCGTTGGAACTGCAACTCGTTGAGGTCAAGACCTCGGTTACCGTGACCGGAAGCTCGAGCGAGGCAGAAGTTTCAACTTCCTCCGTGACCATCTCTGAAAAAACGATCGAGGGTGCACCCAACGCAAACGAACGATTCGAAAGTTTGCTTCCTCTCGTCCCGGGCGTGGTCCGTGGCCCAGACGGTCGTATCAATATGAAGGGAGCCCGCAGCGCCCAGAGTGGGGCCCTGGTGAACAGCGCCAACGTCACCGATCCGGCCTCTGGAAGTCCAGCGATCAACCTTCCGATTGACGTGGTTTCTTCGGTTCAGGTCATTTCAAATCCCTACGACCCCCAATATGGCAAGCTGACCGGAGCCCTCTCGACAGTTGAGACAAAAACAGGCAGTTACGATAAGTATCACTTCACGATTCAGAACATCGTTCCCCGATGGCGCGATCGGGCAGGCACCATCGCCGGACTCGGGGCGGCCACTCCGCGCATGACTTTCACCGGCCCACTTCTCACAGACCGGGCCGCGTTCACCCAGTCAATCGAATACAGATTCATACGAACTCCAGTGAACAGCCTGCCTCCGTTGCAGCGGGATACCAAACTGGAAGGTTTGAACTCGTACACGCAGTTCGATTTCACTCGCGGCGCTAAGGAGACGGCCACCGTATCAGTAACGATCTATCCGCAGAAACTGGATTACATGGGACTGAATACCTTCACACCCCAACCATCCACAACGGATTTCCGTCAACGCGGATACGAAGTCTACGGACAGCACCGGCACATCACCGGAGACGACAGCGTTCTGATCTCGCAATTCAGTTACAAAACGTACGACGTTGACATCAACCCACAGAGCGGTGACCCATACGAATTGATGGTCGATACCACCGCGGGTGGCTTCTTCAATCGCCAAAGCCGGCGCACCGCCCGATACGACGCACAGGAAAGCTATCAATTTGCGTCTCGTCAGTTGGTCGGCGCGCATCGCATCAGAACTGGTGTGGAGTACTCCCACTCCTCACTCACAGGTTCCGAGACATTTCTGCCCGTCGAACTGCTTGGGGCCTCGGGAACGATGATTGAACGAATCACGTTCAGTCCCACCGGTTCCCTCAACGTCGGCCAGAACGAGACAGCGGCTTATGTCTTCGATCAGTGGGCGCCGTTGAGCAGGCTGTCGTTCGGCTTGGGCATGCGGTTGGACAGCGACACAGTTACAGGCTCTACGCACATCACGCCGCGCGGCAGCTTGCTCCTGACACTTACAGGTGACGGCAGGACCCTGCTCAGTGGAGGAGCAGGGGTGTTTTACGATCGCGTGCCCCTGATGCTCCCAACGGTTCCAGAGCTGCCGGAACGTACGGTGTCTATGTACGACTCCACAGGAACGTTCTCCGGCTCGACCGCTTATGTCAACCGCATCGTGGGCGGATTACACAATCCACGCAGCACATCCTGGAACATCGAGCTGAAACGGCAGGTCACCGGCAGACTTACTGCGAGCGCAGGCTACGAAGAACGTAATACGGCACGGGATTTTGTGTTGTCTCCTCTCACGGAGGCGGAGACAGGCACGATCTCGCTATCGAACCGGGGTAGCGACTCGTACCGTGAATTTCAGGTTACGGGGCGCTATCAGCTCCCTCGCATCACTTTGAATGCGTCCTATGTGCACTCGCGGGCATATGGCGATCTGAACGACCCGTTCCTCTTTATCGGGAACTATCCGCAGGCGGTGATTCAGCCGGATGCCCGGGCGCGCCTGCTCTTCGACGCGCCAAACCGCTTCCTGATCTGGCCCACGATTGCCGGTCCGTGGAAATTCAACATTCTGCCGGTGTATGACGCGCACACTGGCTTTCCCTATTCCGTCGAAGACGAGTACCGCGAATACCGTGGTCCACGCGATGACCGGCGGTTCCCGTGGTTTTCCTCCTGCGACCTGCAGGTTACCCGGCCTGTCACGCTGCACGCCCGCGGGAAACAGATCAAGTTGGTCGCAGGCGGTTCCGTCTTCAATATGTTCAATCACGATAACCCGCGCGATGTGCAGAACGACATCGCCAGTACGAACTTCGGCCATTTCTATAACCCCGCATGGAGAGAATACCGCGGGAAATTGGTATTCCAATTCTGACCATGAGATTCCGCATTTTCATCTCGGCTCTATTCGCCTGCGCATCGGCGCCACTGATGGGTCAAGCGACCACCGCGCCTTCTCCATCGGCGGATCAAGTCATTGCCAGGATGGTCGTGCATAACGTGCAGCGGCAAACCGCGGCCGGTGGGTACACCGGCTACCGGGAATATGTTCTCAACAACCCGGGCTTCGACAAACAAGCTCGGATGGTGGTGCGCGTCATCTGCGGTCCGGACGGCACGGAACACTTCCAGGTTGTTTCCGAAGAAGGTTGGAAGTCGGCGAATGAACGCGTGCTGCACAAAATGCTGGAGTCGGAATCGGGAACCTCGCGCCCACCTGAGTTCGCCAGGGCCCGGATCACATCAGATAACTACACATTCCGATTGATCGAGACGGCTGAGTTCGATGGCCGGTTAGCCTATGTGATCGATGTAACTCCAAAGCGCCCGGACGAGTATTTGGTTCGCGGGCGGATTTGGGTTGACACCGAAGACTATGCTCTTGCGCGAATCGAGGGCGAGCCGGCCAAGAACCCGTCCTTTTGGATCCGCAGCGTGCATTTCACGCAAGAGTATCGAAAGAACGGTGAGTACTGGTTCCCTCGGTCGACCACCAGCCTGAGCGACGCGCGGATCTTTGGCAAAACAGAGATCGACATTCATTATTTCGATTACTTGCCGCGCTCAACAAATGCAGACAAAGGTACAAACCCTCAACTTGTGGAGGCTCATTATGTCCAACGCTAAACTGGCCCTGATTCTGGCAGCCGGCAACGGGAGCCGTTTGGCCGCTTGCTCTGGAGAACTGCCAAAACCTCTTGTACCACTTCATGGCAAGCCCTTACTTGAGCACGTGATGTCCGGAGCTCGCGAGGCTGGTATCGAGAAGTTCGTCGTCGTGGTTGGTTATCGCGGCAGCACGATTCGAGGGTGGTACGAGAATCGGCCCTTCGCGGGCGTCGATGTTGCATGGGTCGAGAATCCGGAATTTCGCAAGAAGAGCAATGGGGTTTCCGTTCTGTGCGCCAGGGACCTGGTTCACGAGCCGTTCCTTTTGCTGATGGCAGATCACATCTTTGAACCAGCCACGGCCAGTGCTCTGCTCCGTCAGCCGCTGGGTAGGAATGAGGTCATCCTCGGGATCGATCGAAAGATCGGGAGCGTCTTTGATTTGGACGATGCAACCAAAGTCCGGCTTGAAGGGGACCGCATCGCCGACATTGGCAAGAATCTTGACCGCTATAACGCATTGGATACGGGAATGTTCCTCTGCCAGCCCGCGCTTTTCGATTGGCTTGAGAGCGCCATGGTCGACGGCAACTGCTCCCTTTCGGACGGCCTGCGCGTCATGGGGCGGAACCGTACGTTCAAAGGCTTTGACATTGGAGAAGCAAACTGGCAAGACGTCGACACCCCGGCTGCTTTGGACTATGTGCAGAACTCCTCCTTCATACACTGCTGGCCGATGCAACAGGTCGCGAGGTCGGCTTATGCCTAGTCTGGGTTCGCGAGCCAATTCCGCACTCAGGATTCTCGCAGTTCTTATTGGCGCGGCGCTATTGGCTTATCTGGTTGAACGAGCAGGCCCAGGCACACTTCTTCAGATCGCAAGGAAGATTGCATGGGGAATGTTCGTCGTCATCGCCCTGGCAGGTATTTGCCACTTAGTGAAAACCTGGGCATGGCGGCTTGCGCTACTCGGCGAAGCGAAGAAGGTCTCGTTCTGGCGCACGCTGGCCTTGCGCCTCATATCAGAAGCGATCGGGCAACTCGGCTTCGTCGGGCTGGTTTTCGGTGAATCTGCGCGGGTGGCTCTGATTGGCCCGGAAGTGCAGACATCCAGCGCGATATCCTCCGTGGCCATGGACCGAGGCCTCTTCATCGTAGCGGGCGCAGTTGTGACGATCACCGGAATCTGCACGGCGGCCTTCGCGTTTGCCTTCTCGGGTGTGTTGCGCATCTATGCAGGCATATTCGTGCTCGCAGTTCTATCGCTGTTGGGGTTGACCGCGCTCGCTCTCCATAAAGGATGGCCGCTGTTTTCAAGACCCGCGCTCGTGGTTGGCCGCATTCCATGGTTTCGTGGTTGGATCGAAACCAAGAAGGCGGTGATTGAATCTTCGGAACGCCAGTTCCTTCAGTTTCATCGCCAGGCACCCGCTGCCTTCTGGCTCAGCGGGATCCTTAACCTGGCAAGCCACATGCTCGCAATTACCGAGGTCTATCTCATCCTTTTATTTCTTGGTGCGCGCGCCAGCTTTGTCAGCGCACTCATTCTCGAATCTCTAACCAAGCTAATTAACGTGATCGGAGCCGTTAACCCGGGGAACTTGGGCACTTATGAGGGCGGCAATATGGTGATCGGGAAGCTAGTCGGTCTCAATGGTGCCCAAGGATTGACAGTCGGCCTTTGCCGCCGGGCCAGGGCTATTTTCTGGGCGATCGTGGGAGCTATTTGCCTGGCATGGTATTCCCGATCCAATAGGCTGGTCAATCCGGATGGGAACGCCGAAATTGCTACGGGAGTGGATCTATGCAGATAGGAAATCAACGTAAGAAAATCACCCAGCTACGTTCCAGTGCGCAAGTCGCAATCGTCCTTGCAAACAGCCTGCCCTGGTCAAAGTGGTTCGAACCAACTCTGGGCCGAGTGGGAACCCTGCCCGTATTGCTGCGCGCAATTCTGAGTGTGCAGAGTAACAATCCAGGCCGCATTGTCGTTGTTTTCAACCGGGTCTTCGGGCCTCAAATCAAGCTGGAACTGACGCGGACGCGCCGTGTTCCCGACGGTGTAGAGTGGCTCGAAGCAGACCCGGGCACGTCTTTGTCCTCGATTATTCGCCAGGTAACTGCGGATTCCCGCGATGCCCGTGTCCTGCTGGTTGCCGGCGATCGCACCTATCAGCCCGCATTGTTTCGATTGTTGAACGACTGGGATGAGCAAAGCGCAGTTTTGGAACTCGCCACAGGGAGCGTGCCAGCCGGGATCTTTGCCCTGAACCGTGAGGCGACTCTCGAACTTGGCTCCGAGATCGTGTCCAATGTGGTGACGGTGCGGGATCTACAGCGCTGGATCACCCGGAAAGTCATCGCGCACGGCTCTGCATTCGTCGACTTCCGGCTGGTCGAGGAAGATTCGTGGCAGCAGATTTCGATGCCGCAGGATTTGATCGTTGCCGAGCAGAAGCTTAATCGCTGGCTGGTCAAGCCGACCGATGGCGTATTTGCGAGGATGAATCGCAAGATTTCAATCCCCTTCAGTCGGCAACTCCTCAAGTTCCCAATCACACCCAATATGGTGAGTTTGTTTACTCTGGGGGTCAGTTTGGCAGCGGGCGTGTCGTACGCATTGGGTGGATACTGGAACACGCTGCTCGGAGCGCTCTTATCGGTTTGGGCCAGCATTCTTGATGGTTGCGATGGAGAGGTCGCCCGATTGAAGCTGCAGGCGTCCGATTTCGGATGTTGGCTTGAGACTGCATGCGATTACCTCTATTACCTCTTCATCTTCGCAGGAATGACAATCGGTCTGGTACGCAGTTCGGGAGATAGTGCATTTGCTATATGGGGAATGTTGCTCCTGTTCGGCGCGGCCGCCACCATGCTGCTCGCTTGGTTCGAGCGAAGAAGACTTTCCGGCAAGCGTCCGGAGCAGTTCCTGGCGGTTTGGCAGAAAAATGCAGAATGCCGCTCATCCAATCCTCTGCTGTACCTTGGACGCAAATGTGAATTCATCATCCGTCGCTGCTTCCTACCCTATGCGCTGTTGGCCTTCGCGCTTTTGAACCTAAACTGGCTGGCGCTGTATATGTCCGCGATCGGCGCCAATGTGGCGTGGATCATCTCCCTGTATTCCAAATTGTCTTTCTCGTCGACATTGCGCCTCAGGGGAGAGACTCCCACGGCGCCGGAAAGAAAGTCGGCGGTCGTTTGAATCGCCGAGACGACCAATCCGCGTCATTCAAAGATCCTTCCGGTACTCGATACAAAAAGAGAGGTTCCCGGTGACGATCACAAGCGCGATTCCAGAAGCGGAGTGCGCACATGGAACCAGCCCAGGAAGTTGTACCGCCGGCGATCGCATGTCCCAGTCGGAGATGTTTCTGACTGCGGCAGGCGCTGGCTCCAACTCTATCAAGCTGAGGGAGATTCTAGAGACGGTGAAAACCATCGATGAAGGCGATGCACAGAGCTGGTACACCGCGTGGAAGGCAACGGCCGCCCTCGCTGTCGCGTTAGCTGAGGATATACAAGATTCTCGCTGTAACGGAGGGGCCTCCACGTCCGGTGCACGGCTGAATATCTGAGCGCACCGATCATCAGGCAGCGCTGGCCACTGGCAGGGATGCCATGACACTTTGGACTCGTTTCCTGCATAAGTTCACCGCAAGACCAAGAGGTTAAGCACGCATCGAAATTCGGCAGTCAAACGGTCGACGCAAATGGAACCGATGAAACAACTCGAAACAGGATCCTTCATGACGACGCCGATGCGGTTCGCGAACCCGAATGCCGTCAGGATCGTCGCATGGAACATCAATCGCGGGGTGCGGCTGAACGAGGTCATTGAGTTTCTTTCCGGAGCGGAGGCGGACCTGATTCTGTTGCAGGAGGCAGATCGGAACGCCCGGCGAACACAGGGGTGCAATGTCACCAAGGAGATTGCGCGGGCCCTCGCAATGAACTACGCATTTGGATGCGAGTTTCAAGAGCTTACCCAGCAACACAACGGGATGCCTGCCTATCATGGGCAGGCGACGCTCTCCCGATTTCCTCTTTTGAATTCGCGCATTCTCAGGTTCCATCGTCAGTCAAGATTCTGGTTTCCGCGATGGTTCATTCCGCGCATGGGGCCTTTCCAGCGCCGAATAGGCGGGCGAATGGCGCTGATCAGCCACATCGATCTTTGTGGACGGATGTGTGTTGTCTACAACGTCCATCTCGAAAGCAGGGGAGATGATGGCTTGCGCTGCAGCCAACTTGGAGAACTCCAGAACGATACGTGCCATCATGCCGCGGACGTTCAGATTGTTGTCGCGGGCGATTTCAACGCCGATCTCCGTCAGGAGCCTTTTGCTTCAACCATAGGCACTGCAGGGCTCAGCAATCCATTCGCGCGCATCTCGGGACCTCTCACGACCGTACCCTCTCGCTTCAAAAGTTCCCGCGCCCTCGATTGGATCTTGACGAAGGGGCCGTTCATTGCTTCTGAGTCAGAGATACACGAGTCGATTCGTGCTTCAGACCACTATCCTCTCTCGCTCAACCTATCCGACAGGCTTCTCGATACGCAACGAGGAGGGCAACATGAATAAGGCGTATTTGCCAATCAAGTTCACTCGCTGGATCGCTCGGAATCGCACTGAGATCGATCTTCATCGACCTTTGGGTTTCGCATTGATTCAGCTTAAGACCCGTTTCGCGAGGTGTCGTCGTGGTTAACGCATTTACTGCTGGGAAACCTCTTGAACTGAAATCGATCCTCGTCGCGACGGACTTGACCACGTCGGCGGATAAAGCACTGGAGCATGGCATTGCCATCGCGCGCCACTACTGCGCAACTCTATACATCGTCCACGTGGTTTCGTCACTCGCATTTACCCTCGTCGGCCCGGAGGCGGTGGAAGCAGCCGCCGAAGCCGCGGAGCGGGATATCAATGGCCTCATGCATCAGCTGGCGGATTCGGGAAGGCTGAATGCGCTTGATGTGCGGGCCGTTGTTCTCAAGGGAAATGTAGAGGAAGAACTGGAGTCCTTTGCGGGTGCTCATCGGGTAGACCTAATCGTGGTCAGCACTCACGGCAGGTGCGGCATGGCCAGGCTACTATTTGGATCGGTCGCGCAAATGATTTCAAAACGCTGTTGCTGCCCGGTCCTTACTGTCGGCCCGCATTCTCCAGGTCCCTGGCTCGACAATCCAATCCATTCGGGAAGACCGCTGCTCTTCGCAACGGCATTCAACAAGGCCTGTGCAAAGGCCGCGCCCTATGCCATCTCGCTGGCAGGCGATTTCGAGCGTCAGTTGTTCGCACTGCACGTCATCCCGTCCAATCGCGCGCATCTCCTTAACGAAGACAACATAACGCCCGGCGACCAAGAGGCTCCGGCGCTTGCGCATCTCAACGAACTTATTCCTCCGGACACCAATCCGAAGTGTACGGCTACTCCTCTCGTGGAGTCAGGCGACCCTGCCGAAGGCATCCTCCGTGCGGCAAAGCGAATCCACGCCGTCACCATCATCTTGGGAGTGGATAGGGATTTGAATCCTGATTTGACCAGCCGACTTCCCGGGTCCATCACCGATCAAGTGCATCGCGATGCAACGTGCCCTGTTCTCACAGTGAGTGGGTAATCCCGTGTTAACGCAGGTCTTCGGCGCTAAATCCACACAAGTCGGTACGTGGAATCTCTCTTGCGGGCCGGGACTTGCCGACCGGAACGTTCGCGTGACGCCAGTGTACTGGCTCAATTACCGCGATGTTCAGACGTAGTGATATGGGTCGATTCCGAGTCTCTTCATACGCGAGATCAGAGTCGTGCGAATGATGCCCATCCGTACTGCAGCGCCAGCAGCACCTGCTACGCGACCCTTGCACTCGGTGAGTGCACGAACAATCTCGTTATATTGCTTCTTCATCCTGTCGCTTTTCCCACTCACGCCTTTCAAGGAAGCGATAGTCTCCTTCACAATCCGCTCAATGTTGTCGTTGCTATTTGGTGTGGTGGCTTGCGGCGGTTCGTCTTTCTTACCGTAGCGAAGTTCAGCAAGCGGAGCTTCAAGTGACTTGCCGCGGGTGAGGATGACGGCCCGCTCGATGAAGTTCTCGAGTTCACGGATATTGCCCGGCCAGTCCCAGGCTGTAAGTCCCTTCATCACGAATGCTGGAATCGTGTCGACTCGTTTTTGCATTTGCTTTGCGCACTTCTGCACAAAGTAGCCAACCAGCAGAGGAATGTCCTCTTTACGCTCTCGAAGAGGCGGGATGCGAATGGGAAACACGTTTAAGCGATAATAGAGATCACTGCGGAATTCCCGGTCGGCAACCATCTTTTCGAGGTCGCGATTTGTGGCCGCCACAAGCCGTACGTTGACTTTGCGGGTATGCGTACTGCCCAGGCGCTCAAACTCTCGCTCCTGCAGGACGCGCAATAACTTCGGTTGAATTTCGGCTGGAATATCACCCACTTCATCCAGGAACAGCGTGCCCTGATCGGCGAGTTCCATTCGCCCGACTTTCTGACTAATCGCGCCCGTGAAAGCTCCTTTCTCATGCCCGAACAATTCGCTCTCAAGCAGCCCAGTGGGAATGGCGGCGCAATTGAGCTTCACGAACGCGCGCTCTTTGCGCCGGCTGTGGTCGTGAATGGCACGGGCGATGAGCTCTTTGCCGGTACCGGTTTCGCCGAGTAGCAAGACCGTGGAACCGCTGGGGGCGACCGTCTCAACAAGTTCAAGAACGTGTTTCAAGGCTGGACTGCGCCCGATAATCTGTTCGAACCCCATCTCGGTCCAGATTTGCTCTTCGAGCCAGAGCTTTTCCTGATCACGATTGTCTCTCTGTTCAGCAGGTTCATTGCAGGCCATGGCTTGATCGAGTGCAATGGCGATCTGACCTGCAATCTGGCTGAGCAATTCGATTTCGTCTGCATTGCGTGGACGCTCCGCTGTTGAACCGATCGCCATACACTCGAGTGCCCGACCAAGGCTTGTGAGCGGAATATCGCGGCCGATCTCTGGTTTTCGGTGATGGAGAGCGGGGCAATCGGCGGGTGCAACGATTGCTGCTTTCTCAAGCACTCCCTTTAGGGCGAGACTTTCGCCGATATCGCCTTCGAAAAAGTGGTCGGATTCGGTTTGAGATCCCAGATCTTGCCGCTGGCCTTCGAATTCGCTCAAATTGGCAAATCGTGCTGCTGTGAGGCCTCCGCCGTCTGTGAGAGCAACATTCGCGTTCTCCATAGTTACCTCCTGCCCTGCCCCTCGCAGTGGACCATTCTCTCGCGGCCCCTGCGTCCTTACTTCGTCGTTGTCTGATTCTCGCGGATTGCGAGATCTGCCGGTCGCTGCATTGTCTGGTGTGCTCGCCAGAACTGGTTGATCGTCGGGTATGGCGCTCGGGGGTTAGCTGGTTTTATCATGGTGCGACTCCTCAGGCTTTAGCATCTGCGCCGTGCCAATAGGCAGGGATAAGCCGGCAAAGCCGGATGCACTTCGCTAGTAGTCAAACTTAGTTCCGATGCGTAGAGGCGCAAGGTTGTACGCCCAGCCCAACATCGTTCCGGCAATACGCGAATTGTCGATGGAGATTGGATCGGTCGAGAACACGAGATCTTCGGCATTACGACAAAGTTGATCAGCAATCCTCGCCAATTGCGCGTACTTGAGCACTGTCGTTCGCGTCATCACGGCGTAGTGCCCTTTATCTGTGTAAACTTCATTGCTCTGAGTGGTCTGCATTTTGCTTCCCTTCCCCGGACCGTGTGGGGGCTTACGTGCAGCCCGGGAATCGACTGAGACAAACCCAGGTTGCCGCGATGTCCAGCTCTGAGATTCGTTTCGGAACCGCGTGAGTCGATCCGGTTGCCTTACATTCTGTTACCAGTTCCAATTTCGCGATACTCTGCATTGAGGCAAACGACGACCTATGTTGAGCCTGGTAAAAGCCTCTATTCGCGGAGAGGACAGGCTTGTTTAAGGGGAGGAGCTTGCTTCTTTCGGGTGTGCTAGTCACCTCTTGCGAGGCGTGGGTTCGATGCGCTTCCATCCGAAAAGGCGGGCATCGACCGACCACAAACCTGGCCCCAACATGGCCAGGGCGGCCCCGACGGTTGCTACCAGAAGGTAGACCAACCGGTCTGCAGGAAGGATCACGATCTTGCAGCCTTCAATGAGAGCCACCAGTGTTCCCACAATCGGAGTAAATAGACCGATGAGGAGGAGGATCGCTGCGGCAGCCAAGATAAGGCACAGGATCGCCATGGGGAAGGCGGGACAGCTCAGCAGCCTGGAACTTGCGCTACTCGCCAAAGTGAAGCCGACAACCAGGCGCATTAAGATGAGACCAACCCCGGGCCAACCGCCAGCGAACGTGGAATACAAGCGCCGCAATGGACGCACCTCTCGTGTACGTATTCAATTCTTAATGATTTCCTTATGAAATAGAGCCCCACATCGAGGTCTGATCGAGACTCTTTCGAGGCGCCGGGGCCAATCAAACGATAAACCGGGGCGTACGGAATCTAGAGTTCGATAATTCCCCGTTTCAAAGCGATAGTCGTGGCGTGGGTTCGGTCACTGGCACCCAACTTGGACAGGATGTTCCTGACCCGGCTTTTTACCGATTCTTCGGTAGTGGATAGCTGATCTGCGATTTCTTTGTTTGCGCATCCGGCTGCGATGAGTCGCAAGACGCTGATTTCTGCCGGCGTTAGAGGGTCATCGGTGGCATGCTCGACAATCTCCAGAGACGCATCCGGGGAGACAGTTCTCTTTCCCGCATTCGCCGCGCGGATCGTCTCCAGTAACTCCTTGTGGAGAGCATTCTTTAAGAGATAGCCTTGTGCACCGGCCTTAAGAGCCCGGATAATCTGTGTGTCGCTCTTGTAGGTTGTCAGCATAATGACCTTCGCATCCGGGAATTCATTGCGGATGGCAATCAGCGCATCGAGCCCGTTCATTTCGGGCATCTGAAGGTCCATCACAGTCACGTCGGGGCGATGCGTCCGGAATTGCTGGATGGCTTCGCGGCCATCGGAGGCTTGGCCTACCAGAATCATGTCCGGCTGAATAGCGATCAGTGCGGCGATGCCCTCGCGGACGATGGGATGATCGTCGACTGCAAGAATTCGAATTCGAGGTGTAACGGTACTCATGGCTCTGTCTCCTCACACAAGCCTCTATTTTCTGGCCAGCAATTCTGATAACCAAGAACGTTTTGCGGCGCTTGCGTAGGCGGTGTCGGCGGGAACGCGCAATTCCACTTCAGTACCGGCGCCAAGTTCGCTCCACACCACCAGCTTGCCTCCTATGGCATTGGCGCGTTCCCGCACGCCGGACAGACCAAAGTGTCCCTCGCGCCCATGCCCCGACAGGACCGCCGGGTCCATCCCTTTACCATCATCCCGCACACGAAGGCGGAATTGTTGATCGTCATAGCGGATTTCAACCTCAATCTGGCGCGCCTGAGCGTGACGAAATGCGTTCCGCAGCGCTTCAGCGGCGACCCTATAGATCTCGTCACGAAGAATCGGATGCAGATTGCGCGCCTCACCTTCCACCGTGACGCGAAATGCCGGAACTGCCTGGTTGGCTGGATCAGCGGCCAGTTCCTCACCCAGCGAGTTCACCGCCCGTGCGAGATCGTTTGTTTGCACAGTGGAGGCGCGCAGTCCCTGCACCGCGTCCCGACCTTCGGTGATTGCCTTGGCCGTCCCGTCAATTATTCTGGTCAGCTTTTCCTTTGCCTCGATCGGCCGGTCTTGCTGGATCTGCGAAAGCACCTCGAGTTGCAGCAGCAAACCCTGGAAGCTCTGCAGCAGGGTGTCATGAAGCTCCCGTGCGATGCTTGTCCTTTCTCCGACGCGCGCTTCCAGGGTTAGAGCGAAGTCGTGGCGCAGTTGCCTCACCCGGAGCTGGTAGATTGCCCACATGAACGCCACAGCCAGAAGTGCGCACAGCACACGGAACCAATTCGTACCCCACCAGGGCGGCGTGATAACAATGGTTAACGACGCGCCTTCTTCGTTCCATACGCTGTCGCTGTTTGATCCCTGCACACGGAAGACGTACGTTCCGGGGTCGAGATTGGTGTAAGTGGCGAGACGCTGCTTGCTTCCCACCTCGTTCCAGCCAGGATCGAAGTGATCGAGCTTATATCGATAGAGGTTTTTGTGGGAATTTGCGAAGCTCAGCGCTGCGAATTCGAAAGAGAAAACATTGTCCCGGTAGGGGAGAGTCAGGGAATTGACGTATGGGATGGCTTTCTTAAGTATTGAGTTGGGGCCGATCGGCACGAACTTGTTGAAGATTCTGAAGCCTGTGATCGCTACCGGGGGCACATAAGGATTGTCTTGGATATTTGCAGGGAAAAATGCATTCAACCCATTGGTGCCGCCGAAGAACATCTCTCCGGTTTTGGCTTGATAACAACCGGTGCTGAACTCATTGCTCTGCAAGCCGTCGTACACCTCGTAGTTTCTAAAGGTTTCCGTTGAAGGATCGAAGCGGGATATCCCCTTCTGCGTGCTGAGCCAAAGCCGGCCGAGGCCATCTTCCAGAATGCATCGAATCGTGCTGCTCGGCAGGCCTTGGTTTTCCGTGTAACGGGCGAATGCTCCGCTTTGCCGGTTGTACCGGTACAGTCCGTCCATCGCTCCCACCCACAGTGTTCCAGTCCGGTCTTCGTGGACGGTGTTAATGCCGCCGCCGTGTAGTTTGTGAGGGTCGCGCGGGTCGGGCGTGTAATTCAGAAAAGCTTTCGCGTTTTCATCGAAACGGCTCAACGTGCCGCCCCATGTCCCCGACCAAAGCGTGCCGGAACGATCCTGATAAATGACCCAGACGGTGTTTGCCAGAATGGAAGGATTATCTTTAAGAGGCTGATAGTTGGCAAACTCGCCCGTTGCCGGATCGAAGCGGCTTATACCATCGTCCTGGCCCACCCAGACATGGCCGTGTCGGTCTCCGAAGATCGTATAAACGTTATCAGAAATCAAGCTGTTCGGATCGTCAGGGTTATGCCGGTAATGTTTGAAACGCCCGGTGCGTTCATCGAACCGAACAAGACCGCAGCCTCCGCCACCCACCCAGAGATAGCCGGCTGAATCCTTGTAAATGGCATCGACGTTCGTGCCTGCACCGAGCGTATTCTCGTCGCCCGGGTTGGGAACGAAGTGTGTGAGATTTCCTGTCTTCCGATCCAATCTATCCAAAGCCCGCGGAAAGAAGCCTACCCACAGAACCCCGTTTGGATCCTGATAGATCGCCTTGACCCTGCCGGGCGAGATACTGTTAGGGTCGGCAGTGCGATGCACGTAGCGACCGAACTGTTCTTGCCGGAAATCGAGGATGTTGAGTCCCGCATGTTCGGTGCCGACCCACAACACGCCACCCCTATCCCGATACACTGACATGACGGCATCGCTATCAAGACTATCCGGGTCGCTCTCGTCGTGATGAAACTGGTACGTGAAGCGTTCTGTTCGCCAGTCAAAGTAATAGAGCCCTTGGCTCGATGGCACCCATAATCCATCCTGCCCGTCAGCCACAAGGGTGCCATTTGCTGATCCCCCGTTCTCCGTCGATGCAATTACGTCGACGGCACGGGGTCCGAGTGGGTATCTCGTGAGGCGCTCAGCCCGCCGATCATATTTGACGAGCCCGACAATCGGAGAATCGGCAAGCATCCATAAGTTGCCGGCTTTGTCTTCATACACACTCTCTGCGCTGAGCCCCTTTCTGCCGGAAAGAGGGCGAGTAATCTGTCCAGTTTGTGAGTTCAAATGGAACAATCCGCGCTCTCCAACAAACCAGATCTCGCGACGCCCACCCTCGATCACCTGGCTGATTCTGCCAACGAAGTGGCCATCGCTATCATTTCGATAGTGAGTAAAGGTTCCGGTCGTTGGATCGAGTTTGTCGAGTCCACTGTCTTCGGTGCCAAACCAAAGATAACCACGGCTGTCCTGGGCGATGCTTTTGACCGAGGCGCCACCGAGACTATTGGGATTTTCTGAATCATGAAGATAGCGAGTACAGCGTTCGGTTTCAGGATCGAATTTGTTCACTCCGGTGTTGGTGGCGATCCATAAATAGCCGTGATCGTCTTGCATCAAGTCCTGCAAAAAGTTGGAGCTCAAGCTGCCGGAGTCGTTTGGGTTGTTCTTGTATACGACGAAGGCGTTGCCGTCATAGCGATTGAGGCCGTCCCGGGTGGCAAACCACATGAAGCCCAGGCGGTCCTGCAAAATGGCGACGACATAGCCCTGAGAGAGGCCATCATTGGTGGTGCGGTGGGTGAATTTGAGGTCCCTTGTCAGAGCATGGACGTCCCGAGGATGGACGTTCCGCCGGGGGATGGGAATCTGGTCAGTTCCGGGTTCCGGGTCCGAGCGAGAGTTGGCCTTTGCAGTCGGGTGAGCGAAGAGTGGGTTACTGGCGTGGGCATTTGCCGCTCTGGCGGGGTCGAGTTCAGCTCTGACGGCAGAAGAAAAGTGAATTATGCACAGAAGCACGATCCACCTCGCACCCCGCAAGCCCGATCCTGCATTTTGCTGAATGCCGGTCATGCTTTTCCCGCAAACTTTTGGGACAGCCAGGAACTCCTCCGAGCCGTCGCGTAGGCGGCGTCGGCGGGAACGCGCAATTCCACTTCGGTACCGGCGCCAAGTTCGCTCCACACCACCAGCTTGCCTCCTATGGCATTGGCGCGTTCCCGCATGCCCGGCAAGCCAAAGTGTCCCTCGCGCCCGTCTCCCGACAGAACAGCTGGATCCATGCCTTTACCATCATCCCGCACACGGAGACGAAATTCCTGATTGTCATATCGCACTTCAGCTTCGATCTGTCGGGCTTTGGCGTGGTGAAATGCGTTCCGTAGCGCTTCAGCGGCGATCCTATAGATCTCGTCGCGAAGGATGGGATGTAGATCGCGCGGCTCACCTTCCACCGTGACGCGAAATGCCGGAACTGCCTGATTGGCTGGATCGGCCGCCAGTTCTTCGCCCAGCGAGTTCACCGCCTGTGCAAGATCATTTGTTTGCACGGTCGAGGCGCGCAATCCCTGCACCGCATCCCGGCCTTCGGTGATCGCATCAGCAGCCTGCTTCATCGCGCTTTCCAGTTTTTCCTTTGCCTCGATGGGGCGGGCAGGAAGCAACTGTGAAACGATCTCGAACCGCAGCATCAATCCCTGGAAGCTCTGCAGCAGGGTGTCATGGAGATCCCTAGCGATGTTCGTCCGCTCGGCCACCCGCGCCGCCAGCGCCAGGGCGAAGTCGTGGCGCAATTGCCTGACCCTGACCTGATAGATTGCCCACACGAGTGCCAGAACGAGGACTGCGCAAAGTGCGCGAAACCAATTCGTCTGGTAGTAGGCGCGGGCGATCGAGAACTCCACCGCATCGCCGTCCTCGTTCCAGATGCCGCTATTGTTGCTGGCGATTACGCGAAACCTGTAAGTACCCGGAGCGAGGTTGGAATACTGCACTTGGCGATCGTTGATCACCTCTCTCCATTCTCGATCCTGGCCTTCCAGTTTGTACTTGAAATGAACCTTCTCCGGCGCGGTGAGGCTGAGAGCGGTGTAGTCGATTTGCAGATCGCGGGTTCGCGCCGGCAGGCGAACGTTCGAAGGCGCCGCGCCTGGCAAATTCTGCCAATACATCTTGTGGTCGGCGACGATTCGCTCGATATGGATTGGCGGCGGAAGCTTGTTAAAAGCAAGGTGAGAAGGATCAACCACCTGGATGTCTTCTCGCGTCACCCACCATAGTCTGCCATCAGTCGTCTTAGCGAAAGCCGGACCGAAGTATGAAGGCGCCCCCAAAGGCAATACGCCGTCCGCCGCATCCCAAACCGTCATTGCAAGGCGGCGCTTCGGGTCGGCGATCCAGGCATCCATTTCGGCCCGCGCAATGCGTACCAATCCGCAAGCCGTGTACATCCACATCGAACGATCAGCATCCTCTGTTATCCAGTGAATGGTGTCGCACGGCAAGCCGTTGCCGGTTGTCATCGTTGTGATCCGGCCGTCCTTGATTCGGCTCACTCCGCTCTCTTGCGTTGCGGCCCACACGGCCCCATCTCGATCAACACGAAGGCCGGCGACAGGGCCCTTCGCCATTCCATTCGCGGCACTATAGGAGGCGCGGACATGACCATCCTTGAAATAATCCACTCCTCCATCTGTCCAGAATGCGAGCCAGATTCCACCCCGGTCAGAGACGATGACTTTGGCCTGTTGCCAGCGTCGCAGCACTGACCAGGCGAAATGCTCGACCAAATGTCCGTCCCGCATGTGCGAGAGGCCCCGGTTCCCTGAGAGCCAAAGATTGCCCGCCTGGTCCCCCGTGATTGAATACACTTCGGTGCTGGGGATGCCGGGTACGGCAACAAATCTGCTGTTCTGGAACCGCGCCAGGCCATGCCCGGTGAACGCCCAGATGTGCCCCCCGTCATCCTGATACAGAGACTGCACGAAATCGTCGGGCAATCCATTAGCCTTACGGAAAATTGTGGATTGTCCATTCTGCCATCTGGTTAAACCATTGAGAGTAGCGATCCAAACGCTCCCATCCGTAGCCGCGATTACGGAATTGGTATTGTCGCTGGAGAGGCCCTGCTTCGCGGAAACCGTTGCAACCGGCGGCTCTCGAAACCGGTCGAGTCCTCCGGCGGTGGACACCCAGATATTGCCTTCACGATCCTCAAAAAGGCCGGCGATGATGTTGCCTGACAGGCCATCGGCTTCGGTGAACACGTCTGTCCGGCCGTCATGCACATGGATCAGCCCCCGCTGGTTGGTTCCGATCCAGAGACCTCCATTGCGGTCGCGGAGCAGCTTATTGGCGTCCACATCGCCGTCGGGCAACAGGGCCTTCTGGTTGATGGGGCTGCGAATCGGGAAGGATTGCAGTTTGTCGCCATCGATCTGCCGGAGTCCTCCGTCTCTGATGCCAACGATGAGCTGTCCATTGCCAGACAAAGCGAGGTCAGCGAGCCGCACTCCCGGTAACGCATATCGCTTTGGCGGGCCGGGCTTCCAGCGCCAAAGGCCGGACTCTGCGCCGGCCCACAGAGCGCCGGAACTGTCCTCAGCCAGACTCCAGACGAAATTGCCGAAGGCGCCGTCCTGCCCGTAGCAATGTGTGGCGCCGCCGCGGATTGCGCAGAGCCGGCCGTGCCCCTCTCCGTTCATCGTGGCCGCCCACGCGGTTCCTTCACGATCCTCCAGCAGCGCTGTAACGAACTGGCGACCAAGCTCCGGATATCGCGTTAACTTATCCCCATTCCAGCTCACGAGGCCTTGGAACGTGCCAATCCAAAGTGTGCCATCGCGGCTGGCGAGCAAGCTGTAGGGTTTGTCGGGAAGAGGCCGGCCCGAAGGTGGCTCCCACCGCACGAAGCGCACGCCGTCGGAGCGAAACAAACCGAATTCCGTGCCGAGCCAGAGATAGCCATCCGGCGTCTGGGCGATCGCGAAGGCGGTGCCAGCGGTAAACCCGTCGCGGATCTTCCATGCGGTGTGCCCGTACTGGCTGATGTCCAGGGATGGATTGAGCGCCTCAGCGCAGGCACACCACGTCAGCAGCACGCTAAGCGTGACTATGAGACGAACCTGCCGACGTCCCTTTTTCACGATGCAGACATCTTACCGCAACGCTTTTCTCCCGGCTTCACGTGCAAGTGTCTGCACCCCATTAACTAGCGACACCGGAGACTCGATTTTCCCGAGGTCAGTGCCATTTGCCTCAGAGATCGGGCTCGTCATGACAGGTAGCGAGGGAGATAGAGTATTTGGCGCCCGTAGCTTCAGAGCCTCAACAGCGCGAGATAACAGCTTTTACGAACATGGCAAGCGCGTGTTGAGTGATTCAAGTCCATCAAGGCTCCTAGCGGTCGGCGGAAAACCGGCATCCGAACGTCGGAGGCACCTCATTCGATGCCGTGTGAACGCAGACCCCTGCGAGGGCCTCTAGGTGAAACTTGCCGGAGCGACTCTCCCCACCGGAACCACGAATCGGTTGGCGCGCCCGCCAAGCAAGAGGGGATTTCCTGAAGGTTCCTTCAGGAGCCTGCTGCTCGTGCTTCGATGTCGAGCAATTTGCGGAGGCGAGTCTCCCGATCGTTGGGGTTCGGCACAGGGAGCAGGGCGAGAGCTTCGTGAGCCGTGGCCCGAGCCTTCGCGGTTTGGCCCGCAGCATGAAAAGCCTGCGCCATCAAGAGTAGGTGGCCAGGATCTCGGCGATGGTCAAGGGACACCAGACGCTCGGCGTATTTGACCGTCAGGTTCGCATCGCGCAGATTCTCCGGAAGAACCTTCAGCATCATCCCGATGGCATCTTCGAGCGTATCGATGGATGCGCCTTCACTTGCGGCACTCTCGCGTAATGTGGTGAGACCGGACGCGGACATCTGGGTGCCGACATTCCGGTTTCCCATGGTGCACAGCAGGGTGCCCGTCACGACCTTGGCGAATGCAAGACTCTTCATCCATCGTTCGTTTTTAGGATCCACCTCCAGAAGCTTCTCCCTAGTGGCAATGGCTTGTCGAAGAATGGCCAAAGCATGCATGGAATCTTCCTTTCGATTCTCTGTGCTGCTTGCGTTCAATTCTGGATCGGCTTTGTCGACAAGAGCCAGTGCCTCCAATAGTTGTATGGCAGCTAAGTCGTATTGTGCGCGCATGTCCTTAGGGTCTCCGGCGGCGATCTGCTCCATCATGCTGTGGGACTGAGCGAATGCCGCGAGCGCTTTGTCATAGTCACGTGCTTCGGTCAGTGCGATCCCGAGCTCCCAGTAAGTCATCGCCACGATACGCCGTTGCGAGATCTTGGTCCTATCCGCATGCGGCAACGCATCTCTGTAGGCAAGCGAGGTGTGATACTCCTCGATGGCGCCGATTGGATCAGTCTGGACGAGAATGTCGCCGATCTTCACATGCGCTGTAGCGATTGAACGCTTTGAGCGGACAAAGTTCGGGTCTCTGGCCAAGGCGCGCTGCGAGAGTTCGAGGGATTTGCGATAAGCAATGAGTGCTCCGGTATAGTCGTCGAAGATCGTGAATCCAGCCTGACCCAACTGGTCGCCCAAATCGCTGTAAGCTACGGCGGCATCAGCCATCTGGGCAGGCGAAGTGACAGGGCTCGTCATTTGTTCGTCATATGCCCTCACGGACGAACGAATGGCATCAAAAGCCTCCTGATTTCGATTCAGACCGAGCAGAACATCACTACGGGATTGTTGTACAAGACCGAATGTGCCAATCACATCCATATCGTGCGGATAGGCAGTCCGAAGCTTCATGGCAATGGTGAGCGCTTTGTCGAGACTCACTAGGCCGCCTTTCGGATCACCGATGTTTTGCTCATAGATATTGCCTTGCAGATTCCCGAGCCGCGTGTATGCGTCGATGAGATCGAGTTGGGTCTGACGGTCGCCGGCAGCATCCTGTGACATGCGGTCGAGATGTTCCAGCACACGCTGTACGAGCAGTTGCTGGACCGGCGTCGATCCTGGGAGTTCCTTGACTGCTTCGTCAATCTCCGACAGAAGACTGTTGCTTAGTTGTCGCAGATCGGCTGCGCGAGCCTCGGCTTTGCGCCGCTCCTCGTTGGCGATTCGCGCCTGCCAAAACACTCCGCCGATGCCCGCGACGATGCTGAGAAGCACGACCGTGGTGGCAAGCAATACGATGCGGTTTCGCCGCGCGAACTTTCCAGTTCGATAACGGAGTGTGCCGCGGCGAGCCGAAACGGTGCGTCCTCCGAGGTACGCCCGAATGTCCGCCGCAAGCTGGGCAGCCGTGAGGTAACGCTCCGCTGGCCCCTTCCGCAGAGCCTTTAGCACGATCGCTTCCAGGTCCGCATCGATGCGCTTTGTGGCGTCAAAGGTCACGACGGGTTTCTTCGGCGGTCTCTCGCAAATCACGCGCACCATCTCGGCGGTCGTAAACTCCTTTAGTTCGTAAGGTGGCGTACCCGTGATCAGCAGATAGAGCAATACGCCGAGTGAGTATGTGTCGGAAGCGGTCGTGATCGGTTCGCCTAAAACCTGCTCGGGGCTGGCGTATTGCGGCGTGAACGACTGAAAGCCCATGCGCGTGAAATCGATGCCAGGCGCGCTGGCTGATGGGGAGAGCAGCTTCGCTGTGCCGAAGTCCAGCAGGCGTGGCGAGCCTTCGCCAGTCACGAAAATGTTGTCCGGCTTCAGGTCGCGATGGACCACGAGATTCTGATGAGCGAACTGTACTGCCTCGCAAACGCTCTCGAACAGCGAGAGTCGCTGCTCGACGGAGAGCTGATGCTCCCGGCAGTAGCGATCAATCGGAACGCCGTCAACATACTCCATCACCAGGAACGGTTCGCCGTCGCTCGTGACGCCGCCGTCGAGCAGCCTCGCGATCAAGGGATGATTCAACCCTGCCAGAATCTGGCGCTCAAACCGAAAACGCTCGCGAAATAGGTCCGTCGCAAGAGGAAGGTCGATCAGCTTGATGGCCACCTGCTGCTGAAAGTTCCCGTCCGCCCGATGTGCGATGTAGACCGCGCCCATACCGCCCCGGCCAATCAGCCGATCTATCTCGTAAGCGCCAACACGTTTGCCCTCTTTTCCGCTATAAACGCAGGCATGGGACTGTTGTCGACGTGCCGAAGCGAGCAGTTCCTCTGCCGAGCAGGCGTCGAGAAGCGATGACACTTCCATCATCAGTAGAGAGTCACCCGCGCACCTCTCTTCGATCAGCTTCGGCCGGTCGCCTTCCGGCAGCTCAATCGCCTCGTTAAAGATGGCTTCGATCTTCTGCAGCATGTCGCGGGAAGAATTCATCGTTCTCGATCCAATGGCGGTGGGATTGGGCTCTATCCAGGATGCGTATTCTGCGGACAAAATGAATCAGGCATCGCTTGTCTTGAGGTCCGGCTCGCCGTGGAGGCGGCGATAGAGCCAGCTCCTCACGAATCGCATCTCCCGGTCCACCGTCGCTTTCGAGATCTGCATCAACGCCGCAGTTTCCTCAGCCGTGCAGCCCAGAAAACAGCGCAGCTCGATCAGCTGAACTTTGCTTGGATCGATCGAATGCAGTTCATCGAGGGCGCGATTCAATTCGAGCAGATCGTCACTGCCCACAGCGACCCACGGCAGGTCGTCGCTCAAGGGGAGGGGAACATTGCCGCCGCCGCGCATCTGCGCCTGGTTGCCGCGTGCGTGGTCGATCAGGATCCTGCGCATCACCTTGGCCGCGAAAGTATAGAAATGCGTTCGGTCCTGGTACACCATTTTGTTCTGGTTGAGCAGCTTTAGATAGAGTTCATGCACCAGGGCCGTCGCCTGCAGCAGATCGGGGTTCCGCTCGCGACGGATGTAGGCCGCAGCCACTTGACGCAGGTGAGGATAGACAAGTGGCATCAACTCTTCGAAGACCGAGTCTTCGCCATCGTGCCACCGTGCTAACAGCAGTGTGATCTCGCCCGCCTGCGCTGCCAAGCAGTCTCCGATCGACCGGAAATTTTGCTTTTTCGACTCTTAATCTACCATCTTCCCGCGATCGTCTCACTGACTTCGCCGGGCTTCCTCGAGCACTGCCGCGAGTGCAGGCGATCCGCAGATACGACCGCGCGTTGCCGAACGGGGTGTGGCCAAACTGGGTAGAGCCTGGACCGCCTTGGGTCCAGTCCTCGAAGTGATGGTTGACAGCGTTGCTGAGTAAGGCCAGAATCGCCGGCCACGCCATTGGCATCCGGTACAGCAAGCTGTTGTGCTATTTCAACCCATACACATCGAGTTCGCCCTTCGGGTTGGTAGTTGTGTAGTTATCGTGGCCCGTCGAAATATAGACCTTGCCGTTGGCCACGACCGGCGAGGTGAACTTGATGCCATATCCCGGCATGTCGGCGGAGTTCACTCCGCTGTCGTAAAGCTCATTCGGGAAGTTGGCGGCGCCGTAGGCCCTGAGCACGGCGTTGGTGGGCGTTCCGCTACCGCTGTTCTGGATCGGCTGACTCTGATCGACGATCCAAATAATCCCGTTCGAGTTGTTGCTGGATGCGGAGATGAACGGCGTAGTTCCGCGCGTGTTCTGCTGCATGCTCGGCATCGCGTATGGGCCTGGCGTCAGCGTCGTGCCGGAGAAGGTGAACTGCCGGATTCCGGCTGAGATGTTTGTCGTGGGCGTGACGCCCAGATAGATCGAGTTGTTGTAGTAGGCTGCGGTCCCGAAGATCTCGTACGAACTGATGTCGGTGGTGTGCGTGCCAAGACTGTCCGTACACGATTGCGCATACGGCGCCGACACGTCGGACTCGAACCAAGTCCAGTCCGTTGAGCCCACGTCGTTCGTTTGTTCGTGGCCCAGGTTGCCAGTATTCAACAGATAGATTTTGCCGGTCTTGCCGCCTACCGCTATCTGCGTGCTTCCAGGAATCAGCAGGACGCCGCCGGCGGCGAAATCGGCGTCAGCGCAGTCCATATATTGGTAGGCGTCGGGCGTGAAGTAGTCTTCCATCTGCAGCGTGGAGTTGAACTTCAACACCGAGTCGGACCAGGCTGTCTGTCCATCCCAAGGACCATTGCCATTCACCGCATAGATGTTGCCGGCCCCATCAGCAGCCGGACCGCCGCCACCCATCCAGAATCCGCCGGCGCTGGCGTATTCACCTTCACCATCCAGATTTGGACTGGAGTTGAACACCCCCACTTGGGTGAAACTTTGCGCATCATAGGCTAGCAACCAACCGGTGTGGCAGCTGCCGAAGCCGATGTATACATTGCTGTTTGCAAGCAGGAGTGCGGCACGTTGGAGGCAAGAAGTATTCAGCGAAACGACGCCGTTTACCGAGCTGCCGCCCGTTCCGGGAACCGAGGCTCGAAGCGTGACGGGGCTTCCCGGCTTTTGCGCGCCAGTGGCGATATCGAGCGCGTTGAGCCGGAAGGTGCCGCCCGTGCTGGACGAGGTTTGCGCAGACACTACATAGATGGTGTTGGTGGACCGATCGATCACCGGCGTCGAGGTCACGCCTTCATAAGGTTGGATGGGCCCGTTGGTGAGAGGGGTCTCGCCGGAGTTGAGCAGAGAGGTTTGCCAGAGCGGCGCGCCGCTGCCGTAGTTGTCCGCGTCAAACGCGTACACCGTATCGTGTTCGGTCGCGACGTAAACGACGTTGTGGCTCGCGCCGTTGATGGTGACGCTCGACATCAGGAGCGGCTCCCCGTAGGCGTATCCATCCAGCAGGTACGAGAACAGCTTGCCAAACTTCGCCGGGGTCACGTTTGACGGCGACAGCGTAACCTCGTTGGAGTTCAGGCCGCTGCGGTTGTTGTCCATGTGCCAGGTTGTGACGTCGACGGCTGTGCCCGCAGCCAGTGTGACCGTCAACGAGTCAGTTCCCGTGACACCGTTCATGGTTGCGGTTGCGTGCGTTGTGCCGGAGGCAAGGGCGGTTGCCAATCCGGAGGAGTTGACAGTAGCCACAGATGGATTGGCAACGCTCCAGGCGGCCGTCGAGGTGATATCGCTGGTTGAGCCGTCGGAGTAGGTGGCGGTGGCAGTCAACTGCTGCGTGCTGCCGGCGGCAAAGCTGGCGGGCGCGGGCGTAACGGCGATGGACGTGATGGTCTTCACGCTGAGCGCCGCTGCGCCGCTTACTCCATTGAGCGTCGCGGCAACCGTTGTGGAGCCCGCCGCAACCGCAGTTGCCAGCCCCGACCCATTCACAGTGGCAATGCTCGAGCTTGCGGTGCTCCAAGCTGCGGTCGAGGTGACATTGGCTGTGGAGTTGTCGCTATAGGTTGCCGTCGCAGTGAATTGCAACATGGCGCCTTCTGCAATGCTCGCAGTGCCTGGTGTTACCGCAATGGCGGTGAGGGTTTTGGCGGTCACTGATAAGACCGCCGTGCCGTTGACGCCACTGAGCGACGCGGTGATCGTCGATGTGCCTGAGGCGATGCCAGTGGCCACGCCGGAGGCGCTGATAGTGGCTGTCGCCGTGCTGGAGCTGATCCACGTTGCCGTCGATGTTACATTTGCTGTCGAACCGTCACTGAATGTGGCTGTCGCGGTGAACTGCTGGCTGGCTCCTGCCGCGATGCCGGCTGTTGCCGGTGTTACCGTGATGGCCGTCAGCGTCAACACCGGCGCAATGACAGTGAGGGGCGCCGAGCCGGTGACGCCGTTCTGTACCGCCGTGATGGTAGTCGACCCTGCGGCAACGCCGGTTGCCAGGCCTGCCGAGTTGATGCTGGCCACGGCCGTGGACGAGCTTATCCAAGTGGCCGTGGAAGTAATGTTCCCGGTCGATCCATCACTGTAGGTAGCAGTGGCCGTGAACTGATCGGTGGCGCCGCCGGCGATACTGGGCGATGCCGCGGTCACAGCGATCGATGTGATCGTCTTCGCAGTGACAGTGAGGGTCGCAGTTCCATTCACTCCGCCCACCGTTGCCGTGATCGTGGAAGTGCCCGCTGCCACGCCAGTCGCCAGACCAGAACCGTTGATGGCGGCAACGGTGGTCGTTGCGGATGTCCAGGTGACGACCGAACTCATATTCCCGGTTGAACCGTCGCTGTAGGTAGCTGTGGCTGTGAATTGCTGGGTTGCCCCCGCGACAATGCTCGGTGCGTTCGGTGACACTTTGATCGAGTCGATGGTTTTAGAGGGATTCGAGAGAGGGCGGCCTGAGCCACCACACCCTGCAAGTCCGACGATTACTGCAATCGACAGCAAGCCACAGAGCGGCTGCAGCCAGCCGCGGCGTGGGGAACAAACACGCATGGGGGCTCTCCTGGGGAAAAGCCGACACGTAGGTTTACGCGTGGGAAATGAGGGTCATCTCCCAACATTTTCGCTTTAGAGGAGAAGTCGAACGCAGGACTCTATCCGTCTCGCAGCACAGTCTCCGTCGGCAACAAAAAAAACGGGAAAATCTTAAAAACAACTTTCAGAAAAGATCGTTCGTCGATGCTCTTTAGAGTTCCCATTCTTCTCCCCTGAAGTGGGAATCTCCATAATTTCTTTGATTGGCTGTATCGCGCGATTGGTTGCACCGCGATCAAATCCCCGGCGTCTTCTCCGGATGGAGTTCCAGTCCGCCGTCCAACAACCACTTGGCTATGCACAACTCGGGGAGCAACGCCGAGGCGCCGTTCACTGCAGCCCATCTCAAATAGATTGCAACAACAGGCCAGGGATGGTCGCCGCAGGAGCAAACAATCTGCAGTTAAAAGCCAATCCCACCGGAGTGGGCCCTTCTTCCAAGTCGGACCACGATCACAGATGACAGTCCGAATGGAGTCAAGTCAGATGCCCTTGATTTCTCCGCCGTCCATCCGCACTGAGGCTCCTGTCACTTGGCGGCAGGCGACACGAGGTAGGCCATCAGATCGGCGATTTCTTCGGGCTTGCCGAAGCGGGCGATGCCGACCTCCTCGGGAAACTTCTGCACGGCCTGATCGACGGTCATGTTGTGCGCAGGCGCCCACTTTTTGAAGAAGGACTCCCGAGATCAGAACCACCGATCCGTTCGATGCCTTCAATGCGTTCCATGCTCGCACAGTGATACGGCGTGCCCCGTGGAGCTTGAGTGCCATGCCATCCTCCCACTGGGCATCGGTCATTTCGAACAAGTCAATTTGTGGAACGGCTCCCGCGATATTCAACAAGGCATCGATTCTTCCGAACCGATCGAGCGTATTGCTGACCAGGATTTCCGCTGCGTGCGACTCGCGCAGATCGAGCGCGCCCACGCTTGCAAGGCCACCTGACAATCGTTACCATTCAGCCTCCTGATGGCATCGCAAGAGATCTGCTAACACTAAAGTTGCATTCCAACCGCAATCAAAGTTTTGGGACTATAAGTAACCCCTATCTGAGTGACAAGCGTCTAAAGCGCCTAAGTACAGAATCGGGAGAAGTAGCAAATGAGAAATCTAACACTTAACCTATATTTCTCGATACAGACCTTTATTGCGACAGAGGAAGCACAGGACCTGGTCGAGTATTGCCTCGTTGTGGCCCTCCTTGCCCTCGCGAGCGTCGCGGGCATGCGGAGCCTTGCGTCCGGAGTCGGCCTTGCGTTTAACGGCGTGAGCAGCGATCTCGCTACCAGCTTGTAATCCGATCGTCGATGCTCGATTCGATCGACGTCAAAAACCGGCGAAGCGAGGAACGGAAATCCGAAGCGAGAACCGAGACTGACACTCGGAATCTCCTCTTTATCACGTCGCCTCGCAGCGCAACTTCTCCACACATAGTTTCAAAATTACTCAGGCATGCGTGCAAGATATGCGTGCGCACTCCCCGCCTCGCCTAAGTTAGCCCTGACCTAATGGGCCATCCGCAACGTAACTTCCTAATGCGGGCGCATCGAGCTGGTCGGGAAACAGAAACCAGGATCGAACAAATCCAACTTTGATTCGAGAGATCTCAGGTTCAGGTTTCAGACGTTTAGTCCCCGCCGAATGCACGCCCCCAAACAGAAGACTCCATATGCTGAGCACAGCCTTGTTTCAGGCGGACGTTGGGGCTGCGGAAAAATGTTCGCTCTAGGCCTTGACAATTCATAACCACTTGGCTATGGTTTCTACATGCTCGTCGTCGCAAACCGCGTCTTCAGAGTTTCTCCCATCTGACCGATCGGGCATGAATCACGGAAGCTACCAAACTTGGCGACGCAGACCAGACATCACTCCGAACAGAAAGGACAAACCATGCAAATCAAACTCACCAGCGTCTTTGTGGACGATCAAGAAAAAGCCCTGACGTTCTACACAGAAGTTCTAGGCTTCCAGAAGAAAATGGATTTCCCGGGGGGCGGGAAATACAGATGGCTGACGGTGGTCTCCCCCGAAGAACCGGAAGGCGTGCAGCTGGTTCTTGAGGCCAACGAGGGCTACAATCCTGCCGCGAAGAACTACCAGCAGGAGATTCATCGTAGCGGAATCCCCGCGGCTAATTTCTTCGTTGGCGATGTCCACAAAGAGTACGAGAGGATGAAACAACACGGCGTGACGTTCACCAAGGAGCCCACCAAGACGACAGGCTCCACCATCGCGGTGCTTGACGATACGTGCGGAAATCTCATTCAGATCACGAAGCTCGATTGGTAAATCGACTTGTGTGATTGGTAACACGGCCCAGGCCCAAGGGGGCTCTGCATGCAAGCGATGACGGACAACGTTTTTAAGGCCCTCTCCGATCCGACGCGCCGGTCGATTTTTGAAGGGCTGACGCGGGATGGGGAGCAGACCGTTCATGCTCTGACCCGACGCGCCGGGATTTCGCAACCAGCCGTTTCCAAGCACCTGACGGTGCTGAAGAGAGCAAAGCTGGTGCGGCATCGCCACGAGGGACGCGAAACCCATTACAGCGCCCAGCCGCAAGCCCTGGCGCCCCTGGCCGATTGGATGAGCCAATATGGCGTCTTCTGGCGCGAGCGATTCGATCAACTCGAAAAACTACTGGAAAGGATGGACAAATGACCATGACCACCCAGACGCATTCTCTCGTGATTGAACGGGAGATGCCGTATCCACAAGAGAAGATCTGGCGAGCCCTCACGGAAGGCTCGTTGATCGAGGCATGGCTGATGAAGAATGATTTTCAGCCACAGGTGGGCCACCGGTTCCAGTTTCGCGCCACACCGGTGCCCAATTGGAATGGGATTATCGACAGCCAAGTCCTGCTGGTTGAACCGAAGTCACGGCTGTCTTATAGCTGGGGTTCGATGGGGTTAGAGAGCGTTGTCACCTGGACATTGACGCCGACCGAAGGGGGCACGCATGTCCGCATGGAGCATTCCGGTTTCCCATCTCAGGAAGGCCCGAACTACAAGGGCGCGAAATACGGATGGCAGAAATTCATCGGCAACATGGAACGCGTCGTGGGAGGTTTGGACCAACCATGAAAACGAAAAACGTTGTCTATTGGATTATGACGATTTCTGTCGCGTTTCCCATTGGAAGCGGCGGTGTCTCGCAGGTGGCACAATACCTGGGCAACCCCCACGGTATCGTGCCCGTCCTCGGTTACCCAATGTACTTCTTCGGCATCCTCGGCGTTTGGAAGGTGCTTGGAGCCATCGCCATTCTCGTGCCGAGTTTTCCGCGGCTTAAGGAATGGGCGTATGCCGGCATCTTCTTCGACCTGACAGGCGCCGCGGTGTCGTGCGCTGCTGTCGGTGGGTACGGCGCTTACGGCTTTCACGTCATCGCCCCGCTCGTCATGACCGGTTTTTGTGTGGCATCGTGGGCGCTGCGACCACCAAGCCGTGCCATCGGTGTCCTTTTCCCTATGGCAGAACGCCAAGACGATATAAACACGCGCGCAGCAAAAATTGTTTGAAACCGATCGAGGGTGGCGCACCCTAGGTTTGGAACGGACGACGTTACAGGATGAGAGCGTGCCCCATCCTTCCGCGCTCTTTGCGGAAGGGGGGAGACCACGAAGCTCAACTGCACGCTCGCAATCGATTGATCATTTGATCTCGGAGTCAGACAATTGAAACCACCGGCCAGGTTAACGAGCAAAGCGAATCCCAAGGTCGATGCCTTTATCGGCAACTCGACAAAGTGGCAGGAAGAGTTGAAGAGGTTGCGAGCGATCCTTCTCGACTCCGAACTGACCGAAGAATTCAAGTGGAGCCAACCCTGCTACACCTTCCAGGGAAAGAACGTAGTCGTCATCAGTGGATTGAAAGAATCCTGCGCACTCGCCTTCTTCAAAGGCGTCCTGCTGAAGGATGTCGATGGTGTTCTCACCAGGCCCGGTCAGCATTCGCAATCGACACGCTGGATCAAGTTCACCTCTGTGCGAGAAATCGCGGAGATGAAATCTCTCTTAAAGGCGTATATTCGCGAAGCCATCGAGATAGAAAAAGCCGGCCTCAAAGTGAAATTGAAAAAGACTTCGGATCTGAAAGTTCCCGAAGAATTGCAAACCATGTTGGATGAATTCCCTGACTTCAAGACAGCGTTTGAAGCATTGACGCCGGGCCGGCAACGGGCGTACATCTATCATTTTTCCGCCCCCCAAGCAATCCAAAACCCGCGAGTCACGAGTTCTAAAATATATGCCGCATATTCTCAGGGGCAAGGGCCTTCTGGATGAGTAGATGGGTGGCCCTATGCCGTCTCAGCCCTTCGCCGCATTCAACGCTACGGCGGCGCGAATCAGAGTTTTCAGAGCCTTCTCGTTCACCTTGTCGCCCTCCCGGAAGTCGATGGCGCGCCTGACTCCACCCTCGAGGCTGGAATTGAAGAGACCTGCGGGGTCCTCCAAAAAGGCACCCTGGGCAAATGTCAGCTTTACCGAACCTTTGTAGGTCTCGCCGGTGCAGAGGATCCCAACGTGGGACCACACAGGCACTCTCAAGGGGTTAGAGGGCTTCTTCCACTTGCACTCCTCGACGACTTCAGGGTCGGCTTGCTTGATCAAAGCGCGGAGGCGGGCGAGCATCTCTCCGCGCCAGTCGCCTAGCTCCTGAATTCTCGCCTTGATCGGATCGGATGCGGATTGGCTGGAGGCAGATTCGCAAGAGGCAGACTCGCCTTTCCAGGGAACCCTCTTTTTCATGATCGGTGCCTGCTTTCCCTCTGAGCTCTTCATTCAGGCCTTCGTAGGCTGCTTACTCTGGCCTATTTTTATACCAGGGAGCTCCTCGCACGGACACCGCCGAAATGTCGCAAATCCACCATCCCCCCGGGCCGGGCCCCGGGGTCGGAGACATGGTGAGGCAGAGTGCTTACGCTTTCTGACCATGACGAAGGTAATCTCTTACAGCTCTTGTGGTATGCGGATCAGAGGATGCCCTCAGCTAGACTTCGCCATGGAGCAGACCGTGCAAAACCGGCTCTGACTCCGCCAAAAAACACAAGGAATTGCTTGCAAGTTAGCACATCACAAGACGCCCGCCGCCTCGAACGCCCACGGCGGCGAAAGCACCCGTTTGCCATCCGGCTCGTTTTCTGCTTTTTGCTCGTCACCCTCGCGACGGTGTCTGTTTCCTTCTTTGAACGAGAAGGCGGTGGCACCAACCTGATCTGGGGCGCCAATGGTGTTCTGCTCACTTACATGCTTCTCGCGCCCCGTTGGCGTTGGCCCGGCTACTTCGCGGTCGGCATCGCGGCCATGGTGGTGGGGAGCGTGCTCATCCGCGAGCCGTGGCGAACCAATCTTATCTATAACGGTTTGAATCTTGTTGAGGTCATGGTCGGCGCTTTCCTGTTGCGGAGAACGTCTACGCAATTGCCGCGTTTCACTGATCGCAGTTACCTGATCAGGTTTATCGGTTTTGCGGTGTTGGCCGGGCCCATCGTCGCGGGTTTAATTCTCACCGTGATCGTGGCAGTCTGGCGGCACAACTACTCGCTGAAGACCCTCTTCGACTGGGTCATTGGAGACGGGCTGGGAGCAGCCATTGTCGTTCCAACATTCGTTGCCATTTTTCAAACTCGCTTTTCGAATTTCGCGATTCTGCGGCAACATTGGTTCTATCCCGTCGTCCTCACTGTGGTCACAGCGATTGCCTTCTCTCAAAACAATACGCCGTTCCTGATTCTCATTCTTCCGCTGCTCGTCCTTCTGCTGATGCGACTTGGACTGGGGGGGGCAGCGACCGCGACCTTATTGATTGCGGCGACAGCCAGTTGGTTCACTCTCCATGGGTCAGGCCCATTCGCCGTATCGAGGTCCCTTGACCCCGTCGCGTCAAGCATCCAGCTGCAATTCTTCGTTGCGTGTTGCATTTTCCTGCTCTATGTCGTTTCTGTCATTCTCGAAGACAGAAATGCAATTGAGCATCGCCTGCAGGAAATCGCGGCAATACACGGTTTGGTGACGGAAAATTCTCGCGATGTCATCCTGCTCGCCGATCTCGATGGTCGCCGCACCTATATCTCTCCCGCGATCGAAAGGATGAAGGGTTGGAAGCCGGAGGAACTTATCGACCATAAGCTTTCTGAGCTGACTCACCCTGACGATCGCATCAAAGTCGAGGACACCGTGCGCCAGCTTCGGCTGGGCATTGAAGGAGCCATCATCGAATACCGTGCGCAGAAGCGCGATGGGGAATACATCTGGGTCGAGGCGAGCCTACGCATGTTTCGGGACAGAAAAACAGGCATTCCCGCCGGCATTCTGAGCCTGATCAGAGACATTACGGAACGGAAGCGCAACGAGGATCTGCTTCTCAAAGCGAATCAGGCCCTGGAGGAGCTGGCGATTGTGGATGCGCTGACCGGTGTTGCGAACCGAAGACGATTCGATGAATGTTTAGCGCATGAGTGGTCTCGTTCGGCGCGCCTGCAAGAGCCTCTCTCTCTTCTGCTGATTGATGCCGACTCTTTCAAACACCTGAACGACTCCCTTGGCCACTTGGCAGGAGATCGATGTCTGAAGAGAATTGCGGGAGCTGCGACAGAAGCTGCGATGCGGCCCGGAGACCTGGTAGCCCGCTTCGGTGGCGATGAGTTCGTCGTCGTTTTGCCCAGCACAGACAATCGTGGAGCCATGGAAGTGGGCAAGCAAATACGAGCCAACTTACGGCGCCGCAACGCCGCGCTCGACGAGAATCCGGAGGGACTGATGACGATCTCGATCGGATGCGCGACAGTCATCCCAAAGCCCGATCAGCACGCCGCAGCATTGATTCAAGTTGCAGACGAGGCACTCTATAACGCCAAGCGCAGCGGCCGCGACCAGTTATGTGACGGACTGATCTCCGCTTAGTGAATCCAGGTGGTGAATTCAGCGCTCTGAGCTTCATTCACGGGCATATGGTTCCGAGGATCAATCGCGTTCAACCGCGATCGTGATTGCCAATTTGAATCCCAATCACTGAACCGCGCGAAACTGATTCTCTGCCCAGAAAACTGCCTCGGTGTAGCACTTGCTCACTTGTTCCTGCCGCAGCCCGTTGGACTCAAGAATCGCTTCGCAACGAGTCCAGTCCCCGCATTCGTGCCCCTTGAGCCACTCGAGCATGCGGCCTTCCTTGTTGACAGTCCCTTGCAGCGCCTCGCGGATCTCTCTGCGCAAAGGGAGCGACGGGGTAAGTTCCTCCATGGGAACTGCCAGCATCGCGGAAAGCAGGCTGAGCATCCCGAGTAAATATTGTTCGTTGGCGCTGAACGCACAGAGCGCTGCCGTAAGCTCGCAAAATCGCGCACGGACCATGGCCATCTTAAGAATCTCCGGAGGGCGGCCGGTATTCAGCTCGGTGGCGATGGCAAGCGTCGCGACGCGACGGAAAGCTTCTTCACCCAGCAGCACCAGGGCCGATCGGACGGATTTTATGTCTTCGCGCACCGCGTAGCCGACTGAATTGATCAGGCGCAAAAGGCGGTAGGTGAGAGATTCATCGCGTCTCACAGCATGACTCAACTTGTCCCAGTCAATAGGATCGGCCTGGAGGAGATGCAGGATCTCGAAGTGGGCAAAATGATTGGAGGGAACCTTGCGATTCTTCACCAGCTCCGGGCGGCAGAAATAGTATCCCTGGAAGAGCGAAAACCCCTCCGAGCAGGCCTGCTTGTACTCTTCCACTGTTTCCACTTTTTCCGCCAACAGCGCTATCCGCTTGCCGTTGAGTTGCCGGATCAATTCCTGCCGGGCCGCAACACCCGTCGCGAGAAAGTCCACCTTGATGTAATCGGCCAACTCCACCAGTGGGGCAAACTTCGGTTCCCAAACAAAATCGTCGAGCGCGAGCTTGAACCCGTGGGCCTTCAGATGGACGCAGGAGGCAAGCAGGTCGGTCGAGGGTTCTACGGTTTCCAGAAGTTCAAGAACTGCCATGTTGCTCGGCAGAACCCTCACCAAGTCCTCGGTCAGCGTTTCAGAAGTGCAATTGATAAAGGCTTGTGAGCCGCCGGTAAATCTTTCCAGTCCAAAAAGGACGGTGTCATCCAGAACTGTCCGGGAGGCGAGCTCACAATCCCCCGAGAACGCTGTCTCAGTGCCTTTGCGATAGAGAAGCTCGTAACCGTGAATCCGACCGCGCAGGTCGAGAATCGGCTGACGCGCCACAAAGCGCGCGCTGTCCGGCAACTCAATCGAGCCATCCTGGCTAACGGCGGCTAAAGCCTGGGGAGATCTTTGTTCAACCCTGGAGGACATAGTGGGCTCACTGGATTCTCTCTTGAGCCGCTTCCTAGTGCAATTCCCCTAAAGTTACTTGAGGTTACGAGCATGTACTGGAAATTTGGCTGCAGCCTGTAAGTTGCCGGAGAACCTGCCAAAGTCCCCCGGATTCCGACGACGCCGCTGCGCCTGGCTCCTTACCATGCCTGGGTGAACCGCGAGCCTTCGGCGATGCAGGTTTGGATTCCCTACATGCAGGCATGAATACGACCGACACAGCGAGGCAGATTCCAGCCCGTGCATCGGAGCGGCTTTCGATTCATCTAACGATGCATGAGCTTGCCTGTTTCGGTGCTGGATCTTGTCGGAATGCATATAGGAGAGCCCGCAGGTGCGGCGATCGCACGATCCGTGGACCTGGCGCAGCATGCGGAGAAGTGGGGTTACCAGCGCTTTTGGCTCGCCGAGCATCATTCGATTGAGGGGCTCGCCTGTTCCGCTACATCCATCCTGATTGAGCATGTGGCCGCGGCGACCAAGACCATTCGCGTTGGCAGCGGCGGCGTGATGTTGCCGAATCACGCGCCCTTGGTGGTGGCCGAGCAGTTCGGCACCCTGGAGGCCCTGTATCCCGGCCGGATCGATCTTGGCCTGGGGCGAGCGCCGGGCGGCGATTTTCTCACCATGCGGGCGCTGCGCCGCGACTTGCGCCAGACCGGTGACGACTTCCCTGAGCTGCTCGAAGAGTTGCGGACCTATCTGGGCCCGGAGGAGCCAAGCCAAGCCGTCAAGGCCATTCCCGGCAGGGGAAGCAACGTACCGATTACGCTCCTCGGGTCGAGCGATTTCAGCGCGCGGCTAGCGGCCGCGCTGGGCTTGCCGTTCGCCTTTGCTGCGCACTTTGCTCCCGATCTTCTCGAAGAGGCGGCACGGCTCTATCGAACCCAGTTTCGGCCGAGCGAAACGCTGCTGGAGCCATGGCTGATGGTAGGAGCCCAGGTCATCGCAGCGGAGACCGACGCCGCGGCGCAGAGACTTTTCACGACCCCGCAGCAGCGCTTTCTGCGGCTGATTCGCAACCAGCCTGTGGAGTTGCTGCCTCCCGTGGATTCAATGGACGGCCTGTGGCGCGAATGGGAACGCGCGATGGTGGAGGCCAAGCTACGCGCGGCCATCGTAGGTTCGGAAAACACGGTGCAAACCGGACTGGAGCGGCTGGTTGCCGCGACTGGAGCCAATGAAGTGATCGCCGTGACCGACACCTGGGATCATGAGGCGCGCCTCGATTCCTACCGGCGATTGGCCGAGATCGCGGGCAGAATCGAGATGAAGGCACCCGTAGAGGCCGCGCGAGAGGCTCGGTAGGTCCGAAAACCCACAATGGAAGGTAGCCAGTACAGCGGCTATACTTGACGGGGTCTTGGACCCTCCGAGAGGAAAGCTTGCGAGTCGGCCTTTTCACACGCGAATATCCCCCGCAGGTGTACGGTGGTGCTGGAGTCCACGTCGATTATCTGAGCCGGGAGCTGGCAAAAGAGATTGAGGTTGAGGTGCACTGCTGGGGACCTCAACATTCGGATTCAGGCAAGCTGCATGTGCGCGGAAATGAACCGTGGGCCGAAATCTCCAATGGGACGGAAGACAAATTCAAAGGCGCGCTAGAGGCTTTCAGCCTGAATCTCACCCAGATCAAGGCGCTCGACGGGATTGATATCGTCCACACTCATACTTGGTATGTCTCGATGGCCGGTTATCTCGCCAAAAAACTCTACGGCATGCCGTTTGTGTTAACCACGCATTCGCTGGAGCCGTTGCGCGCGTGGAAAGCGGAACAGCTCGGCAGTGGTTACCTGATGAGTTCGTGGATGGAGCGCACGGCGATTATGGATGCCGACGCGATCATTGCCGTATCCGCCGGCACCAAGGCCGATATTCTGCGCGCTTATCCCGAGGTTGAGCCCGCTCGAATTCATGTGATCTACAACGGCATCGATCTCGCTGAATATCAGAAAACAGAGGAAACCAAGGCATTGACCGATTACGGCGTAGATCCTGCTGTGCCCTACGTGTTGTTCGTCGGCCGCATCACACGCCAGAAAGGCGTGACTCATCTTGTCGACGCGATTCGTTCCATGCCGCCCGAGACCCAAGTGGTCTTGTGCGCGGGCGCGCCGGACACCCCGGAAATTGCGGCGGAGTTGCGCACCAAGGTTGAGGCTGCGCGGCGGAACCATCCGCGCATCGTATGGATCGAAAAGATGGTGACCCGGCAGGAGACAATTCAGCTTTACAGCCATGCTCGAGTCTTCTGCTGCCCATCGGTCTATGAGCCATTCGGGATTATTAATTTAGAGGCTATGGCCTGCCGTGCCCCGGTGGTTGCGAGCGCGACGGGGGGCATCAAAGAAGTTGTTGTGGATGGAGAGACGGGATACCTGGTGCCCTTCGACCAGGACCCGGTAACAAGTTTTCCGCGCAATCCTGAAAGTTTTGCGAAGGATCTCGCGGTGCGTATCAATGAACTCATGGCCGATCCGGAAAAATGCCGCCGTTTTGGCGAGGCGGGAAGACGAAGGGTCGAAGAGATTTTCAGCTGGACAGCGATCGCCCATCAGACTATCGGGCTTTACCAGGAATTGATCGATCGACGCAAAAGGGCCGCGAACTGACGGATGACGATTTAAATGAGAGTCGTGGAAGAGCAATGGATCTGACCCAATTTGAAGGACGCAAGCGCGTCGTCATCGAAGGAATTACGCCGCAGGTAGATGGAGGACGATTCCCGGCAAAACGCACAGTGGGCGACCAGGTTCGCGTGGAAGCGGACATCTTCACGGACGGCCACGATGCGATCGCCGCTTCGCTGCTGGCTCGTCGTGCGGGATCCAGCGAATGGACTGAGATTCCCATGCAGCCTCTCGTGAACGACCACTGGTTCGCGACATTTCGCGTCGGCGAACTGGGCCACTTCGGCTTCAAGGTGCAGGGTTGGGTGGATCATTTTGAGACCTGGCGTCGCGATCTGTTGAAGCGCATCGCCGCAGAGAGTGATGCACTCGTCGATTACCTGATCGGCGCCGAATTGATAGCGGCAGCGGCGGCTCGCGCCGCGGGTGCGGACCATGAATGGCTGAACGGGCGAGCGGCCGTTCTTCGTGCGGGGAAAACTCCGGCGGCCCTGCGAATTCACGCAACCGACCCCATGTTGCATGAGCTGGCGCTGCGTTATCCCGACAAGAGGTTTGCGACGGAATCGGACAAAGAGCTGAGGATTGTCGTCGATCCTGTACGTGCGCGGTTCAGCTCGTGGTACGAGTTTTTCCCTCGCTCGACAGCGGAGCAGCCTGGAGAGCACGGCACATTCGCCGATTGCGAGAAGCGCTTGTCGTACGCCGCCGAGATGGGATTCAACGTCGTGTATCTTCCGCCGATTCATCCCATCGGACGCTGCTTTCGCAAGGGCCGCAACAATGCGCCTGAGGCAGCACCGGGCGATTCCGGAAGCCCTTGGGCGATTGGCGCCGCGGAAGGCGGACACAAATCCATTCTCAGCGAGCTGGGCACGCTGCAGGACTTCAAGCGTTTCGTCGCAAAGGCCACCAAGCTTAACCTCTCCGTCGCGCTCGATATCGCTTTCCAGGTCGCGCCCGACCATCCCTACGTGCGCGATCATGAAGCGTGGTTCCGCAAGCGCCCTGACGGCACAATTCAATATGCCGAGAACCCTCCGAAGAAATATCAGGACATCTATCCGTTTGATTTCGAGAGCGAGGACTGGGCCGCGATGTGGGAAGAGCTGAAAAGCGTCTTCCTCTATTGGATTGGCCAGGGCGTTACGATTTTCCGCGTCGACAATCCGCATACGAAGGCGTTTCCCTTCTGGGAGTGGGTCATTGCGGAGATTAAACGCGACCATCCTGAAGTGTTTTTCTTGGCGGAAGCCTTCACGCGCCCCAAGATTATGTACCGGCTGGCCAAACTTGGATTCGGCCAGTCCTATACGTACTTCCCGTGGCGCAATGGAAAACAGGAGATCACTGCCTATTTAACCGAATTGACACAATCGCCAGTGCGCGAGTTTTTCCGGCCTAATCAATGGCCCAACACGCCGGATATTCTCACCGAGTTTTTGCAAATGGGCGGACACCCCGCATTCGTCATCCGCTTACTGCTCGCAGCAACCTTGGGCGCGAACTATGGCATCTACGGTCCGCCGTTTGAATTGCTCGAGAATCGGCCCGTACGCCACGGCAGCGAGGAGTACCTCGACTCGGAGAAGTATGAAATTCGCTATTGGGATCTGGAGCGACCCGATAGCTTGCGGCCACTGATCACGCGGGTGAATGAGATTCGAAACACAAATCCCGCCTTGCAGCAGGACTGGTCCCTGAAGTTTCACTTCGCGGACAATGACCAGCTTCTCTGCTACAGCAAGGAATCGGACGACCGCGCCAACCTGCTCCTGATGGTGGTGAACCTCGACCCGCATCATACACAGGCTGGTTTTGTGACTCTACCTTTGGACGAGTTGGAGATTCCGCAGGACCGTGCCTTTGAAGCAGAAGACCTGCTGAGCGGCGAGCGTTACCTCTGGCACGGACCACGCAACTACGTCGAGCTGAACCCTTCCCAGAGGTCAGGGCATATTCTGAAGATCCACCGCAGATTGAAGGTGGAAACGGATTTCGAGTACTTCCTCTAGACTCAGGAATTCAGTTCCGCGGCTTCCCATATGACAGAATCGATGCGGCGACCCCGAAAAACCTTTCGAATTGAAACCGGCAGCCTTATCGTCAAAGACGAACTGAAGGAATAGAAGTGCCACCGCGAGTGCACACGCAACTAGAAACAACGCGCATCCAACCTGCTTGGAGAATTACCGCGTGAAGAAGCTGGCAAGCGCAATCGATCCTCTCTGGTTCAAGGACGCGATCATCTACGAGCTGCACGTGCGCGCATTCGCCGATTCGAACGGCGACGGCATCGGCGACTTTCCTGGGTTGCTCTCGCATCTGGATTATCTCCAGGAACTCGGCGTCACCTGTATCTGGCTACTTCCGTTCTTCCCGTCGCCATTGCGGGACGATGGCTACGACATTGCGAATTATGTCGACGTCAATCCGTCGTATGGAACCCTCGCCGACTTCAGGGCCTTTCTCGATGCTGCCCATCAGCGCAACATGCAGGTCATGATCGAGCTGGTCATCAATCACACCAGCGATCAGCATCCATGGTTCAAAGCGGCGCGGCTCGCGCCCCTTGGCTCGCCGCAGCGGGATATGTACGTCTGGTCAGACACCGATCAACTTTATAAAGACGCGCGCATTATCTTCACCGACACTGAAAAGTCGAATTGGACCTGGGACGACACCGCGAAGGCCTTCTACTGGCACCGCTTTTTCTCCCACCAGCCCGACCTCAATTACGATAGCTCCCTGGTTCTAGAGGAAGTCCTGAAGGCTATGCGCTTCTGGCTGGATATGGGCGTGGACGCGCTGCGCATGGATGCGATCCCGTATTTATGCGAACGGGATGGAACCTCGTGCGAAAACCTTCCGGAGACGCACTCGGTGATTAAGAGGATTCGTGCCGCGATCGACGCCGAATATGCCAATCGCCTGATTCTCGCGGAAGCAAACCAATGGCCTGCCGATGTGCGCCCCTACTTCGGCGATGGCGACGAATGCCACATGGCCTTTCACTTTCCGCTCATGCCGCGGATTTACATGGCGCTTCGCCAGGAAGATCGTTTGCCTATTACAGACATCATGGCGCAAACGCCGCCTATTCCGGACAGTTGCCAGTGGGGCCTGTTTCTTCGCAATCACGATGAGTTGACGCTGGAGATGGTGACCGACGACGAACGCGATTACATGTACTTCGCGTACTCCGCCGATCCACGCATGCGAGTCAATGTCGGCATTCGGCGCCGGCTCGCTCCGCTGGTCGACAACAATCGACGCCGCATCGAGTTGCTGAACTCGTTGTTACTCAGTTTTCCGGGGACGCCGATCCTCTACTACGGCGATGAAATTGGCATGGGCGACAACATCTATCTCGGCGATCGCAATGGCGTGCGTACACCCATGCAATGGACCTCGGACCGCAATGCGGGTTTCTCGCGCTGCGATCCGGCACGACTCTACTTTCCGGTGATCATGGATCCCATCTACGGCTACCAGGTGGTGAACGTCGAAGCACAGCAGAGCGATCAATCCAGCCTGCTGCATTGGACGCGCAACATGATTGCGCTGCGTAAACTTTTCCAGGTATTCGGCCGAGGGACTCTCACATTCTTGAATCCGACCAACCGAAAAGTGCTCGCGTATCTGCGCGACCTGGAACGTCCGGACGGCTCGCATGAAACGGTCCTCTGTGTCGCCAACCTCAGCCGTTTTGCCCAACCGGTTTCGCTCGACTTGGCCCCCTTTGCTGGCATGCAACCGGTCGAAATGCTCGGCTACGTGCCTTTCCCGTCCATCAATGAAACACCCTATGCGCTTACGGTGGCTCCGTATTCTTTTCTCTGGCTTGAACTCCAGCCCGCGGCTGAAGTGACTGAAATTTTGCCGGAACCCCGAGTCGAATTGTCCGAGCCCATCGTGCGGGAAGAGGCCGAAGCCTTCGATCTTCTCACGGGGGGCTGGTCAAGCTGGCTCACGCGTCATGGCATACGACTCTTGGAAACCGTGCTTCCGGACTGGCTTCCCCGCCAACGTTGGTTTGGCGCCAAGACGCGCACAATTCATTCCGTCAACCTTCTCGATTGGGCAGAGCTTCCGATTCCCACGGCTCATGTCGCGAGTCACTCCGCGGCCGAAGTGTATGCCCCGGGCAAAGTCGCGCCCGTGGTGCTCTTCTTTGAAATCCAGTATGGCGGCGGCGAGAGCGATCTTTACCAAATACCCTTGGCATTCAGTACAGGGAAAGAGAAAGACGATGTTGAAGCGAACCATCCCGAGAATGTCATCGCGACACTGGATTCACCCCTCGGTCCCGCAGTGCTGCACGATGGAGCGATGCGCGAGGACATGCGCCAAAGCTTGCTCCTGCTGATTGAGCAAAATGCGACCCTGGCCATGTCGACCACTCGTACGGCAGCCTTTTCTGACCATCCCGCGCTCGATGCAACGACACAGGGTGCGGCACAAGACCAGCCGAGCCTCGACACGCCCGTCGCCCCCGTCGCGATCAGCGCGCAACCAGGAGAAGCAGCCGCACTTCCGCGCTCCAGCGCACCTGCGCCCTCGGCGGCACAACGGATGCAGCCCCGCGAATCGCCGTCAGCAGGGAATCCTGTTCCGAGCGGAGGCCGGCTAGACGCGCACGCTTCGTCGCTCTTCAGCGAGGCGCATCCGATTCAGCATTTGACTTCTCGAGTCGGCACCGCGGAGCAGTCCAATACTTCCGTTCTTTATGGTCAGAAACTGATTTTGAAATTGTTTCGTCGACTGCAGCCCGGCGAGAATCCCGATGTAGAGATCGGGCGTTTTCTCACAGAGGTCGCCCGGTTTCCCCACATCGCTCCTTTCATGGGCGAAATCACCATCACTCCGGTCTCCGGAGAAGCCACCACCACAGCGATGCTCCAGGGCCTGGTGGCCAACAAGGGCGACGGCTGGGAGTGGTTTCTCGATCAGTTCGCCTCTTTCCTGCGATCGGTTGAACCCCTGACTTCGCCCCCGGAGACTTCCCAGCCAGGTCTTCTCACCATTCAAAAGCCGATTCCGGCAATCCGCGAGAATGCAAGAAAAGCATTGGAGGCCGCTGCCCTACTGGGACGGCGCACGGCAGAGCTGCATCTGGCGCTCAGCACGCCGACACAAGACCAGGCATTCTGCGCGGAGCGCTTTACCTCGACGGACCTCGGCCAAGACGTACGACGCATCGAAGCGCAACTGAACCAAGCGCTGGAGACTCTAAAGTCGAAATTCTCGACACTGGACGATTCAACAGCTGATCTTGCCGTTCAGTTTTTTTCCAAAAGGCGCGAAATATTTGCGCGGACTCGTGACCTCGCGAGCCTGAAGGTCGCAGGCCAGCGGATTCGTATTCATGGCGACTATCATTTAGGGCAGACGTTGCGAACAGAACGATCCGCGACGGATCAGGACAAAGCCTCGGGGGATTTCGTTATTCTTGATTTTGAGGGCGAGCCGGCACGTACACTGGCAGAACGTCGACAGAAGCGATCGCCATTGAAAGATGTGGCCGGAATGATTCGATCGTTTTCCTACGCTGCCCATTCCGGGCTCGATCGATACTTGAGCGAGAAGACGGGAGCGAATGCCGATCAATTGGCAGCATGGGCGCGCTGCTGGGAGCATTGCGTGGCCAGTGAGTTTCTGCGGTCGTACATCGAATGCATCGCGGCGAAACCAGAGCTGCTGCCCCCGAAAGAGCAAGCGCAGACTCTGCTGAACGCCTATGTGCTCGAAAAGGCGCTGTACGAATTGATGTACGAACTCAACAATCGCCCCAAATGGATTCGCATCCCGTTTGCCGGCATCCTGGCTTTGTAGAATTGTCACGAGTCGATGGAACGCAAGAATGGCGACAACAAATCCCATGGTCGATACGAGCACTGCATCCGAGAAGCCGAATGGCAGTTTGCTTGTATTGCTTCCCTCTTCGCCCCAGGCGCAACTTGAGACGGTTCTCACGAATCTGGCGGCTTCTTTTCCTGCTGAAGATTTGCTGATCGCCTCGCCCGAGGCGCCGCCAGATTCATACCCTAACCTGCGCTTCGTCGATCTCCCCGCATCAAAGCCATCCTGGACCTTGACTGCCGGAGATTTCGTTTCCACGCATCAACTCGCGCAGAAGAATAATGTCCGAGCCATTCTGATATTGGGCCCTGAGTCTAGTTCCCTGCCGGCCCCTGGCCTTGGCGGCCTGGCAAACGCGGTCCTCTTGGGTTCGATCGATCTCGCGGTTCCCTGCTACGACCTGCAGCCTCGCGCCGGTCTTGTGAACTCCGCAATCCTCTATCCATTGAGCCGCGCGCTTTTCGCAACCCGCGTGCGTTTTCCTCTGGCGATTGATCTTGGCCTGTCCCCTCACATGACTGAGCGGCTTGGTGCCGCTGCCCAACGTTTCGTCTCTCTGAACCAGAGCGATGCGCCGCTCTGGGTCGTGAGCGAAGCCATCGTAGCCGGGATGAAAATCGAGGAGATCGATGTCGGCCCCCGCGATCAACCCCAACCTGCAGATCCTGATCTGAACACGATTCTTCCCTTTGTCACCGGGTCGCTTTTTTCGGATATAGAGGCGAAAGCAGCATTCTGGCAGCGCCCGCGTGTTTCTCCACCCCTGCGTAAGCCCCCTCCGCCTGTGCAGCCCCCAGCGTCGGATGGTTCCGCTGAAGTGGCATCGATGCTACAGGGATTCCGACTCGCCTATACAAATCTTCGCGAGATTTGGAGCTTGGTGCTGCCCCCTAATACGCTGCTCGGATTGAAACGTCTTTCCATGATCGACGGACCTGCATTTCGCATGCCCGAGAATCTGTGGGCACGCATCGTCTTCGACTTTCTCATTGCATACCGGCTCCGCACGTTGAACCGCGGACATTTGCTCGGGGCTCTTATTCCTCTTTATCTCGCCTGGGTCGCGAGCCACATCAACGTCATCGCGTCAGGTGAAAATCCCGAGCGTCACATCGAAGCGCACGCTGCTGCATTTGAAGCGGAGAAAGCCTACCTCGTCGCACGCTGGCGCTGGCCAGACCGGTTTAATCCGTGACCGCTGTTGACCAAGTACATAAACACGCGCGATGCGGGACCAGGCATAACTGAGATTTCAAGGAGTGAATCCGATGTTCAACATCCTTGCCACAATGATTCAGGTTCAGATCCCTGAATCCAAGCAGCCGCTCTACGCAGACAATGCGACCATCTTGCACCACATGTCGGATGCGCTTCATCAGTCGCTCTATCGCGTGCTCTCGCTGCTGATCGCTGTTCTGCCGGGCATTCTCGCGTTTTTTGTCTCCCTGGCAGTTTTCACGGTGATCGGGATGGTGATTTCCGCTGTTCTTCGGCGCGGACTGTCATGGATCCGGTTTGACGATCGCCTGACAACCTATCGAGGAAGCGGCGACTGGACACCTACCAATTCGCCGACAGCGATCGTTGCCCGCGGTTCATTCTGGGCGTGCGTGCTGCTCGGACTCATCATTGGCGTATCAGCCTTCGACGCGTCCTACGCAACTGCTGCTTCGCTTCCCATTTCGCTCCTCCCCTACCTTACGCACGCCGTGGGCGCGATTCTTCTTTTGATCGCAGGCACTCTGATTGCTCGGTTCCTGGCGCGCTCCGTGCTGATCGGCGCAGTGAACGCGCAGCTGCAGTACGCTCGCTTTCTATCGCTCGGCGTCAAATGGCTCGTCCTCGTGCTTACCGCCGCCATGGTCCTCGACCATCTCGAGGTTGGAGGCGTGGTGGTCGAGCTGGCATTCGGCATTCTGTTCGGCGGAATTGTCCTGACACTTTCGCTGGCGATAGGACTTGGCTCGCGCGACCTGGTAAGCCGCTCGCTCGAAAGCCGCGTGGAACGTTCGACCGATCGCAACCCCGACGTACCCCCTCCGGGTACCAGCGTCTCCGGGGAAACTCTTCGTCATTTTTAAACATATTGTACTGCCGGGTTTTGTAACCACTTCTCGCTGATTCGTGATCACCGAATCGGCAAGGCAATTGCGTGGCGGTCCCGCCTCAGAACCGGTAGACATGCGACCCTAAGAGGTGTTAGCCGCTGACTTATCGCGCGCGGCGCATCATCGGATATGCCGGCCTCTCTGCGGAAAAGAAGGACTGGTCAATGAGAGTGTCTATGCTGAGTACAACGCCGCCACTTCATAACTGCCAATCGACGGAATCGTAAATTCCACAGAATCCCCCGTTGCGTGAAATGGAATGTCTCTTTCTGCACGAAGCAGTTCGACCCGTGCAACACGTCTTCCAGCTGGCAGCCGAAACCGAACTTTTTGCTCCCCAACCGGATAGAACTGGCGCACCCACCCTCGATGCGCGTTCGGATTGGTGTAATTCAGCACATGAACGGCGAAGCCTCGCTCCGTCTCCCATGCGAAAGCCTCGATCAGCCCTTTGCCCTCAATCGTGACGGGCACATTCTCCCCTGCGACCCAGCGAATCGCGTTCTGCAAAAGCAGGCTTAGATCCGTGTGACCGGAGAGCCACATCGTCGCCTCGATGTCTCCGGGAAAGTAGGCGAGACGGCTTTTGCCTCGTTCGCTCACAACGACCGCCGGCTCGTTAGTGTGCGATGTCGGGGGATACGACATCTCCGGCGGATACGCGACGTACCCCGGTACCACGGTGAGCACAGGGTTATCGACGGGAGCCAGGGGCATACGATATTCCGCGCCTGGCAACCAGTGCGTATCGACGAAACCATCGAGAATGGGATGCTGCCGCTCGATGCGGGCAAGATAAGGATTGCTGTTGCCCCTACGGCCAATCATTTCGCCGGCGAGATGGATTCCAAACACGTCAGCCAACCCAAAATCCTTGCGACGCTCATTCGCACTGGTATACATGCTGGTTTCAAACGTCGCCAGCAATGAACCACCGTGATCGACATACTCGCGCAATTGGCCACACTGCTCATCGCTAAGGAGTGCGATATTCGGCAGAATAAGGGCGGAGTATTTCTTGAGCCGCTCTAACTGCAGACGGTCCTCGTGCACAAAATCAAACAGGAATCTCCCTTCCAGCAGTGCGTAGTAGATGGCATCCATGTTTTGTTGCATCGAGACATTGTGAGGCGCTTTATAGAACAACTGCGTGCGCTGCCCGATGACCAGGCCGATGTTGGCGATCGTGGACTTATTCACGAAATGCGCATCGTGCCGAGCTGTCCATTGAAAATAGTCACGGCCAATCTTCTTCCAGCGCAAATCTTCGCCGAGACCGGTCTCTCCACCAACGATGTGATAGTAGGGAACCATGCCGCTGGCCAGCGATTGGTCGAACCATGTTTGCGTCTCGGCAGGCGTCTTGGTTACCTCGCGCCATCGGATAGGACCGGTCGACCAACCGGCTGTCACATTCGTTGCCATCTTTCCGTCAAGCACAGCATTGCACACGCGCCCCTGTTGCGCCGCGCCCCAGATCGGTTCGTCCTGGCCGCCGCGACCCTGGTTGTCTGCCTGGAACCAATGACAGGTCTCGCCTAACTCCGCCAAGTTAGGCGTCGCGTGAATTCCGCCGCCCATGTTCAAAAAGTAGAAACTCTCCGCCTTCTTCTCCTGAGCAATCGAGTTATAGAGCTTCCATAAATAGGTAACTCGCTCGTTGAACTTATCCCAATAAGCCGGCGTTTTGGGCGGCGGCAGTTGACGGCAGATTTTGCAATAACAGACAGGAAGGCTGAATCCGGGCCAGCCATTGGAATAGTGGGCATCGACGTCGTAGCGGCCAATGACCTCGCGCATCACGGCCGGAAAATAGTCCGTCATGTAATTCGAGAACATGCAGGTTTGGAAGAGGTCAGGATCATCCTGCGTTGGCTGCGGCTGTCCGTTTTCGTCGCGCATGAACCAATCCGGATGCGCCGCGAGCGCGTCGCCCCAATTGAGATCGGGACTGTAGCGGGCAATCGTGCGTAAGCCCCGCTTCTTCGCAGCCGTGTAAAGTTCCCCGAGAAAATCGCGACCGTTGAGATATTTGCCGTGGCGATGAAATGGCACCTGGCTCGGATAAAAAGCGAGGATGCCTGTGACACTGATGAACACGGCGCCGACTTTGGCGCTAGCCCAGTAGTCGGCCCATCCTTCGATATCGAAAACAGCAGGATCGTGCTCAGTGAAATTCGTCTGGCCGATGCGGCGGAGTTTGCGTTGCCAAGGGACGGCTGTCGACTCGCTCGAAGAAGGAGCGATGACCGGATGGGGCAACAACTCCGCATGAACCAGGTTCAGCCCTTCTTCTCGATGCGTAAGTGGCACGGCAGCCAGTCCGGCCTTCAAGAACTCCCGCCGATTGATCATCCGAAGAGGTCCCTCCCTCGTGTTCGACAGCCCCGCCAGTTTACAACTACGCCAGGCGCACGCCATCCGGAGCTAGTAAGAAGCTCGAAGCGTCAATGGAATCCTTCTGTCGGGTCGCGATTCCCCGCCGACCACACCGGCCCTCTCGGCTTCGGGCTCGCATTGACCTAGCCTCCCAAAGCAGGTAAACTACCTTAGTTTGGCGATTCCTGCCTGCCGCCACGGAGTTTGGCGCTCGTCTTAAATTTTGGGGCTTGAGTGATCTCCGGAGGCGAGGAAGTTTCCGCCCGAGCTACTTTGATTGAGTTGAGCGCACCCGCAGCGGCGTGTGCCGCTTTGGAGGGTTTATGTACGCGGTCATTCGCACTGGTGGCAAACAATACCGGGTTGCTCCCGGCGACGTAGTAAAGATCGAGAGCGTCTCGTCGGAGAACCAAACCATCGAATTCAGCGACGTTCTGGCGGTTTCAGGCGATGCAGGATCGGTGGCCAAACCGGCAACCGCTAAGGTGACCGCCGAAGTTGTGCGCGAAGGACGTGGGGATAAGATCCTGGTCTTCCACCTGAAACGGAAAAAGCAATACAAGAAGATGCAGGGACATCGGCAAGACTTTACAGAGGTACGCATCAAGGCGATTGAGGCCGACGGCGTCACCTATACCGCTGCCAATTAGGCACGGAAAAAGATTCAGAAGGGGATTCGGCGATGGCACACAAAAAGGGTGGAGGCAGTTCCACAAACGGGCGCGACTCCAACGCGCAGCGGCTGGGCGTGAAGGCATTTGGAGGCGAACTGGTGACCGGCGGCTCAATTATCATGCGGCAGCGCGGCACACGCATCAAGCCGGGCGCCAATGTCGGCAGAGGATCAGACGATACGCTTTTCGCGAAGGTCACTGGCCGTGTCAAGTTCTCGGATCATGGCAACCGTGGGCGCTATGCCTCGGTAGAGCCGGTCGCATCCGAGTAGTTTCAGGGTCCTGTTTTAAAGGAAAAGCCACGGCAATCGCCGTGGCTTTTCTCTGTTCCCTTGTATCTACGATTTTGATTCGCTGCCTTGCAGATTTGTGCGCGTCAGCACCTTGTCCACAACCTTCTCGACGTCGGTCAGGAAGAAGCTGTTGGCGGGCTGCTGCACGGCGACCTTCGTGCCGTGGCCCAATGCTGCGGCAATTTCATTCCATCTGTAGATGGTCGAATTGGCTGCGAGAACCACCGGCTTCCGAGCCGGTTCAGGAAGCGCGCTATAAACCACCCAGACGCAAAGCGTAACCAGGATCAGCGTCTCGTTGAGGAACTGAAGCGGGGAGGTCAGCGAAGTATTGCGCGACCAGAAAGAAGCCAGGATGAAGTCGTTGGCAGACAATAACCCGAAACCGACAGCAATCCCAAATGCCTTATCCCGCACCGAGAGATGCAAAGCATTCATGCTGAGGCAGAGAAAAGCCAGCAGGCACAACTCAAGGATGCTGACCGAACGCATCAACGCATAGGCGATGTCGGGAATTATCAGAACCCCGCGATGAGAAAAAGGTACGGTAGCAATGCTGACGATCAGCGAAGCCAGCGTTGCCCAACGAAAGACCACGGTCCCCAGTCGCATCAAACCCGAAAAATTGGAAAGTGCGGAACGAAACACTTCGAGACAAATGAAAAACAGCGAGACGGCGCTGGCAATGTAGACCGCCCAATAAGCATAGAAATAGGCCGGGAAGAAAATATCCTGGCGGACCCATGGCTCTGCCTGGATGAACAGGAGCCCCAGCAGAATAGGCATAGACCCAACCCGCAGAACTAGATATATATTCATCGCGGGGAAGCGGCGATGAAGGCCTTTAGTCCAGAAGAGGAAGCCGAGGAGAGCCCATAGCAGGAACTCGGCCGCGCTCATCAGCGACATCGCGGTGTTCAAAGGCATAAACGTCCCTTTCACCCTGAGGGTTTTCTCAGGATAGCGCCTACAACCTTTGAATTCAAATGGAAACCTGCACTGAAGCAGTAGCACTTTAGTGCTAAAGTACTGCTATCTTCCTGTGCCGGGGCATCCCATGCCCGGGCCACATCCGGGCGAAGGCAGTCCGGAAGTCGCAGAAAGATGGCTGATCACGACGTTCGATTTTGAAGACGAAAAGGAAGCGCCAGCGGCACCGGCGACGATTGCGGCAAAGGCAAGTATTCTGACGGCGAGTTTCATAGTTGGTAACCCCTCGAATAAACTGATCGACATAAAAGACTGGCTTTCTAACACTAAAGATACTAGGCCAATTTTCTCGCCAAGTCTATCTATTTCAGTAAGTTCCATAAGTAGTCACCCTCATGGTTACTAGCGTAATCTAACACTCCCGTAATCAGCCTTTGGGTACCCTGCTTTAGAGTGACTTCTCGACACGGTTCTTCCCATCTCGCGTGGTAAAATGAGCTCAGTCGAATTCGCTCAAAGCCCACGTATTTCAAGCGCTTAATCCCTAGTTCAAATCACGCCAAGGGCGCTCCGCACCCGCACCTTCGTGGACCTGGAAGCGAAAATCTCGCGAATGGAACTCTATGGCGACTGTACCTGCTGAAAAGCTCGTGGAAGAGAACGGAAACAACGGCAACTACACCGGCGAAAATATCAAAATTTTGGAAGGCCTGGAGGCTGTACGGCTTCGGCCCGCCATGTATATTGGCTCGACCGGCGAAATGGGCCTACACCACCTTGTGTACGAGGTCGTGGACAACTCTGTCGACGAAGCACTCGCGGGCTACGCCAAAAAGATCGATGTCATCATCCACGTCGACAACTCCATCACCGTGATCGACGATGGCCGTGGCATCCCGGTCGACATGATGGCGGTTGGCAACGGGCAGATGATGCCGGCTGTGCAAGTGGTGCTTACCAAACTCCATGCGGGCGGAAAGTTCGATTCTTCCACTTACAAAGTTTCGGGCGGCCTGCACGGTGTGGGCGTGAGCTGCGTCAACGCCCTCAGCCAGGAGTTCAACGTCGAGATCTGGCGCGACAACCACACCTGGGAGATGGATTTCAGTTGCGGCTTGCCCACCAGTGAGCTGCGCAAGGCGGGGACCAGCAAAAAGCGGGGCACGAAGGTTCACTTTCTACCCGATAGGAGCATTTTCGCGACCACCGAATACAACTACGACACACTCGCCCAACGGCTGCGCGAGCTGGCCTTCCTCAATAAGGGACTCGAAATCACGCTGACCGATGAGCGCACTGCCGATCCCAAGACGGGCGACTCCAAGCGCTCAGAGTTCAAGTATGCAGGCGGCATCGCGGAATTTGTGAAACACATCAACCGCGGCAAGACGACCCTGCACGACAAGCCCATCATGATGGAGGCCACGCGCGACGCCGTTGAAATCGAAATCGCGCTGCAATACAACGACAGCTATTCAGAGACGGTCTTCAGCTTTGCCAACAATATCAACACGGTCGACGGCGGCTCGCACCTGTCCGGCTTTCGGACTGCGCTCACCCGCACCATTAATGCAATCGGACAGTCGCTCGGCCTCTTCAAAGACATGAAGGAGAATCTGAGCGGCGACGACGTGCGCGAAGGCCTTGTGGCCGTGGTCAGTGTGAAGCTCTCGCAGCCCCAGTTTGAAGGCCAAACCAAGGGCAAGCTCAACTCCGACATCGCCGGCACAGTCCAGGCCTTCGTCAACGAGCGTCTCGGCGCATTCCTCGAACAAAACCCGCCCGTCGCCAGAAAGATCATCAACAAGGCCATTGAGGCTTCACGTGCGCGCGAAGCCGCGCGCAAAGCCCGCGATCTGACGCGGCGCAAGGGTGCGCTCGATGGCGGCGGCTTGCCCGGAAAACTTGCCGACTGCAGCGAACGCGATCCGAGCCGCTGCGAACTCTACCTGGTCGAGGGCGAGAGTGCCGGTGGTACCGCCAAGCAGGGCCGCGATCGCCGCTTCCAGGCCATCCTGCCGCTAAAGGGCAAGATCCTGAATGTCGAGAAGGCCCGCTACGACAAGATGCTGGGCCACGAAGAAATTCGCGCCATGATCACGGCCCTCGGCACCGGGATCGGCAAGGACGACTTCGACGCCTCCAAGATCCGCTACAGCAAGATCATCCTCATGACCGACGCCGACGTCGACGGATCGCACATCCGCACGCTGCTGCTCACCTTTTTCTTCCGCCACATGACGGAACTGATCAAGCACGACAATATCTACATCGCGCAGCCGCCGCTCTTTAAGATCAAGAAGGGCCGCTTTGAGCAATACATCAAGGACGAACGCGAGTTTGACAAAGTAATGGTCAATCGCGCTTCCGAAGGGATGATCGTGCGCCACGGCGAAGCCGCCAGCCGCATCGAGGGTCCGGAGCTGATCCGCTTCATGGGCACTCTCAAGGAGTATCTCGATTTTGTCGAAAAGGTCGACAAGCGCATTCGTAATGAGAAACTGACCGAGTTGCTTGCCCGCGCCGAACTCACGCATCGCTCCGACTTCACCTCGAAATCAGGAAGCACCGTTCCCGAGAAACTGGTCGAGTTGCACGCGCAACTCAAGGAGCTCTCCGCTGACTTTGGTTTCAAATCGATCACCAAGCCCGTTGAGGACGAGGAACACCACACCTGGTCGATCAGCATTGTTGACTCACAGGGCGCGGAGCGCCGCATCGACTGGACTCTCGCGTCCAGCCCTGAATTCCGCCAGATGATGTCGAAGTACAGCCTGATCAAGCAATATCTTGAGCCTCCCTTCCTGGTGGAATATGCCGCGAAGGTTGCAACCGAGTCTGCCGCGGAGGAGTTGGAAGCTACCGAATTTGAAGAGGGTGAGACGCCCGCGGATGTTAAAGCGGAGGTAAAAGCCGCGCGTCGCGGTGCGCGCGTGCTGCGCGAACCAGTCGAGAAACAGACCGCCCGCGAACTCTACGCCCACATCGTCGAGCAGGGTAAGAAGGACTACTCCGTGCAACGCTACAAAGGTCTAGGCGAGATGACAAGCACGCAGCTTTGGGAGACCACGATGGATCCGGAGCGTCGTACCCTGCTCCGCGTCAAGCTCGAAGACATTGTCGAAACCAACGAAATCTTCACCACGCTCATGGGTGAGGACGTTGAAAAGCGCCGCAAATTCATCGAAGACAATGCCCTCGACGTCAAGAACCTGGACATCTAGAGCTGTTCTCCACCACCACCTCCACCAATTGTAGGCTCGCGGAGAATAGCCCTGCTTTTCGCCACTGCCTCGACAGGTAAACTTCAAGTCAGTGGAGGACGGAGTGTTCCCATGAAAGCGCTGGTCAAGAGTAGAGCCGAACGCGGCCTCTGGCTCGAAGACATTCCTGAACCAACCATCGGAATTAATGACGTCCTGATTCGTGTGCTCAAAACGGGGATCTGTGGAACAGACGTCCACATTTTCGAATGGGATGAATGGGCACAAAAGACGATTAAGGTACCGATGGCCATCGGCCATGAGTTTGTAGGCGAAATCATCTCAGTCGGGTCCAACGTCAACGATTTTCACGCCGGGGACATCGTGAGTGGAGAGGGTCACGTCGTATGTGGCCGGTGCCGGAACTGCCTGGCTGGGAGACGGCATCTTTGCGCAGCGACCCAAGGCGTCGGGGTCGATCGCCCTGGGGCGTTTGCCGAGTTGATCGCTCTACCAATGACAAATATCTGGCGGCACCATCCCGGTATCAACACCGAGGTCGCCGCCATCTTCGATCCTTTTGGCAACGCTGTTCATACCGCTCTCTCCTTTCCGGTGCTGGGCGAAGACGTCCTCATAGCCGGCGCAGGACCCATCGGGCTCATGGCGATCCCTGTGGTGAAGCACGCCGGCGCCAGGCACGTGGTGATCACGGACTTGAACCCGTTCCGTCTCGATCTGGCTCGAAAAATGGGCGCGACCCTGGCAGTGAACCCCAAAGATACACCGCTTATAGAAGTCCAGCGGCAGCTCAAAATGACGGAAGGATTCGACGTCGGCCTGGAAATGTCAGGAAGTCCCCAGGCGTTGAGCGACATGTTCGGCAATATGAGCCACGGCGGAAAGGTTGCTGTCCTTGGCATCCCGGCTAAGAACGCTCCCATGGATTGGCGTCCCGTCATCTTCAATATGCTCACGATTAAGGGCGTTTATGGTCGAGAGATGTACGAAACCTGGTACAAGATGTCGGTTCTGCTCGAATCGGGTCTGGATATTTCGCCGGTGATCACCCACCGGTTCCGCTACGACGAATTCAAGCAGGGCTTCGACGCGATGATCTCCGGCCAGACCGGGAAGGTCATTCTGGACTGGACGAGCGTCAAATAAAAGGTGGATTGCAGGATCTGACCCACTTTTGTCGAGATGGCCGAAAAACCCCGCGCCCCTATCAGGCTCGCGGGTTTTTTGTTGCATCCAGCAGCGCCTGCCAACCGGCTTTGCTCATCTTCAGCTTGCGCCCGCTCGACAGATGAACCCAGCCCTCGCTGCGGCCTTCGCGCAGAATCTCCCGCACTTGATCGATGTTGACGATCGTCGAGCGGTGAACACGCACGAATTTCCGTGGATCGAGAGTCTCAGCAAGTTGCTTGATCGTTTCGCGCAGCATCAGGTTTCTGGCGCCGGCGTGGATACAGGAATAGTAGTCCGCTGCCTCAATCCACTCGATCTCATCCACATTCACAAAGGAGTCCTTCGCGGCGTTGGGAACAACCAGCCGCTGCGGGTACTCCTTGCGCTTCGCGGATCCTGTTCCAAGCGCAGCGAGCATAGACTTTAGTTGTTCCTGCGTCATCAAGGCAGCATGCGCGGCGATGCGCTCTTTCACGCGGACCAGCGCCGACCGCAGCCGCTCCGGCTCGACAGGTTTTGTCAGGTAGTCGAGAGCATGGACATCAAAGGCCTTCAACGCATAATGATTGTGCGCGGTAACGAATACGGTGATCGGCATATGCGCGGCGCCGACCTGCTCGACCACTTCAAACCCGCTGCTGCCCGGCATCTCGATATCGAGAAAAAGCACGTCGAGGTGCTTTTGCTTCAGCGCCTCAACCACTTCTCTGCCGTTTCGGCATTCCCCTGCAACGTCGACATCTTCGTCGTCAGCCAACAGCAATCTCAGGCGCTCGCGCGCCAGAGGCTCGTCGTCGGCAATCAAGGCACTCAGCTTCATCAGCTCCGCTCGTAGGGAATCGCGATGGCAACCTCAAAGCCACTGCCCGAAGGTTGCGCTTTCATCACATAGTCATCCTGATAAAAATGCGCCAGCCTTTCCCGAGCGTTCTTCAATCCGATCCCATTACCTGGCTTTGCTTGACCGCTGCGGCCGGCGCCTGTGTCGCGCACTTTAAGACGCAGAAGATCTCCATCGCGTCGCGCCGTTGCCTCTACCAACCCATCGCTTTCGCACTGCGCAATACCGTGCCGAATCGCATTTTCGACAATCGGCTGCAGCAGGAAACACGGCACCAGGCCGTCCAGCGCGGCCGGTTCCACTTTGATCTCGATCCGAAGCCGATCCGCGAATCGCACCTGCTCAATGGCGAGATAATTCTCCACCACCTCCAACTCCTGCGACAGCGGCACCTTTTCCGGATTCGTTCGTTTCAGCGTGCTCTTCAGAATCGCATTCAAATGACCCAGCATTTCCACTGCTTCCTTCTGGCGGCCAAGCTCAACCAGGGTCGTGATTGCGTTCAGCGTGTTGAAAAGAAAATGCGGCTCCAATTGCATTTGAAGCGCCCGCAACTGCGCCTCGGAAAGCTGCTTTTTGAGCGCAAGGGATTTCATTGCATCCCGCTGCGCGCGCATTTGAAACTGGACAATGCCGATCATCCCCAGAACGAATCCGTAGACAAGAATCTCAATACCAAAGCGATTGATGTTCAGCAGGCTTGTCCAAACTGCAAGGGCCGTAGGATGTGCGGCATTGATGAAGCCGAGGCTGCCCAGCAGGAGCAGATGAACAATTCCAAGAAAGCACCCAATGACCATCTGGACAATGATGGCCACCGGCGAAAAGCCCAGAATGATCGGCTTGCGAAAGCCGATAGTCCAAATCGCGCCCGCGATGCAACCCCACCAGGCCCACAGCAAGAGCCCATAGTAAAGAGATGGCAGATGCAGGACGGATTGGCATTCGCTCGCCGTAGCAAGTGCGAGCGCCATAGAGGTGAGAGCGATGACCGCGAGGCCGAAGCCGTGAATCCGCGGAATCGATTCCACTGATCCATTCTTCTCCACAGCAGAGGAATCCATTCCTGGTGTGATCGCGGTTGAAAACGCATTGGAGTGCATCGCCACGCTCCTCCTTATGGAGAAATCTCCGAGCCCCTGGCAGCCCGCTTGAACGATCAAGACGGCCTGGCGACTTTCGGGGAATACAATCGCCCGCGAGCCGGAAGGTCCCCTGCGGCTGGATCGCTTCTATCAGAATGATCTTCTGGAATCGTCAACGCCAGCTTTTCTCAGTTTATGCCGACGCTTTTGCAGCGAATTGCCAAATTTTCGCGGTGTGCGAAAGTCTTTGCCTCATCAATTCTGCCGGTCGCGACCGACTCGTACCGAGAAGAGCGCACGATGCGAAAGGATGAAAAGCGTACCCCCGTCAGCCCCGCCAAATACGATATCGATCGGCCGCTCCGGCACATCGATCTCGGCGATCTGTTTTCCCGCCGGGTCATACACGAAGATCTGTCCATTCGCGACGTAGACATTGCCCCTTCCGTCGACGGCGACACTCTCGCCACCGCGCTCGACAAAAGGCTTCAGATCATTGAGAGCCCCGTTCGCGCTCACGGTCGCACTGTACGTCCTGTCTTCCGACGCGCTGCTGACGTAAACCTTTTGGCCTGGCGTCGCGCGGATCAAGCCGTACGCGTCAAGGCTATCGGAGAAGCGCCAGCCGGAGGTGTCCGTCGCCGGTCCCTGCTGAAAAACGCGGCCAGCTGGTAAAACGACACTCCCGTCAGCCGAAACATATTCCTTCGTCTTCGGCGTGGTGACGTCTTCGGCGAACATCTCGGCGAGGGTCTTGTAACGCATCGAACTCAGGTCAAGCTGGTCTTTAAATTCCCCATTGTTCCAATAGTTCGCGGGAAAGAGCACCGCCGCATCCGGATGCGCGGTCGTCGCTTGGGGCGTGAGCACATGGATCTGCGCGTCCGGCGAGCCCGGCCGAAACCAATAAACTGTGCTCTCCGGTCCAGCCGAAGAGACCACCATCAAGTTGCCGGCCTTATCGAATGCCAGGTTCACCGGGTCGAGCGCGTTGTCGCGTTCGATCGTCAGACCCTCAGTCGCTGACCACCCGAAGATGCGCTGTTGATGATGATCGACAAAGTAGAGCTTGCCCGCGGCGTCTACCGCCGCGCCGGAGATCGAAAAGAAACCGTCCTCCAGTTTCTCCACTTTGGCGCCGGGGGAAAGTACAGCAGGCACATCCGGCATCGCCGGCGGCACTGGTTTCTCAGGAACGTCCAGCACGGCAAACTCCCGCTCGCGCACCTCGACATGATGCGTCATGTCCTGGATCGCATTCTCGTAAGGGAATTTGCTCACGCGCAGAAATGTTCCGCAGCCATTTTCGTCGCAGATCCCGTAGCCACTCTCGGCGTTCACATGCACATTGCGAAAATGAATATCGCCGGAGTTGTAGAGTCGCACTGCCGCCGGAAACGGCGCCCGCGTACGCGTGACGCGATAGCCATGGTAATTGGCGATCGTGATGTTCTTCGACCAGTCAAACTCCAGCGACAACGACTGTGGACTCTCGCCCGCCTCCTCCTCAGTCTGCGGCGCATTCACATCCCAATTCTCAACGCGATCGAACTTGATCTCATTGCGCACATGGTGCTCGGTCGAGAGCTCGTAGACGTGTCCCGGCGTCGTTGTGTTGGACACAACAAATCCGGCCTGGGCGAAAGTGTTCGGAGTCCAGATGTCAGCAAATGTGCCTCCGCCTCCATCGCTGACCCACAAGCTCGGATATTGTCCGTCCCAACGCTTGCGCAAATCTGAATCGGCCGTGTGGTTATTGTTGTAGGGGTTCGTGCCGCTCCCATGTCCGCCGAGAAAGCGCACGTCCTCCACGAGTGAATCCTCACCCGCCTTCCACCAAAGCGCGACGGCCCTCGGATTAATACCCCCGGCAAAGATGCCGATGCCACTGACAATGTTCGAGCCTCCCCCAGGCGCGAAAAGAACGGCCTTTGGCTCGCCCACTCCCTGATAACCCGGCGTCGAATCGACCAAATCGAATTGCGTCAAGGTCGGATGCAGGCCAATCAGCACTGTGTTGGGTCTGAGCGCGATCGTGTCGCTCACAACGTAGTTGCCGCTGGGAAAATAAAGCACACGATGCGCATCGATGGCCTTCCGGATTGCAGCCGTGTCGTCCGTGACTCCATCGCCTTTCACTCCGAGGCTCTGCACATTCACCCACTCCTCTGTCGACGGCAAGGCTCGGATAGCCGGAGGTAACCTGGCCGGTAGAGAAGTTAGCGCAGACGCATCGTATCGCTCGCCGATCGTGCCCATCACGCCCTCGCTCGGTACAATCAGGCCGTAATTGAATTCGTTGACACGATAGATCGCGCCCTTTCCGGATATCTTTCTTCCAGTCTCGCGAAGCAATGCCAGGCTCGGCACATCGTGAAAGACATCGTTTTCGAATCCAACCTGGGTGAGAGGACTCCTTTCATTGCTAATGATGACTGCCTGCCCGGAGATCTTCTCGAACACACAATCCTTGACCCATAATTCGTCCGAATATCCGGGATCAATATCGATGACGGTCGACACATTGCGAAACATATCGCGTATGAGGGTTAGGCCCACTTCATGTTCGCGAATCGCCGCATCACGCTGCCCTTCAAACGTGGAATCGATGAGCGTGAATTGCCACGCCGGCGATGTCTTCTCGGTAAGGATGCCGTAACGCCCCCCGAAGAAGTGCAGGTCTTGGGCCTCATTGCCAACCTGCGTGAGCGCGGCAAGTCCCGAACCGATGTGAAAATCCATGTGGCTGAGATACGAGTGTTGCGCGACGTGGAAGCGAATGGCGATTGCGGCCGGATTGCCGTCGCCAATTTCGAAATCGATGTTGCTCATCGCCGAATAAAACGTATTGGGATTTGCGTCCGCAACTGAATCGTTCGGAGGCAAGCTTCCCGGGGGCGGAAACGCAATGCGCTTGCCGGCTCGCGGCATCTCGCCCGGAGCAAGGCCAGCGAAGATGACCATGTCCCCCAACCCCGATTGAAAACCTGCCGTGTGATCGGCAAGATAGAAAACCGGCCGCGTCGTGCCAAAGCCAATCACGCGAACACCCGGCCAAATATAGATGGTGCGCGTAAGTCGATAACGACCCGAAGGCACGAACACTATGCCTTCACGCCCCGAGCTTTCAGCTTTGTCAATTGCCGTTTGAATCGGGCCGCTCGCGTCGGCTTTTCCGTCACCGTGTGCGCCGGATTCCGGACCATCGAGGTAGACGGCCCGCGGGTCATCAAGCCGGGTAGTGAAGTTAGAAGGCGCGGCAAAGGCGGGCGCAGCAAAACAAACTGCAGCCAGGATAAGGAGCAGATTCCGATTCATGCGCTGGGGTTCCTGTACGACACTCTTGATTCTCCACTACGCGGCAGAGAATCAAAAGCCAATCATACGGAACCCACTCAGAACATGTTTGCCCCGTTGCTTTAAGTGCGCTCGCTCCCGCGCCTCGCGCAGAATCCTATCCGGCCTTCCGCCACGCCTTCTGCTCCACGACCGCTTCCGGCTCGCGCACCAAGTCCTCAAAGAGCGCACGGTAGTGGATCATGGCGCGACGCAAATCTTCCGTGCTGGCCTGCCCGTTCGCATGACTCAGTGCAATCGCGTGGGCTGCCCGGTAGTTCTGCGTCACTACCGGATGATGAACTGAGATATCCGCGGCTCGCTGCTCAAAATCGCCGACGGGATACCCGCGTGTAGCCATCACGTCACCCAGAAGCTGATCGGCTTCCATCACCGCTCCCGAAGGCGCATCGACAAAATGGGCCTGTACCTGCTCCCAGGCAGTCAGAAATCGAGCCCGATCGGTTGCAGATAGCGCTCGCAAATGAAACGATTCCACGCGCTTGGCCCGCTCGTCGAGTTGCGCCTCGGCGTGGCGCCGATCGCCACGGTCATGCATGGCCCTCTCATATTCCGCCTCACCGAATCGGCGGCGCAGTTTCTCGGTGCGCCGTCTCTGGAGCCGATACACGATCAATCCTCCGACAATCACAACAACGGCAATGATTGCGGCGAACTGTCCGGCGCTAAGGTCCGATAGATTCATACGATGTCTCCTCACTTGGCCCTGTGTGCGATACAGGCGGCTATCTTGAGATGCGGCACATATTCAGTTGCGTTGAACACGCGCCAACTGTTCCAGAGAGCTTGGAACGTCCCCATGTGGGAGAGGTTGCCTAAGAGGCCATTCATCGATTTCTTTATGGTCAGTTGATCCCGGACCACCCATCGCATATCACTCGTGCGCCCCTGTCTTCCGGAAGCAACCTTTAAATGCAGGCTTCGATCTCAAGGCGTGATGGCGTTCGCGGTCTAGCGACGACTCTCAATTGCGAATTTCAGTTCGAGGACTTCGCGAGGAAACGATCAGCAAGGCACAACGCATGGAGGGTTTCTACCATGAGCCAACAACTTACGAGACAATTCGACAGAAGAGACGCAAACGATGGCGGACTCACAACGGCAGATTTGGCCAATGCGAACGAGCGGTCCGCTACCACGTACGACACCAGTCACGACTTTAACGGTGAGGAATCGACAATCCAACGTTCATCGTTACGCGATCCCGGTCTTTCTACGGATGTGCACGATGCCGAAATCGACACAAACACCAATGACCGCTCGAATGAGGATGATACAGCGGCACCGCTCTTCTCGCGCGAAGAATCGAATGATTTTTATGCGCGCTGGACTTCCGTCCAGGTCAGCTTTGTCGACGAGCCGCGGCAGGCAGTGCAGCAGGCGGACGGCTTGGTTGCAAATGCAATGAAGCGCCTGGCCGAAATTTTCGCGGAAGAACGCGCCAGGCTCGATGGACAATGGGATCGCGGCGACAGCGTCTCAACCGAAGATCTGCGTCTCGCTTTGCGCCGCTACCGTTCGTTCTTTGGACGTCTTCTTTCGATATAGTCCACACCCTCAACACGAACTTGCGTGGCGGAGCCAGCATGTCTATTGCTGGCTCACGCTGTTTTTCAACGCTCTTCCTAAAACGTGGCTCCGCCGCTTCTATCCGTCCGGCTCACCTCCACCAAGACCCTCTCCCCGCCGCGTCCAACCCCGTGTTACGCTTCCACTGGAGTTAAAACAAGGGGGAGCTGTGCACATTTCTTTGCATCACTTTGCCGCAGTCATCGTGTTCGCCGGTACGACAATCGGCCTGATGGCCCAGGTTCCACATCAGTTGGCCAGGGTGCGTCTTGATGCCGCAATGGCGCCCGTGCCTGCCAGCGAATCGACCCGACCTGCTGCCTTATCTTCGCCAGAGACTGCCGACAATCCAGTCGCAGACCCCAGAGCCACTGTCATCCAAGGAAACGCGCGATTGACTGTGCTCACTCCGCAACTCATCCGCATCGAGTGGGCCGCAGACGGCAAGTTCGAAGACCATGCTTCTCTCGTGTTCATTAACCGCCGTTTGCCGGTACCGAGGTTCTCGCATGAATTCACAGGTGGCAAGCTTACCCTCAAAACGGACGCGCTCACGTTGACGTATACGCCGAAAGCCGACGGCCACTTCACTTCCGACAATCTCGCAATCGAACTCACAGTTGACGGAAAGCGTGTCGTGTGGCGGCCGGGCGCAATCGATCTGCAGAATCTGAAAGGCACGACGCGCACTCTTGATGGCGCGCTGGGAGACAAGACGAAGGAACCGATCGGGAACGGATTTGTCTCACGCTCTGGCTGGGCCGTTGAAGATGATTCGACAAGACCCTTGTTCGATTCGGCGGATTTCCGCTTTCTTGAAGGAGAGAAGAGCCCCTGGCCGTGGGTGATGGAACGGCCGCTAGGGCAAAGGCAGGACTGGTACTTCTTCGGCTACGGTCACGACTACCGTAAGGCACTCGGCGATTACGTCCGTGTCGCGGGGCGCATTCCCCTTCCTCCGCGCTTCGCGTTCGGCGCATGGTGGTCACGTTATTGGGCCTATAGCGATCAGGAGATCGAAGAAATTATCCGCGGATTTCGCGAGAACGACACGCCGCTGGATGTTTTCGTGATCGACATGGATTGGCACATCAATATCGAGCAGCTGAAGGCAAAAGGTGAAACCGATCAATCCAATCACACACTGGGATGGACCGGCTATACGTGGAACAAGCTGCTCTTCCCTGACCCCACGCAATTCCTCGCGCGATTGCATGCGGATGGCCTGAAGACAAGTCTCAATATGCATCCGGCCTCCGGCGTACAGCCATGGGAAGACCCCTATCCGGCGATGGCGGAGGCCATGGGCATCGACCCCGCTACGAAAAAGTACGTTCCATTCGACATCACGGACAAAAAATACGCGACCAATTATATGAATCTTCTGCATCATCCACTGGAGAAACAGGGAATCGACTTCTGGTGGCTCGATTGGCAGCAGGAGCCAACCACGAAATTGCCTGGCGTCAATCCGACGTGGTGGCTCAATTATGTGCACTTCACTGATCAGGAACGCGAGGGCAAGAGACCACTGCTGTTTCACCGATGGGGCGGTCTTGGCAATCATCGCTACCAGATCGGATTCTCCGGGGACACCGTTTCTGTATGGGATTCGCTCGCCTTTCAGCCCTGGTTCACAGCAACCGCCGCGAATGTCGGCTACGCATATTGGAGCCATGACATTGGCGGGCACATGCCGGGCGCGGTCGATCCCGAGCTCTTTACGCGGTGGGTGCAGTTTGGAACGTTCAGTCCGATTTTGCGCACTCACACAACGAAAAACCCCGATTCCGAGCGGCGCATCTGGGCCTACCCCGAGCCGTTCTCGGCGATCCTGCGTTCGGCGTTTCAGCTTCGCTACGCACTGCAACCGTATATCTACACCGAGGGGCGGCGCACGTACGACACAGGTGTTGCCTTCTTCAGGCCGCTCTATTACGACTGGCCCGAAGCGAATGAAGCCTATTCCAGCAAGGATGAGTATTTGTTCGGCGATCAGATGCTGGCAGCGCCGGTTGTTGCACCTGCAGACAAAACCAGCGGTCTGGCAACGGAGCACCTATGGCTGCCGCAGGGTGAGTGGATCGAATGGCCGACTGGAAAGCATCTCACTGGGCCCGCCTCGATGGACCGCAGTTTCTCCATCGATCAAATACCCATCTACTTGAAGTCCGGGGCAATCGTTCCAATGCAACCGCCGATGTTGTATACAGGCCAGAAGCCTGTCGATCCTCTCATTGTCAACGTGTGGCCACTGAATCCAGGCGCAACTTCGAGCTACTCGATCTACGAAGATTCAGGAATTGCGGAAGAATATCGGCACGGCGTCTTTGCGCGCACGCCAATCAAAGCTGCGCAAAACGGAGACACGCTGCGCGTAGAAATCGGGCCTGTAGAGGGCAGCTACGAAGGAATGATGAAAGCGCGCAGCTACGAGCTTCGCTTGCCTGCCGACTGGCCTCCCGCCTCAGTCACTGTGAATGGCGTTCCCGTGAATCGCGGCGGTCCCACCGGCAAAGGCGGATGGAGTTTTGAAGGCAACACACTGACGACGGTGATCCCGGTGGCAAGCTCGAGCACGGCAAGCAGGGTCACTATTGAGGTACGCAGAGCCATCGGCCTTACTGCGCGCCGAGACGATCTGGATGGCTTTGCGGGCGCTATGACGCGGTTACGCGGAGCCTACGACGCGTTGCAGAAAACATCGCCAGTATCGGCGCCGCCCGATCCATTGATTGACGCAATGCAGACGGGCGATCGCCTCGGCTACCATCCTGAGAGGGCGACAGAAGAGATCGAGCATTTTCGCTCCGTGCTGCCCGAGGCTCAGGACGCGGTCAATGCGATTCAGCGCGGTTTCGCGGACCACATGGACGAATTCGCAAAGCGTCTCAGTCAGGATGCGCCGCGGAATATGGATCTCGAATCGCAGAAAAAGACCCGCATCGACGCAATGGCTCGAGCACAGAAGCTGGTCGAAGAAGCGGATCAGTAGGTCCGTGCGCAATTGGAGGCGGGGTCCCACCGGGAACTCCCAGATCCCGCCATTCCATCGCACTCATTCCACGTGGGCACCTTCGTTTGCAACATGCGAAGAAATGCCGATTCACGCTTTGTGTTCGCCCGAACAGCACGGCGACGGTGCAACAACGACTTTCGGATGCTGGTATCCTGCTGTCGGATCGACAAAGTATCCCTCGCTATATCTGTCGTGATGCCGGACCCACGCCATGGTGTGCTTCAGCCCCGCTTCGTCGCGTCCCTTCGGGACCAAGTCGAGGAAGTTATAAACGCCGAGAAGAATATCGAGCCCGCGCGCATACGTTGAATACGTGTGGTAGATTCCGTCTCCATCCTTGGAGAAGACACTCAACCCCGGACGTTCCTGGCTCGGGAAGCTCATCATTTCGTAGTTGTAATACACCTTGTCTTCGTTCGCTTCTTCGGGTGAAGCCGACACCTGGTAGTCGTAATTGAAATCGCTGCCGAACGACGAGACCCAGCGGAACCGCCATCCCATGCGCTTTTTGAATGCCTCGATCTCCGCGATGGGTGCGTGCGAAACTACCATTAGCGTCACATCGCGATTCGCCAGGTGGATCGCCATGCCGTCGAAGTGATCGGAAATATAGGAGCAGCTAGGGCAGCCTTCCGCCCATCCCGGTCCGAACATAAAGTGGTAAATCACCAACTGGCTGCGCCCGTCAAAGAGGTTGGCCAATGTTAACTTGCCTTGTGGTCCCTGAAACTCATAGGGTTTCTCGACTCGCTCCCAGGGCAATTCGCGCCTCTGCCGGCTTAGCTCATCACGCTGGCGAGTGAATTCTTTTTCCTTAGCCAGGAATTGCTTCCGAGCCGCAACCCACTCATCGTGTGAAACTACTTTTCTCTGATTGACTGCTGCCGTTGTCGTCGCCACCTTTAACCTCCTCGGCATTGGTCTGTTCGGGGAATCGGGATTTCCTCTTCAGGATTGTACCTGCAACCAGGGCCGTGATTCCGCCCGACCCGGTTGCGCTTCCGGCAATCAATGCTGCTGTCGCAAGACATACTGGGCACATGAAAACACCTCTGCAACCTCTACGCTGTTTGCGTCTTTTGCATGAAGAGCGGCGGCTCGTCGGCGCTCGGTCCCCAACTCGCGGGTACCGGAACATTCAGCAGGCGCAGATACACGCTGAGCTGACCGCGGTGTTGATACCAGTGGCTCAACATCACGTCGCGAATAAACGCGGATCGTGGCTGGGCAAGAACTTCCTTATCTCCGGCGACGAGTCTCCACGTCTCGTGCATCGCCGCGTCATCGAAATGCGGCAGAAGGTTCCTCACCGCTACAACGCTTTCATCGAATGTCTTCAGAATCTCTTCCCGGCTTGCCGGCTGCGGGAAATTCGCAAAGTCCGGAGCTTGCACAGGGCTGTTTTTGACGATGCGTATCACGCCACCCGGAACGAAAGCGATGTGATATCCAAGCTGCCCGGCGGTCATGGATTTTTCATGCGGCTTCCAGGTGAGCCGATCCTCCGGAATCCTCTCCAAGAATCTCCTTGTAATGACTGCTTGTATTTCAAATTCTGCCAACAGCGCATTTGCGATGGACGCGACGGCGGCTATCTCTGCAACGGTCATGGGGTTTCTCCTCCTGCGGGGAAAGTTGGGTTTGCTATCACGGCAGCAGAAACGGCTTAGGGTCGTTCCGCGCGTTTGCGAATCTGTTCATTGATGTGTCCCCACCCGCCGGTCACACCCTTCCTGTGTTCGTCCTGGATCAATCCGAATCCCGTGTGACGGAACTTGATCACGGTTGTTCCGTTTTCTTCGCTCAGCCGGTACTGCACGTTATTCGCAACCGGTTGTGACATGAAAAGCGGTCCGCTGAATTCAAGCAGCGTGGGACGCTTGATCGCCTGGACCGTCCCCCAGTAGTGGCCGTTGCCCTCGCCAAGGTCGCGGAACCACCGTCCTCCGGGCCACGCCTCGAGCTTCATCGGCATCGGTGTGCCGTTGGACATTTCATTCCCCGGCCCAAGCTGTTCCAGCAACGCTTCAAACGTCGTTTTCAGCGACGCATTTACGCGGATTTCCTGGTTCACAGTCAGGGAAAGGCTATCGATTTCCGAAAGAGTCGTCGTCATTATTTCTCCTTTGAGTTTGAATCGGATTCATGGCTTCGGTTCATCTTCGCTTCGGCACGTTCCTTCACGCGGTTCAGCTGATGGCTCCAGTAGCGTTCGAAGGTCGAAGCCCACTCGTGTAAAGGCCGAATCGCCTCCGCATTCGTTTGGTAAAGCTTCTGGCGTCCCTGGCATCGCATACGCACCAACCCCACATCGCGCAACACCCGCAGATGTTTTGAAACCGATGGCTGATCGATCCGCAGTGCCGCCGCAATTTCGCCTACTGCGTGTTCCCGTACGACCAGCAAGGTAAGAATCTCTCGCCGGCGGGGTTCAGCCACGGCATTGAAGGCATCCGAAGTAGTCGGGGCACGTGCCATGGAAAGAATGATGCATTCCCATATGGGAATATGTCAAGCGATTTTTCCCGCAGTCACAAGGACGCCGAAAATGAAAGCGTTTGCAGCACCCTGGCGCAGCGGTTTAGGATGCCTGCTTATGAAAATTCAGCTTCGTTGCAGTGCTCTGCTTACATTTGCTGTGCTGTGCTTTTTGGCCTTTCCTTCACTTTTCGCGCAGGCTCCGCCGTCGACTGATCCGCTTGCCCCAACCCTCGGCGTGAAATCCGCTGCGGAGATCGATCGCGAGTGGCAGCAATCCGTCAGCAAATACGATGCCGAGCGCAATCGTCTTCTCGCCGAAGCCGAGCGCCAGGCAAACGATGGCCCGTATCGCCCCGACTGGGCCACGCTGATCAAATACCGGCAGCCGCAGTGGTACAAGGATGCGAAGTTCGGCATCTTCATTCACTGGGGCGTCTACTCGGTTCCCGCGGCGGAGAACGAATGGTATCCGCGTAACATGTATCGTCCCGGCGAAGGTGCTTACAAGAACTTCCGTGAACAGCACGGCGGCAACGATCCAGCAAAGGGCTACAAGGATCTGATCCCCCTCTTTCGCGCCGAGCACTTCGACGCCGCCTCATGGGCGCAGGTCTTCAAGGAATCTGGCGCACAGTACGTCGTTCCCGTCGCCGAACACCATGACGGCTTCTCCATGTATGACTCGGGCCTGAGCGATTGGACCGTGGTCAAAATGGGTCCCAAGCGCGACACATTGGGCGAACTTGCCAAGGCGATTCGCGCCGAGGGCCTGCACTTCGGCCTTAGCTCCCATCGCGCCGAGCACAATTTCTTCTATGACGGCGGCCGTGCCATCCGCTCCGATGTCAACGATCCGAAGTACGCCTCGCTCTACGGACCCGCGCATCAATGGATGGATCCGGGCGGCGACGAGCACGGCCTGATCGACGACTGGACGTATGTAAGCCAAGCCTGGACACGCGACTGGCTCGCGCGTGACACAGAGCTGGTGGAAAAGTACAAGCCCGAGGTCGTCTATTTCGATTGGTGGATTGGACAGCCGAACTTCCGCCCGGCCGTCGCCGAGTTCGCCGCTTTCTACTACAACTATGCGGTGGCGCACGGCTATACCGGCATCATCGATTTCAAAGATTACTCGCTCAATTGGAAAGCCGGTGTGCGTGACTTCGAGCGCGGGCAACAGGATCACATCGTCGCCGACCACTGGCAAACCGATACCTCCATCAGCAACGCGAGCTGGGGCTACATCGAGCACGACACCTTCAAGACGCCGGAGTTCCTCGTCCACCAACTCATCGACATCGTGAGCAAGAATGGAAACCTGTTGCTGAACTTCGGCCCCCGTTCGGACGGAACGATTCCCGACGAGGTGCGCACAACCCTACTCGAAATGGGCGCGTGGCTCAAGGTCAACGGGGATGCGATCTACGCCACGACTCCCTGGAAGACTTTCGGCGAAGGTCCGACACAAGTGATGGCAGGCGCATTCCACGATACGGACACCAAGCCGTACACGCCTGAAGACTTTCGTTTCACCGCAAAAGGCAGCACCGTCTACGCAATCGGATTAGCGTGCCCTGCTGACCGCAAAGCGACAATCCATTCGCTGGGATGGGCACATGAAGGCGCTTCCCTTCCCATCGCGAACGTCGAATTGCTGGGCTCAAGCGAAAAGGTCACATGGACGCAGGCAGCCGATGCGCTCAATGTGACGTTGCCCGAGGGCACGGCATGCAAATATGCCTACGCCCTCAAGCTGAGGCCTGCGACGAAGTGAGTTGACGAGAGTCCACGCGGCCCGAGGCTCAAGCATCGCATGCGCTTCAATAGCCCGGTCCCGGAGGTCCGTTGCGGAACGTTTGCCGGTATCCTTCGCGGAAGCCGTGCCGATAATCCTCAAACGCCGGCGGCGGCACGGGAGGATTGCGAAAGCGTGGGTGCCGATCGGCGTCGGGCGCGCGGCCGGCGGCGATGTCGCGCCGTGCAGCTTCAATGCCATCGTGATAGCCACGCTGAGCGATCTCCGTGTAGCCAGGAGGCGGTGGAGCATAGACGACCGCTTGCGGATGCGAGCATCCGGCTAATGCGAAAGGAAGGGCCAATACTGCAAGTGCCATCAGTTTGCGCATGGATGAACTCCGTACGTTGAGATGGTCTATCGCGCCTCGTCAATCCCGCAAGAAAAAGCCAGCTTGCAAAAACCCCGCCGTGCGATTCGACCTTGCAGTTTGAAACCCCGATTCGTAAAAAGTGTTGCATTTTCTTGGAATCCCAAAGGTAATGTCGACCAGCGTGCTATCCTCCCCGTCATGAAATTCCTTGACCGCCGATCATTCATGACCGCGCTGGGCTCCGGCGTCGCAGCTCTTTCCTTGCCGCCGCGCGGATGGTGCGATGATGCTTCATCGGCGCACCCAGGCCTCGCGCGCGACCCGTTGCGGCCCGAGTACCATTTGCTTCCACCGCACAACTGGATGAATGATCCCAACGGTCCGATCTGGTGGAAAGGCAAATATCACCTCTTCTATCAGCTCAATCCGTACGCTGCCATTTGGGGCGACATGCACTGGGGCCATGCGGTCAGCAACGACATGGTGCATTGGCATCACGAACCCATCGCGCTCGCGCCCACGCCCGGCGGCCCCGACAGCGAAGGCTGCTTCAGCGGCTCGGCGGTCGTGAAGGACGGCATCCCGACCTTCCTCTACACCGGCGTGCAAAATGCTCCGCCCGATCAAGTGACAGTCCACGACGGTCGCGACGAACTGCGCGAGACACAAATGCTCGCCACAGCCGAAGACGACGAATTGCTCCACTGGAAGAAGCTGCCCGAGCCGGTGATTGCAGCACCTCCTGCGGCAATTGCAGTCACGGGTTTTCGCGATCCATGTCTGTGGCGTGAGGGCGACGACTGGTACCTCGGCATCGGCTCAGGCGAGCGCGGCAAGGGCGGCTGCGTACTCCTCTATCGCTCGCGCGATCTGCGCCATTGGGAGTATCTGCACAAACTCGCCGAAGGCAAACCGAACGGCAAGCTGGCCGCTAATCCTTGCGAGAGCGGCGAAATGTGGGAGTGCCCCGACTTCTTTGAATTGAACGGTACGCATTGTCTTCTCTACTCCACCGAGGGCGAAAGCTTCTGGGCTACCGGCGAGTATGACCCGCGCGAACACGTCTTCACGCAGCTGCGTCAGGGCATACTCGACCACGGCGCCTACTACGCGCCCAAGAGTTTTCTCACACCCGATGGTCGCCGCATTCTTTGGGGATGGATCCGGGAAACGCGTCCTGAAGCGGAGCTTGCTGCCGCGGGATGGGCGGGCGCAATGGCACTGCCGCGCGTTCTTACCGTTGGCAACCAAGGTCAGCTTGAATTCTCCGTCGCGGCGGAAGTTGAGAGTCTGCGCGGAAATGTCGAGCACGTCACCCTTACGCCGGCGCAACCCTTCTGCCTGAAACTGGCCGCTCTTCGGCGCGAGATCTTTCTGCCGCTCGAATTATCAACAGCAGTTGTCACGGTACGCCTCCACACAAACGGCGTCAGAGTCTGGGAATTGTCCGTCGATGTTGCAGGAAACTCAATACGCTGTGGCGATGCGGCGTTTCCGTTATCATCGCTTCCCTGGCCACGACCTTCCCTCCATTTGTATCTCGATGGGTCCGTGATTGAATCATTCATCGGTGGTGGAGAAGCGATTGTCAGCCGCGTTTATGAAGTGCGGCGCGGCGAATCGGAACTCGAGGTCTCATTCACCGGCAACAAGAACCTTTCGCTCGCACATTGGCCGCTCGAAGCAATCTCTCCAGACCGGCTGACGACATAGCAAAGGCAACTTCTAATCGGATTCCACTCAGCGCTTTTTTGTCGAGCTTGGTTTTATCCCGCCACTCACGTTCTTCGGGACCTTCGCCGCCGGACTCGACGAGACAGTGTGCGACGAAAGATTGAGAATGAACCGGTCGATGACAACCGGGCCGGGCACCGGCGCAGAGGGTGTGGTCGTGATCTGCGTGGAACTCACGGTCAGTGCTTCCACCAGGATCGTCGTGGCACTCACCGTGATCCGCAAGAAACCAAAATTCGTATCGTTGAATTGCTCGAGAGTAATCGTGTTGCCCTGGCCATCCGGCTCGGTTTGTTGCCCCGGCGCCGGCTTCTTGCCTACCGCATTCGTCTTGAGCTGGGAGAGGTTATAGTAGCCTCCATTGCCAGCTACCAGATAAGCGATCTGGCGGCCGTCGGCCTTCATCGTGCGCGTGTAGCGCTCGTACAAATGCGCGTGCCCAGAGAGCACGAGATCGGGCCAGATGCCGGCCTGCTGGCAGCATTCATCAATCTGCTGCAACATGGACGCGCTCGGAAAGTGATCGCTCGCCCCGGTGAATGGAGGATGATGCACTGCGAGAATCAGGGCCTCAGGATTCTTGTTCCCTGTGTCGGCGTTGCGCGCTGCCAACGCCGCCGCCAGTTGTTGCTGGAGAAACGTGACCTGGTCGTTGCCGATGACGCCACCGCTCAGCACCCCCACACTCTCGCCAGTGTTTGAATACAAGCCGATGAAACGCGCGAAGGGCGCTGTCAAAACAAAATAGGCGCCCGGTTGAACCATGGTCGAGCGTGCAAATCCGGAAACGGCAATCGTCGGTTCGGCCGTGCAGAAATTGTCAATGAATGCCTCGAGAGAATAGGACACCGGCTCGTTCTTGAATATCACGCCGTCGTGATTGCCAGGAATCGCAAAGATGGGCGCGTCGTAATTGCGATATGGATCGTAAAACTGTTCGGGATAGTACTGCTCCTGCCCGAAGTAGTAGACAATATCGCCAAGATGGAAGAAGAAGGCGGGCTGTCCCGAGGCATAGGTCTTGCCGGCTAGATCAGCGGCCATGGCATCTGCCACAGCAAGTTGCGGTTCCGCTTTCACCACGCCGCCTGTGTCGCCGACGGAGTGAAAAACCAACTGACCGGAGGCTTGTATCTCGGTCAGAGCGCTCGCGGGCAACACAGCGCTCAAATCGAACACCGGCGGCTGAACGCGTGGCGTTGGGATCGGCTCATTCACCTGCTCTTCTTTGAGCTTCGCGTCCGCCTCGATATCGCCGGCGCTATAACTGAAGAAGTTATCCGCGGTATAAGTGGGATTCGCAAAACTGAATCCATTGGTAGCCATGGGGAGGGTCCTCGCGTAAATTGGGATTTCTCTATTCCGCCAAATCGAAGCACGCAATTCTGCGCGCAGTCATCAGCGTTTCGGGATTATATCCCGCTTTCTGTGAAACCATGATGATCGCCGACGCAGTGTCGTGTATGAATTCTCAGGCGGACAGTGACAGCGGATCAACGTCGTCCAGGAAGCGGGCGCCTCGCCCCAGGATCCTGATCCTGGATGAACATGTCTCGGTCCTCAATGTGGGCGTCGGTACGAAGATCTTGACTCTTACGACAGCTGCATAAAGAGCATCGACTGACCCATCTCGTCATCCCGCATTTAATTCCGCTGGTGCGCTATCTCAGCAAACACGCGTCGCCGTCATGGAGGGCGGCCGCCCGGTGGAAACAGGCGAGGCGGAATCGTTGTGCAATTCGCCCGCGATGCGTGGGCGCCAACCGCTCGCGGCCACGCCGGAGTTACCTGCCGGCGTAGCTTGAGGAGCACAAAGAATCCCTACTTCGTTTGTGGTTGTGACTGGGGCTGCGTCGGGGGTGGCGTCGTCGGGGCCGGATTCGCAGGTTTCGTGGCTGGCGGAGGAGCCGGTTGCGCGGGTGGAGAGGCAGGTTGTCCAGGATTCGCTCCCGCTCCGGGTGAGCCGGACGGCGGCCCATTCGCCGGCATGTGACCCGGCGGAGTTGTCATTCCAGGCCGGACTGGCATCATGCCCGGATGATTCGGAGGCATCTGCATCTCCGAAACGTCGACGAGTTCAATGTCGAAAATCAGGTCCGCCTTGGGCGGAATTCCCGGGTGTGCGGGATCAGGTCCCGGGCGTCCGCGTGCTCCGTAGGCCAGTTGCCAGGGGATAAAGAGCCGGCGTTTGCCCCCGACCTTCATTCCAGTGAACCCTTGGTCAAAGCCCGGAATCACCCGACCGAACCCCTGCGGAAAACTGATCGGCTGCACCTCGCCCAGCTTCGGCTTCCCATCGTCTCCCATCACCGGCTTCCCGTCTTTGTCCCTCAACGGAAGCCGATGATCCTCTGAAGAATCGAACTTATGCCCATCGGCGGCGAGCCATCCGGTGTACAGGACTTTGTAGATCTTGTTGGGCTCCGCGTCGGCGCCGCTACCCACCTTCACGTCCTGGTAGCGAAGCGCAAATGCAACCTTGACGACTCCCCGTGCGCGAGGAACACCGGGCGGCAGCTTGATCCAGGGAGCGATAGCACTCGCGGAAGTCGAGGCAGATTTGCCAGGCGTCGCCGGCTTCGGCGCGGTTTGTGCAACGGAAATTTGGACAGCAGCGGATACGAAAATCGAACAAAGTAAGAAATGCTTCATCGAAAGGAATAACTCCAGCTTGATTCTTCTGGGAGTTTATCAGGCCCCGCCGGCGGCTCCATTTTTCTGCGACGTTGCCTGCGAGCATGCAATCGTCAAAGCCTTATGAGTCTTTATGCAACTCACCCTTAAAGTAAGGGAATGCCCGTCGCAACATCGCATCTTTTTCGTATTCTTTGGCTTCCGGTTGCCTCCCTTTTTGCCGGAATACTGAATGCCATCGCCGGCGGAGGTTCGTTTCTATCGCTCCCTGCACTTATTTCCGGCACCTCTGCTATCGGTGTGGGAGCCGTGACTGCGCAGGCAACCAACACCGTCGCCCTTTGGCCCGGGCAACTGACATCGCTCGTGGCTTTTCGCCAGCTCCTGCGCGAATATGGTTGGAAGCTCGTGCCGCTCGCAATCGCTTCGGGCATAGGGGGCTGGCTCGGCGGCGTGTTGCTTCTGAAAACCGGCAACAAGATGTTTCGCGAAATGCTGCCGTGGCTTCTGCTCTTTGCAGCAATCATGTTTGTTGTCAGCTTTCCGCTGGGCCGGTGGCTGCAATCGCTCTCCGGTGGCAAGCGTTACAACACTTGGCTGCTAATCGGGATGGTAATCGTGAGCATCTACGTAGGCTACTTCGGTGCGGGCGGCGGATTCCTGGTGATGGCGCTCTTCGGCATCTGCGGGGTCCACGACATCCACGAGATGAATGCGCTGAAAGTGGTCACCGCCGTGGTGTCCATCGGCATTCCTGCCGTCACGTTCATCGTCGCTGGCCGTGTGCAGTGGCGATTCTGCGTAGAGATGGCCATCCTCGCCGGCCTGGGCGGCTACTTCGGCGCCCACTACAGCCGCAAGATCAATCAGCGCGCGATGCGTTGGACCGTCGCCATCATTGGCTTCGTCACGGCCGGATACTTCTTCCTGGCAAACCACCTGAATCACCCATAGAGGAGGCCAAACGATCCTCGCCTTTCAATCTGGATGATCTCGCCAGGTCTCTGACCGCTCGTCCTTGTGTCATCTCCGTGCCCCATCCTTTCGCCTTGTTTTCTGGCGAATGGGTGGGAAAGCGCAAAATCCAATGCGCGAAATCGCGTGGTCAGGCAATAGTTCTTCTCTACCCTCGCGCCAGCATGCCCGCAAGCAGCGCCGTTCTCGGTGCCAGGTGCTCGATCACAATGGACTCATGCACGGCATGCGCACCCTCGCCCACAGCGCCCATGCCATCGAGTGTCGGGATGCCGAGCGCAGAAGTAAAGTTTCCGTCGGACGCGCCCCCGGTTGCCGCTTCATCGAGCGCGAAACCCAGCTCTGCGGCCAGTTCCCGCGCCTTCCGGTAGAGCTTCACCGTGCCGACGGTACGCTCCATCGGCGGCCGATTGATTCCGCCGGTTACCGCGACAGAACATCGCTTGTCGATCGCTCTAAGACTGGCGAACCTGCGTTCGATGCGCGGCCCGTCGCTCTTCCGCGCAATCCGCACATCTACCTCTGCCCAGGCTTCTGCAGGAATGACATTGGTCTTGGTACCGCCGCCGGCCGTACCCACACTCACCGTCAATCCCTTCTCGAAGTCGGTCCAGCTGCTCACGGTTTCCATCGCGCGCGCCAATTCCAGCAAAGCGCTCGCGCCTTTTTGAAAATCCACACCCGCGTGCGCTGCGATGCCTTTGACTTCGAGTCGCCAGTTGCCGGTGCCTTTGCGTGCCGTTTTGTACGCCAATCCCTGTGCCGGCTCCAGAACAAAAACAGCGCCAGACTCGGCCGCCAGCCCCTCGGTGATCGGCCGCGATACCGGGCTGCCAATCTCTTCGTCACTGTTGAGCAGCAGCACAATCTCACGTTCAAGAAGTTCAGCCTCGCCCAGCATTTCGATGGCCGTGAGCGCCATGGCGACGCCAGCTTTCATATCCAGCGTGCCGGGCCCCCAAAGCCGCTCCGCGCCCACGCGGCACGGCATCCCCTTCAGCGTGCCCAAAGGCCAAACGGTATCCAAATGTCCCAGCAACAGGATTGGTTTCGTGGCTGCATCCTTAGGGCGGCGCCCGAAGCGCGCTTCCAGCACGTCCCCGAATCCCTTCTGCCGGTGCAATCGGACCAGTCCGCCAAGCCCCTTCGCATGGGCCGCCGCAAGAGCAACGCAGGCATCCACCGCGGCCTTATCGTCGGAAGGAGATTCCGCCCGGACGAGCTTCTGCGTGAGATCCATCAATGAGCGTTCCTTGCGTCGGGCGCCCGCCAACAAAGCGCGCATAGGAATCGATTGATCGTGCATCTTTGGGCCGCCTTGGGTAGCTCGTTTCAGCCTTCCCGATTCTACGACGCGTGCGGAAACTGGCCTGGAATCGTAACCCAATCGCCCTCCGCGCCATCATCGCTAAGGAGTCCTTCTCTCTGGACGAGTTTTGGAAGGCCGCGGAGCCCTTCTCCGTGAGACTCGACTGCGATAATCCCCTTTTGGGACTTTTGCGCCCCATTCCGAGAGCGTCGTATCGGCATGATCCGGCGGCTTTTCGCGCGGAAGGGACGCAATATGTGGCGTTTCCTCTCTGCATCTGTGGCAAAAATGCCACAGATGCTTTCGGAATTTCGCGTCTAATCTATCGCTTGCATAAGTTTTCCACAACCGGAGAGTACTTTCTGTCGCCTTCTGAGCATTTGGAGCAGACGATTGCCGAGCCCCTCGAATTTGCAGGGGTAGGCCTCCATTCCGGCGCTCGGGTCACTATGCGCCTTTTGCCTGCGCCCGCAGGTTCGGGAATCGTCTTTCGCCGCACCGATCTCGACGACTTCGAAATTGCAGCCATTGGCCGCAACGTCGCCAAGGTCAGCTATGCCACTAGCCTTATGCGCCAGGGCGTGCTGATCTCGACCACCGAACACTTGCTCTCTGCCCTCATCGGCATGGGCGTCGACAACGTGATCGTGGAGCTGGACAATCTTGAACTGCCCATCCTCGACGGAAGCGCCCTTCCCTACGTCGACGCCATCCGCAACCAGGGAATTCGCACCCAGCGCCGCCGCCGCGAATACATGCGCGTGCTCAAGCCTGTCGAAGTGCGCGAAGGAAACAAATTCATCGGAGTCTATCCCGGCTCCGGCTATCGCATTCAGTACACCATCGACTTCCCTGCCCCCATCGGCCAGCAAAAGACAAGCGTCGACCTCGCCGCCGAGACCTACGGCAGTTTGATTGCCGGCGCGCGCACGTTTGGCTACAAGGCGGATGAAAAACGCTTGCGCGACATGGGATTGATTCGCGGCGCGAGTCCTGAAAATGCAATCGTCCTGGGACCGAAAGGCCCGGAAAACGGTCCGCTTCGCTTCAAGGATGAGTATGTGCGCCACAAAGTGCTCGACCTCATTGGCGACCTGGCGCTGGCCGGACGGCGGATCGAAGGTCATGTGGTTGCCGAGCGAGCGGGTCACGCCATGCATACGGCGCTGGTTTCCCGGCTGCTCAAGGACCGCTCTGCATGGGAACTTGCCCGGGTGCCGGTGACTTCGCAGTCGACCGAGGAAGAAGATCTAGGCGCAGTCGCCGTGAGGCGTCCAGCTTTCCAAGGCGCGTAGCCCGACCTCGCCAAAGTGCAATTTCATCCCCCCTCAATCAGACAAACAAAATCCGCATCGGCGTCGGTGCGTCGAAGTTTTTGCCTTCGTTCGCCAACTCGCCGGTCTGCGGATTGCGGGCGAAGACGCTGATCCAGTTCGAATTCTGGTTCGCCACCAGCATCCACCGCTCCGTCGGATCGAGCGCAAAGTTCCGCGGAGTTTTCCCGCCGCAGTTGGATCGCTTCATCGGTGTGAGAGCGCCGGTCTTCGGATCGGCCTTGAAGCTATAGAGAAAATCGTCGCCGCGATTCGCAAAATAGACAAAGCAGCCGTCGTGCGTGATCGCCGTGTCGCAACCAGTCGAAACAACCGTCCCGCGGGAGTCCGCCGGCAAAAGATCGACGCTTGTCACAAGCGTCAAACTCCCGTCCGCCTTATGCCACTCCAGCACATCCACCGTCGAGGTCAGCTCGTTCATGTTATAGGCCGTATGGCCATTCGGATGGAAGTGCAGCGTGCGCGGTCCCGCTCCCGGCTTCGCGTGATAGGCACCGGCAGACGTGAGCTTCGCGGTCGTCGCGTCGAGCTTGTAAATGTGGATGATGTCGCCGCCGAGATCGTTGATATAAGCGAACCGGTTGTCCGGCGAGAAAGAACAAAAGTGCGCGTGCGCGGCTTCCTGACGGTCGGCGTTGGGACCGTGGACGGTGTAGTGCTCTGACCAGATCGCCGGACTCAGCTTTCCTTCGGTCACAAGAAAGCTGGCCGCAGCTCCGCCACCGTAGTCCGCCGACAAAAGCACGCGCCCCGTGCGGTCCATCGCAACGTGGCACGTGCCCTTCGCCGCTGAATTCTGCGCCGAGAGCGGATGCAATTCGCCTTTGCTCACCTTGTAGCTCGCCACTTCGCCGGTGGGCTTGCCGTTAAAGCTATCCACTTCGCACGCGGCAAACAGATACCAGTGGCCCGGCGAATACGTCAGCCAATCCACCGTGGAAACCTGGGCAGCAACGCCGGCGGCGATCAGTTCGCCAGTCGCGGGATTCCAGTCATAGGCAAGAATTCCGTTTTGCGTTCCCGATCCCACAAAAACGCGCTGCGGTGGAGACGCAGCAAGAGCGGGCGCAACAGCGCTGGCAACGGCAACAGCGGAGGAGGACTTTAGAAATTCACGGCGAGTCTGGTTTACCATGCACACGCGATTGTCGCCGATGGGACGCGGTCAACGCCAGAGCAGTATCGGCCTTTAGACTGGAGATAAGGAGCAAAGCTTGTCGCACTTCATCAGCTTTGTCCGCATTCCGGCTCTGGCCATCCGCCAGCACATCCACCCCCTCCCGCCGTTGGGCGTGCTGGAAGAAGACCGCATTCGGATGCATGTGTGGCCCCAGGACATCGACTTTAATCTGCATATGAACAACGCGCGCTACCTGAGTTTGATGGATTATGCGCGCATCCATCTGCTGGCGCGCAGCCGTCTCCTCGAACACATCGTCCGTGCGCGCTGGCAACCCCTCGTCGGCGCAGTGTGGATGACCTATCGCCGCTCATTGCCTCTGTTCTCTGCCTTCACAATTGCGTCCCGACTGATGTGCTGGGACGATCGCTGGTTCTACATCGAGCAGAGATTCACCGCGCGCGATAGTCTCGCTGCCGTAGGTTGGGTGAAAGGCATCTTGCGCGACGCGCGCGGGAATGTAAACCCACAGGAACCATTGCAGCGTGTGACACCCGGTGTGGTCAGCCCACCCATGCCTGACGCCATCGCCCAATGGAACGAGTTGACCCGCGAAAAACTCCAAGCCGGCGACAATTAACGCTCCATGGCAAAGACCACGTTCACCGTGGTCTCCACTTCCACAGGCTCGCTGTTAAGAAGGTACGGCCGATAGCGCCACGTCTTCACCGCGTCCATCGCGGCCTGTTGCAGCATCAAAGGACCACTTACCGCGCGCACATTCTCGATGGTGCCGTTCTTTGAAATCGTAGCCTGCAGCATAACCGTCCCATGAACGCCAGCAGCTTTCGCGATCGCCGGATACACAGGCATGAACTTTGCGAGGAGGCTTCCCTCCATGACGCCGGATGAAATCCGGACTGGGCCTTTCGTTTCCGCGCGAACCACCGGGGTCATAGAGCGGATCACGAATACTCCGGTCCCGGCATCCGGCGTTCCAGGGCCCGAGTCCCAATTCAAGGAGTCGCTTGCAGCTTGTTCGGGACCATCGAAGTGTCCAATTGCCGTGGGGATCATGGGAGGTAAAAAAAGATGCGTCCCTTGCATCTCGGGCCTGCCGTTGAACGGATGCTGAATCTGCTTGGGCGGCGGTTGCGGTGCCGGTGGCGGCGCAGGCGCAGTCAACAGAAACGCCAGTGCCTGGCAGCGTGGCAACGCCTCCGGATAAATCAACGGAATCAGGATCAGCCCGAAAAGCACCGACCCGTTCAAGAGGAATGTCGCGACCATCCAACCGCGGCTGCGCGTGTGAATTCTGCCCGTGGATTCGAAGGTGGAGTCTTCAAACATGGCCCGCCTCCAACCTTGGAGCCTGCTCGCTCAGACCAGGCCCCAGGTTATTCAGCCGCGCCAACCAGGACGCGCAAGCGCACAAGCTCTCACCCGCTCGCGCCCTTGTTCGGCGCAGTCGCATGAGTTCAAGGCCCTCCGCTCATCCCCATCGGAACCACTGTGCTTCTGTAGACACCACGGTCGCCGAATTTGTTCCAAGCCGATGCGATTACGCCACGATATCTGCAAGCAATGCGCTACACTCCATACGATTCACCCGGCAGGGCTGCCCCCAATCCTGTCAGCAGACCCGCACAAACCGGAGTCGCCATGAAATTGTTCCGCTTGTTAGTTCTGGCATTCGCCGCAATCCACTTGTCGAGTTCCCTGACCCAGGAAACAGCGCCCGCAGCCGCCGGCGCCGCACCGGACCCTGCCGCAACCGTTGCCTATATTCACGGGGCGTGGGAGACCCTCACGCGCTCCATGACCGATTGCCACTCGCTGGTCGACATCAAGATCACGGCAAATCCCGTTCTCTACTTACCTGCGGAGATATCTCCGCCTGCGGAGGTCACGGCTCTCGAAGATAAGTGCCACGTGCGCGTCGAAGCTCTGCCACGGAAAATTGAAAAGATCGGCGATGTATCCCCGGAGGAACTGCACGCAGCAGGCCTGCTCTATCTACCGAATCCTTACGTCGTCCCCGGCGGACGCTTCAATGAGATGTACGGCTGGGATAGTTACTTCATTCTTCTGGGGCTCGAAGCCGACCATCGCGAGGCACTCGGCAAAGGCATGGTCGATAACTTCCTCTTCGAAATCGAACACTACGGCGGCGTGCTGAATGCCAATCGCACTTACTACCTCACGCGATCGCAACCGCCTTTCCTCACCTCGATGGTTCGCGCTGTCTATGAGAATCCTGCCAGCTTTCCTGCTACGCCTGCTGGCCGTTCGGAAGCAAGAGCCTGGCTTGGGCACGCTTACACGCTCGCCGAAAAAGACTATTCAACCTGGACACGCCCCGAACATAAAGCCGGGACAACAGGTCTCGCGCGTTACTTCGATTACGGAAACGGTCCCGTCCCCGAGATGGCCGACGACAGCAATTACTACATCGATGTGATCCACTGGCTGGTCGCGCATCCGCATTCCGGCGGCGACGCCTTCCTGTTGAAGGGCTCAGAACATCCCGATACCGCCGAAGCTGCACGACTACAGCGGACAAGCTGCGATGTGCGGATGAGCATTGTCTGCATGCGCGCATGGTTCTCCGGCTACCGCCTCACGCACGATTTTTATCTCGGCGACCGCGCCATGCGTGAATCGGGCTTCGATCCGAGTTTTCGTTTTGGCCCCTTCGACGGAGCCACCCATCATTACGCGCCCGTGTGCTTGAACAGCCTGCTCTATCGCTATGAGCGGGACATGCAGCATCTCGCGCTCCTGCTCGGCTGGCCCAACGAGGCTCAGCGCTGGCAACGCCGCTCCCAAGCACGTGACACCGCGATGCAGCGATATCTCTGGCGCGCCAAAGAAGGCGTCTTTTCTGACTTCGATTTCGTCCGCCGTCAACCCTCGACGTATGCCTACATCACTTCGCTCTACCCGCTGTGGGCGGGCGTCGCCATGCGCGAACAGGCGACGCAAATGGTCGCGCAACTCAACCTCTTCGAGCGTCCCGGCGGCCTTTCAATGAGCGACTACAATTCCGGCATGCAATGGGATGAGCCGTTCGGCTGGGCGCCGACCAACTGGATCTCCGTCGCGGGCCTGGAATCCAACGGATTTCGGAACGACGCTGCTCGCCTCGCCAGCAAGTGGGATGCTACCGTCGATACTGGCTTTGCGCAGGATGCCACCATCCGCGAAAAATACAATGTGGTTTCAGGCAACGCGAATGTTCACGTCAGCGCGGGCTATACGACAAACGAAATCGGCTTTGGCTGGACCAACGCGGTGTATCTGAAGATGAAAGAGATCACCGACATCGCAGATGCCCACGCCACGAACTAACGCCCCCAAGAACAGAAGGGCGCACCCATGCGATGGATACGCCCTTAGTCAAGGAATTAAGTGGCTTAATCCGCACTTACTCCGGTAGATAGAGCTTGCCGGCGATGTTAAAGGTTGTATTCAACACCTGCGCACTGGTGTTGGGTTGGCCACCGCCCACGGAAACTGTGTACTGTCCCTCGGCAATGATCGGCTCGCCGGCATCCGTCACCATGCTCAGGTCGCGCGGCCGCAGGCGGAAGTGCACCGTCTGCGACGCGCCCGGATCAAGATGCACGCGCTGGAAGCCGCGCAGCGCGCGCAGCGGCGCACCAGGCACCTTGGGGAATTCAAGGTAGAGCTGCGCCACTTCATCACCCGCAATCTTTCCGGTGTTGGTCACGGTTACATCAAACGTTGCCGGACTGCCGACCGCGACCGGCGCCGAAGGACCCTTGAGGTCGCTGTACGAAAAGCTCGTATAACTCAATCCATAACCGAAGGGATACAGCGGCTCCCCCTCAAAGTAACGATAGGTGCGGCCCTTCATCGCGTAGTCCTCGAAGGGAGGCAACTGGCTGACGTCTTTGTAGAACGTCACCGGCAACCGGCCACCGGGATTGTTCTTACCCGAAAGTGTCTCGGCCACCGCCGTGCCGCCCTCCTCGCCCGGATACCAGGATTCGAGGATTGCGTTGGCGTGCGCTTGGGCCCAGTTCACACCCAGCGCACTGCCGTTGGTCAGCACCACCACCACCGGCTTGCCCGTTGCAGCCACTGCCTCAAGAAGATCCTCCTCCGGCTTGGGCAAATTAAGAGAAGTGCGATCGCCCCCCTTGAAGCCCTCTTCCAGCACCTGCATCTCCTCGCCTTCCAGTTCGCTCGTAATACCCACTACTGCGACCACGACATCGGCCGCCTTGGCCGCGTCGACGGCCGCAGGTTGCGGTTTCATGTCAACCTTCGACCACACAAGTTTTGCAGCCATTGCATCATTTTCTTCAGGCGAGTAGACAACGCGCAGCGCTACCGGTTTGCCGGCCTCCAGGCGCACCCGGCCGAGCTTGGCCTCTTTCGCATTTCCTCCATAGGATGAAGCCACATTCCGACCGTCGAGTTGCATGCGGAAGTACCCGTTTTGCATCATTCCCAAGTTGTAATCCCCGGTCGCAGGCGCGGTGAGATTCCCTTCCCATTCAATCGCCACGGGATGCACGCTCGCGGCCTCCGCCGGTATGGAGTTCGCCGCGGCGTCCACTGTCGGCTCCACACGTTGCGCGATCGTTTTGGTGACTTTTGGATCGTTCACGTCGGACATATCGAGCTTGGAGTAGCTCGCCTTGATGCCCGGCTTTCCGTCCACGGTAAGCGCGGAGGCAGGCACAGGCTCCGCATCATCACCAAGAAACTGCGTCCCCGCAACGTACTTGATGGTGGCGCCCGCAAACTCCTTCCGAATGCCTTCGAGAATCGAGACGGTGTGACTCGGTGTTCCGTTGTAGTTGCCCAGCAGTACCTTCGTCTGATCCGCCAGCGGCCCCACAACCGCAATCTTCAAACCCGGCGCCCTCAACGGCAATACACCGTCGTTCTTCAACAGCACCATGGCTTCATCGGCCAATTTACGCGCCATGTCGCGATGCTGCGCGCTGTCCAGCAGGCTCTCGTCGATCTTGGTGTAAGGCACCATCTCCGGCGGGTCAAACAAGCCCAGCTTCATGCGCGCCGTGAAGAGTCGCGTCAGAGCCGTGTCGATCTCGCTCTCTTTCAGATAGCCTTGCTTCACCGCATCAACATAGGGCTTGTAGTCGTGGTCGTCCTTCACCTTCAAGGTGAAGTCAACGCACTCGTTGTCCATGCCGCGACGCAGGCTCACAGCCGACGACTCGGCTTGCGTCGTGTTGAATTTGTGGCCCGCGTGAATGTCCAGCACCGCGCCGCAGTCCGAAACAACGTAGCCCTGGAAGTTCCACCAACCCCGCAATTGATCCTGCAATAGAAATTCATTGGCGCAAGCCGGCTGTCCATTGATCGAGTTGTAAGCGCACATGACAGAACCGGCATGCCCCTCGGTCACCGCAGCGCGGAAAGCCGGCAGATACGTATCGAGCTCGTCGTGTTTGCTCACATCGACATCGGCCGTATGCCGCGTCGGCTCCGGCCCGCTGTGTACCGCAAAGTGCTTCGGCGTCGAGATCACGCGATAGTAGCGCCGGTCGTCGCCCTGCATGCCGGTTACAAAGGCCACGCCCATGCGCGCGGTGAGATAGGGATCCTCACCATAAGTCTCCTGGCCGCGGCCCCAGCGCGGATCGCGAAAGATGTTGATGTTGGGCGCCCAGAAGTCGAGCCCTTCAAAAATATCGCTATGTCCGGCGCGCATCGCCTGCACATGCTTGATGCGTCCCTCCGTGCCTATCACAATCGCCATCTGGTGAATCGCCGGCACATCGAAAGTGGCGGCCAGGCCGACCGGCTCCGGGAATTCCGTCGTCCCGTTGCGCTGCACGCCATGCAGCGACTCGCTCCACCAATCGTATGCAGGAACATTGAGCCTGGGAATAGCGCGCGCCTGGTTCACCAGCTGGCTTGCTTTTTCCTCAAGTGTCATGCGCTGCACCAGGTCCGCCGCTCTCTCCTGCGGAGAGAGGCTGGTGTCAAGATAAGCAGGTTTCTGCATATCCTGGCCCAGGGCCGACCACGCCAGCCCACCTCCTATCAAACCGACCGCAACCATCCGCAATCCAAGGCTCTTCATCAGGTGCATCTCCGAAGGGTAAAAGTGCTTTGAGGAACTTGAAAACAGGAAGAATCTCACCGGTTCCACGGCTGCCAACCATACTTCCTACGAGTATCTCTGTCAAGCAAAGGAATGCTCGAATTACATATTGAAAAATCGCTTTATCTGCACTCGAAGTGTTTCCTCTTTTCCTGCCAGCGAGTAACTGTTTCTCACCCGCCACAGATCGAGTATACGCATCCGATGTAACCTTCTTGCGCGAAGACCAGTAAGACAAATCGAAAGGGGAAGAAACGATGCGGGACGGAGCGAGTAACGTCCTGAATGAGTTTCGGCAAGGTAGCCCCGCAACATTCAATGATGCCTTCGAAGCTCTTTTTCGCCTCCACCAGCGCACCGTGTATGGCTGGTTGTTACGCATCGTTCGCAATCCGGCAGCGGCCGAGGATCTGACGGTGGAAACATTCTGGCGCATCTACCGAGCCCACGCACGTTTTGACCCGGCACTCGGATTTGAAGCTTGGGCACGCACTATTGCCACCCACGCGGCCCTCGACTGGCTGCGCGCGCAGCGGCCGGAGACTGAGTTGTTGACGGATGTCGCGGCGCCGCCCACGGGCGATCCGGCCATTTCGGACGAGATTCGCCGAAAGACTGCAGAGGCGTTCTCGCGGCTTGCGCCGAAGCTGCGAGTCGCCGCCGTTCTCGCCGTTGTCGAGGAGTTACCGTACAAGGAAGTTGCCGCCGCGCTCGGCATTTCGGTCACGGCAGTCAAGGTACGCGTCTTCCGCGCGCTGCGGCTGCTTCGAAAAGATCTACAACAACAGGGGATCACGCCATGAAGGCTCACGACGAAGAACGGATAAAGCAGTTCCTCAAGCAAGCCCTCCCGCCCATGGGCGATGCAGAACCCGGACGCGATCTATGGCCGGCGATGCGGCGGCGGCTCGATGCACGGCCCATCGCCGTGCCGTGGTTCGACTGGGCACTGGCCGGTGGGCTCACAGTCTTCGCTCTGGTGTTTCCGGCATCGATCCCGGTGTTTCTTTACTACTTGTGAACCCGCGGACACGCAATCCGCAGAAAGTGAGGGTTTCCATGAACACCCATCCCTATTTACGCGCATTCCTGGCAGGCATTCTTGTGCCCACACTGGTCATGCCGCTCATGCTGATTGGATTCATCGTGCTTCGACTTTGGCTTCAGGTTTCGGTTCCTATCGAGCGCGGAATGGTCTTTCCCATGGCGCTCGTTCCGGGGCTCTGGGGTATCTGGAACGTACTTTGGATTGGATCCCACACGCGCACGCATCTGCCCATTGGCCTCCATGGCGCACTGCTGCCACTCTTGCTTATGCCCGGCGGAGCTGCGATTACCTCTTGTCTCGGCGTTCTTGCGCTAGGTTCCCACGATGCGATCTGGTTTCAAACACTCCATATTCCCTATGCGCTTATCTTGCCCATGTTTGTCGTGGCTCTTGCCGCCTATTACCTGGTCTGGAAGTACGTTGTTGGTTTCCTGAACCACACATTGGGAATCGCATAAACGTTGTCGGCCGCTGTGAACATTGCACTGGGCCAGCAACAGAAAGGAGTCGATCATGTTCATCCTGATTCGCACACTCACCTATGCCACTCTCTTCATCGGTTTCGTGCTCGTCTACCTGCCCGCGCGCGTTCTGGCGTGGGCAGGCATAAGCCGCCCGGCAGAATTCAGCTGGCCGCAGATTGCCGGGATAGCGATAGGCATCCTCGGCGCTGCCCTCGCCTTATCGTGTGTCGCCGTGTTCGCGCGCATTGGTAAAGGCACGCCCGCACCCTTCGACCCGCCCCGCCGTCTCGTGATGCGCGGTCCCTATCGGTTCGTGCGCAACCCGATGTACATCGGAGCCGTAATCGCCTTGGCAGGAGCCGCGCTCTTCTTCACGTCGCTCAGTCTCTTTGCCTTCGTGTGCGGCTTCTTGCTCGTCTGCCACTGCTTCATTTTGATCTACGAGGAGCCGGCCCTACGTCGCCGCTTCGGGCAGGATTATTTAACTTACTGCCAGCAAGTGAAACGTTGGCGCCCGAAGTTCGCAACCACCCGATAGACCTCTGACCGCCCGTTGTTGTACCAATCTTGGGTGCCCCAGGTCTCAACTCTGAGACCTGGGAGAGCACGAACTCGAGAAACGAATTCACGCGACCAGAAACCTAGGCTTAAGGCTCAAAAAAATCCTGTAAGCCAGCACGGGCCGCGTGCGCCGCCATGGAAGACTGGATCTCCAGCGCCAGTGCCAGCGCGTCGCGACCCTGTCGAGCTGTGACACGGGGCGCCTTCCTTGTACGCACCGACTCGATGAACGACTCGATCTCGAGGCGCAAAGGCTCGCCCGGCAAAACCGGCGGTTTCACAATCGACAATCCAGGATTGGGTCCAGCTGTAGCACCACCGGCTGCAAGCTGTGCCAGGATTGCCGGATCGATCTGCCCGCCTTCGAGCGCCGCCGCAATCTCCGGCGGCACACTCCCATCCAGCCGAATCACCAGCAGATCGCGCCGTGCATAATCGATCGAAACATACTGGCGCGGCTCAAAAAAGCGCAGCTTGCGCACTCGTTCTGTCGAAACGCGAGAGGCGGTAAAGTTTGCCACGCAACCGGACTCGAATTCCACGCGCACATTTGCGATATCCACCTTCGGCGAAAGAATCGGCAATCCAACTGCCCGCACCTCGCGCACTGGAGAATTGGCAAACGTGAGCACGATGTCCAAATCGTGAATCATCAGGTCCAGCACCACGTCCACATCGAGCGAACGCGGTGTGAAAATCGAAAGTCGATGCGCTTCGAAAAACATGGGCCGTCGCAGTTTTGGCTGCACCGCCAGCACCGCTGGGTTGAATCGCTCGAGATGACCGGGCTGCAACACGCGATTCTTTCGCTCGGCCAGCGCAACCAGTTCGTCCGCTTCCGTCAACGTTGCCGCGAGCGGCTTTTCAACCAGCAGGTCCAGGCCCGCATCCAACAGCGCCGACGCAACCGCATGATGGTGCACCGTCGGGACGGCGACGCTGGCTGCATTCAAAGGCAGATCGGCCTTCAGCAGCTCTTCCAAGCTGGCAAAAACAGGGATAGAGTATTTCGCTGCAGTTTCCGTTGCTCGCGCTGCATCGGGCTCAACCGCCGCTACCAGCGCGACCGGCAGCCCGGCAGCCTCTAACTCGCGATAAACACGAAGATGATTCCGGCCAAACGCTCCGGCCCCGGCAACAGCGACGCGCACAATGGGCTCGCCGGCTATTGGGCTGCCCCTTTGCCCTCCACTGCTTTCAGGCAGCGGCCGTAAAGCTCGAGCAGTTGGTTCACATACTCTTCGGGCTTGGCCGCGCCTGAACCGCTAAACCCGGTTGAGCCCGCAACCGGCCGGCCAACGCCGGCAGTGCCCGCGACAAACTTGAGCAGATCGAGTGCGATATCTTCATTGCGACGGATGCCAAGCCCCGCGCTGTTGGGTGATTCCATTGTGAAAGTTCTCCGAAAAGGATGCTACCAGAGAACGGCTTCCGCGCGCGCCTGTGGACCTCGCCACGATACCCTGAAGATATGCGGCCGAATCACCGCCTTCGTTCCTTTTTCCGCGATCCCGTCTTCCTTCTGGCTCTTGCCGCGGGCCTCATCGCCTTCGTTGTGCAATCCGGAGAGTTGGGCACTGCCGATACGCAACACCGCCTCAACTCCACCCACGCCTTCTGGACATCGGAACCTCCCGTCTACGAGTGGGAGTATCCGGAATTCGGCGTCCATGGTCGCGGCGGCCGACTGCAAAGCTGGTATGGCATTGGCCAATCACTACTGATGCTGCCCCAGGACATGATCGGGACTTTTTTGGAAAACCTTCCCCTCTTCGCCCACTACAAAAACACCGACCCCACAGTCCGCAACATCTTCGTCAGCTTCACCACCAATACCCTTGTCACGGTTTTAACCGCGCTCGTGTGTTTTCGTCTGCTGCGCCAATTCGGATTTACGATCAAGCACTCGATCGCAGGCGTCCTGGCATTACTTCTCGCCACCACGCATCTCCATTACACGCAGAACATGATGGAGAACAATTACATCTTTCTCCTCACAGCCACCGGGTTCTGCTTCGAATATGAATGGCTTCGCACCGGCTCCCGCCGTGCACTCCTCATCGGCACCGGCGCTTTCGGTCTCAATTTGCTCACCCGCCTCACTACAGGCCTCGACTTGCTGGCCGGCATTGCCTTCTCCCTCCTCGTCCTCTGGTTCGACCGCACTCCCGCCACGCAATTCTGGAATCGTTGCCGAACCTATGCCGTCATGGCCATCCCGGTCTTCGGTTTTTTCGGCCTCCTCGACCGCCTCTACCAGTTCTACCGGTTCGGCTCCTTCACCAACACATACGTCAGCGTTGTCGCCCATGAAACACTGCAGCGCCATCCTGACTGGCCGAAAACGTACCCCTTCGAAACTCCCTTTCACGTCGGCTTCTTCGGCGCCCTCTTCGCCCCAGAGAAATCCATCTTCCTCTTCGACCCGCTCTTGATCCTCGCCATTCTCGTCGCCATTCTCAGTTGGAAGCGATTCAACCCCGCTGTACGCGCCTACACCATCTCCGCGGGCCTCATGCTTCTCGCGTACATCTGCTTTTATGCGCGCTACACGGTGTGGAGCGGCGATGATGCCTGGGGCGACCGCTACGTCTCCACTTCGGTCGAGTTCGCAGCCATGCTCGCGGTTCCGCTTTTGCTGCGGTATCGCGCCGAATTCGGCAAACTCATCTGGGCGACCGGACTCGCACTCCTCGCCATCAGCACCGTCATTCAACTCGCCTCTCTCGCCTTCTGGCTGCCCCTCGAGCTCTACCAGATGGAGGAGTTCGGCCACCCAACATTCGTCATCGCCCTGCGCATGAAAAACATCGCGGCCTTCGCACTCGGCAAGATGGATGCCTGGGGTCTCGCCACCGACTCCCTGCACGAGGACCCCTGGGACTACGTCCACATGACGACCTGGAACTTCCTGCCTTTCCTGCTGAAGCGCGTTGGCGTGGCGCCGGCATGGGCGGTGCGGGTCGCGCTTGCGGCCTGGTTCACAGGCCTCGCCGCATTGGCAGCCACGCTCTTACGGCTCCGGTCCGTCATCACTAAATTCAAGCCCCAAGCATCCATCGATATACCCTGAAACCTATGCTGACGGCCTACATCGGAATGGGCGCAAATCTCCCCAGCCCCGCCGGGCCGCCTGAGGCCACGCTTGCCGCGGCCGTCTCGCGATTAGCATCCCTCGGCCGCATCCTGGGCCGCTCTTCGCTCTATTCCACCAAGCCGGTGGGGGTCGCCGATCAGCCCCACTTCCTCAATGCTGTCGTGGTTCTCGAAACCAACCTTGCGCCGCACGCCCTGCTCGATCACCTGCTCGCAATCGAACTCGAATTCGGCCGCGACCGTTCGACCGGCATCCGGAACGGACCTCGTACGCTGGATTTAGATATCCTGATGCTGGGAGACCTGCGCATTCATGAATCGGGCTTGGAAATTCCTCATCCGCGCCTGGCAGAACGAACGTTCGTTCTTGTCCCCCTCCACGAGATCGCACCGCAAGCTATCGATCCACGCAGTCGCAAGACGGTGGCTCAACTGCTCCAAACGATTCTCGAACATTCTGAAAGTGAGGCTCATTCTGTGGTCCCTATCCAGAGCGTTGTTTGGGATGCCTGCGCTGGCAGCGGCGATGCTATTCCCCCTCTCGCTCCCCGCGCAAAACCAAGTCAGTCTGACTCTCACCGTTGAAGACACCGCAGACGCACCGATCCCAAATGCCTCAGTGCAAAAGCCTGCTGGCCACATCTTGGGCCGCACGGATTCGGAAGGGCGCTTCACTTTTGAATGTGCAGTTCCGTGCCGGGTTCGCGTCGACGCCGAGGGTTACACGGGAAGTTTTTTTGAGCTCACCTCCAGCGCAACCGTTCACCTGGAACGCGCCGGAGTGTCGGAAGAAGTTACCGTGACCGCCTATCGCGAGCCCCTGGGCGAGCTGCAGAGCCCGGTCACCACGCGTGTTCTATCGCAGACTGCTCTCAGCACCATGGCCGCCATCACCTTGGACGACAAAATCCGTCAGCTACCCGGCGTTGAAATGTTCCGCCGCTCCAGTTCACTCGTTGCCAATCCCACCTCGCAGGGAATCAGCGTACGCGGCCTCGGCTCCACCTCGGCGAGCCGCACCCTCGTCACCCAGGATGATGTGCCGCTCAATGACCCCATCGGCGGATGGATTCATTGGGAAGAGCAGCCGGAGCTGGCTATTCAAAGTGCCGAACTTGTCCGCGGCGGCGCCAGCGACCTCTACGGTTCAGCCGCCATCGGCGGCGTGTTGAACATGATCACGGTGCGGCCCACCACCGATCGTGCTGAAATCCGCTCCAGCTATGGCGGAGAAGGAACCTACGACGAAAGCGCGCTCGGCGAAACCAAGCACGGCCCTTGGGGATTGCTTGCCGCAGGCGGCGCCATCGGCACCGACGGCTATATCCAGGAGGCTCCCTTCCAGCGCGGCCCTGTCGACATCGCTTCGAACATGCACAGCCAGAATGAACTCTTCGTGGCCGACCACCATCGTGGATCACTGCGTCTGTTTGTCCGCGGCAGCGCCATGAACGAAGCACGCGGCAACGGCACTCCGTTCCAAACCAATGGGACGCGGCTCTGGCGCTACGCCACTGGCGGCGATTGGCAAAGCCCGCGCGGCGATTCCGCCCTGTTGCGTCTCTACGGTTCAACAGAGCACTACCGCCAGACATTTTCGAGCACCACGAACACGCCCAGCCCAGCTGATCCTACCTGCACTTTTCGTTGCGGCGAAACGCCGTCAAAGTTCGCGCTGGTCCCCGTGAATGAACTGGGTGCGGCCGCCCACTGGACGCACCCTTTCGGTGCCGGCCTCGTTCTGCTTGCAGGCGCTGACGCGCACGATGTGCGCTATTGGGATCGCGAGCAGTCTCTCGGCTCATCGACCCAACTCACTAACTTACACGACCACCAGCGCGACTCCGGCCTTTACGGTGAAGTGATGTGGGTGCATCATGCATGGACTGCATCCGCCTCCGCTCGCATGGATTGGTTTCAAAATTACGACGGTCGCCAGCTCACCTGGGCCGGAACGACATGGCTCCCGAGCGCGACGCAACCCATCCAGCGCGACGAGCGTCTCTTCGATCCGCGCCTTGGCGTCTCGCGCAAATTCCTGAATCACTGGGCCGTCTCGGCCTCCGGTTTTCGAGCTTTTCGCGCGCCCTCGCCTAGCGAGCTCTATCGCTCTACCCAGGTCGGCAACAAGCTTACCTTGCCGAATGGAAAACTCCTGAGCGAACGCGCCACTGGCTGGGAAACAGGCCTCGCCAGCGAATGCCATTGGGGCACCATCCGCTCCAGCTATTTCTTCACTCAGGTCAATCGTCCCATCGTTGCTGTCACTACCAATCCGAACTCATCGCCTATCCTGCTCGCGCGCCAAAATCTAGGTCAGATTGAAAGCCGTGGCGTTGCCCTCGATTTTGAGCTCGCGCCGCAACACTGGCTGTCGCTCGACGGTGGCTATCAATATGCGCATGCCACTGTCTCGCGCGGCACGCAGGACCTTGGCAATTGGATCCCGGAAGTTGCGCGCAATATGGCCACGCTGAACCTTCGCGCCTACAAACCTATCCTCGGCACGTTGAGTTTGCAAAGCCGGCTCAGCGGCCACCAATTCGATGACGATGCAAATCTTTTTCTCCTGCACGGATATTTTCGCCTCGATGCCTATGCCTCGCGCGACATCGGTCATCACCTGCAGGTATTCGCGGCGGGAGAGAATCTTTTCGATCGCTCCATCGAAGTTTCAAAGACTCCGACGACAACACTCGGTATGCCCCGCGTTGCGCGTGCTGGATTGCAGATCAAGCTCGATCGAGACGCGAAGTAAGCACCGCATAAAACTGCGCCGAATCTCGATGAATCGCTTTACTGGAATCCATCTTCTCCAATTGCTCCAAAGTGCCCGAGCGAAGCTCCACCTTTCGATTGAAAACCAATTCCGGAAGCCTGTGTTTCAGCCAGTGTGGGTGGTCAAAGCACCGCCGCCACAGAAGGAGAAACACACCATGAGACTCGCGAAGTTCGCACTTGTGGCGGCGCTCTTTGCGGCGCCAGCCATCACCATCGCACAGACGCCGGCGCCGGCCGCACAGAAACCCAGCATCGTCCAGCGCCAGTTCAACCAGCAGCGACGCATCGCCAACGGCTTTCGCAGCGGCCGGCTCAATGCGCGCCAAACCGCACGCCTCGAGCGGCAGCATAGAAGCATTCATCGCCAGATGCATATGATGCGCGCACGTCATAACGGCCGCCTCACACCGAGGAATCGGCGGATCCTCGCACACCGGCAGAATGTGGCCTCGCGCCGCATCTTCCGTGCCAAACACAACGGCCGTATCGGGTAATTTGCGGAAACCAGGGAGTTCAGACCGAACTCCCTGGCAGCTCTATCGCGATAGGTTCCGCGCACCGGCCATCTAGTTCTCCCCGCTAGAATCAATCTGTGGCTCTACCCTTCGACATTCTCAGTGCAACAGCCGCAGGCGGACGCCGCGCGCAACTCCATCTCCCGCACCGAACCATCGAAACCCCGGTCTTCATGCCGGTAGGCACAGCCGGCACGGTCAAAGCCGTTCCTCAGGATGTGCTCGAATCCCTCGGTGCCGAAATCATTCTCGGCAACACCTACCATCTCTACTTGCGCCCCGGTCACGAAGCCATTCGGCGTATGGGCGGATTGCACAGGTTCATTAGCTGGCCGCGGGCCATGCTCACGGACTCCGGCGGCTTTCAGGTCTACAGCCTCGCTCAATTGCGCAAAGTGAGCGACGAGGGCGTGCACTTTCGTTCGCATCTCGATGGCAGCAGCCATTTCTTCACACCCGAACATTCCATGGACGTCCAGATCGCGCTCGGCGCTGACATCGCTATGGCCTTCGACGAATGCACCGAGTATCCAGCGGATCGCGATCGGGCACGCGAAAGCCTGCGTCTAACGATGCACTGGGCGCGCCGCTCGCTCGATCACTTTCGTGCCCATCAAAACGAAGTCCCGTGGCAGAGACAAGGGGTGCCCCGTCCAAGCTCTGCTTGGGTGGGATCGCACCAAAGCCTCTTCGGCATCGTGCAAGGTGGCGTCTATACCGACCTCCGCCGCGAAAGCGCAGAGCGCTTGGTCGAAATGGAATTCGATGGATACGCAATCGGCGGCCTGAGCGTGGGCGAACCGCGCGAAGCTACCCTCGAAGTCATCTCAGAAGTCCTCCCCTTGCTGCCCCCCAACAAGCCGCGCTACGTCATGGGAGTTGGCTACCCTGACGAGATTGAGCAATATGCGCGCATGGGCGTGGACATGATGGATTGCGTGCTGCCCACCCGCGCGGCGCGCCACGGCCTGCTCTTCACCAGCTTAGGCCGCATCAATATCAAGAACAAACAGTACGCCGAAGATCAGAATCCGCCCGACCCGGCGTGCGGCTGCATGGTCTGCCGCCGCTATTCACGCGCCTATCTGCGCCATCTAATGCACGCGGGCGAAGCACTCGGCGGCACGCTCAATTCGATCCACAATCTTGCGTATTACATCGGCATCATGCAGCGCATTCGGGCACAACTGCAGTCGCCCGGGAGCGAGGGTTCTCCGATCCCATCATCCCTGCACGAAACAAAGACAACTCCGCAGTAACTCGCTCCAGCACTCCAGGCCAGTCGCCCGCCGCTTGTTGTCGAAACAGGCGCGCCGCCGGATACCACGGCGTCGTCTCAACTTCTTCCATCCATCGCCAGTCGGCGAGATGCGGTAACAGGATCCACACTGGCTTGCCCATCGCGCCGGCGAGATGGGCGATGCATGTGTCGGTCGTAATCACCAGATCCAGACCCGCCACCAGCGCCGCCGTTTCGGCTAGATTCTTATCTTTGCTTGATCCATCCAGGATCATCGAATCTTCGGCCAATTCCTTCAGCTGTTCAGCCGCTTCGCCCTTTTGCAGCGAAGCCCAGAGGACACCCTCTATGCGAAGAAGCGGCATCAACGTTGCGAGCTTCATCGATCTTCGCGAGTCCGCTTTGTAGCGCGGATTGCCCGCCCAAGCCACACCAACGCGCAAGGCTTCATCGTCCAAAGCGCGTAGCTTCGTCTCTCTCTCTGCAATCAAATCGGGCTCCGCACTCAGATACGGACCCGGCCACGGAACGGCATCCAGTGTGGTCCCAAACAACGCTGGCAAGCTCATCAGAGGACATTCCAAATCGAACTCCGCCGGAGCAACGCCCAACCGGGTAACCTGCACGCGGCCCGCTTGAACCACGGCGAGCGAATGCATCAGCCGTTCCACTGGTTCATGCACTTGCAGAATGACCGCGCCGTCTCGATGCGCGGCCACACCCCGGTCCAAAACCCCACATCGGTCTGCAACCAGGGAGGCATACCGGCAAAACTGAATCGCATCGCCGAGCCCCTGTTCCGCGTGCAGCAAGATGCGCCGGCCGTGGAGAGGTTCGCCGCGCCAACGCGGCCGCTGAAAAACCATCGGCGCACGATGCACTTCCCTGAAGCGCCAACGTGATTCGTAGCCCGCCCATCCACTCGCCCATTCTCCCAGCCTGAGTTGCACCAGTGCCAGGTTGTACTGGGCACCAGCGCACTGCGGATCCTTCTCCACCGCCGCTTTGTGCGATTGCAGCGCCTCGTCCATCTTTCCCAAATCCATCAAGCTGTTGCCGCGGTTCGAAATGGCTGACCTGCTTCCCAACGCTTCTGCTCGGTCGAATGCCCGAATCGCCTCGGCGCAACGGCCTTCCGCATGCAACAGAATGCCGCACATATTCACAGCCTCAGGATGATCTGGCTCGCGTGCCAATGCCCACCGTAACCACTCCCACGACCCGGCCAGGTCCTTCTCCGCCGCGCGGAATTGACACCACCCGATGTGGGTCTCTACCTTTTCCGGATCGAGCGCAAGAGCCCGTCGCAAGTGCGTCTCCACCTCCTCGAAACACCGTTGCTCCCGTTTCAGCAGCGCCAGGTTGAGCCAGCCTAAAATCATCTCTGGCTTTAACTCGACCGCCCGCCGCAGCGCCGCTTCGGCGTACGCCTCACGTCCCTCTTCCCGCAGCAGGCAGCCGAGGTTCATCCATGCCGGGGCAAAGTCCGGCCGCAGAGTCAGAGCCCGCCTGTAGCGCCTTTCCGCATCCTTCCTCCTGCCCAGCCGTACCAGCACAAATCCAGCGGCAAATTCTCCCTCCGGCGTCCTCGGAGCTAACGCCAATGCGCGCTCATACGACTCGAGCGCCTCGGCGTCTCGGCCCATGCACGCCAAAGCATGCCCGGCACCCAATTGGGCCACAGCCATCGCCGGATGTTGGCGCAGCACCGATTCATACACATCAAGCGCTTGTTCGGGATGACGTTCAGCCATCAGTAATTCGCCCAAACCAATCCGCCCAAGGGGGCTTGCGCCATCAAGACGGATCGCCTCACAATAGGCCTGCTTCGCTTCTTCACATCTGCCCGCTGCCTTCAGTGCCTGGCCCAGCGTCACCCAGGCCAGATCCATCGCTGGCGCCACGGCTACCGCAGCTTTTGCCATCTGGATGGACGCTTCGTGCTGACGGCTCGCGAGTGCCACCAGGCTGATGCCCGCGAGTGCCCTGGGATTCGAGCGATCTTTGAGCAACGTGATCTGGTAACCGCGCGCAACTTCAATCAGTTGTCGGCGATCCCACAGATCTTTCCGGCACCGCCCATCTGAACCAATTGCCATCGGCAAGGGGACATGCAATCCGAATCCCCAAATTGCTCTTGAACTCTCAGCGTTTCTTAATCATTCCGTTATTGAAATCGAGATGCCTTCGCGAAGGAAAATACTCGCTCGTGCCGTTTTCCTTATTGAGGGAGTTACTATGCATACGCCGCTTTATTTAAAAACTGGAATGAGATGCTGCGCATTTACACTGGCAGGAATTGATGCTTGGGACGCCATGAGCGACATTTCAACCACTGAATCCCGTGTTCCTCTTTTGGAGCGGGAAGAAGTTCCGACAGAGATCGCGCAACACTACGACAAGCTGCTGGCCGATCGCGGGGTCGTGCCCAATATGTTCAAGGCCCTCGCCAATGTTCCACCGCTCGTTTTGGGAATCACTGCATTTCTCAAGCCCCTCATGGCGGATGGTGCATTGCCTGGCTGGTACAAGGAGCTCATCGCCACGCGCATTGCATCACTGAACCGCTGCGACTACTGCATCAGCGCACATCGTCATCTCGCCCTGAAGCGCGGAGCCACGCTGGGGCAGGTTGCGAGCTACGACAATTTCGAAAATGGCCCCTACACCGAAAAGGAAAAATCCGGCTTTCGCTATGCGAGCCTTCTCCACCAATCAGGACACGCTGCCAATGAAGCAGCCTTCGACGCCGTAAGTGAGCACCTGAATTGCCAGGAGATCGTCGAACTGACAGCGATTGCCGCCGCGTTCGAAATGTTTTCCCGCATCAACTCGTCGCTCCGCATCCCCGTCACGCCCCTGCCCCCGAACATGTAAGATCGTCGTTGGGCCCGAGTATTTTCAGATAAATTGAGCGTGCAGCTTGCCTGCCCAGGCGGGTTCGGAGCCGCCGTCCTCAACTTGAGGCGACAAAGAGGTTGCCGCAGCCAATTCAGATGAAAGACAGACACAGGTTCTGAAAACACCTGAGTTCGATTTCGCGCCCTGCATCAGTATTCTCAGGAGGGACTCTCTGTGCCGATCATTGGCGATCGACCGGAAATCAATCTCAATGCGGTTGTCTACGCGACAGATTTCTCATCTTGTTCCGAGAACGCGGGCAATTACGCTCGTCTCATCGCCGGCTACTTTTCTGCGCGGCTCTTCGTCGCCCACGCATTTCTCCTGTCCCAGGCAGCTCAGGAAGTAGAATCGCGCCGGAGTGGCTCCAGCCAGCAGCGAGTCGACCTCGACGCTTCCCTCACCCAAAGAGTCAGTGAGCTCAGCAAAGCCAGACTCCAGGCTCAGCCCGTTTTGCTCGATGGCAATCCCCACGAGGTAATCCCCGCCTTTGCCGAAAAGAACGCGCCCTCCGTCACCTTGCTCGGAACTCATGGCGCAGGACGGTTCGCGCATGGACTCCTCGGCTCTACCGCCGAAAAAATCCTGCGCTCCAGTCGATGGCCATGCTTCACCGTCGGCCCGCAGGCGCCGATTCCTCCCGAGGACTCGCTGCCCTTTCATCGAATTCTCTGGGCCACCGACTTCACCCCGGCCGCCGCAAACGCCGCTGTCTATGCGCTCACCTTCGCAGAAGCTGCGGCCGGCGACATCGATACCCTCAATGTGATTCCACAAAATGCTGTCGGACAGCCTGAGCAGCTTGCCAATTTGGAATCCCACTATCGGCGAGCACTCGACCAAGTCGTCCCTAATCAGGCCCGCGACTTTTGCAGTCCGCACACCTACGTCGAAGTCGGCGCCGCGCACGACCGAATTCTTCAGCACATCCGGGAACGCCAAATCGACCTGCTGGTCCTCGGCATCCGCAAAACCTCGCATGTCGGCTTTGCGATGCGCACCTCCGGCGCTTTTCGCATCATCGCTGAGGCGTCCTGTCCCGTTCTCACCATCACCGGTTGAAGCCACTCCCGTTGAAGAATTGAACTGGAGTGTTCTTATCTGCTGACCCACTACTTCGTCAGCTGCTTCACAAAAAAATCCGCCATCGTGTGATTGGCCTCGATCGCTTCCGGCAACATCGGGTCATACCAGAAAGCATGCGGCAGCGCATCGAAAACCACCAGCCGCGCATCCACGCCGGCGTTCAGATACGCGCGATGCAGGTTCGCTGTTCCACTCAGCAGCAGATCGCGTCCGCTGGTCACAAACAGCGTCGGCGGCAGGCCATGCAGGTCACCATAAATCGGAGAAAGCACCGGGTCTTTCGGGTCGACGGAACCCACATACTCCCCATCGTGCTGTTTCGCATCGGGCGGATCGAGATGTCCCGTCAGACCGCGCAAGGCATACATCGCCACCGAATCACCCGCGCGCGCAAAATCGCCCATGCCGCTGAAGATGCCAAGCGCCGCGGGAAGCGGCAATCCGAGCTGCTTGATTTTCGCAGCCACCTCTGCCGTCAAAATCGCTCCGGCCGACGTCCCATAGATCGCGATATGCTCGGCCTTGTACGTCTTCAGCAGCTCTTTGTACACAGCCACCGAATCGTCCACCGCGGCGGGAAACGGATGCTCCGGCGCCAGCCGATACAGCACCGCCACCACCTTGATTCCTGTATAGCTGGCAATCGGAATCGACTCCGTATATGAGCCATAATCGGAGTTGAATCCACCGCCATGTAAATTCAACAGCACCTTGTCCTTGTTTCGCTCCGGCAGGTTATCCGGCGTCACCACATGCACCGGCACTCCGGACATCGTCGTATCCACCAGCGTGTTGGGGCAGATCCGTGTCCACGCCACCCGCGCCCGTGATGTATAAGCATCCGCCATCTTGCGTCGCTCCTCGAGCGACTCCGGAGGCCCTTGGTCCGGCCCGCCATGCCCCAGAGCCAGTTGCGCCTGCGGGCTTAAATCCTGCGGAACCGGCACCACCCGCGTCACATGGGCCGTTCCCTGTTCGTCGATATAGCTCGTGTCCCGATTCGGCGCTTCGGCGGCAGTGGTGGGCCGTGCTGCGCTCGCTCCTTGGCCCGCCGGTTGCTGCGCAGCAATCGAAAAGGACGGCAACATCAGAAGCAGGGCGGCATATTTCACTGAGAACGGCATGATCCCATCCCTCCAAAAGGCCGATTCACCTCACTCTCAAAATCAGAGAACCGGCCCCGTCCACGATAGCAAACAAGACGTGTGAATTCTGATGGGATCGGATCGGCCCTGCCTTGATATCCGATTCCACAGCCGCGATTTCAATGCGGGCAGCCAAATCCCCGCGCGATTCCTGCTGCCATCCGCCCTCCCGCTGCGGTAAAGTGAAAGTCCCATGACTACTCTCGCTTCCCCTCAAATCCGTACCTCCGAGATTCGCAATTTCGTCGGTGGCAAATGGCAAGCAGCCACCAGCGCGCCTGGTATCGATCTAACCAACCCCGCCACCGGAGAACCGCTCGGCCAATCGCCTTCCGGGTCGGCCGCCGAGGTAGACGCCGCCGTTGCCGCCGCCCATGCCGCTTTTCCCGCATGGCGCTCCACCCCAGCCGGGGACCGCGTGCAATTCCTCTTTAAGCTGAAGTCCATCCTCGAAGATCGTTTTGATGAGCTGGCGGCCATCATCACCACGGAGAACGGCAAGACTCTGGCCGAATCGAAAGGCGAATTGCGTCGCGGCATCGAGAATGTTGAAGTCGCTTGCGGGATCCCCGTGCTCATGCAGGGCTACTCGCTGGAAGATATCGCCCCCGGCATCGACGAGATCATGGTGCGTCAGCCGCTGGGCGTCGCCGCCGTCATCACGCCCTTCAATTTTCCATTAATGATTCCCCTGTGGTTCCTTCCCTATGCCATCGCCACCGGAAACACAGTGGTCCTCAAGCCTAGCGATCGAGTCCCGTTCTCCGCTGCGCGCCTCGTCGAGTTGATCCAGGAAACCGGCCTGCCTCCTGGTGTAGTCAACCTTGTCAACGGCGGAAAGCCAGCGGTCGACGCGCTCCTCGACCATCCCCTCGTGCGCGCCGTCAGCTTTGTCGGTTCCACGCCCGTGGCCAAATACGTCTATACCCGCGGCTCGGCCAGCGGCAAGCGTGTGCAGTGCCAGGGCGGAGCAAAGAATCACGTCGTTGTCCTGCCCGATGCCGATCCCGAAACAACCACCAAGATCATTGCCGACTCGGCCTTTGGTTGCGCGGGCCAGCGCTGCCTCGCTGTCAGTGTCACGGTCGCCATCGGTGAAGCCCAAAGCTGGTTCGGCGAATCCATCGCCGCTGCCGCCGCCGCATTAAAAGTCGGCAATGGCCTCGATCCAGCGGTTCAAATGGGCCCTGTCATTACGAAAGCCAGCCGCGATCGCGTCGTCTCGCTCATCGGCCAAGGCGTAGGCGACGGTGCCAAGACCATCGTCGATGGTCGCAACGTATCGAATCATGACGGCTCCTTCGTCGGCCCCACAGTTCTCGACGGCTTGCCTCCTACAAGTCCGCTCATGGAGACAGAAATCTTCGGACCCGTTCTTTCTGTCGTCCATGCCAAATCCGTTGAAGAGGCCGTCGAACTCATTGACCGCTCCCCCTATGGCAACGCCAGCTCCATCTTCACTTCATCCGGCGCAGCAGCGCGCAAGTTCCGCAACGCCGTCACTACAGGAAACGTCGGCGTGAACATCGGCGTGCCCGCGCCCATGGCCTATTTCCCTTTTTCCGGCTGGAAGGGCAGCTTCTTCGGCGTGATGCATGCGCAAGGCCGCGACGCCATCGAGTTCTTCACCGACAAGAAAGTTATCGTCGAGCGCTGGCCGCGCGAGTGGTCACGCAAATTCTAAGGATTGATTCCAACGTTGTTGTATCGAGCAAAGGGGCGCGATTGATTGCGCCCCTTTAGCGTTGTTCTATAGGTAAGTGATCAATGCGGAAGTATCAGCAATTCTTTGTCCAGCAGTTGCTCAGTTAACCGATCCAACGCCAGCGGAAATTTGTACGAGATCGTCCGCGGGCTCATGCCCAGCAACACTGCCGCTTCGGCCTGGGTGTATTCCTGAAGAACAATCCTGCTCAGCATGGCCCGATCCAATGAACTCAGCCGGTCAAGACATCGCTCCACATCCAGCACAAAAATTACTGCATCCTCGAACGTCCGCACCCGCCGGCTCGAAACCCATCCGCGCCCGACAGAATCGCCGAGAATGGACGGCGATCTGCCCACCTGCATCGAAGAGTACAGATAGCGACGTAACATGCGTTCCGTATGCTTCCGGAAAAACGCCAGGGCAATGGGCGGGTCGCCCGCCCGCGCTTCATCCTCGTTCGCGTCCGTTGCATCCCGCAGTTCGGCCTCGGGGTCCACTCTTCCCTGCCATGGACTCACCGAACCCCCCGCTCCCCATACCAGGGGCAACTGAGGCGCCGCACTCATTCCGCACCTCCATCTGAATCAGCCACTGCCCAAACCCTCACCAGCGATTTGCGGCTCGGTCGTCCGCGCCTCTTCCGCGTCTCCGGTGACGGAAAGTCCTTCAGTTTCGTCTCACACTCTTTGCAATACACGGTCCCTTGTGTCTCGGCCCGATACCAAAGACAACCGCACCCCTCGCAAACTTTCAATTGCACCCGCAATTCCATTAAGGATTCTCCATGAGAAAAAGTCCATTTCCGCCTTTGTTCGATCGTTTTCGTTTTTTGGCGGAGCAGCGAGAACCAGGCAAAACTACTCAGGTTTCTTCCGTCCCGATAAAGGAGATTTGTCTGTTTGCTCTTGTTCTTGTCTATCTATTTAGAGAGCAGATCTGGAAACTCGCACACACCTTCTCCGTGCGTCTCTTGAGGGCGATTGGTTTTGGAGAATGTCCCTGGGATTCTAAATCTATCTATCATTAGTTATGCCGCATTGGGAATGCGCAAACCAAAGAGACAGGATTCTGACTCTTCGAAGTTGCGTCCCCGAATACGAATCTTCGAGAATTTCCAACAAATATGTACGAGATAAAGTAAGACCAATTTAGATCTCTGCCGCTTCTGGGTCAATGTATCCCGTCTTAATTTCCTATTCCCGGTCTCCGCTCCATCGCAAACCTTCAATTTCAAGGCCTAAATGCCAGGTTGGCATAGCTCCAGGAAATTGGAGACCTTTCCGATCCATAGCTGGTAGCGAACAATCCTCAGATGAAATTTATCCACATGCACGAATTGCTCCGCAAGAAAATCCTTGGCAAGATTGACGATGGCGCGCAGAGCGTCACGAACCTCGCTCGCCGGACCGGCCTCGCACAGGCCCACGTATCGAACTTTCTTCGGGAGAAGCGCAGGCTCTCATGGGATGCGATGGACCTGGTCCTGGAGGCGCAAAAGATCGGTGCCGAAGACCTGCTGCCTGTTTCCGCGCGTCGCAGCAGCGTGGCCATCGATGAGGAGATGAGCGCTGTGCCTGTCGTCTCGCACAGTTCGGCTCTCTCCGATCCTGTCATCCATCCCTCAGCAGTGTTGGCGATGATGCCGTTGCCGGTGGGTATGCTTCAATCCCTCCGCACCCGCAAGGCAACAAACCGTTCCGCCTGGCAAAGATTCGTCGCCGTGCGCATCTCTCCCGAGGCCGCCTTGCCCATGGAGCCGTTGATCCTTCCCGGTGCTCTCGTCGTGATCGACCGCCACTACAACTCACCCATGCCTTATCGGCTTGGCAGGCCCGCGCTGTGTGCCGTGCGCCAGGGAGCGCACGTTGCCATTCGCTGCGTTGAGTCTCTGGAAGACAAGCTGGTGCTGCGTCCCCTCAACCTCGCCTTCCCTATCGAGCTGCTGCAGAGCGAGCCTGACAGGAGAGTGCAGGAGTCAATTGCGGGCCGCGTGGTTTTCGTCTTGAACCAAACATGAACGCACTCACGTTGAACCGCGAACCGCGAGCCGAATCCACTTGCAAAAGAGCCCGGCTCTCCGCCCATGCGCCCTTTGGAATCCGCGTTGCCGCCGCAATCCATCCACCGATTGCCAGGTTGTCAATCGTCGCCTGAGTTACCGGTGCAGCGGCTTTCTGCGCATCACGCACAATCGTCCCGGCGTGTATCCGCGAATAGAAACGTCGTCCTCCGCGAGCCCCGCCGCAGCGCACATCCTTCGCCAGTCCTCAGGTAAAAACGCGCGCGCAATCGAAGCAGGCCCGTCATGCTGCACAAAAGGATGCAGCCCCATCAGTTTTGAAAACATGCGGAAGAGGTGATACGGAACAGTGTCGCGTGAAAGATCGTTGATGAACCAACCCATCGTTGCGTGCCGCTCCATCCATCCGAGAAACCGCACCACCTCCGCCTCCGCCAGATGATGCGTAAAGAGCGCGCTCACGACAATGTCAATTGGCTGCTGCGGAGAATACTCAAATACATCGGCGTTCACCCATTCAATTGTGCTCGCGGCGTTACTTGCCTCCGCCGCAATCACCACGGTGTCCATATTGAGATCGATTCCGGTCAACTCCACGCCAACATCGTGCGACTCTGCCCATCGCTCGATGCGCCGCAGTACGTCCCCATATCCGCAGCCCACATCGAGAATCCGAATAGGCTCGATCGAATCTTGCAGCTGAAGAGAATCGAGCCAGCCAAGCAAAGGGCGATAACCCAACAGCCACCGATTCACCTTAGCCAGATCGCGCAGGCAGGCACGCAATTCCTCGCGGCTGCAGGGCCCATCCATCAGCTCTGCAAGCTGCGCACGAGCGCTGAAATCCAGCGTCTCAGGCTGCATGAAACAACATCGTCTCCGCCGTGACGCCGGGACCAAACGACATCGCGCAACCTTGTTGACCCGGCTCTGCCAGCTGCATGATCCGCTGCAAAACGAACATCACCGTGGCCGAAGACATGTTGCCGAATCGCGCCAGCACTTCGCGCGAAGTCGCCAGCGCCTCGGCAGGAAGGCTTAATCCCTTTTCGACCGAATCGAGAATCGTCTTGCCGCCGGGATGCACAGCCCACAGATCGATCGACAATGGATCTTTCCCGCGCGTAATGGTGTCGCCAATCTCCTTCAAAGCACGGCACAATTCGCCGGGAACCTTGCCGGATAATTGCATGTCGAACCCAAGCTCGCGAATGCGCCACGTGATCAGATGGTGCGTCTCAGGGATGCCCACGGCGAGAAAGCTGTCGAGCGCCAGCCCGGCCTCACGCGCAGTCACCAGGCTCGCCGAACATCCATCCGCGAACAGGAGGAACGACAGAATCTGCTCCAGGTCCTGCGTCTCCTGCATGTGCAAGGTGCACAACTCAAGGCTCAAAATCAAAACGCGCGCCTCCGGCTCAGAACGCACAATGTGCCGTGCGGCCTTCAACGCATTGATCGCCGCGTAGCAACCCATGAAGCCGATCATCGTGCGTTCTACCGACGTACTGAGTCCCAGGTGGTTGACGATTTCAATATCCAAACCCGGCGCATACAGTCCCGTGCACGATGTCACAATCACATGGGTGATTCCGCGTCGCTCTTCCTCGCTCAATGCCAGCTTGTCCACCGCACAGCGCATGAGTCTTGGAGCATATTGCTCATACGCCTGCATCCGCCGCGCAGTGCCGGGAAATGCGCCTGGAACATACAGGCCTTCCGCATCCTTCCACTCGCCACTCTCCGTCGGGACAGGATCCAGGAACGAGTACCGATGTTCGATTGCCGACATCCGGACCATGCGGCGGAACAAATTGCGCGTCGTGCCCTCGGGGACCAGGCTCTGGGCAAAATCGATAAACGCCCGATGCACGTCGTGGGGGGGAACCGACGTGGCAATGCGGTTGATATAAGCAGTCGTCATCGTGGTCCCCTTTGCTTGCTCATTCTGTCCGGCGCTCTATCACCAGAGACATTCTTAGACACGGCGAGCCCTGGATATGTCATCCAAATGTAAGCGTTCGGTCACTCTGAATTTAAAAGGAATACGCCTGTTTCAAGACTGATCAACAAAATCCGCCGGATTGGAGAATCGTGTGCAATTCGAATTAAAGTTCAGATGCACAGTACCGGTCGGTCCGTTGCGTTGCTTGGCCAGAATAATTTCCGACCGCGCCTTGTCCGCATCGGAGATCTCTTCATCGCGGTTGTAATACGCCTCGCGATGAATGAAGGCCACTACGTCGGCGTCCTGCTCGATCGAGCCCGATTCCCGCAGATCGCTCAGCATCGGCCGCTTGTCGTCGCCTCTCCGCTCGCTGGCACGCGAAAGCTGCGAAAGCGCAACCACCGGCACATTCAGCTCTTTGGCCAGAGCCTTCAGCCCGCGCGAAATGGCCGAAACCTCCTGCGTCCGGTTCTCGTAACGCTTGCCCCCCATCGAAGGCAGAGTCGCCGACATCAACTGCAGGTAATCGACGACGATCAAATCGAGCCCGCCCGCATTCTGCTTCAGCCGCCGCGCCTTCGCGCGCATCTCCGCCAGGGAAACACCCGCCGTGTCGTCAATGAACAAGCGCGCCTCCACCAGTTGCTCCAGCGCGTGTTGCAGCTTGCCATGATCTTCGCGGCCAAGAAAACCCGTTTGCAACTTGCGTTGGTCCACCCCGGATTGCGACGACAGCATGCGGCGCAACAGCGACTCCTTGCTCATTTCCAGGCTGAACACGGCCACAGTCGCCTTGCTCGTGATCGCCGCCTGCTGGGCAATGTTGATTGCCAGTGCCGTCTTTCCCATCGAGGGGCGCGCGGCGATAATGATCAGTTCGCCCTTCTGCAAGCCGCTCGTCATCTGATCCAGCACGATGAAATGCGTGGCCAGCCCCGTAACTTCGCGGCTCTGCTTATACAGGTTGTCAATCGTCCCAAACGAGTCCGCGACAATCTGATCCAGCGGCTGCAGCCCCTGCGAGATGCCCTTCTCGCTCACTTCCAGCAGCTGATTCTCGGCCATGTCCAGCACTTCGAGGGCCGTCTCGCTCTGGTCAGCCGCACGCGCAATCGCCGCCGAACAGATCGCCATCAGCTTACGCAGCAGGCTCTTGTCTTTGACGATCCGTATGTAATCTTCGATGACCGGCCGCAGCGGTAAACCCTCGGTCAACGAGGCCAGGTAAGCCACGCCGCCGACGGTCTCGATCTCCTTGTAACGCGCAAGTTCGTTCGCCAGCGTCACAATATCGACCGCGCGTTGAGCGTTCATCAGATCGCTCATGCGCAGGAAAATGCGCTGATGCGAGTCCAGCGAAAAGTCACTCGAATCCAGCTTCTCAGCCGCCTCCGAGTGCGCGGCATTATCCAGCAGGATCGCGCCCAGAATCGTTTTTTCTGCGTCGATGTTCGCCGGCAGCCCGGCGTCAAGCCTCAAGTCAGGAATGGTAGCCATACACTTCGAGTGTAGGTCGATCTCATCCGCAGAATGGTATGTGAATTGTCAGGCTGATATGTGGGAATCAGGAATTGCAACGGCGCAAGTCGCGGAATTGCGCGTCGAATCTACTGCGAGATCACCATCTCTGAGGTGCTTCCAAAACTAAACCTGGTCCCCGCATAAGGAATCGCAAGCGGAAGACTGTATCTCACGAAGACCCTCACCTCATTCCCCGGCTCATTGCACGCAACGGCGCCGCAGGACGTCCAGGTCGTTGGCGTCGTGGTGCTCGCGGAAAGCCAGGAAACAGTCACCGTCATGTTGTTCGCGCCGGGCAGTCCCAGACCCCGCACCCAAGTCTGCAGTGGCGTCGATGTGGTGAAATTGCAGTTCGGGAGGCCCGGCGTAATCAAACAAGACGTCGACCCACGCACCGCCGCATAGCGCGAAGCCTCTCGGGCAGCATCGGCAACGAAATTGAATGCATAGAAGGCGAGGCACATTTCAATGATGCCGAAGAGCACAGGCATCAGGATCGCCGCCGCCACAGCAAACTCAATGATAGCCGCGCCATCACTGCGAAATCCGGCCCGTAAAGACGCCAACGGACTCAACCATCTTGGTAGCGGCGGGCCTGCGGTCAGCTGCATCATTGGCTCACCTTTTGGATCGCCCAGCCATTCATCGTAATACTCGACGTCACCCCCGGGATATGAATCAGTGGGGTAAACGTCGCCTGCGTAGTGACCTTCAGGATGGTTTCAATTGCCCCGCCGTTTGCGCAGGCTAGAGGCGTGCCCGAAGGAGTGGTGTCGTCGGTGCAGACCCAGCTTATGAATGTTTGAGGCGTTCCCAATGTGACATTGGGCGCGTCACTGGTGGCCGCGCTTCGTATACCTGTAGTGTCCGTTACGTACCCTGTTCCCTGCGCACCGTACTGCACCCCGGCTCTCGCCGCATTGAAGACCTCGATCGACTCGTACTCCGCCATCCCGATCTCCACCACTCCGAGAAGCAAGAAGATAAGAAACGGAAGAACCAGGGCGGTCTCAATCAGCGCGCCACCGGTGTCGCCGCCGAGCGCGCGCCAGAAGCGCCGAGCCCTCGGGGTGTATGTTTCGACCGTCTCCATTTGAATGCGAATCATGCACTACTCCAACAGCGTGACAGGCGCAAGAGGGGAGAACTGATTCTGAGTCAGGTAATCGTTCAACCCGAGGGTGAATCCGCCGCCATTGACGATCTGCTGGGCAACGACGACCGCAGTCAAATTCTGGGCGAATGCCCCGCCCACCTCAAATGCAGCGTTCGGAAGGTAGATGATGCCGGTCAGATCTCCAGTAAAAGCCCCGCCAATCACAAAATTAGTCACATCGCTCGGATTTTCGTAGAAGAGAATCCCGTTCCATGTGCCGGCGCTGGTGGGCGCGGATAAGCGTACGGTTGTGCCTCCGCCCACCGTGAACCCACTGTCAAAAACAAACGAGACCCCGCTTCCCGTCAGACTGGCTGCCCCTCCAATTGTGATCGGTCCAGTGAATCGATAAACGCCGGGGTTGAAATTAATAACCGCGGCGCCGCTTACTGTAATTCCGGCGTAGCAGCCTTGATTGTAAGTACCGGACGAGACAATCGCCCCATTGCATCCAGCCGCTGAAGGAATAGGAAGAACCATCGGGAATTCCGCCGGCTTGACCCTCTGGATGGACGGGGTGGTGGTCATGGCTCCGCCGTTCGTAACGGTGCCGACCACCCCCAGGGTGCCCTGGTTCGTAGCGTGCATGGTGAGCGCCCCGCCGTTCACAAGGCCCCCATCGTCGACAAAGCTGCAGTTCGTCAGGTTGATCGTCTCTGCCCCGCCATTGGTTAGATCCGTGCCCGTTCCGTCCAGAAGCATGCAGGGTTCCGAATTATGAATTCCAGCTACCGCCCTCGCGGCCACGTTCACGCTTCCGATGCCGAACATACCCATAAAAGTCGTCGGGTTAGGAACCGTGACTCTAGCTTCGAAACAGTCCACGCAACCGGTGTAAACCCCTGCGTTCTGTTGAGTGACAGTAACCACCACCCCGTTGCTTCCATTCGTGTATCCGTTGGCGGCCGTGGCAGTGTACGCCTCGTTTTGCGCATGTGGAACGTTTCGCACGTACTTGTAGTCGAGCGCCGCCGCCATCGCGGCCGCATCGGCGGCCGTCTGCGCCCTGCGGCGGGCCCGAAAAAGCGTACCGGAATCCAGAGCGAGCGCCATGAAGGCGAGCAGCATGGTCATGAAGAATGCAGTCATCACGAGCGCCTGCCCGCTTTCATCTTTCCAGAGCCGCATGATCACTCCTTCAAGGCCGTCCGTGGCGCCCGATCCGCATCGGGCGCATTTCCTGCCAACTTTGACATCCTGCGCCGGAGGAAGTCCACCCGATCCGCTTTGCTCTTTCATTGCGGATTCTGAGTCACCAATGCGGCACAAGGAACTTCGATCGTCTTGCCTGAATTGCTCCCGTCCTCAGACGGCCCAAGAAAAATGCCCACGACTTTCCTGGAATGGGCGAAGCGCAAGGACACTAAGGGGAACGCTATTATCGGGCTTCGCACAGAGAATTCGCAAGCAATCAAAGGTGACTCGAAGGCTGGTTACCCTCTTGGTGGCAAGTCAGGTGTGGGCCGCCAGCGCAAAATCGGCTTCCGCGCCGCCTGCACTTCATCGAGCCGCGACACACGCGTCGAGTGCGGCGCCGTCTTCACCAGCTCAGGAGTCTCCTCGACCTCCCGCGCAATGGATCGCATCGCCTCGATGAACAAGTCCAGCTCTTCCAGCGACTCACTCTCCGTCGGCTCAATCATCAGAGCCCCATGCACAATCAGCGGAAAACTCACCGTGTAGGGATGGAACCCGTAATCGATCAGTCGCTTGGCAATATCGCCGGTCTTCACACCCTTCGCCGCCTGCCGCTTGTCTGAGAAAACCACCTCGTGCATCGAGGGCGTCTTGTAAGGCAACTCGTAGAGGTCTTCAAGCTTCTTGCGAATGTAATTCGCGTTCAGCACCGCATCTTCCGTCGTCTGCCGCAACCCGTCCGGCCCATTGGCCAGAATGTACGCCAGCGCCCGGATAAACATCCCGGTGTTGCCGTAAAACGCGCGTACTCGTCCCACAGACTGCGGCCGATCGTAATCCCAACCCAGTTGAGCCTCAACCCTGGGTGCCCCAGGTCTCGCGTCTGAGACCTGGGAAGGGATGTCTCCGCGCCGAACGAGCACGGGAATCGGCAAAAACGGCTCCAGAAATTTCTTGCAAGCCACCGGTCCCGACCCCGGCCCGCCCCCGCCATGCGGAGTCGAAAACGTCTTGTGCAGGTTCAGGTGCATCACGTCCACGCCGAAGTCCCCCGGCCGCACCTTACCCACCAGCGCATTCATATTCGCGCCATCCATGTAGAGCAGCGCGCCTTTTTCGTGCAGAATATCGGCGATCTTGTGAATCTCGTTCTCGAACACACCCAGCGTCGAAGGGTTCGTCAACATCAGCGCCGCCGTGTCCTCATCCACCTGCCGCGCCAAAGCCTCTAAATCGATCCCGCCATCGGCATTCGATTTAAGATTCTCCACGGTGTAGCCGCAAATCGCTGCCGTCGCCGGATTCGTCCCATGCGCCGAGTCGGGAATCAGCACTTTCCTGCGCGCATTCCCCTGCGACTCATGCCAGGCGCGAATCAGCAGAATCCCGGTGAACTCCCCATGCGCCCCCGCCGCCGGTTGCAGCGTAATCGTATCCATGCCGGTAATCGACAGCAGGCATTTTTGCAGCAGGTCGATAATCTCCAGCGCGCCCTGCGCAAGCGATTCCGGGCGATAGGGATGCGCTTCGGCCAGCCCCTCAATCCGCGAAACAAATTCGTTCACCCGCGGGTTGTACTTCATCGTGCACGACCCCAGCGGATACATCCCTAGATCGATCGCGTAGTTCCAGGTAGACAGCCGCGTGAAGTGCCGAATGATCTCAATCTCGCTCAACTCCGGGAGCTGCGCGCTCTCCGAACGCCAGGAATTCCCCAGCAGGGATACCGGATCTACCGCCGGCACATCCAACGGCGGCAGCTTATAAGCACGCTTCCCCGGCGACGACTTCTCAAACACCAGCCCTTCGTTCTGCGTCTGGTGCGGACGAACTTTGCCCGTCGTCCTTGGACCCATTTTCATATCGATCACTTCATTCGCCATCCGATTCGCCCTGGCCTCCAACCGTTACGCCGCTCGACAAGCAGCCAATTCAAACCTTCCGCCCATTGGCACGACAAATCTTCCGCTTTGTAACAGGGCACGACTTCAGTCGTGCCGAAAACGATTCCATTAAGAAGAGGGCTTTAGCCCCTGCAATGCCTTCTTCTTCGCCAACGACGCAAAACAAAACGGATAATCTTCAGCCGATCTCACCAGCCCCGCTTTGATCGGATTTGCGGCAATGTAGGCAGAATGCGCCTCGAAGCTCTCTCTACCCAATACCTGCACCTCGGAGAACCCGCGCTGCCAAACCTCGCCGAGATATCCAAATTCCTTCTTCAAGCGAAATGAAAATCGGCCCTTGATCAGTTGCATGGCCTTCTCAATTGTCATTCCCTCACCCACCGTCAGAAGCAAATGCAGGTGATCGGGCATAATCACAAAATCGTGCAGCTCAAACTTCTTTTCCGCCACAAGAGACCGCAAAACGTCGATCAAAAGCGTCGCATTTCGTTCGGACTGCAAAAGATGGCAACCCATGCTCGACTTGGTGGTCACGAAAAAAGTGCGAGCCGGCCGCAGGATATCTTCGGGAGAAGCATTGCGTCCGGGTCGCGCCATTGCAGGGCTAAAGCCCACTCCTTCTTCGTCCTCGCATGCGGCACGTCTAAAAGCCGTGCCCTGTTACAAACCCTGTGAACCTTACTCCCTCGTTAACGAGGTCGCATTCGGCCGCTTTGTTGTCGACAATGACGTCGTCCTATGATCCTTAAGTTCGGGCCTTTTGCGAATCTTCGTCCAGTACTCTTCGCGAACATCTTCATCGATCTCAGCCGGCAAGTCGCTTTTGTAGAGTCTGTCCGTTCCATCCCGTCGCGGTCCCGATATCCAATATTGCTCGCCGGTCTCCACATCGAAATAGTTTGCTTTGAATCCGCTGCCCTTCAAACTCTGGAACGATTTCCTGCCCTAATGCAGCGTCGCGCCTGTGCGGCTGAAACTAACTCGGCCGATCCGTGCGGACCCATGCAAACCATCGCCCTTGCTTTCTTGGCCATAGCCGTATGGGTCTACAAATCCGCCGCCTTTGGATTCGATGTACATGATGCGCCGCGGATAGGTCTGCTTGTCATGTACCTCTCCTCGGCGCAAGTCCTTACGCCTCCACCAACCGCGCCGCCAACAACTTCGCCGCCGCATCAATCGTCGCCCGCGTCACCACTTCGGTCGCGCACCACAAGGTCGCATTCTTCAGCTCCGGATACCACCGGCTCAACTCCACGCCACCCACAATCTTCTCGTCCAAGAGCCGCTGACTCCACACCGCCGGAGCCTCATCCGTCTTCAACACAAACTCATGAAACCGCGGCGCGCCATCAAATAGCAGCTTTGTCCCCGCCTGCGCACTCAAAGCCTTCGCTGCGTAGTCGGCCTTGGCCAGATTGTGCTCCGCCAGCTCGCGAATCCCTTCCTTCCCATACACAGTTAGAAAGATCGTCGCCATCAGCGCAACCAATGCTTGATTGGTGCAGATATTCGAAGTCGCCTTCTCGCGCCGAATATGCTGCTCGCGCGTCGAAAGCGTCAGCACAAATCCGCGATTCCCGTCGCCGTCCACCGTCTGCCCCGCCAGCCGTCCCGGCATCTGCCGAAGATACTGCTCCTTGGCCGCGATCACCCCGCAGAACGGCCCGCCATAACTCAGCGCCACGCCAAAACTCTGCGCCTCCATCGAGACGATGTCCGCCTCTACCGGCGGCCGGACAACACCCAGCGAAACCGCCTCGGCAATCGACACAATCAGCAACGCGCCCTTCTTGTGCGCAATCTCCGCAATCGCCGCCACATCTTCAATGGTCCCGAAAAAATTAGGGCTCTGCACCAGCACCGCCGCCGTCTCCTCGGTCACCGCGGCTTCCAGCGCCTCCAAATCCACGCGCCCGGTCTCGGCGTGATACCCAACCTGCTCCGTGGACAAATCCCGCACCCGCAGATAGGTGTGCAACACTTCTCGATATTCCGGATGCACCGTTGCCGCGACCACTGCCTTGTGCCGCCCCGTCACGCGCATCGCCATCAGCACCGCCTCCGCAGCTCCAGTGGACCCGTCGTACATGCTGGCGTTGGCCACATCCATGCCCGTCAACTCGGCAATCATCGTCTGGAATTCGAAGATCGCCTGCAACGTGCCCTGCGTAATCTCCGCCTGGTACGGCGTATAGCTGGTCAGAAATTCGCCGCGCTGCACCAGTGCATCGATGATCACCGGCCGATAGTGCCGATAAGCGCCCGCGCCCAGAAAGCTGGCATAATCAGTGGCATTCTTCTGTGCCGCAGCCTTGAAGTACTCGACAATCTCGCTCTCGCCAAACTGCCGCGGCACATCCAGGTCGCGCGTCAGCCGGTACTCGGCGGGAATCACGGCAAATAAATCGTCGATCGACTGCGCGCCGATCGCGGCAAGCATCTGCTCGCGTTCCGCCTGCGACTTGGGAAGATAACGCATCTTTTCAGCTTTCAGCTTCCAGCTTTAAGCCACCAGCTGGACGCGACCGCAAACAGCGACCAGAGCCGCCGGAGAGCAAACTCAATATGGGTTGAAACTGCGTCAGGCTCCGATTTCAGCTGACGGCTGAAAGCTGAGAGCTCGCAACCAGCGCTATGCTCCAGTTTCCTCGGAAATAAACGCTTCGTACCCCGCCGCATCCAGCAGCTTGTCAAACTCCGCCGGGTCCGACAGCTTCACCTTGATAATCCACGCGTCATGCGGAGCGGCGTTGATCTTGTCCGGCTCGGTCTTCAGCGACTCGTTCACTTCGGTCACCGTGCCGCTCACCGGCGAATAGAGATCGCTCACGGCTTTCACGCTCTCCACCGATCCGAACGTGGCATTGGCTTTCACTTCCTCGCCAACCTTCGGCGCGTCCACGTAGACAATATCGCCGAGCGAATTCTGCGCATAGTCCGTAATGCCAATCGTGCCGACGCCACCGTCCACCGAAATCCATTCGTGTTCTTTGGTATAGCGATAATTCGCGGGATAGGCCATGGGAGTTTTTCTCCTTCAAAGAGGGCGAAACCCTAGTGTAAATCCAGCGCTGGGTTAGGCGGCTCTGAGGAAAAGCCGCACAGTTCGCCTATCCCGCGGAGCCAAAAGAGCGCGCGATCACTTTGCCGGACCGAAGCCGGCATACGGCTCCAGCGGAACCAGCGCCACAATCTCCAGCATCCCCGCCTTGAAGAGCGGCAGGCTCTCACAGGCAGCCCGCACATCGACCTCACTTGCCGCCTCCCACAAAATCGCCGCGCCGCCCATATCGCCCCGTTTCCAGATATGCCGCAGGATGCCTGTCGCGTAAAGCTCCTTCACGCGCTGCCCTTCGCCCGCGATCCGCTCCGGTGTGAAGGCTTCCGGCGGAAACGCATCCGTGCGCCGCCGCGACAACGAAAGGAATTGCATTGAATTGCCCTTCCCGGAAAACCGCGCAAACCGTCAGGCAGCACTCGTTTCCAGATTGGCCGTCAACCGGCGAAAATCTATCAGCATCTTGGCCCGCCAGATCACAATCATCCCGAACGCCAGAATGAAGAAGACACCGCCCGTCTGTTGAGCCGTAAGAATCGTGTCGAAGTAGCCCCGCGCCGCAAACCGAATCACGGCCAGCACCAGGATCACTGCCAAAAATGCACTTGATCGCCGCATCATCACCGCGTCGCCCCGCCGCTCCAGGCGCGTTGTCAGCAGCAGCGGCCACGCCAGCGCCACAGCCCCGATCAGAAACGCCAGCCCCGCCCACGCCCACGGAATCCGAAACGCTGGAACGAAAAACATCGAAAACCCGGTTGCCATCCCCAGCGGAGGAATCACGATCTTCTTCAGCGATACAGCAGTCCGCGCCTCGCGCAGCCGCCACATCGTCACGGCCACCAGGCCCACGAGAGACGCAAGAATCGACGGGATGGGGGGAAGCGCCACCATGCCTCTATTTTATTTGATTCCAAGATTCCCCGCGACCCACCCCAATAAGCCCCTATTCCCTGTCGTCCTATGCCTTCCACCCACCCGCGCTGAGTCATCCTGAGACCCCGCGCGCCCCGGGGGCGAAGAACCTGCTTTTTGCGAACCCTTCAATTCGCGCAAATGATGGGTGCCCCATCCAAGCTCCGCTTGGGTGGGAAAGCACGAACTCGCCCCAGCCTGATCTCCCGCCCAATATGCAGTGCGATTTGGGATCATGGGTGCCCCATCAAGCTCGCTTGGGTGGGAACACGAACTCGCCCCAGCCTGATCTCCCGGCCCATATGCAGTGCGATTGGGGTAAGCCGAGCGAAGAACCTGCTGTTTGCGAACCCTTCAATTCGCACAAATGATGGGTGCCCCATCCAAGCTCCGCTTGGGTGGGAAAGCACGAACTCGCCCCAGCCTGATCTCCCGGCCCATATGCAGTGCGATTGGGGTAAGCCGAGCGAAGAACCTGCTGTTTGCGAACCCTTCAATTCGCACAAATGATGGGTGCCCCATCCAAGCTCCGCTTGGGTGGGAGAGCACGCGCTCGTCCCAGCCTCTGTTCCCGTTCTCTCGGGCCCTGACCCCTGATCCCTGACTACCGATCACTGTTTAAAAAACTCCCCGGGCCCTCCATTCGCCCACGGATTGTACTGCGCTGCAAAATTCGCCCTCGTCTTCACCGAAGGATGGCTATACTCCCAGAACTCAATGAACGGGCTCGGATTCGGATCCTCAAGCCACGCCGCCCCCAACGCATTGAACCCCGCCACCGCTGTCTTCTGTGGATCGGGCACCAGTCCGTGAATCGCCTCCTGCCCGTACACATCGGCCTGATGCTCAAAATGCCGGCTGAACGCGTTCGATACCGGCTCCAGTACGAAGCTCGCCACGGTGATCGTGAACAGCAGCACGACGAAGCCAGCCCGATGAGCGAGCGGCGGCAGCGGGTTCGCAAAATCATCCGGAGTCGTTAGCCCCCATTTCCCGCCAAATCGCCGCGCCAGCCAGTCCGCAAATGCCGCACATCCCCAATACACGAAAAACAGCGCAACCGCAAAGCCCGTCAGCATTTTAGGAATATGTTTCAGCACGTAGTGTCCCGACTCATGCCCGAAGACGAACATCACCACATCATCCGGCACCCGTCCCGCCGTCGTGTCCCACACCACAATCCGTTTCGTCGCGCCCAGGCCGCTCACATACGCATTCAGACCGTTGGTTTTCTCGCTGGCCTTCATCAGGAACATCCGATCAGGTGGAATCGCAGTCCCCGTCCGCTGCGCCACCAGTTCCAGCTTCGCTACCAGCCCCGGAAAGTTCTTGTTCAGTGGCTCGTATTTGTTGAAAAGCGGCTCAATCAGCGGCGAAACAAACACCGCCAGCACCATCAACGGCAATGTCGCCACCCAGATGCCGAACCAGTACCGTCGCGGCCATTTGCGCACGATCCACTGAAACAGCAACATCACCAGCGAACCGAACACCACCGCCAGCCCCAGCGCTTTCCCCTGGTCGCCAAACCAGCTTCCCCACCCCTGCACGCTGATGCCGTACTGGCGGCTCACGTTGTGCATGTACATGTCCAGCGGCAACTCCGTCACCGTCAACACCACAATCAGCAGCGCGAAAAACACCAGCCCCTGCACCCATCGCCGCTTCGAAAGGCGCAGCGCCCACGCCTCCATCCCCGCGGCGGCGCGGGTACTCAACAGCAGCCACAACACCGCAAACCCCCAAAACGCGTCGACAAAATGTTCAACATCGCGAATGCGGCTCAGCGCGATGGCCTTGGCAAGTTTCTCCGGCGGCAGATGATAGACCGATTGCGCCGAGGCAGTCTGCGCATTTGCGGACGCCGGTGCAGAAGCTGCCTGAATACAAAAAGCCGGAACGGCACCCACGACAAAAACACAGAGCGCCAGCACGCCGGTCAAGACAATTCGCATCAGCAATCTCCTCCTAACCATCTAGTCTGAGACAATCAAACCTGCACCCGCTTTTACCAGACTGTTTCTGATTTATGCCACATAATTCTCCTGTCGGCTCCAGCCGCTCGATGCTGAGACTCTCCTTCCTCGCAGTTGTCGCGCTTCTCGCGTCTTTCACCGCCCGCGCCGAGCAGCCCATGCCTGTCCTTTTGGACGCCATGAGCAGCGAGCTACAACGCGCCTTCACCTCGCTGGGCAAAACAACCGGCACGGCGAACGAAAATCAGCTCCCGCCCTACTTCCTCAGCTACTCCGTCAGCGATGCCAGCGCCGTTATGATTCGCGCCCAATATGGCGCCATCGTCGGCAGTTCGTCCAACCATGTCCGCGTCGCCGACGTGCAGGTCCGTCTCGGCGACCCCAAGCTCGACAACACCCACGGCGACCACCGCGCCTCAGCCGTTAACAGCCTCGAACTGCCCCTCGTCGATGACCGTGAAGCGCTCGCCCGCTCCCTCTGGATCGCCACCAACACGGGCTACGGCTCTGCCCTGGATAACTACCTTCGCGTCAAAACCGAGGCTCAGGTCCGCGCCAAAGAAGAAGACACATCGCCCGACTTCTCCACCGAGCCACCACAAATCGCCATCGCTAAACCCGCTCCGCCCGTCGCCATCGACCGCGCGGCCTGGGAACAGCGTGTGCGTTCGCTCTCCCGCATCTTCCGCGAATATCCCAACGTCTATCAAAACCTCGTCATGCTCACTGTGCAGAACGAGACTGACTATTTCGCCTCGTCCGAAGGCTCCCGCGTCGTCACTCCGCATCTCCAGGCGCGCCTCGTCGTCCTCGCCGTCACCCGCGCCGACGACGGCATGGATCTGTTCCGCGACCAGACCTTCGAAGCCGAAACCATCGACGGCCTTCCTTCGCAGGCCGAACTCGAATCTGCCGTCCGCTCGCTCGGCTCAAGTCTCGAAGCACTGCGCAAGGCTCCCGTCACCGAGCCCTTCGATGGCCCCGCGATCCTCTCCGGCCGCGCTTCCGCCGTCTTCTTTCACGAGGTACTCGGCCACCGGCTCGAAGGCCAGCGCCAACGCGGCGACGAAGAAGGCCAGACCTTCACCAAGGACATCGGCAAAGACATCCTCCCCAGCTTTCTCTCCGTCGCCGACGACCCAACCCGCACCACCTTTGGTCAGACTTGGTTGAGCGGCAGCTACACCTACGACGACGAAGGACAGAAGGCGCAGCGCGTCGAACTCATCCAGAACGGCGTGCTGAAAACCTTCCTCATGTCGCGCCTGCCCATCGCCAGCTTCGGCGAGTCCAACGGCCACGGCCGCGCGCAAACCGGCCGCATGCCCACCGGCCGCCAGGGCAATCTCATCGTCAGCTCCACCAAAACGGTTCCGGAGGCGGAACTGCGGAAGCAGCTGATCGAAGAAGCGAAGAAACAGGGCAAAGCCTACGGCCTCTACTTCGAAGACATCTCCTCCGGCTTCGCTGTCACGCAGCGCAGCTCGCCACAGGCATTTCAGGTGATTCCCCTCGTCGTCTACCGTGTCTACATCGACGGCCGCCCCGACGAGTTAGTCCGCGGCGTCAGCATCGTGGGCACGCCGCTCGCCGCCATGAAGCGCATCCTCGCCACCGGCGACAAGCCCGAAGTCTTCAACGGCGAATGCGGCGCCGAGTCAGGCACGGTCCCCGTCAGCGCCGTCGCGCCCGCCATGCTCCTCAGCGAAATCGAAACCCAACGCCAACCCCAGGGCATCGAACGTCCACCCATCCTGCCCATCCCCAGCGCGCCTCCTGTGAACACGACCAAGGAGGCCCAATGAACCCGCTGCGACTCCTCGTGCCAAGGACGGGTGCCCCATCCAAGCTCCGCTTGGGTGGGAGACCACGCCGGGTGCCCCATCCAAGCTTTGCTTGGGTGGGAAAGTACATGCCCAGCCTGGCCCCGGTCACCCTCCGTCAGGCTCGGATGCTCACGATCTTGACTCTCTCCCTTGCGTCCTCTCTTCCCGCCCAAACCACCCGTGTCGACGCCCAAAAAGATCCCATCCTGGCCGCCATGCTCACCGAACTCGACCGCAGCGTGAGCCAGCTCCAGTTCCCCGGCTTCCAAAAACCCTTCTTCATTCAATACCGCATGGTCGACGTCGACGACTTCGAAACCAAGGCGGCTTTCGGCGCTACGGAAGGCTCCAGCCACAACCACGCACGTGTCGTCCGCGTCACCGTACTCGTAGGCGACTACGAAACCGACAGCTCCGGCCAGCGCGGCGATGGCGCCATCGAGATGGCCGCGCTCGACGACGACCCCATTGCTCTGCGTTCCGCACTGTGGACGGCCACCGATCAGGCCTATAAATCCGCGCTCGCTGCCTACGCGCAGAAGCAGGCCGAGCTTAAGCAAGTCGAGACGCCGCCGCAGGCCGACGACTTCAGCCACCAAAATCCACTCGTCTCACTTACCGCCCCGCAGACTCTGAAGCTCGACGAAACGGCCTGGGAAAATCGCGTCGCGCACGACAGCGGTCTCTTTCGTACCGACACCTCCGTCAAATCTCTGCAGCGCGATGTGCAGTACAGCTCCGCCTCTTTCCACGCACGCGCCACCACCACGCGCCTCGTCAACAGCGAAGGCACCATCGTGCGCAAATCGTTTTCCGGCTTTCAGGAAAGCTTCGGCGTGGGCACCCAGGCTGCCGACGGCATGCGCCTCGATCGTTCGTACGCAACCAACGGTGTCTCCCTTTCTGACCTCGATTCACCCGAAGCGTTCGCCGCACACGCAGTCAAGCTTATCGCCTCGCTCGCCGACCTGCGCCAAGCACCGTTAGTCGAAGAGGAGTACCACGGCCCCGTTCTGCTCAGCTCCGACGCCAGCGCCGATACGCTGCGCCGTTTGCTCGGCTCCGGCATCACTGCCACACGTCCCCGCCTCGGCACAGAAGCGCGCACCAACGGACCTTTCGCCTCGAGTTTTCACGCGCGCGTTCTCCCCGACTTCCTCGACGTCTCCGACGATCCCAGCCTGAAAACCTTTAACGGCAAAGGCCTCCTTGGCGCATATGACATCGACGACGAAGGTGTTCCCGCGCAATCGGTAAGTCTCATCACCGACGGAAAGCTCGAGAACTACCTCATCGGCCGCCAGCCCGTGCGCGACTTTCCGCAGTCCAACGGCCACGGCCGCGCCGCCGCCTCCGGCCCCGCGCGCCCCGCCATCGGCGTTCTCAAAATCATCGCCAAACAGGGCCTCAGCGACGAGGACCTGAACAAGAGACTTCTCGACATCGCCAAAGACCGCGAGTTGAAAAGCGTCTACTATGTCACCACTCTCGGCGGACCCAACAACCCCCGCCTGCTCTATCGCGTCTCCCCCGATGGCACGCGCGAACTGGTCCGCGGAGCCCGTGTCGCCGACCTCGACGAGCGCGCCCTTCGCTCCAACATCGAAGCCGCGGGCAAAGATCTCTGGGTCGCCAACTATGCCGGCGAAGTGCCGGAGACCGTCCTCGCCCCCGCGCTCTTGCTCGACGACGTCACTATCCGCCGCGCCAACGAAAAGAACGACAAGCTTCCCTTCTACCCGCCTCCCAATTAGCGAACGTAGCCTTTGCGACGCATCAATTGGTACGATCAGGGTGCCCCATCCAAGCTCCGCTTGGGTGGGAAAGCACGAACCTCAATCAACCGTTTCGCGAGGCGTCAATTTGTTCGAGCATGGGTGCCCCATCCAAGCTCCGCTTGGGTGGGAAAGCACAAATCCAAATCCGCCACGTTTCGTAACACTTCAATCCCGAACAGCTCCGTGCCCCGTCCTTTTCGCTTTTTCCTGCTAAAAAGGTGGGAAAGCACGAACCCCAATCAACCATTTCGCGAGGCGTCAGGTCTCTGTCCCTGGGGTGGTCTGAGACCTGGGAAAGCAACGAACCCGACCGCCCTCCCGCAAACAACCCCATCACATCCATAACTGCGTCTCGTCTGCTAAGGTGGCTCCCCGCAAGGAGAAAACACCATGCCGAAAGCTGCCAGGCTGCTGATTGCGGGCGCCCTGATTCTCCTGCCAGGCATTTCGATAGCGGCGGATCGCTATGACGGAAACTGGCAAACCAAGCTCACCTGCCCACCGAAGGGCGAGACAGAGGGCTACACCTGGCAGTTTCCCAGCGTGATTCAGAACAGCATGTTCCACGGAGAGCGCGGCACAGCGGGACAACCGGGCTACCTGACGATCGACGGGAAAATCAAAGACGACGGCAGCGTCAAGCTCTCCGCCAACGGCATCGTCGCTTCAAGAAAATATGCGCGTGGCGTCTTCGCTCACCAAGGCGAGGAATATAGCTACGAAGTCAAAGCTCAATTCAAAGAGACAGAGGGAACAGGCACCAGAAATGAAGGCCTCGGCATCGTCGGCCGTCCCTGCGTGTTCGACTTCGTGAAACAGCAGCCCACACCCTCAGCTGGCGGAAAGTAGCGCCCGCAGATCGCTATCCACGGGATCCGGCATCGCATCCGGCCCGAACTCGCCCATCCCAGCTCGCTTTGCCCGACGGCCGCTCGTCCGCCAGGCAAAACAGAGCCGCTTCTTCCGTAACTACTCGCTAAAGGCGACACCGTTGAACGAGGCAACCCCGATCGGGCTCGACGTCGCAACCTTGGTCAAATCGCCATGCTGGTCGATCGAGAATACCGCAACGTATGCCTCGCCTGCCGAACTGTAGATCGCAGCCAGCCACTTCTTATCGGGCGACACCGAAACGTCGGTCGGCGGTCCCGGCAGTAACACGTTCTTATAGAACACGCCGCTCTGCCCGTCGCTGAAGAAGATCGCAATGGCGTCGCCGGGAGAGTTCCCTGTGTACCAGATATTGCCCGGTCCCTTCGCCACCCAGCAAGGCGCGTTCGTTGGGAAGGCCGGCATTGGTCCCGGAATGGCTGAGAGATTGCGATCCTCGTCGACAATCGCGAAGCTGTCCGGGCTGTGCGCGGGCGTGAAGCCGAGAATATTCCCCCAGAAAGCCTCTCCGAGCGGCGTATTGTTCGCATCGCTGGGCAATGGAATCGAAGTGCTCGTGCCGTTCAGCACACCGTCATCGCGCGTCAGCGGCAACTGCAGCAGCGATCCGGAGGCCAGTGTGACAGCCGCCCAGTTCTCGCCCACCGCGATCTGTGCCGCCGAAGTGTCCGGCAAACTCACTACCGGACCATCGACAAATCCCGCAGGCCACGCATGGCTCTCCGCGCACGTGGCGCCAACCACGAAAAGTTGGGTCTCCGTCAACGCGACCGAATCGGGCTTCACACAATCCGAGGCCAGATCAATCGTTCTTCCAAGTGCAACGGAGTCCCCATAGCGCACAAGTTGGCTCACCGTGTTCGATCCGTAATTCGCAACCGCGCCGAGATTGCGGCTGAACTGCACAATCCCCGCGTTGGTGCTGGCTCCGCCCTTCCCTCCCGTGTGAAATGTTCCGCTCAACGGCAAGGAAGGCGTCCCTTCCGTGTTCAGCTTGAAGACCACGACTGAGTTGTTGCTGGGATCATTCGTGCTTGTGATCACCAGCGGGCTGCGCCCAGGCTGTGCCTCGACGGCTAGGGTGCCTGCAAGAAACAGGGCCGACATTGCGATACTGGAACAGCGCCGGCTCCATTTGAGCCTCTGAGAAATCATTGCAACCTCCTTGGAGTTTGTTGTGAAGGCATGCACCGGCCACGCCCACACGAATCCCAGGCGTGGCCGATCATTTTCACGAATGTTGATTCGGTTTCCGCCCGCCGGAAGTTACGCTGGAAACTGGAAATTCATCCGCGCGAAAAGAATTCCGAAAAGTCCGCACGCACCGTAACTTTTCGTTCCCCGCCGTCGAATAAACCAATGTTGCCCCGAGATGACGGTGGGCCTTTGCTGACGGCGAGGAGTATTTTGCACGAAGAGGCTGAGATCGATCCTGAGGGTGAGAAGACTGTCTATCCCATGCGCTCGGAGAGCAATCTCGAGGTCCTGATGGTTCGCTATCAGCAAGGCGACTTCGCCGCGGCCACTGCCATCGTCGAAGCCTTCAGTCCACAGTTGTACCGCTTTTTCGCCGCCCAGTCGCACAGCCGCGCCGATGCCGATGACCTGCTGCAGGAGACCTGGCTGCGCATTCACAAAGTGCGGCACACCTACCGTACAGGTGAACCGGCGCTCCCATGGTTCTATGCAATCGCCCGGTACGTGCGTGTCGATCATTATCGAAAGACGATCCGCAGCACGGCTGGTGCGCGGCAACTTGAGGAAAGAGCCGTCGCTAGCGCATCTCTTGCAGGACGACCCGACACAGCCAATGATCTGGAGGCCCTGCTTGCGCCGCTCTCCGAAAGCCAGCGCGAAGTCATTGAAATGTTGAAAGTCACGGGCATGTCGCTGGAAGAGGTTGCACGCGCCACCTCCTCCAGCGTCGGCTCGGTCAAGCAGAAGGTCCACAGGGCGTACAAGAAGCTGAGGCAAACAATGAGCGCCGCAGGGCTCAGAAAGGAGCCGGGAGACCCACTTTCGTGAAAGACGAGGAGATTGACCAAATCCTGAACAAGGCAGCGGCCGCTGCGCCGGAGCCGGCGCCCGAGCTGCTCCAACACGTCGCGGAATCGATCCGTCCGTCGCTCCAGCCGGTGCATCCACTGGCCCCGGCATGGCTGCTGTCCAACGGACTGGTCCTCATCTGCGTCGCGGTTTCGCTCGCCGGAGCGCTGCACGCCGGCCTCTTCGGATTTAATAGGATGGATCTCTTTGAACGCGCACTCATCTTTCCCGCGCTCGCGATCCTCATGTGGGCCGCTGCACGCACATTCGTCGCGGAGATGATTCCCGGCAGCAGCAGCCGCATTGCGCCCGCCCTGCTCCTGCTGCTAACCGGCGTGGCGCTGGTCGGCCTGTTTGCCCTCTTGTTCCACGATCCCGCCACCGGCCACTTCGTCCCCGTGGGCCTCGTCTGTCTGGGCATGGGCCTGCTGCACGCCGTTCCCGCCGCGCTCTTGAGCTGGCTCATCATGCGGCGCGGGTTCGCGACAAATCCCGTATCCGCGGGATTGATTGCCGGAACCCTGGGCGGCCTCGCCGGCGTGAGCCTGCTTGAACTCCATTGCCCTAACTTCGAAGCCGCGCATGTGCTTGTGTGGCACACTGCGGTGGTACCCGCAGCAGCCGGGCTCGGCGCCCTCAGCGGGGCTCTCATACGCATGCGCCGTCTGCGTCCTGGGACATGATCGAGAGCGATTGAAACGCATGCGCCGCAATGAAGGTACGAAGGCAGTTCTTCGAAAGCATCACTTCAATCGAAGTTTTGCGTGAGGATGCTTGCGCTGCTGGCTAATCCAGCCTTGTCAGATACGCATCGCCTTCCGTCGGCCGTACGCGATGCAGAATCTTCTCGGCAACGGCGCGGTCGTCGCCATGCGGCCGAATGCGCACCCAGTAGCTTTTCTCCCCTGGAAACTCAATCACATTCGCATCCGGATACGCACGCAGAAGCGCCGCCTTCATCCTCGCGGCTTTGTCCTCGCTTTTGAAAGCCCCAATCTGCACGCACCAGCGCCCACCCACATCCATCGGCTTCGGCGTCTCGTACACATCGATGCGCACCCGCGCCGTCCCCACGCGATACACCCCAATCGCCTTCGCCGAGGCAATCGTCAGATCGATGGTCTTGTCCGGCACAAACGGCCCGCGGTCGCTGATCCGCATCGCCGAGGCCTGCCGCGTCGTCAGGTTCGTCACCACAATCAGCGATCCCATCGGCAGAGTGCGATGTGCCGCCGTCAGTGCGTCGTCTCGAAAGACCTGCCCGTTGGCCGCCTTACGTCCCTTGTAAGGAGCGGTGTACCACGTCGCATCGCCCTCTTCGCTGAAAATCGGCCGATGCGCCAAAACAAATTCCCTGTCCTCTTCACTCACGCCGCCCGGCGGCACCGCGGTCACGGGAATCCGCGCCGCGGAAGACCCTGACGAAGTGGGCTGTTCTGAATTCGCAGGTTGCGTCACAGCAGGAGCGGTCGGCGGCGCCTTCGCCGTCTTCGGCTTGTGCCCGCAACCGGCCTCCAGCAACAGGACGACTGTCAGCCCGGCCCACCCGGCAAACTGCAACCTGCCAATCGCCCCTCGGCTGCTCATCCGGTGCGCGGTCCCTTCGGCTGCTCCATGCGATCGGCCAAATTCTTCAGCGTGTCGGCCACCTTGCGCATCGCGCCGATCGATTCACTCCGAACCTGAGGAATCACCGCGTCATTGACATAGGCAACAGCATGGCGCAGTTCCATCTCGATCAGTTCGATGGCTTCTTCCAGGCGATGGCCCACCCCGCCCGGGCCAAAAGGAGCACCTGGAGCAGGAGGAGGAGGAGGAGGGGGAGGAGGATAAGAGCTCATGACAAATTCCTCTCATTCAAGTCTCCGCTCGGGGCAAGGGCACGTCAATTCCACCCACGTCCGCATACAGCCCAATGTGCCCCGAACGTCAACAAAGATTTAGATGGTCATTTACGATCCGGCGCTTTGTCCGGTTCCATGTGACCTTCCACGAAAGAACTGCGTCTGAATGGACAGCAGGGGTATGATTTCCATTCACGCAGAATCTACAGGACTTTGCACATAGACCTGGGTGTGGCGAAAGTCAGGAGTTTTCGTCCGTCCGGTTGTCGTTTCCGACCGGCTCCCACGAAAATAAGCAACCGAATCCCATCGACTGAGGACCCGGCTGTTGGCAGACAATGCAATAGGCACAAACCAGACTTGCCGATCCGCCGAGACACGAATCACTCCACGCAGATGTGCGCCTTCCCTTCTCCTGTCGCTGGTCCTGCCTTTTGTTCCGCTCCCTTCATGCGCACAGGCCACAGTGCCGGCCGCGTCGACATCCTCGCTTCCCGACGCGCCGAAACCCGCCAGGGCATCCGCTCCGTTACCGGCAGCCGGCCCATGCCAGATCAGAAATGCCGGCGGAAACGTGGCGGCGATCGGCTCTGTCGAGGCGCTCTACCATGCCGGCTTTGGAGATGTGGACGCTCATCTCACCAACCAATCCTTTCGGATGTCGGTCCCATGCCCTCTCTACGTGCCCATCATTAACTGGTATGCCCGTTTCATCGACGGACCCAAAGTCAAGCCGCTCACTCCCAAAGAAAAAGCCTGGCTCGCCGTCCGCAACGTCATCGACCCATTCAACGCCGTCACCATTCTCGGCACCTCCGGCATCGGCATCGCTTCCGACTCCCACTCCGCCTATGGCCCTGGCATGCCCGGCTTCGGCAAAAGTGTCGGCGTCGCCTACACGCAGGACATGACCGGCGAATTCTTCGGCACTTTTCTTATCCCGTCCATCGTGCACCAGGATCCCCACTACCACCGCGAACCCGCCGCCAGCATCATGCACCGCGTCGGCCACGCCATTCTCCAGGTGGTCTGGACTCAGGGCGATAACGGCAAAGGCATGATCAACTACGCCAACCTGGTCGGCTTCGCCATCGACGACGAGGTCAGCAACCTCTACGTCCCCGGCCGTGAAACCAATCTCCCCGCCAGCTCCGCGCGCTACGGCATCGGCCTCGCCCTCGCCCCCACCGACAACTTCATCACCGAATTCGTCCCCGACATCGCCAAGCGCATTCACGTCCAGGTCGTCCTAGTCCAGCGCATCATCAACCAGGTAGCCAAAACCGACGGCGGCGGCAGCTAGGTTTCGTTCGGGGGTTTCATTCGCGTGGCGAGCCGACAGCGCTCCGCGACTCGAAATTGTTCCACGTGGAACAATTGTGAAAACTGACACAGGTGTTGAAGGGGATTTGCGAAGTATATGGACGAGCCGTATCGGCGGACGCGACCGGTGGCTGCGCGCCTCAGCTGGCTTGATTCACAGGTCTGCGTAATTTTCTGCAACGCTGCGCGGATTCTGATGCACGACGGTTATTGCCGCATTCGCAACTCCCATAGGGAGTTGTGATGTCCCAAACCCAGCAGTACGCCAGCCACAAGGCAAAGTAGGGCGCCACTAGCCTTCAACTCGAAGGCTCGCCCTGTCATCAGGCCCGCTCGGGACCTCTGCAAATTAGTCAACCGTAAGCGAAATGGTGACAGTTTGGGTCGGCGAACCCGATTTGGCCGTCACGGTGACCATCGAAGTGACCGGTGTCTTGGACCAGGATCCACTGCCGCCGCAGCCGAAAAGCAGACCCATTCCAATTCCGGCCACTATCGGCAGGCGCCACAGCCGCGCGACCCGCCACCGTTTGAACCTGAAGAGCCAGACTGCCAGCGTAAGACCTGTGCCCCGCAAAATTGGGCGATAGTCGGTCTTAAAGCCGAAGATTGCCCGCTCGGCCGAAAGAATCAGCTGCGTGCAGGCCGCTGCTCCGGAAGGCTTCACCGTTGCAGGGCTGAAGGAACGGGTTTCTCCCACAGGCAGGCCGGTGCAAGCAAGGCTAACTGCGGATTTGAAGCCGTTCTGCGGCGTTGCCGTCAGGTTGACGCATCCCTTGGCAGGACTGACCCGCCTGATCTGCCAGTGAGCCATCTTGCACACCATTCGGGGTGAACTTGTTGCCATTCAACGGGATATTTCCCCATTCGCTGCACTCCCGTTGGATTGACAACCCCCAGGCGTTACTCTCAAAACTGACCTTTTAGCACCCGCACCACCCTGAAGTCCAAGGGGTTAACCCCAAGGGGTTGCAGCCTAAAGCGCCACACTTTCAGAGGAGAAGCCACACATGTCCAAAGCCGTCAAGTACGCAGAGAAGGTCGCCGTCTACGGGGCGAAAGCCGCGTGGGTTGTTTTTGAGCGCCTCAACCGCATCAGCCCCAATCCGTCCTTCACGCCGAAATGGTCCGAAAAGCCTCTCCTCAAGTCCTATCAGAAAGAGAAGCCGCCCCTCGGCTGGCCGCGCACTACTGACTCCCTCTGTCCCAAGTGCGTCCCCGAAATCCGCCAGCAGATCCTCGATGGCAAGCTGCCCCATGAAGTCCTGCTGAACGAAAAGGTCGGCGAAATCAAGGCCCAGATCATCGAGCGCGACGGCAAAATTCTCATGGTCAAGGATTGCCCCAAGCACGGCCACTTCGAAGACGTCATGTCCATCGACCCCGCCTTCTTCAAGCACCTCGAAGAGAGCTTCCCCGGCCGCGACATCCGCGCCCACGGCGATGGCGACAAGAATCTGCACCACCACGGCACATCCACTGTGACTCACGGGCGCGGCTCGGTGCTCACCATCGACCTCACCAACCGCTGCAACATGATGTGCGACCCCTGCTTCATGGACGCCAACCAGGTCGGCTTCGTGCACGAGCTCACGTGGGAAGAAATCAAGACCATGCTCGACAACGCCATCACCGTGAAACCGAAACGGCAGATGAGCGTTCAGTTTTCCGGCGGCGAGCCCACGCTGTCGCCCTACTTCCTCGACGCCGTCGCCTACTCGCGCAAGGTCGGCTACAACTCGGTCCAGGCCGCGTCCAATGGAATCGAATTCGCCAAGTCGAAGGAGCTCTGCCGCGCTGCTGCCGAAGCCGGACTCCGCTACGTCTATTTGCAATTTGACGGCATCGGCAACGCCGCCAACTCGCACCGCAAGGTTGGCAATCTGTTTGATGTGAAGCTCCAGGCCATCAACAATCTGCATGAAGCCGGCGTCGAGATCGTTCCCGTCACCACCATCATCAACGGCATTAATAACGAGCAGGTCGGCCGCATTATCGAGTTCGCCCTCGACAATCCCAAGAAAATCAGCTTCCTCTCCTTCCAGCCCGTCAGCTTCACCGGCCGCGACGAGGACATCACCGACGACCGCCGCTTTGCCCAGCGCTACACCCTCTCGCACATGGCGCACGACGTCAAAAATCAAGTCGGCCTCGGCGTCCCCGAACGCGACTGGTTCCCTATCTCCTTCATGAGCACCTTCTCCGACTGGGCCGACTTGATTCACGGACCCAGCGCCGAGTGGGGCCAGCTCTCCTGCGGGTGCCACCCCAACTGCGGCATTGGAATGGCATTGATGATCGACAAGGAAACCAAGGAAGCCGCCCCCGTCACCGCCTTCCTCAACATGGACAAAGTAGCCAAGGACCTCGCTAAGATCAACGACGCCGCCCGCGGCAAGTTCCTCTCGGTCATCGGCTTCGGCCTCGCGCTCCTGCGCAACTACGATCCCTTCCAGGCGCCTACCCACTTCAAGATCACTGACATGATGAAGAAGATGGACAAGACCTTTAACGCGACTGGAAAGAATTACGGCAGCGTCAAAGGCGACCGCACCCTCGAAGACATCCAGAAGCGCCGCCAGGACCGCTGGAACTTCCTCTTCATCGCCGGCATGTGGTTCCAGGATTTGTTCAACTACGACTTCCGCCGCACCGAGCAGTGCATCATCCCCTACGCCACCCAGGAAGGCGAAATCAGCTTCTGCGCCTACAACACCGGTGTGGGCTGGAGAAACATCATTGAGAAGATGCACATGACCGCCACCTTGACGAAATGGTACGAGGAGCACGGCCGCCACGAGATCTTTGCCGGCGGCAAAAAGGTCGGCATGGGCTACGTGGGCCACGAGCTCAAGCTCAACATGGAGCACGTCAACTCCGAAGCCAACCACACGCTGGATAACCTGGGCATCGCCAAGAACGCCCGCGAAGAAAAGATCCGCGCCCGCGACACCAAGATCAAGACGGATGCGGAAAACGCGGCCATGGCTAAGCTCTACCGCGAGCACGTCCTCGGCGAAAAACCAATCGAGGGCCTGGTGAGCCTCAGCTCCATCAAGCCCGCTTCCAACAACGCCGCCTCGCCCATCAACCGGCAACAGCAGAAGGAAACCGACCTCGTCGCCGGGGACTAGGACTGGCCGTCCAGGCGTACGCGCCTTCGGCGCCAGATCCTCAATATAGGAACTGCATCAACCTTGGTTCTCAAGACCGCAAAGGCCGTTCCCCTCGGGAACGGCCTTTGTTGCCTGCCTTCAAACGAATCGCTTTTGCGGTCAGCATGCCTTGGAGAAGGCCTCGTAGAGGCCGCGTGAAAATAGCCCACGGTGAAACCCTGGGAACACGACCCACCACAAATCCCACCACCCCGTAGGGGTGTGGCATGAGGACCCAACTCCCATCACCCCAACTCGACCCGCATCGATCAACCTAACGCCCGATCCATCGCGCCCCTACGGGGCGCGACCGAACACACATCGCCAATCCGCGAACCTCAACCCCAAACAAACCGCGGATCATACTCAACCCGATGCTTCTTCAAAAACGCCAAAAACTCCGCCTGAAAATCTCGCCGCCGATGATGCTCCTTCTGCCGCGCGATATACGCTACCGTCGCCTCCACCTGATTCTGCCCCACTGAAAACGCCCCATATCCCTGTTGCCATTGAAACTCCGGCATCCCGCACGCTTCATGCATCCACAGGGATGACCCCCTCTTGATCTCTCGCATCGCGGTCGCAATCGCCATCGACGACGGCAACGAGATCAAAAGATGAACGTGGTCCTCCATGCCACCAACCGCGAGCGCGGTCATCCCGTTCTCCCGCGCAATGCCACCCATGTACGCCCACAACCGTTCTTCAATTTCCGGCACAATTGTCTTCCGGCGCTCCTTTGTCGAGAAGACACAGTGAAACAACGAGGAACAATAGGTGTGCGCCATACGCACCGCATCCTATCGCGGAAACCTCCCCGCTCGCAGGTCGCGTGTCACACGACATTCAGGCCGTATCCGTTCCTATGACCAAGACGATGAATGAAGCGAGATGGCCTTGTTTCATGCCGCCCCTTCGGGGCGGCGGGTTTGCGGACGGCAGTGTTCCCAAGGTTTCACCCTGGGCTACCTTCATGCTCTCCCTCTGGGAGAGCCGAGATCAATTAGCATGGTCCTCAATTCAATCCCTCACCCGAAATGAGGATCATGACGTTGAAACGACAACTGGCTTTCGTCGCTCTAGGCCTAGGCTTCGCCTTCCTCGCACCCGCCTTTGCCCAGCCCGCCGCGGACTCTGACCAAAAGCTAGCCTCCGACTTCTGGACATGGCGCGCACGCTACGCCCAGTACACCAGCGACGACATCCCGCGCATGGAACGTCCCCTCGGCGTGATCCGCGACTGGTCGCCCGCCAGCGTCGAAAGCCAGCGCGCATCACTCGCCACATTCGATTCCCGCTGGAAGAAGCTTGCCGACCCGAAGGCCTCCGTCCCGCAGCAGGTCGACCATCGCCTCATCGGGTCGGCGCTGGCACGCGTCCATTGGGAGTTGGACATCCTCAAGCGATGGCAGCGTGATCCCAACTTCTATATCGAGCAGACATTGACGCCCATCGGCGAAGCGCTCGGTGTGCCCGGTCCCTATAGCGAAATCCAAAGCCGCGAAATCTTGTCGCGCCTCAACAACATTCCCAGCATCCTCGCGCAGGCACAGAAAAACCTCCAGTCGCCGCCTGCCCCCTTCGCGCAAATGGCAATTGATTCGCTTGCCGGCATTCGACAGAAGCTTGAACAAGTCGCGAACACGCTGCCCCCGCAAACCACCATTGCGCCTGAGGAATGGCGAACCTCCGCAGACCGCGCTGCGACAGCTCTCGAAGCCTATCGTGCGTGGCTGCAAAAAGCTCTGCCGACGCTCCCGCAACAGTCGGCCATCGGTCGCAACGACTACCTATGGTTCCTGCGCAACGTGGCCCTGATCCCCTACACCCCCGAAGACATGGTCGCCCGCGCCGAGCAGGAATTCCGCCGCGCTGTCGCCTTCGAAGCATTGGAGGAAAATCGAAATCGTTCCGTGCCGCCTCTGGTCATGGCCGCCACGCTCGACGAGTTCGTCGCACGCAATCAAAAAGCCGAACTCCAGGTGCGCGCCTTCGTCGATGAACGGAAGATCATCACCTTGCCCGCCTGGCTGCAGCACTTCACCCTTCGCCCCATGCCGCCTTACCTCGCGGCGCTGGGCGACTTCGTCGAGACCGATGACTTCACTTCACCCTCGCGTCTCGACAAAAACGGAATCCGCTACGTCAACGCTCCGTCGCCTACCGCCGGCTACTTCTGGGTCGCGGACGCAAAGGACCCGCGCATTCAGATCGACCATGAAGGCACCATCGGCCATTACGGGCAGCTTTGCGCTTCATGGAAACATCCCGACCCAATCCGGCGGCATTACTATGACTCGGGCGCAAACGAGGGCATCGGTTTCTATGCCGAAGAGATGATGCTGCAGGCAGGACTCTACGACGACAGCCCGCACACGCGCGAAATCGTCTACAACCAGATGCGCCTGCGCGCGGCGCGCGTCATCGCCGACGTCAAGGTCGCTCTGGGAACATTCACGCCGGAGCAGGCCGTCGATTATCTCGAACGCAATGTCCCGCTGGACGCGAACGATGCCCGCACCGAGGTGATCGAGATGGGCGAGATGCCGGGACAGAAGATCGCCTACCAGATCGGTAAACTGCAAATCCTCGAGTTACTGGCAGAAGCGCGGCTAAAACAAGGGGAACATTTCAACGTGCAGAAGTTTCACGATTTCGTGTGGCTCAACGGGAACGTCCCCATCGCGTTGCAACGCTGGGAATATCTGGGCCTGGATGACCAGTTGCGCGATCTGGATGCATTACACTAAGAGGCCGATCGCCATTGGTGCCTTTCTTGAATCCGAAATGGCGCGGAACAGACGCGCGTCTAGATGCAGGGACGGCATGACCTTCACCAAACTTCCAGCTCGAACTCCCGATATCCCCGAATCAATTCAAAATCCGCTCGATTCGATGTAATCAACCGCGCTCCATGCGCCCGCGCCGTCAGCGCAATCAGCACATCGAAATGCAGATCCCGCAGCTTGCGCCCTTCGAAACCGTGGTCTTGTGTCATCTTTGCCAGAATCTGCCCCGACTCCAGCCAATTTTTCTCGGTTGGCGTTAATACTCTGTATTTTTGCTCGAGAGCGCGAAGATAGACTTGTTCTGCCGTCGTCGTAGCGCCACGCCAAAGCTCCGCCAGTACAACGGCGGATGTGCGCACCAGTTCATCGAGAGAGTCGATTCGCTCGCTGTGGCAATCGCTGCGAAGCTGATCGATCAGAACCGAGCTGTCGAATATGACCATCCTACCGGTCGTAGTTTTCGAACTTTAATTTGCCGCCATATTTCTTCATCAGATCCTTAAAGCCTTTCAGGGCGACGATCTCCTTCAGCGCCACATGGACAGCCTCGGTGCGGGATTTGGCTCCCAACACACGCACCGCCTCGTCTGCCAGCTTTGTGTCCAACCGAATCGATGTCAAAGTCCCAGGCATGGCCATCCTCCGTATATATGTATTGTGATGCTTGTATATACAAAAGTCAAGAAAGTGACAGCCCACTCGCGCATCGATTTCGCGCGTATCCCGGCGCAATTCTTCGCAAATCGTAGCGAACATGTGTGCCGCTTCTCACAATTGTTCCACGTAGAACAATCTGGCGCCTTCAGTCCCCCGGCCCCGCAAACACCTCCGGGCTCAACGCGGTGTGGTCCCGTGACATAGCCGCGGCCATTAACCACCCCGCCGCCACAATCAGCACGCTGCCGGCCATCATCCACACCGTGGGAGTCTGGCGCCAGATCAGCCACGTGAGCAGCGCTCCAGTGATGAGCTGCGTGTAATGGCACTGCGACACATGAACCGCGGAAGTGTTCTTGAGCGCCACAAAAAAGCACATGCTTCCGCACGCGCAGAACAGCCCCATCGCCGTGAGTGTGGCCGCAAGCCGCGGCGTCACTGGCTCCGCATGCCAGGCCATCATCAACGCCGCGCCCACAACCACCTGCACTACACCGGAAAACAACGTCAGGCTCTCCGGCGTCTCGGTGCGCATCAACACCCGCGACCACACCATGTTCACCGAGAAGCACAGCACGCACACCATGCACGCGGTGTAACCGATCCAGTCTCCCTGCCGCGCCGAACTGAAAGGATTCACCGCGATCACCACGCCCGCAAATCCGCCCGCCACGGCCAGCACCTTGCGCCAGCCCAGATGCTCGCGCAAAAACACCGCCGACAGCAGCGCCGTCACCATCGGGGCCAGGAAAACCAAAATGTAAAAGAGAGTCAGCGGAAGATGGCGCAGCGCCACCACGACACACAAATTATTCCCGAGATCCAATCCCGACCGCACCAGCTGCCGCGCCGGACTCTTCGGCAGCAGTCCGCGCAGATTACCTTGTAAAACTCCGCGCACCACCAGCGCCACGGCCAGCGCCAGCCCAAGGCACGCCACAATCTCATAACCAGGCAGCCGCGAATTGCCGGCCAGCTTCATGCTCGTGTCCGTCAGGACCCAGAACGTGAACCCGGCCAGTGCCAGCCCGATCGCGCCGCGATGCGAAATCCGTGATTCCCTCAATCGCCGCGGCGACTCTGCACGCCACCCATAGATACAGCTTACTTGCCGAGCCTCCTTGGCACTCCGCTGAGCAGACAGCTAACTCTCTGGCCCGCCGGTGCACAAATTAACATGCGTCGGCGTTATCATGTTCGCCGGAGTAGACCATGTCTCAATACGTTTTTCATTGCGAAGACTGCGATAAGGAATTCACCCAGCAACACCACATCGCCGACGTCGAAAAGGCGGAAGTGGTTTGTCCACATTGCGGAGGCAAGCGCGTCCACCAGCTGGTTGCGGCCTTCTCCGCCGTCACCTCGAAGAAGAGCTGAAGACGGAGCTGCCGATTTTCGCGAGCTTACTTTGGCGCAGGAGTCGCGCGCCAGGCAAACCAAGCCTGGAGGGTCAGTCCCTGCGTTCATCGCGGTTTGCGTACCCAATGTGCAATGGAGAATCCGCTTGCCACCACGCAGATGCCGATAAACACCGCCATCGCCCACTCAAACGGAACGGACTGCGCCACGTGCAGCACCTGCCGCCCGAAGTGCTTCGCCAAAAGAGACAACAACGCGAACCGCGCCAGGCGCGCGAAGAAATTGATCACCAGAATCCGCCAGAGCGGATAGCCCAGCGCTGCGCTCCCAGCAATCACCGTGGTGAACGGAAACGGCGGAGGCGCCAAGCCTCCAACCGCAACTGCGATTCCGGCATGATTGCCCATGCGCTTTTTGATCCTCTCGTGGGCGCGCGTGCCCGCGAATTTCTCGAATCCCTGCTCGCCGAGCTTGCGTGCTACAAGCGCGAGCAGCAATGCGCCTAGCGTTGATCCGATCGCAGCCGTCAAAACATACCACGCGGCTCGATGGGGATGCTGGGCAACCAGGCCCACCACGACCAGGTCGTTGCCAAACGGGAGAATCAGAAAGGAGGAGTCGAGCACGCCCATGACAAGTGGCCCGAAATACCCAAGGTGGAAGATGAAGTGCAACAACGGCCGTAAAAATCTCACTGCGGTCTGCTCACCTCATGCAAGAGCTACATAAGGTAAGATTCACAATCGCGCTGCGGCGTCCTGGCCGAAGGTTCATCGTCTTGCCTCAAAAACGGATGCCGGCCCAAATCAGCCGGCATTCGATGAAGGAAGACGTTTTTTTTTGAATATTCGAGCAACACTTACCAGCGATACACGGACAAGTTGTCCAAATACACAGTCGCCGATCCGTTGGCGCCCAGCCCGTCCACCTGGAAGTTGGTCAACAGCGTCGAGCCCCATCCAAGCGCAAAGGCCGAAGGCACCGTCGCATTCAGGCTCTGTTGCGCGCCGTCCAACCACACGGATTTATACGTCACGTTGCCGGCATCGTCGCGCGAGTAGTTCATTTGCACGTGGTGCCATGTGTTGGTCGCCCAGTTGCGCGGGTTGCATGCTGCCGTCGAATGCAGCCAAATGTCGGAAGGATTCCCCGGTGTTCCCTGGTTCTCTGTATAGTCCCAGGTTCCTGAATAGCCATCGCACTGGACACCGAAGATCACCGTCTGCCCGTTGGCCATCACCTGGTTCATATCCATCTCCAGGTTCGCCACATCGACAGACGGGCTGGCGATGTAAATCCAGACGTCGTACCAGAAGTTCGTGGCGGCAGTATCCGCGCCAAGCGACACATCATAGCGCTCGTCACCACCGCTGGAATACGACGTATTGAATTCGCGGGCGTTGCCGCTCAACGACGGCGCATTCACCACGGAGGTGGCTCCGCTCGCTGAGCCGCCGCTGCCGCCCGTGTCCTGCGCGGCTTCCCAGGTTCCCAAAGCCTGGATCTCGGTGACCTCAATGGCGCTTGAAGGGATGTTTGGATTGGAGGATGGGTTGATTCCACAAGCAAAGCACGAATTCACGCGCGTCCGCACGTGCGGATTGTAGGAGCCAGAGCCCGTCGGAAGCCTGAATGCGGGAGCCGGGGAAGCCACCAGCGTGACGCTGCTGCTGTCGATTGAACGGTTCGCTATTGAGACTTGCTTGAAGGTCTGTGAAGCTCCCCGTACATGATTGCTGGCGGGCGAGTTAGCAAGAACTGCGGTGGCAGCACACAACAACAGTGCGAGAACGAATGAATAAGAAGCTTTCACGGCCCCTTCTCTCCATCCGAGCACGCGACAGCTTGAAGATCTGGTTGCTCACTAACTCAGCCACACCACAGAACAGCAGTCTGCCCGACCGGGCAGACCTGCTGTCGACCCTCTCGATTCGCAATCTCAGGATTATGTGTATCGAGATTAGGGCAAGATGAGAACGGTTTCAATGGCACTAAAGTGATACCCTGTTAACTTTCTCATAAATATGAGTTTATCTCTATCAAGAGAGCTGAATTACAACCCGATTGAGTTACCTGTACGCACGCAGCGTGTTGACCTAGGCATCTTTCTGTACCTGAATTAGGTGCCTAAAGTAGTACGAGAAACCGCGTGTTCCGTACCCGGACGTTAACCGCAGCTTGGATTTCAGGCAAAAAAGAAAGCACGGCCGAAGCCGCGCCCCTTTGCCCAGCCAGTTTCGTTTAGTGCACAGAAGATGCGACGACAATGGAGGCGATCACGCCTGTCGCGACCGCGGCCAAAACATAGTTTCCATCCACTAACCGCCATTCATATCCGTTCGGGGGCCGGCGCAGGTGGTAATGGCGGTAGTCAACTTTCTCGCCCCGATCCCAGTCCTCGTGCCGCATCGCGGCTCCTTTTCTCCACTCCTCGTGCTTCACATATTGGTGGTTGTCATGATGGTCCTCGGCGATGGCGATGCTTCCGCTCAGAGTCGCGGCAAGGGCCGAAAGGGCTAAGGCTTTGCTGATCAGTTTCATGGATGCTCCTTTTGGGATTCGATTCGGTTCCAGTCGGCAACGTTGTGTTGCTCTTTGGTCCCCCGGGCCGAAACCCCTGGGAGCCCCCTTCACCCTGACGAGCAGCCCCAACGGATCGTTTCAACCATCCTTCGCGTCTGCCAGAATTATTTCGCTAGCCACAATGGCAGCGGATCCATTCGCTACGAATGCACTTTGAAGAGCACGCCTGACAAGCTTCTCATCAATCCTTGCGCGAGCATGACGCAGACGAGGGCCTGAACCAGACACTCAACCCGCTGGGCGGGCAGCTCGGAATGGTTTGCACAGCCATGAGGACTGATGTTGCTCCTGAACATTCGGCGTTATGATTGAGTCGCACCAATCCAAGCTATTTCGAGGAGCGATTCCCATGAGCGAGATGAACCCGCTATCGGCCCGCAAGCAAGGACGCCGCGAATTTTTGAAAGCCGGGGGCGCCGTCACAGCCGCGCTGCTCGCGCCCTCTGCCGCATTAGCGGGCACATCCGAAAAGAGCATGCCGGAGCTGCCCTCGAACCCGCGCACCCCCGCAGCCATGCCTACGCGCAACCTGGGCAAGACGGGCTACAAAGTCGGCATTTTTTCGCTTGGCGGCCAGGCCTCGCTCGAAAAACCCAGCAACTTTGACGTCGCTGTCCCCATCGTCGAGCGCGCGCTCGATCTGGGCGTGAACTACATCGACACTTCTTCCATCTACGGTGGTCCCGATCGGTGGAGCGAGCAGTACGTGGGCAAGGTGATGGCACATCGACGCAATGAGGCCTTCCTCGCGACGAAAACCAAGGAGCGCACGCGCGAAGGCTCCATGCGCATGATCGAGAAGTCGCTTCAGCTGCTCAACACCGATCACGTTGACCTGTGGCAGCTGCACGACGTCGGCACTATGACCGATGTGAACCAGATCTTCGCCAAGGACGGCGCAATGGAAGCGCTGCTCGAGATGCAGCAGCAGAAAGTTGTCCGCTATCTCGGCGTCACCGGCCACTACCGTCCTGACGCCTTAATCGAGGCCATCCATCGCCATCCGTTCGATACCATCCTGATGGCCATGAATGCTGCCGATCCGCATCACTACAGCTTCAACGAAACGCTGCTCCCCCTCGCCGTAGAAAAGCAGATGGGCATCATTGGGATGAAGATTCCCGGCCGCGGCCGCATCCTTTCCACGTGGACACCGCCGTCCATCGAGCAGCAGAAACACAGTTGGGAAGGCATGACCATCCAGACCTCGTCTCCGGGAACGTTGAAGATGCGCGAAGCCATGTACTACACGTTGTCACGCCCGGTCAGCACCGTGATTATCGGCTGCGATACGATTGCCCAGCTCGAAGAGAACGTGCAGCTTGCGCGCGAGTTCACGCCACTGAACGACGCGCAGCAGACCGAGTTGGTGGCCCGCGCCGAACCCTGCGCCAAGCCGTCGTTGTTTTTCCGATTCTACGATCGCCCTTAGCACCCACCTGCGGTGGGGCTGACTGCGCTTGCGCGCCTCCATTCGGAACAAGAGCTCCTCGCTACTGAGGGGCTCTTGTTTTGGGCTGCGTCCCTACCAACTTCAGCCAAATTTCATCACTGCGCTCCCGCCCGAAATGCGCTACGATTCCGCGCATGAATCCGACAGCGCAGATGTACGACTTTGCCACTCAAATCCTTGCGAGCAAGGAATTCTTTGAGCGCTCCACCAGGGTTCTGGGAGAGAACGACTCCGAATTCAGCCCGCGCGACGAGATGATGACGGTTGCCCAGCAGGTGGCGCACACCGCGCAGACTCTCGAATGGTTCCTCGATGGAGCCACTAAGCCAGAAGGCTTCGATCTTAACTTTGAAGAGCAGGCCAAAGCGTTGGCTGGCGTAACATCTCTGGCCTTGGCGAACAAGAGGCTGGATGCTGCTTTCACACGTGCGGTGGATTTTCTTCGTTCACGCACGCCGGAAGAGCTCGCCCATCCGCTCCCGCCGGGTCCGGTCATGGGTGGTCAACCGGTCAGCGATATCGTGTGGGCAATGGTGGAACACACCGCGCATCACCGCGGCGCACTCTCTGTCTATACGCGGCTGCTCGGGAAGGTGCCGCCGATGCCATACGGCGGCTAGATCGATTCGGCCCAAGACTCAGTTCGCGCTCGATGCCTGCGACCCGACGTTGAGATAGAGGCGGTAATGCTCGTCTCCGATTGCGCTGAACGGCCGCATCGTCAACGTCCCTGTCTCGGTTTTCGCCTGCCAATCCGTTGATCCATTCGCGGTCTGGTTCACCGCCAGCAGGTCCTGCTTGCGCACCTGCGCCGGAATCTCGCTAACAGCAAACAGCGCGAGCGGCCCGTGCATTGCGGCCAGCAAATTTGGATGCTGAGGATCGACGGCTTCGAGAACTGTCGGCATATCGAATTCAACTTCGATACGATCACCGTTCTTCCATGTGCGCATGATCGGTGCAAATTGGCCTGGCATCAGAATGACAGGAATGCGGGCTCCGTTCACCGCAATCGAAGTCTTCGGGCCAACCCACTCGGGGATACGAACATACAGTGGAAACTCGACCGCTCTTTCTGTCGCTACTTCGATCTCTATCGTCGGCGCGTGCGGATAATCGGTTTTTTGCGTCAGCCTGATCTTGTTCCCGCCTCGCATCCAGGCCACCTTCGAAGGCGCGAAGAGGTTTACATACACTCCCTTTTGATCGTAAAAATATGAACTTATCCCGTAATCCGCGGTCACCTGCGAAAAGGTCCCCGTGCAGCAGTGCCACTTATACGGGTGATAGAACTTCGATCCGTCATTGTTATAGTCGGAGTAATAAAAGCCGTGTCCGTCTTTCTCGATCGGCTTGGCTCCAAGAATGCAGTTATACAAAACCCGCTCCATGCTGTCGCCATACCGGCTATCTTTGGTCGCCCTCAGCAAATAACGCGTGATCTTGAAGTGCGCATACGACCCGCATGGAGTCTCAAAGCTCGAATGTGTCTTCGTCAGGCTCTCGCTAATCTCGCCGCTTCCTGGCTCGCGAAATTCTTCATTCGGCCCCCAGCCTCCGGTCGCAAAACTCTGCGCTTGCACAAAATCGAATCCATTGCGTGCCGCACGCAGATACTTCTCGTTGCCCAGCACGAAATACGCCTGCATCGCGCTGCTCATCGCATTTACGTGGCTGTATGCATGCTTCCCTGGCAAGACATTCTGTCCGGCGGCCAGTGGATTCCAGTACCAGTCATCGGCGAGGAATCGAATGCCGAGATCGCGATAGCGGCTGCCTGCGCCGCGCTGCCATGCGAGGAAGAAGTTCTCCGGCAGCGTGTACGGTTCGTCCCAGCAGAAGGATTCGTCGCGGTGCGGCCGCGCATATTGCTCGGCCCGCGACAGCCCACGCGGCGGCAGATGCGCCAGCACCGAATCGAGCGCTGCGTCCAGTGCCTTGAATGCCATCGGATCCCCGGCAAACTCATGAGCATCGATCATGCCGACAGAAATCTTGTCGTACGTGTACGCGGGAAACCGATTGTCATCCCAGAAGTGCGACGTGATCGCAGGCGCGAAATTGCGTACGAGCCGATGGATTTTCTCTTGTGTCGCCCGATCGCCGGTGGCCGCATAGTCCCGCGAAAGCCCCGACAAATATTGCCCAAAGCTATGTCCTGGAGCGAAACCGTTGTTTGGTCGGGCATCAATATCGCTTAGGGGCGCCCAGCTGTACCAGCCGCCCATGTCTTCGCCTGGCGCGGGCAATCCGGCGCGCTGGCGAAACGGCTTCAACAGCGAGTCTTCATCGAGCCCCAGATAGAACGCGTGGTTGCGGTCGAACTGCTCGCGCAGGGGCCCGTCCAGCAACGTCACATCGCCATACCCGAACTGGCGAAGCGGCGCCGTAATCACCGGAGCATTCTCACTCGCGGCAAATGCGTCGCGAGGTCGAACAAGCGCAGCAGCGCCCAACGCCGCACCTGTTTTCAGGAATGTTCTACGTGATTGAGTCATAGCAGTTCCTGCTCTGGAACGCGATTACAGAATGCAGTCCGGGCATGGAAACGTTAACCCAATACGTCGATCGAGGGCAAACGCTACTCCGCCTCGTCACCAATTCGACTGTTTGGAAACGCTTCGGCTAGCCCAATTGAGTCGTCTTGACAGGCAGCGTGTCAAACTCCACCGTCCCCAGCCCGCGATTCGCCGCCATCTGGAGATACGGCAGATGCTCCGGGTCGAGATTCCAATAGGCCTTAGCAACCCACGCGTCGAGCGCCACCGGATCTGTTCCTGCAACCACCGTCTTCTTCATCGCTACATCTTCGAGATTGCCGCCGGTTGGCCCGTTGCGTAGCAGGATTCGGTAGCAATCCATGATCGTGAGTGTGGGTAGCATAAAGCTGGCCAGATCCACGAGGCTCTGGTGAATCTGCTGATGCAGCCGGTTGCGCTGGCCGCCGAGAATGCCGTACCAGTTCTTCATTCCCAGCGTGCAGCCTGTTAACTCGTGGTGCTTCGCAATCGGCAGGTTGACGATCTTGTCCGCTTCGAGAAATGGCGTGAACACCGGCCAGCTCTTGAGCACCACCCCGCCGAGATCTACTTCCCTAAACATGTCGGGATTCGGCAGAATCACTTCCGCGCCCTCGGCTCGCGCAGCCGCTTGAATCCCCGACCGCATGAAGCAACGGCGCGGTTCATTGCAGCTCACGTCCGTGACGATCACGCGCTTCGCGCCGGCCGCCCAGCATTGCTTAACCACTTCCGCCACAAGTTCCGGATTCGTATTAGCAGCCTGCTCCGGTGTCCGATCCCAGGCGATGTTCGGTTTGATGACCACAACATCTTGCCGCCCAACGAAGCGCGCTATCCCGCCAAGATTCGCGAGCGCCTTCTGTGCGAGGGCGCGCGGCTCTCCACCCTGGACGACCGTGAGCCTCGGCATTTGCGGATTGGCAACGATACGGTGATCGCGCCGTGCCTGTTCCGCGCGCACCGCAACCGGCCGCGTGCTGCGCTCGCTCAACCAGAAAGCAGCACCCGCAGCGCCGGCAGCGACGCCGCCCACGCGCAACAGTTGCAGCATCGCCTCGCGGCGCGTGAGTGTCGGCGCTTCCGGTGAGTTCGTTCCTGCTTTGCCAGCGAACTCGGCGGCCATCGTTTACCTTCTCTCTACACCTGAACCAGATTGATCCTCTTCGGATCGTTGGTGCCCAGTTTGTGCGCCGCATCCGCAGCGGTCGCGATATACCGCGGCGGCCTGCCCGCGGCTTCGAGGGTCGGCATGCCCACCGCGGCGCGCTGCTTCTCGAGCAAGCCCCACGCCGTGTGATCGATCGCGACGCGATCCTCGCCTACAATGAGTGCATTCGGATACCACAAATGCTCGGGATGGAATCCCGGTCCGCCCTCATACACCGACGACATGGCATCGCCGATCGTCAGCCGGATCTTCTCGCGGAAGACGGGAATAGCGTTCAAATCGGCCACGGCCGGATTGCAATTGTCGGCGTGCAGTGTAGAAGGCCGATCGACCACGCCATACATGTTTTTCAGCGCGAACGTCACACCCGCCATGCTGTGATCCTTCAGAATTGGCAGGTTGATCACCATTGCGCACTCGCGCGTAAGAATCTTGGTAATGCGAATGCGCGCTACACCCCACGAGGATTCCTGATCCTCGAAGCCGGCAGCGTCGGATGGGTAGCAACGAATCCTGCTTGGATCGGTGTTCACAGCCATGCCGCAGGCTTCCAGAAAATGGTTGTTCTGATCCCAAACCAGGATGTTGCCGGCCTTCACACCGGCCTGTTGCAGACGTTCGGCAACGGCCATGATCAGCGCGTTGTGCGTTGCAATTCCCTTGCTGCCGAGCCCGTTCACCTTCAACCCAATGACTTTGTCCTGCGCCTGGCCCATCGCAGCGACGTGCTTCCACGCGTCCACCGGATGATCCCGGCCTGTATAGATCGCCATGGCGCGATCGAGCAGGTTGATCAATCGCTGCTCATTCGGCTGCGTCCCTTGCCCGTGCAATGCTGGATCGCGGGCGATGACGACCTTCGATTTGGCCGTTCCCTCGTGTTCATCCGGCAGTGCGCCCCCCAGGGCAAACGCACCCTTCGAACCCAACAGCACCGCTCCGGTGGCTGCTTCCTTCAGAAAATCACGACGGCTCTTCATCGCTTGCTCCTTCTTTTGGTGGGTTACAGTCTTGCCTCAACCCCGTGCGCCAGCGCCAACAGCGCCTGCGCCCCATCTGGCGTCGCCTGGTACGCAACAATGCGCACCACGTAGGTCCCTTTGCGAAAGCTCACACTCTGCGCGTACTGCACGCCTTCGTCGCCGATCTGAATGGTCTTGGCATCGCGCGTGAGCCCGGTCTCGAGAATCTTGCGCGCTCCATCCGATCCGCCCATGGTGTGCACATCCACGACGGCTTCCAGTTGGCCGTTATACGTGTAGTCCGACGTAGCCGTCGAAACCACACCTGCCTGGATAAAATGCTCGGCGTCCCCGTCGATGTACTGCCATAGGTCCTTGGCTTCAAAAGTGCGCGTCGCATCGGTTTTTTGCCAGCCCGCAATCGCACCCGATGCAGGAAACGGACTCACATCTTTCTTCTTGCAGCCAGAGGCCACCGTGAGCGTAATGCTCGCGATCACCATGGCAGTCCGCATCGAATTCTTCCAATGAGTCAACACAGCTTCTCCTATTTGCCCAGCAGAATCTGGCTGCTGGGCGAACGGCTTTCGCCAATGCTCGTCACGTAAACGGCGGGACGATCCTGCAACGGGCACGCATATTCGCAGGCGCCGCATCCGACGCAGCGGCTCGGATCAATGCGCGGCTGCTTCAGTGTCTTTGTCTTCCCCGCTGAATCGATCACGTCGGCTTCTTCCACATAAATCGCCTTGGGCGAGACTGGACACCACTCCTCGCACACAATGCACTCAGTGGCTTCTGCCCATGGCAGGCAACGGCCGCGGTCGTAGAACGCAGTTCCCAGGCGAATCGGCTGGTTTCCGCTGTTCTGGGCGCCCACGCCGACTACCCACCCCTTTTCCTTCGGCGTGATCTGCCAGATAGCGCCAGTTGGGCACGCTTCAGAGCAGAGTACGCAGCTTGGCTCGCAGTACCCGATCCGCGGTACCAGTGTCGGCGTCCACAGCCCTTCAATTCCGGCCTGGTCGAGGGTAGGATGCAGTGAGTTATTCGGACACACCTTCATACATTCGCCACAACGAATGCAGCGCGAAAGGAAAGCTTCTTCGTCCAGCGCGCCCGGCGGCCGCAGCAGCAAATCGTGCCGCCCCTTGCCAAGCCCCGTGTTCGCGCGCATCAGCGGAACCACCGCAGCGCCCGCTGCAAGGCCGGTGAGCGCCTTGCGTCGGCCCAAGTCGGGTGAGGCCACTTCGCGCTCGTTCCTGAAAAACTTGAACGTGAGGCTTGAATGCGGGCAACTATCGACACAGTTCATGCACATCAGGCACTCGGATTTACGCCACGGCACTCCGCCGCTTGGATCGTCGCCGCCCTGGCAATGCAGCAGGCATCGATTGCACTTGTCGCAGCTCGCGGCATCTTTGTGCAGACCGAGAATCGACCATCGAGACGCGGCACCCAGCAATGCGCCGAGCGGACAAATCGACCGACACCAGAACCGCGTCACGCGCAGGCTCGCCGCAAGAATCAGCAGAAAGAGAACCCCCAGCACCAGGCCCTGCGAGAAGTGGGTCTGCCGGAAATCGAGGACCATCGCCTGCAGAACGGTGTGCAGCGATTCACCTGCCATCCTGACCCAGGCAACGTGACTGTGCTCCAACGGCGCGAGCCCTGTGCGCACCGCAAAGTTGACTGCTGGCAGCAGGGACAACCCAATTGACCGGACCAGCAGGCTGAAAGGATCGAGCCATCCAATCGCCATCGATCCGAAAGACGCAGCGACCAGGCCCGTAATCAGTACGACATATTTGACTGTCTGCCATCGCTTGTAGCGGTTGGATTCAATGCGCTGCTTCCCGCGTTTCGCTTCCGACGGCATGTTGCCAACCCAGTGTTGCAGTGTGCCCATCGGACAAATCCAGCCGCAGAAAAAACGGCCGAGAAAAAGCGTGGGAATAAGGATCACCAGGCTCCACAACAGCCCGCGATAGAGCGCGTGGCCTGCGAGAGCATTGGTCACAGCCACCAAGGGGTCCCACTCGAAAAACAGCCGAACCGGCGCGCGCAAATGGATATCGCTCGTTCCGCCCGATGAAGGGCGAAGCGACGTAATGACAAGCAGCGCAAGAAAGAGAAGCAGAAAGAAGATCTGCGAGATGCTTCGCCAGGTTGGTAGCTTGGAACGAGCCACAACTCTCCTCCGCACCGCACACGATGCCGCGCAGCACAGGAGGGAACGCGCCTCAATGTTCGAATGTTGCAGGATAGGACGAAGCGAGGAGGCGGGCCCTATTCAGGACGTATGATTCGCGCTCCACAAGACCAAAACAGTGACCGTGATCACTTTGAGCGGATTCGAAGCAGCAGAAATTGTGCGAAAAGACCCATTCAGACATGAATCCGAATGGAGTCGAGGGGCCTAATCCATATGGTTGATCAACGAAGCGATACAGGCTGCTCCGAATCCATTATCGATATTGACCACCGACACATTGGGGGCACACGTATTCAACATGCCCAACAGCGCCGCCACCCCGCCGAACGAAGCCCCATAGCCCACGCTCGTCGGCACTGCCAGCACTGGCGCATTCACAAGCCCCGCCACCACGGTCGGCAGCGCACCCTCCATGCCCGCGCAGACAATCAGCACATGCGCTGTCTGCAGCGATTCCTTCTGCGCAAGCAGACGATGAATCCCCGCGACTCCCACATCCGCGATCACCTCGACCGTGTTGCCCATCAGCCGAGCAGTCACGGCCGCCTCTTCAGCAACCGGTAAATCGCTGGTACCTGCGCAGACCACCGCCACCATCCCCTTGCCCGGAGTGACCGGTGCCTGCGCCAGCGTGATGGCGCGTGCCGCTTCATGATAGATCGCCGCAGGCTCGACGGCCGCCACTGCTTCAAAGGCTTCATGCGAAGCGCGCGTTGCCAGCACGTTGCCGCCGGCCTTCGCCATCCGTCCAAAGATCGCGGCCACTTGAGCAGTGGTTTTGCCAGCGGCAAAAATCACTTCCGGCATGCCGGTTCGCAGCGCGCGATGATGATCGAGCTTTGCGAAGCCAAGATCTTCGAAGGGCATATCCTTCAGCCGCTCCAGCGCATCGCCCACGCCGGTGCGTCCCTCGCTCACTTCTTTCAGCAGTGACTCAATCTGGAGTCGATTCATACGCGTGTTTCCTTCTTTGCATGGCCGGCAGTGTACGCGCGCATCGCCGCCTGCATTACCTGCTTCAGTGGGATGGAGTGCTTGCGTGCCAGGGCGCGGCAATCCTCATATTCCGCCGCGGCATTCGCCACTTCACCTGACGGCCAGCGGGCAATTTTGATCTGCACCGGACCCCACGGTGTCTGCACCTCGGTAAACTCACGCGCCAGCGAGGACTTCTTCTCCATGCGCCAGTGCAGTCCGATCGTCGTGGTCTCGCGCAAGATCAGGTCGCGCATGGCGGGCACCAGGTCCGGCCGGCAGAGCACCGTGAGCTGCACACCTGCGCGCCCCTTCTTCATCTGGACGCCGACGCGATAGACATCCCACGCGCCGGCTTCCAGCAGCAAGTTCACTCACATAGGCAAGCAATTGTGGGCTTGAATCGTCGATGACCGTCTCGATGATCGCGATCGGTTCGGTCGGTATCTCCTGCCCGGTCACTTCCTCGCCAACGAGCAGGCGTAGCAGGTTCGGCTGGCCCGGCGTGTCGCGCCCCCCCGCACCATAGCCCGACGCCGCGACACGCATCGCCGGCAACGGCCCATACCGCACATCCAGCATCCGCAGAATCGCTGCGCCCGTCGGCGTCACGCGCTCCATCGGCGGCCCAGCCGCATACACCGGCGCATCTCCCAAAAGAGCTAGCGTCGCCGGCGCTGGCACAGGCAAAATGCCGTGCGCGCACTCCACCGTGCCGCTGCCCACATTCAATGGAGACGCGAGCCATCGATCCACGCCCAATGCCGCGCTGCCCGCTGCCGCGCACACAATATCCACGATGGTGTCGACCGCACCCACTTCATGAAAATGCACCGACTCAATCGGAATCTGATGAATCGCGGCCTCCGCCTCGCCCAGCAATTGAAACGCGCGGCTGGCGCGATCCTTCACGCCATCGGCCAGCGGCGCTGAACGAATGATCTCCAGGATCGCCGACAGCGAACGATGGTGCTCGTGCGGATGAATGTGTTCATGGGAATGTTCGTGTGTGTGTTCCCCGACGATCGCTTGATCATGCGGATGGTCGTGGCTGGAATGCGAATCGGCCTCGTTTACCTGTTCGTGTCCGTGCTGTTTTTCTGATCCCTGATCCCTGATCCCTGATCCCTGGGCGATCACATCCACTTTGGTTCCGGCAATTCCGCCGCGGCTCACCTTGCGCATCTCGAGGCGCGCGCCCGACCTTCAGCGCCGCAGCGGTCTGGGCAAGTGCCTCGAAAGGGACGCCGGCATCCACAAGGGCGCCCAGCAGCATGTCGCCGCTGATGCCGGAAAAGCATTCTAGATATCCAATGCGCATCGATTTTGAATTCTAATCTGGTTGGCTATGCCCCGCGCCGCGAGAGAATCTCCGCGGGTAAAACTACATTCCCCAATACTTCGTTCATCGCCCCGGAGCGGAATCCGGCGCGAATCCAGCGTCACATATTGGAAGCCGATTTTGCGTAACGCCGCCGTGATGGCATCGAGCATCTCCATCGTGAGCGCACGCGGCAACTCGGACCGTGCAATTTCGACCCGCGCCAGCTCGCCGTGATGCCGCACGCGAAATTCACGAAATCCCAGCTGCCGCAGGCTCTCCTCGCCGCGTTCCACCTGCTCCAGCACCTCACGCGTCACGGTACGGCCATACTCCACACGCGAGACTGAGGCATGGCGCTGCCGGACGGTCCCACAACGTGTAGCCGGCAGCCTTGGCCAGCGTGCGAATCTCCAATTTCGTCAGGCCGGCGTCGGCAAGAGGCGCCAGCACCTCATGCTGCTGCGCGGCGCGCTGCCCGGGGCGATAGTCGCGGGTGTCGTCGGCGTTCATGCCGTAGGCAATATGCGTAAATCCCAGCTCCGCGCCCAGCGCCTTCATGCCTTCAAACAGCTCCGTCTTGCAATGGAAGCAGCGGTTGGCGTCGTTGCGCTGATACTCGGGCTTGTCCAGTTCTTCGGTCTGGATCACGCGTAGCGGAATCCCTTGCGCTCCAGCAAATGCGCGTGCCTGTTCCATGTCGCGCCGCGCCAGGCTCGCTGAATCGGCCAGCACCGCCAGCATCTTCCCGCCAAGCACGCGATGCGCCGTGGCCGCGAGAAACGCCGAGTCCACGCCGCCCGAATACGCCACCATCACGCTGCCCAGCGCGCGCAGCCGTTCTTCGAGTGCGTGTAGCTTCAACTCCGCTTGCTCAAGCCCTGGGTGCTCGCCTCCCGGCTGCTCAAGCCCCACGGTGCCGGATTGCGCGGAGGCCGCCATGGGCCCGATTATAGCGAAATCAGAGCTCATGTGGCCCAAAGCCTCCGCCCGTTCTTTCAGTCCTTGCAGTTCCCTGCCAAGCGCCATTCTCAGCCCGGAGAGCGTTCGGACCCGTCGAGTCTTCAATCTCACTCTAATCACAGATGCGATATACTCGGACGCGGTTAAGAATCGGACGGAGAAATTCCATATGAACGTGCAAGGAATCAGCAAACTCGCCGCCTTTGCGGCCCTGGCAATCGCGGTTTTCGCATCTCCTCTTCGCATCGTGGCGCAGGGCGGAGATACAGTTCTCAAGCCTGCCGACACACAAAAGCTCCTTCCGGCGGCTGTGTACTACAAGGCGCAATCGGCTCCCACCCAGCTGCGTAACTCAGGCGGCGTCAAATTCGCTGACGGCTATTACCTCCTCGCCACCCTCGTCGATACCAGCGGCTACTCCAGCGATGTGGCTTCAAAGTACCAGGCTTATTTCATCACCGAAGTGCCGATCAAGATCGGCGGACAAAGCCTGCCTGCAGGCGTGTATGGCGTGGGGTTTGTTCCCGGGGACAAGTTCGTCGTCACCGACGTCGGTGCGCACGACGTGCTCTCCGTCAGCTCGTCCAACGATCAAGACATCAAGCGGCCGCTTCCGTTGCAGGTCACAACCGACCCCGCAGGCGGCTTCCGCCTCTACGAAGGACGGAAATACGTAGCGTTCAGCCGTTGAGTTGATGATTGCCAGGTCTCAAAGCCGGGAGATCATCCGGTGCGGATGTGGATTCTTTGCCCTGCTGATATTTCCCTCGGTCGCCCGTGCGGATGCGGGCATCCCGATGCTCCCTTTCGCATACCCCGTCATTCTCGTTTTCTTGATTCCGGTAATTGGAATTGAGGCCTCATACCTTCGATTTCGCCTCCGGACCGACTGGCGCACAACGATCAGGGTTACTTCGAAGGCGAATCTTCAGACGATGCTCCTGGGTTTTCCATTGATATGGCTCATTTATCTGGGAGTGGAGTTGGTTCTCTGGATCACGATGTCCGCCACCGGAACTGCCGATCATCTCAATTGGACACCTGGAAACCACATCGCAAAGATTCTCATAGTAGCCACTAGCGCCGCGTGGATGGGGCCCTTGGAAGAACGATGGGCAATTCCTTTCGCGTTCCTTGTTCTTATGATCCCGTCTTTTGTTCTATCGGGGTTCGTAGAATCGAAGCTCATCAACGCAAACTCGCTTCATTGCGAGGGTGAGTGTTCGGGGGCAGTTTGGCAGGCAAATGTGCTGTCTTATGTATTTCTTGCGATCACCGGCTGCTCTGCATTATGGTTGTCGATCGGGCGAAAGTGAATCCGCCCGCCAAAAACCTCTGATTCGCAGCTATTGTGAGTTCAGTGCACCGCTTCAAAACGCCGAAGGCGGCCCTTTCGGCCCGCCTTGGTGTCCCGTCTGCCCGCTAGTCTAACTTATGCGTTAGCACCCACCGGAACCGCCGAATTCAGCTTCTCCCGCACCAGCTCATGCCCCCGCGCGAACAACTCATCCAGCGGCAGCTTGCCAGCTTCCACATCGGCAAGAATCGCCTTCTGCGCCGCATACTCCTTGTTCACGATGCCGGCCTTGGACTGCAGCATCCGCCACGCCTTCCGCCGCTCCACGCAGAACATCACCAGTTGCCGCGACAGCGCGCGATACTCGATCTTGCCGTTCTCCTCGTACTTGATGTACACGCCGAAGTCCGGAATGAATGCGCGGTGCGACGGATTCAGATAGCGCCGGTACACCACATCCTGCTGCGTGATGCGCACCAGCATATTCTCCAGGTGAATCAGCTTCTCTGCTGCCTCCGGCTTGATTTTTTTGAGGTGATTACGGAAGCGCGCCTCGGTTGTGCACCAGTGCGCCACCGTGTACTTCATCGTCTCGCCGGTCGATTTCAACTTCGTCTCGTACCAATCGAGATCGATCGACGGATTGCCCTTGATGTCCAGAGCCTCCGGGTACGTCTCGCCCTTGCGCAGATCGAACACGAACTCCGGTGCCCCGCGTGAATCGCGCACGCGCTGTGCCTGGTGCAACGCCATATCGTCCGCCACGCCATGCTCCGGCTGGCAGGTGGTGAAGCATTGCAGGAACATGGTGCCGCGATACTCCAGGCCATCGAGAATCGCCCGGTAGAGTTTCGGCGCGTTGGCCATTGAAACCTGCGCGACGAACGGCGAACCGTGTCCCGCGAGGAACGTCTCGGCCACCGTCTTCTTCTCCGTATTCTTACCCTGCGTTGCGGTGCCGAAGACGTTCATGTCGTTGCCGCCCAGCATCGGTGTCGAATCGGAGTTCTGTCCGCCGGTGTTGGAGTAGACCTGCGTGTCGAGCATCAGCGCCTTCACGTTCGGACGGTTCTGCAGAATGACCTTCGACATGTTCTGGTAGCCGATGTCGCCCATACCGCCGTCGCCACCCACAACCCACACCTTGGGCAGTTCGACGATCTCCTGGTCGGTCATCAACGCATCGGTGAAGTGCGTGAACTCGTAGTACTCGCGATCGCTGATCACCTTGCTATCGCGCGTCAGCAGAATGTCCGCGATCCGCTCCGGCAAGACTGACCGGCGCGCGTGATCCACGATGAAGCTCTCACCCATCAGCCAGCCAATCGTGATGCCGTCCTGGAACAGCGAATTCATCCACGGATAGGGATGCGGATTGTTCGGAGCAGTAGACCCATACACGGTGTTGCAGCCTGTGTGCGCCGCCATTGCCATCACGCTCATGCCGTTTGCCAGGCGTCCATCTACGGGTTGCAGGCTCTTGTGATTAAAGGCCTCGGTCAGAAGAACCGCCGCGATAGCCTCTACAAGCTGAGCATCGGTGATCTCGCCGTGCTCGGCTTCATAAGCGCCAATGCGTGCCAACGTGTCCGCATCGTCCTCGCCGCCCAACCCCAGAATCAGGTGAGCAATCGTCTGCCGCAGCAACTTGTACTCCGCAGGATTGCTCGCCTTTAGCGCTTTCAGCCGCAACACGCCATTCTTCTCAAGCTCGCCGGCCTTGGCCACAAACCGATCGCTCTTGGCGTGATAGACCGGCCGCATGTAGGCCTCGGTCACTGCTGCGATTGAGCGCAGTACGCTCTTCTCGCCGCAACCTGCGCAGGCTCCATCGCCCGCCACTAGCGCGTCGTAGTTGGTGCGAACCATTAGCATGTTGCGCAATGTGGCCGTCTTCGAATCGGCCGGATTCGCCGCGTTAAACAGTCCCAGATACTTTTGCGAAGTATCCGGCAGCAGGTTCAGGAAGGCCGTACCTGTTTCGTGCTCGGCATTCACTTCCGTAGTCTCCTGCACCATCTTCAGAGCGTTGTGATCGCCGCAGGCCGTCACGCAGGCCGCGCAGCCCTTGCACAGATCCGAAACGAAGATCGAGAAGATGCCGCCCGTGCCCGGCGCCTTGCGTTCCGGCGACGAGAAGATAGCATTCACCTTCTGGTACGCCATCGGCACCTGATCGATGATGTTGTAGAACTCCGCCTTCGCGGTCGCAGAGAAGCCGTCGACAGACTCGGTCACTTCGCGAATGATCGTCGGCAGTGGCGTTCCGTTCTTCATCTCCGCCACCATGCGCGCCCGCGTCCGCTTCTCGATCTCCGGCAGCTTCGCCAACATCTTTGCGCGCTCGTTCTGATCGCCCACGTAGCGCGATACAGCCATGGTCAACACCGTACTCAAGTCCTGCGAGGTATTCGGCAGCGCTGTATCCGGGCACACCGAGATGCACTCCATGCATTGCGTGCAGTTTTCAGCGATATAGAGCGGCGTCTCGCGGCGGGCTACATACTTCGAAGCCGTATCGCCCGTTGCCGCGGCGATTACGCCCATGGCCGAGAGCGGGGTGGCAGGCTGATCGTATCCAAAGTGAGAGCGGAACTCCGCGTCGAATGCGTTGATGGAACTGATCGGCGTGCGCGGTCCCTGCCCTTCAGGCACCGGTGTCGAACGGCATCCGCCCACCGTGCATGCGCTCGATTCGGAAAATGCACCCGCACCCACCGTCTCGAGAATCGGAAGCAGCGCGACGCCGCGCAGCGTCGAGCGATCGGCCGCATTCATCTCGCCAATCTTGATCTCCTTTACGCGCTCGAAGCCCTGGATCATCACTTCCATATTTGACTGGACAACCGCATCGCCCAGCTTGCCGAACTTCTTCACATATTGCTTGTGCACCACCTCGCGATACTGCTCCTGCGTGATGCCGAACTCCTGCAGCAGCGAGCTCACTGCAAAGAACGCACCGAGAAATGCATTCCCCTGCATACGCAGTTGCAAATCGCCGCGGTCGGTTGCTTTGCGCGCAATTTCAAAACCCGGCAGCGTGAAGACGCGGATATTCTTTTCGATAATTTGCTTGCGCGCCCAAAGCGGCAGATTCTCCCAGGCACGCTCGCCCTCGGCGTCTGACTCCCACACCAGGCTTCCGCCTTCCTGGATGCCGTCCAGCGGATTGGTATGCGTAAACGCCTTCGGATCGCAACACAACACCACGGTCACGTGGCGCAGGTCGCAGTTCACGCGAATGCGGTCTTTCGCCGCCACCATGAAGTAGCTGGTCGGCGCGCCCTTTTTCTCGGATCCATACTTTGGATTCGCCGAGACATGAATCACTTCCTTGGGATTGCCCTTGTCATCGACCAGCCCATCGCGCTCGTAAAGCAGATCGTTCAAATCGCCGAGAATCGCACCGAGATTTTTGCCTGTGGTGATAGCGCCCCATCCGCCAATCGAGTGGAAGCGCACCGCAACCGCGCCCTCGGGCAGCAGCGACGGCGTTTCGTCTGCGACAACCGAATACGGATGATCGATGCCCAGCACGATGAAGTTCACGCCATCGGCAGCGGTCTTGCCATCCTTGCGCGCGCGGCCCGCAGTCGCAAATTCGTACGCGCCAATGATGTGCTCTGGACGGAAATCACGCGAGCCGAGCCCGTACGTCCCAGAGTAAATATGCGGCACTTCGTCCATCGCCAGCGCCGGTAAGCCCTGCGCCGCCGGGTGGCCTTCATATTGGATGGCCTTCGACAACGCGGTGCGAATGTCGCGCCCCAGCGGATTGTCGCCAGCCAGCGCTTCGTCGGTGCGTTCGAGAATGATGACGTTCTTCTTGCCCTTCAGCGCAGCCACGATTGCCGCCTCGGGGAATGGCCGAATCACATTCACGTGAATCGAACCCACCGTCACGCCGCGCGTCGCGCGCAGATAGTCGACGGCCGCTTCGATATTCTCGGCAGCCGAACCCAGTGACACAAACACGGTGTCGGTATCATCGGTCTTGTATTTGCTGATGAGCCCATAACGGCGCCCCGTCAGCTCGGCAAACTTCTCATACGCGTCTTCGAGGAACTGAAGAATCGGCTCGGCGAAGTTATTTCTCCGCGCCACGATGCCGTTCATGTAGTGTTCCTGGTTCTGCACCGGACCCAGCAAAATCGGGTTGGTCAGGTCCATCATCTTCGGCACGCGCCTGCGCGTCGGTCCAAACAAAACGCGCTGCGCCTCGGTCGGGCAATCGATGATGTCATCGGGCGCGCCGAGATACTCGCGAATCAGCTCCGACTCATGTTTGTAGAACGTGCGCTCCAGGTGGCTCGTCAAAAAGCCGTCCATGATGTTCATGCCGGGCGTCAAGCTCTGCTCTGTCACACGACGCAAGATCAGTGCCTGATCGGCTGCCTGTTGCGCGTCCTTGCCGAAGAGCATGATCCAGCCCGTGTCCAGCGCACCGTAGATATCGTCGTGGCCGCAATGGACATTCAAGGCGTGTTTGGTCAATGCACGCGCGCCCACCTCGAGCACCATCGTCGAGCCCTTGCCCGGCGCATGATAGTACTGCTCCACGCCATAGACAACACCCTGCCCGGAGGTGAAGTTAACCACACGCTTCCCGCACACAGAATGCGCGATGGCGCCACCTTGTGCTGCATGCTCACCTTCGGTCTCGATGGCAATCGTGTTGCCGCCGAACACGTTCAGGTGGCCCTCGGCATAGGCCTGTTGAAAGAGCTCGCCGCCCTCCGTCGAAGGCGTGATGGGATAAAAGACACCGGCATCAGCAATCCGCGTCTCCGTGTGGTAGCTAACCAGCTGATTGCCGTTTGCTGTGACCCGGATACCGGGATAACGAGCTGTTTCCGCCATGGTTCCCCCTGTGAGATCCCTATCTGTAGTCTTCAACTTACCCGGGAGGCCCAATCCCCTCCTCGATCCGCTCTGTTGTCGTTGCCGCACACCACGAGCGGCGAACGCGATACTTGCGTCGACGATATTCCACGGCGCCTTCGCCTGGGTGAACGATTCGTTTGCTCCCTGAGTCAGCCGTCGCCGGCTATCGGGTGCAGTTCACGCGATTTGCTGGGTTCTTCCAGCACTTCAAAAAATACCAATTGTACTTGCAAGTCTAATCGCCGGAGCGGTTCATGGGGAAGATTCCCGGCTTCTCTGGCCTTCTAACAGTATGCGCTTTTGCCGCACAAAACGGAGACAAAGTACCGCATTGTGAGATGATCTCGCCCTGGCTGGAAGTGGCTCCATTTCATTGCCTTCCGCGCCAGACTCTATACTTGGTCCGACTCCTGGACGCCTATGCCGACCGAAGGATCCAACCAGCCGCAACCGTTGCCCAACTCAGAGAGCGTCCCGCTCTTCGCGGTGTATCCAAGCCTGCAAGATCGAGCCGTCGTCATCACCGGCGGGGCAACCGGAATCGGTGAATCCCTCGTCCGCCACTTTGCACATCAGGGCTCCCGCGTCGCTTTCCTTGATATTCAGGATGAGCCGGCTCTGCGGCTCGTCGCTACCTTATCGGCCCAGGGCTGCCCAGCTCCGCTCTACATTCCCTGCGACCTCACCAACATTCCTGCACTCCAGTCCGCGGTCAAACATGTCCTAGACGCCTTTGGAACCGTCGATGTCCTCGTCAACAATGCCGCCAACGACCAGCGCCACTCCGTCGACGAGGTCACACCTGAATACTGGGACAAATCCATCGCAGTCAATTTGCGCCCCCAGTTCTTTACGATCCAGTCTGTTCTGCCCGCGATGCGGGCAGCCAGGCGCGGCTCCATCATTAATATGAGCTCGATTTCGTGGATGATTCCCTCCACAGGCGTCCCGCTCTACGTGGCCGCCAAGGCCGCGGTTGTTGGTCTCACCCGCACCCTCGCCCACGAACTAGGCCCTTTCAACATTCGGGTCAACGCCGTACTTCCCGGTGCGATCGTCACGGAGCGGCAACGGCGTCTTTGGTATACGCCCGAGTACAAAGCTGAAATCCTGGCCCGGCAGGCGCTCAAACGCGACATCCTTCCCGAAGACGTAGCCCGCCTCGTGCTGTTCCTCGCTGCGGACGACTCCAGCGCCATCACCAACCAGAGCTACGTCATCGATGGGGGTTGGGTATAGTTGCCCGGCCAGTCTGGAGCCCCGTGCACAATTGCAGAACACGAATCTTGCTGGCTTCGCCCGTGCTTCTCGCGATTTTCCTTATCGGAAGCCATTCCGCAAACGCGCAGGCGCCTATAACAACGGAAGGCCCGGTCATTCCACACGCGGCACTCGCTGGTCCCACGGACCGAGCCGGGGAATCCACAGCTCCGAACTCCGCCGACGACTACCGCCGGGTGCAAGAGCGACTTGCCCGAGGCTGGAACACCTGGGACGTGCACAGTGTCGCCACTCAAGTACACCTCCCCGAAGGACTCGCGATTCACGTCGGCCTCAAACACAACACAACCGAATTCGGCGACGCCTTTCTTCAAGATGCGCTGATCGGCCGCCTCAACCCCGGCGCAGAAGTCGTGACACCCGGTCCGCACTCCTGGGACGGCAGCTACACGAGGGCGGATTTCGAATGGAAGGGGCATAAATGGCTCTTAGAAAGCGCTCACGACGGCGAAGATCTAGTCCTGGTGATTGCGCCCCTGCCGTCACATCTCGCATCGGCCGTTCCTCCAACGGTCGTCTTCTCGGTGAATTATCTCTGGAAACGCGCGGGCACGACGGAAAAGAGCAGCTCAAGCACAGACGAGATCTTGGCGAACGATGGACACAACGGTAGGGTCGCCATTTATTGCACCTGCTCGAATCCGCCAAACAAATACTCGGTTGCTGTGCCGGTTCCCGGTCCCTACTTCGCGGCCGATCTCACAGGTCCGGTCGGCATCAGCACGGGCAAGCGCCGTTCGCTCGATGAAATCATCTCTGCAATCTCGCGGCAGAGAGAAGCCTACAAAACGTCTGTGAAAGCCGCCGGCTCCGACCGTCCAATCCTGAGCGCCATTGAAACAACCCTCGGATGGGACACCATCTACGATCCAGAGAAACAACGCGTCTTTTCGCCCGTCAGTCGAGTCTGGTCCGTCAATTGGGGCGGCTATGTCCTCTTCGACTGGGACACCTTCTTCGCCGCCACCATGGCTTCGATGGGCGACAAAGACCTCGCCTACGCCAACGCGCTTGAAACTCTTCGCGAAGAGACACCGGAAGGCTTTGTTCCCAATTACGCGCGCGCCGGCGGATGGAAGAGCTCCGACCGCAGCGAACCGCCCGTCGGCGCCATCACCGTGCTGGGCTCTATCGGAAGTTTCACGACCGCTGGTTCCTCGAAGAAGCGTTCTCGCCGCTCCTGAGCTGGAATCGCTGGTGGACCGCACATCGCGACATGCAGGGCTACATCGTTCTCGGGCAGCGATCCGGACAACCAGCCGGTCAACGTCGATGACACTTCGCGTGGAACCTGGCAGGGCGCGGTCTACGAATCCGGCCTCGATAACAGTCCCATGTACGACGGAACGGTCTACAATCCGCAAACCCACTTGCTTGAATATGCCGACGTCGGCATGACGAGCCTGTACATTGCCGACTGCGATGCCCTCGCGGAGATCGCAGACACGCTTGCGAAACCCGCCGAAGCCAAAGAACTCCGCGCTCGCGCCGCCCGCTACCGCGCAAAGCTCTCAACTCTGTGGGATGAAAAGACCGGCATCTTTCTCAATAAGGACCTGCATACCGGCCAGTTCAATCTGCGGCTATCGCCGACGAACTTCTATCCGATGCTGGCCCGCGCTGCCACGCCGGAGCAGGCGCGCACGATGATCGAAAAACATCTGCTCAATTCCGATGAATTCTGGGGGCAATGGGTCATCCCTTCCATTGCGCGCAACGATCCGGCCTTTCACGACCAGAATTACTGGCGAGGACGCATCTGGGGTCCCATGAATTATCTCGTCTATCTCGGTCTGCTCAATTACGACGATCCCGCCACCCGCCGCGACTTTGCGCAAAAGTCTTATGACCTTTTCCTGAAAGAATGGCGCGAGAAGGGCCACGTGCACGAAAACTACAACGCCCTCACCGGCACAGGCGATGACGTTTCTTCAAGTGACCGCTTCTACCACTGGGGCGCGCTGCTCGGTTACATCGAGTACCTGGAACAGAATCCTGAGCACGAGACGAAAAGCAAGAGCACCGCGGCAAATAGACGAGGCTTCCGCATTCCGCCAGACTTGCAAGATGAACAAGGGGGCTGCAGCCAAATGGCTTAAGATGCTTCGGGGAGCAAATAGCCATGATTCCTGCCTTGAATTCGAGTCGTCGTCCGTTCCATTTTTGCAACTCTCGTTGCCATTTTTGTAAGCGTTTCCGGAATCTTGCTTTATTCCCGCTGTGCACAGGCTCAAACCTCCGTTGAGGCTGCCCGTGTCGCGGCCGAGGTCGCAAAGACCGCCAGCGCACTACCGGCCGACTCGCGCGCCGTCCTCGAGAGGCTCACTCTGCTGCGCAATCTGCCCGATGGCACGTGGAAGATGCATTCCGGCGACTTAGCCCACGGCGAAGCCGTCAAGCTCGATGAAAGCGCCTGGCAAGCCATCGCCCCGGAAAACAAAGCGCCCAATGATGCCCTCTGGTTTCGCCAGACTTACACTGTGCCAGTCACCCTTAGCGGATACGATCTCACCGGTGCGCGCATCTGGTTCCAGTTCCATGCGGAGGCCAATGGCCCCATGCCGGAGATTCTCTACTTCAACGGCCGCCGCGTTGCCATGGGTGACGATCTCGAGCCCGTCGTTCTCTTTGACGACGCCAAGCCCGGAGACAAAGTCACCGTAGCAGTCAAGCTCCTCCACACAGTAGACAAGAAGACCTTCCGTGGCGCCACTCTGCGCATCGAGTTTCCCGAGAGCCGCCCCAATCCCGAAGATCTCCGTCTCGAATTTCTATCCGCCGCATTGCTGGTCCCTTCGCTCGCTCCCAGCGACGCCAGCCAGATGGCCACCCTGAACGAATCCATCCACGCCGTCGATATCTCTGCCCTGGACGCCGCGGCTGCTCCTGACGCGGCTGCACGCGCCCAGGCCCAGGAAAAATTCGACGCCAGCCTCCGCGCCGCGCACCAGAAACTCGAGGCTCTTAAGCCACTCCTGCAGACAGCTACCTTCCATCTCACCGGCAACTCGCACATCGATGCTGCGTGGCTCTGGCCCTGGACTGAAACCGTCGACGTAGTCAAGCGCACCTTCGGCACCGCGCTGCAATTGATGTACGAGTATCCGCAGTACACCTACACCCAATCCGCCGCGGCCTACAACGATTGGATGGCGCAGAAATACCCTGACCTGAACGCCGAAATCGCACAGCGCATCAAAGAAGGCCGCTGGGAGATCGTCGGCGGTATGTGGGTCGAGCCCGACCTCAACATGCCCGACGGCGAATCGCTCGTCCGCCAGCTGCTGGTTGGCAAGCGCTGGTACCAGCAGGCTTATGGCGTCGATGTCCGGATCGGCTGGAATCCTGATTCATTTGGATACACCTGGCAGCTCCCGCAAATCTACAAGAAGTCCGGCGTCGACTATTTCGTCACCCAGAAGATGACCTGGAACGACACCAATCAGCTCCCCTTCAAACTCTTCTGGTGGGAGTCGCCCGATGGCTCCAAGGTTCTTGCGTATTTCCCGCACGACTACGCCAACAACAATCTCAACCCCGTCCGCCTCTCGGACGATCTGGCCGTCGCCCGCACCCGCGCACCCGGCATGACTGAGATGATGGACCTCTATGGCATCGGCGACCATGGCGGAGGTCCCACGCGCGCCATCCTCGACGAGGGCGTCCACTGGGCCAACCAAGGCACAGACGGAGGCCACGTCATGCCGAAATTCGAATTCGGCATCGCGCAAACTTACTTTTCGTCGATCGAAAAGCAGATCGCTCCCGACAGTCCCGAATGGAACTACCAGTCCATCGCCAAGGGCTACACCGCGCCCCCCGCCGTCGCGGGCAAAGTGGATATTCCCACATGGAAGAGCGAACTCTACTTCGAATATCACCGCGGCGTCATGACCACGCAGGCCAACCACAAACGCAACATGCGCGAGAGCTCCATCGAGACTCTCAATGCCGAAAAGTGGGCATCTTTGGCTTGGTTAGATGGCAACAAGTATCCCGCCAACGAACTCACGGAAGATTGGAAGAAAGTCCTCTTCAACCAGTTCCATGACTTGGCCGCCGGCTCCGGCATCGGCGTCATCTATAAAGACGCGCAACAGGACTACGACGTCGTGCGCTGGTCGACCAACGAGATCAGCGGCGACGCCTTACAAACAGTGAACGAGCGCGTCAACACCACAGGCAACGGCGTTCCGGTCATCGTGTATAACCCGCTCGGTTGGGAACGTTCCGGCGAAGTCAGCGTGCATGTGCAGGGTAGTAAGCCAGTCGAAACCGCAACGGAAGCACAGGTCATTGAGACCAATACCGATCCGAAAACCGGTGTATCCGACGTACGGCTTCATGTTCTCCACGTGCCCGCGCTGGGGTACAAGGTTGTGTGGCTCGGTGCAGGCAATACAGCCCAGACGAAGGAGAGCGATGTAGAGGCGAAGCAGTCCGGAGACTCGATCTCACTCGAGAGCAAAACCCTCCGTGTCATCGTCAACAAACGAACCGGATGCATCACCAGCATCTCCGATTTGCGCTCGGGCTATGAAACGTTGGCCAAAGGCGCCTGTGGCAATCAGCTTCAGTTCTTCAAGGACACACCCAAGGAATACGACGCGTGGAACATCGATCCGGGCACGCTCGATGTTGCGCCCATGACGATCGATCATGCGGATTCGGTCGAACTCCTCAAGACAGCGGAGCCCGGCATTCGCGTCACGCGTCATTGGCAGAATTCGAAATTCGTGCAGACCTTCAGCCTCTCGGCGGATGGCGACATGGTCAGTGTCGACAACGACATCGACTGGCACGAAACCCACATCCTGCTCAAGGCTGCCTTCCCCGTCTCGGCCACCAGTCCATTCGCTACGTACGAAATCCCCTACGGCACCATCGACCGGCCCACCACCCGCGACAACAGCTGGGAAAAGGCGCAGTTTGAAGTGCCGGCGCAGCAGTGGGCCGACCTCGGCAACGGCAAGCACGGCCTCAGCGTGATCAACGAGTCGAAGTTCGGCTACGACGCTGTCGGCAACCTGCTGCGCCTCACCCTGCTGCGCTCGCCCACATGGCCCGATCCCGACGCCGACCGCGGACATCATCATTTCCATTACGCGCTCTATCCTCACGCCGGCACCTGGAAAGACGCGAACACGATTCGCCACGGCTTTGAATACAACTACCCTCTCACCGCGATCGTCACCACGGCCCACCCAGGCTCGCTGCCCGCCGAGCACTCCTTCGCCTCGGTCGCGCCAGAAAATGTTGTACTGACTGCGGTGAAGAAAGCTGAGGACACCAAGGGTCTCATCTTCCGCGCGTACGAGTGGGCCGGCAAAGACTCGACCGTCGAGTTCCACGTGCCGCCCGGCGCCACCGCAGCCACCGTCACCAACATGATGGAAACGCCGGAAGGCAGCCCGCTCGAAGTTGCGGACGACGTCATCAAGGCCCCCATCCACCCCTACGAAATCCTCACCATCCGAGTCGACTACCCTAACGGTGGCCCGAAAGAATAGGGGCGCTCTTGGGACGCTTTGATTCGTGCGAAAATGGGTGCCCCAGGTCTCGTTTTTGAGACCTGGGAAAGCACGAACCTCAAGCGAACCAAGCGAAGCCATTGCCTGGACGGACAGTCCCGCTGCTACTCTAGCAGTAGGGAGTTTCAAACATGGACATCACTTCCCCGTTCTTCGTCGTCCCGGTCATCGTCTTTGTGTTCGCCTGCTGCATTCTCTTCGCCACCAGCAGCAAAGAAGACGGGCACTCGGCGCACTAATCAATGCTCACGGAGCTGAACGACCGCGACACCTTGTCGCGGCAGCGATATTTCGATGACAGCTTTGCCGTCCCTTAGTGCGACGCTCCTGTCAAGCACCGTCTCTTCCAGTCGACCTGCGTCCTCTAGCTGCTTCCGCTGCTCCGCGTTCGGCTGCGCCGGACTACCAATCTGCTGCCACCCGCGATAGGCGTTGCTGTGCATCGCGTCCATGCGAAACTCCGACTCCGACACGCGCCTGCCTTGCAGCCCATCGATCTCCACTTGCACCTGCGCATCCGGCGCCGCCACATCCGCGTCATGATAATTCCACAGCAGTACGTTCACTTCCTTCCCATGCCGCGTCGCCACAGCATTCACATCTGGGTTGCCCGTCACGCTGTGTGTAACAACGCCCTCCAGCGGTAAGGCGCCGTCGCTCTCCGTTTCGATCCACTCGCCACTTAGCTTGCCCATCAGCCGAAAGGCATTCAGCACCGGCTTGTCGATCCCATCGGTCGCCAAGGCGCGCAATGGGGCAAACGCAGGCTGGTCCTCGAACTCGAAGGCCCATGTGACGGCGCCCTGCACTTTCACACCATACTTTTGTGCCAGCTGGTACGTGCGCATCGTCGCCTCGGTCACGCTCGCGCCATAGAGCGGCCCATTGCGGTAGCCGTTCTGCGCGCTCAGGCACGCGCCACATCCCTCGGGATCGCTTTCACCTAGAATGATCGGCGTGTTCTTCCACTCCGGATAGCTGGCAATCACCTTCATGCCGCGCTCGACGGCCCGCAACTGAGTCGCAACGCTCATGACGACATGCCCATCGACAAACGTCGGGTGCCCTTTAGGGTGGTAGCTGATGAAGTCGAGCGGCGTGCCAACACCGCCAGTCGCCGCATTCACGCCGTGCGCGCAGTGTTCCAGGAATTGGCGCAAAAACGGTTCTGAATGATCGCTCACACCCGTCGCCTCCGGTCCCCCGACCTTCGCTTCGGGCAGCACCTCCTGTACGGCCGCAGCAGTCTCGTCATAGAGCCGGTCATATTCCGCAGCTGTCCCATGCCAATAGGCGATGTCCGGCTCGTTCCACACCTCCCAAAGCCAGGTGCTCGTCTGGCTTCCATAACGCTCCTTCAGGTGTGCCGCATACGCAGTTACGAGCTTCGACCACTTCGTCCATGCCGCTTCGTCCTTCGGCGGATAACTCCAGCCAGTGAAGACATCTCCGTGAGGGAAGCTGTGCCGATAAGGCTCGGGGTGGGCCGAGAGCGCCTCCGGCATGAATCCAATTTCGACCAGCGGCCGCACATGCGCCACCACCAGCGCGTCGAAGATCCGGTCCGTAATTGCGAAGTCGTACACCGGCGTTCCATCGGGCCGCTCCGCGTAGACATTGGTCGAACCCCATTTCAGAGACCCCTCGCCGTTGCCCGTCGTCAGCAGATTGTGAGGCCGGAAATACACCGGCGCCGCGCTCAACGCCGACAACTCACCTAGCAGTTTCTTCCCATTCGCCGAGTAAAGGTAATTTGGCTCATCTGCGCCAAAGTAGTTCCAGATCGGCGTGTACACACCAAGCAGACTCCCGGCATGCACCCGCACGTGAATGGGTGTCGAAGCCGCGCTTTCTGCTGTCTGACCTTGCGTGGGCGGATGCACGGCGATCGCCAAACCCAGGCAAACCACGCCGGTTACAAGAATTCCCCATTCGCGAAACGGCCCCTTTGTCATGGCACCACAATAAAGGGTTCCCCGCCCTTTCCGCTCCGAACCTGCCGGCAAAGTGGTAAAACGATCTCGGACAGGTCGGAACGCCCTGCGAGGAACCAATCGGACCGGCTTGCCGTATTACTGGAAAGAGGGCGAATTGCCATGTTGCGGAAAGTAATGGTGAGTGTGGCTGGTCTGGCGCTCGTTATGTGGTGTGTTGGCTGCCGCGTTCGCACGGAAAAGGGCGCCAACGGCGAAGACAAATCGGTCCAGGTCGATACTCCGTTCGGCGGTGTCCACGTCAACACCAACGAAACAACCGCCGCGGATCTTGGCCTTCCCGTCTATCCCGGCGCGGAGATCGTCAAGGACGACGAACAGCACAAATCCGCCGACGTGCACATGGGCTTTGGGGAGTGGCAACTCCGCGTGCGTGCGGTCTCCTACAGCACCTCTGATCCAGAGGACAAGGTTTCCGCATTCTATAAAAAGGCGCTCGGCCGCTATGGCGACGTGTTGACTTGCCAGGGCAATGCCCCTGTTGGCACACCCACCGCGACAGCCGAAGGCCTGAATTGCTCCGACTCCGGCCACCACACGAATATCCAGATCAACGGCAAAGCGAACGGTATCGACATGTCGGGCGGATTGCAACTCAAGGCCGGTTCAAAACGCCATCAACACATCGTGGGATTTGAAGATCCAAAGAATGGAAGGACCCGTTTCGCCCTGGTCGCGATCGATCTCCCGGCGGGCGTGGAGACCAACGAGGATAAGAGCGACTAGTGGACTGTAACGGCTGAAGTGGGAGTGATGGGGCATTTGGGATCAAAGTAGCGCCATTTCACTGTTTTGGGCACGTTGTTGTAGTGACGGATGTATTTGATGAGCTTTCTGCGCAGATCGGCCAATGAGGTGAACACCCCACGTGCGATGACATCGCGCTCGATCTTGGCGAACCAAAGCTCGACCTGGTTGAGCCAGGAGGAGTAAGTGGGAGTGAAGTGCATGTGGACACGCGGATGAGATTCCAAGAAATCATCAACCTGCCGGGTCTTGTGGGCCGAGAGGTTATCGGCGATCACGTGGATCTCCTTGCCGCGCGGCTGGTTCACGACGATGTCGGTGAGGAACGCGACGAACTCCGCGGAGGTGTGTCGGGCAGCGGTCTTTCCTAGCACCTCACCGGTTTTGGTGTTGAACGCGGCGTATAGAGACAACGTGCCGTGCCGGAAGTATTCAAACCCGTGGCGCTCCGCACGGCCTGGAGAGAGTGGCAACACCGGATCCTTGCGGTCCAGCGCTTGGATGGTTGTCTTCTCATCAACGCAGAACACCGCAGCATGCGCCGGAGGATTCAGATACAGCCCAATAATGTCTGCCGCCTTGGTCTCGAAGTCCGGGTCATTGGTTGCCATGTAGCGATCAAGCCGCTGCGGCTTCAGACCATGCTTGGCCCAGACCCGCGCCACCATCATGTGGCTGACCTTAAGCTGACTGCCCAGTTTGCGCGTGCTCCATTGAGTCGAGCCGTCCGGCGCCTTGCGTTTGACCGTCCAGTCCAGGATGCGAGCCTCCAGCGTCGGCGTAAGCGTGCTGGCCTCCTGTCCGGCGTGCCGGCTGAACAGCCCTGCCAGCCGCTCTTCGCCGAATCGTTTCCTCCAACGATCAATGAAGGCATCGTTGCAATCCAGCTTGTCGCGTATCTCTTTCCAAGTGCAGCCGGCTTCCAGCAGCAGAATCAGTCGTGCGCGGCGCGCATCGTCTGCACGCCCGCTGCGACTCGCCGCGCGCTGATTCAGTTCCATCCGTTCCGCTGCCGTCAATGCGATCGTGGTTTCCATACCCACGATCATACTATCGTTTCAGATGTTACAGCCCACTAGAGCATTTTCCGAATGACCGCAGACACCAATCGCGCACCCGCGCGGCTGTTCCGGAGCAGGATTTGAAGTGCGATCTTCTTCGCTCGAATGGAAGTATAGCCAGCTTTCATCCTGCTGAAGAGCGCAAGGCAGTCAGGAAAAGGATCGATTCGCAACTTGTTTCACTGCTGACTCCTCAAGTTCCGGCCCCAGACAGACGATAAGTTCTTGGGGAATGGTCTATGGCAACGTCGATCCTGGAAGGTGGTCTTCCAGAAACGCCCGGACGGGAATCCTGCGGCGAACCGTGTTTGACCGCGCGAATTCCGATTCTTGACGCACACAACACCGTCCGTGGCTATGAGCTGCTATGCCGCAGTGGGTTCGACACTTCCCCACGTGCAGAGGCAAATCCGTCCGGCCTAGAGCCAGGTCAGGCTCCGGGCCAGTCTCCAGGTCAGGCTCCGGGTCAGTCTCTGGTCCAGTCTCTGAGCCAATCTCTGGAAGCAGTGAGTCGAGGGTTGTTGGTGTTCGTCCCGTGTACACCGACCTCACTGATGTCGAGTGATGTCCTCGGCCTGCCGGCCCGCCGCACCGTACTGCAACTCCCCGCAAATTCGCAACCGACACACGAGCTCATGGAAGCCTGCCGCACGATCAAGAAAACCGGACAGTGCCTGGCTTTGGAAGATTATTCGGGGAATTCAGGAATTCTCACCGGGTTTGCCGACTACATAAAAGTCGACCTTGCCGCCTGCGATGTTGCAACACGCAAGGAATTGCTCGTCAAGGCAAGAGGCGCATCCGCAAAGCTGGTGGCCAGGAGTGTAGAAACGCAAGAGCAGTTTGATCAAGCGCGTGCGGAAGGCTTCGATCTGTTTGAGGGATACTATTTTTCTCTACCCCAATCGCAAAAGGACAAGCGGATTCCCGGGAACAAGCTCGTCCATCTTGAGATCCTGGAACTGATCCAAAACGAGCCCTACGATCTGCACCGGCTAAGCCAGTTGGTCAGCTGCGACCCGTCGCTCACTTTTCGACTTCTGCGCCTCGTCAACTCCCCCATCTGCGCCGTTCGCCAGGAGGTGACCAGCATTCAGTCGGCGCTTCTTCTCGTGGGCCAGGACGTCTTCCGTCGCGTCGCCTCCGTGGCCATTGCTACCGACTTGAACGCTGAACAACCAACTGAGATTCTCCGCATGGCCTTGGTGCGAAGCCGTTTTGGTGAGCTTGCCGCGGGCCTCTGCAATCTGTCCCACGCCGAACAATATCTGATCGGCATGGTGAGTCTGTTCCCGGCGATGTTGAGCATACCAATGGACGAGTTGGTGACGATGTTGCCTCTCCGTCAACCGGCAAGCGATGCGCTGCTGGGCAAGGAAACCGTCGAGGGAGCCCTTCTTCAATGGGTCATGGCGATCGAGCGCGGTGACTGGGCGGCGTGCGATGCCCATGCTGCGACATACGGAATGAAACAGGCTGTTTTGATGCGACTGTTCGGTGAAGCGATTGCCTGGGCCGACACGTCCCTTACATCGATGGCTTGAGCCCGGTTCGCACATGCGCATCACGAAACAGATTCTGGCTCGACGTCCAATCTCTCGTCGTCCGGATTGAGATCGGGATTGAGATTTGGCCTCATAGAACTTCCCAGGCCGCTGTCAGAAAGATAGCCTACAATTCCAGCAGAAGAAGCATACCCCTTCGGAGCCCCATCCCATGGTGAGAAACACTGATCGTCTTCTCGCCGCGTCGCTGTTGTGCGCTGCGGTTGCGTTGCTGCACGCGGCTGACAAAACAAAACCTCAACCGCCCGCTTCGGTCGATCCCTATGCCGAGGTGCAGCCAGCAACCGAGACCCTGGACCTGAACATGTACCAGCGGATCCGAGACGAGGGGCTCAACCGCTCGCGCGTAATGGAATTTGCCACGGCCCTGATGGACGGGATCGGCCCGCGCCTCACCGGTTCACCCAACCTGAGGAAAGCCAACGAGTGGACGCGCGATACGCTGACGAAAATCGGACTCGATAATGCACATCTTGAAGATTGGGGCGAATTCGGACTGGGCTGGCAGCAACTCAACACCTGGGCACGCATGGTCACGCCGGATACGGCAGTTCTCATCGTGCAGGCCACGCCCTGGTCGCCATCCACGCCCGGTGGCCCTGTTACCGGCGATGTCGTATTCGTCGGCATTCAGAATGACCAGGATTTCGACAAATACAGGGGCAAGCTGGCCGGAAAGATCGTGTTGTATGGCGCCATGCGCGACGTTCCTCCAGTCGACAAGCCGCTCTTTGAGCGCTACAGCGAAAAAGAACTTGAGGACCTCGCCGAGTTTCCGGTGAACGCCTACACCGGTGGCCTCTCGCCGGAGATGCAGGCTCGCCTGAAAGCGCGCCAGGAGCGCTTGCGCCTCATCGATAAAGTGGCTCAATTCTTCGCCGATGAAAAAGTGGCTGCGGTCATCGAGCCCAGCCGCGACGGCAAGAATGGTGGCGGCTCCGGCGGCACGTTCTTCGACGACAACGGAGCGACTCTCGGCCGCACGCCCTACCTCGCCGATCACCGCGTGAAAATTCCCGTAGTGGTTGCAGCCATCGAGAGCTACGGCCGTCTTTACCGCCTCACCCAGGAGCACGTGCCTGTCAGCGTCGAAATCGATGTCGAAACCAAATTCACCGGCGAACACGAGCACGCTTTTGACACCATCGCCGAAATCCCAGGGACCGACCCGAAGCTGAAGGACCAGATTGTGATGCTGGGCGGCCATCTCGACAGCTGGATCGCCGGTACTGGCGCTACCGACAATGGCGCAGGCACCATCGTGGCGATGGAGGCTGTGCGCATCCTGAAGGCGCTCGACGTCAAACCGCGGCGCACCATTCGCATCGCTCTCTGGACCGGCGAGGAACAAGGCCTGTTTGGTTCGAAGGGCTACGTGAAGCAGCATTTCGGATCTGCTTCGCTTTCGACCGCGCCCGATCAGCTTGCTCTGCCTGAGTTCATGCGGCGCTATGCAGGCCCGCTCGAGCTAAAGCCAGAGCAGAAGCTCGTCTCCGGCTACTTCAACGTTGATAACGGATCGGGCAAAATCCGCGGCATCTATTTGCAAGGCAATGCCGCCTTTGCTCCCATCTTTGCGCAATGGATCGCTCCGCTGAAGGACCTGGGCGTAACGACCCTTACGATGCGCAACACAGGCGGCACGGACCATCTGAGCTTCGACGCGGTGGGCATTCCAGGTTTCCAGTTCATTCAGGATGACCTGGACTATGAGAGCCGCACGCACCACTCCAATGAAGACGTGGTGGAACGCCTGCAGCCCGCCGATCTGAAACAGATTGCTACAGTCGAGGCCATTTTTGTGTACAACGCGGCGCAGCGCGACCAGATGCTACCGCGCAAGCCGCTGCCCGACCCTGACGCAGAACAGAAACGCAGCCTGCCGTTGGAGGGGATTTTCCCAGGCGCCAGCCCCGCCGGTGACGACAAGAAGTGAATCTTTGCGCCCCTTGGAAGCGCCCGAGGCACTTGCAATCTCTCTTCGGACGGAGGCGACGGGGTCGGCGGTGTCAAGGTGTTTCCCCGCGGGCCCCATGGGATTTATTGGTTTCTGCTAAACTTATTGGAGCGAATCAACGGGAAAAACGCACCAGGCAGCGCCCCAAGATCCGCATCGAAACACCATGTCGGGGAGTGGCTCAGCCTGGTAGAGCACCTGGTTCGGGACCAGGGGGTCGGAGGTTCAAATCCTCTCTCCCCGACCATCTTTAGAATCAATCGGTTACAACAGAATCTCCCGGTGCTGAATAGTATGGCCCAAGGGGTCATTTTTAGCAAGCATTTTGCCGGCTACATTCGACACATCAGACTACACGCATTTCGCCTTATCCGTCCCACCCCTTAAGTTGTTTTCTTAAAGGGTCAATCCGATAAGTTAAAACACGTGTAGTCCTGTGTGTCGGCTCAGGCTTGCGCTCAGGCAGCGCGAGACAGTCACGCCAGAGTTAGAGCGAGCAGGGAGTGAGTCCAAGAGTAGCCGAACGCCAGTGAACACACGGACGCTCTTGCCCTCAACTTTGCGGAATGCGTACCGCTTTCCCATCCGCTTACGCAGCTCACCCATGAGTGGCCGCGCATCCGCGTCCAAGCCCTCCCGTTGGAGCCACAGGATTGCCGCTGTGCTGTACGTCCGCAACGGGCACCGCCTCATCTGGTGCGGACACAAGGCAGTCGGCTTGAAAGCGGCGCTGCTACGTCCAGCTCAGCAAACAGCTCATCCGTTGAACCTCTCACGGCGGCTGGTGGCTTCAGCCCGTCCCGAATGACGGACGGACACAGTGCAATCAGCTCAGCGAGAATCCCCGGTAGTTCTCTGCGCAGTGTTGCGTCAATGGTTGTCTCTGGCGCTTCGCTGAAGTCAGCACGGAATGGCACGAGATGCACACGCGCCACGGAACGCAGCATCCGCCGGGAAGACGGGCTGCTCATTTGTGGTGAGAAACAGCTTCCACGTTGGCTTAATCTGCCGTGCATTCTCCCTCATGGCAGCCGCGCTTACGGTGTCTCCCGCCACTCAGGACTTTCAATAGAGGCGAAATCCAGGTTGCTTGCCACTAGCCTCTTGGACGCACACAAGCCGCGCACTCTCCAGTGTTGAAAGAGTCCGCTTGTTCGCATCATCTGCAAATTTGCTCTCTGCCAGCTCACGCGGACGCAGCATCACCGCAGAGTTGCCAAGGATGCCTTGAATGACGCGCATGTATGAGCCTTTGCCATTCCTGCCTGAGCCGTAAAGAGCAAAGATTGATTGCTCCGGGTGAGCAGTCAGACACAGCGCACACAGCCGCCGTAGATACTCCGCAAGATCCAGCATCCCCGCAAGCAATCTCCAGGAGGAATCGTGTCCAGCGCGGTGTGGGATGGCTTGCGTCTGGTGCCACTGTCAAGACACCGTGAGATGTAATCCTCACGTTGCATCTGTCGGGCTGCTCCCGTGCGTAAATCGGCCACCAGACCGCCCGGCAAGCCTAGCAGGTACTCATCAGTGTCGAATTGCTCCCGAGCGCACCTCAGGCAAGTCTAGCCACGCATAGGAAACCACGCCTCCCAACGTATCGCACGCCTTCAAGCATTCCCCGCCTATCCCGGCCTTCCACTGGGGGCGGATAGAGAGCGTACAGCCGCTTCAGGTGAGCATTGACGGCCTTGCTCAGCAGCCGCCTATCCGGGACGCACCTCCCATGCCTTCCCCGTCCATGCGGCAAGTAGCGGCGGATTGACATCGGTAATGAGGGCAAAGTCTTGGTTGTCCCTGAGAAAATCTAGCTGCTAAGTCTGCTTGTAAAAGTGGCGGGAGTGGCTGTGTCCGCCGTGCTGTTCCAAGCACAACATCCGCGTCACGTCCAGGTTCGGGCAGAGTACGGGATGGGGTTGCGCCGTGTCATTTCTTGTTTGAACACAGCCGTATTCCTCCCTTGCTTTTCGCAAGTGTTGTGTGAGCATTTGAAGGACAGCTTGCCATTGATGATTTGCAGCACGGTGCTTGTTTCCCCGTGTCTCATCGTGTGGCTGTGCGTCTGTCTCAGTGAGTCGGGCAGATAGATGCCGAGTTTCCAGCCGCCTGTGATGCGCCGCGCCTCCGTCCGTGCCACCAGCTCATAATGCTCCAGGTAGCCCAACAGCCATGTCCCGTGCGGCCTTTGCTTCATCGCTAGTGACCTCTATGCGGTGCGGCATACTCAGCAGTCGGTCACGTCTCGGCACCGGCAATCGCTCGTAGCTGTGCCTCTGTGACCATCCCTGAGCCTTCTGACAAGCAGCGCACTAACGCGGTGTGGCCGCTCGTCTGTGTGTTCCCCTTTCCGTGCCCATGTGCCCGGCAGTTTGGCAACACGCGCCGCATTGTGGTTCGTCACGTCCAGCATTGAGTACCGCTCCGCAAGTGAGTGAAGCACCGAGCGCACCAGCTCATGCGCCGCTGCGTCATTCGGCAGGTTGATGTTGATAACGCAAGTGGTAGCCATTGCCGCTGTCAATCAAAGTAGGCACGGGCCAGCCCATCGCGGCTAACTCATCACGGCATTGTTTCGTTTGGTGGTGCGCCGCTGCTTTCTCCGCGTCCGTGCTGTTGGTGTCCGTTGGGCGTGGAGGATCAAAGTCCAGGAACAGCCATTCACGGCGGCCAATGTGCGCGTCCGCCGCTGTGTTGTGCGACCGCACCAGCTCAGCGGGGTTTATCGTGGTGTCCGGTGTCAGCGCATCAGGGCGGAGCGGGTTGAGAGTAGCCCATGCCGCTGTGTAGTCGCCCAAGCCGCTCCACTGCGGACAGCGCGGCTACTTCGCTGTCAAAGTAGCCCGCAAATATGCCCCGTCGCTGTCTTGGTCCGTACTTCATGTGTCCCTGCAAAAATGCTCATTGGGCCACCTCAAAGAGTTCGCCCTGATTGGGTCGAACAGATTGCGCGGTTTTCTTCAGTGGTGGTGTAGGCGCTTCAGTGAGTGGCCGTCCGTCGCACCACTCCAGCCGCCGCGCATAATCGCCGGGGAGTTTCTTCGTGAGAGACGCGCATTCCCAACGCCTCATCGAAAGGCCGGGAGTTGAGTTGCACCATGCCGTTCAAATCGGGGTGGACGTAAAGCAGCGCACGGCCGATCAGCGGTCACAAGGTCATTGCTCATCTGTATGTGACTGTCCCACCGCAACCGCTCAAAAGCCTCACGCGCGGAGGCCGCGCGACTGTTTGTTTCAAGCCGGGAGTACACCAGCGCGGCCAACTGCACAAACAATTCCGGGTGGTCATGCGTGAGTTGGCTGAAATCAAGTAGCAGCCGCGCTTGCTTCGCTGTGCCGGGCTGTGCCATGCGGATTAGATCGTCAACGGTTCGCCGCGCAAGGCGGGGGTCAATGAGCAGCGCGGGCTGTTCAAAGTCGATAGGATTTTGGAGATTATTCAGTGTCATCGTGACTCTTTTCTCCCGGCGGCTGCGATTGGTTCGCTGCCCTGTGGCCGGGAGGTCACGCCGAATCGTCTTTTGTTGGTTCGGGGAGAGTCACCGCCCCGCCAAGCCTTCACGGAAAGCAACTCCGGATACCAGCTAGGGTACGCAGATTCGGAAGCATACCAATTTAGAGATTACAGCACGCAATGGGGCGTTGTCAAGCAAGCGGCGATTTTTCCCGTTCATCTTACGGTACAAAGGTAACTCAAGTGGAGGCGACTTGAAACGCGGATTCACTGGCCTTTTGCTTGGTCTAGTTCGCCTCCGAATGGGATGAATTACCCCTACACTTATACTGCCCGGCGGGTTATCTTTTTGAGACAATTGAGTTTACGTCCATTTGCGTGGGACGGCCAATTTTCAATAGAAGAACTAATGCAAACTCGGATTTATCCAACTCTGTGGTTAGAAATGACTACTTGGGTGTTCTCCTTGGGCACCCCTTTAAGATTCAGGGTACCCCCACCCTTGCACGTTGCCCCGTGGATCACCTGCACGCCGCGTATTCCGCTCCGTCGCAATGACCGCCGCGCCTTTCTTTGACTGCTATTGAGCCGTCCCCAATCCATACCGGACGGGGATATAAATAAACTTGTTTATATCCACGGTGGTGTGGATGAACTAACGGAGTGACTGACCGTCATCATCCTCTTTCCTATAGCGTGACGGTCACTCCTTGACTCAGCTTGGCTTTGCGCCGGTGCCTATCTTGCCAAGAGGCTGATTCGCTGGTGCGCGGCTTGCAAATCGGCAACGGCAAGGTGGCAATACCGCTGTGTGGTCGAAAGGTCGGCATGGCCCAATGTCCGTTGCAAGGCGATTGCGTTCCCGCCCCGGCGAAGGTAGTTGGAAGCGTAGCTGTGCCGGGCCGCGTGTAGTGTTCGGGCGGGTGGTTCAAAGCCCACCTTGCGGCAAAGTTGCTTGACGCTGCGAAGGACATTTCTCCGGCCCAACTTGGTCCCGTTCCGCGTTATGAAGACAAGCCGATTGCCGGGCGCATCCGCGATGTAACGCACCAGACGCTTGCGGAGTTCGGCACTAAAGGGAACGATTCGTGTTTTGCTGCCCTTGCCGTCCAGCCGTACTAGCAGATTGTCGAAGTCAATGGAGTCAGCGCATAGAGAAAGCACTTCGCTGATGCGTGCTCCCACGTCGAACAGGAACAGCATAATTAGGTGCGTGCGGAGATCGGCGGCACTCGGCTTGTATGCCACTAGACGATGTATTTGCTGCTCCGAGTACACGAGCATGTTGTTCTGTGGTTCCTTGAGCCGGGTGAGTTTCGGATGCTTGCAGCCCGGCCCGCATTTTGTCTCAGGAAACGCAAGCCAATGCGCGTAGGCATTCCAGCAAGTAATTGCGCTGTTGATTCCCGTGGGCTTCAATCCCCGTTCGCGCATCGCAATCACGGCGTTCTGGAGGTCGGCTTGTGAGGGACTCTCGGGTATCAATCCAAAGCAGTATTCATACCAGCCAAGTGTTGCGGGCGAGACACAAACGAAGTATTTGCGGTGCTTGATGAAGTCAGCGAAACCAGCCATGAAAATTCCTCCCCAAGGGGTCAATTTCCGGAGAGGAATCTTGCAACTGTCTGATTCTAAAGGGGAGTGGCTCAGCCTGGTAGAGCACCTGGTTCGGGACCAGGGGGTCGGAGGTTCAAATCCTCTCTCCCCGACCATCAGAATCAATGAATTACGGTGAAATTCAAGCAGGCTCAAGAGCCCGGGGTTTCCATTCCTCGACATCTCCTCCTTAGCATCCTCTGCTAGGGAAGTCACAATCCTCTTTCTCCCTTCCTCTTCTGGTTCTTGTAAACAACGCTTCGACAATCCGGGTCGCAGCCTCAACGCGTTCGTCCCACCAGGTCTTCGAATAAACGTCCAGCGTGATGCTCCCCGCGCAGCGACAAAATCGTCTACAGTCGCTAGAGATGACCCAGCTTCACTCTCATGCCAGGCCTAATACCCATTTAGAGGCCCGTCCACTCTCGCTTACACGTTTTGTCTGGAAAAATCTATGGCGTCGACGACTGAGAACGCTGCTGACACTTTGCGGAATTGGGATGGCAATTGGCGCATTCGTGGGACTCGTCGGTTTCTCGAGCGCCTTTGAAAACGAGTGGCTTCGAATCTACTCGAGTAGTGGCACTGACATGGCGGTGATCCAACAGACCTTCCTAAATACCTCATTGAATGAGTCTGTTGGAACGACCCTGAGGTCGCTGCCCTTGGTGGCGCAAGCAACCCCCGTCATATTCAACATGATGGACTTAACGACGGATGTGAACGCCCTGGTATACGGCTGGAAAGCCGACTCGTACGAATTTGACTCGTTGCAGATCCTCGCCGGACGGCACTTTCGCGACGGGCACCCCGAAGTCATGCTGGGCGATCTTCTGGCGGACGATCTAAAGAAAAAGGTGGGCGACACGCTGGAAATTCAAGGGTCACCGTTCATGGTGTGTGCAATCTACCATGGCGGCTCCGGATTGCAGGCGGACGCAGTCATCATGCCCCTCGATCAGTTGCAGGAGCTGAGCAGCCTGCAGGGCAAAGTCTCGACTTTTGACGTTCGGTTGCGCCCGGCCCCGCCCACTGAATCCCAGGAGCAATATTTAAAACGGGCGCAGGCCCAGATCGAAACGGCCCTGCCGGGACTGCGCGCGATTCCCGCTGCTGAGCGCGCCCATAACAATCAGTTTGTCCAACTGGCGCACGCTTCCGCCTGGGGTACTTCTTCTATCGCGCTGCTGATCGGGATCCTCGGAATCGCCAATACCATGGCCATGTCGGTTCACGAACGCACCCGAGAAATCGGCATTTTGCGGGCGCTCGGTTGGAATCGGTGGAAGATCTTGATTCTCATTCAGCTCGAGGCGACGATTCTTGGACTGGGCGGCGGTTTCTTTGGTATAGCATTCGGATGGTGCGCTCTGCACCTGCTGGCGGCCCTGCCTCAAACAGCAAGCATCGTCTCAACGTCTCCTCCAGTACTCCTTCTGGCCGAGACGCTTGGCATTGCCCTTCTGGCAGGATTGATTGCGGGGGCACTGCCCGCCTGGCGTGCCTCGCAACTCTCTCCGGTGGAGGCGCTGCGCTACGACTAGCTCCGCGCTCGATGCGGGCCCCGTTACAAGAATTACGATGACGGGCGAATTGAAGCTCCGCGTGGCGTGGACCGATCGACCGCAGGCCGGAAGTGGCTTATCGGTGAAAGAGGCGGTTTCGAGACTTTCCTTGAGTTGCCAGGATTTTCGGAGAGACAGCTCGACGCTGGAGAAGTAGAGTATTGGAAGCGTCAATGCGCACAGTTCATAAGCATGGTTCACGACGGCGCCTCAGCGGCCGGGGCTACAGCGGTTCCACGGTTGCTGTACCCCGAAACCCGCACTCTTAAGTGTCATTTTTCTTGAGAAAATGGCACCTTGCACGATACGCGAAAGGGCACGCAAATTGTGGAACCGCTCTAAACAAACGCTCGCATCGGACTGAAAGATTTGATCCGCACCCCACTTACTCATTTCTAGGACGGTTCATGGGCTACCTTTTATCGATTCCCTGCTTGATCGCAGCTCTGGTCGCGGCGGGCTTTCTTTACCAATGGCTGGGCGCACATTTTGACCGATGGCGATACGCGGCAGGGGGAAGATGGATTGACATCGGGGGCGGGCAACGAATCTACCTGCTGGAAAAGGGAACGGGTGAAGCCACGGTGTTGTTTGAATCGGGTATAGCTGCCACCAATCTGAATTGGTTTCACATCCAGGAGACGGTTTCGCGGTTTGCAGCCACGGCGTCCTATGATCGCAGCGGCTTGGGCTGGAGCAGTCCCTCCCGAACCGCACGCACACCCAGTAACCTTGCTGCGGAATTGCACGAATTGATGCGGGAAGCCGGCCTCAGACCGCCCTTCATTCTGGTGGGCCACTCCTTCGGCGGCTTGGTAATAAGACGGTTCGCGCTGCTGTATCCGGAAGAGGTGGCAAGCATCGTGCTGGTGGACCCGCTGCGCTGCGAGGAGTGGCTGCCGCTGGACCCGGCAAAGCAGGCAGCGCTTGATCGCGGAGTGAAGCTCGCGAGTTTCGCGATTCCGATTGCGCGACTGGGTCTGGCCCGGCTTGCTGTGACTTCACTCCTGTGCCGTTCGGGGCGCATCGCCGATCGGCTCGCCGGCGCTGCCGGCGAAGGGGGTAGACATGTGCTCGGCCGCATCAAAGGCGAGGTGGGCAAGATGCCACGCGAGGTCTGGCCGAGTGTAGCCGCTCACTGGTCGCGGCCCAGCTACTATGCCGGGATGCGCAACCATGTCGCGGCGGTGCCGGATACCTTGCTGGAAATGCAGGACGCCGAGCCCATTCGCGGGATTCCCGTTTTGCTGCTGACCCCAGGCAAATCATCGCCGCTTTCGGAGGAATGCCTACAGAAGATCGGGGATACGGTAGAACAAGTGATCGCCCCGGCCAGCGCGCATTGGATCCATCTGGACGAGCCGGAGCTGGTCATTCAATCGATCCGGGAAATGGTGACGGCTGCCGCCGGTGTCGCGACTGCTCCTTCTGAAGAGGCGGTCATCGTAGGTTGAGCGGCGGTGCCGGTGCGCACCTGAGTCCAACGCTGCCGAGACGTGTCCGCGTGTCCAGGCCGCCGTGCGCGGCCAACCGTCGTAGTTCCGACTAGTTCCGAGCCCTCGCCATCTGCCCTGCGAATCACTGGCCCGTTTTCCTGACTAGTGAGCTAGATGGGGCCATGGGCTCAATCGAACCGAGTTTCAGCACCTGTTCGATGAGATCTGCTGCGCGGCCAAGCCCGTCCATCTGCTGAAAATTTCTCTGCAGGCCCCGGGCAGCCTCACGGTATCTGTCGTCTTGAAGCACCCCCAGGACTGCTTTACGAAGCCTGGTCGCGCTCAACCTGCGCGCGGGAACTACCACGCATGCTCCGCGGGCCTTGGCGCGCGCAGCCACTCCAGGTTGATCGTTGGCGAGGGGCACGGCCACCAGCGGCACCCCTTCGCAAAGGGACTCAAGAACCGTATTGAGGCCGCCGTGCGTAATTACCAGCGCGGCCCGCTTCAGAATTTCCAGTTGGGGAGCGTAGCTCACCACCAGCGGATTACCTGCCAGCCTGCCCAACCTGGCCGGATCGAGCCCCCCACCCAGAGAAATCATCAATTGCGCGTCGAGCCCGGCACAAGCCTCCGCTATCACTCTGAAGTGAGCTTCCGAACCGTTCTGGAGAGTGCCCAACGATGCGTAAATGAGGGGGCGTCCATCGAGTTGCTCCCAGGGGAACTCGACTGCCGGACGCTGGTCAGGGTGTACGAATGGCCCGGTATAGTGAAGCCCTGCTGGCTTCTCGCCGACGACTTCGAACTCCAGTGCTTCGGGTAACTGGGTAATTTGCGCCAGCGGTGAGAGCATTTCCTCGGGACGCGCGAAAGGCCTTAGTCCCCACGATTCGCGGTGTTGGTTCACCACTGCGAAAATAGGAGTCGCGAGTCGCAGCAGAAAAAGCGTTGCAAGGCGGTTTCGCAAGCGGCTGAGTCGATTCTGTCTCGCAGCCCAACCGAACCAGAAGGGCGGAAATCGGTCATCTGCAACCATGGGTGGGATCAAGGCGATGGAGATCCATGGCAAGCCCAAGGAGTCGGCCACGCTGCCCGCAAAATCCGTCTCGTCGACCAGCAGGGCCTCTACATTGGCCGCTCGCACTGCCTCCGGCCCGTCGCGCAGCACCATCCGCGCCGTATTCCTCACTCGCTCCAATGTGAATCGAAGGGCTGCGAATCCATTTAACCGGGCTAGACGCTCGTCCAGCTTTTGAAGCGTTCCGGGCGGGTAGTCATCCATGCCAATCCTATGAAACTCAATACCCGCGGCCCGCACGTGCGCCTCGGAGTCTGCAATCCCGAAGATCACGACCTCGTGGCCTCTCATTTGCAAGCAAAGTGCCAGCGCGGCCATCGGGTTGAGATGACCCGTTCCCGGAAAACAAAAAACTCCCAATCGCGCCATTGTGCTCTTCAATTCATTGATTTCAATTGCAAATAGAACAGCCGCCGAAGCGATGTCCAAATTCCGTTCAGAAGGCTGACTCCAACTATGGGAGAGGCTGTATGCAATGATATTGCCTTCAGCGTCTTTCCGTTTGGACGATTCGCTGCGCGGATAGACACCGACCATTCTTGCTGGATAAACTTGCCCTTCTTGTTCATGTCAATCACTCACTCCGACTTCATGGCCGCTCAACTGTCATTCCTGGGATTTGTCCGGAAGAATCTTTGGCGGCGACGGCTGAGAACTACGCTCACACTTTGCGGAATCGGCATGGCGATCGGCGCGTTTGTGGGCCTCGTCGGCTTTTCAAATGCGTTCGAACAGGCGTGGCTGCGTCTCTACACAAGCAGCGGAACCAGCATTGCAATTATTCAGCGGACTTTTCTGAGCACTTCGCTGGACGAGTCAGCGACGCTCAAGGTAAAGGCGCTTCCTGCCGTGGCGCAAGCCACACCGGTAATCTATAACTTGATGGATCTGACGCCGCAGGTGAATGCGCTGGTCTACGGGTGGAGGGCTGACTCCTACGAATTCGAATCGCTTCAATTGCTCTCTGGGCGTCCCTTGCGCGATGGTCAGCCCGAAGTGATGCTGGGCGAACTTTTGGCCAACAGCCTGAACAAGTCAACCGGCGACACGCTGCAAATTCAAGGTTCTCCTTTCAAGGTGGTTGGGGTTTATCACGGAGGGTCCGCGCTGGAGGCCGCCGCCGTAATCATGCCTCTCGATCAGTTACAGCGGCTCAGCAGCCTGCAGGGCAAAGTGTCGACGATTCATGTGCGCCTGCGCCCCGCGCCGAGCGGAGAAGCGCCTGACAAATATCTGAAGCGCGCGCAAGCGCAAATTGAAGCTGCGCTACCGGGACTGCGGGCTGTTCCCGCCGCCGAACGCGCCGAGAATAATCAGTTCGTTCGGCTGGCAAACGCCTCTGCATGGGGCACATCTTTAATTGCGTTGTTGATCGGCATCCTGGGCATCGCCAACACCATGGCCATGTCGGTTTTCGAGCGCACTCGGGAAATCGGCATCCTGCGCGCGCTAGGCTGGAAGCGGAGACAGATTATGATGCTCATCCAGCTTGAAGCGACAGTCCTCGGCTTGGGCGGTGGGTTGATGGGCGTCGTTGTTGGATGGGGAGCCCTGCACCTGCTGGCGGTGCTGCCGCAATCTGCCGGCATTGTATCGACGTACTTTCCTTTGCCGCTTGTGGCGCAAGCCTTGGGCGTTTCGATACTGGCCGGGTTGATTGCCGGAGCCATCCCTGCGTGGCGTGGCGCGCAACTCTCTCCAGTGGAGGCACTGCGACATGACTAGTCCCGCTCTCGAAGTGCGAAATCTGTTCAAGAGCTACGACGAGGGCCGAATCGAGGCCCTGCGCGGCGTGGACCTGTCGATTGCCGACGGCGAGTATGTGGCCATCACCGGCCCCAGCGGCAGCGGTAAGTCCACTTTGCTGCACATGCTGGGTGGGCTGGACAGTCCGACTACCGGCCAGGTTCTCTTCAGGAACATCAGCCTCGGTTCAGCCATCGACTTGGACACCTATCGCTCCCGAAACGTTGGATTCATCTTTCAGGCCTTTCATTTGATGCCGACGCTGCGGGCCATTGAAAACGTGCAGGTCCCGATGCTGGGACTGAATCGCGCCGGATTCAACCGCGCCATCCGGGCCAGGGAGTTACTTAAAGAGATGGGGTTGGAAAACCGAATGGAGCAGTATCCCAATCAGCTCTCGGCAGGAGAGCGGCAGCGCGTTGCCATTGCGCGCGCCTTGGCCAACGACCCGGATATTCTGCTGGCCGATGAACCAACCGGTAATCTGGACAGCGTAAACTCCGCACGAATCATGGAAATTCTCATCGGCATTCAACAGAAACGCGGGATGACTCTGATCGTCGTCACGCACGAGAATGAGATCGCGCACGCAGCGGCTCGGCAAATTCGCATGCGGGACGGAAAGGTCGAGGTATGAAACTTGCTTTGGCCGCGACAATGCTTGCAACCATGCTGCTGCCGGTAGCCGCCCAAGCCGAAGTTCTGCCGGAAGCACTGGCAGTAGCTCGGCGGCAGTTGGAGTCAGCCGATTATCGTCTGATTGGACACCTTGTGCGCGTGGACGGAAATGGGGCAAGGACGAGCTATGCCGTCAACCTCAGTGCCCATTGGTTTCCAGGCGTGCTCCGCGTGCTTTTGGAAGTCGCTTCTCCGGCCGAGGCTCATGTCCACGTGCTTCTGGAGACTCGGACAGACGGCAAAAGTACAATCCAGGTTGCGCATCCCGGCGATAGATCCCCAGCCGTTTTGCCCTTCGACAAGTGGAGCGATGGGCCGCTTGGCGATGGATTCAATTACGAGGATTTTCTCGAGGCGCAGTATTTCTGGCCGGGGCAAATGGCACTGGGCGAGACTAAGTTTGGCGCGCGGGACTGTGATCTCTTGGTAAGTAAGCCCGGCCCATCAGACAAGACTCACTACGCCGAGGTCAAAAGCTGGCTCGATCACGCGAGCGGCTTTCCGGTATATGTCGAGAAGACACTGAAAGGCTCGGGCGGCGTGAAGGAGTTTACATACTTCGGGCTGCGTCAAACGCGGGGTGTCTGGTCGGCAACCCAGGTGGAAGCGAAGACCCGTGGTCGCGCCGGTTCAACGCTGCTCATTATCGATCGCGGCACACCGGCAGCGCACCTCGGTCCGAAGGATTTCAGTCCTGCACAAATTACGCACTTCTAATACCGAACGTTCTGCGTCTTCCGGGATTGAACTGCTCGAGACTTCTCGTCCAGTTCGCCAGAATAAATGCACTCATTCTGCTTCGTGAGAAAACCGCTCTTGTAGAGTTCGACGGAGAATCTTTCCGTTTTGATTTTCAGGCAATTCACCGGGCTTGAGAATCCAGATGCGGCGAGGCGCTTTGTAGGCCGCCAAATTCTGTCGACACCAATCGAGCAAGTCGCTCTCCTTCACGAGCGAACCGCTTTGCAGCTCGACCGCGGCAACAGGGATTTCACCTTTATCAGGGTGGGGCAGGCCAAATGCGGCCGCACGCGCCACGGCCGGATGAGCAACTATGGCCTCCTCCAGTTCGCGGACATAGACCGAGTAACCGCCGGACTTGATCACGTCCTTCATGCGTCCCACGAGCCGGATCAGGCCAAGACGGCTGCGCGTGGCCAGATCGCCGGTGCGCAGCCAGCCGTCGCTGGTGATCAACCCCTGACTGTCGCCTTTGTCTTTCCAGTAGTGCGGAGCGAGACCGCGACGGCGGATCTGACACTCGCCCGTCGCACCGGCTCGCATACGTTGCCCGCTTTCGTCCGCCACACGAATTTGAAACGGGGGCACAGGGAAACACACGTCGCCGCTGCCGGGGACGAGCGACAGCTCGACGCCCATCATGGCGAGACCACCCAACTCGACCATGCCGTAGCCGTTCAGGAGCATCGGTGGTATACGCCGGCCTCCCGGCAACTTAAAAAGCGCGCCAAATCTGCGCAGGCGTTGCCTAACATCGGTGGGCAAGTGATCGCTGGCCGAGAGCCACGTGCGCACCGTCCTAAGCCGCGCAGGTTCCGGATCGCTGTTGACCAACCGGGCAAACATCGCGGGCACTCCCACGACCGCGGTGATACCGAACCGCTCCACCAGGTTCAACGCACTCTCGACATCGAAGCGATCGAGGAAGCATCCGCGGATGCCCGCCATCAAACCATAGAGCGCGATGCTTACGGCCATGATGTGAGACCAGGGCAGCGCAATCAGCGCGAGATCTTTCGGTCCGAGAATCAGTCCGGCTAATACTGTGGACGCACGCGCTCCGAGCAGAGCGTTGCTCGACAGAGCAGCCCCCTTGGGAAAACCGCTTGTGCCGGAAGTATGAAATACAGCAACGGTAGCGGCCGGATCGATGGCACTCGGCGGGAACAGTGTCGCGGTGCCGGGGGCGACGGCGGGAATTCGAATGAATCCGTCCAGGGTTTCAGTCTCTTCGTCGGCTTGAATCCAGGTACCTACATTCAGCGCACTCCGCTCGCTAAGATTGCGTTCGAAAACTGCCTTGTCCGTTACCAGGATTTCTGTGCCGCTGTCTGCCAGAATGCGGCGCACTTCGGAGACTGTGAGCTGGGGATTCAGCGGCACCGCGATGCCGCCAGCCCGGATGATTGCCAGAAACCAATGAAAGCAGCGCCGGTTGTTACTGCGATAAATGGCGACTGGCTGCCCTGGACAAAGCGCGATTGTCTGACGGAGAAACGCATCGATGCGGCAGATGTCGGCGTGCAACTCGGCGAGGCAGAAGCGGCCATCGTCTCCGACAGAGACCTCGCAATCCCCTTTGCGCCGCAGCAGCTCGTCGACAAGGTTAGCCACCGTGACGTTGCGATCACGCGCGAGTTGAAGACGTCGCAAGATATTCATTGGGCGGAAACAGGTTTGCGACCCCAATCGCTGGCAACACAGTAATGGAACAGGCGATCGAGATAGTCCAGTACCAGCGGTGGTCGCAGTCCGGCTGGCTCCAAAAGCCGCTCGGCATTGGTCGTATCGAACTGCATGCGCATCGTGAAGTAATCGCGATAAGCACGGCCATCGCGTAGCACGCGACGTTTGCGTCCCCACAGCGAGATGAACAGCAGAGGGCGAATTGCCGCAAAGAAGAGCTTGGGATCGACGTAGCGGACCTCAGGTCCGTCGAAATACTCCGCTGCTCTTTCGGCAACCTGCTGAATCGTTGCGCTGCCGCGCGGACCGGCGCAAAGGTGGACTGTGCTGCCGAGGGCGGCTTCGTCAAAAACAAGTCGTGCGACTGAACCGGCAACAAAATCGACCGGCACAATATCCAACACCGCGTCGGGAAAGCCTGGAACCGTGCGCCACAACCGGCGCGCATAGATCTTGAGCGGCCAATACATCATCTTGAAACTCGAAGTGACGCCGGTTCGAGAGTCTCCCACGATGATACTGGGGCGCAGAATCGCTCCGGGCAGCGAACCCAGGCGCGAGCGAACCAGCGCCTCCGCCTCGGCCTTGGTTTGTTCATAGGTATTGCGATAGCTCTGGCCTATAGCAAGTTCGTTTTCGCGCACCAGGTCTGAGCGTTCGCCAGCTACGTAAGCGGTGCCAACATAGGCGAGGCTTCGCAATTGGCGCATACCCCCGGCGAAATCCAGCACGCGTCGTGTACCTTCGACGTTGATGCGCCGCGCCTCCTCCAGCGAATGATCGAATCGCACTGTGGCAGCGGAGTGAATCACGCGGCTTGTTTCCGCGGAGAGGCGCGCCAAGGCAGCGGCGTCCAAGCCGCAATGGGGCAGGCCGACATCGCCGGAGTAGACCTCGACGCGGTCGCGCGCGTCTGGAGGGACAATCAGATCGGCGCGCTCCTGACCCGATTGGTCTGCCCGGTTTCGAATGAGCAGCGCCAGCCTGGCGCGCGGCTGGCGAACCAGCAGTTCGCGAACCAGCTGCGTTCCGAGAAAACCGGTGGCGCCGGTGATAAGGATGAGTTCTTCACTGTTCATTCGAATTTCGGCCTCGATGCTCGAACAACTCGGAGGCCGATGGACGGTGACCTATAAGTGCCGGGGCAACGGTAAAGTGATTCCAGTTTATAGATCGAAGGCCCAGGCAGGAAAGGTCGATGAAGGCAACCTGACGAATCGAGCGGTAGAAGCCGTTTCGCTGAGGCGTTTGCGTCAAGAGGGGCTGCCCGCTAAACTCGTTCCGGGCGAAAGTTCGTCATTCGGGCGCGCGCAAAATCTCCTCTCCAGGAAGCGCCCACGAATAGACCCCTTGGTACCTGGGAAAGAATCCGCTAGAACAGATTGATCTTCCGGCTCAGATCGGATAAAAGGAGACTCCTTGCGCCTCGGACGATGCTTGCTGATCTTCGCGTGCGGCTTGTTCACATCGATTGCCGCGATACAGGGTGTTCGCGCCCGGGCGCAATCGCCTGCAGGCGACGTGCTGCCACCGATACCACACACAAAGCAGATCCACTTGAAGCACGTCCTGGTGATCGGCCAAACCAAGGGGTTTGAGCACGACTCGATATCGGATGCGATGGCCGCGATATTCAACATGGGCAAGGAGAGCGGCCTATGGGACACGATGATCCGCACCGATACCGAGTTGCTGACAAAGAAGGACCTCGGGCACCGCAATGCGAAGAACCTGGATTACTTTGACCTGATCGTCTTTGCCAGCACCACGGGGGAACTGGACATGGACGACAGCCAGAAGAAGGACATGCTGTCGTTTATCCACGACGATGGCAAAGGATTCGTCGGCATTCATGCAGCGCTGGACACGAACTACAACTGGCCCGAATATGGGGAGATGATTGGCGGCTGGTTCGACCAGCACCCCTGGATGACGTTCAACGCGCCAATCGTCAATGAGGATCCCGACTTCCCCGCGGTGCGCCATTTTCCGAAATCCTTCGTAAAATACGACGAAATCTATCAACCCAAAGCATGGTCGCGCGACAAGGTGAACGTCCTCCTGAGCCTCGATCCCGACAAGCTCGACTACACCAACAATCCGCGTGTCCACCGCACAGATCATGATTTCGCAGTTGCGTGGAGCAAGATGTACGGCAAGGGCCGCGTCTTCTACTCGACGCTCGGCCATACCGAGGAATCCTGGGATGACCCGGATATTCGCAAGATGTATTTTGAAGCGATTCGCTGGGCTCTGTGGATGACCGATGGAAGCACGGCAAGCCACCCGCGTCCGGCATCTTCTGCACAGGCCCATTGAAGAGCGGGGCTGCCATTTCTTCAGTGACGATGATGCGCGGGGTCGCGAGTTTGTCCCGCAAGGCAGACGTTTACATTCGGGCGAGCGTCAAAGCTTATGACTCCGGCGTGCAAGCACTGGCACAAGGGAGCACGAGAAAAACGAATTGAAGAACAACGTGCGAATTCACATGGACCGCAGAGAGTTTCTTTCGTCGGCAGGACTGCTGCTGGCAAGCCAGTCACTGGGACATCTATTGCCGGCACAGACGAAGCAAGAAAATACACGTGCTGCCGGCAAGGCCGACCACACCCTTCGCATCGAACCGTGCACCTTGGAAATTGGCCCAGGGATTACCGTCAAGACGCTCGCCTTTAACGGCCACGTTCCAGGCCCGCTGCTGCGTTTGCGCGAGGGAGAACCCGCAAGCATCGATGTCACCAATGCCAGTGCGGATCCCGATATCGTCCACTGGCATGGACTCGCCATTGACTCGTTGAACGACGGCGCCATGGAAGAGGGATCGCCGATGATTCCTGCCGGCCAGACACATCGGTACACATTCATCCCCAAACCTTCAGGCACCCGCTGGTATCACACCCACGCGTCGGCGTATGACAATCTTTCGCTTGGTACCTACACAGGGCAGTTCGGTTTTCTCCTCATCGAAGGCAAACAGGACATGCCGCATTACGACCAGGAGTTTAATCTGGCTATTCATCATTGGGAACCCTTATTCGTCCCGATGGTCGAGACCATGCGCGAGCAATCGTCGAACCAGCCGCTGACTGCGGGTTCCGACGTCGGGTACAAGTACGCGACTATCAACGATCGCATGCTTGGAAGTGGCGAACCAATCCGCGTGAAGCAAGGCCAGCGTGTTTTGTTCCGGCTCTTGAACGCCAGCGCAACCGAAAACGTGATGCTGGCGCTCCCCGGTCATCGCTTCACGATTCTTGCGATGGATGGCAACCCGGTCCCGAAGCCAACCAGCGTTGAGGTCCTTTCTCTGGCCGTTGCCGAGCGTGTGGACGCGATCGTGGAGATGACTTCCCCGGGCGTCTGGATACTGGGTTCGACACTTGAGAAGGCGCGCCAGATGGGCCTCGGCATTGTGGTCGAGTACGCCGGTCAATCAGGTTCGCCTACATGGAAAGATCCCGCGCCGGCAAAGTGGGATTACACCCAGTTTGCCAATGCGGAGGCGGCGCCTGCGCCTGATGAAAGCTTTGTCCTAACCTTTCGCGATATTGGCCAGCAGCATGGTTCGCAGTTTGACACGTGGACGATCAACAACAAATCGTGGCCCGAGATTGAGCCGCTGATTGTGCACCCCGGCAAGCGATATCGGATGGTCTTTCGCAACGGCAGCGGCGATCAGCATCCGCTGCACCTGCATCGGCACACTTTCGAAATCACCCGCATCGGCGAAAAGCATCTGAGCGGTTTGATGAAGGACGTCGTCAACGTAATGCCGCTCGATACGGTCGAGGTCGACTTCATCGCCAACAATCCCGGAGATACCTTGTGGCATTGTCACCAGCAATTGCACATGGACTATGGGTTTATGCAATTGATTAAGTATGCGGAATAACAACCCATCGCGCCAACGGCCACTCGGTATCGACACATCATTCGAGGTGCGGCAAATTTGAACAAGGTGAAAGGTCTTCGGTTTTTTATTATTTCGATCGGGATCGCAGCGGGATCGCTCGTCCTCCAGTTCATGCAAGAGCCCATTCGTGCAGCCCGGCAAACCGAGAATGTACCTCAGGCGATGGGGCATTCCAGTAAGGATCCGGGAGCGGAATCGTACGCGCAGCATTGCGCCATCTGCCACGGCGATCAACGCCAGGGAATCCTGCCCGGCTTTCCGCCACTCATCGGAATCACTCATCGGATGACGGACGACAAGATTACAGAGACGGTGCATACAGGCAAAGGGCGAATGCCAGGTTTTCCGAACCTGAACGATGGCGAACTTTCCGCGCTGGTGCATTTTTTGACGGCGGCACCGTCGGCGCCAGAATCAGGCTCACGGGGCAATGGGTCTTCAGGTCTTGCAGAAGCTGGTGGAGCGCTCTTCCAGCAGAATTGCGCCTTCTGCCACGGTCGCGACGCCATGGGCGGGGAAACAGGACCGGACCTGACGGAATCGAAGCTGGTTCTGACGGACAAAACAGGAGAAAAGATTGCCGCCGTAATTCATGAGGGCCGGCCGGACAACAAGATGCCCGCTTTCAATCTCTCCAGCGAAGAAGTACGCAGCATCATCGCTTTCATTCATGATCGGGAGGCTGCCGCTGTTGCCCGTCCGGGGGGCCGGCGCGGTGTCGCTGTCGCCGATCTGCAGACCGGTAATGTGGAAGCCGGCAAACGATATTTCGATGGCCTGGGCGGATGCGCGAAATGCCATTCGCCCAACGGAGACCTGGCAGGCGTGGCAACCCGCTTTGAAGGACTGCAACTGGAAGAGCGCATGCTCTACCCTCGCGGCGCCAAGAGCTCGGTCACAGTCACGCTCGCATCCGGCCAGAAAATTTCTGGAACGCTTGCGTACCTCGACGAATTCTCAGTCGCCCTTCGCGACGGCGATGGGACGTACCGCTCATGGCCCACCAGCCGCGTACGCTATGCAGTGGAATCGCCTGTCGATGCGCATGTGCAGCTCTTCAGCAAATACACTGACGACGACATCCATAACCTGATGGCTTATCTGCAGACGCTGCGTTGAGCTGAATGGCCGCCTGGCTCCTGAGGTCCTGATATGAAGTTGCCGAAGATATTCCTGATCGCCATACTCCCGCTTGTCCTCGCTTGCTCGAATCCACTCTTCGCCCAGGACCTCGAGGACGCGCAACTTACCCATCCATCGCCGGACTCCTGGCCTTCTTATCATGGCGACTATTCAGGCGAACGCCATATCCATCTGACGCAGGTCAACCCGCAAAATGTCGGCAATCTCGCATTGGCGTGGGCTTTTCAAACCAATCAGCCCGCACAGATCAAATCGTCCCCGCTGCTTGTGGACGGAGTGCTTTACTTCACAGTGCCGGAAAACATCTGGGCGGTCGATGCGCGTTCCGGCCACATGATCTGGCACTACAACCGGCCTTCGAAGGGCGAACATATCGGCCACCGCGGCGTAGCCATGTACAAAGGTTGGCTCTTCTTCACCACCCCCGATGCGCACCTGATTTCGCTCGACGCAAAAGACGGAAAGGTGCGCTGGGACAAGCTTATTGCCGATGCGAGCCGGGGTTATTGGAGCACGATGGCGCCGCTCGTCGTCAAGAATCACGTCATCGCCGGCGTGGGTGGCGACCTCGACAATCTTCCCGGATATCTGCGCTCCTTCGATCCCGAGTCAGGCGCGATCCAGTGGCAATGGGATGTAACTCCGCCTGCAGGAACTCCCAATGCAGCCACCGGAGGCATGACATGGATGACCGGCACCTACGACCCCGATCTGAATCTCCTGTATTGGGGAACCGGCAATCCCACTCCGGTGCTGAATGGCGGCCCACGGCCGGGCGACAATCTGTATACCTGCAGCATTGTGGCCCTCAATCCCGATGATGGAAAGCTGGTCTGGGGTTTCTCCGTTTCGCCGCACGATACCCACGATTGGGATGCCGTCGAAACGCCGGTGCTTGTCGACGGGAAGTTTCACGGTCAGCAACGCAAGATGCTGATGCAGACCTCGCGCAACGGTTACTTCTTTGTCCTCGATCGCACAGATGGCAAAAGCCTGCTGACGATTCCATACGGTCCGGTGAACTGGTCGCTTGGGGTAGATAAGCAGGGTCACCCGATTCCCAATCCTGCCAAGGAGCCTGCGCCGGATGGCCGGCTGATTGCACCCGATGAAGGCGGCCTTACAAATTATCGGTCACCTAGTTTCGACCCAAAAACCGGCTTGTTTATCGTGGATGCACATCCGAGCTACAGCATCTATTTCGCAAAGCCGGCCGATGGCGCCTACGGGTGGGCAGGGGCGGATTACGGCGTGTGGGGCAAGGGTGTCATTGAGGCAATCGATTATCAAACGGGCAAGATTCGGTGGAGTCATGAAGTGGGGGCCGGCGGCTCAGGCGCCGGCGTGATGACGACCGATGCGGGGCTTACCGTCACAGGCGACGGTTACGGCAATGTTCTGGCACTCGACACGAGCAACGGAAAAACTTTGTGGCATGCGGGCACGGGTTCGCCTATGCAGAGTTCTCCCATCAGCTATGAGCTGGATGGACGCCAATACATCATCACAAGCAGCGGTGGCGTCCTTTTTGCCTGGGCGCTTCCTGAACGAGGAATAGCAATCGCACCACGTACCTCAACAAAGCTGCAATAGAGAACCCGTGAGGTCATCGATCACATAGCGAGGTAGTTCCTCGCTTGATGAGTCTCGATCCTGCGATTACTCCGACCGCAACGCCTCAACCGCATTCACTCTGGCAGCGCGCGCCGCAGGCACGGCCGATGCAATCACTGCCGCGCCGAGGATGACACCTGCCGAAGCAATGAACGCGAGTGCGCCCGGTTGATTGATTTCCGCAACATACTTGCTGACAACCCGCGAGAGAACAAACCCCACCAGGACGCCTGCCCCCACACCAATTCCGGCCATGACAACACCCTCGACCAAGACATTCGTGAGAATATTGCGTGGCTGAGCGCCCAGCGCCATCTTGATGCCGAACTCCCGTGTGCGCCCGCTCACGGAGAAGGCAAGAACGCCCGCCACACCCACGACCGAAATCAGCAGCGCCACCGCCGCGAATCCCCCAAACACAATCGCATTCAACTTGTCCGGCGTCAGCACCTCCGCCCGCACATCGCCAAGCGTGCTCGCCTTCTCCACCGGTTGGTCCGCAGACATCTGGTGAATCACGTGCGTAATTGCCGGGACTAAGGCATAGGCGTCCTGATGCGCGCGCACAAACAGCCTGCCACTGGACCATTCCTGATCCACCGGCTGATAGATGGTCATCGCCGGCTGCGGGATGATGTTCTCGTCATCGAAATCCGGCACCACCGCAATAATCCTCCGCGGCTCATAGCTGATGCCGATAAACTTCATCACCCCGTCGGTCCAGCGCATCGTGCGGTTCACCGCGTCCTGCCCTGGGTAAAGCATCTGCGCCAGGCTCTGGCTGATAATCACTACACGCTCCGAACCGTCCTTGTCCCCATCGTTGAAGTCGCGCCCCTCCAGAATCGGCACCCCAAACGTCGCGAAAAAATCCGGTGACACGCTCCGGAACTTCGCACGAAAATCCTGCCCATCCGCCCTGCGCGCGCCCGCGGCCGCAAACGAAAAACCGATGCTCAGCCCCTGCTCATCGCGCCATGGAACGCTGAATCCTGAAGACACATGCTCCACTCCCGGCAGCGCGCCGATCCGCCCTACCGCGTTGCGATAAAAATCCTGCACCTGCTGCGGCGTCTTCCCATACGACATGAGCGGCAGATTCACTGCCAGCACATTGGCCGAGTCGAACTGCGGGCGCGTCTGCTCCAAGACAAACAGCGTCTTCATCAGTACGCAGGCGCCAGCCAGCAACAGAAACGAAGCCATAATCTGGATTACAGCGAAGTAACGAAGCCGCCGGCTGCTTCCGCCCGCGACCCGTGCGCCCCGGCCTGCCAGCCCGCCCTGCGGCGCATTCGCCGAGGGCAGCCGCGGAATATACGCCAGGAACACCGCCGCCACCAGCGCCAACCCAATCCCGAACCACACCATGCTGAAGTCCAGCTTCAGGTCGTTCGCTCTCACGCTGAACCGCGCCGCATACCGCCCTAGCACCTCAACCATCGGCACCGCCAGCAGCACCGCCGCAACCGCCCCACTCACGCACAACACCAGGCTCTCCGCCAGCAAGGCGCGCCGCAACACCGCCGTGCTCGCCCCCAGCGCACTCCGCACCTGCAGCTCCGACTCCCGCCGCACCGTCCGCGCCAGCACCAGGTTGGCAACATTCGAGCTCGCAATTACAAACAGCAGTCCCGACGCCGCAAACAGCACCCACAGAACCGTGTTCGCCCGCGCGTTTATCTGCTCGTGCATCCGCGTCACCTGAATCTGGTAGTGGTCGCCCGGCTTGTACACCTCGGGATGCGCCGCCTTCATCGCTCCATATACCGTGTTCAACTCCGCCTGCGCCTGCTCCACCGTGGACCCCGGAGCCAGCCGTGCAAATACCTCCGTCATGCGATGCTCACGCCCCGTCACCATCGTGGCCGACAGGTGATGCGGGCTCGTCACCACGTTGGCAATAATCTCAGTCGCCACGGGGTACGGAACGGACGGCTCCAGCACGCCAACCACCGTCGCCGAGCGCGCCCCGCTGTAGCTCTCCAGCCGCACCGTCTTCCCTAGCACGTTCGGGTCGGAGTGCAGTTCCGTCCGCCAGAAGTGATGCGTCAGCACGATCGCGCCTGCTGCGTTGCGCCCATCGTCTCCCGGCCCCAGCAGCCGTCCCAGCACCGGCTTCAGCCCCATCACCTCAAAGTAGTGCCCGTCCACCACCCCCGCCGGCACCGACCGCGGCGTGCCCAGACCCACAATCGTGAAGTCAATTTCCGAGAACGTCCCCAGCTCCTGGATCGACTTCAGCCTCGCGCCAATATCCGCAATCTCCGGCACTGAAAACGTCGCGTTCGTCTCCTTGAGCCCCGGCGCGCTCTGCCGCACGTAAAGCAGCCGGTCCTCGTCTCGATTGGCGAGCGGGCGCAGCAGGACGGCGCGCACTACGCTGAAGATTGCAGCGTTGGCTCCAATACCGAGAGCCAGCGTCAAGGCTACCGTGAGCCATAGTGAAGGGACGCGCGCCAGCGAGCGCACAGCAATCTTCAAATCGTGAAAGAAGGACATTTCGGACCTCCGGTTGGGGTTGTTCGAATCACTTGCTTCTTGCTGGGGAAGAATACGATTGCTGCGAGCGGTCATCGCTGGAAGCGTAACCACTCGGTTTCCATAACCGTAACCGAATGGTTTCCAAGTGTCAATGTCGTTGGTCACAAATTCTGCGGCGACTCTGACCGTCCCTTGATCAAACGCGCATACGGATAGTTCGATTGACGATTATGTTGATATCAACTAATATCGTACGGTGTCAAGCCCAAAAGCGGTTCCGTACGAAACCACGCTCCTGGTCCGGGACTGTTGTCTCTGCCTGCATGTGCAGCGAACGGCCCGCTCTCTGGCTCGTCGTTTCGACGAAGCCTTGCGGCCTTTCGGGCTTACAAACGGACAATTCTCCCTCTTGATGTCCCTGAATCGTCCGGAGCCGCCGCCCATGGGCCCGGTCGCGTCTTTGCTTGCGATGGACCGAACTACGTTGACCGCTGCATTGAAACCGCTGGAGCGTCGCGGGTTGGTCGAAGTATCGCAGGATCCCGCCGACCGACGAAGTCGCATTTTGACGCTTACCGTCAAAGGGCGCAACTTGCTGGCCACGGCGTTGCCGGTATGGGAGCGAACTCATCATGAGATCGAGCAGCTCATTCCGAACCGAACTGCCGACGAGTTTCGTGCGACCCTGCGCGCACTCTCCTGAAAGGGATGAGGGCAACTCCCACTTCAAACAGTTCGGCCAGGACGAAGAATCTCGAATAGGAGTCAAATCGCCGGCATGAAGAACCTCTTTGAAACGACTAGCGTGAAAGAAGTCAAGCTGAGGATGGAAAAACTCACGCCAGAGAGCGCGCGTCAGTGGGGCAAGATGAATGCGGCGCAGGCAATTGCGCACTGCGCGGCCGGTCTGGAGCTAGCACTGGGCGACAGAACTCCGCCGCGACTCTTTCTTGGCAGCATCATTGGAGGAATCATCAAGCCGATGGTGTTCGGCGACGACAAACCGATGCGCCGGAATTCGCCCACCGTCAAAGGGCTGGTGGTCCAGGACGAGCGCGATCTCTCAAAGGAGCGAGAGCGACTACGCGGGCTGATCGACCGGTTCGCTGCCTCTGGCCCGGAGGGCTGCACAACCCATCCCCACAGCTTTTTTGGGCGACTCACGCCAGACGAGTGGGCGGTGCTCATGTACAAGCATCTGGACCATCATCTCCGTCAATTTGGTGTCTAATGTGGGCGACGCTCATGTAGGCTCATTTGTCATTTGCAAGGACAGTAAAGAATGTCCTTACGGCGTTGACCCGGTCTGGTAGTTCAGGGTTGCCAGAGCCAATCTGTATTGATATTCGGCATTGGTGTTGCTGATAGCCGCGTCCGTCTGCTGATATTGCGCCTGACTCAACTCAACGATCGAACTCAGTCCGATCTGGTAACGAGTTTGCGCCAGTTGGAGCGACAGATTCGCCTGTTTCTCAAGTTCCTGCGTCACCGACATGCGTTGATACGCTGTTTTCGCACCCAACCACGCGGTATGAATATCGCGAACGATTTGGTCGCGCAAGTCGCGGCTGCGCTCGGTTGCCGCTTGGGCGCGCAGCGCGGCCTCTTTCGCCTCCGCCGAATAGAGGAAACCGTTGAAGACGGGGATATTCAAATTGACACCGATGCCACCCCACCAGTTCGTCACGTAGTACGTCGCCGGCCGAATCGGCACACTTCCCAGAGTGCCTGCCGCTGTGAGGCTCGGAAGCATTTGATCGCGCTGCGCCTTGCTGAATTTGACTTCCGACTGCTGGTCGAAGTTCAAGGCCTGCAAATCCGGCCGCTGCTGCAGTCCGAGCTGGACCAAACCGTTCACGTCCTCAGGCGGTGGTTGCAATTCACGAGAATCATCGATGAGTTGGTATTGAACTTCTTTATCCAGGCCCAAAACCGCATCAAGAGCAGCCATGGTTGCATCGAGGTTATTGTCGGCATCGAGTAAGAGGAGCTTCGCCTGCGAAAGGTTCACGTCAGAAAAGCTGAGATCTAAACTTGATTTCAACTTGTTCTTCGTCAACTGGCCGACTTGCGTATCCGTAGTTTGCCGGGTGTCCACATTTTGCTTCGCAACCTGATAGAGCGCCTGGGCTTGCAAAGCGTTATAGAAGGCTTGATCGGTGGCGATGACGATCTCGTCTACGGTTGCCATGGCGTTCGCATTCCGCGCCTTCTCCTGCAGCTTTGCGGAAGAGATCAGATTGTTCGTTCGCCCGAAGTCGGTAATCAGTTGAGTAAAATTCGCTCCGGCGCCTGCATGCTCAAAAAGGCGCGAGGAAGTAAGAGTGCCGGCTGAGATACGGCTTGCGTCCTCGGCATCCACCGCGGTCAAACTCGCGGTTGAAGAAGGCAGCTCCGCCGCTCTGGATTCGCGAACAACCTGGTGCTGCGCGAGCGCAAGCAAGCGGCTGACGCTGATCCGAGGGTTATTCTTGATTGCCATCTGCTCGGCGTCTGCGCGGGTGAGTCGGGGATTATTCTGAGCGGAGACGCCGGGAGCGGACACCACGGGCTGTTGCCGGAGATTCGCGTCGCCATCGCTCTGCTGGACATGCAAGAGAGCCAGCAGGCGCGGCGAAGGAGCATCTGGCAGAGGAGCGGCAGTTACCGCGGCCTGCGCGCCCGCAATCATGTGCACCCCGCTTGCAATGAATGCAGCCAAGGAGACAGTGAGCAGCTTTCTTATTCCTAGTTTCATCCCCTCTATACCTCTCCAACGACCGCAGGCCTGTCGTGGTGTCTGCCATGAATCATCAGGTACACCGCGGGAACCAGGAACATTGTGACGACGACGGACACCCCGAGCCCGCCAATAATCGCGCGCGCCAAAGGTGCATATTGCTCGCTCCCAGCCTCCAGTCCGAGTGCCATTGGAACCATCCCAAGCAGCGTAGCCAGCGAAGTCATGAGGATGGGCCGCAGGCGCACCTTGCACGCCTGTACCGTGGCCTCGAGCAGCGGTATGCCCTGCTCATGCAGGATTCCGGAAAACTCGACGATGAGAATGCTGTTCGATACAACGATGCCGGTCATCATGATCACGCCCATGAGCGACATGATGTTCAGCGTGCTGCCCGTCAGCACAAGGATGAGCGCAACTCCGCCAAGACCCGGCGGAATCGCCATCAGAATGATGAACGGATCGATGAACGATGTGAACTGTGCCATCAGAATGAGATAAACCAGCAAAACCGCAATGAGCAGGCCCACGCCGAAGTCGTGGAAAGCCTGGTTCATGCTTACCACCGCACCACGTACCTCGATGACCGTGTTCCGGTCATGCTTGGTCTCAGCGAGGAGACGGTCGATGCGCGCTCCAACACCTTGCAACGCCTCGGTTCGAGTAGCAACATAAATGTCGACCACCCGTCGAATCTGCGCATGGTCCACTTCCGTGGGAGTGTTGATCTGCTGAATGGAAGCGACCGCCCCCAACGGGACGTAGCCGGCGTCGTGATCGCCCCGCACCATTTGGGCTGCCACCGGCATCGTCTGTCCGCCTTCCTGCATCTGTTCGTTCCCCGAACGCCGCGTTCCTCGCAACGGAATATTCTTCAGGTCTTCCATGGACATGTTGTTGATCCAGCGCTTCGCATACTGCACGGAGACCATATAGTTGTTGCCGCTCTTCGGATCGATCCAGTAGCTCGGAGCCACCATGCCATCGGAGGTCAATGCGGTAATCACGTCGTCGACAACGTCTTTCGCCGATAGCCCAACGAGACTGGCTCGTTCGCGGTCGATGTTCAGTTCGAGCCCCGGATAGTTGATACTCTGCGGAATATAGACACCGCTCACATTCGGCATCGCTTGAATCTTCGCAGCCAGCTCACGTGCCAATGCATACGAGTTATCCATGTTTTGTGACTTGATTTGAATATCGATCGGCGCCGGAAGACCTTGATTGATAACTCCATCGACAAGGCCGCCGGCCTGAAAATAGGTGGACAACTCGGGCATCTCACGCGAAAGCCGTCTTTGCACTTCGCGCATGTATTCATAACTGCCGATTCTGTGGCCTTCCTTCAGGCTGGTCTGGACGAATGCCGTGTCCATCGAAGCATTGGTCGTGTAGATCGATGAAAGATCGGGATAGACGCCAATGTTCGATACGACCATATCCAAGTCGCCAGGACGCACCACACTCCGAATGATGTTCTCCACGTGCGCGATGTAGTCATTGCTCACCTCGAGCCTGCTCCCGCTCGGCATGCGCACATTGATAATGAATTGACCCGGATCGGTGCGCGGGAAGTACGCGCGTCCTACAAATGGAACTGTCACGAGAAGCAACAATGCGACCCCGGCAAGGATCGTTCCGGCCGTGAAGCCTGGCCGCTGCATAGCTTTCTTCGCCAACCCCTCATACCAATTCAGCATCCGCTGAAACTTCTCGTTGAATTTTCTTTCGAAACGAGCAAAGAAACTCAAAGTCGGTGCTCCCAAATCCTCGCCTTCGTCCTTCAGGCGAATGAATTTCGCACAGTAGAGCGGAACCACCGTCATCGCAAAGAAGTACGATGCGAAAATTGAGAATACGACTCCAAGCGCGAGCGGCGTAAAGATGTACTTGCTTACTCCGCTAAAGAACGCGACCGGGAAAAAGACGATGGCGGTCGTAAATGTGGCGGCTAACACCGCCATGGAAACTTCCATTCCGCCCTTTTCCGCCGCCACCGCTGCAGATTCGCCCAATTCCATATGGCGGAAGATGTTTTCGAGTACGATGACCCCGTTATCGATGAGGCGGGAGAAGACCAGCGCCAGCCCTCCCAGGATCATGGTGTTGATCGAACCGCCCATGTAATTTGTGAGCAAGAGACAGACCACCATCGAAAGCGGGACCGCTAGCAACACCGCCACGGTCGCTCGCGGGCTGCCGAGAAATACCAGAATCATTGCCCCGGTCAGCACCAGGCCGATTCCGGCCTCTCTCGAGACATTGCTGATGGCGAGTTTCACAAAGACGGACTGATCGAAGACCACCGCCGTCTGAAGCGACTCGGGAATATCTACGAGCTTCTTGATCGCAGACTTGATCCCATCCACAATCGTGATGGTGTTGCTGTTGCCACCCTGCTTGAAGATTGGGACATACACCGAACGCTGGCCGTCGATGCGCACGATGTTGTATTGCAATGCGCCCGAATCTTCGGCTTTACCTATATCGCCCACCAATACCGAGGCATTACCCACCGACTTCAGAGGCATTGCGTTCATTGATTTCGCGTCGGGAAACTGGCTGTTGGCGTAGATATTGAAGTCTTTGTCGCCGATGCGCACATCGCCAGCGGGCAGAATGAGATTTGAACTATCCACCGACTGGACAACATCGTTCAAGCTAAGGTTTCGCGCCTCCAATTTCAACGGATCGACATAGATCTGAATCTGGCGATATGTTCCTCCAAACGGTTGCGGCACCGACGCGCCCTGCACATTGGAAATCTGATTGCGCACCTGGAATTGCGCCAGGTCTTTGAGGCTGGTTTCATTCAGCCCTTGTCCCTTCAGCGTCACCAGGCAAACAGGCTGCGTGGAGGCATCCATTCCCAACACCACCGGGGGCAAAGTTCCAGGTGGAAGACGGCGCAGATCGGCCATTGCAAGATTGGCGACATTGCTGAGAGCCGCATTGGGATCCGTCCCCGCTTTGAAGTAGATCTTGATGAGGCTCACGCCCGTAAGCGAACGCGACTCGCTATGGTCGACATTTGCAGCCAGAGTAAAAAAACGCTCGAACGTGTTCGTAATATCGGCTTCGATCTGCTGCGGCGGCATGCCGTTGTAAAACGTAGCTACCACCACAACAGGCATGTCAATCTTCGGAAACAGGTCGACCGGCATGCGGACGATGCTCACCACTCCCACAAGAGAGACCGTTAGGCAGAGCATCAGGATGAAATACGGGAATCTGAGGGCAAACTTGGGCATCAGTGCGACCCTCCCGCATTCTCATCTGTCTCCTCCGCTTTCATGTCAATCATGCCGCCGCTTTGCTGCACGGTCTCCGAAGCCGGTGACGAAACTACCAAAGGACTGATTTCCTCAGCCTCGTGGTATTTGTCTTGTCCACCGGTAACCACGCGATCACCAGGACTCAGCCCGCTCTTGATCTCTGCCAGCTTCGATCCAACTAGCCCAACTTCGACTGAGCGAATGTGAACATGGTTCGCCCCATCGAGGACATAAACCGTCTGCCGCCCGCGATCCAGTACCAGAGCGTCCACCGGAACCGTCACTACGCCACTTACGTGGGCCAGTCGTAACGCGGTGTTCGCATACATCCCGGGCGAAATCGACAGGTCCCTGTTCTCCACATCGACTTCAGTCTCCATCGTGCGGGTCTCGAAGTTGACCTCGCGCGTGAAGCGCACGATTTTTCCCGTGAAGGAGCGATTGATCGCATCCACCCGAACCTGCAGAGAGTCGCCCACGTGAACATACTTCACGTCATCCTCGGGTACCGGCACCCGGAGGCGAAGGAGATCGCTTTGTGAGAGTCGTACGATAGGCAGGGCCTGACTATTTGAGTTTGTCCCTCCCTGGATGAGTGCCCCGGTGTCCGCATAGCGCCAGACCACAACACCCTCCAGCGGCGCAGTAACATTCGTATAGTCGTGCAACGCCTGGACCCGCTGATTGTCGGCCTGTGCACCGTTCGCATGCTGCTTGGCGACAGCCATCGCTGCTTTGGCAGCATCTACCTGCGCTTCCGAAGACAAGTCCTTGGCCAGTGCATCGTCCAACTCTTGTTCCGCAATCAGCCCGGGCTGAGCTGCTGAAGCCTGCTTCAACCTGTCCGACTGGGCGTGAAGAGCTGCATGTGTCGCTTCCGCACTATTGATCTCGTGTTGCGCGCGGACAATCTCTTCATTGCTCCCCTGCATCTCAAATACGGTCTGCCGCAGCTGCGCTTTTAGTTCAGGCACCTCCAGGACTGCAAGCGTTTCTCCTTTGTGAACGCGGTCGCCGATATCCACGTTGATGCGATCCATGTAGCCGCTGACCTTGGGGTGCACATCGACTACCTGGTAAGGCTGGAATTGTCCAGCGAGAGTGAGGACTCGGGAGATATCGCCTCGCTGCGCAGTCACGACCTTCGCCGCAGGAGCGGTTGCCGCGCTCGCAGCGGAATCGTCACTGCCCGAATGGCATCCGGCGACTCCGCAACTCACACACAAGATGAATGCAACCGATTGTGCGAGGCCCAATCTAATTCCGGAGTACTCTCTTGGGGTATTTACTAAGTGAGTAAAGTAGCAATTGGCGACGCGCGCTCGAGATATGAGCGGATGGCGCCACCGGGCAAAGGCAGCATGAAACAAGAACATGGTACAGATTCCTCGCTGAATGAAAGAACCACGGCACACACCCCGTCCCTGGGTGTATGCATTCGAGACTTCGCGCACCCTGTGCGCAACCCTTGTATTAGTTCAGAATGTCAATCAGAGAGCAGGGGGAGGACGCAAGAATAACGGCGGAGAAAAATACGAATGCCCAACGGGCGTACCTGACCGTTGTGGGTACGCCATGGAAGATGACCTCCACCGCGTGAACGGGGTCAAGTTCAGGCAAATCGCTGTGACTTGTATCGAATCGATTGGGTGGTGTGAGCAAACCAACGGCGAATCCACCGATTCCAAGCGCTTACCAGCGATGGGGCAGAGCTTTACGGCCGTGATGTCGTTTGGTGAGCCACCCGCGCTCGCAACCCAGGCCGCCTTCGCTTCCGTAGCAAGCAACGCTGCAAGAAAGCAGAGTGCGATCCCATATATGATTCGCCGAACCGGTTGCAACTCGAGAAACCTCACCTGCCCAAAGTCTATCATTAGGTTTGGATGCAGAACCTTTCGATACAGGGCGTGGGTTCCCACACGAGCTGCCTTCGGCGTAAATCTCTTCAGATGAGACGGACGATGGCGCCGCTCGTTTCACGGTTCCAAGCGGTTCGCGTCTCCGGCTCTTCGGCAAAGACCCCGTCGGGCCCGCCAGGCGAAAGGATGACGAACGTCGCAAATCTCTCGTTCAAATAGCCATCTTTGCTGCACTCCATCGAATCAAACTTGCCAGCGAGGGGTGATCGATGGCGCGTCCTTATTGGTCCGGTCCCATTCAGATTTCTCTCGTCTCGTTCGGCGTCAACCTCTTCGTTGCCACCGAAAGCAAGAGCCGCATCAACTTTCATCAGATCAGCCGCGCCACCGGCGAGCGCGTGCGTCACCAAAAAGTGCTGGAGAGCACGGTTGATAGCGACGAGGCGGCCGTCGTTCCAAAGGACGAGATCGTCAAAGGATACGAGTATCGAAAAGGTCGGTACGTCACGATCGAGCCCAGTGAACTCGAAAACTTGCGCGTCCCCTCCAAACACGTAATCGAGATTTCTCAGTTCATTGATGCGTGCGAAATCGACCCCGAATACATCGAAAAGCCCTACTTTATTGTTCCAGAAAACGATAGTCAGACGGAGGCTTACTCCGTCGTCCGCGAAGCCCTTGCGAAAAAAGGTAAGGCCGCTATCGGGAAGATTGCCTTTGCGGGTCGCGAACACATCATTGCCATCAAGCCCGCCGAAGGCAGCCGCGGCATGATGGGGTATACGCTGCGCTATCAGAATGAACTGCGCAACCAGGAAGACTATTTCCGCGATATCAAAACGGCGAAAATCAATGAAGACTCACTGCAGCTGGCCGAGACCCTTATCGCCAAGCGTTCGGCGAAGTTCGATCCCGCCAAATTCGAAGATGGCTATGAAGTCGCAGTCAAGGAACTGGTCGAGGCAAGAGTCAACAATCTTCCAGTACCAAAAGATGAGGCGCCAAAGGCCCGGCGCAACAACGTAATCGATCTCATGGATGCGCTCCGCGAGAGCATCGGCAGCGATTCTACCTCGAAACATCCACTGAAAAAACCGCCCAAGAGCGAGAAGCAACCGGCACATCGGGGAATTCGCTTAGTCAAACCGACCGCAAAGCCGTCGTCGCGGCGCAAATCCGCATAGACGAGCCCTTTCCACACAAAGTTCTTGCGACGTCCACACAGAAGCCCACCCGCGCCCCATCGTCTAATCTCATGGAATGCGCCAATCCTTCTGCCGCTTCGCGCTCGCATCGCTGCTTCCGTGCGTGGTGGGTTCTCTCGAAATCGCGGCACAGTCATCGCACACCCTTACCTACGCTCCAAATAAGTCGATCACTCTAACGCTGCCTGACAGGTTCGACATCAACATCGCGGCCAGCGGCCTGCGACGAGTTCGTTTCTTCGCGCAGGCTCCCGACGGCCGCATCTTCGTCACTGGCATGTACAATCTCGCCGACAATACGCGAGGCTCTATCTTCATCCTCGACGGCTGGAATGGGCAGTCGCACACTTTCACCCGCATCACGCACTATCTCGACCATCTCCGCAACCCGAACAACCTCGCATTCTGGACGGACCCGTCAACGCACCAGAGCTGGCTTTATCTGCCGCTGACCGACAAGCTTGTCCGCTATAGATACAACGCCGGCGACAATTCCCCGTCCTCCATGCCCGAGACACTGATGCGTTTCCCCGATTACGGTCTCAATTACAAATACGGCGGTTGGCATCTCACGCGCACCGTTGCCATTGCGCGGGTTCGAGGAGCAACGCGCCTCTTCGTCTCCACTGGGTCATCGTGTAATTACTGTCAGGAGCGGGAAGTTCTTCGCGCGGCCATCGTGAGCTTGGATCCCGATGGCGAACATCCATCGCTCGTCGCGCAAGGCATGCGGAATGCCGTCGACCTTCGTGCTATTTCCGCCCTCGATGGCGCGCTCTTCGCCACCAACATGGGCGACGATCATCTTGGCGACAAACTTCCCGAAGATACATTCTTCGAGATCGAAACCGCGGCGGCTTCTCCGCCGAACTATGGCTGGCCAACCTGTTACTTCGCTAATGGCAAGCCCACCCTCGACACCACGCCGCTCCCTTCGCTGAACGGCCTGAGTACCCTCGCTCCCATTTCGCCCGCATCTGCCACCAAGCACTCGAACGACTCTGTCTACGGCAAACAAGCCGGAGTCGCCGCCGCTGGCACCAATCTTGCCGCGGGCGGTGGACATGCTTTTGCGGCCGATCCCAACGCCGGGCTAGGAAGTGCATCCGCGCCACTGAGATCGTGCGAGCAAGTTCCTGCGGCTTACACCACTTTTGCCGCGCACAGTTCTCCGCTTGGCTTCGAGTATTTCGGCCACGTCGATTCCCTGCTGCACGAAAGCTTCCTTGTTGCCCTGCACGGCGCCAGCCACCCGCACATCGGCTCAGGCTATCGTGTCGTCAAGTTTTCACCAACAGATCGCATGCCCCACGACTTCATTACCGGCTTTTTGACCTACACAAACGGAAAGCCCACCGTGCACGGCCGTCCTTGCGGCGTCTTCCGTATCGGCCCTGACAGCTTCTTGCTCACCGACGACTATCTGGGGCTCGTCTATTTCATTCATCCGCGCGCCTAGTCGTGCTTCGCCCGGCCATCCGGTCAAACAAGGGTGCCAGTGCACTCGCCGAATCCAATTCTGGGAAAGCCTTCTCTCGACGCGTATGCGCGAAACACGACCCGATCTCCATCCTCGAGAAACATACGCGTTTCACGACTTGGTAGCCGTAGCGGCTCCGATCGATGCTTCATCTCCAGAAGACAACCTTCCGACCCTTCATCCCGCCCCGAAACCGTGCCGGTGGCCAGAAGATCGCCGGTACGAAGGTTGCATCCGTTACTCGCGTGATGTGTCACCAGTTGTCGAATGGTCCAATAAAGACCGCTCAGATTGCCTCGGCTGACGAGAGCGGGTGCGATCTTTGCGTCGCGCATTCTTCGTGATTGCAGAGAGACTTCGAGCGTGACATCGATGCCGTCCCGCTCTGCAGTTCCCGAAGAAAGATACGGCAACGGCGCCGGATCACCATTGCGGTCGCGCGCAGAAACGCGATAAGGAGCGAGTGCTTCCATCGGCACAATCCAGGGGGAGATCGAAGTCGCAAAACTCTTCGCCAGAAATGGGCCCAGGGGTTGATACTCCCACGACTGCACATCGCGGGCAGACCAGTCATTCACCAAGCACAAACCAAAGACGTGATCTTCTGCGTCGGCGATCGGTATCGGATGTCCAATTCGATTTCCCAGTCCAATCAATGCGCCCATCTCAAGTTCGTAGTCCAGCGATCGCGACGCGGCATACAGGGGCTCCGCGTCTGCACATTTGATCTGTCCCGAAGGCCTGCGAATCTCCGTTCCGCTTACCACGATGGACGAAGCGCGCCCGTGATAGCCAATCGGAACATATTTGTAATTCGGCAGGAGCGGATGATCGGGGCGGAATAACTTCCCCACGCGCGTTGCGTGATCGATCGACGCGTAAAAATCGGTATAGTCTCCGATTTGTGCGGGCAGTATCATCGCTACATCCTGCATACGGACCAGGCATTGCGCTACACGGTTTTGCAGCGATTCGTTCGCCTGTTCCGCGTCCAAAAGCTCTGTCACGCGGCGCCGAAGTACGGACCACGATCCCTTACCAAGCGACATCAGCGGATTCAGCAAATCCGCTTCACACGCACTCAAAACCGGCCCGGGAAGCGGCGCCAATAGCGCCTCGCGGGCGCAGGCCTTTAGATTCAGGATTCGATCGCCAATAGCGACGCCGATGAATGTCTGGTCTCCATGGCGCACCATTCCATAAGGGAGATTCTGGAGCGGGAAATCGCAGTCAGCCACATTCGCAGAGTCGATCCAGCTTCGTTGGCTCACCGCCATCCCAGCGCCTCCATCTCCTCCGCTGGCTGCGTAAAGGAGCAGGAACCGATGCTGCGGAAGAATTCGCGCCTTACCTCTTCCATCTGCAATGCACTCCAGCGTAAATCACGCCACGCGATGGCCTCGGACGAAATCTGCCATGCTTGTCGATCCGTCTCCTCAAGGATAAGTGCGGCGTCGATCGCGTCGCCACCTAGATGAATGATTGCTGCTGCGCAGCAGAGATTTACAAATCCATGCATGGCCCCGACTCCGCTATCCAGCGAATCCCCGAACCGATGAACGGACCGCAAAGGATGATGTAATCCTGCAGTAGCTTTGAACATGAGATGGCGATCGGCCAGCGCTTGCAGCATACCGGCGGTTGTCCGCGCTGATGGAAATGCCTCCGCCGTCATCCCGCCCATGCGTAGTTTAACCCTCGCGCCCGCAGCGCAAATCGCATCGAGCGCCCTGGCATCCCCAGCCTCGACCGGCACCTCGAAATACGTCGCCAGCCCGACAGGCAATCGCCGTGCAATACGCTCGATCTCCGACGGAGCGTTGGCCTTGATCTCGATCGCATCAATTGGCAATCCGTTGGCCAGAAGGGCAGACAGCCCATTCAGATCCGCTTCCGAAGAAGCAATTAAACTGAGCCGGATCTCCCTCACACGGTCCCTTGCGACCGTTTCCAACTCTCGGGCACGGTTGAAATCGACGATCAGTCGCCCCAGCGCATCGGCATGACGACCGTGCCGATAGCAAAGATAATTGCGCAGCACCACAGGCAAGTCGAGATTCGCCGGTGGGAAAAGACCTGCGTAGTCGAACAGGCCGTCAAGCAAGTTGGCGATCAAATTCATCTCTTCGCTGAGTGCGTTCTTTTCCCGTTCCCGGCTGCAGTTGCGCTCTTCCTCGCCGAAAAGTTGCTCTTCAATCCTTGCCAGCATTCGAAATACTCGTGTTGCAGAATTCTTGTCTTCATGGCAAATTCTGTCGGGCGCACGACAAGCTGCGTCTCAAACATGAAGGCCAGCGTGTTATCGACGTACTGCGGCTTCAACTCCGCGCCGCTGGCGCGCTCGAACGTCTCCGCGTCCGGGCCGTGACCGGCCATGCAGTTGTGAAGACTGGCGCCGCCCGGCACGAAGCCTTCCGCCTTCGCATCGTATGCGCCGAATACAAGACCCATGAACTCATTCATCAAGTTGCGATGAAACCATGGCGGCCTGAAGGTGTGGTCGGCAACCATCCATCGCGGCGGAAATATAGCGAAGTCGCAGTTCGCCGTGCCTGGAACCGCGGACGGGGCGCTCAAGACCGTGTAAATGGATGGATCTGGATGGTCAAAGGAGACGGTGTTGATGCAGTTGAATCGTGCAAGATCGTATTTGTATGGCGCATAGTTCCCGTGCCAAGCGACTACATTCAGCGGTGAGTGATCGATGAACGCAGACCACAACCGCCCCATAAACTTCGCCGTGATGTGAAATTCGCCTTCGCGATCTTCAAAGGCTGCAGCGGGTGCCAGAAAGTCGCGCGGGTTCGCTAGTCCGTTGGCCCCGATCGCGCCGAGCTCTGGAAGGCGAAAAGGGAGGCTGTAATTTTCGCAAATATAACCACGCGAAGCCTTGCCTTCGTATTGTTCCACACGGAACAATACGCCGCGCGGGATAACGCAAATCTCGCCGGGCGCGACATCGAGAATTCCCAGCTCTGTATGAAAGCGCAGCTTGCCGAGCTGCGGCACAATCAACAGCTCCCCATCAGCGCTGTAAAAGAGTCTGTCCTTCATCGATGTATTGAAGGCATAGAGATGGATCGCCACGCCGACCTGCATCGCAGGGTCGCCGCTGCCGCCCAGCGTGACAATCCCGTCGACAAAATCCGTTTTCTTTTCTGGTACCGGCAGCGGATCCCACCGGAGTTGATTCGGTGTCGTGGGCACCTCTGTAAATGGCCCGCTGCGAATCAACTTCGAATCGATTTCCTCATACGGCCGATGCGTCACGGAGGGACGAATGCGGTAGGTCCACGTGCGACGATTCGCGGCGCGCGGCGCAGTAAACGGCGTGCCACTGAACTGCTCCGTATACAAGCCGAGGGGGTGCTTCTGCGGCGCGTTCTGGCCAACCGGTAACGCTCCTGGCACGGCCTCGGTAGCGAACTCATTGCCGAATCCGGATTGATACTTCACTTCAGTCGACATGGTTTCCGTCCTCACAGCTTTCCAATCAGAGCGAGTTGTTCGGCTTCGCGCATGGCCTCGTAGACCTGGTCAAAACTGCCTACCGCAAAAAGCAGCTTGTGCAACTCATCGACTTTGACCGGAGTATTCAGTACTTCATCCAGTGAGAAATCGTGGATAGCACAATGACCTTCCATCACGTTGCGACACTCGCCATGCGAACTGATGAGGCCGCTTCCATAGACCTTGATCTCACCGCGCTCGCGAATCAGACCGAACTCCACCGTGTACCAGAAAAGTCGGCCAAGTTTTTCTAGAATGCCGGCGTCCTCGATGGCCGCGCACACGCGGCCATAATGCTCCAGAAAATCTGCAAACACGGCGTGTGCGTGCATCGGCACATGACCAAAGACATCGTGAAAGATGTCTGGTTCAGGCGTGTATTCAAGAGATTTCCTGTTCCGCAACCACGTCGTTGTCGGAAATAGCCGCGAGGCCAGCATCTCAAAAAACGCCGGTGCCGGCAGAAACCCGCTCACCGGAGTAGATGCCCAGCCCGTACAAGGTGCAAGGCGCGCACTGATGGCAGCAAGATTGGGCAGACGATCGCGCTGCAGGCCGATGATCTCAAATCCGTCGAGATACTCGCGAGCGGCATGCTGTTCGAGTTCAGGCAGCATACAGCCCACTAATTCGGCCCACACACTGTGCTGCTCATCGGTATAGGCCGAATAATCTTGCCGGATAATGAACGGCGCCGCTGCCGATAGAGTTGCAGTATTCATTCTTCGTCTCCGCCGAACTAGAGGTTGCCCCGCTCCCGCTGCTCGCGTTCGATGGCTTCAAATAGCGCTTTGAAATTACCCTTGCCGAAACTGCGGCTACCCTTGCGCTGAATGATCTCGAAGAAGAGCGTGGGACGATCTTCAACTGGCCGCGTGAATATCTGCAGCATGTATCCCTCGTCGTCGCGATCCACGAGAATGCCGAATTCTTCCAACTCATTGACAGGCTCATCGATCGCTCCAACCCGCTCCTGCAACTCCGTGTAATACGTGTGAGGAACATGAAGAAAATCGATCCCTTGCGCGTGGAGACTTTTCACAGTGTGCAAAATATCGTTCGTCGCAAGCGCGATGTGCTGAACACCGGGCCCCCCGTAGAAATCGAGATATTCCTCGATCTGCGATTTCCGTTTTCCCTCAGCCGGCTCGTTGATGGGGAACTTCACATAGCCATTGCCGTTGGACATCACCTTCGACATGAGCGAGGAGTATTCCGTGGAGATGTCCTTGTCGTCGAAATGCTGGTAGAGCCGGAATCCCATCACATGCGCATAGAAATCGACCCACTTGTCCATCTCGTGCCAACCGACGTTGCCCACCATGTGATCAATGTGGAGCAGGCCTGTGGGCCGCGCAATGGAGTCATTCTCGACCGCCCGATATCCGGGAAGAAACGCTCCGTCGTAGGCGCCGCGCTCGACAAACGTATGAATCGTGTCGCCGTAAGTGCGAATACTGGAGAGCACAACGCAACCGTGTTCGTCGGAAATCGCTTCTGGGGCTCGGCAAAGCTGACTGCTCCACGGCGCGTTGTCTCGCGCCATGCCCGCGCCGCATCGTCGACCCATAGCGCGATGACCCGTACGCCATCGCCGTGCCGTTGGATATGCTCGGCAATGGGCCCGCTGCCAAGCAATGGTGTGGTCAACACGAAGCGGACCTTGCCCTGCTGCACGACATACGATGCGCGATCGCGCATCCCCGTCTCGGGTCCGGCGTATGCGACAAGCGACATGCCGAATGCGGTTCGATAGAAGTGGGCCGCCTGGCGGGCATTGCCTACGTAGAACTCGACGTGGTCCGTTCCCAGCAGGGGAAGGAAATCTGCCTCGGAGGCAGGAGGCTCGAGGACAGCAGGGGCGACACTCGTAGATGAAACGGAACGCGGGAATGCGTTCATTGGAGAACCTCCTTGGCCGGGAGCGCGGGGAAAACGAGGGGAAGACACTCACCGACTAGGCGAAAGAATAGGCCGAATGTCACAGAACTGAAAATGGCTGTATGAAAGAAAAATCGTTGTCTCACCTAACTATCTTAGGCATAATTGATGTTGAACCTTAAGGAATACAGCCAGATGACCCATAAGACCGCGCCGAATCTTTTTGAATTGGACACCATTGCATGGAAGCTGGTTGAAAGTCTGCAACATAACGCGCGAATATCGTTCGCCGAGTTGGGGAGAAAAGTCGGCCTGTCGACGCCCGCCGTGGCGGAGCGAGTGCACCGCCTGGAAGATGCCGGAGTGATCACCGGCTACCACGCATCCTTAAACATGGCGAAACTAGGCGTACCCATTCACGTTTGGATGCGCCTGACGATTCCAGGGGGCGATCTGCAGATCAGCCGCACCGTCACCGCGATCAAGGAACTCGTTGAGATCGAAAGGTGCCATCGCATCACCGGATCAGAATCGTTCGTTATTGAAGCGCACGTAGTGTCCATTCGGCATTTGGAGACGCTCATCGACAAGCTCTCCGCACTCGGCGCAACTTCTACCTCTACGGTGTTGTCCTCGCCCGTGGAGCGAAGGGAATATCACGCAAAGCATATCGAAGGCTTTGACAAATACCTTTGAGCAGCCTCGACGACTGTGGATAAATAGCGTGCTAACGAGGATTCAAGCGGGAATTTAGTCGGTTTGTCACATTTGATTCAATCTGCATCAACATGATCTCCGTAATAAGAGAACAGCCACTTCCCCAGGATTGGCGCGGAGGCGTTATGCAGAAGCCGTTGACCGCCTTATGTGCGGCCCTTGCCGTTTTCGGCACTTTCCCCACCCCAACTTTTGCGCAGGAGCCGGCCACTCGCACGCCGGTGAAACACGTCATCGTCATCTTCAACGAGAACATCTCGTTTGATCACTACTTCGGCACCTATCCTCTCTCGAAGAATTTGCCCGGTGAGACTCCCTTCTGGGGTTCCTTCGGCGCGCCGGCGGACAACCTGATGACCCCGCTGAATCCAAACTTCTTTTTCACGCCTGAGTACACGCAGAATCTGCTCACGAACAATCCCAACGGCCCTAACGGCAGCGGCGAAGCCTTTAACGGCGCCAGCGCTGCCAACCCGTTCCGCCTGGCCCCGACGCAGGCCGCCACTGCCGATCAGAACCACGCTCCTAAGCCGGAACAGATCGCGTACGACAACGGCAAGATGGACCAGTTCCCTGGCTCGACCGGAACCGCCGGACCGCCGCCGTCAGCGACCGCGACCTCCGAGGCCGCTCTATCCAGGGGTCTGACCATGGGCTACTTCGACGGCAACACCGTCACCGGCCTGTGGAACTACGCGCAGCACTTTGTGCTGTTCGACAACACGTACACCAGCCAGTTCGGCCCCTCCACACCGGGCGCCATCAACCTGATCTCCGGCCAGACCAACGGCTTCGCCAACTTCACCAACGTCGTCTCCGGCAACACCCTGCTCCACAACAGCCATGAAGCTTTTGACGGCCAGGGTGGCTTCACACTGGTCGGCGATGCCGAACCACTGGGCGATGTTTGCTCGAATACTTCTTCGGATAACGTGCAGATGGCGGGCAAAAACATCGGTGATCTGCTCAACGCCAAAGGCATCACCTGGGGCTGGTTCCAAGGCGGCTTCAACCTGGGCATCACCAACCCCAATAGTTCCACCGGATGCCATCGTTCGACGCCCAACGTCGTTCCTGGCTACGGCGGCGTTGCGCAATCCGATTATGTTGAGCACCACCAGCCCTTCCAGTACTACGCATCGACCGCGAACCTGCAGCACCTCCGTCCCAGCTCGCCCTCAGTGATCGGCAAGACATTTGAGCAGGACGGCGTAACCAAGGATCCGGCTAACCATCAGTACGACACGGACGACTTCTTCTCCGCGCTGGCCGATGGCAACCTTCCCACGGTGACCTTCCTCAAGCCCCCATCGTTCCAGGACGCGCACCCCGGCAACTCCGATCCGATCGACGAGCAAACCTTCCTCGTCGATACGATCAACGCCGTGATGCAGAGCCCCTTCTGGGATTCAACGGCGATCATCGTCACCTATGACGACTCGGACGGCTGGTATGACCATCAGATGCCGCCGATCGTAAACCCCTCCTTCAGCAGCACGGTGGATGTACTCAACGCTCCCGCGGTTTGCAACACGGGCGTTCAGCAGGGCCACCCCGTGTTGACGACTCCTCTGAACGGCGTGCTCGGCAAGCCGGTTCAAGGTCGCTGCGGATACGGCACGCGCATCCCCATGCTGGTGATCTCGCCCCTGGCCAGCATCGGCGCGGTGGACCACACCCTCACCGACCAGAGTTCGATCATTCGCTTCATCGAAGACAACTGGTTGAACGGCGAGCGCATTCAGCCGGGCGGCAGCTTCGACACCATCGCGGGCGATCTAACGCACGTCTTCGCACAGGGCGGATCGTTTGGCGGTACCGGATCGGCCGAAGCACGCAAGCTGATCTTGAATCCCAACACGGGTGCTCCGGTCAATCCTTTCTAATCGCGTTGTACAACCTATCAGAATGTGTCGCTCCGGCGCCGCTGGCTTATCACCAAAGCCAGCGGCGGTCCGGAGCGACAGTCGTTTTCCGCAGCCCCAGATTGTATCTCCGGTTGCGACCTGATTTCGGCCGCAATTCGTTCTCTCCTATGAAAAAAACGAGACGTCAACTCTTGCACGACGGCGCCCGCCTCATGGCCGCTTTAGCCGCTGGGAAAGCAGGCCTCCTCCGCGGACAGCAACCCACGATGGCACCCATGCCCGGCATGTCCAAACCAGGCGCAGCCAAAGAGTCGCCCGCTCATCCCTGGCTTCATCCCGAGAAGCTGGCGCAATTCGTCGATCCCCTGCCGACGCCATCTGCGCTACGCGCTAAAGAACAACGCGCCAATCCATCCCATCCCTCGCAGCAAATCGGCTACCTGCGCATCGAAATGCGCGTGGCCGACGTTCGTGTGCATCGCGACCTTCCCCCATCGCGCATGTGGAGCTACAACGGAACAGTCCCCGGACCGACGATCGAAACGCGCACTGGCCAGCCGCTGTGGATCGACTGGGTGAATCAACTACCCAACGAACACTTTCTGCCCATCGATCACACCCTCTGCGGCGCCGGCGCCGATCTGCCCCATGTCCGCACCGCCGTCCACGTGCATGGCGCTAACGTCCCTCCGGAGAGCGATGGATTCCCCACTGACTGGCAAACACCGGGCCAGACTTATCGAGCCATCTATCCGCTGCAGCAGGACGCGGCGACGCTCTGGTATCACGACCACGCCATGGGCATCGAGCGCCTGAATCAATATGCAGGGCTGTTTGGTTTCTTTCTTATCCGCGACGCGCAGGAAGATGCGCAGCCTCTGCCCGCCGGCGAATATGAGATCCCTCTTGTGCTTTGCGATCGCATGTTCTTTGCCGACGGCCAATTGCACTACCCCGTCTCGGGCGATCCCGATGCACCGTGGGTGCCCGAAGTCTACGGCGACGTCGTGATGGCCAACGGAAAAATCTTTCCCTATCTCGATGTCGAGCCGCGTGCCTACCGCTTCCGCGTACTCAACGCGTCGAACACGCGCTTCTTCCGGTTCACGTTCTCGAATAATCTGGGCTGGACGCAGATCGGCAGCGACCAGGGCCTGCTGCCCGCGCCAGTCCAACTTGAAGCACTGTCCCTTGCGTGCGCCGAACGCGCGGATGTAGTCCTCGATTTCTCGCAAAGCGCCGGGCAGCGCTTCACGCTGATCAACCAGAGTGAACCAGTGATGGAGTTTCGCGTGACGCCGCGCGGAGTCGCGGTCGGATCGCCTGCGCAGCCTGCATCTTCGCCTTCTTCCTTCGCGGTTCTGCGAACCCTGCGCACCATCGAGCGCATACCTGAAAGCGCAGCCGTTCAGACCCGCAGGATGACGCTGAATGAGTACATGAACCCCAAGACGCGCGTCATGCTGATGCTGCTCAACGGCAAGTACTGGCATGACGAAGTAACCGAGACGCCGCGACTCAACTCCGTCGAGATCTGGGAACTGGTCAACACCACGCAGGATCTGCACCCCATTCATCTGCATCTGGTCCGCTTTCAGTTGCTCGACCGCCGCGCATTCGATGTTGACGACTTCCTCGACTACGGAAAATTCCACTACGTCGGCGATCCTGCGCCGCCCGAGCCGGGCGAAACCGGCTGGAAAGATACGATCCCCGCGCACCCCGAGACCGTGACGCGCATCATCATACCGTTTGCTGGTTTTCCGGGGCGCTACGTGTGGCATTGTCATCTGCTGGAACATGCGGCCAATGAAATGATGCGGCCTTTTCAAGTGCTAACGGCATAGCGCGCGGGGGCGGGTTGCCTTGCACAGAGCAGCTGCACAGCGTAATCTGCGCAAAGGTCCAACCCAGTGACAGCTAACGCTGAAGTGCGTGCCCATCTGCCCATCGAGTCCCCTGCCAACCGCGGTTACAATCAATTCCTCCTGCTGGTAGCGGGGCTCGGCGGCCTGCTCTACGGAATCGACGTAGGCATTATCGGCGGAGCATTGCCTTATCTGGAAGCAACGTCGCATCTGAACGCGTCTGAGCTGTCGGCCATCGTCGCGGCCGTGTTGCTGGGCAGCGTGTTCTCCACCTTGTTTGCGGGATTGTTTGCCGACTGGATGGGCCGCAAGCCGCTCATGATTCTCAGCGGCGTGGCATTCACCATCAGCATCCCGGTGATTGCCCTCTCGCAGGGATATGCTCCGCTGTTTTTCGGCCGCCTGCTGCAAGGGATGAGCGGCGGATTCATTGGCGTCGTGGTTCCCTTGTATCTTGCCGAGTGCCTGTCCGCATCGAGTCGCGGCAAAGGTACCGGCATCTTTCAATGGTTGCTCACACTCGGCATTGTCGCGGCCGCGCTGGTCGGCATTTATTACAGCTACCGCGTCGAGGCTGTCGCCCAAGCAGCCGATGCCACCGCGTTGTTCGCATTCAAGAACCAGGCTTGGCGAAGGATTTTTTGGGTGTCGTTACCGCCCGGATTGATGTTTGTCGTGGGCAGCCTGTTTGTGAGCGAATCGCCGCGATGGCTTTTTCGCCGTGGACGAAAAGAGCAGGCACACGCAGCCCTATTGCGCTCGCGCACCCCGGAACAGGCCGCCATCGAGCTGCGCGAGATGGAGGAGACGGCACACGCCGCAATCCACAGCGGCGCGGGATCGGCCGCGCGCGATTCGCTGCTGCGACGGAAGTACGTCATTCCGTTTTTGCTGGCCTGCGTGATTCTCTTCTGCAACACGGCAACCGGAGTCAATTCCATCATCGGATTCAACACCGGCATCCTGCTGCAGAGCGGGCTCTCGGATTTGCAGGCGCACTGGGGCTACGTCGTATTTACGATCGTCAACTTTCTGATGACAATCGTGGGCCTGTCGCTGGTCGATCGAAGTGGTCGAAAACTCCTGCTGATTATTGGAACAAGTGGCATCATTCTTTCGATGTTGACGACTGGAGCCTTGTTTCTAAGAACCGAGAAGCAGAGCGTGGATTGCCACAACCTGCTGCAGGCTGAGGTCGGTAACGACCAGAGCTTGACGTTGCACTTTGACCCCGCACAAGCCGCGCGATTGTTGGCTGCGGAGGGACAGGCGAGCAATGCCATTCGCCCTGAACGCGCGTCGTTTGCGGTGATTTATTCCTATGGAGACTTCACCGCGTCTACGAGTTTTGTGCGATCGGACGATCCAACACCGCAAACGCTGAGCATCACGCGGGACAGTTGCGTACCGGCCAACCGCGTGGAAGCGCTGTTCAAGAATCCCTTTGCAAACCTCGAAGCAGCGCGTACTGCGCCGCTCAAAATCGATAAAGCCTTGATCGGCGCTGTACCCGACCAAGGCCATGGATGGCTGGTTGCACTTGGCCTCTACGCCTTCATGGCGTTCTATGCCATGGGTCCCGGCGTGTGTGTTTGGCTTGCGCTGTCAGAGCTGATGCCCACGCGCATCCGATCGAATGGCATGAGCATCGCGCTGGTCATCAATCAATTGGTGTCGACCACGTTGGCTGGAATTTTTCTCCCATTTGTCAGCAAGCACGGCTACTCGTCGATTTTCTTCCTCTTTGCCAGCTTTACGGTGATCTACTTCCTGACCGCCGTATTCCTTCTTCCCGAGACAAAAGGGAAAACGCTGGAAGAGATAGAGGCTCATTTCGAGGGACGCGCGACATAGCCGTTTCAGACGAAAAGAACGAAGCAGTCTTCTCTAGACTGAGTCTGCAACTTTCGCAATGTCCGTTCGATCCGCGTCTTCAGGGCACTTCGGCATCTTACAAAGCATGACCTATTTCCGGATCGCGGAGCCGCATGAATGCGATCTGTCTGAGCGCCTTGTTGTTTCACGGTGGGAGGAATCATGCTGCGCATAGATTGCAGCGTAGGAGGACACATTCGGGCCATTTGCAGCGTCGCGAAACGATCTTCGTCCGGCGGCCTGTATCGGCTGTCTGCGCATTTCCTCTGTCGATCAAATTTGCGCTGTTGCGAAGGAGTATTCGGGGGAAGACTGCAAGCGGTCTGCCGCGAGCTGGATAACCTGGCTTCATAATTGGTGCCGAAGAAGGGACTCGAACCCCCACACCCTTGCGAGTACGTGGACCTGAACCACGCGCGTCTGCCAATTCCGCCACTTCGGCACAAGAGACTTGTCTGAGCTGGTGAGCCAGACAGGCAGCATCTTTGAGTCTCGCAAATGAGCCAAGAGGTGTCAACTTGCGCACGATGCGACCCGGCTCGCTATCAGCGGCGTTTCAAAGCTTCGAGTTCATCAAGCGTGCGCGGCCAATCGGATCCCAGCAGCCGCGAGAGACTGCGATCGGCAAGCACCTTGCCGCCCGTCTGGCACCGCGCGCAGTAGTTGGTCTCGTTGTCGGCATAGCGAATCCGTTGCACCTTTTCGCCGCAACGAGGGCAGGGCTGATTGAAGCGGCCGTGCACGGCCATCTCCGGGCGGAAGGCCGTGACTTTCTCCGGAAACCTCTTCGCCGCTTCCGCACCGAGCCGGCACATCCAGAGCGTCATTGTGGAGCGAGTAGCAGCGAAGAGGCGTTCCCACTCGTCGGCCTTGAGTTTGTGCGTGAGCGCGATGGGCGAGAGCTGCGCGGCATGCAGAATCTCGTCGGAATACGCATTGCCCACACCACTGATCAGGCGCGGATCAGTAAGAGCGCGCTTGAGAGTGCGGTTCTCAATCGTAAGTGCTGCACGAAAGCCATCGAGATCCGTCGAGAAGATCTCAACGCCGCCAGGATCGAGGTCTCTGAGGCCCTCTTCGCCCCGGACAACGTAGAGCGAAGCACGCCGTTTGGAGCCGGCTTCCGTCAGTACGAGTGTTCCGTTGGGAAAGTCGAGGGCGAGAAGCCCATTGCGGCCCGCGAGCTTGGCTTGCGGAGGTTTCCAATGCAGGCGCCCGGCAATCATCAGATGCAGCACCAGCCATACCAACTCGGGGTCCCCGCGCACAGGTCTTTGTCCATGGGGTGGAAGGTCGCCTTCAACGCCGATCGCGATGCGCTTGCCGATGCGACGCAACTCGCGGACGATTCTTCCCTCGACCGCGGAAATCGGAGGATCAACAGTGCGCAGCAGGAAGACGCTGGCGATGCGGACACGCTCGAGCGGTTGGCCAAGGATACGCGCCTCAAGCGCAGCGATGTAGGCGGAGATGTCGGGCAGTTCCGGCATTGCACTCAGATTGCAAGCTTCTCGCCCTTTGTTGCAAGAACCTTTTGCAGCGAACTCAATTGAAGACCGTGTTGTCGATCAGCCGCGTCGTGCCCACGTATGCGGCGACGGCAAAGAGCGAACCAGCTGAGGCAGATTCGATAGATCGCAAAGTAGTCCAGTCAACCAACTCGATGTAATCAATTCGAACAGAGGGCTCAGCAGCAAAAATTGCGCGCGCGGAGGCAAGCAGCACGGACGCATCGCGCTCGCCATTCGCCACAAGCTCCTCGACACGCCGAATCGATCGGCTGAGCGTTAGCGCTTGCGCCCGTTCCGCGGCATTGAGATAAATATTCCGGGAGCTGAGAGCAAGGCCGTCGGCCTCACGCACGATCGGGCAGACCAGAACCTCTGTGCCAAATCGCATGTCCGCAACCATGCGGCGCAATACGGCCACTTGAGCACCATCCTTCTGTCCAAAGAAAGCACGATCCGGTTCTGCGGCGACCAGAAGCTTGGCAACCACCGTAGCCACTCCGCGAAAATGGCCTGGACGCGACTTGCCGTCGAGGCGATCGCTCAGTCCTTCGACCTCGACAATCGTGAGCGCACCATCGGGGTAGAGTTCTTCAACCGAGGGAGCGAAGATGACGTTTGCGCCTTCAGCCAAGGCGATAGAGCAGTCCGCGTCGAATGTACGCGGATAACGCGCGAAGTCCTCGTTGGGCCCGAATTGCGTGGGGTTGACGAAAATGCTGACGGCCACTCTCCCGCAAGAAGCCGCAGCAGCCCGAATCAGCGATGCATGGCCCGCGTGCAGCGCGCCCATGGTTGGAACGAGACCAATCGTCTCTCCCGATCGCCGATTGGCGCGCGACCACTGCCGCAATTCCTCCACAGTGCGAAGAATCTCCATCCCTGCCGCGCTCAGCTCTCCCAGTCCTGCAACGCATCGCGATTGACGATCGCATCTTCTTCGTCGGCTCTGCCATCAACAGTCTTCCGGGCAGCGGCCGGCAGGTGGTAGCTCTCCGCATCGGAGGGAAACGTCCGATGCTCCACATCTTCGCGGTAGTGCTCGACGGCTTCGCGGATCAGCGCCGCCGCGTCGCCATAGCGGCGAACAAACTTCGCAGCAGGGCTGAACGTCAGGTTCACAAGATCGTGGAAGACGAGAATTTGTCCATCGCAATCGGGGCCTGCACCGATACCGATGGTGGGAATCGGAAGCTCGGCGGTAATGGCAGCAGCGGCTTCCCGCGGAATACCCTCCAACACCAGCGCCCCCGCTCCCGCATCGGCGAGAGCACGCGCATCGGCACGCAGTCGCAGAACTTCCTCCGCCGCGCGAGCCTGCACCCGATAGCCGCCCATCCGATGAATGCTCTGCGGCGTGAGGCCCAGGTGACCGACAACAGGAATTTCAGACGAAGTAAGAGCGCGTACCAATTCAACACGCGGACCTTCGATCTTCACCGCTTCGGCGCCAGCTTCTTTTACAAAGCGCACAGCGTTAGTGACTCCATCCGCAATGGTCCCGTGATAACTGCCAAAGGGCATATCGGCCACCACTAGGGCGCGCCGAACCGCACGCCGAACGGCGCGCGTATGATGCAGCATCTCGTCCACAGTGACAGACAGGGTGTTTTCGTGGCCCAAAACGACCATGGCGAGCGAGTCGCCCACCAGCACCAGATCGATGCCCGCTTCATCGACGAGGCGAGAAGTGGCATAGTCATACGCGGTAAGCGCGGAGATCGGCTTGCCCTGGCGCTTCATTTCGGCCAGTGCAGGCATCGTAACTTTTGTGATTGAGGAACCGGAGGAAGACGATCCGCCGACGGGGAAGTTGGTTAAGCTCATGTTGTCTCCAGTGCCGCTCCGTGAACCCAGGATGCGACCCGAACAAGGCGAGTATACGCCTATTGGCTGCAACACGCGCAACCGGTTATCTTACGCCTCGGACCGTGACTCTGCTCCTCCAGCTTAGATGCAGATATACGATGGGCGCTTGCGAATCCGCGCGTCCGAGCCGCACACTGGTACTAATAATGCTTTCTCCTTTGGCTACCGGAATTTGCGTGGGCCTCGGCGCCGTCGGCGCAGTCGGGCTGGTTGCTGGAGGCTGCGCCTACGCCGCGCTGTGGCCCGGCTCACAAGTCTTCGGCCGCACGCTCGTCGCTCCACGCCGACCAGACGAACTGGCATTGACATTCGATGACGGCCCCAATCCTGCGTGGACGCCACACCTGCTCGATATCCTCGCCGCCCACAATGTGCGGGTGACATTCTTCATGCTTGGCCGCTTTGTGCAAGCTGAGCCGGCACTTGTGCGGCGCGTTGCCGAGGAAGGGCACCTGATCGGCAATCATTCCTGGAGCCACCCCAATCTCGCCCGCACCCCTGCGACCCGCGTTGTAGAAGAACTCACACGGACCTGCGACCTGCTTGAGCAGACCTTGGGCAAACCGGTGCGTCTCTTCCGGCCGCCCTATGGCGCCCGCCGGCCATTCGTTCTGCGCACTGCCAGAGACTTGGGCATGACGCCTGTGACATGGAATGCGATGACAACCGATTGGAGCGACCCATCCGCCGATCGGATCGCCGAACAGCTGAGGTCGAAGATCGAAACCAACAGACGACGTGGCTGGGCGAGCAACATCGTGCTACACGACGGCGGACATCGGGCATTGGGTACGGATCGTGGGCCGTCCGTCGCAGCCGCAAGCCAACTCCTCGCCCACTACAAAGCGACACGCAATTTCGTCACCCTCGATGCATGGGGCCCGCACTTACGCCAACTAGGTCTCTGACCGCTTGAATTTGTACGAGCTCCGTGCCCCCTCCATTCGCCTTTTTCCGGCGAATGGGTGGGAAACCACGAACGTCAAAGGAACGAAATCAGCCGGTCGCGGTACTGGTGCCGCGACTTCATGATTTCGTAATCCTAGGCAAGAACCATGGGTGCCCCAGGTCTGCAAAGAGACCTGGGAAAGCACGAATCCACACGGTCACGGCACTAGCTAAGTTGCGCAGCCGCAAACGCCATCCGCGCCGCTTCAATGGTCGCGTAGACTTCTGCATCTCCATGCGCGACGCCAAGAAACAGAGCCTCGAACTGCGAAGGGGGCAGCCAGATGCCCTGCTCCAACATCGCGCGATGAAAGCGGCCGAAGGCGCCCGTATCGGATTGCGCCGCCTCGTCGTAGTTTGTGACCTCACCTGCTCGGAAAAACCAGGTCCACATGGACCCGACGCGGTTAAGAACGAGCGAGACTCCAGCCCTCGCAGCTTCTTTCGCAACACCCTCGGCAACAGCCTGCGCGGTTGAATCGAGGCGCGGATAGATTGTCGCCGCGTGTTCCTGCAGATAACTGAGCGTCGCAATCCCCGCAGCCATGGCGAGCGGATTCCCGCTGAGCGTGCCGGCTTGATAAACCGGTCCAAGCGGGGCGAGCAGGTCCATAAATTTGCGCTTGCCCCCGAAGACGCCCACCGGCAAGCCGCCGCCGACAATCTTCCCCAGTGTGACCAGATCGGCATCGAGACGGTAAAGCTCAAGCGCACCGCCAAGAGCGACGCGAAACCCCGTCATCACCTCATCAACAATCAGCAATGCGCCTTCACGCCGCGTAATCTCGCGTAGCCCCGCCAAATATCCCGGCGCAGGAGGAATGCACCCGGCATTGCCCACGACCGGTTCCAGAATCACCGCCGCAATCTCACCCTCATGCGCGTCGAACGCCGCTTCCACTTCGGCCAGGTCGTTGTAGGGCAGCGCATGCGTTAAAGCCGCGACCTCCTCCGGCACACCGGCAGACCCAGGAATGCCAAAGGTGGCCACACCCGACCCCGCCTTCACCAGCAGCCCATCGGCATGCCCGTGGTAGCAGCCTTCGAATTTGACGATGATCTTCCTGCCCGTCGCGGCGCGCGCCACGCGAATGGCCGACATCGTCGCCTCCGTGCCGGAGCTGACGAAGCGCAGCTTCTCAATTGCTGGATAGCAGGCAATGATCCGTTCCGCGAGATCGGCTTCCAACGCCGTCGACGCGCCGAAGCTAGGAGAGTTCCGGGCCGCCCGCTCGATGGCTTCGACGACCGGCGCAAAAGCGTGGCCGAGAATCATCGGGCCCCACGAGCCGAAATAGTCGATATACCGATTGCCATCGGCATCCACGAGCCATGCGCCTTCGGCCCGTTCAACAAACGGCGGAGCCCCACCGACCGCACGAAAGGCGCGAACCGGCGAGTTGACGCCACCGGGAATGAGGTGTTCGGCGCGCTCCTGCAACGCATGAGATCGAGAACGGTCTGGCTTGGGTACGTTGGAACTCATCGCCCGTTCAGTATAGAAGCCGCGCAGTTCGGAATCGCAGGTTGATCTGCAAACGAGCAGCGCTCAGGCCTGTGGATTGCCTGCGTTGCGTGCAAATCGCAAGGTAAAGAGATTCACGCCAATGTAGATGCCGAGCAGCACGCCACACACTCCGTGCAGCCAGTCTTGTTCCAGCTTGCCCGTAGGATGAACCACGAGCGGCAAGAGCAGGCCAGCGATCAAACAAAGGTTGAGGAACGCGACGTGACGCCGCCCCTTCGAGTCGAGTTGACGATACGGAATGCACATGCTTTTCTCCTTTCTCCTTCAGCCCTTGAACCTGTACCAGAGCATCATCGACAACTTGATCGCCAAAAAAGTCATGATGATCGAGAAGAGATCCCAGCTCCACACATGGTCCCAAATGAATCGGTACTCGAAGAGCACTAGGGTCAGACACGCCGCCACAATACCGGCGAGGCTGCTTGAGCGGCGTCGATGCTCCAGGAAACGCTCGTCAACTAATGGGCCAAGGAAAGGAACTCTATTCAGAATCGGGTGACTCATGTTTCGCTCTCCAGTTGAAAGATCTCGTCGGTGGAACAGCCGAAAACCCGTGCAAAATGCAGCGCGAGCGGCAAGCTGGGCACATAGCGATTGCGTTCGATGGAATTAATGCTTTGCCGGGAAACGCCGGTCGCTTTCGCAAGCTGCTCTTGTGTCCAGCCGCGCGCGGCACGAAGTTCCTTCACGCAATTCCGGATCCCAGGCTCCATGTAAAGCTCGCTTTCCATTCCAAGATAACTTTTATCGGCAATCTTGTCAAGCATACTTGTCATTCGAATCAAAATATCCTCAGGATTTGAACGCGGCAGTGTGCAACGCCGATCCGCCCCCGCCCTCCAAATCCTGCTAAAATCGACCTTTCCGCAGAAAGCCATCCCGTGCCCGACGAATCCAAATCAAAATCCGTGACCTATGCCGATGCCGGTGTGGATATCACCAGCGGCGACCGAGCCAAGGACCGCATCAAGTACTTGGCGCAAAAGACATTTAACCGCAATGTATTGGGCGGAATTGGTAGCTTCGGAGCGATGTTCCGCCTCGATCTACAGCGCTGGAAGAACCCGATCCTGGTGAGCTCGGCCGACGGCGTGGGCACCAAGCTGAAGGTGGCCTTCGAATTGGGTTTGCACCAGCTGGTGGGCGTGGACCTCGTCAACCACTGTGTGAACGATGTCGCTGTGCAGGGCGCGACGCCGCTTTTCTTCCTCGACTACCTGGCCAGCGCCAAAACCGATCCCGACGTGACCGAGAGCGTAGTGACAGGCTTGGCTGAAGCCTGCAAGGCGAACGGCTGCGTGCTAATCGGCGGTGAGACAGCGCAGATGCCGGGCTTCTACTCAGATGGAGAGTACGATCTGGCCGGCTTCATTGTGGGCGCGGTCGATCGCGACAAGATGGTCACGGGCATTGGTATCAAACCTGGAGACGTGCTGATCGGCCTGCCTTCGACCGGCTTGCATACCAATGGATATTCCCTGGCGCGCAAGCTCATGTTTGAAGTAGCCGGCTACAAAACCACTCAATACGTGACTGCGATTAAGGAGAAAGCAGGCGCGGCGCTGATGAAAACCCACCGCAGCTACCTGCATGTGATTCAGAAGCTGGTTGCCGCCGGCCTTACGACAGGCATGGCGCATATCACCGGAGGCGGCATCACGGAGAATCTGCCGCGCATTTTGCCCAAAGGCACTGGAGCGCAGGTGGAGCTAGGTTCATGGCCGGTTCTGCCGATCTTCGAGCATCTGCGCGACCTGGGCCAGGTCTCGCAGGAAGAGATGATGCGCACCTTCAATATGGGGATTGGCCTGATCGCAGCAATTCCAGCCGCCAAATTCACCCGCGCCAAGAGCCTCCTCGATCGTGCGGAAGAAAAGTTCTATGTGATTGGCCGCGTGATAAAAGGCGACCACCGGGTGCAATACACGTGATAGCAGGAGAGGGCGAACCGGAATCAGCCGAACGCTCGCCAACCGCCGAAACTGAAAGCCATCGTCTCGTGCGACTCGGCGTGCTCCTTTCCGGACGCGGGTCGAACTTCAAAGCCATTACAGAATCCATCCGCGATGGACGCCTCAAGGGCGTCGAAATTGCAGTTGTGATTTCGAATGTGGCTGAGGCCCCCGCCATTTCCACAGCACAGCAATTGGGTCTGCCGCACGCAGTGCTTGTCTCCAAAGGCAGAGCGCGTGCAGAACACGACGCGGATGTGGTTCGTTGCCTGCTTGATCATCGCGTCGACCTTGTTTGCCTGGCTGGCTATATGCGGCTCCTTTCGCCGGAGTTTATTGCCGCCTTTCCCAATCGCATTCTGAATATTCATCCTTCCCTCCTGCCGGCGTTTCCCGGCCTTGATGCACAGCAGCAGGCATTTGACTACGGCGTGAAATGGGCCGGCTGCACGGTTCATTTTGTCGATGAGCACCTTGATCACGGGGCCATCGTTTTGCAGCGGGCTATACCGGTGCGGGATGACGACGATGCGCATTCGCTGGCCGAACGCATCCTGGTCGAGGAGCACATTGCCTACAGCGAAGCAATTGCGCGTGTAGCCAGCGACGAGTGGGAAATCCGCGGACGGCGGTACGTGAAGCGTAGCCCTGCCAACCGCTGAGATCCCCGGCGTGCTGCGCGGTACCGAGACTCTCTGTCAATCAGCGCATCATGCAGGGCCACCTTAACGGCCTGATTCCTGAATACTTCCCTTCCTCATTGAATTGCTAAATATATACATCAGATTGCCTAAGCTAAAGGAACAACCAGACAAGCAGAAACGGCACACGCCTTGTCGCGGGAATCCGCTTCAAGGTCGCGGGCGGCTGTTCGCCTGAATGCAATTCACTCGAGAAAGATCGCGCAACCACGCCCTCTCGCCTGGAGGACTTGCAAAGAAAGACAAGTCTGCCGTCAGCGCAGGTATGCGCCAGGCGGCAGACAAGAAGAAAGAGGATCGATCGCGATGGCAAATATCCTGGTAAATATCGAAAAAGGCATTGAAATAGGCGCCGAGGACGCATTGAAGTGGCTTTCCGGCGCGAACAAGGCAATGCAGGCCGCGCCTGCCGTGGTGGCCGCACTCGCCACGCTCGTGGGTGCAATTGAAAAGCCCTTGGCCGAGCTTGCCGGCGCAGCCGCCAATCCAATGAACATTCCGCTGGACGTACAAACGGTCACGGATCTCAAAGCCGTTTGGCCGCAGCTCGAAGCATTCCTCAAGACACTCGGCGTCAAGTTCTAGCCGACGGACAAAAGTGGGCCGCACGAATGAGGGCGGCTCACTTCATGTTTGATGAAATTTGATGGGACGCGCAATCAGGTAGTGGCCGCTTGCGCTTCCCCAAGAATTAGCTTGAGCGTTATCTGGCGGCGCCCGCGCAAAACAGTCACGCTGATGCTATCGCCGGCCTGGTGCTTCTCAAGCACCGAGGCAATGTCCTGAGGGTCCGCAACTTCGTGGCCGTCGATGGCCACAATCAGATCGCCGCCGAGCAGAATGCGCGTATTGCCTACATAGGCCTCTTCGTTCCCTCCATGTAAGCCCGCCCTCTCTGCCGCACCGCCTGGAATGACTCGCTGGATGAGTACGCCATACTCCGCACCCAATCCCATCTGCTGCGCTAAGTCAGGTCCAATCGCGTAAGACACAATGCCGAGCGACGGCCTCTTCACTCGGCCAAATCGTGTCAGGTCGGAAAGCACCGCCTTCGCCGTATTGATGGGAATCGCAAAGCCGATGCCGGAGCTCTGTTCCGCACCGTTCGAAGCAATCATGGTGTTGATACCAATGACTTCGCCGCGCGAATTCAGCAGCGGTCCGCCTGAATTGCCGGGATTGATGGCCGCGTCTGTCTGAATCGCATCTTCAATGTGCGCTCCCCCTTCGCCGCCCAGCGTGCGGATAGAGCTGATGATGCCGCGCGTCATCGTGCCGCCGAGTCCGAAAGGGTTGCCTATCGCATAGACCTTTTGTCCAACAGCCAGTTGGCTTGAGTCGGCCAGCGTCACGGGTTCGAGGCTTGGCGCATCGATCTGCAACAGCGCGAGGTCGTGTACCTTGTCTGAGCCGATCACCTTGGCCGAGTAATGATGCTTGTTGCTAAGCTGCACGTCGATGCCGCGATTGGCGCCTTCAATGACGTGGTAGTTGGTCAGCACGTGACCTGTCCGGTCGAGAATGAATCCCGATCCCTGGCCCTCTTGCGGTACCGCCCCATAAAAGAAATTGAAAACCACTTGCCGCGACGTGATGTTGACCACTGAGGGCACCACGCGCTTATAGACCGCGATATTGTTTTGCTCATCGGCGTCGTAGGCAGGCGCAGCATCGGCCTCTGTCAGCTGCAGCGGAGAGTCCGCAGTACGCAGACTGCGGACAATCGGAAGGTCACGCAAATGCGAGGGCAGATGGGTGGTCAGATACCAGAACCCGCCCACGAAAATAGCAATAAGGACCAAATGACGCAGTTTCATCTTCGCGAACCAAAGAACCTTTCCTAGCAGATACGGTCGCAGCTCCACATAGTTCCCGCGGGGGAAGAAATGCGGCGGCTGCTTCTTATTCTAGAGAACCGCGCACAGAAAGTTTGTTGCTTTCGGCAATCAGCCGTAGCCACAACTCCTCGACCTGGGCGCGAAGAGCTTGCTTATCCCCATGATTCTCCAAAAGATAGTCCGCGCGGGCCGCTTTGATCGCATCCGGAATCTGGTGCGCCAGCCGGGAGCACGCGTCTGCTTCGGCTGCCGCGCGTTGATCGCCGGGAAGACCCAGCCGGTCCACGTAGCGCCGGATCTTCAGCTCGTCTGGCGAGGTAACCAGCACAACGCGATCGATCCGGCGCCGCCAATCGGCAAGCACACTATCGGTTTCGCCTCGCGCGCGGGCATCGCGCTCCACTTCAAAAATGAGCGCTGAGACAACAACAGCCACTGCTCCCGGATCACCCGCGAAAACCTCATTCATCCACCGTCGCTGCTGCTCGACAACAGCCGGATGCACGATGGCATTGAGTTCTTGCAGCCGCCCTCCGCGAAAAGCAAATTCGGCAAGACGAGCACGGTCCAGGTGGCCGTCTGCACCAAGCACCTCGGAGCCGAAGACGCGGACGATCTCCCCGAAAATGGGCTGCCCCGGCTCCATGAGCGCGCGACCCATCTCATCGGCTTCGATGACTTGCGCGCCAAGTTCGCGGAGGTAACTCCCTGCTGTGCTTTTGCCGCTCCCCAGGCCCCCGGTAAGGCCGACCCTTAGCATGACTCCAGCCCTCGCCGCATCTTGGCAGCGCGCACGGTGTTGGACATTAACATGGCGATCGTCAACGGACCCACGCCGCCGGGCACAGGCGTGTAAGCGCCCGCTCGCGCGAATGCTTTGGGATGCACGTCACCCACGATGGTCGAGCCGCGTTTGGCAAATGCCGCCTCGCGCTTCTCATCGCCCGCAAAATAGCGGTTGAATTCCTCGCGTGTGGTAAGCCGGTTAATGCCGACGTCAATTAGAGTCGCGCCCGGTTTGACCATCTCTGGCTCGATGAATCCAGGGCGGCCGATAGCGGCCACAAGAATATCCGCCTCGCGTGTAACCGCTCCCAGGTCGCGCGTTTTAGAGTGGCAGATAGTCACAGTGGCGTTCTGATGCAGTAGAAGCATGGCTACCGGTTTTCCCACGATATCGCTGCGCCCCACGACTACAGCGTGTTGCCCGCTGATCGGAAGATTGCTGCGCCTCAGAATCTCAATGACGCCTGCAGGCGTGCAGGGCGCAAGGGCCGGTCGACCCGCCTGCAATCGGCCCGCATTCACGGGGTGAAATCCGTCCACGTCTTTGGCAGGAGAGACAGCATCGAGAAGAGCTTTGGCCTCGACCTGCTTCGGCAACGGCAGTTGGATTAGAATTCCATCGATGTCGTCACGGCCATTCAGAGCAGTGACCAGGTCGAGCATCTCCTCCGTGGTGACGGTATCCGGAGGCGTGATCAGTTCGCTGAAGATCCCCAATTCGGCACACGTCTGCACTTTGCTGCGGACATAGATTTCCGACGCAGGCACATGGCCCACCAGCACCGCGGCCAGGCCCGGCCGAATGCCCTGTGCAGCGAGGGCGCGAACCTCCTCGGCAACTTCCTGCTTGATCGCCGCGGCAATAGCTGCCCCATCAAGGACTCTCGGCATTCTTCTCTCCGAACTTCCATCCTATCGCTTTGGGCCAGGGCGCCGAGCCGACGAAGCAACGCAACCGGGGGCCATCGCATGAAGGGTCTTCATCGCTGGTTCTGCCTGCCGTCAAAATAGATTCGGCCTTCGGGTACTGGTCAGTTCCTGTGCAAATCCAAACTGACCCATTACCGGTCTTCGTTGTCCCGAAGGGAGAACACGAGAATAGCCCAGGGTGCAGCGCAGCGAAACCCTGGGACAGCATCCATCCGAAATTCGCGCGTCCCGGAGGGCCGCGTCGAAGTTCCCATTGCAATGATGTTCTGTTGGTGCGACGGCCTTCTAGATTGCCGGTGACTGACAAAGTTGGACCGGCATCAGACAACTCTCAACGGCAGCCGTATAAATGGTCATGATGCGTGCGTAGTTTACCTCGGCAGTATATTTGCGCTCGAATTCCGCGCGAGCCTGAAGACGCATCAAATGAAGTTCCTCTCGGTGAGAAAATGCACGGCTGACGGCGTTGCCGAGTTCATCTGGATCGCCGGGCGAAACGAGCAACCCTGTATTCCCATCGGAGACGACTTCCGCCACACTGCCGATGCGCGACGCAAGGATGGGTAGACCTGCCGCAAAAGCCTCCGCAACAACGAGCGGGAAGCCTTCGTACCAGGTGGACGGGAGAATCAACACGCTGGCTTCGGCCATCGCGCGCGAGACCTCTTCTTTGCTCCGCGATCCGAGCCACTCAATCTCTGGGTGGGTCGCAGCCGCCCTGGCCACATCGGCCGCAAGGGGACCATCCCCTATGATCTTGAGCCTCGGCTTGATGGAAAGCCGGTTCCAGGCGGCAAGCAGAGTAGCGATTCCCTTCTCCTCGGCTAACCGGCCGACAAAGAGCGCGTAGTTCCCTCCACCAGAGCCAATACCCGCATCCGGGTAGACAAAGTTCGACTTGACAGAGATTCTTTCCGCAGCGAGTCCGCCCACAATGAATCGGTCGCGAGCGAATTCCGTGAGCGCAATGAAGCGAGAGACCGAACGGCCCCACGTACCCAGTGCTCGATGGACCGACAACATGATCGCGACGGCAGCACTCGCGGCCCGGCTATTTCGATAGCAGGCCTTCTTCACGGACGGCCAGGGAATGGACTTTCCCAAACATTCCTCACAGACTTTGCCCCCTCCCTGGAATGTCGCGCCTGGACAAAGTAGCCGGAAGTTATGAAGCGATTGCACAACCGGAATCCCCGCGCGAAAACAGGCAAGATGAATGGACGGGGAGAGTCGCGGAAAAAAGTTGTGAACATGTACGACATCCGGTTCGAACCGGCAAATTCGTTCGCGCATCTTCTCCGCTTGCAGAAACGAATAGACGCTCTGTACGCCTGTCTTGACCGCATCCAGCCGGCTCAGGATCGCATCGTTGTTCTCCTCCCAAAGTTCAACATCGTGGCCCATCCGCGCGAGTAAACTGCTCTCGGCCCGAACAACACCGTCTTCTCCGCCCGCTTGTTGGTATCGATTGTGGACGAAGAGAATTCTCACCGCGTCCTCAATTCAAGATGTTCGCCCACAGCGAGTTCCTCAGGACTGTACGCACGCGCATGCGCGACGATGCCCCGAAGAAACTGGACTCTTTGCGCGGCAATTTGTTCGAAGCTGTAAATATCCCGTGCGCGCTTCCAAAGGAGATGCTGACTGTCTATATAGAGGTGAGGATCGCAGGCGAGGCGCTCCAGAATGTCCGCGAGGCCTCGAAAATTATCCTCTTCAAACAGAAGATTCTCCGAACCGATTACTTCGGGGATCGCTCCTGTCCTGCTTCCGACGGTCACGGTGGCTTCTGCCATTGCTTCCGTAAGCACGAGCCCGAATTGTTCCTGCCATTGATCGTTTCGACGCGAAGGAAGGACCAGGACATCGCTCGTTCGCATCAGGCCTTGCACAGCATTCGCCGATAATTGTCCGCAAAATGAAACTCGGTTCTGAATGCCGAGTTGTTGTGCGACGGCTTTTAGCTCTGGGAGCGCGGGGCCTTGACCGGCAACTGTGCATGAGACCAACAAGCCTCGACGACGTAGATCGCCCACTGCACGGAGGAGACAATCGATGCCTTTGCAGTTCTCAAGCCGGCCGACAAAACATACTCTCAGAACGGCCCGATCTCTTCTGCCGTAGGCCGGATTTGCGTTGGCACCTATGCCCATCTGCGGAATCACTGCCATCCCTCCGCGAAATCCCCAACCCCGGTGCACTTGCATCGCCTGAACGCTGCCGGCGATCACGCCGTTGGCTTTGGCGAGAACATATCGGCTGAGAGCCCGGCGCGGCATTGCCAGCGGCCGGCGGACGTTCTCCCACACAAACATGACAAGCGGAATCGATCGTTTTGCGGCAGCGAGGGCAACCTGTCCGGCGCTCAGCGCGTACACTTCCTGCTCGTGGAGAATGACGTCGGGGCGCGCCTGATCAAGGGCCTTCGCAAGCGCTCGTGGATGATAAAGAAGCGTGCCCTGCCGCGAGCCGAAGAACACGGATACGGGAATGTCCTGAACCCCGGACAACACCGTCCTGACGCACGTTTGTCCCAGATACTTTTCCGGGTGAATCAGCGCGACTGCGATGCCCGGATGCCTCGCGACCGATTCCAGCGTGGAAAGATAGCGCTCATCCTGGTATGCGTGAGAGATGACAACGAGATTCATTGGCTGCAACCTTTCCCGGCAAACCATGCCGGTTGCCCGTGCTCCAGCGCATCCGTTCGCGACAGAACCTGTGGCACACATCCGTATTCAATAAGGTTTGTTCGAGAATCATGTCTGCGAAGCCGCTCTTCGAGAAGTTCGACAAGATGCTCCGGCAGCGGATCGCCGGTATCCATTGCGGCGCCCAAAAAGTTGACTGGCATGGGCCGACCCCCTGTGTGAGAGCCGACAACTTTTGCGACGAATTCTCTGCTAAGAGCTGTCGGCGACCCTTCCGTTTTTTGTGATTCCTCTGAGCCCCACAGTGTGTAGAGGTCATCGCTCAACGTGAGCTGCGGTTCGTACCAGACATAAGGACCGTCCGAGAGAAAGCTCGCCGCCATACTGTAGGACGAGACCGAGCACACGCGAAGATCTGCCTGCGTCATCAATAAAAGATCGCTGCATTCCGTAAGTCTGGTTTGGGTAAACTGCGCGGGATTGAAGCGCCGGATCGCTTCATCGCAATCCGGATTCTTGTGATCGGTGAAGAACCAAAACTGAACCCTGTCCCGAAATCTCTCCTTGAGCACTTTGCAGACCCAGAGATACCATTCACCTGGAATCTGGAGATTGAATCTCCCGCGTTGACTCACGCCCGGCATTGGTGTCGTAAATCCCTCGCCGCCCGAACGCATGTGTACCGCGACAAAAACCCTGTTCCGGTCCAGTTTCGAGATGACCTGGTACACGTTCCGCAGCGCACCATGGCTCGCCAATAGACGCGATAACAAGAACGGGCGCGCGCTTCGAATTGCCCCATAGCCGCCCCACATGCCTCCAACACCGACAACAAAGGATCGCCTTTGCAGGAGCCCGCGTTTCCCCGCCCATTGCGAGACTGCGGCCCCAAAATCAATCGCTCCAGTGGCGAGATAGTCTCGCTCAGTGAAGTCAAAATGGGGCAGGCGCAGCAGTGCATCTTCGAGCAGGAAGTCGAGCCGCGAGGTCCGAAAATTGCGATCGTAACGTCGCCGATTAATCCCCCACGATGGGCCGATCAGGCGCGCGTCCAGCACCTGGCTCGCTATCCAGCCTTTGGCCCAGGGAAACATCTCATTGCCGAGACCCTCGCCACGACGACCGGTTCGTTGCGCGACGACGAATCTCATACGATCACTCCGCTGGTGCGCGCCCCACTGATTTCCGGGCTCCTGACCGGTGTTCTCGTGCATCGATGGACCTGTATGCGGAGCTGCCTCACGTAGCTTTCTGGAAAATGCGATGTGTAGTTGAGCAGAAAACGAATCGCATCTGCCCCGAAGACGACGTCGCCCGCCCACCACCCGGCGCAACCGAGCAACCCAGTGCAAAAGATAAGGATCCCGATAAGCCGAGAGCCGGCGCTGAAATGAAACGGGCTTCGTAGAATCTGGTCGAAAGTCCATGCCAACCCGCCGAAAGCGACGGAAAATCCAATTCTTCTTGCGACGACTTGCAGCACCTTTCCCCAGGAAAGCTGAAGAAGTCGAAACGCGAAAGCTGCAATCAAGCCAAATCGCAGAAGCATGATGCCTAGCAGCGCCCATGCGATGCTCGCGAGTGAGATGCGCACGGCCGCAAAGTATGCGATTGCCGCGATGCCGCAACTGATTGCCTGCGGCCAAAACTCGAGATCAGGCCGACCCAGCCCACATAGGATCGGCCCGAGAAGACAATGCGCCGCGTAAAAGGGCATCGCGATCGCCAGCGGAAGCATCAGTGGAATCACGCCAATCCATTTGTCGCCGAAAAGGCCGACAATCGTCGTTTCGGGAGTCAGCGCGAAGACTGCATACGCGCAGCCAAGCACACCGAACACAATCGCGAGAATGCACATTGTCAGATCGCGCATCAACTCCTTCCGCTTTTGTAACTTCGCTGCTGACGAGACAAGCACCGACTGCAGACCCGTGACGAGAGCATTCGCAGGTTGATATGCGAAACTGCAGGCGCGTCCATAGAGTCCAAGGCCGATCGGCCCGAGCTGTGCAGCGGCAAGATTGTCGAGGTTGGAATGCCCCCAATTGGCGAGATTGTTCGCGACGATGGTGCCGCCGAAGCTCGTAATCGATCGATCGGGAAATCCGAAGCGTGGTACCAGAGAATGACGCGCGGCCGCATAGAGAAGAATGGAATTGAGAAGGCATTGAGCGAGGCATGCAGCAACCAGGCTCCAGACGCCCGCACCGAGAACGGCGAGCGGAATGCCGAGGACGAGATAACCGAACAGGTAACTTCCTACTCCTGCATATTGAATCGCCCTGAAGTGCATCCTCCTCCGCAGAAGTGCAGCAGAAACCAGACCGGCCGATTGGATCGCGATCATCATCGCCATCACCTGAATCACCGGCGACACAGAAACATCGTTAAAAAGACGAGCGATCGAGGGCGCGAGGCAATAGACGACACCTGTCGTCACGACTCCAATGCCGATCTGACAGGTAAATGTCTTTCGAATTTCCTCCGGATCGAGGATCTGCTTCTGGATCAAAGCCTGACTGAATCCGCCATCGACGAAGAGATTGAGAAATCCATAGATAGTACTTGCAATAATCACCTGCCCATACGGCTTAGGCCCCAGCAGGCGCGCGAGAATGATGCCGACGATCAACGAGCAAAGGCTCGAGCTGATTCCACCGAAGTAGTTCCATCGAATTCCGGAGATCGCAGAGGCGGCGATGCTCGTCGATTTTGATGTCAAGGCGGTCACCTTTCAAGCAACAAAGTAGATTTGGCACGCCTCCACGGATTCTTGGGCAGCAAGCTCGAGACGATGGTCTTCACATAGGGAGAGAGAGCATAGTGCAGCCATCTCCAACCAAAATGACGGCGCGTGAAGAACACCCATTCCTTGATCGGGACACCCTTGGGGGACATAAGATGACGCCAGCGTTTTGGAAAAGAGAGAGTCGAATCACGCCACGTGCCGCTACGCTGATTGCTGAAGCAATCGCCAACGTAACCTGCCATCACGACCACTTCGAAACCGGCTCGCTTGGCGCGCAAACCGTAATCGAGGTCACCAAACTGATGCTGAAATCGCTCCTCGATATTTCCCAGGACACTTGCAATCTCCGCGGGGATGAGCGCGAAGTTACCGTTCATCGTTTCGCAGGGGATTGATCTGGATGGGTGTGCCTCGATCATCTCGAGATTTAGAACCAGGCCACGCGTCCGCTTCAAAAAGCCGCCAAAGCTCTGTTTTCCCGTCAGAGGCGAGCGCGTGCTCCCGGTTACGATGGTCGGCACGCCTGATTTGAATTTCTCTCTCGCCAACGAAATCAGGCGCTCCAATGCATCTTTGTAGAGGATCGTATCGTCGTTGAACAAAACGTAGGCGTCGAATTCCTTCTGCATCGCAGCCGCAAAAGCCACGCGCATGCCGCCATTCCAAAAGAGAGTGCCATCCCCCTCGAGTACGTGAACACTCGGAAACCGCGACCGAACAGCCTCGCCTGTGCCGTCGGTGCAGGCGTCGTCCACCAGGAACACTTCTATCTCAATTTCTTCAATACTGCGCTGGCGGAACAATGAGCCCAACGACGCGAGAGTCAAATCGCGCCGATTGTGGGACGTCATGAGGACCGCAACTCGATTGATAGACATTCATTCTCCTGATTTATTCGGCAAAGTTGAAAGATGAATCGGTGCCCCATTGCGCCAACTCGAGCGAGACAGGCAGTTCCTCGGTTGCTTTCGCGCGGAGCGCGATGGCACTCGCGATGCCGAGCAGTGCATAAGATTCCGGTTCAATGCTGTAAGTGACGCCATACACCAACGTGATGGTGACCACCACGGCCCAAATCGAAGTGCAAGGATAGGCGGCGACGATGCCTTCTTTGGAGATCCGCCACAGTGCGAAGAGCGGCCAGAACGCGAAAAGAATGACCACGAGCAATCCGATCATTCCGACTCGGAGATACTCGGTGACATACTCGCTATGGGGTGGGGCCGTTTGAACTATGTGACTCTCGGGATCAATGCGCCACCAACCACTCCCCATCGGTTTACCCAGCAACACGGTGGAAGACGTCTGGTCTGAATCGAGGAGGAACTCCTGCCAGCCATTCACTCGCCAATACCAAGTGTTGGCATTGGACGCAGAGGCGAAGAACTCGCTCTCACTTGCGAATCTTGCATTGCCGTTTTCATAGAAGGCGATCCCAACAACGGCCACGAAGGCAAGAAGCGCAGCAGGCACGATGCGCCGAAAGAGCCGGCTGTCGACAAATAGCAATGCGGCGGTCCCGGCCAGAAGCATCATCCAGACGGTGCGGTGCCGCAGATAAATAGCGACGAGAAAGAACGCCGGCGCCTGCAGCTGGGCAAAGAAGCCATGCGCGTGAAAGGAAGAATGTGCCAATGCGAGAAAGCCACAGACGCAGATGGCTGCCGCAGCACTGGATGGCAAGTAGCGATTGTCTGCCGCGGCGGCAGCTGAATGTGCCCATGCTGATACGCCGATGGGAAGGCCCATCGCCGCAAGAACCGCAACGATGCCGAGTGCCCCACCGAAGATCAGGTATCCCTGCACATATCGTCTGACAGCCCTCTCATCCACGGGTGCGTCGAGAAAGTAGAGCATCGCGAGCAGGGGGCCGACAAAACCACGCGCCTCATTCGCTGTGGCAAAGGCTCCGTTCGCGTTGAATCCGCGCGCAAGACTCAAAGCGAAGATGAGAAGATAGCCGATTGCCAACGCTCGAACAGCATTGAGGAATCTGAGTCCTCGGAGACATCGAAAGAGACCGGCGATAAGAAGGCCGATGTACACCGCATCCAGAGGGTTCAGATGCAGACGACCGAACGTTGTCGCACTCATGCCGAACGCGAAATTGAGAAAGCTGACGGCAAGCAAGCTGAATAGTCCCACCACGACATGGCGCGCCATGAGGTAGATGGACAACAGTCCGATACCGAATAAGGCAACCGCCGCCAAAAAAACAAACATCGAGTCTCCCGAAATGCCTACGAAGCGTCCAACGGCGCATGCGAATGAGTCGCCGTGTCAGAAGCGGTCTGAAAAACGAGCGGGTACGCTGCTTGAGTCTGACCCATGCTTCTGTAGAGAGCTTCGTAATGGTCCACCAATGAGCTGAGGCGATAGAGCTTAGAGGCACGTGCATAACTGTGATTCGCCAAATGGTGGCGGTAGTCTGCATTCGTCGCCAATTGGAGCATTGCCTGTGCAATCGCCGCCGGCTTTTTTACATCCACGAGAGCGCCCCCGCTGCATCCCAGCATCTCTCGCATTCCTGGCGTTGTTTCGCCTGCAATTAAGGCTTTCCGAAGCGCCATCGTCTCCAGCGCCGCCATCGAAAATGCTTCATCGAGCGAAGGATGCACTACAATGTCGACTTCTTCGCTGACTCGCTGGAGAAGTTTGAAGTGGGTCACCGGGCCCGCGAAGAGGACATTCTCCTCGAGACTCTTTTCCTTTGCCCATTGATGGGCGCGGCCACCCGTCTCGTAGTCCGAACCAAACATGACGAGACGCGCCCCTGGAAGCTGGTGACGAACAATATCGAAGGCCTTCAGCGCGGATTCAGCATTCTTCCGGCGAGACCAGCCCAGAAGAATCGTCGCGAAGGTAATCCCGGCATTGCTGTCCTGCCGGGGCTGACGGCCCAAGGCAAAGACCTCGTCGGACAATCCATTGGGAATGACTTCGATCTTCGCTCCCGGTTTGATGTGTCGGGAGAAATGTAACGCCGCACCTTCAGAAACTGCGGTGAAGTGTTCGCCCCGAAGAGCCACTTCATACGCCATGAGAAGACGCACGGATCGATGCGCATCGCGATAATAACGGAGAACATTCCAGGGAAGATCGTGGATCGTCGTAACCGTGGGAACACCGGATCGGAGCGCTCCAAGGGCAAACTCGTAGGTCCAGTGGGCATGGACGAAGGGTGGCGCATCGGCCCTGATAACTCGTTCGAGGTAATTTATCTCGGGCCAATAATAGGTGCGGGCCAGATGGTGCTCACGAAACGGACCAACAAAAATCCGCAGGTTTCCGAAGCGGTAATCCTCTTCCTTCGCAAGCCCTTTGCTCAGAGTGTAAAGCGTAACATCGTGACCGCGGATGAGTAGTTCGGTGATCAGAGGAGTAGTCGCAGTACCACCGAGGCCAGCTGCGATCCCACCACGATCCTGGCCGGTGATTTGCCCGAGAGAATGTATGTCTGCCGGAGCGCAGAGAGCAATCTTCATGATGGCCTCCAGACCTGTTCTGCGATGGGCGGGCTCTGCGTGTCTTCCGCATAGAGACCGCTGATGATACTTTGCACACCGTTCTGAATCGAGAAATGCTCTCGGACCAATCCGCCGTCGATCAAAGCTCGATTGCGCCGCACCGCCAACGGAAAAGCGGCAACGCGAGCAATCCCTGTCGCAATCGACTCGGGCGTAGTCCCGGTAAGAACCGCGTTGTTGGTGACGGCGGCGATGTCGGAGAGACCATCCACCTGGGAGCAGACGAGCGGCACGCCACACGCAACGGCCTCAATTGCGGCTATCCCGAGTCCCTCGTGGAGTGAGGGCATGACGAATGCATCGGCGGCCCACAACGAAGGCAGAACGTCGGCTTGCGATCCAAGGAACCGTACCTTGTCCTGGATTCCCAGCTCGTTCGCCAACTTCCGCTCCGGATGGTCGGCCTCCTCGCGTCCAATGTGGATGTAAAGTGGCCGCAACGTAGAGGGCAACAGCGGAATAGCGCAGAGGATAGCCTCGTGATTCTTTGCCGCGTTACAGTTTCCAACCGAAGCGATGACAAAGTCTTCCGGCCGCGCGCCGAGAGACTGTCTTGCGGCGGATCGCTCAAGCGGCACTGGAGGCCTGAAGTGGGATACGTTGAACCAGTTTCGAATCGGGGTGCCCTTGTTTCTGAACCTCTCCCACTCGCATGCGCTGACGCCTTTACTGACCATTCCAAAGCGGCCGCCGAGCAAGCACACGAATTGTCGTTCGCAGAGCTTTCTGAATCGTAGAAGACCGCGAAACCTGAAAGTATTGTGCGGAGTTACAGCGATTCGCTCAACGCCGGCCAGCTTGGCGATGAGCGCAAACAGCGGCACACCGGCTTCGGAGTGAATATGGACTATGTCATATCCGGACTCGCAAAGACGAAAGAACCTTCGGACGAAATCTAATCTTGGCAGAAGAGACAGCCGGCTTCGGAAAGGGAAATGGTGGACGCCGTAGCCGCGTGCGCTCAGCTGCTCTGCGAGTGGGCCAACGGTATCCGCAGTCGCCAGGACATCGCATTCATACCCGCGGTCGCGCCACTCCGAATTGCTGTTCAACAACATCATTTCCATGCCTGATCGCTCCAGGCTGTACAACACATGCAAGACGCGTTTCATAGTTGGGTTGCCATTTGACTCCACGAGAATCTAAGGGTTATTGGCGGCAGCATAGATCGAGGCAGACGCAGCCGCACTAAGAACATTGGATCCATTGATCACGAATGATTTCCATGCGCTCGCCGGCACATAAAGCGCGTCGTCGAGCTGCAATGAAAGAGGGGGAGCATCGCCTTTCTCCATCTTTCCGAGTGACACCTTGATCTGCACAAAGCTGTTCCCTTGCCTGCGTACGACAACTGCGCAGCACGTGGAAGACTGCAGCGTTTGTCCGCCCGCGAGAGAGATGGCCTGCACCACGTTGAGCATGCCCCCGTTCACCATGAGGTAGCCGCCGGGGCGATTCACTGCACCGAGGACGTAGATGATTCCCGCCCTGTGCACAAGGACCGTGTCACCGGGCGCTATCAGAGTGCTCTGAAGACTAGCGGGGTCCTCGCCCTGGGCATACTCGACGTGGCGTGAATCTGTTTTTCCATTTGAGGCGCGATGTTGGATTTCGATGTCGTTTCCGGCTGCGATCGTTTCACCGCCTGCTAGGGCAAGAACATCGCCAAGCGGTTCCGGGCCCAGCAACTGTATGCGCCCCGGGCTCTGGACTTCACCCAGGACGGATATGTTCCGTGCCGAGAATTGGAGGACATTGAGGATCACTTGCGGGTCTTTGAGGATTTCACGATCGGCAAACTCCTTGGCGATCGTGTCCTGCGTTTGTGCAACCGTGCTTCCCTCAACAGGAATTACTCCAATCAAGGGAACTACCAGATTGCCCCTCGCGTCGACACGCAATTGCGCAGACATTTCTGGAATGCCAAAAATGTCCATTTGTACGAGAGCGCCCGGTGCAAGTGTGATGTTTTCAAATCCCTCCGGAACAGGGTTGACGCCGGCAGGAACCGCCAGCTGTGCACGTCGCGCCGAGGCAACATTCTCGTTCACATTCGCGACGACAGCAGCGCCTTGCTGACAGAGGCTTCGCGCCGGCAGCGTTAACGCCAGGACCAGCGTGATAAAGGCGCAAATGTTCCCGCCGCATATTCGAAGTAAAGGGGCGTTATTTCGCGTCGACATAGTAGCCACTCCCGGTGCCGTAGTATTCGTATCCTGAGTACCCCGCAGACCGTACATTCAGGGCATTCATCACAATTCCAAGTGGCGGAGCTTTGGACGTGCGCATCATGGAGAGGCATCGCTCGAGGAATCGTTTGGTCGTCTTGGCTGATTGCAGAACCAGGACATATCCATCGACTAAGGGCGAGATAAGTTGGGCGTCCGTGACTAACAGAACAGGCGGACTGTCAATGAAGATGTAGTCAAAATGAGTTCTCAATTCGGCGAGAAGATCGGCGAAGCGCTTCGAGCCAAGCAACTCGGACGGGTTCGGGGGATCGGGACCGGCGGGCAGAAGAAACAGCGACTGAATGCCTGGATAGGGCTGTAACTCTTTAGAAAATGCGAGTCCGCCCGTAAGGCAGTTACTCAGGCCGGCGTCATTGGAGCAATTGAAGAACCTGTGAGCCTCCGCACGCCGCAGGTCCGCATCTAGATACAGAACACGATCGCCCTGGACAGCAAAAGCGGCCGCCGTATTGAAGCACGTGGTCGACTTCCCCTCTCCGGGCGATCCGCTCATGATCAAAATGACGCGGGGGGGCCGCTCGGCACGACTCAGCAGCAGTGCGGTACGAAGGGCGCGATACGACTCCGCGATTTGAGACCTTGGCGCCCGGAGAAGCCAAGCACTCGATTGCACTTTCGTGCGATCCTGGCGCTCAGATTCGCTGCCGTATTTGCCGGATGCACTCCGCTTCCGATGGAAATCAGGGATCGCGCCAATCACCGGGATCGCGGTGATTTGTTCTACCTGCTCCGGGGTTGCGATTGAATCATCGAAGTAATCCCAGGTGAATGCAGTCACAAAGCCGACGAGCAGCCCCATCAAAGCGCCGAGACCGACCATCGCTCTCTTCTTTGGATAAGCGGGCTGACCCGGAGTGCGCGCCGGATCGACGAGCGTAACGTTGGAGGCTTTGATGCCTGCGGTCACACTCGCCTCTTCTAACTTCGAATAGAGGTCCTGGTAAATCTCTCGGTTTGATTGGGCTTCTTCCTGAAGAAGAACCAGTTGGTCTGCCTTTTCGGTGACCTTATTGACGACCTGCTCCTGCTCCGCAATCTGCTGACGGATTCCGTTCTCGCCAAGGATCGCCAGGTCGAGCTCGTTCCTCGCACGCGCGCGTATGCGATCCAACTCGGCGCGAATCTGCGAAAGAATCGATGCTTCCTCATTCTGGAGTTGGATCATGACAGGGCTCTTGGCGCCGTACCTTGTTCCCGACGCTGCAAGCTGAACCTTGACCTGGGCAAGTTGCTGACGAAGCTGTTGCAGGAGCACCAAGTCCGCCCCGCCGGGGGCAACGGGGGAGCCCGGCCCCAAAATCCCTGCCAAATCACTCGATCCCACGCCCACCACCACTGCCGGATCCTGGGTCTCGGTCATTTTGTAGATGGCTTCTTTTGCGATGCGCGCGACTTCCGCACTTGTCAGGTCGCGATTTAGCTCGATCAGCCGTTCGAGCGAAACATTGTCAGGGGAGCTCGATATCCGAGCCTGCGAGGATCCGGAATTGTTCCACGTGGAACAATTGTGACAACTGCCACGCGAGATTCTCGTCCTTTGCAAATGATTTCGTGAATGTGTGATTCGCTCATCGGAGTTGATTGGGCCTTGATGCATGGAGGAAGTCGTTGCCATTCCCGTTAGGTCGGGTTCGCGCTGAAATGCAGTGACCCTTGACTGGCTCTCCGCGACCTTTTGCTTCAAAGTGGCCAATTGGCCTGTCAGCCAGGAGGAAGTCTTCGACGACGCCTGGAATCTCGCCTCGGTAGACTCGTTCATATACGCATCGACGACCGCATTCGCGACTGCAGCCGCCCGATCCGGATCCGCATCGGTATAGCTCACGGTAAGTAGGCGAGTCCCCTTAGTCAGGCTGACTCGCAGATTGGACCTGAAGATCTTGAGCAATCGCTCTCGCTGGAGCGGGGCTCGATCAAGCGGCACACCACGTTCCCGTTGGAGCGACGATTCTTTCCCACCCATGGACATTGGAATTGCGAAGGGAGGGCTGGCGTCCAGGTTCAAGTCTTCGATCACCTTGAGGGCTGTGTTGTCGCTCATGAGGACGGTCTGCTCGGTAAGCAGATCCACATTCATCTGCTCCTGATCACCCAGGCCGCCTGCTATTCCCGACAGATCCGATAGTCCAAGTGCAGCGCCACTCTCCTGATTCATCTCGATTGTTGCGGTTGAGCTGTATTCCTTCTTCGCGAATACCACCGCGAGTGCGGCGAGAATGATCCCAACGGCAACTGCAGAAACAATCGCCATCTGCCGCCGCCTCAGTATGCGTACGATCTCCCGAAGTTCCAGGTCGCCATTCTGCGTGCGTCTGGCTGCGGGGTTGTTGCGCCGGTATAGGCTTGTTTCCGGCAGCACTGTGGGACTCGACAGCATTATTTGTGCTTCCTCTAGTCGGTATAGCTCTCTATTCGCGTTTCTTTAAGGTCAAAATATGGATTTCATTCGTTTCACAAGGCGCCGCCGCGCACCCTGCGCAAGAGAATGAACTGCGCAAGAATTCGTCGATTCAACTCTCTCTTTCGGTTATGCTTCATCACCGAACCTCCGAAATCCGGCAAACTGTAATCCGACATTCCAAAGGAATGCCGGGATGCACGTAAAATAGCGCCTCCAAAGACGCCGAGGTTCCTGAATGAGGCGATGCACCCATTGCAGACCTGTGTTGCGCAGCCACCGCGGCGCCTCTTTCACTGCGCCGGAGTGGAAGTCGAAGGCTGCGCCCACGCCCACCATGAGCCGGCAATCGAGCTTCCCGCAGTATTGCGCCATGAATCGTTCCTGCTTCGGCGATCCCAGCCCAACCCAGAACACATCGGGTTTCGTTTGCTCGACAAACGCAATAAGTTGCTTTTCTTCACTGGCAGTGAGAGGCCGAAAGGGCGGAGTACATGTCCCTACGACATTCAACCCAGGGAATCTCGCTTTCAAGCGAGTGCCTAATTGGTCCGCGACACCGGGCTTGCCGCCATAGAAAAAGTGCCGATAGCCACGCTCCTCGGATAATTGGCACATTTCGATCAGCAAGTCGGGCCCGTAGACGCGACGCATCCTCTTGTGCCCTTGCAAATGCCCCATCCAGACAAGCGGCATTCCGTCCGGCGTGGTCATGAATGAGCCGTTCAGAATCGCGCGGAATGCCGAGTCGGAAAGCGCTTCGGCGACCGAATGCACATCGGTCACGCAAACGTATCCCTGGCCATGTGAGCGGATCAATTGATCGCACTGCTGAATTGCGTCTTCCATATTGATGGCGCTGACATCCACGCCCAGAATGTTTGTGCGCGCCGGTGATCGCAACGAAAGCTCGGGTGGTTCAACACTCATCGTTAAGCCGCTCATCGAACGACGCTCCTCAAGATGAAACAAGTCAGACACCATGCATGGCAAAGACCACAGTGTGTAGAAGAATCGCAAAGTCCATTAAGAAACTGCGGTGCCGGATGTAGTAGAGGTCGTACTGAACGTTCTCGTGTATATGAAAGGCCCGATCGGCACTCAATTGCCAAAGTCCCGTGATGCCGGGTGGGACTTCGAGACGTTGCTGATGCACAGTGCCGTGCTGCTGAGCGATAAAATGCATTTCAGGACGGGGACCTACCAGGGACATTTCACCTTTGACAACGTTGATGAGCTGCGGCAGTTCGTCAAGGCTGCTCCGACGCAAAAATCGCCCAATGCGAGTCACGCGCGGGTCATTGGAATCCCGCGGAGAGATAGCATATCTCGGCGCATCGGAGAGCATGGACCGAAACTTATACATGGTGAAGGGCCGACCATGCTTCCCGACGCGCTGTTGCCGAAACAGTACCGATCCTGGCGAATCGAAATGAACGAGAATAGCGATGACGATCAGGACGGGAGCCATGAGGACAATCAATAAGAGCGCAAAAATCAAGTCAAAGGCCCGCTTGGCAATTGCGTAGCGCTGATCATTGGCCGGCCTCCGGACAACGTTGAGCATGGTGCCGTCAATATCCGCGTATTCGATGGTGTCGGCGGGGATTGCCGAGTGACGCGGCAGGAACGCGAGTTGCGCCTCAGCTGCCTGCGCAGCTTGCATGGCGCGCGAAAACTTCTCGTGGGCGAGGCTCGGAATCGCAATCACCAGCAATTCGCATTGATGGCGCTCAATTAACTCCTTGCTGAGCGGTCCCGTAATGACATTTGCCGAGTGTTCTCGCCTGTAGGAGGATTCAAAGATTTGCTGCCCCCCTAGTTCCGGATCGTCGTCGACCAGCGCAACTGGATTAAGACCCAGCCGCGGGGATCGAGCGAGCGCGGAGAACACGCGACGACCGCTTTCGCCCGCTCCGTAAATCAGAACATTCTGCACACCGAAGCCTCGTGTTCGCAAAGCACGGACGGCGACAAAGAGAAGCTGCTTCTCGACGATCTGAAACAGTGCCACGCTCAGAAGAGCAATAAAGGATATCCATCCCGAGAAGCGATGACCGGTCAGAAATGTGGCGAGCAGGACGAGGAAAAATGCCTGGATAGACACTCGAAGCGAGCGCTCGGTTTCCTTAATCCGCAACAGGCTGTTCCCCGCCAGATACGCTCCGTCGTGATCGAGAAGCAGCACAACCAAGACAGCAATGGCGCAGGACACAATGGCAACCGTGCCGAATTCAGGACGCGAAAGGCTTCCAAACCGCAGAAACTGGTACGCGAAGAATCCTCCGCTGATGGCAAACGCAACGGTGAACAAATCCGCCAGAATCTCGATCGCTGTGAGGCTGCGTTCAAATCGATTATGGATCGCGCCGCGGGAGTCGTTCCTGCGAGGCAGGACGTTCCCTGCGGACCCCTCGAAGAGTAATTGCGCACCCTCAATGCCAAACCAGCTCATTCCGTTCCCCTTCTTCTGTCGGGGAGCGGCTGCACAAATTCCGGATCTCGTCGCGGGTCAATAGATAGGCGCATGTAATGTTTGCTTTTCTCTTTTTCGGCTCTATGTAATCTCGAAGAATATAAATCTACTATTTTGTGTTCAGCGTATTGAGCACCGAACTTGTAAAGCGAGCTATAGCATATTCAACCAAGCAAGTACGAAGATGAATTCCGCGCTTTCCCCATCCTGACGCCGACAAGCCAACCGCCGCGTATTTCCAAAATGGGAATTTCTTCCCTGGCTTATCGATGATGTCTTGCTTAACAACTGTCTTATAACGAAACACTCTCCAACATCAGTGCGCTTCGTCATGTCACGTTGTGATTCCCGACCAATTGTGGAAATCTCGAAACAGGATTTGCAGGAAATTCGCCGGCCGCAGACAGCCTGCTTGAACAGGAAGGAAACGGAGATCCGGCCGAATGCGCCGTCACGCGCTCCGTAAGACTACCCTGCCCGCGTTTCCAGTTGAGATCGCGCGGCCTCGTACGTCAGCCGAATGCCCTCCGCCAGACTTGTTCTGGCTTTCCATCCCAGAGCATGCATGCGGCTGACATCGAGAAGCTTTTGCGGCGTGCCATCCGGACGCGACGTATCGAGGAGAATCTCGCAATCGAATTCGAGAACCTTGGCGACAAGCTCGGCCAATGCGCGAATCGTGAGATCCTCGCCGGTACCGATATTGATGAGGGGAGCCACATCGCGTTTGATCAGATGGCTGAATTCCGGCTCAGGCAGGTTGAGCAGATGAATACACGCGTCGGCGAGATCCTCGCTGTAAAGAAACTCGCGCCGAGGTTTGCCCGTACCCCACACCACTAGGCGATGCTCTCCAGCCCTCTTTGCCTCAACGACTTTCCGCAGCAGCGACGGCAGAACATGCGACCCCTTCGGGTCGAAGTTATCTCCCGGACCATAAAGATTTGTGGGCATGGCCGCGAGATAGCGAGTTCCATATTGCCGGTTATAAGACCAGCACATCTCCACACCCGCAATCTTTGCCAGAGCGTACGCGCGATTGGTTGGCTCAAGCGGGCCTGTGAGTAGATACTCCTCTTTGATCGGCTGAGGAGCAAGCTTCGGATAGATGCAGCTCGAGCCGAGAAAGAGCAGACGCTCGACACCGCTGCGGTAGCTCGCATCGATGACATTGGTCTGAATCTCAAGGTTCTCGCGGATAAAGTCGGCCGGATAGGTGTCGTTCGCCAGAATGCCGCCCACTTTAGCTGCCGCCAGGAAGACATATTCAGGCTTTTGCTGGTCGAAAAAAGTATGCACCGCTTCCCGATCGGTGAGATCAAGCTCGGCATGTGTGCGGAGCAGAAGGTGGGAATAGCCGCGCTGCTCCAGGCCCCGGCAAATCGCCGATCCTGCCAGACCGCGATGCCCTGCGACGAAAATGCGGCTGTGTTCTTCCATGGGTAGCGACCTGCTGCTTCACTTAGAGTTCGTGAAAATTGAATACCGAATAGCCATGCTTCCGCACCATGGCATCCCGTTCCGCAATCTTGAGATCCTCTTCTGCCATCTCCTTCACTAGATCGCGGAATGTGACGCGCGGTTGCCAACCGAGCTCCCGTTTAGCTTTGCTTGCGTCGCCTAAAAGGCTGTTGACTTCAGTGGGACGATAGTAGCGCGGGTCCACGGCCACAACCATATGGCGGTCAGCATCCAGCCCTCGTTCATCGGCTCCCTCGCCTTCCCAATCGATCCTCATGCCGAGAAAACTCGCTGTCAGATTTACAAAATCGCGCACGCTGTGTTGTTCGCCAGTGGCAATCACATAGTCCTGCGGCGCCGCTTGCTGCAACATCAACCATTGCATCTCAACATAGTCGCGCGCATGGCCCCAGTCGCGCAGCGCATCCAGGTTGCCAAGATACAACGTCTCCTGCAGGCCGACTTTGATGCGGCTCAGCGCCCGCGTAATTTTGCGCGATACAAAAGTCTCGCCTCGCTTCGGAGACTCATGGTTGAAAAGGATTCCGTTGCAGGCAAAGATACCGTAGGCCTCGCGGTAGTTCACCGTAATCCAGTACGCATAAAGCTTTGCCACCGCATAAGGCGAACGGGGATAAAACGGTGTTGTCTCTTTCTGCGGAGTCTCGCGCACCAGGCCGTAGAGCTCTGAAGTCGATGCCTGATAAAAACGAGTTTGTTTTTCAAGGCCTGCAATTCTGATCGCCTCAAGCAAGCGCAATGTGCCGAGCGCGTCCGTGTCTGCGGTGTATTCCGGCTGCTCGAATGAAACTTTCACATGACTTTGTGCCGCGAGGTTATAGATCTCGTCGGGTTGCACTTCCTGCACGATGCGGATGAGGCTGCTGGCATCGGTCAGATCGCCGTAATGCAGAACAAAGCGGCGCCCTATCTCATGCGGGTCCTCGTAGATATGGTCGATGCGATTGGTGTTGAAGAGCGAAGCGCGCCGTTTGATGCCGTGAACTTCGTAACCCTTCGACAGCAGCAGCTCGGCGAGGTAGGAGCCATCCTGTCCCGTGACGCCCGTGATGAGAGCCTTCTTCATTCTCTTCCGCTCCCCCGACCCGGCAGATCCTCGCCTTCAGAAATGCCCACATTGATCTTCGCTCAAGCAGGAACTTCGATGCACGATTTGAAGTAATCCAGGCTGAGTTTCAACCCCGTCTCAAGATCGATCTTGGGCTCCCACCCAAACAGTCTGCGCGCTTTGCCGATGTCCGGCTGTCGTTGGATTGGATCATCCTGCGGAAGTGGACAATAAACGATCTCGCTCTTTGCCCCGGTGACGCGCAGCACAGCTTTCGCGCATTCCAGAATCGTCCACTCAGTCGGATTGCCTACGTTCACCGGCGTGTGCTCGTTGGTTCGTGAAAGTCCAAGAATTCCCTGAATCTCGTCGGTCACATAGCAAAAACTACGCGTTTGCGCGCCTTCCCCATAGACCGTCAGGTTCTCACCCTTCAGCGCCTGGATCATAAAATTCGAGATAACGCGGCCGTCGTCCTTTTGCAAACGCGGACCGTAGGTATTGAAGATGCGCACCAGGCGCGTATTCACGGAGTGGTAACGGTTGTAGGCCATCACGAGGGCTTCGGAAAATCGCTTCGCCTCATCGTAGACTGACCTTATTCCGATCGGATTCACGTTGCCCCAATAGTCCTCGGTCTGAGGATGCACCGATGGATCCCCGTAGCACTCCGAAGTCGAAGCATGCAGAAACTTCGCTCCGTATCTGCGAGCAATTTCAAGCGAGTTCTTCGTTCCCGCCGATCCCACCATCAACGTCTCAATCCCCAGGCGGTAGTAGTCGACAGGACTGGCCGGCGAGGCGAAGTTGAAGACGTAGTCCACGCGCTTCGGGTCGAACCCCTCCGAGATATCGGCCTTCAAGAATTCGAACTTTGGTTCGCGCTTCAGATGTTCGAGATTACGCAGAGAACCGGTGCAGAGGTTGTCGACACCGATGACCGAATGCCCTTCTGCGAGGAGTGCGTCGGTTAGGTGAGAACCCAGAAAACCGGCAGCTCCGGTTACGAGCACACGCATCAATCAAATGCCCCCTTCAGCTAGTTTCGCGCGATCACAGACGGACTAGGTGAGATGAATATCCTCAATCTCTATTCGGACCTGGGAAGCCTGGCCCAATTCAAATTCTATCGGACGGAATAGCAACGATCTCCGTGCCCCATCCTTTCGCTTTTTCCTGGCAAAAGGTTGGGAAACCTCGAACCCCAAAGTGCGAAATCACGCGATCAGGAACCTAGGCCCTATCCCTTTTCCTCGGCTCTTGGAACACGGAAATCGGATCGACAGGTTGCGACAATCCCGGCCGTCCCACGCTGAGATAGGTAAAGCCATGCTCCGTCATTGTGGCCGGATCGTACAAATTGCGACCGTCAATAACGATTGGATAGCGCAGCGTGTAATGCAGCTTCGCTAAATCGAGTTCCGCAAATTCGCTCCAGTCGTTCAGAATGAGCAGCGCATCGGCGTCCTGTGCAGCGGCATACGGGCTATCCACATAGCGCATCTGCCCTCCGGGCGGAATCAATTCCTTGGTGCGGGCTTCGGCAGCAGGATCGTACGCGCTCACGATGCACCCTTCACTCAAAAGCTTCTTCACGATCTCGATCGCCGGAGATTCCCGAATATCATCGGTTCCCCCTTTGAACGCCAGACCGAGCACGCCTATTTTCTTGCCACGGAACGTCCACAGAGCCGACCGTACCTTTTGAAAGAAGCGATTGATCTGGTCCTCATTGATCTTTTCCACTTCGTGTAACAGGCCGAAGTCCACTCCGACCAACTCGGCTACATTGCGGAACGCAGCCACGTCTTTCGGGAAGCAGGACCCGCCGTAACCGACCCCGGCGCGCAAGAACTTGTTGCCGATGCGGCTATCGAGACCAATGCCCTTGGCTACTTCTTCCACGTCAGCTCCAGCCGCTTCGCAAATGTTCGCGACGACATTGATGAACGAGATTTTGGTGGCGAGAAACGCATTCGACGCATGCTTGATGATTTCCGCAGCCTTCGTAGAAGTCAGCAGCAGCGGAGGAAGTTCACTTTCAGTACGGGGCCCTGGGATCCGGTTGCCGCCGCAGTAGTATGCGCCCGAGGTCAGCGGTTCATAAATCTGCTGAAGCAACGCCGAAGCACGATCTGTCGCAGCACCCACCACGATGCGATCCGGGTGCAGGAAGTCAACGACGGCGGTTCCCTCGCGCAGGAACTCCGGATTGGACGCAACATCGAACAGATCCTTCGGCACGCCATTGCGCTCAATCACCCGGCGAATCCACTCGTTCGTGTACACGGGAACCGTGCTCTTCTCGACGATGACCTTGTAGGAGTCGATGGAACGCGCAATTTCGCTCGCGACTGCATCAACAAACGACAAATCGGCGCTTCCCGTCCGGCTCTGGGGAGTGCCGACCGCAATGAAGATGGCCTGCGCAGTTTGCGCCGCATTACGAAGGTCGGTGGTGAATTCGAGTCTTCCGCCCCGATGCTGGTTCAGCAATTCAGGCAGATAATCCTCGTGAATCGGGATCCCTCCCGCCTGCAGCGTGCGTACTTTGGCCTCGTCGTTGTCCACGCAGATCACGCGGTGGCCAATCTCGGCAAAGCATGCGGATGCCACAAGACCAACGTAGCCTGAACCGACAACAGCAATGGTCACGGGCTCATGCAAGTGATTCTTCACGTACGCCCCCTATTTAATTAGTTAAATTAAGGATCAAGCGACTCCGGCTTCACCTTGGTGCAGAGAAAGTCGCAGTCCAGCCACAATCTTCTATCAAGATAACCGAGGATCGATTCAAACCGCCAACAAACTGGTGCCTCTTTCGGGCCATCGCTCCGGCTTTTCAAGGGGTTGCGCGGTGAAAAACCCCCTTGGCGCATCGTTCCAAAGTCGCTTTCGATCCATCGGACCTCGAAGCACAGCGACCGGGGAATCCGCTCCTTCTCTCACTTGGATGACAGATCGATTGCCACCTATCGGATCAGTTCGAATAGATCAAGCTGAATTAGACTAAACCCCTCACCGGCAATTGCTTATAGGAAAAGAGCTGATCCTTCATCCCTTTCGTACCTTCCGGTGAGTCACGACCGTGTTAGCCAATCAACGCCGGCACTCGCGAAAGCCTCCTTCTGCCGTGCCAAAATCGACCAAACCCTGTGGTAGCCTTGAGAATAGGCCTTTTTCATGCCCCTCAGCCGCTCAGCCTCTGCACGCGTCTATATGGATGCCAATGCCACCACACCTTTGCTGCCTGAGGTGTTCGAGGCCATGCGTCCCTATTGGATGGAGCACTTCGGCAACGCTTCATCGATCCATTTGCACGGCCAGCACGCCCGCACCGCCGTCGACCGCGCTCGCGAGACCTTGGCCGAGTTCTTCAACTGTCATGACGCGGAAGTGGTATTCAATTCCGGCGGAACGGAAGGCGACAATACCGCACTCTTCGGCCTTCTTCATCCCGGCGACCACCTCATCACCACGTCAATCGAGCACTCCGCCATCCTGGAAGCAGCCAAGCGACTGGCCCATCGCGGCGTGGAGACAACATTTGTCGCGCCCGCAGCCCAGCGGCCTCATCGACCCAACCGACATCCTGCGCGCCGTTCGGCCTCAAACCCGCCTGATTAGCGTCATGCTGGCGAACAATGAGACAGGCGTGTTGCAACCCGTGGAGGAAATCGGCAAGATCGCCGCCGACACCGGCATCTTCTTCCACATCGACGCCGTGCAGGGCGCAGGAAAAGTGAAGTTTGATGTGCGTCGCTTTGGCTGCCATCTTCTCTCCATCAGCGCACACAAGATGCATGGACCGAAAGGAGTCGGCGCCATGTTTGTGCGCCGAGGCACGCCTCTGGAATCGTTGCTCGTGGGCGGAAGCCATGAGCGCCGCCGCCGCGCCGGAACCGAGAATGTAGCCGGCATCGTCGGCCTGGCAACAGCCGTCGAGTTGGCCACCCACTCGCTCGCCGACGGAACCATCGATAGACTCGCCAAGCTCCGCGATCGCCTCGAAACCGAGATCCTCCGCATTCCTGGCACCGGGCTCAACGGCGCAGGCACCGACGGGAAGCCAGTTGCCCGCGCCGCCAACACCACCAATATCTGGTTCGACCAGCTCGAGGGCGAAGCGCTGGTCATCGCGCTTGACCTCAAGGGAGTCGCCATCTCCGGCGGTTCGGCCTGTCACTCGGGAGCCACCGAACCGAGCCACGTTCTCATGGCCATGGGACTAAATAAGACGCGTGCCCGCGCCAGCCTGCGCTTCAGCCTGCTGAAAACCGCGACCGAAGCCGACGTCGACCACGTCCTGCGCGTCCTTCCCGCAGCCGTCGAACACCTGCGCGCCATCTCGCCCATGGCCACCGGCACGTTGGGCTAGCGCCGCGTCCCTATAGCTTGCGTCAAAATCGAATCTGTAGTCCTGAGCACAGATTGGCATTTGCGCGATTTGCCGACAAAGCCACTGTCTAACCTCCCGTGGCAGAGTAATTTGCTCTCAGAGATCGGGAAGGGAAGATACCGATGTCGAAGAAGCGCCAGATCAAGCCGGCTCTCATTCGCCGTCACAGACACAATGATGGGACAATAGAAGGGAGCGTTTTACTTCCCCATGCCAAGCAACGACACCATCGCCGTAGCCATGTCCGGAGGAGTTGACTCCTCCACGGTAGCGGCGATCCTCGCTCATTCTGGCGAGACCATCGTCGGCCTCACCCTCCAGCTCTGGGATCAGACGCGGCTGGCAGGCAAGCACGGCATTCCCGACGCCCCCAAGGCGGGCCGTTGTTGTTCCCTGGATGATGTCTACGACGCCCGCCGTGTCGCCGAGCACCTCGGCATCCCGTATTACGTAGTCAATCAGGAGGAGCGTTTTGAAAACGATGTGGTCCGTCCTTTTGTCGACGAGTATCTGGCCGGACGCACGCCGATTCCCTGCTCGCTCTGCAACGACCACATCAAATTCGACCAGCTCCTCAAGACCGCCCGCAGCATCGGCGCCGATCGCATCGCCACCGGCCATTACGCCGTCAACGAGTACAACCCGGAACGCGCGCCGCTGGATCCTCAAGCGCCCCGCGGATCTGGCAAAGGATCAGACCTATTTCCTTTTCGGACTCACGCAAGAGCAGTTGGCGCATACCCTCTTTCCTCTCGGCCGAATGACGAAGCCTGAGGTGCGCGAAGTGGCCGCGCAGCGCGGCCTTGCGCTCGCCCAGAAGCCTGACTCGCAGGAGATCTGCTTCATTCCCGGCGGTGACTACAAGCAGTTCATCACCGCCTATCTCGAAGAGCAGGGCGAAGCCGTCCCCGAGACCGCGGGCGAGTTGGTCGCGTCCAATGGCGAGGTTCTCGGCCACCACGATGGGCATTTCCAACTTTACCGTCGGCCAGCGGAAGGGCTTGGGCGTCGCTTCTCCCTCACCGCTTTACGTCCTGCAAATTGATCCGGCAAGCCATCGCGTCACCGTCGGAGCCGACGCGGAGCTCGCAACGCGCACGCTCCGCGCCAACCGGCTCAACTGGATCAGCATTCCAGAGCTGACAGCTCCCATGCGCGTAAAGATCAAGATTCGCCACCGTCACGAGCCTGCTTGGGCGACGATCGAACCGGCGCCACGCGCAAGTTCGTCCGGCGATATATCACGAGCAGGCAAGCGTTCCGCAGAGGTTGGTCGCCCCTTGCTCGAAAGAGAGATCCTCGCCACATTTGACGAACCCCAGCGCGCCGTCACGCCCGGCCAGTCAGCGGTCTTCTACGACGGCGACGAGGTCGTCGGCGGTGGCCGGATTCTCTGACACGCCCCCAGCCAGCGCAAAGACCACCACGCGTTATACTGTCCCGGCACTGAATCCGGGAGAAATCTTGATGTCTGAGAAAACGTTTGCCCGCGTGGCTGCCTTAATCCTCGCCAGCCTCGGCTTCGCCCCCTTGACCCATTTGGCCCAAGCCCAACAACCAGCCACTCTCACCATTCACGCAGACCAGCCAGTTTCCGCGGTGAGCCCGACGCTCTACGGCCTCATGACCGAGGAAATCAACTACTCCTACGACGGAGGTCTGTACGCCGAGATGGTGCGCAACCGTACCTTCCGAGGGAACTGGAGCGGCGTGCCCTATTGGTATCTTGTCGAGGACGGCAACGCCGCAGCAAAGATGGAGGTCGACAAGACCACCGGTCCCAGCGACGCTCTCCCGTCGAGCTTGCGCCTCGATGTCGAGCATGCGGATGCGCACAACCAGGCAGGCGTACTGAACGTGGGCTGGTGGGGATTCGCTCTGCGGCCCGAAACCACCTACAAAGGCTCGTTCTACGCGAAAGCAGGTTCCAGCGACTTAGGCGCGGTGACAGTGAGCCTCGTGAGTGACGACACCGGCAAGGCCGCGGCCACCACTACCGTTCCCGCCGTTGTTACGGATTGGAAACAATACGAATTCGTACTGAAGACCGGCGCACTGCAGCCTTCATCGAACAATCACCTGGTTCTTTCCGTCGGCCGCGAAGGAACCCTCTGGCTGAACCTTGTCTCGCTCTTTCCGCCCACCTATCACGATCGCGTCAACGGTAACCGCATCGACCTGATGGAAAAACTGGCCGCCATGCATCCACAGTTCCTGCGTTTCCCCGGTGGCAACTATCTTGAAGGCGACCATATCGCCGACCGCTTCCAATGGAAGAAAACCATCGGCCCGCTGGTCGATCGCCCCACGCATCCGAGCCCATGGAATTACCACTCATCCGACGGGATGGGGCTGCTCGAGTTTCTCGGGTGGTGCGAAGACCTGAAGATGAATCCGGTGCTCGCGGTCTATGCGGGTTATTCGTTGCAAGGCGAACACGTCAATCCCGGCGCGGACCTCGATCCTTATGTCCAGGATGCTCTCGACGAGATCGAATACGTCACCGGTGGTCCCGATACCAAATGGGGCGCAGAACGTGTGAAAGACGGACACCCCGCACCCTTCAATCTGACCTATGTCGAAATCGGCAACGAAGATGGGTTTGACAAGTCCGGCAGCTACGATGGCCGTTACGCGCAGTTCTACAAAGCCATCAAAGCGAAGTATCCTGATCTGCTGCTCATCGCGACTGCTCCCATCAAGAACATAAAGCCCGATGTGCTCGACGAGCACTTCTATGTGCGCGCCAAGCAGAACTTCCAGGACGCGACTCACTACGATAAGACCGATCGCAACGGGCCGAAGATTTTCGTCGGCGAGTGGGCTACCCGCGAAGGTTTCCCCACACCGGACTTTGGTGCCGCCTTGGGCGACGCCGCGTGGATGACGGGCCTCGAACGCAATAGCGACATCATCGTGATGGCCAGCTACGCGCCTCTGCTTGTCAACGTCGATCCAGGCGGCATGCAGTGGGAGACCGACCTCATCGGCTACAACGCCATGAAGAGCTACGGCTCGCCCGCATATTATGCGCAAGTCCTGTTCGCGTCTTATCTCGGCGATCACACGCTTGGATCGAAGCTGGAAGGCGCCGGTCCAAAAGTGTTCTACTCGATCACCGGCAGCGCAGCAAAAAAGAAGCTCTATTTGAAGCTGGTCAATGCCTCCTCAGATCCGCAGCCGGTGGACATAGACCTGCAAGGCGCGAAGCTCGCATCGACAGCGAAGCTGGTAAGCCTGCAGGCGAACGACACACAAGAAACCAACTCCATCGACGCGCCGGAGCGCATCGTGCCGGTAGAGACAGCGCTGCATAACGTGAGCAGTCACCTTCACCACACCATACCGGGCTATGCAATTCAGGTAATCGAATTCGACGAACAGTAAAACGTCGCGTTGGGCAAACTGAGAGCCGGGACATGGTTGTCTCGGCCCTCAGCGCGTTCGAGAAGACCGCTACAGCAGTTCCACAATTGCTGAACCCCGAAGCCACCGTGCCGAGTGGCATTTTCCTTGAGAAAATGACACCTTCGCGGAACTGAAAAGGGCACGTGAATTGTGGAACTCTAAGCTCAAACGAACAAATCTTTATCGGCGGGCGAATGGGTAGGCTGGGGTTCGGACTGCGCGCGTGCCGGACCATTGCGCAACGTGCCGATTGCGGCGCGCGCGAACGCGGCAACGCCCGCGAGCTGACGAATCGGGACACTGATGACATCCGCAACCACCGCGCTCGCCCGATCCACAGTATCGAGCACGTTCGTCAGCATCATGTCCACCCGGGTCGACTGGCGATTCACACGCTGCAGAATGTCGGTGGCTGATTCCTCCAACTTGATCCCTTGCGTACGCATACTGTGAGTCAGTGCCGCGAAATCCGTAGCGACCGCTTCAATCTTGGGACCAACGTTTGTAAGTAGCTTCTTCGTATCGTGTACGACCGGCAGTACGTGCGTCCGCAGCTCTTCGATCTGCTCCTGGGCCAATTTCAAGGCCTTGCGGGCGGTGACTAACATCGCCAGCAACACAAGAGCCTGCATCAGCACCGCGGCTCCGGTGCAGGCAACAAAAATGAGCAAAAGCGTTTCGTTATTCACGTTCGTCACCGAGATGCTCAAACCGTCGCTGGCCGAGCGCTGCGAAATCGTCTGACCTCTCACACAGCCCAACGGCCAACTTGCGTTCAAAAGGGAGCCGGCAATCAATGCGGTGTTTCCGGCCCCGCATCCATTCGGCCATCCACTCGACCTCGACATTGATCCAACGGGATCGCCCCCGACTGGCCAATCCCGCGCGACGTCTATTCCGTCGATTCGGTCGCGGCTGACCGATACGCTTCACGGCCTGCATCCACTGCAGCCGCAACGCGCGTAGTCTGGTCTCCCACCAGGCTCTTCCCGCGCTCGACAAACTCTTCCCACTGAGCTCGCCCGCGGTCCACGACTTCACGCCCGCGATCGACATAATCCCCGAGCTGTTCCTTGCTCTTGTCGACCAAGGTGCCGACTTGACGTGCGGCTTGCTTGCTCTTCGTGCGCAAATACTCCGTCCCCTCACGCGCGCCCTGGGCAATGTCTTCTCTGGTTTCACGCCCGCTTTTGGGTGCATACAGAATCCCTACCAATGCGCCGATGCCAACTCCCGCCAGAAACCAAGCGAGTCCTTGTGCCCTGTTATCCTCTGCCATACTCAAACCTCTCCTTTCAACAAGAAAGCCTGTTTATATCAAATTCCATCGTACGCCTCAAATTTCAAGCTGCATTGCAAATAGTTGACAATGCAGTGGAATACTCAATCGAGTCTAAGGCCGCTGATTGCGCTGGCCCCTGGGCATTGGACGCCTTCGCCGGAGAATGTGTTGTAAGCGGGCTTTACGGGGAACTGCGCGGCCGAACTTTGACGGTATTTACTTCGGCAAAAGGCTGTGCGCCACGGCATCAAGCAGACCGTTGAGAAAGTTGATGGACTCCGGCGCGGAGTAACGACGCCCGATCTCCAGAGCCTCATTGATCACGATGGGAAACGGAGTCCCTTTGAAGCCGAGCATCTCGCCCACGGCCATGCGCAACAGGTTGCGATCCACTGCGGGCATTCGCTCAAGCCGCCAGTTTTTTGAGTTGGCCACTATCAGCTCGTCGATCTGCTCCTGTTTCGCTGTTGCCACACTGAACAGGTCCTCGGCAAAGCCGCGAACCTCCGGTTCCACATCGTCGCCGGCTTTCCAGAACGTGGCCCTCACCTGCTCCGGCGTCTGCTTCCCCACATCGGCCTGAAACAGCATTTGCATGGCAAGCTCGCGCGACTTGCGCCGCGTGCTGGCGGTCAAGATTGGCCCCGCGCGACTAGTTTGCGTTTCAAGCTGACCATCTCAATCGCCGCACAAGCCGCCTCGAATCCTTTGTTCCCGGCTTTAATCCCGGCACGGTTCAGCGCCTGCTCCAGCGTCTCGCAGGTCAGAACGCCAAAGCTGTGCGGGATCCCCGTTTCCTGTTGCGACTGGCCGATGCCACGCGATACCTCGTTGTAGATCGCCTCGTAATGTGCCGTCTCGCCACGCAATAAGCAGCCTAGCGTAATAACAGCATCCACACTCCGCTGATCGGCAACCGTGCGCGCCGCGGCCGGAATTTCCCAGGCTCCCGGCACACGCACCGCAGCAATATCGCCTCGCACCGCGCCGCTACGCAACAATGCGTCAAGTGCGCCATCGAGAAGCCGGTCCGTAATCACTGCATTCCAGCGCGCAACAATGATTGCGAACTTCATTCCCGCAGCCGAAAGATCGCCTTCGATCGCAATCGGCCTGCCTTGGAGGGGATCGGTCCACGCCCAGAAGCTCATGGCGAATCCCTGCTCCGGCTCGACCGTAAAAATACGCGACTTCCAATGTGTTTCCGTGACCGGCGAAATGGATTGCGCTCCAGCTTCCCCATCCTGCGCCCGCAGCCACGCTTCCGCCGCCTGGTGCACCGCATCGATTTGCGTCACCTCGACAAGCACATCGGCCGTCGCAGGAAATTCGCCCGCCACAATCTCCAAATTTCCCAACGGAGCCAGAAAAGAGGCGCCTCGACTGGCAGGCTCGTTCCAGCCTCTGCCGCCTGCGAAGCCGAGCGCCGTGAGAAAGCTCGCAAGGCGATCGTAGGTCGCTGCATTCGCGGCCGGGCGCAGGAACGAAATCCCCTTAATCATGTCTTGATTCTACCGTGCTGGATGGAAGGAAGCAGCGACCCGCACGAGGCTGCCGGGGCTCTGGAGAAACCCGGCGAACCATTCAGAATCCATTCCGCGGTTAGGTCGTGGAGCGTGGCTTCACAGCGATCGCCGTTGCCGGGACAGAGCTCGTCGTGGGCGTTGTGAGGATGCAGTCGGGGTCCGTTCCCGGCGTGCACGCGGGAAGATTGGGATTGATCTGCTGCGTGTCCGTCAGCTTGGACGTGTCGATGTAATGGATGAGGTTATCCCCGGCTGTTGAGACAAAGAAGAGCGTGCTGTCCGAACTGAATGCACCCGCGACTGGTGCCGTGATAGCCGACCCGCCGGTGAGCGTGATGTACCCGAGGGTGCCCGGCGCGCCGCTTCCGCTGGTCTGCGTGTAGTAAGGTAACGTCGCTCCGGGAGTCGTCCCGTTGTAGGTGATGAAGCTCAGGTTGGTTGGCGATGCAGACGTTCCCTGCGTAACGGCCGCGGGGGAGGTGACGATCTGGTTCACCCCAGTCGCACTCACGCCGAGAGTCTGCGGCGGATTCACTGTGTGGGCAATCGTCAACGGCGTAAGCGCGCCTCCAGACGAAACCGGGCACGGCGCCGGAGTGCCCGTTGCGCCCGTCGGTACCGTCACAGAGATGTCGTTGAAGGTCACGCCGCCACCGGCAAACGCAGCACCCAGGATATGCTCGCCATCCGTCGTTGCCGCCAGAACATCGTTCGCTTCAGGAACGGAATCGCCCTGCGGATAAAAGACCATGCTCGCGTAGTTGCTGGCAGTACCAGATGGGCACCAGGTATGCGCCACCGTTGGATTGCCGCTGAGATAGGCGCCAACACCCGGAACCATGAGCGCGAGATGTTGGGCGCCCCCCGAAGCTGTGAGGTCGTAAGTCGTCCAGCCCGTGTTCGCGTTGTAGACATACAACGTGTCGGTATGGCCTGGACCTGCCGCCGCACTATCGGTGACGTAGAGCGTCTTCGAATCCGGAGTCCACTGCGCCGAAGTACCCATGCCTCCGAAGGTCGCGCTGATCGTACCGGTGGCGCCGTAGATGTAGAAGACCTGCCGCACCTGATCGTTGATCAGCAACGTCTCGTTATTCGGTGCAACTGCCAGCACCACGCCCGGCACGTTGGGGTCCTGTTTCGACAAGCCATTCGAACTCGTCGTGTAGACCATCAACTCATGCGATGAACCAAAATAAAGATTGGCGCCGGTCTGGTCCATCACCATCGAGTTCGGCACATAGGGCAGCCGAACTGTTGAACCCACAGTGCCGCTTAGCAATTCGATTGGAACAAAGTACTGCGATTTCCCTGGTGCAGAAAACCACATGTACGAACTGGCTGTGCCCGGCGTCGTGATGTTGACGGGATTGCTGGAAATGGAGAGCCCGCTGCCATTGCCCGCGCCGACTTCATTGATCGGCGATGGATTGCAGGTTGCCGGCTGACAGATTGCGTAGACCGACGCTCCACCCGGAAATGCAGCGCTAATCGCCCCTCCCGACCCGGCCGTGATGTCCAGTGGATTCGTGGACTGGTAGTCGAGCGAGAGACCGGTGATCGGATTGCCCAGTGTATCGATGACGGTAGTCGTCAGGTTCTGCTCGACACCCTGTGTCACGACTCCTGTTTTGCTTCCGTTCGCCAAAGTGACCGAGATCGACTTTGGCGAGCAAGTCGAAAAATAGCCAGCCGAAGAACCCGACCCCGCTATCGATGTCGTAATCGCCGTAGTCCCCGGCAACTCCGCGGTGATCTGGTTGGTCTCGGGATTGATTGAGGCGATCGAAGGCGTGCCTACAGAGTAGCTCGCCACGCCAATCGCCGAAGTGCAATCGGGCACCGATGTCACGCCCGGCGGCAATCCGCCCTGGCAGGAGTACTGCGTGACTGTGGACGGCGCACAGAATTCGTATTGAATGCCATTGTTGGCGAAACAGGCTTCGGCATCAAGCTGGGCAATGGCTCCCTGGGAATAACACGCCTGCTGGCCGGCAAGAGACAAATTGAGAGCGCTCACCGGAGCATGCACAAATACTTGCACCGGATTCGATGTGACGGAATACGCCGCCGCGGTGATGAATGCTGAGCCAAATGGAAGACCATTCGAATTCGGCAGAGGGCTCGGAGCGTTGCAAATGGTGTAGTCGGCGATGCCGCCACCCGAGTTGCGGTTCCACCGACCGGCGCACATGTTCCCGGTGGGGGAAATATCGACTAACTGATTATTTGTCGTGCCATAGGTGTAATTTGCGACACTCGCCGTGGTGCCTTTGCAGTCTTTGGCCGTGGGAGCGGTCACTTGCCGCGTCTGCCCGAAGGCCAGCGAGATACCGGTCGTCCTGGGTTCCAGGTCGATCGAATACACATCCGTGATCTTCAATCCATAGCCAAGCCCGTTGCAGTAGTTCGCGGCCGGGTTGCGCACACAGCCTGAAATCGAAACTCCTGCCGGAATCGCCACGCACAACAAAAGAACAAGCGTTAAATACCGCCGCATGAATCCTCCCCGTCCCACCCCTGCGAACCGCGGAACGGTCTTTCTGAATGCGTCAAAAATTTGGGTTGGAGGCTGCCCGTCAACAACGTCTGGACCCGCCTGCGTTGGTCATTCTCCGCTCAGGCATAAGGCCGCGGGCAAACTGATTTTGTGCGACCGGTCGACGCAACATACCTTGTTCTACTCCAAAGAAAAGTGTATCAGGGCAAAGTGGCCAGTTTGCAGGGACCGCACGAACGCAGCCTTGCCGGAAATCTTTTCTGATAATGGATAGACTCCGGACGTTTCGGATGGCGAGCAGAAACCACGACCTAGGAGGGCGGCATATACCGGGCAAACCACTCCATGGCTCGCTCCATCACGTCGCGCCGATGCGCGGGGTCGACAAACCCATGGCCCTCGTTGGGATAGACCACTAATTCCGTTGGTACGTGCTCATCGCGCAAGGCGTGCCAGAACTCATACGACTGCGGCGCAGGACACTCGCCATCGCGATCGCCGACCACCACCAGGGCAGGCGTGTGCGCCTGCTTGATGAAGTCGATCGCCGAACTCTTCGCGTAAACCGAAGGATCGTCGTAGACCGACGCTCCGAAATACGGAATCATCCATTGATCGATGGAGTTTTCGCCGTAGTAGCTCAGCCAGTCCGAGATGCCGGCGCCCGCAACCGCAGCTTTGAACCGTTCCGTCTGGGTGACCGCGAACATCGTCATGAAACCGCCATAGCTCCAGCCTGTGATTCCGACACGATTAGCATCAACCGGATACTTCGCAATCACAGTATCGACGCCAGCCAGAATATCGCGCAGATCGCCATAGCCAAAATCCTTGCGGTTCGCCTGCGTAAATTCCTCACCCTGTCCGAAGCTGCCGCGCGGGTTCGGCTCCAGTACAAAATATCCCAACGCAGAAAATGCCTGCGCGCTGATCCCCCCTCGGGGCCCCCACTGCGCCTCTACCGCGGCAGCGGGACCGCCATGCACCTCCACAATCAGCGGATACTTCTTCGCCGGATCATAATCCTTGGGCAGCATGAGCCACCCCTGTACGCGAAACGATTCGTTCTTCCACGAAAGAGAGATCGACTTGCCCCAGGTCGGCTCGACCCCGTCGTTCAGATGCGAAAGCTGTATCACGCCTTCCAGTCCCGGCGACATCACCGTGCCCGGCTTAGCCGCGTAGATCTCCATCGGGTGATCGAATGTGCTTGCGGAAAAAACGAACAGCGCGTGGTCGGCGGTCGACGAGAGGCTCAGCTCCAATCGCCCGTCGCCCACTGTCCCTGGGATGCTGAAGATCGGTGCGCCGAAACTCGTCGCCACGCTTTCGCTTGTCCGGTCCCCCTGCAGACGAAAACGCATCAGCTGCGCATTGCCCCCTGCGAGTTCGCTCACAAACAGATGCTCATCGTCGCCCCACTCGATCCATGCAGGAGATGTCGGCCTACCCTGGGTAATGTCGTGAGGGGCCCCGCCCCCCGCTGGGAGAATCCAAACGTCGCCGCCCGTCGCTCCCTGATCGCTCATCAGTCCACCGATAAAGGCAATCGCCTTCCCATCGGGTGACCATCTGGGCACCGCAATCTGCATGCCGTGCAGTGGCCCACTCACTTCTGCAGGTGCTAGCACAGCCTTTGCCGCGCCACCAAACGCTTGCGTATAGAGCTTCGCGACCCACCAGTTGTTCTCCCCCGGCGGGTCTGCAGCAATGTAGGCCAAGCTCTTCGAATCGGGCGACCAATCGAATTCGTAAACGTGAAGATTGGCGGGAGTCACAATCGTGGGAGAAACGGGCGCATGCCCATTTACGGCGACCATGGCCACCCGCTGAATCTCGACGCCGTCTTCGCCAATCACTCCGGCCGGCGGCTTCATGGCCGCAAGTGCCCCAGCCGGTCGCGTCGCGCCCTCGACATAAAGGAAAGCGACCTTCGTCCCGTCCGGCGCAAAGGCCGGCGACCCCTCGTAGCCTCGCAGCTCCGTCAGTCGACGCGCTGCGCTGCCATCGAGACGCGACAGATAGAGATCGGATTGGTCTCCGGGCGCGGCGCAATCGGAGAAGAATGCCAGGGCCTTCGAATCCGGCTCCCACGTGATGTCACTTTCACGGCAGTGCTGATCGGATTTCGACGCCGTCGTAACGCGCTCGCTTTTCTTCAGGTCGTCTATAGGAGCTACGCGAATATCTCCGCCTTCGCGCGCGCCCTCAATCCACGCCAAACGCTTGCCGTCCGGCGAAACAGCCACCTGGCTCACATGGAGACCACGATTCAAGCTCTGCAGCACGTCCGCGATATGTGCCCGATCGGGCGAAGCCTCGGACGATCCACCCTGTGCATGTGCATTCACTGAAAGGCCAAATGCCGCGAAAAAAAGAGCAAGGCCCGTCAAAAATTTTGGGATACCTATCTTAGGAGCACGCACTCCGAACATGCGGAAATGGTATCAGGCAAAACAGGCATCCCTCCGACTGCGCGCTCTCGTGCCAGCACTTTCGACTCACCGCAAGCTCAAGATGCGACTGGCTTCCATCCCATCCAGTCGAGCAGCCATTCCCACGTCCCATCGACCGTTCGTTCGCTTGGCGGTTGCGGCGCATTGCCCTTCGGAAAAACCACCGGCTTGCCGCGATAAGTCTCCGCAAGCTGCTTGAAGACGCGCCCCTGTTCCTTCACGCGTCCATCATTGGTCAGCAGCCCAAGGCTATACTCCAGCGGATTGAACTCGAATTTGTGATCCACATCATGGCTGTCCCAGTAAGTAAACCAGCTCACGCCCTCTTCGATCGCCGCCGTAACAGCCTTCTCCAGCCATTCCGCCTGTCCCGTTTCCGGCAGCTCCTTGATGCACGTATTGAACTCACCGGCCCATACTGGCTTTTGTTGCGAGCCCGCGTACGAACGAATCAGCGCTGCCATCCCCGCAAGCAGCTTCACACTGGGCGCGTCCATCGCGCCGCCATACTTCATCGCCCCGGTCCAGAAGGGATAGCAATGCATCACCGGAAAGCGCGCTGCCGCGAGCGCCTGCGGTGAGAACGTGTCGTCCTCGAACCATGGATGATGGTCGACGCCATTGACATGCAGATGATCCGGCAGAGCCGATTGCATCACCGCAAACATACGCGCCATCCACGCGTCCCCCGCCGCCAGCGTTGCCTGCCAGCAAGTATTAAGCTCGTTCCCGAAATCAAAGCCAATTATGTTGGCGTGAGGCTGCATCACTCGCGCTAGTTCGCGAACGAAAAGCTCTTGTGCATCCCACATCACCTTTGCGGTGTAAAACCCGTCCGACCGTCGATTAAACGGAGGCAGAAAATACCAGCCGCTCAACTGACCGGTGAACACCGTCACCAGCGCATCGAGCTGTCGCTCGCCCATCATGCCAATGAGCTTATCCAGCCGCTCCAGATGCGCCGCGCTCACCCACCTCGGATTGGGCTGGAAGAAAGGCCATATCAACATTACGCGCAGATGATCCGCACCCAGCGCAGCGATTGCGTCCAGATCGCGCTTGATCGGGTCCGCATCCCAGTCGTTCCAGCAGAACCACCAGTTCCGCGACGGCGTGTAATTCACGCCAAACCGATGCCGGTTGAGATCGACTCTCGGTCCTCGTGGTTGAGCGGCGTCGCCCGCGATGCTTGCAAGGCTCCTTCGGCTCGCCGCGACCGCTGCCGCAACGGTAGCAGTGCTTCCAGCAACAAATCTTCGCCGGTTCATGTGCCCGCCCCATACAACAGCCAAGACTACCGCATCTTCCCAGCGGAACCATTCGCTCGAATCTGAATGGACGAGCGCTTCAGTGAGCGGGATTAACAACCAAGCCCGTCTCCGAGTCCCTGAGGAGTTCCTCTATCTTTCCTGCGGAGAACCTCCAATGGGTTGGAATCGCATCGACGGTGCCTCCGGCGTACGCGTGTTTTGCCCATCTGTGATTCTCCCAAAGGATCGTGCCACCGCGCCCGTTTACTGCGCTATGTAACCACGTTGCGATTTCCTTTGGAATGGCTCTTCTCCTGCCACAACCGATCCCCCAGTCTGAGGGTCTTGAGGGCAATTCGCACACACAAGCCAACGCCTTCCTCGGTGGCCAAAGATCTCAATACCGCGCTGAAAGCTGACAGCTAAGAGCTGAAAGCTGCCTTCTCGATCGCCAGCAGCCTCTCCAGCAGCGGCTTCAGCAGCTTCAAGTCCAGCGCATTCGCCCCATCGGACTTCGCATTTGCCGGGTCTTCGTGGACCTCAAGGAAAATCCCATCCACTCCCGCCGCCACCGCCGCGCGCGCCAGCAGCGGAATAAACTCCGGCTGGCCCCCGCTCACCCCATTCGCCGCCGAGGGCTGCTGCACCGAGTGCGTCCCGTCAAACACTACCGGTGTCATCTCCCGCATAATCGCCAGCGACCGGAAATCGACAACGAGATTGTTGTAGCCGAAGCTCGCGCCGCGCTCCGTCAAAAACACGCGCTCATTGCCCGTCGACCGCACCTTTTCAACCGGATGCGTCATGTCCCTCGGCGCCACAAACTGCCCCTTCTTAATATTGATTGCCCGGCCGGTCTTGCCGGCAGCCACCAACAGATCCGTTTGGCGGCAGAGAAATGCTGGAATCTGGAGCACGTCAACCGCTTCGGCTGCGACCTCGCAGTGGGAGGATTCATGTACGTCCGTCAGCACGGGCAGTCCGGTATCCTTCGCCAGCCGCCCCAAAATCCGCACACCTTCTATAAGCCCCGGCCCGCGAAAGCTCCTCACGCTGGTCCGGTTGGCCTTGTCATAACTCGCTTTGAAAATATAGGGGATTTTGAGATCGCTTGTGATGCGCTGAATCGCCTCAGCCATGCGTCGAACATGCGCCTCCGATTCGATGACGCACGGTCCGGCAATCAGGAAAAGATGCCCCGCACCTACATGCACGGGGCCTATTTCGAACGAAGGTCTCACGGGGCGATTCTACGGCATTCGCGCCACATCTTGGACTGCGTCCAGGCGCGCGGGGTGGCCGATCGTTCTTCCACCACCGACGAGAAACATCCTCTCTATACCAGAACCCGATGCTCCGCCCGACTCCGCGACCATTCCCACAGAGCCCTCTCCAGCGCATGGAGCGGCGTGTCGCCCGGTAAATCTGGTTGAGGCTTAACCAGTCCGCGGTCAGCCAGCCGACGGCAGAAAGCGACATACTCGGCATAGAACTCTACATCGTGGCGCGCGTGCCCCAATGCCTCAAGGGTGCGAAAGTCGAGCACGTTGTAGCGTTCCGGATCAATTGCTGCCAGGATTGCAGAAGCGATCGCCAGATCGACGCCACGCAATTCCATCAGGGCCTCGACCGCTTTGCGGGTCGAGCTTTCGGGCGAGGCGGCAACTGCAAGGACCTTCTTTATCTTCGCTTCACTGTTTCCAATCAGGTAATGGACCACACGTTCCGATTTCCAGCGAACGATTGCTTCGAGGTTTGCCAGCGAGTACTCTCCGGCGCGAATCGCCGCACCCGCTCCATAGGCTTCGGTCTCGAGCTGCTTCTCCCGTTCGCCTGCCTTTTGCCAGCATTGCTCTGCATATTGCTGTAATTCTGACTCTTCAGGTTGTAATTCGAACTGCGCCATCGTGAAGACTCCTTCTCTTTATAAAAACCAAGTCACAATAGGCCCAGCAAAATTCCATTGTCAATAGCGGTCTCTTACACCTCTGTTACTTGTCGGGAACACTGCTCACCCGAACGTTGGGATGAGTCTGCCTCGGCACCCTAAACCGGATGCGGCTTGATCGAAGCAGGTTGCTGGGACGCAGACGCGAAAATTCCCACGAGGGCTCGACCTCTCTGCTTGGCCGCCGCCGCCGGCGCTCATCGCTCGCTTCAATAAGTGTGCAGATTGGAAGTGTGCAGATTGGAAGAAGTGCAGAATTGGCAACGCAGTTTGCGGAGAGCTGTGGCGTGCATCTTTCCATAAATATGCTATTATGTATCCATGCGCACCACCATCGACATCCCCGACGAAACCTACCGCTCCCTCAAGGTCAAGGCCGCCCGCGCGAAGGTACTCCCGTCCGTCAGGTCGTGCTGCGTGGAATCCATCGCGAACTCGGCGAAGCGGACGGGAAGCCCGCGCGGAAGCCGTTTCGCGTGCCCGTCATTCGTTCGGCGCGGCCCGGAACCCTGCACCTGACCAACGAGCAGATCGATGACATCCTGGCTTCTTCCTGATGTGAACGTGCGGCTTCGGAGCTGATGATTATGAGGACTACTGTTGAATTACCCGATCCTATATATCGCCAAATGAAGTTGCGCGCTGCCAGCGAGGGCACCACAATTCGAGAGATCATCCTTGAGGGTGTCGCGATGAGGCTCCATCACGGAGGCAAAGTTAAGAAGCAGGAGAGACGGCCTCGATTCCCCGTCCTTCGCTCCAAGAGTCCAGGCTCTCTGAAGCTTGGCGAGGAGGGCGTTTACGAGTACATTCCTTTTCCCTGACGTGAATGTTTGGTTGGCGCTAACGCATGAGATTCATCCGCATCATCGCGCGGCCCGGAGATGGAGCGATTCGCTGGAAGACGAGGCCGTGGCCTATTTTTGCCGATTTACTCAGCTCGGGCTCCTGCGGCTTTTAACAAATGAAAGTGCGATGGGAGCCGACGTACGCACACAATTACAAGCGTGGAAGGCCTTCGATGCGCTGGTCGCCAATCCGAATAATCGCATGATTGAGGAGCCTGTGGGGATTGACCCGCTCTTTCGTCGACTCACCAACAGCCGCGAGGCCTCTCCAAAGCAGTGGGCAGACGGCTATTTGGCGGCGTTCTCCGAGGCTGCGCAGCTAACCCTGGTCACATTCGACAAGGCGCTGGCGGGGAAAGCGAAGGGCGCGCTGCTGCTGGGGTAAAATCCTTCGTCGCTGATCTCATGCGGCGCTCTACTGAAACAAAAGCAGAGATCCCGCCCACGGGAACGGCCGCTATACAGATTGGTGCTCAGGGATCGCTGTTTCTCGCCGCCCCACCCGATTCTTGTAACTCGCCGCAATAAACTCGCGGAACAACGGGTGCGGCTCGAGCGGCTTCGATTTGAACTCCGGATGGAACTGGCAGCCTAGGAAGTAAGGGTGCCCTGGAATCTCGACGATTTCGACATAAGTGGCGTCAGGCGTGGTCCCGGTAATCTGCAGCCCGCCTCCAGTCAGCAGCGCTTCATATTCGCGGTTGAATTCATACCGATGCCGATGCCGCTCGCTGATCTCGGTCGCGCCATACGCCTTGGCCGCGATGGAATCCGGTTGCAGAACGCAGGTCCAAGCACCCAGACGCATCGTTCCGCCCATCTCTTCCACGCCAAGCAGCTCGCGCAGCTTGTAGATAATCCGGTGTTGGCTTGCCGGATCGAACTCGCTCGAATTCGCATCCTTCAGCCCGCAGACATTGCGCGCAAACTCAATACAAGCAGTCTGCATGCCAAGACAAATTCCAAAGTAAGGCACCTGTTTCTCCCGCGCATACTTGATCGCGTTCAGCATGCCTTCGATCCCGCGCTTGCCAAATCCTCCCGGCACAAGGATCCCGTCGAACCCCTCCAGCTGCGATTCGTAGCTCGTGTCCTCTGGCGACTTCGACTCCAGTCCCTCCGCCTCAATCCACGTCACGTTCAGCTTCAGGCTCTTCAGCAAGGCTCCGTGCGTCAGAGCCTCTTTCAGCGACTTGTAGCTGTCCTCGTATTCCACATACTTGCCGACAATCGCGATCGAAACTTCGTCCTTCGGGTTGTGGCAGCGATCGACAAGGTCCTTCCACCTGCTTAAATCACCTTCCGGCGCTTCCCTGTGCAGATACTTCAAGATGAGCGAGTCGACCCCTTCCAGTGCGAATCCGAGCGGCACTTCATAAATGGTCGAAACTGTTTTTGCGCCGATAACAGCCCGCTCCTCCACGTTGCAGAACGCAGCGATCTTCTGTTTCATCTCGCGGCTAATCGTCCGATCGCTGCGGCACAACAGAATGTCGGCCTGAATGCCAATCGAAAGCAGTTCCTTCACCGAGTGCTGCGTGGGCTTGGTCTTCAGCTCCTGCGCCGCGGCGATCCATGGCACCAGTGTGAGGTGGACAAAGACGGTGTTCTCGCGCCCCAACTCCTGGCGCATCTGGCGGATTGCCTCAAGAAATGGCAGCGATTCGATATCGCCCACCGTACCGCCGATCTCGACAATCGTCACATCCGCGCCGTTGGCTGAAACCTTGCGCATGGCGTTCTTGATCTCGTTCGTCACATGCGGAATCACCTGGACAGTCTTACCCAGGTAGTCGCCCCGCCGCTCCTTCAGAATGATCTGTTCATAAATGCGCCCGGTTGTCAGGTTGTTGTCGCGCGAAAGCGGCGCATGCGTAAACCGCTCATAATGGCCCAGGTCCAGGTCGGTCTCCGCCCCGTCGTCGGTCACAAATACCTCGCCATGCTGAAACGGCGACATCGTCCCTGGATCGACATTGAGGTACGGATCGAACTTCATCATGTTCACGCGAAGGCCGCGGCTCTCAAGCAAACAGCCGATCGAGGCCGCCGCAAGGCCCTTGCCTAAACTGGACACAACTCCGCCCGTCACAAAGACGTATTTCGCCGTCATCGCTGCGACCTCACTCTTTGGTTTTGAAATTGGACGTACCTGGTGGGCACGATCAAGTATGGCAGAATTCCAATTTGGGAAAAAGCAAAAAATCTCATTCGGCCGTGCAAAACCCGGCACGCACTGCCGCCAAACTTAGCTTTTTCAGCAGCTTAAACCGGTCTGCGGCGCAACAGGACGAATCCCGCTAGACACGATACTGTTCGACAGCCTGTTTGACGCGATCGACCATCGGCGCGAGGTTGCCGATAAGTCGCGTGGTCTGCTTAACAACGCCTACATTCTGCTCGGTCATCGACGCAACGCGGGCAATGTTCGAGCTGATTTCGCTCATCGCCTCAGTTTGTTGCGACGAAGAAGTGGCAATCTCTGAAACGCGGCGCACCGCCTCCGTCATCAGGGTGTTGATCCCTGTTAGCGCGCTCTGCGCTCCTTGCACGAGCGCAACCCCAGTGCTCACCTGCGATGCCCCCGCGCGCATACCAGACATGGCGCGCTCACTATCGCCCTTGATGGCGCTGATAAGGGAGTCGATTTGAGCCGTGGCCTTCATCGTGCGGTCAGCCAGAGAGCGCACTTCGTTGGCCACCACCGCAAACCCACGGCCAGCCTCACCCGCACGGGCCGCCTCAATCGACGCATTCAGGGCCAGCAGGTTCGTCTGGTCGGCGATCTCGCGAATAACGCCGGCGATGGCTCCCACCTCCGAGGAGCTGGCGCCAAGAGCCTCCACTTCCGTCGAGGCCGCCTTGACCACTGTCGCCAGTTCCTCAATGCGGTCGGTCGCACGCTGGGACACTTCAGCACCCTCGGCGGCCCGGCGGCCTGTCTCTCGAACCGCGGACTCGGTCGATTGCAGATGTTCCGTGACCTCGCGAATGGTCAGGTCGAGTTCGGCGGTTGCGGCAGCAACCGAGGAGGTAGCCATATTCTGGGCGGCTGCTGCTTCATCGATCCCCTGGATGGCTACCCGGATCTGCTCCGTTCCTTCCTCGACGGGAACCACGGCGTCCTGAATGCATTGGATCGTCGTTTGAACCCATCCGCTGAGCAACCCAACCTTGCGGGCTATCTTTGCCGAACGCCCCCGTTGTTCCAGGTTGAAAGGCGTCGTAAAATCGCCGGTCGAAAGCACCTGATCCAGGTAGGTGTCGATCTGGTCCAGATCACGCAGCAAATTGGGGAGTGTGCTGAACAGAACAAAGAGCGAACCCAGGCCGCCGCATACAAAGGCGACACCGCATACAGCACGCAAAGAAGAGAATTGAGCGCCGGGGTATCCGCCTCCGTATTGAAGCCACAATCCGGCCACCGCCGACGCGAGACCTAGAATCGCGCCCAGCGCAAAGCGCAGATCCGGGCGAATCAATTGGCGGACCATCGCTGAGTGGTTGCGCAGCACCCGGCCCTCCTCGATGCGGAACCTGCGGTCGCCTTCCTGAATGCGGCGATAGGCGGCGGTGGCAGCCTCGACCTGATCTCGCGAGGGCCTACGGCGTAAAGACTGGAACCCAACCATGACGCCTCCTTCACCTCGAAGCGGCGAAACCGTGGCGAAGACCCAGTAAAAGCCGCCGTCCTTGCGGCGGTTCTTGACAACACCCTGCCATGGACGGCCTGCCCTCAGGGACTTCCACAGATCCGCGAAAGCCTCTCTGGGCATATCGGGATGACGGATCATATTGTGTGGCTTGCCCAGCATCTCGTCCACGGCGTAGCCGCTGAGATCGGCAAAGGCTTCATTGGCCACCGTAATGCGGCCTTTAGGGTCGGTCTGGGAATAAATAAAGACGCCGTCGGGAACCGTCGTTTCTTTGTTGGTCGTCAGGGTTACAGCCGCCATTCGCATTCTCCGGGGGTCCGCAAGGCCAGGTCCTACCCCCAAGGCTCCTGCAGGTCAGGGGGATCTAAATCGAGCCCCCTTCTCTCATCGGCTCAAATGCACGATAGGTGAGTTGCATGCGAGACGTTTGGATTTCCAGCCCCCTCGCACTCGTTTCTGTATAATTCCCCCGACTTTCCAGGAGATTGCGCCATTGCCTTTGAAGGGTAAGGAACCGTCGAGAAATGGAAATCGGCGCAACGGGCATGAAAGCTTTGGCTTATCGCCCGCGAATCGGCGCGCATTGCGGGCCTTGAAAACCCCGACGCACATTCAGAAGTTCATCGACGCCTTGCCCTACCAGTATGCGGATACAGCGTTGTCTCCGCAGCGCGCGCTGCGCGAGCGCAAAGGACACTGCCTGGAAGGAGCAATGCTGGCCGCGGCCGCCTTGCGAGTCCATGGGAATCCGCCGCTGGTCATGGATCTCGAATCCGTGCGGGACGACGACCACGTGGTGGCCCTCTACCGTGAAAATGGCCTGTGGGGCGGGATTGCCAAATCGAACTTCGCGGGGCTGCGCTTTCGCGCGCCGATTTACCGTACACTGCGCGAGCTGGCGCTCAGCTACTTTGAACACTATTACAACCTGCGCGGCGAACGCACTTTGCGATCCTACTCGAGACCGGTGAACCTGGCGCGCTTCGACAGCCGGCATTGGATGACCTCCGAGGAAGACGTTTGGTGCGTCCCGGAGGCTCTCATCGCGGCAACCCACTACCCGCTCTTTCCCGACAAGGTGGCGCGCGCATTGCCTCGTCTCGACCGGCGCAGTTTCGAAGCGGGAATGCACGGCTGGGCGAAACACTGAGAAGAATCGGAGGAAACGGGACCGAGGCATCGGACGGTTCGAGTTGTGTCGAGTTTCGCTAAGTGGCTCACAGCTTCGTCGGACCTCTGTGAGCCAAAGCGTCTGCGTTGCCTCTTGTCGCATCTCATCCGCAGGCTTACCATGCCTCACGGGGGGAGCATTATGACCACCGCATCCGCCATCCAACCGCGCAAACTCGGGATCGCAGGCCCCACCGTATTCCCCATCGCCCTTGGCTGCATGGGCATGAGCGGCATGTACGGCGCCGCCGACGAAGGGGAAAGCGTCGCCACCATTCACGCCGCCGTCGACGCCGGCATCAACCTCATCGACACCGGCGATTTCTACGGCATGGGCCACAATGAGATGCTCGTTGGCCGAGCCCTCCGCTTCATCCGCGAGCAAGTGCTCATTTCCGTCAAGTTTGGCGCGCAGCGCGGCCCCGATGGCGCATGGCTCGGCTACGACGCCCGCCCTGCCGCAGTGAAAACCGCGCTCGCCTACACCCTCAAACGCCTCGGCGTGGATCACATCGACATCTACCGCCCCGCCCGCCTCGACCCCAACGTCCCCATTGAAGACACCGTTGGCGCCATCGCCGACATGATCAAGGCCGGCTACGTGCGTTATATCGGCCTGAGCGAAGTTGGTCCCGAAACCATCCGCCGCGCCGCCGCCGTCCATCCCATTGTGGACCTGCAGATTGAGTACTCCCTCATCAGCCGGAGCCCCGAAGCTAAAATCTTTCCCTTACTGCGCGAACTCGGCATCGCCGCCACCGCCTACGGCGTCCTCTCGCGTGGATTATTGTCCGGCTCTTCCATCGCAGGCTCTGGCGACATCCGCAACCGCTTCCCACGTTTCGCCGCCGGCAACCTTGCCCGCAATCAGCAGCTCGTCGCCCGCCTCAAACAGATCGCCGAGGCCTGGGGAACCACTCCGTCTCAACTTGCCATCGCATGGGTGCTCGCCAAAGGCGACTTCATCATCCCTGTCATGGGAGCGCGCACCCGCGCCCAGCTCGCTGAAAGCATCGCCACCCTCCAAGTCAAACTGTCATCCACTGAAATCGCCGACATCGAAGCCGCGATCCCGCCGGAAGCGGTCGCCGGCACGCGCTACGACGAGCACCAGATGAAGGTACTGGACAGCGAGAAATAAGCCGGGTCGGCCTCACGTACTTTCACAAACTCTTCGGAGACCCGTCCCGCGGCTACCTCTCACTCACGAAAAGCGCGACGAGATCTCCATTTTGCGACGTGCCCACAACGCGCACATGACTGTCCTTCTGGGCCTGAAACTTCAGTCCATCCGCGGCGCCGGCATAGGTTTCCGCAACAGTCTCTGCGCTCAACTTGAAAGTCTGCACGGCGCCGGACTTATCTTGAACCGAAAGCGCACGGCCCTCGGCTCTCGCCACAGTACCCTCCATCGCTGTAAACGGTCCGGTCCCAAGACTCCGCAATGCAACCGCCGTGCGCGCATCGGTTCCTCCAAAATAGAAAACGATTACATACGCTCCGTTCTTGTTGAAGGCCTCCGCCGTCGTCGCACTGGCGAGAAGCTTCTTGTCAACCGCCAACGAGGTTTTCGAGTTGGTCATGTCCTTGAAGACGCCCTGGGAACCACCGTCAAGAAAAACTGTGATCGTCTTGCCCACGGGATCAATGGAACTCACCGTCCCCGTGAGAGCATGAACCACTTCCTGCGCCATGACGGCGCGACCTGTCATACCAAGGCAAACCGCAACTACAGAAACAAACAAAATCCTTCTGAACATGTCTTTCCTCCGACTCGCTTCGTTTCAAAAAGGTCCCAGGGGAAGGAGACAGCAACATCCTACTCGACGCCGCCAGTATACCCGGCCGCGCGCACGACAAATGAATTGCGCCTGCGGGCTCCTGGGTAGGACCAAGGACCCCCGGAATCATGCCGGGCGGGTGGCAGTCGTCTCCGGCGCACTCAATACGATCGGCCAAGGAATCCCTCAAAACGCAGAGACCTGCCCCAAACGGCAGGTCCCTGTTTCTCTGTCTTTCTGTTTATCTGCCTCAAAAGTTGAACGTCACCTTTGCCGTCAACGCCCGTGGCGTGACATAGTGCGTCCCGCTGAACGTCGAGAGGAAGTTATACAGGGCGTACTTGTTGGTGATGTTAATGGCTGTCAGGTCAAAATTAACTTTGTAGCGCTCGCCGTGAAAGATGTTGTCCTGACCGACAGTGGCATCGAACAGATTGCGCGGAGCGACACGGGGCGGATTCTTGTCGTCGTTCTCAGTCCCCGGCGCCGGAATCCTCACCAGCGACGAACCGTACTGACTTGGGAGGCAGGACTGGAACCCTGCGGTGCGCGTCGCCGCAACGCCGTTGCAGGTTAAGCCGGCCTCGGCTTGCTGATCATAGGTCAGCCCGCTGAGGTCCACGGGGGTCGTGGTATCGGTTGCGAAGGGCACTGAACCCGCCACAAGACCTGAGTCGTAGCGCCAGTTCCACCCGGCCCACGGCCCGCGCTTGCCAAACTGGTATTGCAGGTGCGTGGTCTGGTTGAACTTTTCGTCGTGGTCGATGCGGAAAGGCAGGCCACCGCTCTGGGGAGCAGCACCCGCTCCAGCCGACTGCGGCGGGAAGAAGCGTGCGGCCACGGAAGACGCGACAAAGTAAGCGCTTATGTTGTGGTAGACGGGCATTTCAACGTGCAGCGCATAGCCCGGGATTTTGGAGTTATGCCAGTCGATGGGAAAGGTGATAGGCGTATTGCCGAGCACGCTGAAGTCGAAGGCATTATGCGTGTACTTCCAGATGTACTCGCCGCTCACCACCACTCTCTTCCCGAATGCTTGCTGCAGGCCTGCATGGAACTCGTTGCGAAAACCAGGCTGAAGGGTGCCGGAAACACCGGGCGCGCACGCGAGAAGAGGGGCCAGCACCGCATTGCCGCATCCTTCGCTTGAAAGCACTAGGTTTTCATTGAACGGTGTCTCCAGGGTGCGCGCATAGGAAACGCTCAATACCGTGGTGGTGGGTTTGAAGTTGTAGGCAACTCCCAAACGTGGCTCTGCCTGGTTGGCGTCGGTTAAGCCGTTATACAGGTCCTCGCGGAGACCCAGATTGAAATTCCAGTTGCCTGCCTTGATCTGATCCTCAAGATAGAGAGCCAATTCCTTCACGTCGGTATGGCCGAAGTAGGCGAACTGTGCTCCGCTCCGGGTGAGGTCATAAGGGGCCAGGACAGCGATGTAATTAGGATTCGGGAAGGCCACGACGCCGTCGCAGGCCGTGGGATCGGAATAGCCCGGCAGAGGGTTCCCGGTCCCATCGACACAGGGCGAATTGTAGGTCGCTTCTACCACACCCAGGCTGTCGTTCTCACGCAGGAAGGTCTGCCCGTACTGGGCGCCCGCCTTGAAAGTGTGGATGCCCTTCGCGTAGTCGAAGTCGGCATGGACCGCGGCGTTGGTGAGAGTCCGGTTTTGTGCAATGGATGAGGTTTGAAGGTTGGACGGTCCCAGATCGGCGAGTGGGTTGCCGCTGGGGTAGTAGTTGTAGATGTCTTTGCGAACAAACGCGCCCAGGTTGAAGACAGAGTCGGTACTCAGCACCCGCGTGTAAGTTGGCGAGATATTGAAGGTGCCAATCTTCGAACGCTGGTCGGTGTTTCCAATACTGGCAAAGACAGGACTGGCGCTTGTCCCACCGCTGACCACATTCTGGACATTCAAGTTGTCGAAGGAGTTCGGGTTCTGAAACCACGAGCGGCTGTAGTTCAGATCCAGATGGATCGAATCAGCTGGTGTGATCGAGTAGTCCACGCGATCGAAGATATTCTGCTCATTGCCTCTGTCGTGGAATACGGCGAACTCCGGCGGATCGAGAAAGCGTCCCGTGTTCAGCGCATCCGCTTCGACAAAATTTCCCCAGTTCTTATGGCCATACGAAAGATCTAAACCTGCCGAGGCGGAACCGAAGGCCCCGTACGAACTGCTGATGCTGCCGGTGGGTTTCGTAATTCCCTGTCCGGACCGGGTTGTCGCCACGATCACCAGGCTGGTTTTGCCGCCGTATTCAGCCGGAGGCGCGCCGGAGATGACTTCGATGGACTGGATGGAATCGGAAGGAATCTGGTTGGAGAAGACCTTGCTCTGCTGGTCCGTGATCGACTGGCCATCCACGGAAAACGAATTGGAAGCGTGATCACCAAGTCCGTGAAAAAGACCGTTGGAGTCGGCCGCGACGCCGGGCGTGGAAAGCGTGACCAGGGAACTCAGTGACGAAGACTGGCTCTCGAGCGGTACCTTGATGAACAGGTCGCGATCTACATCGGTGTGAAAGGTCGGATCATCCTCGACCAGGTCGCCGGCAGCCTCTACCGTAACCGTTTGGCTCCCTCCAGTAACTTGAAGTGCCAACTTCACGTTCGTGCCGACAGCAGATCGAATCTCCATGTTCTGGTTTAAAGGTGCGAATCCCGGGGCGGACACGCTGATGCGGTAGGGGTTGAAAGGAACGTTAGAGAACACGAACTGTCCTTGGGCGTTGGTGGTCTCAGTCTGGTCGAATCCACTGACATCATTGATCAAGTGGATCACCACGTTGGGAACCACTGCCCCGGAAGGATCAGTGAGAGTGCCACGCACCGTGCCGGCGTTGCCGCTTTGGGCTTGTGCGCACAACGCCACCAGCAATAAGGCAACGATGGGGAGAATGCGGAAAATCGTATCGCGATTGAACGACATATATAGCCTCCGAGGGATGACTGTGATGCAGATGTGGGACCACGGCGATCTGCCGCAGCATCATCGATGCAATCGGGGACATCTTTCCGTCGGATCGTGCCTTTGGGAGATGCGCCCATCCCTCGCTCGTGGCGGGTCGGCGCTGGTCCAAAACAACAGGAAATGAAACCGGAAAGATGCCTAGCAGCTCACAGGAGGCGGGCGGGTAAAGTGTTGCGGGTGCCAGTTCCGCGTAACGCGCCTGATCTCGAGGACAGGAACGGACGTCGCGACCTGAACCAGTGCGATGACCGCAGGTGTGGCTACGACCGGAGCTGCCGTGTGCATCACGATGCACAGAGGGCAATGATCTGCGTCAGTGGTTCCCTGGTGGGTATGCGCGACCTGCGCAACCGCCAATAGGGCAAGCAAGACCATACACACGAGGGCGACCACCGCAAAAGCACGGGACCTTGGGCGGCTGTTCCCTTCAGAGCGTGTCTGGAATGGAGTAAACAATGGCCTTGCTCTTAAGAATACATGCAATTAGATGCGTCAAGGATGAGGACGTTACCGGGGCGGCAGTACAATCGTGCCTTCTTCCCCAAAACCCCCGCCTTCAAGTTTCGTCTAAACTGGGGGGCCATGGCACATCCTCTTTCTTTACGTCACCTGCTCGGTTTGGGACTGGCGGCACTTCTGCTGTCACCTGCGTGCACCGGGGCGCAGGAACACAAGCCGATTCCTATGCAACCGGGCGTGCCGGGCATGGGCTCCAACCACCGCCTGATCCTCAAAGACGGCAGCTACCAGATGGTCCGGCAATACGAGCTTGTCGGCGACAGGGTGCGCTATCTCTCGCAGGACCGCGGCGATTGGGAAGAGATGCCCGCCGACCTTGTAGATTGGGACGCCACACGCAAATGGGAGCGCGACCATGCCGCTCCGCAGCCGGACGACGCCTCGCCTGCCATGAAGGAAGCCGAGGAGATCGATAAGGAAGAAGCGGCAGTGCGCGAGGATCAGCGGGCCCGCATGCCGGAAGTAGCCAAGGGATTAGAGCTTCCGGATCAAGATGGAGTTTTTGTCCTGGACACGTTTGAGGGCACGCCGGAGCTGGTTGAACTGATCCCATCCGAACTAAGCATGAATCAGAAAAACAAGCATGGCCTGAGCACCCTCAACCCGCTGGCCGGACAAAAGGCAAGCATCGAGCTCGATGGAGCGCATGCCAAGGTGCATCTTCATGTGAATGACCCGGCAATCTACCTTTCTCTCGACCCCGGAAAAGACCCGCCGCCGTTGACGACCCATGCGTTCACAGTGCCGACCGGCGGTAACAAAGATGCCGCCAACCGCAAACGAGGTGCGCATTCGCCTTCTTCCGGATTTGCGATTGTGCACGTGGATGAGCGCAGAGCCGTTCGCATCGTCGGAGGCATTCACATCAGCCCGACCGGAACGGTCACGCAAAGTGAAGATGTCATACCCGCCAAGTCCGAGGTCGTCGCCGGCAAACATTGGCTCAAGATCACGCCCGAGAAGACCCTCACCATCGGCGAATACGCTTTGGTGGAGATCCTCTCGCCTTCCGACATCAACCAGTCCGTTTGGGACTTCCGCGTCGATCCACAGCTCGGCGATAACCTGGGCTCGATAGGGCCGATCCAGAAATAGGAGAGTTGGCAATTCCGATTTGCAGGGCAACCGCATTAGGATCTTCGTCGGTGCGGCTGGATCTCCTTACCGTCAAAACGGAGAATCGATCTCCTTCTCCCGGAGGGAGAAAATGAGAGTAGCCCAGGGTGCAGCGCAGCGAAACCCTGGGACAGCATCCAGCATAGATTCGCGCGTCCCGGAGGGCCGCGTTGAAGTTCCCCTCGCAACGATGTCCTGCTTAGGGCGCCTCGCGGCGAGCGATCTTGACCCGCCGTTTTTCCCATTCCACGCTCGAGAAAATGCGGGGCCCCACCTCAATCAGGCGCGGCATCATGTTGAAGACGGCCACCCGGCTCCAAGGCTTCCCTTCCCGCGTCCGGAACCCCTTCTCATTCAAATCGCTGACAATACTGGAATAGGAAAAGTCCTGGGCGAGCAGGTCCATCATGAGGAGAAGCACCTGGTTCTCGTGAGCATCGACTTCGAGCCGTTTGCAATCGTCGGAGATGCGCAGCCCGTAGGGGATGTCCTCGTTAAACCCACGGTCCGGCGGAGCCTCGGTGTCGGGCAGTTCCCGCCGCCACTCGATCGACACCATCTGCCAACCCGCCACCGATCTCTGTCGAATAATTTCCGGGCTGAAAGGCTGTGAAATTACATCGCGAATCCGTTCGAAATACGCCATGGCCTACCTCCGCGCTGGATCCAGATTGCTGCATTGCAAGCAATTTAGACGCCAGCTTTCGACAGTTGTGAAGCGAATTAAGCTCTTCGATTATCGAGGCTTATTTCACTCCCTCCATCGATCCCACGGGCACGGATGGTCATTTTCGCAACAATGTGTCCGATCTCGGACACATGCCATCGTTCCATCATCGGGGAACAAAAACAGCGGCGACGACTTACTCGCGCACACCAATTCCCAGCGCCTTCATCTTGCGATAAAGGTGGCTCCGCTCCAGACCGAGCATCTCTGCCGCCCGGCTCATATTGTTACGTGCCTCTTCAATCTTTTTGAGAATGTATTCGCGCTCGTACGCATCGCGCGCCTGCTGCAATGTGGAAAATTCCTCCGTCGACTGCGATCCGGATTTGTGCGTGAGCGGAGGCAGGTGCTTGCGCTCGATGCGCAGCGTGCGCGGATTGAGAATCAGAACTCGTTCAATGACATTCTTCAGCTCGCGTACATTGCCGGGCCAATGATACTTCGAAAGTGATTCGAGCGCCTCCTCACTGATCTCAACCCGAGGACGGCCGTACTGGCGCCCGAATTCTGTCAGAAATTCGCGCGCCAGCAACGGAATGTCCTGCTTCCGCTCCCGCAAGGGGGGCACAAAAAATGGAACGACATTGAGCCGATAGAACAAATCTTCGCGAAAATTCCCTTTTGCAATCTCTTCTTCCAGATCCTTATTGGTCGCGGCGATCACGCGGACATCCACCCGCAGCGGCTGGGCGCCCCCCACAGGCGTAAAAAGTTGATCGTCAAGCGCGCTGAGCACTTTTGCCTGCGTCTTGAGACTCATGTCGCCGACTTCATCCAGGAATAGAGACCCGCCGTCGGCCCGCTCCAGTGTGCCGCGCTGCTCAGTCGGACCACCAGGTTGCGTGCCATGCCTGTAACCAAACAGTTCAGCCTCGATGTGATCCTCAGGGATGGCCGCGCAGTTCAGTTCCACAAACACGCGATCGCGGCGCAGGCTTTCCGCATGGATCGCGCGCGCGATCAGTTCCTTCCCGGTGCCTGATTCGCCATAAATGAGAACGCGCCCGTTCGACGGCGCCATGAGACGAATCTGCTGACGAAGTGCCTTGAGCGGAACGCTTTCGCCCGTGAGCACCGAGCCGACGCCAAACTGCCGGCGAAATTCGATGTTCTCGTTGCGCAACCGGCGTGCTTCAACCGCGTTCTTGAGCACAATCAGCGTGCGATCGAGGGAAAGCGGCTTCTCAAGAAAATCGAACGCGCCGAGCTTGGTCGCTTTCACCGCGGTTTCGATCGTGCCGTGTCCCGAGATAATTACCACTTCCGGCCGCGCCTGGGGATCGAGCGCATGAATCTCGGCCAACACATCGAGCCCGTCCCGGTCCGGGAGCCAGATGTCGAGCAGAACAACCTCATAGGGGGCGTCCTGAACCAGCACGAGCGCCTCGGCCGCTGTTGCCGCAGTGGCAACGCCGTATCCCTCCTCGCGCAGAATCTCTTCGAGCGAAGTGCGAATCTCGGTCTCGTCGTCAACAACCAAAACGTGGTTCATGAATGCGCCTTCGTCAGAGGTTCAGCCGCCGGCGCCTCAACCACGGGAGCCGCACCAGTCTCCATCAGTGGCAAACGCACCAGAAAGCGCGCACCCTTGGGGCTATTGCTCTCGGCGCGAATGGAGCCGCCGTGCTCCTGCACAATCTTGGCCGCGATGGAAAGACCCAGCCCGGTGCCCCGATGTTTCGTCGAATAGAAGGGCAGGAACAGCCGCTCGCGAATCTCATCGGTGAGTCCGTGTCCCGTGTCGGAGACTGCGACTTCAACTGCCGTGCCATCTTCGCTGAGAGCGCTGCTAATTACGAGGACTCGCAGGAGACTGCCTTGCATCGCTTCGGCCGCGTTGTCGATGAGGTTGGCGAGCGCGCGACGAATGGCCTCCGGGTCCGCAAGCACTAACGGCAATTCTGACTCGAATTCGCGCCGCACGGTGATGCCGTCGAGTCGGCCGGAAAACAGGGCCAATGCTTCCTCTACGACCCGGTTCATGTCGCAGGCGCGGGGCTGCGGGGCCGGAAACTGTGCAAGCGCGGAAAACTGGTCGACCAGCGTGCGCATCGTGCCCACACAACTCAGAATCACCTCGCTGCACTTCCGAATAATGTTCGGAGAATCGGGCTGGCCGCGATCGAGGTGCCGTCCAATTCGCTCCGCCGAGAGCGCAATGGGTGTGAGCGGATTCTTGATTTCGTGAGCGACACGCTGCGCCACTTCCTTCCATGCCAACTGCCGCTGCGCACGGAGCAATTCCGTCATGTCTTCGATCACCAACACAGTGCCGGTCTTCCCATGCGCCAGTTCAAGACGTGCGCTGGTCACCGCCAAATGCACGCTGCGGCCCCTGGCGTGGAATTCGATCTCAGTCGACGCGGCTCCCATACGTTGCCCCCGGCGAATCACCGCGGCCAGATCGTCCACGCTCTCCTGCGGTAGCAGCATGTCCAGTTTTTTTCCTCGCAGGTCAGGGCCCTCCGGTTGGCCCATGAGCACCGCGAAGGCGCGATTAGCCTGGAGAACAACACCGCCGCCGTCGAGAGTCACTACCCCGCCGGGAATCGTCTCCACAATGGTTTCAAGTTCTCTGCGGCGCTCTTCAATGGCGAGATTGGCGGCGATCACTTCTGCGGATGAACTTTCAGCCAACCGCCGGCTCGCCTCGAGATCGGCCGCCATGTGATTGAACGACTGCACCAGCTCCGCCATCTCTCCCGTGGTCACCAGCGCTACGCGATGGTCGTACTTGCCCGCGGCAATCTTGTCCATCGCGTCGGCAAGCGCCTCCACCGGCCGCGTGATCTGTTTGGAAAGAAACAGCGCCAGCCACACGCTGGAAAAAAAGACCACAGCCGTGATAAGCAGCAGCATCAGGATGAAGGTGTTTCGAACCTGATTGCGGGATCGGAAAAGCCTCCAATACTCATCGGCGCCGTCGCGAATCCGCGATATGGTTTGGCTCAGCCCTTGCGGCATCGGCAGGGCCGCGACAACAATCTTGCCCGAAGCGGTGACCGACATACCGAGTGCATAGTCCTGCCCCCCGATGCGAATGACGGGCTCATCATTGCGCTGCGCGGAGGCAAGAAGGTTCGCCGACAGCGGGCCACGAAGCTGAATGGCGGTGTCGCTCGCGCTGGCGTCGGTTCGTTCCGGAAGCCATGGAATGAGGCTCGCCGCACTCGTCTCCGGCGGCGCCTCATAAGCAGCAAGCACATGGTGGTTTTTGTCATAGACCAGCGCAAAACCACCCTGCAACGTGATGCGATGCGACCCCATTACATTTTGAAGCGTCGCCAAATCGCCATCCGGAGCACCCGTAGCGGCGATAGATTCCGCCTCGCCTCGCGCATTGCTGGTAACGTATTGGGCCAACTCCAACACCACGCGCGTCGAGTCTTCGCGCAGTTCTGAAGTGTTCGGCGAAAACCACCGGTCGATGGACCGGTTCATCAGCTGAAAGCTGAACAGAAACATGAAAACAGCGGGAGCAAGCGCAATCAGCACCGCGCCCAGGACCATCCGCGTTCGAAGTCGCGCCCCCAGCGCACTGCTGCTTTGGTCGGCGTAGAGCTTCAGGATGTTTCTGAGTAAGAGCATCAGAAGCACCATGAGCAGCAAGAAGACAACCACGGTGAGACCGGTAAACGCCAGCGTTTCGCCGGCGGTCTCGGGATTCAGAAAATGGACATTCGAAGTGTTGAATGCCTGCAACCCGCCCAGCAACGCGAAGAACAAAAGCACGCCCGCGCCTAACAGGACCACCGACCGGCGTCTCGCTTTACCTGGAAAAGGCATGCGGAGATTATAGTGCGGACCGTGAAATGCAGGCAGTTCCAATCGGCGATTCTGGCTTAGAGGCCAGGCCAAACGATGAACTTCAGCCATCCCTCCCAAATGTCCGTGAACGCGTGGGTCACAATATTCACGCGCAAATTGCGGCGCCATGCGGCGAGGGCCCCGTATAGAACGCCAAGCGCGCTGATCACGACGACGTTCCTCCAGCCCTGGTAGCTGTGGAACAGCCCAAAAACCAACCCCTGCCCAACGACGGCTCCCGCAATATTTCCACCCAATGCATGAAGTTGGCGTTGCAGGAATCCGCGAAAAGCCATCTCCTCGCACACCCCGGCTGTAACCGATGCTGCAATCCAGGTCGCAACCTCAAGCAAACTATGGGGCAACAGGCTGTCCACGGTTTTTGCGGAGTTTGCTCCCGCTGTCGCAGCCAGCAACTGGGACACTCCGTAGGCTGTACCCTCCCAAAGAACCCAGGACGGCACTGCGATTGCCGCGTCTACACCTGCATCTTTCCATGACGCCCAACGTTCGCCCGAAAGCGTCCTTAGATTCCCGCCGAAACGATGCACTCCGGCCCAGCAGTAATAAAGCAGCGCCCAATCCATAAACATTGCGCCGAGATAAATGGGAATCGCCTGGCTGTGGCTCGCAAGTTGGCCCGCCGCCGCTGCACCAGGACTCGCCCCGGGGGCACGTTGGGCAAGAAATCCCATCACCACCACGCCGGCGCCAATGAGGAGGAAGCCGACGAGCCATCCCCACGAAGCGATCTGCGCGGGCGCTTTGCGCTCACCCGGTATTCCTGTTGCGGTTCTTTCATTTGGCTGCATGGGGTTTCTCCTTTCGCGACGCCTGCGGAGTCCGTTTCACTCTGCTGAGCTTTTGCAATACGGCTTGCGTTTCTTCAGCCCAGCGCACGTGCGCCTCAACTTCGATCTGTCCAAAGCGCAAGGCGATCTGCCAATAAGGGGCGTCTGGATATTGTGTGCTTTTCGCGATCTCCCGCTCGATGAAACTGAACTGCTGGAGCGCAGCGCGCTCGTTCTCTAGCATCCGTTCCACGTAGTTGCGCAATGTTTCAGGCCCCGCCTGCGCCCCGAAGAAGATCTTCAGCAACAGTTCATTGCGCGGGATCTCAGGCTGCGGTTCCACTTCAAGCCATCGCACCAAGCGCTCGCGGCCCTTCTTGGTAATCGAGTAGATCTGGCGGTCCGGTTTGCCCTTCTGCTTTTCGATCTTGCCGGTGACGAAACCTCCGGCAGACAGCCGTTTCAGGTTGGGATAGATTTGCCCGTAGCTCTCGTTCCAGAAGTGATGGATCGATTCCCGGATAAGCTGGCCGAGATCGTACCCGGACATCGGTGCGATTGTGAGTAGCCCAAGCAGAACTTCCATGCTGGAGCTAGTGCGCTTTGCCATAGTTCGACTAGATATATACCTATTAGGTATATGAGTCAAGAAGAACTTTCGAATGCCCTCTGAAGCAATTCGAACCTATCTAGGCGAGCACACTCGCCGCGGCCGTCCAGGGCTTGTGCTGGCTTTCGGCGACGCCCCGATAGGTAAGCACGCCAAGCCATGTATTCAACCCTTCGGCCAACCCGGCATCCTGCTTCAGCGCCTCGCGCGCTCGAAGATTCGCCAGGCGCATCAGGTAAGGAAACGTCGAGTTGGTGAGCGCAAGCGTCGAGGTATGCGGCACCGCGCCGGGCATATTGGTCACGCAATAATGCACCACGCCATCCACAACATAGCTGGGGTTTGAATGCGATGTGGGTCGCGCCGTCTCAACACATCCGCCCTGGTCGATGGCCACATCGACTATCACTGCGCCCTTCTTCATCTGCGAAACCATGCTGCGTGTAACCAGCTTGGGAGCCGTTGCGCCGGGAATCAGCACACCCCCGATCACGAGATCTGCTTCGCGTGTGGCCTGCGCGACGTTGTAGCTGTTGGAGGCCAATGTATAAAGCCTCCCGCCGAAGATATCGTCGAGTTCGCGGAGTCGGCCGAGATTCACATCGACCAGAGTCACCTTGGCACCGAAGCCCAGCGCAATGCGCGCCGCATTGGTCCCCACAATGCCGCCGCCGATGATCGTGACATGCGCCGGGGGCACGCCCGGAACTCCGCCGAGCAGAATGCCGCGCCCGCCGCGTTCCTTTTCGAGATAAGTCGCGCCTACCTGCACGCTCATGCGGCCGGCCACTTCGCTCATCGGCGTCAGGAGCGGCAATGTCCCCTGCCGATCGCGCACAGTTTCATAGGCAATCCCGATTACTTGGGACTCGAGAAGTTTTTCGGTCAGCACCGGCACAGGAGCAAGATGCAGGTAAGTAAACAACACCAGCCCCTCGCGAAAGAAGACATACTCCTTTTCGATTGGCTCCTTGACCTTGACCACCATCTCCGACTTGCCCCACACATAGCCGGGATCACCGGCAATTTCTCCGCCGGCATTCTGATACTCGGCGTCGTCGAATCCGGACTGCGCTCCAGCCTGCGTTTCAACCAGTACCTTATGGCCGGCCTCACTCAAAGCTTTCACGCCGGCCGGAGTGACGCCGACGCGCGCTTCATTGTCCTTGATCTCTTTTGGAACGCCGATGATCATGGCTCGTGCTCCTCTATATAAGGTAGACGCTCCTCAGAGTGGATGCGCAGGCAGCCGAGGGCCGGCGGGGAGAGCCGAATCGGAACCCCTGCCGGAAGCTAGCGCGCCGGAAATGGAATCGTCGGGGAGGGCGTTGTTCCGGCGCGCCTGTGCACTGGGCTCCCAACAGGACAAATCGTACTGCGCAAGTCCCTTCCAATGTGTGCAAAGTTCGTGATACAACCGCCTCATGAGCACGAAACGTGATAAAAATGCGGTCGCAGTGCAAGAAACAACTCCATCTGCTCCGACGGCGGGCCTTGATGACATGGACGCTTCAATCTTGCGCTACCTCGAGCGCAACGGGCGCGCGACCAATTACGAAGTGGGCGAGGCTGTCGGCCTGTCGGCTTCCGCGGCATCGCGCCGCATTATGGCTCTCGAGAATGAAGGGGCAATCCGCGGCTACCAGGCACTCGTAGACGATCGGCTCTTCGGAAAACGGATGACGGTCTACATTCGCGTCACATTGGAACGGCAGTCGGCCACTGTCTTGAGCGCATTCGAGACCGCCGTGCGCCGATGCCGCGAGATCGTGAGCTGTCACCTGATGGCCGGCCAGTACGACTACATGCTCGTCGCGCGCGTGGCAGGCATCGACGACTATGGCCGCCTGCACCAGAATGAGCTGTCGCGGCTACCGGGCGTTACCCGCCTCGAGACGAGCTTTGCATTGCGGGACGTGCTGGCTGGCGCCAGATCGTAGATCGCAACACGCGATTTCGCCGCCCGTCCGCGCTGAGCCACGCGGGCCCGTGGAGGAATGCGGCGCACCTTCCGCGATTCGGCGTTGCCATTTGAGCCATCCGCTCTCCCGGCAATGGCTGAAACCGCTGTGACGGGGAGCACCGCGTCCCAAGATCGCAAGCCGGAAGACACGTTACCTCAATAACTTGTCGACTGACATCCCGAAGGGTAGCCTTACTCATACAATCGCACTCTGTCTAAGCAAGCACCATGCTTTGGGGAACCTGAAAGGCAACTGACTGGCCGGGTGCCCTCCCTTTCGGGTTATGTGTCGACTTGCTCAATCGCAATGGTCGACGTTATGGCGAGGATGTTGTTACCGGCCGCTGCGTGTTGGCGGCCGTAGTACCTATGAGCAAGGCCTGGCGGAATTTGGAAGGAACGCCGCGCGATGAGCGAACCGGATCAACAGAGTTCAAATAACAAGCCTGTCAAGGTGGGCAATCAGGAGTTGTTTCAGGCTCCCGTCGATCCCAACCAGCTGGCGTTGAATGCAGAAGGGGGGATCCGTCAAAATAAGAATTCATCTGGATTCCTCATGCTCCTGCTCGGGCTTATCGTGGTGGCCGCCGGCGCATTCCTGGTCCTCTCAAAGAAAGGCCTGAACACTCCGAAAATTTCCTCCGAAGCCGACGACCTGGGAGCGGGTATTTCGCAAGCATCCGGATTGCGCGGTCATCTTGTAACGCGCTGGCAGGGCAAGGCGCAGTACATGCTCAAGATCGAACCCCTCGATCCACGCAATGCGGACGGATTCTCCACCGTCGCCGCCAATCCTTCCGGACCAATCTCAATCAACATTCGCTTGCTTGATTCAGCAGGATTCGCGCTCTGTGGCAAGGAAATCGTGCTTCGGTTCGACCCGGCGCGTGTCAGGCACTCGAATCCGCAGCTTCCCAAAAAACAATCGGATGCCGAGAAATTGCTCGCCCAACAACAGGAATACGTCCAGCGCGTATCCCTGCAGGAGAAGGAACGCGAAAGCGGCAAAGATCTATTTCAAAACATCCAGGCATCGGATGGCTCCGTTGAAGCGCTATGGGCACAAGGCGACCTTCCCTGCTCGCCGGACCAGTACCAGCGCTTCGATTATTGGGACCTGTCGACGAATTTTCCGACGTTGGCTGAGCAGGACCATGTCCTTGGTCGCAAGCCGGCCGAAGCGGCACATGATGTTGCAGCGCATGAGGACGAGGCAAGCAACGACGAGCCGCAAACGGATCGCGGGGCCCGCGGGGGGCCAAGACGCCGAGTTGTAAAGAAGCCCCCGCCTGCTTATCTGATGCAGGGCGATGACCGAGCAACGGACTTCGACGCTGCACGTGGGCTATTGGTCGTGGGGGCCAGTACCCGGTTCCTGATTGATCGGAAAAGTGACGAGCAGTTGGTTGCAGGCTGGGCCGAGGACGATTCGCTCATTCATTTCACCTGCGATCCGCACGCCATTTGCTCACTGAGACGCGCCGGTTCGGCGTCCGTGGTGCCGGCGCGGATGAGCGAGTAGCGAAAGGCAAGTCGACAAACGAATCACGAATAAGTTTGCCTCGCGAAAGACCGACACGTCCGCAGCCTACTCCGCATTATCGATCTGCGCCCTCTGCAACTTATCGGAATAATCCACGTACACCGACTTCCACGTAGTGAAGAAGTCAATCGCCCCCAGCCCTTCCCGATGCCCATTGCCCGTCTGCTTCACTCCGCCAAATGGGAGATGAACCTCCGCCCCTATGGTTGGAGCATTGATATAGGTGATGCCCGCTTCCAAATCGCGAATGGCGCTAAACGCGCGGTTCACGTCCTTCGTGTACAGCGCGGTCGATAGCCCGTAATCGATCGAGTTGGCAATCTCGATAGCCTCCTCGAACGTATCGAATTCGATCAGACTCACCACCGGCCCAAAAACTTCTTCCCGCGCGATCCGCATCGTGGGGGTCACTCGACTGACCACCGTTGGTTCAAAGAAATGGCCGCCCGCGTACATGCCGTCAGTCAAAGCCCGTCCGCCGGTCAGAAGTTCCGCACCCTCCTTGATCGCGATCTCAACATACCTCGTCGACGTCTCAATCTGCCCCTCGTTCACCTGCGGGCCCACTTCGACCGTCTCATCGAGACCATTGCCAACCCTTAGGGCTTTAGCGCGCGCGACAAACTCCTTGGTGAACTCCGCCGCGATGCTCGCCTGCAGCAGAATACGGCTCGTGGCCGTACAGCGCTGGCCAGTGGTGCCGAACGACCCCCACAGCGCGCCGTCGAGCGCGAGCTCGAGGTTGGCATCGTCCATCACGATCTGCGCATTCTTTCCGCCCATTTCAAGCGAGACCGGCTTGAAGGTGGCTGCCGCACGCTGACCGACAAACGAGCCCACGTCGCTCGATCCCGTGAAACTGATCGCACGCACATCGCGGTGCTCGATGAGCGGCGTCCCCACATGGGATCCCGATCCGCACACAATATTCACCACACCCGGCGGCAATCCGGCGTCGATCAGCGTCTGGACGAGGTTATAAACCGAGAGCGGTGTGTCCGAAGCAGGCTTGATAACGCAGGTGTTGCCGCTGACCAACGCCGGGAACAACTTCCAGCTGGGAATCGCCATCGGGAAGTTCCAGGGCGTAATCAGCCCAACCACGCCTACCGGCATGCGCACACTCATGGCGAATTTGTTTTGTAATTCCGAAGGTGTCGTTACTCCGAATAGCCTCCGGCCCTCACCGGCCACGTAGAAGGCTTCATCGATAGCCTCCTGCACATCGCCGCGCGTCTCGGTCAGCACCTTGCCCATCTCGCGGGTCATATCGCGCGCGTACTGCTCCTTCCGTTCGCGAAGCAGGATTCCAGTGCGGGTCAGGATTTCGGCGCGCCTGGGTGCGGGAACCAGGCGCCAAGGGGCGTAGGCTTTCTTCGCGGCGGCTACGGCGGCATCCACGTCCTCGGAATGCGACGACGGAAAAGCGCCGACGACATCCTTATTGTCCGCCGGGTTCAGGTTCAGGAGCGTCTTGCCGCTTGCGGCAGGAACCCATGCGCCGCCGATTAGATTATGGTATGTGGGATAAGTCATAACTCAGTTCTCACTTCGTAATGCAACAGTGGAGAGTGGACAGTGAGGTTATAGCACCTCGGGGTGCGTCGGGGCTAAGACACAGCACCGTCCGGACAATCGGATGAATCGTATTCATTTGTGAGATCACTTCGCTTGCCGCACAATCGGAACAGCTACCCCCCTTTTTGCCGGAGGGAAACGCGAAAATAACCCAGGCTAAAGCGCAGCGCAAGCCTGGGACAGCATTCCTCGTATGTCTTCGCGTCCCGGAGGGCCGCGTTGAAACTTTCGTCGACACACCGTCCACTTCATGCCATTGCCTTGGCGGAACAATCCCCTGCTCAAAAGTTCGCGCCAGGCCATGCTGATTCGGTGGGCCAACACAAAAAGTCCTGGTTCCCTGCTTTCCCTCGCGCACCACTTTGAGCAGAAATAAGTACCAGTTACCAACGGTGCGCTTTTCATACAGGCGCTTGCAGTTGGCCGTACAATACTGCTTGAGGTAGATCGATTTCCCAATGTCTTTGAACGGTTTTCCATCCCGCAATTCGCGGACGCATGGCTTACGCTCGCTCTTCAGCATGTTTTCGAGCGATTTAGCCATCGACCTCGGCACCGCCAACACGCTGGTCTTCGCAGCCGGCAAGGGCATCGTCGTCAACGAGCCCTCCATCGTGGCGATCAATAAAAACACCGGCGAAGTGGAAGCCGTGGGCAAAGAGGCCAAAGACATGCTGGGCCGCACGCCCGGGAACATCGTCGCCATCAAGCCCATGAAAGACGGCGTCATCGCGGACTTTAAAGTCACCGAGAAGATGCTGAACTACTTCATCCAGAAGGCGCACAACCGCAAGATGCTGGTGCATCCGCGCATCGTAATCGGCGTGCCGTCTGAGATTACCCAGGTGGAAAAACGCGCGGTCGAAGACTCCGCCTATCGCGCCAAGGCCAGCGAAGTCTACCTCGTCGAACAGGCCATGGTGGCCGCCATCGGCGCCGGCCTGCCCATCACCGAGCCCTCGGGAAACATGGTCGTCGACATCGGCGGCGGGACAACAGATATTGCTGTAATCTCGTTATCGGGCATTGTGTATTCCCGCTCTGTGAGAATGGCCGGCAATCAGATGGACGAGGCCATCACCAACTACCTCAAGCGCAAGTACAACCTGTTGATCGGCGAACGCACCGCCGAACAGATCAAGATCGAAATCGGCTCGGCCTATCCACTCGACAAACCACTCACAATGGAGATCAAGGGCCGCAACCTGATTGAAGGTGTGCCCAAGACAATTTCCATTGACGATAGCGAAATCCGCGAATCGTTGGGTGAGTGCATCGCCGTCATCATGAACGCTATCCGCGTCGCCCTCGAGCGCACGCCACCCGAATTATCAGCCGACATTTCCGATCGCGGCATCGTCCTCACGGGGGGTGGTGCTCTGATCAAGAACCTCGACAAACGCATCCGCGAAGAAACCGGCCTCCCCGTCTCCGTAGCCGACGATCCGCTGGCATCCGTCGTGCTCGGCACCGGCAAAATGCTCTCTGATTTTCGCTTGCTGCGCAAAATCAAAATCGACTAAAGCAGAGGTCAGGGATCAGGGGACAGGGATCAGAAATTGCCCGCTCGACTGTAGTTCATCGCTGACCCCTGAACCCTGATCCCTGAGACCTGTTCTTCATGGAAACACTCTTCGAACGCTACCGAAACCTCGTCGTGCTCTTGGCCATGCTGTTGCTGCAGATCGTCGGCCTGGCCGTGCAGGTTCATCGTGGCGAATCGGGACACATGACCCTCGACGCTCACGATAGCAAGGGTGTGCGTTTGATCCGTCTTTGGGCCAATGCGGTGGTTTCTCCGCCCGAGCGGCTCTTCCATTCTGTCGGAGAAGGCACCTCCTGGCTCTGGGAGAATTACTTCGATCTCCGTCATGTCCGCGAACAAAACAAGGACCTGCAGACGACCCTCGACCGGTTGCGCCTGGAACAGGCCGCGCTTCTTGAAGATGCGCGCCAGGGACAGCGGCTCCAGGGGTTATTGGGATTTCAGGAAAAGTACATCTACAAAACCCAGGCCGCGCAAATTATCGGCAGCAGCGGTAGCGACCAGTCGCGACTCTTCTACATCGATAAAGGCGCCGACGCAAAAATCGAGCGCGATATGGCGGTCGTTACCGCCGATGGCATCGTCGGCAAGGTGCGGGAAGTGTATCCGCGTTCGGCGCAGGTCCTCGTCATTAACGACCAGAGCAGCGGCGCTGGCGTGATTCTTGAGACCACACGCATTCGGGGCATCCTCCGTGGCAATGCAATCGGACAGACCCAGATCGTCGGCCTCATGGCCGATAGCCGCATCCTGCCGGGCGAAAAGGTCCTGACCGCTGGCGGCGATGAGATCTTCCCCAGGGGGTTGCCCGTCGGCACAGTCGACAAAGTCGTGAAGGATCCCGATCAGGATGGATTTATCCGGATCATCGTGAAGCCCGCTGCGCATCTCGACCGTCTCGATGAAGTCTTGGTGATCACGTCTGTTCAACCGCGCTTCCCGCCCGATCAGACCGAGGATATGGCGACAAGCGAAAGCCTCAAGGGTGCTGAGGTTGAAGAGGAAAAGGCACAGAAAAAAGCTTCGGAGATCATGGCCGAAAGACTGCCCGGTCTCATCGATCCCAGCCTGCCGCCTGACCAGCAGCCGTTGAATGACACCTCCAATCCAAACCCCGTGTCTCGCCCTCCGCTGGCAGTGCATCCCGATCGCTTCACTCCGGGAACGGACCCGAATACCGGCGCGCCGCTTCCCGGCGTCGATTCCACCCCGGCTCAACCTGCGCCAGAGGCAGCCGCCTCGGCAAAGCCGAAATCAAGTGCCCCAAAGAACCCTTCTGGCGCTCCAAAGAACTCATCAAACGCTCCAAAAAGTCCTTCGGCGACCGCGCCCCGTCAAACCCGACAAGGACACTACCCCGCGGAGGAATCCTTAGCCATGTCGGTCCTGACCGCGGATTCCCGTCGTGACCTTGAAATCCATCGATATCCTGTCCTGATCTACGGACTGGTGCCCCTCGTGGCCCTCGTGCTCCAGGCCTGGCTGCCGCGCCTCCTTGGTCAGTACGCATGGTTCGACCTGCCGCTGGTGGTCACCGTCTACTTTGCGCTTGGCCGCCGCAGCCCGATTCAGGGCACGCTCATGGGCTGCGCCGTAGGCCTGTTTGAAGATGCGCTTACCCACCACGCCATCGGGATTAACGGAATTGCCAAGACCGTGGCCGGGTTCATGGCAGCATCGGTCGGCGTACGCATCGACGTCGAAAATCGCATTATTCGCGTCGGACTCATCTTCCTTCTTTCCCTGCTATCCAGCGCTATCTGCATCTTCGTGAACCGGTTTCTGCTGGGTCTGGCGCTCGAAACAAACTGGGGAGCCGAATTCTACATAGCCATCGGGAATTCGTTGATCGCCTTGATGGCCTTTCCATTCCTCGACCGGTTCCAGCTCCGGGATTGAGCGGTTTGCCGATTCGAGCAAAGACGGAGACACGTTCGCACCGCATCAACAACGACGCACCAAAGTACGAAACCCCTGTTCCGCATAGGCTGTAGCCGGAACCGAATTCGCTGTATTCTGAAAGCGCAGACTCATGTATTTTGATTCAGCAGCACGGGGAGAAAAGATCTCCGGCATTAAGCTGGCGGCGGTGCAATACGGCATCCTGCTGATGATGCTGGCGCTTGCCGCGGGATTGTGGCGCCTGCAAGTACTCGGTGCCGCCAACTTCCGTCTGCTGGCTGAGCAAAACCGCATCCGCAAGGTGCCCATGCTCGCGCCCCGTGGGAAGCTCTTCGATCGTGAAAACCGCCTGATCGTCGACAACTATCCCTCCGTCTCCTGCTTCCTGGTACGCGAACAAAACCACAATGTGGACGCCGATCTGCCCGTGATCGCCCGCGGCCTGAACCTCGACCTCGATCAGCTCCGCGCGACCATCAAGCGCTTCCGTGCTGCGCCGGGATATCAGCCCATTCCCATCAAGCAGGAAGTCACTCCGGACGAAGAAGCATTCATTGAGGCGCATCGCAACGAACTGCCGGAGTTGGAAACCATCGACGAGGAACGCCGCCTCTATCCCCGCGACGGGTTCGCAGCCCACTTGATCGGCTACGTCGGCGAAGTCAGCGAAGACATGCTGAACGATCCCCGCTACGCTGCGTATGAACCCGGCGACGTGGTCGGCAAGGCGGGCGTCGAACAGACCTACGACCAGCTACTCCGGGGCGAGGACGGCTCGCGTGACGTGATCGTCGATAGCCACGGGCGTGAGGTCGGCATCCTTGGCACGCAGCATTCCACCCCCGGCACGGATTTGCGCCTCACCATCGACAACGACCTCCAGCGCGCCGCGGAGTTGGCCCTCGGCGATCGCGAAGGCGCCATCGTAGCCATGGATCCGCGCAACGGCGAAATCCTCGCCATCGTCTCGCGACCAAGCTTCGATCCCAACGCCTTCGCCGTAAAAATCGATCGCGCCGAGTGGAACAAGCTCATCACCGATCCCGAACATCCCCTGCTGAACAAGGCCATCCAGGCGCAGCTTGCTCCCGGATCGACCTTCAAGGTCCTCATGTCGGTCGCCGGCTTGCAGGAGGGCATTGCGCAGAACCTTAAAGTCGATCTGCAACGGCGGCTGGGGACCCTACGGGTTCTTCCATCACTGCGATGAGAAGCACGGCGCGGTCAATATTTACAATGCCATTCCGTATTCCTGCGACACCTACTACTACCAGCTTGGCGACAAGCTTGGCATCGACCGCATCGCCAAGTACGCGAAAGAATTCGGCTACGGAGAAAAAACCGGCATCGATTTGCCCGGCGAGCAGGCCGGCCTGATGCCATCCGCGCAATGGCTGATGAAGACCTATCACCACCGCTGGTACCCCGATGAGACGCTCGACGTTGCCATCGGCCAGGGCGCCGTCGAAGCCACGCCTATCCAGCTCGCTCGCATCATCGGCGGCATCGCCTCCGGAGGTCATCTTGTCCGCCCGCACACGGTCTTCCCCGATGAGCTGCCCGAAGATTTTCGTCGCGCCCTGCAGGACACCTATCCCGGTTCGGGCAAAGTCGACATTCCCATCGATCCCGAAAACTGGGAGATCATCACCGACGGCATGGCACAGGTGACAGTGCCCGCCCTCTACCACACCGCCGGCTCCGCGCATTTGGAAGGCATCGACCTCGCCGGCAAAACCGGCACCGCCCAGGTGATGAGCCATCAGGCTCTGGACAAATCCGGCAAAGGGCCAGGTCGACCAGTCCCAACGTCTGGTTCGTCGGCGTCGTGCCGCGCCGCAATCCCGAGCTGGTCATCGCCGTTCTCTGGCAGAATGGTGACAATAAGCTATTATCCCGCGCGCCTCGGCGCCCGGGTGGTATCTGCCTACGTCGAAAAACAGCGCCGCCTGGCGAACAATCTACAGTTGCAAAAAGCAGCCACGCCTGCCAAGCCCGTCGAGGTCGGCGCAGTCTGGACAACTCCCGAGCCAGCCGGCAAGAACAAGACCGGCGGAGACATCGGACGTATTCACACCGGCCGATTCTTCGTCGATCCAGCCAAAGACGCGACCGAAGAATCGAAGGGGCTCTTCCCCGCTCCCTCCCAACTTGGCTTGGCGCTGCCGACGCGACGGATCAACCGGCCATGAGCCAGATGCGTCGCTTTTTGAGCTTCCGCGACTTCGATTGGGGCTTGCTCGGCATGGTGTTGGCCCTCTGCACAATCTCCGTTTTCGAGATCTATTCCGCCACCCTGCACACCCGGTTCTCAGGATTCCACACCAGGCAGATCGTCTTCATCGTGGTCGGCATGATCCTGATGTTCATCCTCGCCAACATCGACTACCACCGCCTCATCGATTGGGCTCCCTGGGCCTACGGAGTTTGCCTGGTGGCCCTGATCGCCGTAAAGTTGGTGGGGCACAAAGCGCTCGGTGCCCGGCGCTGGATCCAGGTCGGTCCCCTCCAGTTCCAACCGTCGGAATGGGTAAAGTTGGTTTTGATTCTCATGGTCGCCCGTTATTTCGCGAACCTCGGCGGCCGCAACCTCACTTGGCGGGACATATTCAAGGCCCTCGCCATGGTCGGCCTGCCGATGGTCCTGGTCCTCATCCAGCCGGACCTGGGAACCACCCTCATTTACGCTCCCATCCTTGTCGCCGGGCTGTTCCTGGGCGGAATCAACCTGAAGCAGGCACTGATTCTCATCTCTGTTTTCCTGGTGCTCGGCGTGGGCGTCTGGTCCAGCGGCAAAGGCCTCAAGTCCTACCAAAAGGCTCGCCTCACCAGCTTCATCAACCCTGACACCGATCCAAAAGGTTCGGGCTACCAGATTCGCCAATCGCTGATTGCCGTTGGCTCCGGCGGAATCTGGGGCAAAGGCGCCGCCAAGGGGACTCAAACTCAGGGCTACTTTCTTCCCATTCCCTACACTGATTTCATCTTTGCCGCATTCAGCGAAGAGCACGGCTTCATCGGTGCGATCTTTGTGCTGCTGCTATACTTCTTCATATTGATGCGTTTGATTCAAAACGCTCAGACAGCCGCCGACCTGCCCGGCTCCCTCATTATCATGGGTGTCGTGGCTGTGTTGACCTTCCAGATCGCGGTCAACGTAGGTATGGTCATTGGGTTTATGCCCGTCACCGGAATCCCTTTGCCCCTTATGAGTTATGGTGGGTCTTCGGTGTTGTTTACCTTCCTCGCGCTGGGCGTTGCCATGAACGTGCGTATGCGCCGGTTTGTAAACTGAGACATTCTCAGATGCTCTCGAAGTTCTGAGATTGCCGAAAGTGTCAGTAAGTGTTGGAGACGATCGAACAGATTTGACTCTTGTGGGACGCTTGGATAGCCAAATCACAAGAAATGTATTTTGAAATAGTTGCGCCGGCCAGGTCCCGGTGGACCGCAGGCCCGGCAGGATTGAGCACATGAGCACGCAGAGACGGGAAAGCAGTTCCACCCTGGGGACGATGACTCGTCGCCGTGGATCCCGATACTACTGGCAGCGAACTGATTGCACGGCTCGCGAGGGAGCGGATGGGCTTGTCAGCCTTGCCCCGGTCACGCGGAAAAGCCGTGCATACGCCAGCGCGTTAACGGCCCAGCCGTTCACAGCGGCATTCTTGGCCACAAAATCTCTGCAAAAGGATCCCCGTTTCACAAGGCTCGTCTGTCACGACAGTCCTCCCATATGGACTCGTCGCCGCGGACAGGCACACAGGTATTCTCTTTCGCCCATCTCCATCCTCTCCGGTTCTATGCGTCTCCATCTGGCCTCGCCGCAGGCCCCAGCAGGCAGCAATTGCCGCTGGGCGGAAAGGTACGATGGCCAAGGAAATTTGCATTTCAAGCACGCCGCATGAGACGCGGCTTGCAATTCTTGAAGACGATCAACTCGCGGAAATTTATTACGAACGCGAAAACGAATATACGCTGGCTGGTTCCATTTACAACGGCCGAGTCACACGCGTCCTGCCCGGCATGCAGTCGGCATTTGTCGACATCGGCCTCGAGCGCGACGCCTTCCTTTATGTAACGGACTTCCTGGAACTCGAAGATCAGGAAGAAACCGACGAACTCGAACAGAGCCACGGCCAGCACCCCAAACCAGCCCCCCCGCGAAGTGAGGCATGGCGGAGCCCGCAATGGCCAGCGGAATGACCGGCCGCCCCGCGAGCCGCGCCCCGGCATTGAAGTCGAACCCGCCCTCGAAGCTGAATTCTACGCACCTCCAACTCACGTCCCTTCCGAATCGAAGGAAGACTCGCAAGACCCAACCGGCGAACCCGGTGCGAAGCGCTGGCGGGGACGGCGTCGCCGTCGTGCCGGCCGCACCGGTTCCGGCGCTCCCGGCACTCAGGCCGAAAACGGGGAGACCACGGAGAGCGAAGTCTCGGCCCCACTGGAGCGCACAGCCCCGGAATCGCATGAGATTCGCGCAGCAGCCGCGAGCGCACCCCGTGCCGATCGCGCACCAGCTCCTTTCGTACTTCCGGGCGAGGCTCTCTCGAAATACGGGGCCGTCCCCACAGAGACCGAAAAGAAGCCTTCTGCTGAATCGGCACGCCCCGCAGTCACATCCAAACCATCCACTTTGATCGACGCGCCCATTGCATGGGATGGCAGCGGTCTCCTTCCCGGGGAATCGCTCGCACGGCATCGCACTGGCCAACCTGAATCGGAGTCCGCGGTCCAGGCCGAACCGGAAGATGTCTTTGCCGACACGGTCGAAACTGGCGTATCGACCCCAACCAGGCTGTCGATCGAAGAGATATCTCAGGAGCTCGCTCCGCAGGCCGGGGAAGGCATTCCGGCCGATGAGGAATACGTCGAGGAGATCCTGGTCGACGAGGGCCTTATCGACGAAGAACCTGCTTCGAACTCCGCAGTCCCGGAGGCAACGTTGGCTGCATCGGGTTTTGTTGTCCATGAGCCCTCGACGCAGCGCGAAATGGAGCATTCGGCGGAGATTCACGAGTCGGAATCGGAAGCTTCCGGCGCCCGTCACTCCTCCAGCTCGGACCACGATGAATCGGAACGCGACGCGAGCGCTTCGCATCATATCGATCCACTGCCTCCGAGCGGCTTTCGCCTCTTTGGTTTTGGCGGAAAGAACAAGAAAGACGAAGAGGCTCCCGCACCACCATCTCCGGAACCACCTCACGCCCAGGAATCCAGGTCGTCCGCGGTATCCGTTGCGTCAACCTTCGCGCCGGGCAGCGGTCTAGTCGAAGAAGAAGTGATCGAAGGCGAGGAGTTTGATACACCGCTGCATCGTCACGCCCATAAGCACGACGAGCACGATTTGGATGAGTACGAAGAGGAAACTCTGCAGACCCAGATTCGCTCCGGCGAGCTGGGAGAGATGCTGCAGGAGGCGCACCTCGATCATCGCATCCAAATGAATTTCAACGACAAGGCGGTGGCCGAAGAGGAAGAAGAAGCTCTCGAGTCAGACGAGGATGAAGACGAAGAGCCCGTTGCCGCCGAAGGGCAGCCGGTCAGCGATGGCCAGGCCCAGACGCGCCGTGATCGCGGTGGCCGCGGCCGTCGCGGTCGGGGGGACAACCGGGCGGGCACAAGCCTGGCGATCGGCGCGGTCCTTCGCGCCGCTCCGCGCAGACTTCCGACCTGCCGATCATCTCCGATCTACTGAAACCCGGCCAGGAAATCCTTGTCCAGATTGCAAAAGAACCAATCGCCAAAAAAGGCGCACGCATCACGAGTCACATTGCGTTGCCGGGCCGCTTCCTTGTCTTCATGCCGACCGTTACGCATGTAGGAGTCAGCCGCAAGATCGCCTCCGACGAAGAACGCCAGCGCCTGAAACGCATCCTCACCCACGAGCGTGGTGACGCACCGGGCGGATTCATTGTGCGCACCGCAGCCGAGGGCGCCTCGGAGGAAGAACTGCGCGCCGATCTGCGCTTCCTCATTCACCTGTGGAACGACATCAAGCAGCGCTCCGACGATTCCAAATCGCCCGCGCTGATCTATCACGACCTCTCCCTCATCGAGCGCATCTTGCGCGATCAGGTCAGCGCGAACTTCTCCTCCATCTGGGTCGACTCCGAAGCCGACTACGAGAGAATCGTCCGCTTCCTGAACCGCTTTTCGCCTTCGCTCGTGCGCCGCGTCAAGCTCTACACCAAAGAGACGCCCCTCTTCGAGCACTTCGGCATTCAGGATGAAATCTCGAAGGCCCTGCGCTCCAAGGTCTGGCTCAAATCCGGCGGCTCCATCGTCATCAATCAAACTGAAGCGCTGGTCGCGATCGACATCAACACCGGCAAATACGTCGGCAAGACCGCACGGCTTGAAGACACCATCGTCAAGACCAACCTCGACGCGATTCCCGAGATCGTGCGCCAGATTCGGCTGCGCGATCTCGGCGGCATCATCATCATCGACTTCATCGACATGGATGAGCGCAAGAATCGCTTCAAAGTGATGGCTGCACTCGAAGAAGCGCTCAAGAACGACCGCGCGCCCACCAAGGTTCTGCAGTTTAACGATTTTGGTCTGGTAGCCATCACCCGCAAGCGCGTTAAGCAGTCGCTCGAGCGCACACTAAGCGTTCCTTGCCCTATCTGTCAGGCAACCGGCATGGTCAAGAGCCCTGCAACCGTCTGCAATGAGATCTTCATCGAACTGCGCAAAATGCGGAAGCACTTCGAGAGCGGCGATATCCTGCTCCGTGTGCACCCTGAGACCGTCAAGGTCCTCAAGGCGAACAACGCACGCTGGCTTACAGATTTTGAAGAGCTCACCGGCAAGAACATCCTGGTCAAGAGCGATGCCACGTTACATCCGGAGCAATTCGACATCCAGGGCTAGTTTGGTGTCCCTGAAGTTCGCAACACAAATACGCTGTCATCCTGAGCGAATTTTGGCGCGTTTAACGCCAAAATGAGTCGAAGGACCTGCGTTTCGGGGCTTCGACTTATGCTATGAACTTCTGAGACACCACACTAGAGCGGTTCCACAATTCATGTGCCCTTGCCAGTTCAGTGCGAGGTAGCATTCTCTCAAAGGAAAATGCCACTCGCATTAGTAGCGGCTTCGGGTACAGCAATTGTGGAACAGCTATGACGATTGAACCCAAGAACAAAGGCCGGTCGCTCAGCGATCGGCCTTCTGATTTCCGGCGACCCCTCAGCGAATTACATGAATCGGCACGCCTACCTTCATGTTTCTCCACACCTGCTCCGTGGTATACACCGGCGCCTTGAGCGCAATCGCCAACGCCAGGCAGGAGCGATCTCCCAGCGAAAGGCCATACTTCGCCGTTGTTGCGATCAAGTTGCCCGCGGTTTTTGCCTGCTGGCTGGTGTAAGGCTCGACGGCCGAGATCGTAGACATAGCCGCCGCCCAGGCTCGATCGGGATCGTTGCTGGCTCTGACGAGCCTGGATTGCACCTCGGCGAGATTCACGGCACTGGCAACTGCGCGATCGACAATTTCATCGGTCAGCTTCTCCGCGCCTCGCTCGTTTTGAATCAAGGCGAGCATGGCGGAGGCGTCGAACACAACTTCATTCATGCTTAGCAGCCTCGCGCCGTTCCGCGCTTAGCTCGTCGGCCAATGAAACGCCCAGCGGGATAACCTTCCGAGCCCATTCCTGCGCGCGCCGAATCCTGGCCCGACGGGTCGAGATCCGTACTTCATTGTCCTCAACCCGAAGTTCAACGGAATCGCCAGGCTTGATCCCGAGTGCTTCTCGCATTGCGGCCGGGATCACCAGTCTCCCTTTTTCGCCTATCTGTGTCCGCGCACGCAGTTCCACTTTTCCTCCAGGTGACACTCACTTGCAAGTGTACCACTTCACGAGCTAAGCGCCACTACAGCAGTTCCACAATTGCTGTATCCCGAAGCCGCCGCTGCCGAGTGGCATTTTCTCCAAGAAAATGCCACCTTTCGCAGAACTGAAAAGGGCACGTGAATTGTGGAACTGTTCTAGCCTCCGCAGTTTCACCCGCGCAAGTTTGGGCAAAAGTTGATTCCATGCAGCTCTTAACATGCTCTTTGCGCGCTGCGCAGATCAGACCGCGCACCATGCAACTTCTTGTGCAAAAACGTGTCTAAGTGGGTACGGGGAGCAACGCACGCCTCCCCGGTTAAGAACAATTTAATTCAATTCGAGGTACAGACATGTCATCTCCCCTTTTGATGTCGCTGATGCGGCATGCCTCCCTTCTCTCGGTCGCGACTGCCCTTTCTGTTGGCGCCGCTTTTGCCCCCGCTGCACGAGCCCAAGCCGCACCGGACCCCGTCGCGCTATCTCACGATCCATCCAGTTCAGCAGCGGTTTCCGAGTCCAGTTCCAGCGCGGCAATGCTGTTGGCAGATGACGCCAGCGGTGACGCCCTCCCTTCCGCACCGGCAGCAGCCGGCAACGGCGCGGCGCAGGAAGGCGGGGGCGGAGGCTATCACCATCACAGCCTGTTCAGCCACATGACGTTCGAAGCGGGCGGAGGCTTCAATGCACCAACTACCGATTCGTCTCCATTCATCACCTGGGGTGGCAACCTCAACGTCGGCGCGGGGTATCGAATCGATCCCCGGATCAGTGTCCTGGCCGAATATCAATTCATCGACGACAAATTGCCGGGAGCCTTGATTGCGGAGACAGGTGCCACAGGCGGAAATGCGCACATCTGGTCATTCACGCTCGACCCGGTGGTCGATTTGGCCCCCAAGCGCACGAATGATATCTATGTCACCGGCGGCGGCGGCTTCTACCGTAAGGTAACTAACTTTACTGACCCTGAACCGGCGGAATACTGCACCTACTTCTATTGCGGTGTGGCCTATCAAAACACGGTGGTCGGACACTTCTCGAGCAACCAGGGCGGCTGGAATGTCGGCGGCGGCTTCACACACCGGCTTGGCGGGATGTATGGCGACGGCACCATGAAGCTCTTCGCCGAAGTCCGTTACCTCGATGTGGACACTCCGGCTGAAGTCTCTTCTCCAAACGGCTTAGGAACGACAACCGTTGGCTCTGGTACGAAACTTATTCCAGTCACCTTCGGCGTTCGTTGGTAGTTCTACGCGCAGCGGCGTCCTGTCCTTTGTGCCTTCGTGTGAATGAAGTCACAAGGGGCAGCGACCCGAACAGACTGCCTACAGAATTCCTTCAGCTCTCAAGCGCACAAGTCCGCCTGCCACGACGCCCAGGGGCGACACCGCAACCAGCGCCAGTTGATAGGCGATGGGCTGTTTTCCGCGCGATTGCAGAACACTCACCGCAGCAAACACCAACACGATAATCGATAGTGCCAGAATATAGACAAGTGAGTTGGACACTGCTGTCCACGCGCTCACATATCCCCCCGCGGCTGCAGCGAGAAATGAATAGCCCAGGTTCACGAAGATATAGTCCAACCGCGGCTTGGGTGGTTCACCAGCCCAACTCGGCACAAAGCGCGTCAGCAAAGCGGATATCGCAAGGACCAGCGTCACCATCGTCGCCAACCCCGCAAGCAGCGCCAGAAAAGCCCGCAGCATTACCACGGCTTTTTCTCCGTCTCAGTCGGCGAGCCAACTGCGCCGCTCTCAATACGCGCCAGAAATGCACGCGCAAGCCGTGGCTCGCCAGGATTGCTCTCGCCATGAATGGTGCACAGGTCGAGAAACTCGTCACACAGCGCATTCCGTTCTTCTGCCTGGCTCAGGATGGTTTGCAATGCGAAGGCCAGTTCGCGCAGCCGCGCAGCCTCAGGCCACGCACGACTCTCCTCTTCATCGCCCGTCAGCTCCAAGTCAGAAAACAAGCCGAGCCTTCCATGCGCACATTCTTCCAGGCAAGCCTTTAACTGTTCGGCAAAGGCACGCACAAGCGAATCGAATTGTCCGGAATCATCCTCTTGTTCCATCTCTTTACTTCGCCCGCATCGCCGCCTCTACCTCATCCGCAGTATGGGGAAGGGCTCCGTCCAAATCAACGAGCTTTCCATCCTGCCCCACAAGAAAATCGCACTCGATGCGCACCCCGATCTTCTCCTCGGGAATGTACACACCCGGCTCAATCGTAAACACCATGCCCGGCTTCAACACTGCGGGATAATCCGCCGGATCGTGCACGTCGATGCCAACCATGTGCCCCAAACCGTGCAGCCAGTATTTGCCCAGCGGCTCACCATGCAGATCTTTGCCATGCGTATTGATGTAGTTATAAGCAGCCGTATCCAGTGAGTTAGGATCTTTTCGGTCGCGATCGTTAATCGTCGACTTGCCCGCGATAAATGCCTCGATGGCAGCCTGCTGTGCCCCAAGCACGATGTCGTAAATCTCGCGCTGGCGCGCGCTGAAATGCCCGCTCACCGGCACGGTGCGCGTAATGTCCGACGCGTACATCGAATACTCGCAGGCCGCGTCCACCACTACGACGTCGCCGTCCTCCATCGTGCGTGAGTTCACGGCATAGTGCAGCGTCGTTGAATTGATTCCGGAACCCACGATGGGCGCATACGAAGGCCGCTCACAACCCTGCTGAAACCACACCTCTGTCATTTTTCCGGCAATCGTCCGTTCCGTCACCCCCGGCTTGACTGCGCGCATCATCTCGCGCTGCGCGGCAATCGATGCAACGCTTGCCTTTTTTAACAACGCGACTTCGCCATCGTCCTTCACTTCCCGCAACAGCTTCGTCAAAGCCGTCACATCCCGCGCAGCTGGAGCTCCATCCATACCCAGCGTGACCGCATTCAAGGCCACAACGGCCTTTGCCGCTTGCGAATCCGGCTGCGTCCAAAGGTTGTAAGCAAGCCCGCGATCGCGCGCAATCACCTGGTTCAAGTCCGCAGGCATCGCCGCCATCGTCTCCACCGCATCCACTCCTGTGGCCCTTTCCACGTCCGGTGTCGCAGCATCCATCTTGACTCCGGTGTAGAGTTCCATACGCAGGTTCCGCGTGGGTAGAAACAAAATCTCCTTGTAGCTTTGCCCTGAACTATTCGCACCAACAACCATCAGCGCCGCACCAGGCTCGTTCCACCCCGTGAGGTAATAGAAGTCGCTATCCTGGCGATACGGCATAAAGTCGAGAATCGGTTCGGGAGCAGCAAACAACACGGCTACCCCCCCTTGAAGCTTCGCGGCCAGAGCCTCTCGTCGCGCATGGTAGGCGCTCGATGGCTGTTTCTCGAGGGAATAGGCGAGGGGAACAAGAGCAACTAAGACGAGCAGGCTAAGGCCCACCAACCGCATCGATTTCATTTCGCTATTGTCGTCGGTGACGCCGGTCGACGCAAAATGAAATGCGCGGGAATGAATTCAATGGAGAGATCGAAGACTGGCGCTTTGATCAGCGAAGCTGATTAGAGAGCTGGAACGGTCGAGGGAACCACACCCAGGCCTTCGATCGAATTGAGGCTCGCATCGCTCGAGGTTTTTCCCTCAAGCAAACGAAGAAACGCATCCGGCGGAACCGGTCGGCCAAACAGCCACCCCTGTGCATAGATCGACTGGTCCGCCTTCGCAAAATACCGCGCCTGTTGCGGCGTCTCGATCCCTTCCACGATCACGCGCAGCCCTAGCGAATCGGCCATCGTCAAGATCTGCGGAAGAATCGTGACGGTGACCGCATCGGTGCCGATCGCCTTCGTGAATGCCTTGTCAATCTTGATCGCGTCAACAGAAAGATCGTGCAAATATGCGAGGCTGGAGTACCCCGTTCCGAAATCGTCGATGTGAACGTAGTGACCTTTTTCCCGAAGCCGAAGAATGGTTTCCTTCGCCACTTGTTGCCGCGCTGTGTAGCTCTCGGTAATCTCAATGCCCAGGCTGCTCGCAGCAACTCCGGCTTCGGCCAGCGCGCCTTCCAGCATCGGGAGGAACTCCGGGTCGGCCAAGTCTGCCGCCGCAATGTTCACATTGACACGGAAGCCAGGACGTTCGCGCAAGGTCTTTCCAAAATCACGCAGAACGTGCCGCACCACGAGCCGTGTGATCTTTCCAACAAAGCCACGCTCCTCGGCAACCTTGATGAAGTCATCCGGACTGACCGCCTCGTTGTCCTCATTGGTCCAGCGCGCCAGGGCTTCCACTTCGACGATCTGTTCGTTTTCAAGATCGACGATCGGCTGATAGACGATGCGCAGAGCATCCTTGCGAATTGCACGCAGCAGTTGGCTCTCAAAGCCCCGCTGACGCCGGTAGATGACCGCGCAAACAAATCCCAATAAGATTCCGGTCAATCCACCCACTGCCACAAACCCGCCCATCTCAATGCGATTGTTCTCCATCGCCTGGGAAATTGGAATGTAGGCAGCCACGCAAACCACCCCGTCCGGGGAACATTGAGTTCCATAAATGCGATCCCCGTCGCGGTGTTGGCCGGCCTGTAGGAGATAAGACTCGCCCGTCTTGAGAGGTGATCCGAGCAGGCGACCGGCATCCCGGCTCGAAGCGTCGAGATCTGTGACCGTGAATTGCGTTGGGTTGTTGAGCGGGGGTCTCATATTGTAAGGACTGTAAACAATATAGGAATCACCCAACTGAACCGTGAGGACCGTCTCCTTGCCCACGCGAAACGGCGCGAGATTCCGGTACACCCTCGTTCCATCTCTCTGGTAGATGTCAGGCTGATATTGGACGTTGGACTGGGCAGCACGGCCGAGAGAAGTGGAGCACTCGATCCTTCCGGCGCTCATCCGTCCGCCCGCTTTCAGGTAGTGCGACTCAAAGATCAGCTTGTCGAAGTAACCGATTTCTGCGTCCGAACACTTCGGAAATGGCGATGCATTCATCGCCGCAAGAACTTGCCGCGACTCGCTCGTTAACCTTTGCCTTCCCTCAATAGCTCGCGTTGCGAACTGTTCGAGCCTGGCGCCCGTCTGCCTGATTGTGATAACGCGGCCAAGCAGATACCCAGCGCCTCCGCCAGCGGCTAGTCCGCAGGTGGTCGCGAGAAACGCAACCCAAACGCGCTGTCTAAAGGTACGCATGATTGTGTTACCAATGTTTCGCGGATTCGGTACCAGCGGCAATCCCCTATTTGGGGCATCGAACATACTTCGCAACCTCTTCGCCCTAAACGGACATTTCTCATCTAACTGCTTTGAATACTTCTAATTACTCTCTTGAAATTCGAAGAGAAAGGCAACTCAGTTAACGCTAATCGCACCATCCGAGTAAAGAAATTCGGTGAATTGACCGTCTCAGCCCCGAGCTAGCGGCATTTCGCGCTCCTTTTTCGTCTCCCGAAAAACCCTCCTGGGCCTTCCTCAGTGGCGCAAGGCGTAACGTTTGGAGATGCATACGCGCCGTTCGCGCAAGCTCCGGCCGATCAGCCCCTGCGGAGCAAGCCTTCTACAGCAGTTCCACAATTGCTGTACCCCGAAGCCACCGCCGCCGAGTGGCATCTTCCTTAAGAACATGACACCTTTCGTGGAACTGAAAAGTGCACGTGAAGTGTGGAACTGCTCTCGCCTCCGGTTGACCTTAGGGGAAGAAAAGCGCCTGAGAAAAGCGTGATTTGCGAGAAACACACAGCGAATTGCCGGCGGACATTGAGTTTCGTCGCAATTAGCAGTATCCTAGGAATGCGAACGAGTTTGTCCGCTGTATTCGCTGTGGGTAGACCGGCTGGCGGAGAGATGAGTGGGCTTACAGCCCACTTTTTATTTGGGGCAAACTCCCGGAAAAGTGAGCAGGTTGTTTCGACTTGAAGGAGCAGGATCCCAGGCGACGAGGATCGTCACTGGAGTGCGATTGATGGCGGGAATGCTGGACGAAATCCGAGGGGCAGCCACAAGAGCTGCCGCTTCGCACGGACTGGACGTGGTGGACGTGGAATTCAGCGGACGGGATAAGGAACGAATTCTTCGCGTCACGCTTGAAAAGAATGCAGTAGAACGTGCGAAGTTGAAAGCGGCCGTTGCCGCGGGCAAGGAAGGGCTTCCGGAGCGTTTGGCACAAGGACGGATGAGCGTCGAACATCTTTCCGGCATCACACATGAGGATTGCGCCGAATTCAGCCGCGACTTCAGTGTCTTGCTGGACATGGAAGACCTCGTACCAGGCGCGGAGTACACGCTCGAGGTCAGCTCGCCAGGCTTGGACCGAAAGCTTTCCAAGCCGGAAGAGTTTCAGCGGTTTGCCGGCAGTTTGGTCAAGGTGCAGACATTCGAGCCGGTCCGCAATAACAGGCATTGGCAGGGCAGGTTGACGGCAGGCGGCGATGGAATCGCTCTCGACCTTTCGGCGGTAAGGCAAAACAGCAAGAGCCGCAAGGCCGGTGTCGACAGCGTGGAAATAGCGTTTGCCAACATTGAGAAGGCGCAGTTGATCCCGGAGATCTGAGCGCTCCCACTCGCAAGTGATAAGGCGGGGCAGGCTGATGCCTTTGTCCCTCAACGAATTTCGACAGAACGTGCACGGCCGGTTTCCGCCGTGCGCGCAGCACCCCAGAGAGTATTAGAGAGTATGTCCAGCGCTTTGTATCAAAGTATCGAACTCCTCAGTCGCGAGAAGGGCATCGAGCCCGGAATCGTTGTCGGCGCTGTGGAAGAGGCGATTGCCCTTGCCACGCGCAAGTACTACAAGACCCAGGAAAACATGCGTGGGGAACTCAACAAAGACACCGGCGAAATTACGGCCTACATCTATAAGACGGTTGTAACCGATGACGAGCAGGTCGAGGATCCGGTCAACCAGATCACTCTCGCCGAAGCGAATGAGCTCGCACCCGGCGTCGAAGTGGGCAGTGAGATCCGGCTTTATCGCGACACTAGTCCGCTCGGCCGTATCGCTGCGCAACTAGCCAAACAGGTCATCTTCCAGAAGGTGCGTGAAGCCGAGCGCGACACGGTCTTCCAGGAATATGCGCACCGCGAAAAGGAAGTTCTCAACGCGACCGTGAAGCGCATCGAGGGTCAGGACGTGATCTACGATCTCGGCAAGGCGGAGGCTCGCTGCCCTAAGCGCGAGCAGTCGCGTCTTGAGCAGTTCACCATTGGCGAGCGCGTCCGTGTCGTTCTCCTCAAGGTGGATCGCGCCGCCAAGGGACCACAGGTCATCGTCTCACGCGCCGCACCGGAGTTGGTCTCGAACCTCTTCCAGTCCGAAGTTCCTGAGATCTACGACAACACCGTCGTGATTCGCGCCATCGCACGCGAAGCCGGCGAGCGCACCAAGATCGCCGTGCAAAGCCGCGATAAGGATGTGGACCCGGTTGGCGCCTGCGTCGGCATGAAGGGCATGCGTGTGCAATCGATCATTCGCGAATTGCGCGGCGAAAAGATCGACATCATCGAATTCAGCGAAGAGATCACCACGTTTGCCGAGAAGGCTCTGCAGCCGGCAAAGGTCAGCCGTGTCTCGATCGCTGACCTGACCGACAAGCAGCTTGAAGTCATCGTCGACGATACGCAGCTATCGCTCGCCATCGGCAAAAAAGGCCAGAACGTTCGCCTCGCAGCCAAGCTTCTCGGATGGAAGATCGATATCAAGAGCGAGGAAGAGAAGCGCCAGGAAGTGGAGCAGCAGATGCAGGCTCTCTCCGGCGGTCCCACCACGCCCATCGAGCAAGTCACGGAGCTCGGCGAAGGCATCATTCAGAAACTTGTCGCTGCCGGCATCACGACCGTCGAGTCTCTGGCCGACATGACACCGGAACAGCTCGAAGAGATTCCAGGCATCGGCGAAAAAACACTCGAACGCATCAGCGTTGCCGTTCGCCACTACTTCGGCCACTTCGAAGAAGGCGAAGAAGGAGCACCTGCGGCAACGGCCGAGGAACCGGCAGACGAACCGGCGGCGCTGTCTGCCGCAGCCGATACCGAACAGCGCGAAGAAGGCTCCTCTGAAATCGAGACACCTGAAGCCGCTGTCGGCACCGCGGAAGCAGAGCTCGAGAATGCTCGGGAAACCCTGGAAGAAGCTGAAATGTTGCGCAGCGCCGGGGCTGAAGAGCTGGCCGAAGAACCCGAGGTCGAAACAGATATCTCGGACGAGGCTGACATTGAAAGCCTGACCGCAGCCGAGTTAGCAGTGGAGAATGTGCCACCAGCCGACGAAGCTGAGCTCCCTGAATTGGAAGCAGAAGAGAACGAAGCAGGCAAGACCGAAACCGATGGATAGGCCGAATGAGCGCGCGTGCAAGATGCGCTGCATTTCTGAAGGCGATTCAGGCGATAATGAAAGTTCAAGCACAAGCCACTGCCATGAGGTAGCTATGAGCGACTAACGGCTTTGGGCAGCATTTCTGAAAAGAGGCGGATGAGTAAGGTTCGAATCAATGATCTCGCGAGAGAGTTGGAAGTCAAGAGCCGCCAGATTCTTGACGTGTTGGCGGATCTCGGCTTGGGAGCGGGTAAAACCCACTCCAGCTCGCTGGAGGAAGATGAAGCCGAGAAGGTGCGCGCGCAGTTCAATCATGGCGCGCGTCCAGCTGGCCATGCAGGTTCTGGCGCGTCGTCACGCGGTCCCCAGGGGATGGCGCCCAAGATCGATCTGTCGCATGTCTCCAAGCCCGGCGACGTGATGAAAGCCATCCTGGCCAAGAAACAGGAGGACGAAGCCGGGGCTAGAAGGATCCAGACCCCTGCGCGGCCAGCGCCCGTTGCAGCGCCGGCGACGCCGGCCAAACCAGCCTCGCCCGTTGTCGCAGCTCCTCCCGCGGCAACCGCGGCCGCTCGCCCGGAACCAAGAAAGATCATGCCGCCGGTAAGGCAGGCGCCTCCCATCGTCGCAGCGGCGCCACCTGCTGCGCGCGCCATCGCGAGCAAGCCGCCCGTCGGGCCAGTCGTTGCCAAGGCTCCCGCAGGAGTAGCCCCCGCACGTCCGGCCGTTGCCGTCGTGCCACCCCCAGTCACCGTCGTGGTGAAGCCTCCAGTACCGCCACCGGCTCCGTCTCCTGCCCGCGAAGGTCAGGCGCAGGTGGCCGAAGCTCCTCCCGTCGTCAAGCCGCACACCCCTCCGCCTGCTTCGATCGCACCGGCGCCCGTTCCTGTCGAGGCTTCCGCCGCGGCTCCCACTGCACCCGCCGCAATTGCGGCGGAGCCGGCAACCGCGGCTTCCGCGCCTGCCCCCACGCCCGCCACCGAGAAGGTTCATACGTCGACTTCATTGATCGAAACAGCTGCTCCAGCGCCGGTAGCCGCGGTTGCTGCTGCGCCGGCCGCTCCTCGCGTGCCCGATGCGCCCCCACCCCCACCGATTCGGCGCGTCGTGATGCCGCAGACAGGCCCGCGCCCCGTCTACAAAGCACCCATAGGGGTTCCTGCCGCCTCCGCTCCAGCCGCAGCCTCCGGTCAGCCCGGCGGAATTCAGCGCGGGAGGCCTATCTTCGACCGACGGCCCGCCGGAGGCCCCTCTAATGCCGGCGGCTTCACGCCGCGTCCTCCTCAAGGTCAAGGCGCGCCCGGACAATTCCCCGGCGGTCCGCGCCCCAAGCATCCCACCCGCACCACACCGGGCGGTTACGCGGGACCGGGAGGCCCCGGCGGCCCAGGCGGTCGTCCCGGCTTTGGCGCACGCCCCGGTTTCGGCGGCCCTCCACGCCCGGGCGGTTTCGGCGGCGCACGCCCAGGCTTCGGTGGCGCTCCCGGCACAACGCCGCCTCCTGGAGAAGCGCCGCGTGCACAACGCGCCAGCAATGCGCGAGGACGTGGCGGACGCCAGCAGTATCCGAAAACTAAAGAAGGCCCGATGAAGGGCTTTGTGCCACCGCCACGTTTCGGTGGAGGCACGCAATACAGCAATGAGCCTCTGCCCATCACGCGTGAAATTACCGTGACCGAGGGCATCAGCGTCAAGGACCTGGCGGAAAAGCTCGAAGTCCGCGCCAAGGACCTGATTGCCACACTGCTCATGCGCGGCGTCTTCGTCACCGTCAACCAATCACTCGACGCCGAAATGGTAAAGGACGTCGCCGCCAAGTTCGGCGCGGCCGCAACCGTCATCAGTTACGAAGAAGAGCTGGCCAATCAGGCGATCGAAGAGGTGCTTGAAGCTCCGAACTCGAATGAGCTCGAAGTCCCCCGTGCTCCCGTAGTCACCGTCATGGGCCACGTCGACCACGGCAAGACTTCTCTCCTCGACGCCATTCGCGAAACCGACGTCGCCGCAGGCGAAGCCGGTGGCATCACCCAGCACATCGGCGCCTACAAGGTTAAATTCACGAAAGAAGGCTCTCCTGCTTCCGGGCGCGAGATCGTCTTCCTCGACACACCGGGCCACGAAGCATTCACGCGCATGAGAGCGCGAGGCGCCAAGGTGACAGACATCGTCGTCATCGTGGTAGCTGCGGACGACGGCGTCATGCCGCAGACCCTCGAAGCCATCGATCATGCCAAGGCCGCGGAAGTTCCGATCATCGTCGCCGTCAACAAAATCGACAAGCCCGAGGCGAATCCAGATCGCGTGAAGAAGCAGCTCGCCGATCGCGGACTCATCCCCGAAGAATGGGCAGCAGGTGGCGAAGGCACGGTGTTCGTGGAAGTCTCCGCGAAGAAGCGCCTCAACCTCGATCTGCTCCTCGAAATGATCTGCCTCGTTTCCGACATCAAGGCGCCCAAGGCTACACCAACCCGCAAAGCCGTCGGCTCCGTCCTCGAAGCGCAGCTCGATCGCGGCCGCGGTGCCGTCGCCACCGTCCTGGTACAGGACGGCACACTGCACCTCAACGATAGCTACATCGTCGGCAATACCTTCGGCAAAGTACGCGCCATGTTCGACGATCGCGGACGCGCCCTCGAAGAAGCCGGCCCGTCAACGCCAGTCGCCGTACTCGGTCTCGAATCCATGCCGGATTCAGGCGACACCTTCCTCGTCGTTGCCGATCGTGACAAGGCGAAGGGCATCGCCCAATACCGCAAGATGAAGGAGCGCGAAGCGCAGCTCGCCAAGAGCTCTCGTGTCTCTCTCGAAGGTCTCGCCGAACAGATTCGCCAGGCCGGCGTGAAAGACCTGCCCCTCATCATCAAGGGCGACGTCACCGGCTCCGTCGAAGTGCTGGCCGACTCGCTAGTCAGAATGTCCACGGACAAAGTGCGCGTCAAGGTGCTTCACTCCGGCGTCGGTTCCATCACCGAGAGCGACGTACTGCTGGCGGCCGCCTCCAACGCCATCATCATCGGCTTCAACGTCCGCCCCGAGCGCAAGGCCGCCGAACTGGCGCAACAGGAAGCTGTCCAGATCCGCCTCCACTCCATCATCTACGAGTTGCAGGATGAAATGCGTCTCGCCATGATGGGTCTGCTCGAGCCCACCTTCAAGGAGAACTATCTTGGCCGCGCCGAAGTCCTCACCGTCTTCAGGATTCCCAAGGTCGGCACCATCGCCGGTTGCCGCGTACAAGACGGAGTCATCCGTCGCGATGCGGAAATCAAGGTGATGCGCGACGGCGAGCAGGTTCACAAAGGCAAAATCGGTTCGCTCAAGCGATTCAAGGACGACGCCCGCGAAGTCACCAACGGCATGGAGTGCGGCATCGGCATCGCCAACTACGGCGACCTGAAAGAGGGCGACATCCTCGAAGCCTTCTCCACCGAGAAGATGGCCGCCGACCTCGGCCAACTCACCTCGGCGAAAGCATAATTCCGCTTTCGCTTTTCCGCGCCTCATTTACCACAAAAATGGGTGCCCCATTCTAGCCGCGCACTTTGCGGCTAGGGTGGGAAAGCAACGAACCTCACCCAGCCTCTATCGTCCCGCGCATCCCCTGGGCTCGCCGCACATCTTCCCATGACTGAGAATTGTCATCCTGGGCTCGCCGCACATCTTCCCATGACTGAGAATTGTCATCCTGAACGGAGCGCGTCGGGGGCCCCACGACGTGGGGTAAGCGTAGTGAAGGATCTGCTTCTGCTTTTCGTCGCCTCAATCAGCACAAGAATGGGCGGCTAGGGTGGGAAAGCAACGAACCTCACCCATCCTCTATCGTCCTGCGCATCCCCTGGGCTCGCCGCAAATCTTCCCATGACTGAGAATTGTCATCCTGAACGGAGCGCGTCGGGGGCCCCACGACGTGGGGTAAGCGTAGTGAAGGATCTGCTTCTGCTTTTCGTCGCCTCAATCAGCACAAACATGGGCGGCTAGGGTGGGAAAGCACGAACCTCACCCAGCCTCCATCGTCCTGCGCATCATGGGTGTTTTTGGGGACTAATCCTCTGGAACTCGCTGTCGGGTGAATTCATCAGCATCCCGAAGGAGGTCATTGGGAGGCCAACAACTTGTGAAGACAAATCTCGAGCAATGCCAAAAGTCATTCGGCGTGGAGTGTAGTGATCGGATCGAGGCGCATGGCACGCAGCGCAGGGACGTAACTGGCGGCGATGGCGACCGCTGTGAGCACGGCGGTGACGCCCGCGAAGGTGGAGAGATCGTAGGGCGAGACACCGTAAAGCAGGCCAGCCATGAGATGAGAAACAATCAGCGCGCCCACCATGCCTACGCCGGCGCCGGCGCCGGCCAGAGTGAGGCCCTGGCGTAAAACCATCTTGAGGATAGCGCGCCTTTGCGCGCCCAGCGCGAGGCGGATGGCGATCTCGCGCGATTGCTCATTGACCAGGAAGGAGATGGTTCCATAGATTCCCAGGGCTGCGAGCAGCAGGGCAGTTGCGGCAAACAGCGCCACCATTTCCATGGAGAACCGCCGCACAGAAAGCGAAGAGGAGAGAACGTCGTCCAAGGTCTCACTGCGGAAGACGGGAAGCTCCGCATCGACGGACTGGATTTGTGTGCGCACCTGCGCGGAGATGGCGGCGGGATCGACCCGTCCACGCACGTAGAACGCAAGAAACTTGGCGGGGCGCTGGTAGATGTCGAGGTAGATCTGCGGAATGCCGGCATCCGCGAGCGATTCTGTGCGTGCATCGGCAATAACGCCGACGATGGTGGTCCAGTCCTGCCTGGCACGGCCCAAACGGCCCAACAAATGGACTCGCTTGCCGACTGGATCCTCGCCCTTCCCATCTTTACCGGGCCAGTACACGCGGACTGCGGCCTCGTTGATGACTGCGACCAAGGGCGTGTCTTCAACATCCTGGTCGGCGAAGAGGCGGCCACGCAGGAGAGTCATGCCTAGCAGATGGAAGTATTCCGGTGAGACGATCGATGTATCGATCAGCGGAGGCTGGTTGCTCAGCGCTTCCTGACCCTCGCGAAACAATGGAACCGCTCTGCGATCGTTCTGGCTATGGCCGAGCGGAATGGCCGCCCGATCACTGACGGCGGTTTCTTCCACGCCCGGAATCGTCCGGTTGCGGCGCAGAACTTCGCGCAGCAACACGGCTTCCTGGGTCGCGGTGTGGTAAATGTCGGTTTTGGGATCGTTAGGATTCGGCAGCGAGGTCTCGATTGCCACAACCCGAGTGGGGTTGAACCCGAGTTGCACCTTGAACAAGTCCCAGAAGCTGCGCAGCAAAAGGCCGGCGGCGATCATCAGCACCAGGGAGAGGGCTAATTCACCAATCACCAGAGCATGGCGCAACCGCGAGCGCCGCCGGGAACCGTTGGAGCCACGGCCTTCCTGCCGCAGCGTCGCATTCAAATTAAGGCGGCTTGTGAGCCACGCGGGGGCAAGCCCGAAGATAGTTCCGGCCGCGACAGAGACGACCATGGCAAACGCCAGCACGCCCCAGTTGATGGAGATGTCATTGAGGCGCGGCAGGCTTTCAGGAACAAATTGCAGCAGGAATTTCCGGGCGCAAAAGAGAACCGCGAAGCCGGTGATGCCGCCAAGCACGAACAGTAACAAGCTCTCCGTGAGGAGCTGACGAATCAGGCGCATTCTTGCGGCTCCCAATGCCTGGCGAACCGCCATCTCGCGTCCGCGCGCGCTGGCACGGGCAAGCAGCAGATTGGCGACGTTGACGCAACTGATCAGCAGCACCAGGCCCACCGCGCCGAACAGCAGAATGAGCGATTGGCGAACCTTGCCGACAAGAGTCTCGGCCAGGGGAGTGAGGTGGATAGTCCACGCGCCTTGCGACGGATAATCCGCCGGATATTGCTTCTTCAACGATGCAACCAGGGCATCGAGGCGCCCCTGGGCGGCCTCAGGCGAGAGACCAGGCTGAAGGCGCGCGATGGTCTCAAAAGGGAAACGCGCGGCGCGCATCGGCGGCGGAGCGGGGTCGCCGTAAAATCCGGCCGCCGCCCACAAATCGGAACTGCGCTCGTCGCTGGTTTGGCCCTGGTCGCGAAAGCTGGCGGGCATGACGCCCATAACATGATAGACATCGTTGTCAAGGCGCAAACTTTTGCCCAGAATGTGCGGGTCGGCGCCAAATGCGCGTTTCCAGAGCCCATCGCTGATGACGACGTCAGGGAGGAAGCCGGGAGTGGCGTCGTGCGGATCCCAGGTGCGGCCCAACTGCGCGTCTACGCCGAGCACCGCGAAGTAGCTCGGTGAGACCGACTTTGAGGAGATGCTCGCGGGCTGGGTGCTGCCGGTGAGATTGTTGGTGCCGTAAAAGGAGAGGGACACATATTGGAAGACTCCCGAGTTTTGAAGGTCTCTCAACTCAGGGACGGAAAGGCCGACGTCGTGCGCGCCCACGCCGGTAAGGTTGGCTTCAAGTCGCACCAGCTCGCCGGGGTTGGGATAGGGCAAAGGATGCAGCAGGGTAGCGTCGATGATGCTGTAGATGGCGGTGGTGGCTCCGACGCCAAGGGCAATGGTGGCGATGGCAATCAGGGAAAATCCCGGAGACTTGCTCAGCATGCGAAACGCATAGCGGATATCGAGCAGAAGATTCTCAGCAAGCGGAAGACCCTGCTCGGCGTTGTGTTGCTCGCGTATGGCCTGCACCGCGCCAAACTTCAGCACCGCCTGTCGGCGCGCCTCCGCCGGCCCCATGCCGGCATGAAGATTCTCCTCCGCTTGCAGCGCGATATGCTGTTCCATCTCTTCCCGCAACCGCCGGTCGTCTCGCCGATTCCTCGCAAAATTCGCCAATCGCGCTAGAAACCGCTTCAGGAATCTCATTTGAAGTCCTCCGGTTCCACCTCAATCCCCGGCGCACTGGGATCCGCAAAACTACTCGTACCTCAGTGCGATCATCGGGTCGACACGCATCGCCCGGCGCGCTGGAAAGTAACAGGCAAGCAGAGCGATACCGGTCAGAAGAATGGCGACTCCCACAAACGTCACAGGATCGGTCGGCCTCACACCATAAAGCAGCCCTGCCATCAGGTGCGACACAATCAGCGCGCCGGCCAGTCCCACAGCAGCGCCGGCAATGGCAAGCTCCAATCCCTGGCGCAGAATCATTTCCAGAATCTTCGTTCTTGTTGCTCCCAGCGCGAGGCGAATGCCGATCTCGCGCGATTGCTCATTCACCAGGAAGGAGATGGTTCCATAGATTCCCAGGCCTGCTAGCAGCAGGGCCGTGCCAGCAAACAGCGCCACCATTTCCATGGAGAACCGCCGGACCGAAAGCGAGGTAAAGATGACCTCATCCATCGTCTCGGCATGGAAGACGGGAAGTGTCGCATCGACCGCCTGGACCTGCTGGCGCACTTGTGCGGAGACCGCGCTGGGATCGAGTTGTCCGCGAAGGAAGATGGTCACTTCTTTGGAGGCGTGCTGGTACACGCTGCGATAGATCTGCGGAATTCCCGCGTCCGCCAGCGATTCTGTGCGGGCATCCGCAATCACCCCGACGATCGTGGTCCAGGCCGGCTCGGCAGAGCTCGGCAGCCCGCGGGTAGCCAGGCGCAAACGGACGCGTTTGCCGACCGGGTCCTGATTTGGCCAGTAGGTCCGAGCCGCGGCCTGATTGATGACCGCAACCTGGGGCGTAGTTTCAATATCCTGCTCGCTGAAAAGGCGCCCGCGCAGTAGCGGCATGCCCAACAGGTGGAAGTATTCCGGCGAAACGATGGGACTCTCGATTAGAGGTGCCTGATTTTCCTTCGTCTCGATCCCTTCCCGATTCCCTTCTTGGATCAATGGCTCCCGGCTGGGATCGCTGTGGCCCAGGGGAAGAGCGGTCTCGTCGCCGACCGCCGCTTCTTCCACGCCCGGCAGAGTTCGGCTGCGGCGAAGAATCTCGCGCAGCAGGACCGCTTCCTGGGTGGCGGTCTGATATGGATCCGTCGTGGGATCGTTCGGCCCCGGAAGCCAGGTCTCAATGGCCATGACCCGGTCAGGATTGAAGCCGGGCTCGACCGTAAACAGATCCCAGAAACTTCGCAGCAGTAGACTCGCGGCGACCATCAACACCATCGAAAGCGCCAATTCAGTGATGACCAGAATCTGGCGGGCGCGCGAGCGACCACGTGATCCGCTTGATCCGCGTCCCTCCTGCCTGAGCGTACTGGTCAAATCCAGACGGCTCATGAGCCATGCGGGAGCAAGCCCAAAGACGGTTCCGGCTGCGAGAGAGACGGCGAGAGCGAACCCGAGCAAGCCCCAGTCGATGGAAATGTCATTGAGGTGCGGGAGACTCTCCGGGACAAGCTTCAGCAGCAAATGCCGGGTGCAGAAGAGAATCGCAAAACCGGCAATTCCGCCAAGTAGGAACAGCAGCAGACTTTCGGTGAGAAGCTGGCGGATAAGGCGGGTTCTTTGCGCTCCCAGAGCCTGGCGAATCGCGATCTCACGACTCCGCACACTGGTCCGGGCGAGCAGGAGATTGGCGACATTGACGCAACCGATCAGGAGAACCAATCCTACAGCGCCGAACAGGAGAATGAGGGACTGGCGAACGCTGCCGACGACGGTCTCGCTGAGCGGAATCAGGCGCACGGTCCATTCGGTCTGTGCCGGATACTCCGCCGGATATTGCTTTTTCAGCGACTCCACCAGCGCATCCAGACGCCCCTGCGCCGCGGCGATCGAGAGTCCCGGCTTCAAGCGCGCGATGACCGCACGACTGCGCAGACGTGAACCGCGCAGCGGAGGATCAAACGGCACACCCGCAAAGCCGGCGCCCAGCCACAGCTCCACATTCTGCTCGTCGCTGGTTGAGCCCTGATCGCGAAAGCCGCGCGGCATCACGCCCACGACGCGATACTCGTCGTTGTCGAGGCGCACTGCTTTACCGAGTACATGAGGGTCGGCTGCGAATTCCCTCCTCCAGAGCCCGTCGCTGAGGACGACCTCCAGGTTGTAGCCGGGAGTGGCATCGTGCGGATCGAATGTGCGGCCCAACTGAGCGTCTACTCCCAGGACCGCGAAGTAATTCGGCGTGACCTGTTTGAAGCTGAGACGCAGGGGCTGTGCACTGCCGGTGAGGTTCACGTTTGCGCCGCGGCCGGTGAGTGCGACGGATTGAAAAATGCCGGAAGTCTCGAGGTCTCTCCACTCAGGGACAGAGATGCCGACGCCCTGCGCGCCTACGCCGGGTAGGTCGTCCACAACACGCACCAGCTCGGCAGGGTTTGGGTACGGCAATGGGTGCAGCAGCGTGGCGTCGATCACGCTATAAATGGCTGTCGTGGCTCCGATACCCAAGGCCATGGTGGCGATGGCAATCAGGGAAAATCCCGGAGACCTGCGCAGCATGCGAAACGCATAGCGGATATCGAGCAGAAGATTCTCAGCAAGCGGAAGACCTTGCTCGGCGTTGTGTTGCTCGCGTATGGCCTGCGCTGCACCAAGCTTCAATGCGGCCTGCCTGCGCGCCTCGGCGGGCGGCATGCCGGCACGCAAATTCTCCTCTGTCTGCAAGGCAAGATGCTCGGCCATCTCTTCCTGGATGCGCTGATCGGCGCGCCTTCCGGCAGTGAAGTTCGAGAGGCGAATGAAAAAGCGGCGCAGGAATCTCATGGCAGGTCCTCGGCTTTGACCTCAAAGAAGCGCGCGATGATGGCCGCGGTCTGCTCCCACTCGCGGGTCTCCGTCTGCAGCTGTTTGCGGCCGGCCGCGGTGAGGCGATAGAAGCGGGCGCGGCGGTTGTTTTCCGATGCACCCCATTGCGAAACGATGGAGCCCTCATGCTCAAGCTTGAGCAGCAGGGGATAGAGCGTGCCCTGATTGACAGCCAGAACATCCCCGCTGATCTGCTCAATGCGGCGGGCGATGCCGTAGCCGTGCTGCGGGCCCAGAACATCGAGAGTCTTGAGGACCATCAGCGCAAGCGTTCCTTGCAAAACGTCGGAGCTTTCCTTCATGAAGGGACCGACCTTTAGGTTTCCTACAGGAATGATGGCATGGTTCCTTTTGGAAAGCAACAGAAGATATTGCGCGATCTTTCGACGCCAAATCTAGAGGGGCTGTCAGGAAACTGCCGAGAGACTGTGGATTGAAGACGGCGTAGTTGTGATTACTAATGAAAAATCGGCTAGGGTTCATTGATCGGTCCCTTCTTTCTACGATTGAATCAATCCCTTGCGCAAAATTAGGCCGAAAAGCGCACCATCAAGACAGGCATGCTTGCGATCCATCCGCTGTCCGGCTCTGTCCTTCTCGGCTCCGGGGTGTCGGGACTCTCCCCAAGGCCCTTTGCACCTAAGTCCAATCGGAGGGGGGACTTTGACGCCAGCGCCCCTCGCTAAAGTATTTGAAAAAGAGAGTTGCCTGCTTCGAGAGCCCAGACGGCCTCAACCGGAAGGCGGCCTCTAAGTCATATTCTGAGAGAAATTTGGGATCTAAGCCCAATCACAAGACTTCTTTGGCCCAGACCCCACGGCCTAACCTCCTGCGGTAGAGGAACCTGGTCCAAAAGACCCAGGGGGTGGCGGGGAGGGAGGGGATACCCTCGCGGCGAACACAACGCACGCGCGGGCCCGATGGCAACCCCCTTCGTACCCCCGGCGTCCTAGACGGAGAACGACATGGGAGGAAAAATGGCATCTTTAAAAGGAAAGAAAATCGCAATTCTCGCCACCGATGGCTTCGAACAAGTCGAACTCACCGAGCCGCGCAAAGCCCTCGACGAAGCAGGAGCGACCACCGTGGTCGTGTCTCCAAAATCCGGCGAAATCAAAGGTTGGAAATTCAAGGAATGGGGCGAAACCATCAAAGTCGACAAGGTCATCGACGACGCCAATCCCAACGAGTTTGACGCCCTCGTGCTGCCCGGCGGCGTGATCAATCCCGATCACCTCCGCATGGAACCAAAAGCAGTTAACTTCGTGCGCCAGTTCGTCTCCACCGGAAAAACCGTAGCCGCAATCTGCCACGGCCCATGGACGCTCTTGGAAGCGGGAGCCCTCAAGGGTAAAACCGTCACATCGTGGCCGTCGCTCAAAACAGACTTGAAAAATGCCGGTGCCAACTGGATCGATCAGGAAGTGGTGACGGACGGGCAATTCATCTTCAGCCGCAAACCCGACGACATTCCTGCCTTCAGCAAGGCCATCGTCGAATCCGTCAGCCGAGGCGCAAAAGCCGCGGCCTAATCTCGGATCAAAGCAGCCTAGTCGATCAAAGCAGCCTAGTCTCAGATCAAAACGGATATCGCTCAGCCTGGATACAGTGCTGGGCGATCGTCCGGCTCAACCCAACCACGTTCGCTGGAGTGAACTTCGCCAGCCTGCGCAGAATGGCAAGTTGCGTGCGAAGCATATCGCCTTCGGCACACGCAGCCAGGATGCGCCGCGCCGCATGTTCAGCAAGGTTCATGCTCTCGTCGGCAAGCAGGCTGGTCATCGCAGCAGCCGCAGCCGACGAACCTTTTCCCGCAGCCGCCAGTTTGCGCGCCCGCAAGAGCGCCGACTCCAGCGCATAGACTTGCCCGATCATATCGGCCAGATCGGCCATCACTTCCTGCTGATCCGACAAAGCCGTCATATACCGCTGGCTCGCGACGCCCGCAGCAAAAAGTGCGACCTTCTTCAACGCGCAAAGCACCTCGGCCTCCCGCGCCAGCGCTTCGTTCGCAAGCTCGCCGCCATCGAAGGAGGGTGGCTGCATCACTTCGTCCATCACGTTCTTGATTGCACCCAACAGCGGAAGTTCGCCCTTCAACGCGCGCTTCATCAACCAGCCGGTAATGATCAGGCGATTGATTTCGTTGGTTCCTTCAAAGATCCTGTTGATACGTGCATCGCGATAGGTGCGCTCCGCCGGATATTCCTCGACATAGCCATATCCGCCCATGGTTGCAACCAGTTCGTCCGCCACCAGCGTCAGCATCTCCGACCCATAGACCTTCAGAATCGAGCACTCAACCGCATACTCCTCGATCCGCCGTTGAATCTCCCGTGGCTCATGCCGCTTTTCCCCCAATGCTTCCAGACCCGCATCGATCATGCCCGCAGTGCGATAAACCATGCTTTCGGCCGCATAGAGTTGCGTCACGCTCGCAGAGATCTTTCGTTGAATCAACCCAAATTCGGAGATCGACTTCCCGAATGCCTTGCGCTCCTTGGCATAGCGAATCATATGAGCCAGCGCGTGGCGCGCTCCGCCCACGCACGCAACTCCCAGCTTGAATCGCCCGACATTGAGAACATTGAACGCGATGTGATGACCCTTCCTCGCATCGCCCAGCAGATTCGCTGCCGGCACCGTGCAACCATCCAGAATCACAGGGCACGTCGATGATCCGCGAATGCCGAGCTTGTGCTCTTCGGCCCCGATCTTCAGTCCGGGCGATGTCCTTTCGACGAGAAACGCAGAGAACTTCTCTCCATCGATTTTGGCGAACACCGTGTAAAGATCTGCGATGCCGCCATTGGTGGTCCACATTTTCTCGCCGTTCAGCGTATAGGATTTTCCATCGGCAGAGAGTGTCGCCCGCGTTCGAATGTTCATCGCGTCAGAGCCAGACGTCGATTCAGACAAACAATAAGCGCTGATCCATTCCGCCGTCGCCAGCTTCGGCAGATAACGACGCTTCTGCTCCTCGGTCCCATACCAGACCAGCGGCAACGTGCCGATACCGATCTGGGCGCCGAATGCCGTGGAAAAACTCGCGAGCACCGACAGGTGGTCTGTGATCACCGTTGAGCTGATCTTGTCCAGCCCCATGCCGCCGTATTCCTCGGGGATCTCCACCCCGGTAAATCCGAGATCCCCAGCCTTCCTCATCAGCGCAGGCAGCACCCCCGCTTTCTTCGCTTCAACCTCCGCCGCAGCGGGCAGAATTTCTTCACGCGCAAATTGTGCAGCGGTCGAGGCAAACTGCCGCTGCTCCTCGTTCAAATCCTCTGGCGTGAAGACTTCCGCCGGCGTCCGGGTCTCGATCAGGAAATTGCCACCCGCAGCGGCTACGATAGGCAAGCTTGCAACAGTAGACATGAATGCGTGATTCTCCTGGCTGAGCCCACCTTACGCCAGCGGCGGAGACCCCCGCAACTCGGTGCCTTTTGTCCATCGCTTACAATGGACTTTGATACTTTAACGGAGGCTTCGCCCTGTTTGCCGCCCTTGCTGACCGCATAAGTTGCTTGTACGGCCCGCTCAGCGAGCTGCCGCAACGCGTGGCAATGTACCTTGCCTTCGCCCCTCAAACCGGATTGCGGCACTACCTGAAAATGCAGTACGCCGACCAGACCTTCAGGGGCCTTTACCACTGGAACTGGTTTGACCTGGTGCTGCTCATCCCCTATTTCGCAGTGATGATCGTGCTCTCGATCTACGGTGTCCACCGCTATACACTCTGCTATCTCTACCGCAAATACCGCAAGAATTACGATCCGCATCCCCCGGAGCAATTTCCCGATTTGCCGCGAGTCACGGTCCAGTTACCCATTTTTAATGAGCAATTCGTCATCGATCGGCTGCTTGAGGCCATCTGCGCGATGGAATATCCGCGCGAAAAGCTGGAAATCCAGGTGCTCGATGACTCGACCGACGAGACCACACAAGTCGCTTCAGCCCTCGTCGATCGATATGCCGCGCTCGGCCACCCAATCGTTTATATCCACCGCACTAATCGTTATGGATTCAAAGCCGGCGCCCTCGATGCGGGCCTGAAGATCGCGCAGGGCGAGTACGTCGCCATCTTCGATGCGGACTTTGTTCCTCCGCCGGACTGGCTGATGAAGGTGATTCATCACTTTTCCGATCCCAGGATCGGCATGGTGCAAACGCGTTGGACTTACCTGAACCGCGACTACAGCATGCTGACGCAGATTGAAGCCATCCTGCTCGACGGCCACTTCATCCTGGAGCATGGCGCCCGTTCGCGTTCAGGAGATTTTTTCAACTTCAACGGCACGGCCGGCATGTGGCGGCGTCAGGCTATCTTCGATGGCGGCGGCTGGCAGCACGACACGCTCACCGAAGATACGGATCTGAGTTATCGGTCGCAGATGGCCGGTTGGAAATTCAAGTATCTACCGGAAGTTGAATGCCCGTCCGAGCTCCCCATCGAGATGACAGCCTTCAAGACCCAGCAGGCGCGGTGGGCCAAGGGCCTCATCCAGACCAGCATTAAGCTGCTGCCCATGATCTTCCGGTCGAATGAACCACGCCGCATCAAGATCGAATCTGTCTACCACCTGACCGCCAACATGAGCTATCCGCTGATGGTTGTCATGTCGGCGTTGCTGATGCCCGCCATGATCTGCCGTTTCTATCAAGGGTGGTTCCAGATGCTGCTGATCGATGTGCCGCTGTTCACGGCGTCGTCGTTTTCCATTGCGGTCTTCTATGTGGCAAGCCAGCGGGTTCTCTTTCCAAAGACCTGGATGAAGACCTTCCTCTACCTCCCGTTCTTGATGGCTCTGGGAATTGGCCTCACGGTGACCAATACCAAGGCGGTCATGGAAGCGCTCTTCGGCATCAAGAGCGCGTTTGTGCGCACCCCGAAATACCGTGTGGCCAGGAAGGGCGAAAAATCGCAAGCCGCCAAATATCGCAAACGCCTCGTGCTCGCTCCCTGGATCGAGCTTTTGTTCGGTGCGTATTTCTTTCTGGCGATTCTTTACACCTTCTCCAATCACAACTATTTCACTGCGCCGTTTCTGATTCTCTTCGTCGTCGGCTACTGGTACACGGGCCTGATGAGCCTGTTGCAAGGGCGCTTTGAACGCTGGCGCACAGGCGGCGCAAACACCGACGAATCGAGCCCCAAGCCATTTCCCGTCGGCGTCTGAGGGCGTTGTTCGGCCCAACTGCATGATTTAGAAATGGTTACTTCAGAGACAGACAAGGACTATAGAGCCGATTTAGCTCCTTTTTGTGGTGGGAACCGGGCTACACTATCGCTGAGGCATACATGCTGACCTCCGAGCAGCTCGAAGATTTCCGACAAAACTGGCGACCTACGCCCGACAAAGTTGATACGGCGATTAAGACAGCCGTCGAGGTGGCTGATCCCTCGCGCGTCTTCCTGTTCGGCTCATGGGCGCGCGGAGAAGCAAGAGACTCAAGCGATTTGGACTTGGCTGTCTTAATTCCGGACAACCGTAAAGCAGAAATGGATGAACTGCGAAAAAGGATTCGCGCAAGGCTCGACAAAATTCCGATGAGCATCGATTTGATCCTCGCATCAGAAGGCTATGCCGCAGAGTTCGGCTCCTCGGTGAACAGCATCTATTACAAAATCCTTCACGGAGGGAAGCTTGTCTATGACTCCGGGCATTGATAAGCAGGCGCAAGTACTGCTTGTAAAGGCCAGCGAAGACGAAGCTGTTGCGCTTCTCCACGGCGTGCCCGACGGCCCGTTTGGGTTCCATGTCCAGCACGCTGTCGAAAAGCTGTTGAAAGCCTTACTTTCCCAGTTGTCAATTCGATATCAATTCAGTCACGACCTCAATTACCTTGTGAACCTCGTTCGGGCCAGCGGAGAAGTCCCACCTAATCCTGTGATTGAGTTTTCGCAGCTCGATAGTTTTGCCGTCTTCAACCGCTACGACGAAATCCCAGAGTTCCACATTTTGGATCGACCCGCTGCTATCGAGACGTTGCGTATACTTCGCGAGCATGTTGTCGCTCGCATCGATACCCTCTCGGCAACGCCGTAGCCCGTCTCCGATACAATACCAATAAGCGCCTGCCGTACCGGGGAGTCGAATCCCCGGACCGCCAGGCGCATCATCGCATTATGCTAACGAAAAATCTCCCGGAAGCTCTGACCTTCGACGATGTGTTGCTGGTGCCCGCCTACAGCGACGTAGTGCCGGCACACGTGAGTACGCAAACTCAGTTGACTCGCGACATCACCCTGAATACACCGCTGCTCTCAGCCGCTATGGATACGGTGACCGAGTCGCGCATGGCCATTGCGATGGCGCAATTGGGCGGCATCGGCATCGTCCACCGCAATCTATCCATCGCAGCTCAGGCTGGCGAAATCGACAAGGTGAAGCGGTCTGAGAGCGGCATGATCGTCGATCCTGTCACCATCGGGCCCGATCAGATGATCGGCGACGCGCTCGAAGTCATGCGGCGCTACAAGATCTCCGGCGTACCCGTCACGCAAGGCAAACGGCTGGTAGGAATCCTCACCAATCGCGACCTGCGCTTTGAAACACGCACCGACATTCCAATCGGCGACGTGATGACCAAGGAACATCTCATCACAGTTCCTGTGGGCACCACTCTGGAAGAGGCCGAGCTGATCCTGCACAAGCACCGCGTGGAAAAACTCCTCGTGGTCAACGATCAATACGAGCTCATGGGGCTGATCACGGTCAAGGACATCCAGAAAAAACTCAAGTATCCGAACGCGAGCAAAGACGAACAAGGCCGTCTGCGTGTGGGCGGAGCGATCGGTGCGACAGGCGACTTTCTGGAGCGCGCTGCAGAATTGGTAGCCGCGCGTGCCGACGCTCTCGCCCTTGACTCGGCACACGGCCACTCCTCGCGCGTGCTTGAGGCAGTAACCGCGGTGAAGAAGGCGTTTCCACAGGTCGGCTTGCTGGCCGGCAACGTGGCCACCTACGAAGGCGCACTCGCCCTGATCGATGCCGGTGCGGACGCGATTAAAGTCGGTATCGGGCCCGGCTCCATTTGCACTACGCGCATGGTGACCGGGGCCGGCATGCCGCAGATCACAGCCATATCTGAAGCTGCACGCGCCGCGATGGAGCGCGGAGTTCCTGTGATTGCCGACGGCGGCATTAAGTATTCCGGAGAGGTCACCAAGGCCATCGCGGCCGGAGCCAGTTCCGTCATGATCGGCTCGCTCTTCGCCGGCGTGGATGAAAGTCCCGGCGAAACCATCCTCTATCAAGGCCGCAGCTTCAAGAGCTATCGCGGCATGGGCTCGCTGACGGCGATGAGCCAGGGATCGGGCGAGCGCTATTTCCAGTCGAGCTCCGATCTGACCAGCAGCGATGCCAGCACCGAGGGCGTGGTTCAAAGGGAGCGCAACGGAGGGAATCGCCTGGCGAAATTTGTTCCAGAAGGAATAGAAGGCCGTGTTCCCTATCGCGGACCGTTGGAATCGATGATCTATCAATTGGTCGGCGGGTTACGCTCCGGCATGGGCTATCTGGGCTGCGGCACGATTGCAGAATTGCAGGAAAAAGGGCAATTCGTGCGCATCTCCGGCGCCGGCCTGCGCGAAAGTCACGTGCACGATGTCATCATTACCCGCGAGGCACCTAACTACCACGTGGAATAAGTCGAATTACTTTCGCGCACAAGAAGAAGCCTGTAGCAGCCTTTGTGCTGCCATTGCCTGCCATAATTCGAATAGCTCAGCGGGCAGGCATATTGACTTCCACCGCAGAAAGGGCGCACGGATTGGATACATCGGTTGAGGAACCACGCACATTGCTCTTTTGGGTTCGCGCCTGGTTCCCAGTAGCAATCGGCATCCTTGTCATCGCCACCGAGTCGACGGAATACTTCGGCGCCGACCGCACTTCCGGCCCATTGCGCTGGCTTTGGGAACATCTTTTTGGCTCGGTCAGTAATGGGCATTGGTCCATGATCCATCACTACATTCGCAAGACTGGCCATTTCACAGGATACGGGCTCGTGGCTCTCGCGTGGCTGCGCGCATTATGGATGAGCTTCCCTCGTCTCAGCTTTCGCCGGGATGCATTTCTTGCCCTGCTCGCGACGGCAACAATTGCCAGCGCCGATGAAATTCATCAGACGTTTTTACCCAACAGAACCGGGCTCGCGCGCGACGTCGTTCTCGACTGCTGCGGCGCCATTGTGATGCAATTCGTCTTCTTTCTCTTTCTGAAGCTCACTTCGCATAGCTGGCTCGAAAGACCAATCTAGTTCCGCAGTTTTACCTCGTCAAACTATCGAAGTAAATTAACGACAACCCTCCTTTCCAGGTATCCCTCTAATGCAATTAACGGAAGAGAATTCTTCCTGAAGGAGAGAGTAGATCAATGACCAACCAGAGAATCGGCAACGAAACTCGCGACGGTCGTCGAACGAACTCGTACAGCTGCGATGGCGGAAGGGTGCGGGAAACTCGGGCGGAGCTCGAATGAATCGCCTCATCGAGCATCGACAAACAGTTGTGATCCGGTCACCGAACCGGATCTTCAAAAACTCGGAAAAGCAGGGCGAAGTCTCGCAAGGGATTTCGCCCTTCGCTTGTATTTGGCCCTCTGCTTGTTAAGCTAAATTCCAAAGATTCCATCGTATGAAACCGCGCCCAGACATCCGAATCGGCATCTCCGGCTGGCGCTATGAAGGCTGGCAGGGAACCTTCTACCCCAAAGGCCTTGCGCAGAAGAAGGAACTCCAGTTCGCTTCACAGCACTTCAACAGCATCGAGCTGAACGGTTCGTTCTATTCGCTGCAGAGGCCGTCGAGTTTCAAGAGCTGGAGCGACGACACGCCGGAGGATTTTGTCTTCTCCATTAAGGCGCCGCGTTTCATCACGCACATCCGGCGCCTGAAGGATGTCGAAGGACCGATGGCCAATTTCTGTGCACAAGGGATTCTGCGGCTCGGCAAAAAGCTTGGGCCAATCCTGTGGCAGTTGCCGCCAACCTTCAAGTTTGAGCCGGAATTGTTCGAGAGCTTCTTCAAGCTTCTCCCCAGATCCTACAAGGAAGCCGCGAACATCGGAGCCAATCACGATCGATGGATGAATGGCCGCACATGGCTCGAAGTGGAGCAGGACGCGCCGCTGCGCCATGCCGTCGAGGTCCGTCACAAGAGCTTTGTCCATGAGGAGTTCATCGCGATCCTGCGCAAACACCAGGTCGCACTGGTCGTCGCCGACACACCCAAGTGGCCCCGACTCTTCGATATTACCGCCGGCTTCATGTATTGCCGCTTGCATGGCAGCGAAAAGCTCTATGCCAGCGGATACGATGACGGTGCCATCGACGCATGGGCAAAACGAGTCCTCGCCTGGTCGCATGGCGAGCAAGTTGCGGACGGTACCAAGGCCAGCTCCACCGACGGTCCGAAGCAGTCGAGCCGCGATGTCTTCGTCTATTTCGACAATGACATGAAAGTGCGTGCGCCGTTCGATGCACAGAGCCTGCAGAAGAGAATCGAGACACTGCAAGCGAGCTAGCCACTAGCAAACCCGCGGGAGGAGAATCCCCGGGATCCCTCCGCACCGAGATGCTCCCCGCCAGGCAGGGTCATGCTTGTCTTGGGTTGCGCTATTGCCGCCTCATTCCACGCAATCAACTCGTTGGTTCGTTGAATCGCGCCGTTGCATGTCATCGAATCCAGGCGTCAAGTAGTTTGATGGAGTCCACTTCAAGGGCCCAACACCCCTCTTCTAATGCAAGGCCACGCCGGCGCATAAAGAGTGTGACGGAGAACAGTGACAGTGCGTGATTCATGCGGAACAATGTGCCCGGCGCAGTCGTAGTTCTGAATAAGGATAGCCAAGATGACAAGCAATGTGAGACTTGCGTTTCGGCAGTTGAGGAAGTCGCCGGGATTTGCGGTTACGGCGATTTTGACGCTGGCACTGGGGATTGGGGCCAACGCCGTTGTGTTTGGCGTGCTGAACGCTGTGGTGCTGCGGCCGGTGAAGGTGCCGCACGCACAGAGTCTCTACATGGTGCAGCATTTCAAGTATCCCTCGCATTCGTATCCCGATTATCTGGATCTGCGCGACCGGAATCACACGTTTGAGAGCCTGGTGTTGTCGAACATCATGGGGCCGTTGGGAGTGGATGATGGCGGGGGGACGCCCTCGACGGCGTGGCCCTACCTGACGAGCGGAAACTATTTTGACGGGCTAGGGATTCAGCCGTACCGGGGGCGCTTCTTTCATTCCTCCGATGAGCGTGGGACTAACAGCGCTCCGTACGTGGTGCTTAGCTACGCGTACTGGCACGGTCATTTTCGTGGCGACGCTGGTGTGGTGGGACGGACGGTACTGTTGAACAAACACCCGCTTACGATCATTGGCGTGGCGCCGCCGGAGTTTCGTGGGACCGAGTTGTTTTTTGCGCCGGCGATATGGATCCCGATGGTGGAGCAGCCCCTGCTTGGGGGCTACGACGAGCTGAAGCAGCGCGGCAATCACTCTTCGTTTGTGGTGGGGCGGCTGAGGCCGGGAGTGACGGCGGAGCAGGCTACGGCGGACTTGAACTCGATTGGTGCGTGGCTCTCGAAGACGTATCCGGGAGACGATGATGGCATCAAGTTCACGCTGGCCCGGCCGGGATTGATTGGTGACATGCTGGGCGGACCGGCGCGGGCCTTCATGGCCGGATTGATGCTGCTGGCTGGGTTGATCCTGCTGGCGGCATGCGCGAACCTGGGAAGCCTATTTGCGGCGCGTTCGGCGGATCGCGCGAAGGAGACGGCGCTGCGGCTGGCGCTTGGTTCGCGGCGGGGGATCATTCTGCGGCAGATGCTCACCGAGGCGGTGTTGATTTCGCTGTTGGGAGGGGCGCTGGGGCTCGCGGGGGGCGTGATGGTTCTTCACTGGCTGAGCATGTGGCAGCCGATGCCTGATATTCCGATCAATGTGCCGGTAAATCCGGATGCGGGAACCTATGCCATGGCGATGTTGCTCGCGCTTGGAAGCGGCCTGCTGTTCGGCATGGTGCCGGTACGGCAGGTGCTCCGCGCCGATCCCTGGCAAACGATTCGCACGGGCATGGCGGTAGAGGGCGGAAAACGGCGGTTCACGCTGCGGGATATTCTGCTGGCGGTGCAGATTGCGATTTGCGCGGTGCTGGTGACGTCTTCGCTGGTGGCGGTGCGCGGACTGGTGCGATCGCTGCACAGCAACTTCGGATTTGTGCCGCAGGATGTAATGCTGGCGGGAGCCGAGTTGCATATGGCCGGCTACGACGACCAAAGGCTGCCGCAGATGCAGCGGCGCATGATAGATGCAGCCGCGGCGATTCCGGGCGTGACGGCGGTGGGCTATGTGGATCACCTGCCGCTGGGAATTCCCGGCGGCGACTCGTTCGTCTTTAGCGACACCACTACCGATTACCGGCCAACTAATTTAGCCGCGGATGCAATGGACTACAGAATCTCCCCCGGATATATCGAGGCTGCGGGAACCAGGCTGCTGGCGGGAAGAGACCTGAGGTTGCAGGACGACATCAAGGCGCCGAGGGTGGCGCTGGTGAATCGCCAGTTTGCGATCAAGCTTTTCGGTTCGGTGAACAAGGCGATCGGTGGGCATTTCAAATCCGACGGCGGAAAACGGGCGGAAGTGGTGGGCGTTGTCGAGGACGGGAAATACCGCACGTTGACAGAAGATCAACAACCGGCGATGTTCTTCTCGTTCGAGCAGGATTTGCGAAGTGATACCTGGCTGGTGGTGCGTTCGAAGCGCGATCCGGAAGAGATTGCGAAAGCCTTGGCGACCACGCTGCATGGGCTCGATGGAGCTCTGCCTCTTGTAGTGAGGCCGTGGAGCCAGGCGATGAGTTCGGCGCTGTTTGCCGCGCGCGTGGCGACGGTGGCGCTGGGTGTGCTCGGGCTGCTGGGCGCGATGCTTGCGGTGACGGGGATCTTCGGCATGGCTTCGTACACGGTGAGCAAGAGGTTGCGCGAGCTGGGGATTCGCATGGCGCTCGGTGCGAGCCGGAAACAGATGCTGCGCTCGGCACTGGGTCGGGCATTCGTGCTGCTCTCGGCGGGCTCGGTGGCGGGACTCGCGCTGGGGCTTTTGGCAACGAAGGTTTTATCGTTCATCGTTTACCAGGCATCGCCCAGCGATCCGCTTGTGCTGGGCGGGGTGATCTTCACCATGCTTGCGCTCGGGCTGGTAGCTGCATGGATGCCGGCTCAGAAGGCGCTCGCGGTCAATCCGATCATTCTGCTGCGCGAAGAGTAGAGAAGCGGAGACCGTTCGATAAGATAGAGCAGTTCGCGGAAAAATATGGGCGCATCCTGTGAAGGGATGCGCCCGTTGGTGTTTGCGAGGGAAAAATGGATTGCCTGGACGGAGAGTCCCGGCGAGTCCTAAGCGGCTTCTTCGCCGCCTTTTTCTTCGTCCTTCTTGCTTTCTTCGAGCTGCTTCTCGAGCTCGGCGCGCTTCTTGGCCTTGATGTCGGCGCGCTTCTGGCGCTTGACTTCAAGCTGCTTTTCGGCGCCTAGCAGTTCGATGAAGGCGGTTTCGCCGCCGTCGCCTTTTCGAAATCCAGTCCGGACAATCCGAAGATAGCCGCCCTGGCGATCGCCGTAACGCGGGGCCACGGTCTCGAACAGGCGCGTAACGGCCTTGTCGGTCATGAGGAAGCTGAGCGCCTGACGGCGCGCCTGCAGATCTCCCCTTTTGCCGAGAGTGATCATTTTTTCGACGTGAGGACGAACAGCCTTGGCCTTGGCGACAGTCGTCTCGACGCGGTCTTCGACGAGGACGGACGTGACCAGATTGCGCAGCAGCGCGCGGCGATGGCTGGTGTTGCGTCCGAGCTTGAATCCTGCATTGCGATGGCGCATGGGAAAAACTCGCTTTCGAAATCTTGAGCCTTCAGCTCTCAGCTTTCAGCCTTCAGCTCCATCCAGTTGGAAGCCGCGATGCCGGCTCGCCGCGAATGGAGCTGAAAGCTGAATGGCTGACAGCCACCAGCTGTCATTTAAAAGTTCTCGGTTTCGGTGGGCAGCTGGAGGTCGACTGAATCCAGCGGCTCATCTTCTTCGTCGAAGTGGCTGTAGTTGGCGGCCAGATGCTGTGGCGGGCGGAATGCTGGTCGGGCCCGGAACCGCGTTGCCGCTCTCATCGATCTTCATGCCGAGCGAGAGGCCCATCTGCGCGAGGATTTCCTTGATCTCGTTGAGGCTCTTGCGGCCGAAGTTCTTGGTCTTGAGCATTTCGGCTTCTGTCTTCTGCACCAGTTCGCCGATGGTTTGGATATTGGCGTTCTTGAGGCAGTTGTAGCTGCGGACGGAAAGCTCCAGTTCTTCGACAGACCGATTGAGATTGTCGTTGCGCAGCAGGACGCGGCCCTCTTCGCTGCGTGCTTCGGCTTCGATTTCTTCCTCGAAGTTGATGAAGATGTTCATGTGGTCCTTGAGCAGCTTGGCGGCAAGGCCGACAGCGTCGGCGGGCAGCACAGCTCCGTTGGTCCACACTTCGAGCGTGAGCTTGTCGTAGTCGGTGATCTGGCCGAGACGCGCAGCTTCGACGACATAGTTGACGCGGCGCACAGGCGAGTGCACGGAGTCGACGGGAATGAAGCCCAGACCCAGATCGGCGTCGAAGTTCTTGTCGGCGGAGATGTAGCCGCGTCCGCGTTTGAGGCGCATCTCCATGTCGAGACGGCCGCCTTCAGAAACGGTGGCGATGTACACATTCTTGTCCAGAATCTCGACGTCGCCATCGGCTTCAATCATGCCGCTGGTGACAACACCCGGCTGGTCGGCGCGCAGATAGAGCGCCTTGGGGCCGTCGCCGGAAAGCTTGAACGGAACCTGCTTGAGGTTCAGGATAATGTCGGTGGCGTCTTCGACGACTCCCGCGATTGATTGAAACTCGTGGAGTACGTCCTCGATGCGAATGGCGGTGACGGCTGCACCCTCGATGGAGCTGAGCAGAGTGCGGCGCAACGCATTGCCGATGGTGGTGCCAAAGCCCCGTTCAAATGGCTGGGCGCTGAACTTGCCGAAGGTCTCGGTGAGCGTCTCGGCATCGACTGCGAGGCGCTTCGGTTTCTGGAATCCTCTCCACAACATAGGTATCTCGTCTCCCGCGCGGCATGTACGTCGCGATGCATTTTGCGGCGGCCGCGCAAGTGCTCCTTGGGTTGGAATTGCAGCTGTCAGCTTTCAGCGATCAGCTCTCAGCTTTATCTCGCCAACGCGTGTTGACTCTACGCCAGCAGAATGAAGCTGAAAGCTGACAGCTAAGAGCTGAAAGCTGTTCTTACTTGCTGTACAACTCGACAATGAGCTGCTCGTTGATGGGCAGCGCAACGTCCTTGCGTTTGGGCAGCGAAAGTACGCGGCCCGAAAGATTTTCGTAGTTCACTTCAAGCCATACCGGAATCGGATTGGCGGCGGCGAACTGCGTGGCTTGCTCGACGATGATCAGCTTCTTTGCGGCATCGCGCAGCGCGATTTCATCGCCTGCGTTGACCTGGTACGAAGGGATATTCACCTTGCGGCCATTCACCTGGATGTGGCCGTGGCGCACAATCTGGCGAGCCTGACGGCGCGAGATCGCGAAGCCGAGCCGGTAAGCTACATTGTCCAGGCGGCGCTCCAATTGCTGGATGAGCAGATCGCCGGTGACGCCGCTGGCGCGGTTGGCTTTCTCGTAGTATTCGCGAAACTGGCCTTCAAGGGTAAAGTAGATGCGCTTGGCCTTCTGCTTCTCGTGCAGTTGCAGGCCGTAGCCGACGATCTTGGCCTTGCGGTCTTTGCCGTGCTGGCCGGGAGGAAAGTTGCGCTTCTCGATCGGGCAACGATCCGAGGTGCATTTGGTGCCCTTCAAAAAGAGCTTGGTGCCTTCGCGGCGGCAAAGGCGGCAGACTGCTCCGGTATAACGTGCCATTTCTTCTCCTGACTTCGGATGACGGCCGGTTTACACGTAATGCAGCCTTCAGCTTTTAGCTCTCAGCTTTTCAGCTTGTCGTGCAAAGACGATCAGCATTGCTCTGAGCTGCTCTGAATTGCTGCAATGGGACGCTTCGTCCCGGCCCGTTGTTAGCTTTTCGGCTTTCAGCTTCTCGGTGCCTCGATTGAAGCCCGCAGCCTTTGGCAGCGGCACAATCAAGCTGATAGCTGAAAGCTGACGGCTATTAGCTGCTGCTCTAGACTCTCCGCCTCTTCGGCGGCCTGCAGCCGTTGTGCGGCACCGGCGTCACGTCGCGGATGGAGCGTACTTCAATTCCAGCCGCAGCCAGTGCGCGGATGGCCGACTCGCGGCCCGACCCCGGCCCGGCTACGCGGACATCCACGGCGCGAACGCCGTGATCGCGGGCCATGCCGGCGGCATTGGATGCAGCCTGCTGCGCCGCGAACGGCGTGCCTTTGCGCGAACCGCGGAAGCCGAGCGAGCCCGAGCTCTTCCAGCTGAGCGTGTTGCCCATCTGGTCGGTGATCGTCACGATCGTATTGTTGAACGAGGCTTGAATGTACGCAACGCCAAATGGCACATTCTTGCGCTCGCGCTTTTTGAACTTCTTGTTGCTCTTGCCAGCTTTGCCGGTTGCGGCCTTCTGCTCTGGTTTCGCCATTAGGTCTTCGCCGTCGCTTTCTTCTTGCCGGCAATCGTGCCCTTACGGGGTCCCTTGCGGGTGCGGGCGTTGGTGTGGGTGCGCTGACCGCGTACCGGCAGCGACCGGCGATGACGGTTGCCGCGATAGCTCTGGATGTCGATGAGGCGCTTGATGTGCATCTGGACGTCTTTGCGCAGATCGCCTTCGACGTCTCCTTCGTCCTCAATCACCTGACGGATGCGGTTGACCTCTTCCTCGCCCAGATCCTGGATCTTCTTGAAGGCGTCCACATTGGCCTTCCCCAGAATCCTGAGAGCGCGCGGATTGCCGATCCCGAAGATATATGTGAGCGCGATCCGAGCCTGCTTGTTGCGGGGCAGATCGACGCCAGCAATACGTGCCATTCTTGTTCCTTTTGAACTGCTGTTGGTGTGCCTCCGGCCTAGCGCCGATTCGCACGGGTGAATGCGGTGTCTCCGGGGTTCATCGCAAGCCTTGACTCAAGCTAACTAGCCCCTGACCAGGTGTCAGGTTTCAGAGATCGGGGTTCAGTTGATTCTTACTGTTTGCCGCCGTCCAACTGATCCCTGATCCCTGTTCTCTGTCGCGGATCTCCCGCTCGACTGCCAGGCCTACTTAGCCCTGGCGCTGCTTGTGTTTTGCGTTCTCGCAGATCACGCGAACCACCCCACGGCGGTTGATGACCTTGCATTTCACGCAAATCTTCTTTACCGATGCACGGACCTTCATTGGGTGCTGCCTTCCTTCAAGCTCCTAGCTGTTAGCTTCTAGCTCCTAGCTCGTCCTTCAGCCGCGAACTTCGTTGGCCCGGAAGGGCTAGAAGCTAGAGGCTAGCAGCTAGTAGCTGCATCACTTACTTATACCGGTACACGATGCGTCCGCGATTCAGGTCGTAGGGACTTAGTTCCACGGCCACGCGGTCTCCTGGAAGAATGCGGATGAAGTTCTTGCGCATTCTGCCCGAAACATGCGCCAGTACTTCATGGTTCGTTTCGAGCTTCACCTTGAACATCGCATTGGGCAAGGTCTCAACAACCGTTGCCATGACTTCAATCGCATCTTCCTTCGACAAACTCTCTCCCGCTTGTGCTTTCGCACTTTTTAGCATTTGGACCGACAACTACTCGGTCAGAATTCTTGCGCCAGTGTCGGTCACCGCCACCGTATGCTCGAAATGAGCACTCATGCTCCCGTCATCGGTCACTGCGGTCCAGCCATCGCTCAGCACCCGCACCTCCGGCTTGCCGACATTCACCATGGGCTCGATCGCGATCACCATGCCGGTGCGCAACCTCATTCCACGGCCAGCCTCACCGAAGTTCGGCACTTGCGGCTCCTCATGCATGTGGACGCCGATGCCGTGACCGACAAAATCTCTTACCACCGAAAATCCCTCTGCTTCTACTACACCCTGCACAGCAGCGCCGATATCGCCTAATGTCGCTCCCGGCTTCACCGCCGCAATTCCCGCTTTCAGAGACGCCTCTGTTACACGAAGAAGCCGCTCTGCATCCGGCGCGATCTTCTCGCCCACAGGAACGGTAATGGCCGCATCGCCGAAGTAGCCGTCAATCACCGCTCCGCAATCCACCGAAACAATGTCCCCTTCTTTCAGGACACGCTTTTTCGACGGAATCCCGTGCACAACCTCGCTGTTGACCGACGTGCACAATACGCAAGGATAGCCGTGATACCCCTTGAAAGCAGGGCGCGCGCCGAGTTCCTTGATGCGCGCTTCCGCCACTTTCTCAAGATCGAGCGTGGTCGCACCGGGCTTCACATGGCTGCGAACCAACTCCAACACCTCGCGAACCACCCGGCCCGCGCGGCGCATCTTCTCGATCTCCTGGGACGACTTCAATACCACAGCCACGAAACCAGCTTTCAGTGTTCAGTGAACAGTGAGCAGAAAACAATGGCCAGCAGAATCCTCTTCGGGTGCTTGCTGATCACTGCACACTGCCAACTGATCGCTGCCTTCACACACAAACCCGCAGCCTCAGTTGCGGCCGTCGCTTTCACGGAACGCTGCCCGTTAAGCTGAGGTGCGCAACCGCTCGACTGCGGCTACAATTCCCGCCGCTATCGCGGCAATGGGCCCGTCTCCTGCCACTTCAATAAAGCGCCCCAACTCCCGATAATGCTCGATCACGGGCGCAGTCTGTGCCTCGTAAGCGCGCATGCGCTCCGCAAAAACTTTCTCCGTATCGTCGGCTCGCTGGGCCAGCGCGGCGCCCTCTACATCGCAAAAACCTGCCCGTTGGGGCGGGTTTGAGTAGATGTTGTAGATGGTCTGGCAGACGGGGCAGCTTCTGCGTCCCGTGATTCGGCGCAGTAATTGATTATAATCCACATGCAGGCTGACAGCAACTACCGGAAGCCCCTCCGTCCGGGCCGCCAGGCGGCCATCCAGCCACGTAGCCTGAGGCAGGGTCCGGGGGAATCCATCCAAGATGTAGCCTCGCGCGGTGTCGGGCTCCAGCAACCTGAGCGCCACCATCTCGTTGACCATCGAGTCGGGAACCAGTTCCCCTCGCTGCATCACTTCTCTGGCTGCTTTACCGATGGCAGTCCCTTGCGCCACATTGGCGCGCAACAGGTCACCCGTGGAAATCTGCGGAATGCCCCAAAGCTTAACGAGCTCCTTGGCTTGGGTCCCTTTTCCCACGCCGGGAGCGCCCAACAAGAGGATCGGACCCGGTACCGTTTTCGCTTTCGTCTCCCGGGTACCTTCCATAACACTTACTGAAACAGACATTTACCAAGTTTTCCTTCCGCGTATGCGACCGGAACGCGGGGAAAAGCCGTCATAGTGACGCATGATCAGCTGCGATTCGATCTGGTTTACGGTGTCCATGGCCACACCCACCACAATCAGCAGTGAAGTGCCGCCAAAGTAAAAATTGACCCCCAAACCATGCGTGGCCCATGCCGGCAAATTCTCAAAAAACTTGCCGATGAGCCAGATCTTGTCGAAGCGGATGCCCGAAATGAGGAAGGTGGGCACCAGGGAAATGATGATCAGGTAAAGTGCGCCGACCAGCGTAATGCGGGTCAGGATGTCGTTGATGAAGTCCGACGTGCGCTTGCCGGGCCGAATTCCGGGAATGAACGAGCCCGATTTACGGAAGTTGTCCGCGATATCGTCCGGCTTCATCACGATCGATACATAGAAGTAAGCGAAAAAGATGATGCCCAGCATATAAAGCGTCTCATACCACGGATAGCCGGGCTGGATGTTCTGCAGGATGGGCTGGAAGAAGCGGCTGTTTTGCACCCACTCCATTTGTCCCATCATGAGCGGCACCGAGAGGATCGAACTGGCGAAGATCACCGGCATCACGCCGCCGGAGTTCACCTTCAAAGGCAAATGGCTCGATTGGCCGCCCATCATGCGCCGCCCGACGATGCGGCGCGCACTCTGGATGGGGATCCGGCGCTCCGACCGCTCCACGAAAACGATGAAGGCGACGACAGCAATCATGGCCACGAGCAAGAGCACGATCGCCATGATCGTGAACGAGCCCCAGGCATTGGTTTGCACTTTTTGAACCAGGTCGCCTACGCCGCGCGGTAATCCGGCGACAATGCCGGCGAAGATCAGCAGGCTCATGCCGTTGCCGATACCGCGGTCCGTAATCTGCTCGCCCAGCCACATGATGAATGCGGTGCCCGCGGTGAGCGTCAGTACTGTCATCAAATCGAAGCCGATGCCGGGATTCAGTACCAGGCCCGGCGATTTTGTAAGGATGGCCGCGATGCCGATGGACTGAAGTGCACCCAGGACGACGGTCATGTAGCGGGTCCACTGCGTGATCTTGCGCCGGCCCAGCTCGCCTTCTTTCTGAATCCGCGCGAGGGGCTCATAGACCACGGTCAGCAACTGGAAGATGATCGACGCCGTAATGTACGGCATGATGCCCAGGGCAAAGATTGTCATTCGGCGCAGAGTGCCGCCGGTAAATAAGTCCATCAGGCCGAGCGAAGTGCCGTTTTGGCCGCCAAAAAGCAGCTCCAGCTGATGGGTGTTCACGCCCGGGGTGGGGATCCATGCGCCCAGGCGGTAGACAGCGAGAATGCCAAGGGTGAAGAGCACGCGCTTGCGCAGGTCGGGAATCCGGAAAATATTGAGAAACTTCTCAAGCATGTCTGCTAATCCGCTTCTGGCGATCCCGCCAGTCGATTTCTGTTATTGGCCTATTGTAGCGGCGAATGGCGTGAATTGCCGGAAAATGCGAACAGCCCCGAATCCTGAATCTGATTCTGAGGGCTGATACGCAACACGCGCGGTGTTCCAGGACACAGCGGCTAAGCTGCCGCCGCAGCGCCGGCCACAACAGCCTTGCCCCCGGCCTTTTCGATCTTTTCCGCGGCCGACTTCGAGAACTTGTGGGCGTGGATCGTAAAGGCCTTGGTCAGTTCGCCCGAGCCGAGAATCTTGATGAGAGCCTTCTTGTTCGAGGCCAGGCCAAGCTTCTTGTAGTCGTCGAGGCCGATCTCTTTCACGTCGAGTTCGGCGATCCGTTCGAGATTGACGACCGTATATTCGGTTCGGAAGATGTTGGTGAAGCCGCGCTTGGGCAAACGGCGATGCAGCGGCATCTGGCCGCCTTCAAAACCACGCATCATGTGGGAGCCGGAGCGCGAACGCTGGCCTTTGTGGCCACGGGTCGAAGTCTTGCCCATGCCGGATCCCATACCGCGACCGACACGCTTGCGCCCGGTGTTGGCTTTCTTGGGCGCGCGTAGATTAGATAGATTCTTTGCCATGATTTCCTCGCTATAACGCCGGCGGGGTTGAGCCCTGCCGACTCGCGTTGTGTGAAGCAGCTTCCAGCTTTCAGTCTTCAGCTCTCAGCCTTGTTTGCGAGACGCCTGCAAATTCGATCGCCGGTACCCTTTAACTGAAAGCTGAGAGCTGACAGCTAAGAGCTAGCTCTCAAGAATGCGTACCAGGTGCGGAACTGCCTTCACCATGCCGCGCACCGACTCGTTATCCACGCGCTCGACAATCTGGTTCAACCGCGTGAAGCCCAGGCCTTTGACGACCAGCTTGTGCTTGAAGGGCGTGTTGTTCTTGGAGCGGTAGTACTGAATGCGAATCTTCGCCGGGGTACCCGACGCATGATTTGTATCCGGTGTGGCCTTTTTCTTCGTCTCAACCATGGCTTAAAGCTCCTCAACCTGCTTGCCGCGCGCAGTAGCCACATCGGCCTTGTCGCGCAGTTGCACCAGCGCGTCGAATGTAGCCTTGATGACGTTGTGCGGGTTGGCCGTGCCGAGGCTCTTGGTCAGCACGTTCTGTACGCCCGCGGAAGTCATCACCGCGCGCACCGCGCCGCCGGCAATCACGCCCGTGCCTTCCGGAGCCGGCTTCAGCAGCACCTGGCCCGAACCGAAGCGGCCCAGCACCTGGTGCGGAATCGAAGTGTCGGTGAGGTTCACATGGACCAGGTTCTTCTTGGCCGACTCGATTCCCTTGCGAATGGCCTGGGGAACTTCCTTGGCCTTGCCCGAACCATAACCGACCACGCCCGAAGCAGCGTCCCCCACCACGACCAGTGCGGCGAACGACATGTTTTTGCCGCCCTTCACAACTTTCGTGACGCGATTGATGGATACCACCTGATCCTTCAGGTTGTACTGGTTGGCATCGAGTTTCTTCTTCAAAATCGTCATTTCTCTCTCTCAGCTTTCAGCTCTCAGCTTTCAGCTCTCAGCTTGCCGTTCGGCGGCTCGGTTGATCAGCGCTTCAGCAGAAAGAGCTGAAAGCTGACGGCTGATAGCTGCCGTTAAAACTCCAGGCCGGCTTCGCGCGCTGCATCGGCCAATGCCTTGATGCGGCCGTGATACAAAAAGCCGCCGCGATCGAAGACCACTTTCTTGATGCCCTTTTCGGTCGCCTTTCTCTGCGATGGCCTTGCCGATTTCCTTGGCCGCTGCCACATTCCCGCCGGTCTTCAACTTCAGTGACAGCGTGGACGCCGACACCAGGGTCTCACCCTTCTGGTCGTCGATCACCTGGGCATAAAGGTGGTTCAGCGAGCGATACACATTAAGCCGCGGCCGCTCGGTTGTGCCCGAAAGCTTCTGGCGGATGCGTGCGTGAATGCGCTGCCGAATTGCGTTTCTCTTGTTCTGCGTAATCATCGGTTTCTCTTCCTATCAGCGGAGCCGCCTTGCGGTTCCGTTCGGGTTGGTTCTGCGAACAGTTCAAAGTTCGTAGTTCTTAGTTCAAAGTTATTGCTGCCGATGCCGCGCCTTAACTTTGAACTACGAACTTAGAACTACGAACTCATTTTGCGCCCGTCTTTCCGGCCTTCTTCTTCAGCTTCTCGTCGGAGTAGCGCACGCCCTTGTTCTTGTACGGGTCCGGCTTGCGCAGCGAGCGCATGTCCGCTGCGACTTGGCCGACCTTCTGCCGGTCGATGCCAGTGATCGTCAAATGCGTCTGCTTCGGATCGACAGCGACTTCAATGCCTGTGGGCAGCGGAAATTCGATGGGGTGCGAATAACCCAACGTGAACACCACCATCGTCTTGCCCTTCAGCTCAGCGCGATAGCCGATGCCGACGATATCCAATTCCCTCGTCCAGCCCTTGGTCACACCCTGCACCGCATTGAAGACCAGCGCGCGGGTCAGACCGTGGACCGCGGCATACTTGTCGTCTTCACGATTCACGTGCAGCGTTCCGTCTTTGGTCTCGAGCTGGACGCCTTTCGCAATCAGCGCCGACACCTTGCCCTTGGGGCCTTCGACCAGAACAGTGTTGCCCTCGACTTTGTACTTCACGCCCGTAGGCAGCGGGATCGGTTTCTTTCCAATACGCGACATTGAATCAATCCTTATTAGTGGCTTGCGAGTCCCGAATGAGCATTGGCCCTCTTCGTTCCACTGCAGCCGGTCGGGCTAAAGGCCCGACAGTTCTTAGTTCGTAGTTCTTAGTTCACCGGGTTGATCTCAGACTTCGATGCAGCATCAACTGTGAACTAAGAACTGTGAACTCTGAACTGTTCTTCACCACACTTCGCAGAGCACTTCGCCGCCTACGCCTTCGCGGCGCGCCTGACGGCCTGTCATCACACCCTTGGGCGTGGTCATGATCGAAATACCAAGTCCACCCTGCACGCGCTTGATCTCATCGCGGCCGATGTAGACACGGCAGCCCGGACGCGAAATGCGGGCAAGGTCGCGGATGGCCGCTTCCTGTCCGCCGTATTTCAGATACACGCGGAGGATGAGCTTACCTTCCTCTTCCTGGGTCTTGTAGTTCGAGATATAGCCTTCTTCTTTGAGAATGCGGGCGATCTCGGTCTTCAACTTCGAAGCCGGCACATCCAGCTTCTGATGACGCGCCCGGATCGCATTCCGGATCCGCGCCAGAAAATCTGCTACTGGGTCGGTCAGACTCATTCCTTCTCCTTCATTCCCCGTTCGCCCGCCGCTCGTTTGGCGGGAACCTGCGGAAATGTTTACGACAGCTTTTAGCTCTCAGCCGTCAGCCTTCAGCTCATCTCGCTTGAGCCTTATCCATCAACTCAGCACGAACAGCTGAAAGCTTATGGCTGAAAGCTGCTTCTTTACCAGCTCGACTTCACGACTCCGGGAATCTCGCCCTTGAGCGCGAGGCCACGGAAACACAAACGGCATACGCCGAACTTCCGCAGGTATCCCCGCGGCCGTCCGCAGAGCTTGCACCGATTGTGCTGGCGGCAGCTGAACTTCGGCTTCCGCGCGTCCTTTACTCGTTTTGCAGTGGTTGCCATAAATCCCTCGAAAACAGTTCTTAGTTCTAGTTCACAGTTCTAAGTTTCAAGTTCCGTTGCTGTGAACTATGAACTAAGAACTACGAACTGCTTTTTACGCCCCTTGGCGGAACGGCATGCCGAACGCCTTGAGCAGCGCGCGCGCCGAGTTGTCGTCCTTCGCCGTGGTCACAATCGTGATGTTCATACCCTTCAGCTTTTCTACCTTGGAGTAGTCAATCTCCGGGAAGATCAGCTGATCGCGCAGGCCGAGCGTGTAGTTGCCGCGGCCGTCAAAACTCTTCGTCGACACGCCGCGAAAATCGCGCACGCGCGGCAGCGCTGTAGAAATCAGGCGGTCGAGAAACTCGTAAGCCTTGTCATTGCGCAGAGTCACCATGGCGCCGATGGACATGCCGGCGCGCACCTTGAAAGCCGCAATCGACTTCTTCGCCTTGGTGGTCACAGGCTTCTGTCCGGTTACCGCCATCAAATCGCCGACCAGCGGATCGAGCAGCTTGGTGTTCTGCGTTGCTTCACCGAGCCCCATGTTGACCACGATCTTGTCCAGCCTCGGAACTGCCATCGTGTTCTCGATGCCCAGTTCCTTCTGCAGTGCCGGCTTGATCTCTTTGTTGTATTTCTCTTTCAGCCTTGCCGCCATTTTCCTTTGCTCTCTTTCTTCCGCTCTCGGAGTGATCGCCTCGGCGATCGTTTACCGTTTCGGAAGGGCGTGAAAACCAGCTTTCAGCTATCAGCCGTCAGCACTCAGTTCTTTTGCTTCAGCCTTGACTCTCGACCTGGCACGAACAAGCTGGAAGCTGAGAGCTAAAGGCTGAAAGCTGTTTCTTTACTTCTTGGTCGGCAGCTCCGACCCACACCGTTTGCAGACACGCATCCTGCTCGTGCCTTCCTTCTTGAATCCGACGCGCGCCGTGCCGCAGGTGGGACATACAAGCGCGATATTCGAAATGTTGATCGGCGACTCCTGATCGGCGATGCCGCCCTTGGTCCGCTTCCCAGTCTTGCTCGAAACGGTCTTCTTGATCATGCGGACATGCTCGACCAGCACCGTCCCCTTGTCCGGAAACACGCGCAGCACACGCTGCGTCTTACCACGGTCCGCACCCGTAAGCACCTTAACCGTATCGTTGCGATGAATACTTAAACTCGGCATTTTCTCTCCAAGCTTTCAGCTCTTAGCTGTCAGCCTTCAGCCCATCTCGTTGAAACATGCCCTTCATTCAGCATGAAAAAGCTGAAAGCTGAGGGCTGAAAGCTCGAAGCTGCCCTTACACCACTTCAGGGGCTAAGGAAACAATCTTCAAAAACTTCTTCTCGCGCAATTCGCGGGCTACCGGTCCAAACACGCGCGTGCCCACCGGCTCATGCGCGTCATCGATCACCACGGCGGCATTCTCATCGAACCGGATATAGGTTCCGTCGCGGCGCCGGTGCTCTTTGCGGGTGCGGACGATGACCGCCTTTACGACCTTGCCCTTCTTCACCGTTCCGTCCGGCGAAGCTTCCTTCACCGCGGCGGTAATCACATCGCCGAGACCGGCCTTCTTGCCCAGTCCGCCGCCCAGCGGCAGGATCATTTGCAGCTTCCGCGCACCGGAGTTATCGGCGACCGCGAGCATGGTTCTCATTTGCACTGCCATGGATTCTTCTCCTTACGCCAACGCGCCCGCTCTACTTAGCCACTTCAACTTCATTCACGGTCGCCGTGTCTTCCAGCTGGCTCAGCGTCGAACGACGCACAATCTCTTCAAGCGACCAGCGCTTCAGCTTGCTCAACGGCCGGGTCTCGCGGATGCGTACCACATCGCCCATGCGCGCCGAATTCTGTTCGTCGTGCGCATAGAACTTCTTTGAGCTGCGCACAATCCGCTTGTACTTGGGATGAGCTTTGCGCATCTCGACTTCGACCACGATGGTCTTCTGCATCTTGGTCGAAACCACGTTGCCCACCTTCTCATTGCGCCGCGAAGCTTGCCGGCACCTGTGCCTTTTCTGCTGTCGCCGTCATTTACCGGCTCCCTTCTTCGCGCTCGCCTTCTTCGCGGTAGCCGGCTTCACGCTGGCTGGTTTCGCAGTGGCCGTCGCAACCACATCTTTCTTTGCGCCGCGCACTCCCAACTCGCGCTCCCGGGCTACAGTCTTAGTCTGGGCGATCTCTTTGCGCAGCTGACGAAGCTTCTTCACGCCGTCATTCTGTCCGAGCGACACCTGGAAACGCAGCCGGAACAGTTGCTCCGCGGACGTCCTCTCGTGGTGCTGCAGCTCGTCGTCGCTCAAATTGCGAATCTTCTCGAGTTCCATCTTCTTAGCTCCTAGCTTCTAGCTGCTAGCTCCTAGCTAAATCCTGCTCATGCACATCGCTTCGAATCAGCATGGATGAGCTAGAAGCTAGAGGCTAGAAGCTGATAGCTGCCTTTCTACTTGGCCGCAGCCACAACCTTCTCGGCGCCCGGCCGCATCACAAACTTCGTTTTCAACGGCAGCTTGTTCGAAGCCAGGCGCATGGCTTCCGCGGCAATGTCGGGAGTCACGCCTTCCATCTCAAACAGGATCTTGCCCGGCCGCACCACGGCGACCCAGTGATCCAGCGCGCCCTTGCCCGAGCCCATACGAACTTCGGCCGGCTTCTTGGTAATCGGCTTGTCCGGGAAGAGGCGCAGCCAAATCTTGCCGCCGCGCTTGATGAAGCGAGTCATGGCAATACGGCTGGCTTCAATCTGACGATCGGTGATGTAGCCGCACTCCATAACCTTCAATCCGTACTCGCCAAAAGACAGCGTCGAGCCGCGCCACGCTTTACCCCGGCGCTTGCCCTTTTGCTGCTTGCGGAACTTCACCTTCTTTGGCATCAACATAACGAAAACCTCGAAAACAGCTCATAGCTCTCAGCTATCAAGCTTTCAGCTTTTCTTGCCCAGGCTGACATCGCCCCTGCTTTAGCTGATACGCTGAAAGCTGAAGGCTATAAAGCTGCTTCTAAAACACTGTCGTCCCAACTGCGGGTGCCTGTCGGCGCTTCTGCTCGTAAATATCGCCACGATAGATCCACGTCTTCACGCCGATCTGACCATACGTGGTCTCCGCCTCGGCAAAGCCGTAATCAATATCCGCGCGCAGCGTGTGCAGCGGCAGACGGCCCTGCAGGTACCACTCCGAGCGCGCGATTTCATTACCGTTCAAACGGCCCGAGACACGCACCTTGATTCCCTTACAACCGAAGCGTAGCGCCGAGTCGACACTCTTTCTCATTGCCCGGCGGAAGCTGACACGCTTTTCAAGCTGCAGCGCGATGTTCTCCGCGACCAGCTGCGCATCCAACTCCGGCTTGTTCACTTCGATAATGTCGATGAACACTTCGCGGTTGGTGCGCTTGCCGAGCTCCGTCTTGAGCTTCTCGATCTCCGCGCCCTTGCGGCCGATGACAATACCCGGACGCGCGGTGCGAATCAAAAAGCGCAGCTTGTTACCCGGACGCTCGATCTCTACTGAGCTCACGCCCGCTGCTTTCAGCTTTTCGCGCAACTCCGCCTTGAGCTTCACGTCCTCGACCAGGAGCTTGGAGTAATCGCGCTCCGAAAACCAGCGCGAACGCCAAGGCTTGTTCACTCCCAGCCGGAATCCGTAAGGATGGACTTTCTGTCCCATAACTCTTCCCTCAATCCTTCTTAAGCCTTCTTGCCCAAAAACCGTCTTGTTTAAACCTTCTTCTTCGGTGCCGCTGCCGGCTTTTTCGCGGCCTTCTTCGCGACAGCCTTCACTGCAGGTTTCGCTTTCTTCACCGGTTTCGCTGTTTCCGCCGGCTCTTCAACCTTGGTGACTAAATGCGAATCCGTCGCGCGTTCGGCCACGGACACAATAATGTGCGCCAGCCTGCGCTGATAGCGATACGCGCGCCCCATCGGCGCCGGCCGGATACGCTTCATGCGCGGTCCCTCGTTGGCCAGAGCCTGCTTGACGTAGAGGCTGTCCACATCCAAATCGGTTCCCTGCTCCCCGGCGACATACTTTGCGTTGTCCACCGCGGAGACCAGGAGCTTGTGGATCACCGGGGCAATGCGCTTCTTGGTGAAAGCCGCCGTCTCCAGCGCTTCCTGCACGCCACGGCCCTTGATCAGATCGAGCACCAGCCGCGCCTTCTGCGGCGATACGCGCTGAAACTTAGCCTCCGCCCGGTATTCCTTTGTCTCGACTGCCATTGTTCTCTTCCTCAAAATTCAGCTATCAGCTCTCAGCGAACAGCTTTCAGCTCATCTCGCCAAAGCCACAATCTTCAATTCGCCTCGAATCGCCGTTAGCTGAAAGCTGACAGCTGTTCGCTGCTCCTACCGTGCCGGCGCCGGCTTGGCCGCAGATTCGGCTGCCTTCGATCCGCCTGTGTGCCCCTTGAACGTGCGCGTCGGAGCAAACTCACCCAGCTTGTGTCCCACCATGTTCTCGGTCACGTAGACCGGAACAAATTTCTTGCCGTTGTGTACCGCAATGGTGTGGCCTACGAACTCGGGAAAGATCGTCGAGCGCCGCGACCACGTCTTCACAACCTTCTTGTCGTTGGCCTTGTTCAACACCTCGATCTTCACGCTCAGGTGTGCATCCACAAACGGCCCTTTTTTCGTCGAACGTGCCATAACTGCTTAGCTCCTAGCCTCTAGCTTCTTCTTACCCAAGCTAACTGCCGCCAAATCTCTTCTGTCCGTCTTGCTTTTAGCTGAGAGCTGATAGCTGACAGCTGAAAGCTCCGTTTCTTACTTCTGCCTGCGGCTGACGATGAATGAATCGGTCCGCTTGTTGTTACGTGTCTTGTAGCCGCGTGTCGGCTGGCCCCACGGTGTTACCGGATGACGACCGCCCGAAGTCTTGCCCTCGCCGCCGCCGTGCGGGTGATCGACAGGGTTCATCGTGACGCCCCGGTTGGTCGGTCGAATGCCCATCCAGCGGTTGCGTCCGGCCTTGCCGATCGAAATGTTTTCGTGATCGGTGTTGCCCACCTGGCCGATGGTCGCCATGCACTCCACCAGCACCTTGCGCGTTTCACCGGAAGGCAGCTTCAACAACGCGTAGTCGCCTTCCTTGGCTACCAGCTGCGCCTGCGCACCAGCCGAACGCGCCATCTGCGCACCCTTGCCCGGGCGCAGCTCAATCGCATGCACCGTAGTGCCGGCAGGAATGTTCTTGAGCGGCAGCGCGTTTCCGACCAGGATGTCTGCTTCGGGACCCGAGCTCACGGTTGCGCCAACGACCAAGCCGACAGGCTGAAGGATGTAGCGCTTCTCGCCGTCTGCATAGTGCACCAGCGCGATGCGAGCCGAACGATTCGGATCGTATTCGATGGTGGCTACCTTACCGGGCACGCCATACTTCTCTCGCTTGAAGTCGATGAGGCGCAGTTTCTGCTTGTGGCCTCCGCCCTGGTGGCGGATGGTCAAATCGCCCGAATTGCGGCGTCCGCCGGTGCGCTTGCGCGTGGTCAGCAGCGGCTTATGCGGCTTGTCCGTCGTCAGGTCGTCGTTCACCAGCGCAGTTTGAAAGCGCAGCGTCGGCGTAATCGGTCTGTATGTCTTGATCGCCATCTTCTCTGTCCTTGACGAGCTATCAGCTCTCAGCTAACAGCTTTCAGCTCGTCCTTCTCAAACTCAATCTTCGCTTTTCACCTCAGCAGATCGCCTTCGCACAAAAACTGAAGGCTGAAAGCTGTCTTACAAATTGCTCACGTACTCCGGCATCTTTTCGCCGGCTTTCAGCCGGACGTACGCCTTCTTCCAGTCGGGACGAAAGCCCGCAAATTTGCCGCGGCGCCGCTCCTTGCCGATCACATTGGCCGTGCGAACTCCGGCCACCTTCACCTTGAAAAGCGCTTCGACCGCCTGCTTCACTTCTGTCTTCGAGGCATCGGGCGCTACGTCAAACACCAGCGTTCCCTCGGTCTCTTTTACGCCCAAACCCTTTTCCGTAATCAATGGGCGGCGAATCACTGAATAGAGTGTCGGCATTACGCTGCCTCCGTCTGCGCGAGCCTGCGCTTGGATACGGACTTCTCAAGAGTCTCGGAAAGTTGCTCGATGGCAGCCTTTGAAAAGATCGCCCGCTCATAGCGCAGAAGATCGTAAGGGTGCACTTCGTTGTTGAGTAGCAGCTCGACGCCCTTCAGATTGCGAGCGCCCAGTACCAGCGCCTGCGAAAGAGTCTTGCCGTTTTCGACGATCAGGGTCGTGCGCTTCGCATCGAGCTTGTTGAGTGCCTCGCGATACAGCTTGGTCTTGGCATCCTTGATCTCGAGCGAGTCGACGACCGTCAACTTACCATCGGCGAGCTTCGACGCCAGCGCCGAGCGTAACGCGCCCAACAGCTTCTTGTGCGGGAAAGCGTAGTCGTAGCTGCGGGGCTGCGGTCCATGCACCGTGCCGCCGTGGCGCCATAAGGGCGAACGTACGGAGCCTACACGCGCGCGGCCCGTTCCCTTCTGCTTCCACAACTTCTTACCGGAACCGGCGACCAACTTACGGTTCTTGGTGGCGGCTGTGCCTTGGCGCAGCGAGGCGCGATAGTGCTTCACCGCCTCCCACAGCAGATCTTCGTTGACCTGGCCAAAGACTGCATCGGCCAGATCGAGCGAGCCCACCTTTTCGCCGTTCAAATTGACTACATCTACTTTTGCCATCGTCTTCTTCCTGTGAGCCATCAGCTTTCAGCTCTCAGCTGTCAGCTCCCAGCTCATTCATCGGTAGAGCAATTTTTGCGGCTCTCGCGAACTTAGCTGCAAGCTGGTAGCTGACAGCTGAGAGCTATTTACTTGCGCTTTGCCGTTGCCTTCTTCGAAGCCTTCAGCGGATCGACCGTGGTCGAGCCGGCAAAGCCACGACGCTCGCGCGGCGGAGCCTTTGCCTTCGAAATCAGCACGTACCCTTCACGGGGTCCCGGTACCGCACCTTCAACCATCAACAAATTCTCTTCAAGATCGATCCCGCGAATGCGCAAGTTCCGCACCGTGACTTGATCCACACCGAAGTGACCAGGCATCCGCTGCCCCGGAAACACACGGGACGGAAAGCTGGAAGCGCCGATCGAGCCTTGCACCTGAAACATGTGTCCGTGCGACTTGGGTCCGCCGCCAAACTTGTGCCGGCGCACAACGCCCGCAAAGCCCCTGCCCTTCGAAGTACCGATCACATCGACGAACTTCGCATCGGTAAAGATGTCGACCAGCACGCGATCACCCGCCTTGGTCGCCACCTCGCCATCGGGGCCTGCTTCAAGATTGACTTCCTTGATGACCTTTACCGGAGGCGCTTCGGTTTTGGCGAAGTGGCCGGCCTGCGGCTTGGTGATCCGCGAAGCCTTGACGAACTCGACCAATCCGATCTGCGCGGCGTCGTAGCCATCCTTCGAAGTCGTCTTCAACTGCGTAATCACGCAAGGGCCAGCCTGCAACACCGTAATCGGGTGCACGTCGCCCTTTTCATCGAAGACCTGCGTCATGCCGATCTTTTTTCCTAGAATTCCCGTAACTGCCATGTCTTCCTCACCTCATCATGCGAGCGTGAATGCTGCGCACTGCCGGAATCGTAAATCAGCTTCTAGCCGCTAGCTTCTAACTCCTAGCTTTTTCTGCCGGGAATCGGCCATCCACTCATTCCACTTCAAAACTTCGTTTCACTTTCGCTGCTCGCTCCTCCCAATAAAGCTAGAGGCTAGAAGCTAGCGGCTAGAAGCTCGAAAAGTAGCTGCGCTACTTTTCGAAGGCCTTGATCTCTACGTCCACGCCTGCCGGCAGGTCGAGCTTCATCAGCGCGTCCACCGTCTGCTGCGTCGGCTCGAGAATGTCGATCAAACGCTTGTGCGTGCGAATCTCGAAAGCCTCGCGCGATTTCTTGTCCACATGCGGCGAACGCAGCACGCAGTACTTGTTCTTGATCGTCGGCAAGGGAATCGGGCCCGCCACCGTTGCGCCGGTGCGCTTGGCCGTCTCCACAATCTCACCAGTCGACGTATCCAGCACACGATAGTCGTATGCCTTTAACCGGATTCGAATTCTCTGTCCTACCATGGCTTCCCTTCAGTTCTTAGTTCGTAGTTCTAAGTTCTTAGTTCCAAGTTGACGCCTTACCGCAGCCGCGAACAACCTAGAACTAAGAACTACGAACTCTGAACTGTTACTTGATAATTTCGCTGATGGCGCCGGCGCCCACGGTGCGTCCGCCTTCGCGGATAGCAAACCGAAGACCCTTTTCCATCGCGACTGGCGTAATCAGCTCGATCACCAGTTCCACGTTGTCGCCCGGCATCACCATCTCCGTGCCCGCCGGCAGCTCCGCCACTCCCGTCACATCGGTCGTACGGAAGTAGAACTGCGGACGATAGCCCTTGAAGAACGGCGTATGACGACCGCCCTCTTCCTTGCTCAACACGTACACGGTGCCCTTGAACTTGGTGTGAGGCGTGATCGATGCCGGCTTGGCCAACACCATCCCGCGCTCCACATCTTCCTTCGGAATGCCGCGCAGCAGAATGCCGGCGTTATCGCCCGCCAGACCTTCGTCCAACTGCTTCTTGAACATCTCAACGCCCGTGCAAACCGACTTGCGCGTCTCGCGGAAGCCGACAATCTCCACGTCCTCGCCCACCTTCACCTTGCCGCGCTCGATACGACCGGTCACCACGGTGCCGCGTCCCGAGATCGAGAAGATATCTTCGATCGGCATCAGGAAGGGCAGCGTCACGGCGCGCTCCGGCTGCGGTACGTACTTGTCCACCGCATCCATCAGCTCGTCGATCTTCGCTTCCCACTTGGCTTCGCCGTTCAACGCCCCCAGGGCCGATCCGCGAATCACCGGAACGTCGTCGCCCGGGAACTGGTACTTCGACAACAATTCCCGCACTTCCATCTCGACCAGGTCGGTCAGCTCTTCGTCTTCCACCGCGTCGCACTTGTTCAGAAACACCACGATGCAGGGCACGCCCACCTGGCGGGCCAGCAGAACGTGTTCCTTGGTCTGCGGCATCGGACCGTCGGTCGCAGCCACCACCAGAATCGCGCCGTCCATCTGCGCCGCACCGGTGATCATGTTCTTGATGTAATCGGCGTGGCCGGGGCAATCGACGTGCGCATAGTGCCGATTGGCCGTCTCGTATTCCACGTGCGCGGTCGCGATCGTGATGCCGCGCTCCCGCTCTTCCGGCGCGTTATCAATCGAGTCGAACGAACGGAACTGGTTCTTCGGGTTGTGCTTCTGCAATACCTTCGTGATCGCCGCCGTCAACGTCGTCTTGCCGTGATCGATGTGCCCGATCGTTCCCACATTCACGTGCGGCTTCGAACGGTCAAACTTTTCCTTCGCCATAGAAACCCTGAATCCCTTTCGTAGCTACTACTGCACGTTGCAACCAGGGGCGCCGGCATTCCGGCTCCAGCCCCAAAAATCAGCCTTCAGCTATCAGCCGTCAGCTTTCAGTTTCTTCTTGCCTACGCTTGCCGCATTGGCTCGTTCCTCCAATGCACAAGCTGAAAGCTGAGAGCTAATAGCTGCCTTCCAAAAATCAGCCTTCAGCTATCGGCTTTCAGTTTCTTCTTACCTACGCTTGCCGCATTGGCTCGTTCCTCCAATGCATAAGCTGAAAGCTGAGAGCTGAAAGCTAATAGCTTGCCTTTTCACTTCCCCTGCGCGCGACCGATAATTTCATCGGCGATCATGCGCGGCGCTTCTTCATAGCGCGCGAACTGCATCGAGTACGACGCGCGGCCCTGCGTGGACGAACGAATCTCGTTCACGTAACCAAACATTTCTTTCAGCGGAACGATCGCCTTGATTACCTGCGAACCAGCCGCGTGCTCCATGCCTTCAATCCGGCCACGGCGCGAGTTGATGTCGCCGATGATCACACCCATGAACTCCTCGGGCACCGTGACTTCGACAGCCATCACCGGCTCCAGCAACACCGGAGACGCCTTGCGTGCTGCTTCCTTGAACGCGATCGAACCGGCGAACTTGAATGCCATTTCGTTCGAATCCACTTCGTGATAGCTGCCGTCAAACAGAATCACCTTCACATCGACAATCGGATAACCCGCCAGGATGCCGAGTTCGAGAGCCCCTTGCACACCCTGGTCGATAGGCTTGATGTATTCCTTGGGCACCACGCCGCCCTTGATTTCGTTGATGAATTCGTAGCCCGCTCCGGGAGTGTTGGGCTCGACGCGCAGCTTGCAATGTCCATAGTTCCCCGAACCACCGGTCTGGCGAATGTACTTCCCTTCAGCTTCGGCAGTCTTGCGGATGGTCTCGCGGAAGGCTACCTTGGGCTCGCCCACATTGGCTTCGACCTTGTGCTCGCGCTTCATGCGGTCCACAAGAATCTCGAGGTGCAGCTCACCCATGCCGCTGATAATCGTCTGGCCTGAGTCTTCATCGGTCCGGACTTTGAATGTCGGATCCTCATCGGCCAACCGCGACAAAGCGATGCCCATCTTTTCCTGGTCAGCCTTGGTCTTCGGTTCGATCGCCACCGAAATGACCGGCTCGGGGAAGACGATTGCGCCCAGTGCCACGGGATGCTGCGGCGAGCAGAGCGTATCGCCGGTCTTTAGTTCCTTGAGGCCCACGCACGCGCAAATATCGCCTGCCCATATCTCGGTCACATCTTCACGCTTGTTGGCGTGCATTCTCACAATGCGCCCGACGCGCTCCGTCCTTCCCGTGCGCGGGTTCAGCACGGTATCGCCGGTCTTGAGCGAACCGGAGTACACACGAACGAAGGAGAGCTTACCGAACGGATCGTTGATCAGCTTGAAGACCAAGGCCGACAGCGGTTCATTGTCGTCCGCCTTGCGGATAACGATCTTCGAGTGATCGTGCGGATCGATGCCCTCGACCGGCGGCTTATCGAGCGGGCTCGGCAGATAATCGACAACCGCGTCGAGCAAGGTCTGGACGCCTTTGTTCTTGAATGCAGAACCGCAGATAACCGGAAAGACCTTCAGGTCGATCGTCGCCTTGCGGATGCCGGCTTTCAGCTCCGCAATGCTGGGTGTCTCGCCTTCAAGAAACTTCTCGAGCAGCACATCGTCGGTTTCAGCGATGACTTCAATCAGTTGCAGGCGAAACGCCTCGGCCTTCTTTTGCAGGTCGGCAGGAATGGGCTCTTCAGAATATTTCGCGCCCATGGTCTCGTCGTGCCACAAAATGGCCTTCATCTCGATCAGATCGATGACACCCTTGAAGCCCGCTTCCGCCCCGACCGGAATTTGCAGCGCAACAGGCCGCGCGCCCAGGCGCTTGCGGATAGTTTCGAGCACAAACTCGAAGTCCGCGCCGTTCTTGTCCATCTTGTTGACGAAGCAAATGCGCGGAACCTTGTACTTGTCGCCCTGCCGCCAGACCGTCTCGGTCTGGGGCTGTACACCACTGACTGAATCGAACACCGCAACTGCGCCGTCGAGCACGCGAAGAGACCGCTCCACCTCAGCGGTAAAGTCGACGTGGCCGGGCGTGTCAATAATGTTGATGCTGATGTCTTTCCACATGCAGGTAGTGGCGGCCGACGTGATCGTAATGCCGCGCTCCTGCTCCTGCTCCATGTAATCCATGGTCGCCGTGCCTTCATGCACTTCGCCAATGCGGTGCGTGATGCCCGTGTAAAACAGGATGCGCTCTGTCGCTGTCGTCTTCCCGGCGTCGATGTGCGCCATGATTCCGATGTTCCGGCAACGATTCAGAGGTATGGTGCGAGCCACGGTGATATCTTCCTTGCGGGCGCTTTGCCCGCGGTTAAAAATCTAGCTGCTAGCCACTAGCTCCTAGCCTCTAGCTTGTCTACTCGAGGCCGCTCGATCCAGCCTCAAAACACTCGTTACCGCGACAGCCCAAAAGCTAGTAGCTGGAAGCTAGAAGCTAACGGCTGATTTCTTACCACCGATAGTGCGCAAAGGCCCTGTTCGCCTCGGCCATGCGATGCACATCTTCCTTCTTCTTCATCGCGGCGCCGCGCCCATTGGCTGCATCCAGCAATTCATTGCTCAGCTTGTCGATCATGCCCTTCTCGCCTCGGCTGCGGCCGTAGCTGATCAACCAGCGAATCGCCAGCGAAGTGCGCCGGTCCGGGTTCACTTCGATCGGCACCTGGTAGTTAGCGCCGCCTACACGGCGAGTCTTCACTTCCAGCAAGGGCTTGCAGTTCTCCACCGCTTTCTTGAAGAGCTTGAGCGCGTCATCGCCGCCGCCCTTTTCTTCCAGGTTTTTCATCGCCTGGTAGAAGATGCCCTGCGCGGTCGACTTCTTGCCGCCCCACATCATGGAGTTCACAAACTTGGTGACCAAATCAGACCCATAAACCGGGTCCGGCGCTACTTCCCGCTTCGAAATGTGCCCTTTTCTCGGCATAATCCCTCAAAAAACAGCTTTCAGCTCTCAGCCGTCAGCTTTCAGTTTTGTTTCACTCACCAGTTCCATCCGCCACCGCACAAGCTGACGGCTAAAAGCTGAGAGCTAATAGCTCGCGCTTACTTCTTCGCCGGCGCTGTCCCGCCCTTGGCACGCTTGGCTCCGTACTTTGACCGGCTCTGTTTCCGGTTGGCCACGCCCACCGAATCCAGAGTGCCGCGCACCACGTGATAACGGACCCCAGGCAGATCCTTCACACGGCCGCCACGGATGAGCACAATCGAGTGCTCCTGCAGGTTGTGGCCGATGCCGGGGATATACGTGGTGACTTCGATGCCGTTGGTCAGCCGCACGCGAGCCACCTTGCGCAGCGCCGAGTTCGGCTTCTTGGGTGTTTGTGTGTACACGCGGGTACACACACCGCGCCGCTGCGGCGAGGCCTGCAATGCGGGCGACGCCGTCTTGTACCGGGGGGCCGTGCGCCCCTTGCGAACCAATTGATTAAACGTAGGCAAACCGAAACTCCTTACCCCAACACTAAAACCACACTCTGACAGCCGCACGCGCACGCTTCGGGCCGCTCTGGTTCGTGCGGCCAATCTGCCGCGCAAACACACAGAAGCCCAGGTTGCTGCTTCGCGTCTGCCCTCGTTCCACTTCCAGACGAGAACCAGGACGGTGGTCGCGCGTCCGTTACGACGGAGCCGACTCCGTTTCGCTGATTCCGGCCCGCATAGCCCTCCAAGGTGGAGAAACGCGCGGACACCGATGCGATGATCCCTTGCCCTTCGCAAGATAAGAGCTAATCCAGGGAAAGTGGCCGGCTTGACTTCACTCGGCCTTTGGGTTTCGCCCCTGCCTTGCTGCCTGGCCGGGCTACCCCTACACACCTTCGCACGACACACGAAGAGGCGCGTTCTTGCGGAACCTATTTACAATAACAAGAATCAGGGGCAGGGTCAACGCATTCGGCCTGCCCCTTCGGATTTTTGGCGAACTATTTGTTGAACTATTGGATGGAATGCACCGTCCACGCGCCATTGACCAAGGCGAAATCGGCATGGCGCTTGGCGCTCAGCTTGTTTCCGGGATTATGTGCGATTTGCTGCAGCGTGTCCGGGACTCCGGTAAGATCCACGCCTTCCGTGAAATCGGCGCCCTTCGCCGTATCGACGCCGGCTATCATCTCGTCTGAGACATCACCCACATCGCGCGCCCGCGGATGATTGGCCTGCACCGTGACCATTCTGTACATGTAGTTTTTGTCGTCCAGGCTGTCCGGCCGCCATTGGATCGTATCGCCACCGGCGGGCAGCTTGACCACCTTTTTCCCCTCGTCCGTCAACTTGAAATCTGCCCAGTACTTGTTGGGATAGATCGTCGTCCGGTTCCAGTACTTCGCCAACGCGCCTTGCACCATCCCGTCGTTGCTAACCTCGATCGAGATTCCCTGGGGTGCGGCGTGATCGTAATCGGCCTGAATCAACGCCAGAGCCTGCGTCTGGGTCAAATCCGGTGCCGACTTACACCCTGTAAAAACCAACCCCGCACCCAACAGCGCAGTCGCGCCCAAAACCTTCCACTGCAATTTGTTGCTCACATTCCCTCCGTTGACCGCTCGATAGTTCTCGAACTTCTTCGACCCGTCATTTTTCTCTTACTTTCCCCTGCTGTCAATGGACTTGACGGTGACAGAACGCACACTCAAAGGATTTAGCTGTGGAATTGACCCCCTCGCGCTCACGGGTTCGGAGGTTTTTTCCCTATTTTCCCGCAATCCTGTCCAATAAGAGCTTCAGAAACCCCCGCTCGTCCGATTGCATGCAGACCTGCACATTGGGGTCGCCTGCCACAGGCCGGGTGTCTCCCTCGTCGTCAACTTCGATTCGCATCGGCTTGGCCGGACAAAGGTCGGGGCGAAACGTATACGTCACCGCAATGGGGTCAAACAGGGTCGGTGTTGCGGAGTGGCTTGTCCCTGCCCACTGTTGATAAAGCTCAGTCAGCTGATTCGTCAGCGGAGAACCGTGGGCAAAGATCGCCTCGCGTTCCGGTGCCTGCAAGTGGATCTGCGTCGAATCCAGCGGCATCATGAAAATCGGCACCCCGGCGGCCAGCAACGCCTGCGCCCCTGCCGGATTGCGATTGATGTTCCATTCCGCGTCGGGCGGCCTGCGTTCGCCATCTTTCCCGTCGTAACCGCGTTCGATGCTGCCGCCCATCATCACTACCCGTTTAAGCTTGCGAAATGTGGCCGGATCGCGCTGGATTGCTGACTGGACGGTAAAGAGCGGGCCAATGGCGATCAAGGTGATCTCTCCCGGATGCTTCCGGATCTGATCGAGCAGGAAGATTGCCCCGTCCGCATGGACAACCGCCGGTGCCCGCATCGCATAAGCCTTCTGCGTCATTACATTGTCGGTTCTCGATGCTGGACCCGCAGCCACGGGAATATCGCTGCGCCCGACCGCTTTCAAATAGCGATCCAGCAGACGAGCCCGCATCTCCGTATCGCCAAAGGTGGTGGTAACGCCCAGAATCTTCAGTTCGGGGCTGCGCAGTGCCAGGGCCAACGCAAACGCATCATCGATATCATCCCCGATGTCCGTGTCGATGAGGACCAGTTGCGGCTGTGCCGAGCCTTGTCCCGCCCGGGCTGCCTGCGCTCGACAGAACTGCTCCGTTCCTTGAAATATCACCACACCCGCGAGAAAGACCAGTGTTGAAGCGAAAAACTGGCGCACATTTTTCATGCCAGCCATAGTAGCGCTCCACCCCTGCAAATCGGTCATCGGTGCGGGCCGGCACACGCCTTTAAATGGCTCCGAGGTAAGCGCAAATCCCACCAAGTGGTGTGACCGAAATCACTGCGAAGAACTCGGACTTAAATTGTCTTATATTAATGAAGACTGATTTGGTCGTATTTCGAGCCGAAGGTCGGATCAAATCTTTCAATTCAAGCCGAGAACTTCTCGCCCCGCAAAAGGAAGCATCGTGAAAATCCGGAACACAATTTGCCCTTATCTTTTTCTTTTCCTATTGTTTACATTGCAATCTAGCGCCCAGAACTCCCTTCTTGTGAGCGGCGTTGTACACGATGGATCGGGTGCAGTCATTCCGGCGGCGCACATCGCTCTGCGCCAACCCGAGACTGCCACCGTCCTTTCGGCGGTGAGCGATGCCGGGGGAATCTTCCGCATCCCGGTCAACTCCCCGGGCGTTTACTGGCTCGAGGTCCACGCAACCGGTTTTAAGGCCTACACACAACAGATCTCAATCAGCGCCAGCGAACCCAGCCCGACCCTGTCCATCGCTCTCGCAATTGAAGGCAATACCCAGACGGTCGAAGTGACCGCCGACGCCCTCGCTGCCGAAACCACCAGCACCCAGCTCGGCGAGAGCCTCGACACAAAGAAGATCGAGAGCGTGCCACTCAACGGCCGCAGCTTCACCGACCTGATGGCCGTGCAACCAGGCATCGTTCCCCAGAATACCGCCCAACCAGGGGCCGTGGTCATGACCGGAGTGGCCTCCACACCGCCCTCCGGCGATGCCAACCCCGGGAACTTGTCGATCAGCGGCCAACGCGAAGCCTCCAACGGCTTCCGCGTCAACGGCAGCGACGTGGAGGAAGACGTGAACATGGGCACCTCGATTGTGCCCAACCTCGACGCCATCGACAGCTTCCGCGTGCTCACCTCGAACTTCGACGCCGAGTACGGCAACTCCAGCGGAGGCCAGATCCTTGTGGTGACTAAATCCGGGGCTGCGAGGATGCACGGCAGCGCCTTCGAGTTTCTGCGCAACACCGCTCTCGATGCGCGCAACTACTTCTCGCAGGACCGCGCCGCGTACCGCCAGAATCAGTTCGGGGGCACCCTGGGTGGCGCGCCATTCCACAAATCCGTCATGCTCTTCGGCGATTATCAAGGAACGCGTCTGACCGAAGGCATCGACACCGGCGACATCTCTGTTCCATCCCCTGCTGAACGCAGCGGCGACTTCAGCCAGAATCCCCTCGCGGGCAGCGTGAGTGGACCCTACTTGGCCGGATTGCTCTCCGCGCGCCTTGGCCGCACTGTGACAGCAGGCGAGCCCTACACGACGGTTTTTCCCGACGGCAAGATTCCTCAATCCGCATGGTCCGCTCCCGCGCAGGCACTTCTGTCGTACATTCCCCAGCCCAACGCCGGTACAACACTGTTCGCCACCGCAGCGACAGCCGAGACCCTCAGTGACAACAAGGGGGCGCTCCGCGCGGATTGGACCCACGGCAAAGGCACGCTGACCGCGTACTATTTCGCCGACAAGTACTCGCTCGACAATCCCTATCCCACGGGAACCGGCGGCGCCAGCGTACCCGGATTCGATGCCACATCTGCCGGACTCGCACAACTCCTCAGCCTTGCCCACACAGTCACCTTCGGCAGTACGGCGCTGAACGAGTTCCATCTCAGCTTCATGCGCAATGCCAACTCGGTCGGCCAACCGAAAGGCGGCGTGGGCCCTTCACTCGCGTCACAGGGGTTCACAAACATCGTCGCCCTCAAACCTTCCACCGAAGGCGTCGAGAACGTCGCCTTCAATGACTTCACGATGGGCGTGGACACAACGGCTCTCGTCCAAACGGAAAACATCTTTGAGGTAAGCGATGAATTCTCACGCATCCTCGGCAAGCATGGGCTCAAGGTAGGCGGCGAGGTCCATTCGAACCAGATCAACACCCACCCCGACGTAGTCTTCAATGGAAGCTTTGCCTTCAACGGCTCTGAAACCGGGCTCGACTTCGCGGACTTCCTGCTTGGCGCGCCGTCGAGCTATACCCAGGGTCAAGCCCGCGATTTCTACAATCGCAACCTCTACGTGGCTGCCTTTGTGCAGGACAGTTGGAAGATCTTCCCGACCCTTACTCTCAATTACGGCGTCAGGTGGGACAGGATCCGCCCCTGGAGCGAAAAGTTCAACCAGTTGCAGACGCTGGTCAAGGGCGAGCAGTCTGAAGTCTTCCCGAATGCGCCGCAGGGTCTGGTCTTTCCAGGAGATCCCGGGGTGCCCGCATCGCTCGCACCCGGACGCGATGACATCGCTCCGCGCCTCGGCATCGCCTGGAGCCCGACTGCGTCGAGCGGACCTTTGGACAAAATTCTCGGCAAGCCGGGCCAAACCAGCATCCGTTTCGGCTATGGCATGTTCTATACGGCGTATGAAGGCTTGTCGGCAGGCATCATGAGCGCGAACCCACCGTACGGCTACACCTACACCTCGGCCGCGCCGCCTCTTTTTGACAACCCCTTCACTGTCGCCGCAACGGGAGCCGATGCAGGCCAGCGTTTCCCATTGCAAAAGGTGGCGTACGGGGCAAGCCGGGCGCATCCCAACACGTCGGTCGATTGGACCCAGTTTGAACCGCTGGTCGGCATCCCCGCCGTCGATCCAAACGACGTGACGCCCTACGCCGAACATTGGATGGCCAGCATCGAACGACAATTCGCATCATCCACTTTGGCCACGCTGAGTTATGTGGGCACATCTTCGCATCACCTACTCGCGCTCGAAGAGGCCAATCCCGCTAATCCCACTCTTTGCCTCAGTCTCGGGGCGGCTTGCGGACCCTTCAATGAACAAGCCGCACGCAATCAGTTCGGTCCTGGATTCGGCAGCGTCGAGTTGCAGCGCACCATTGCCAACGCCGGCTATAACGCGCTTGAAGCGACACTGAACCACAAGTCGCACGGGCTCGATCTGCTCGCCAGCTACACGTACTCCAAATCCATCGATCAGTCCGCCGGACTTCCCGAGCCCGTCAATCCTATCGATCCGTCACTAAGTCGCGGCCTCTCGGCCTACGACATGCGCCATAACTTCGTAACCAGCTTTCACTACGTCCTGCCGATTCGCTCCTCCAAAAATCCGCTCCATGCAATGGCCGTCGCAGGCATTGCGCGTTTCACATCCGGCTTGCCCGTCACGCTGTTCAACAACAACGACACGTCTCTTCTAGGTACTATTCCCAACGGCATTAACAACAACGGCGTCGATACGCCGGAATGGTCCGGAAACTCGCTCAGTCTTAATTCCAACCCGCGCAACGGCCGTGCCGTCTTTGACGCATCCCAATTCGCCTTGCCCACGTTGGGAACGTTGGGCAACGCGCGCCGCCGCTTCTTCTCCGGACCCGGCATGGAGAACTTCGACGCCACTTTGTCTCGCTCATTCCACATCAAAGACGACCACGCCGTTGAGTTCCGCGCCGAAGCATTCAACGTTCTCAATCACGCACAGTTCTTCGGCGCAGCAGCCGTAGAGGGCAACATCTCGAGCGGCAGCTTCGGCCAAGCCGTGAGCGCCATGCCGCCGCGCCTGATGCAACTCGCCCTGCGCTACAGCTTCTAGAAAGCCTGAGGATGCGCCCTGTCGTCCTCTGCCTTTCAGGTCCCCAATGAGTTGTCATCCTGAGAACCCGCGCGTTTGGGGCCCCGCAAGCGCCTGAGCGCTTGCGGGGTAAGCGGGGCGAAGGATCTGCTGTTCTCAATGCACTCATCGCGACAAACGCTGGGTGCCCCATCCTTGCGCGGCAAGGGTGGGAAAGCACGAATCTTTGCCGGGTGCCCCGTCTAGCTTTGCTAGGGCGGGAAACCACAACCTAGCCCCTCTCCAACCTTCCCACAATCGCCTCTGTGTCATAGACACACCCACCCCACACGCCACCGCTGGCCTGCACCAATGCGGCCCAAAGCCGTGTGTCCTCGGGCAATGCCGGATGCGGCCGCAAGTCCGGACGCGACTTGCGTTGCGCCAGGCGCCGCGTACCTTCCTCCGCGCTGAACTGATCTTCGGCGTCGCCAACCAGGTGGACTGCTCCGGTCAGATTCGCGCGATCGACGACGATCTCGATCAGATCGCCTTCGAGAATCTTGCCAATCGGTCCGCCCGCCAGCGCTTCCGGCGAAATATGCCCCACACACGCGCCCGTTGAGACACCGCTGAACCGCGCGTCAGTGAGCACCGCAACATGTTTGCAGTGCGGCAGCGCTTTCAGCGCCGAAGTCACCTGGTAAATCTCCTGCATTCCCGCGCCCTTGGGGCCGCTGCAGATCAGCACGATGACGTCGCCGTGCCCGATCGCACCACTCTTGATCGCCTTGATCGCGTCTGCTTCGGTGATGAACACCCGGGCCGGGCCACGGTGACGATAGACGTTGTGGGCGTCGATAAGCGAGGCATCGATAGCCGTGCACTTGATGACCGAGCCCTCGGGCGCGAGGTTTCCGATGGGGAAGCAAACCGTCGACGAGAGTCCCCGCGAACGCGCACGATCCCGAGTCATGATCACATCGTCCGCATCGATCCCATCAATTTCTCGCAACCGAAGCCGCAGTTCCCGCCGCCGCTCGCTCTCCCGCCACCAATCGAGACACGCGCCGAGGGTTTCGCCGGAAACCGTGCGAACACTCTCATCCAGCAGTCCCGCGTCACGAAGTGCCAGCATCACCTCCGGCACGCCGCCTGCGAGAAACACCTGCACGGTCGCAAAACCGCGTGGGCCATTGGGCAGCGCATCCACAAGCCGGGGCACTTCGCGATTCACCTCGGCCCATTCGTCCACCGTTGGGCGCTTCAATCCAGCGGAAAATGCAATCGCAGGGAGATGCAGCAGCAGATTCGTCGACCCACCAAAAGCCGCGTGCAGCACCATGGCATTGCGCAGAGCCGCCGGCGTCAGCACATCTTTCGCGCCAATCTTCATCTGGTGCATGCGCAGCAACGCCCGTGCCGAACGCTTGGCTGCATCGAGCCAGATCGGCTGTCCCGAGGGAGCGAGCGCCGTATGCGGCAACGACAATCCAAGTGCCTCGCCGACCACCTGCGACGTTGCCGCTGTTCCCAGAAACTGGCATCCTCCTCCCGGACTCGCACACGCGCGGCAACCCATCTCCGCTGCATATTCCAAGGTGATCTGTTGCTGCGCAAATCGGGCGCCAATGGTCTGCACCTTGCCCGCGTCCTCACCGGATTCTGGCAGCAGCGTGACACCTCCAGGGATCAAAACCGCGGGGAGCGGTCCCGCCGCAGCCAGCGCCATCATCATCGCGGGAAGACCCTTGTCGCAGGTCGCGATGCCCAGCACACCTTTACCCGTCGGAAGAGATCGCATCAGCCGCCGCAGCACCATCGCCGCGTCGTTGCGAAACGGCAGCGAGTCCATCATGCCCGTGGTGCCTTGCGTCCGCCCGTCGCAGGGATCGGTGCACGAGCCGGCGAATGGAATGGCATGGAGCCCCTTCAATTCGCGAGCAGCTTCCGCAACGAGCAATCCCACTTCCCAATGTCCTGTATGAAAGCCGAGCGCGATCGGCCGCCCATCTTCCCCGCGCAATCCGCCATGTGTACTGAGAATCAGAAACTCAGGATCAAGTAGGCGAGAAGCCTCCCAACCCATGCCCGCGTTTTGACTCAGGCCGAACAAATTTCCAGACGGCTCCGTCAGCAGCATCTCCGCCGAAAGAGGCAACGCACCCTCAGGCCCCGCCGCGTGGGTCACCACGCTGCGCAAAGCAGCGGCAGGCGATTCTAGGACCGAAGCAGCTGTAATCTCGACGATATCCGCACCTCATTCAACCTCGTCAGTATAGAAGCGCCGTCCGCCGATTCGTCAGCGCCGCCTTGGCGGTCTCGCCGCGCGCATGCAATACTCCGCTTGTCCCAACTCGACGCAACCTATTAGCCGACAACCGATGCAGCCTCTTTACCGCAAAATCTCGCTTCGCCTGGTTCCCTTCCTCATCCTGCTTTATCTCGTCGCGTTTCTCGACCGCGTCAACATCAGCTTTGCCGCGCTCACCATGAATCGAGACCTGCACATCGACGAGAGTCTCTTCGGTGTGGCGGCAGGCGTCTTCTTCCTCGGCTACTTTTTCTTTGAAGTCCCGAGCAATCTGATGCTGCTCCGCGTCGGCGCGCGCCGCTGGATCATGGCGCTGATGATTGCCTGGGGCATTGTCTCCGTTGCCACCGCTTTCGTACCTGGCCCCACGCTTTACATCGTGCTTCGATTCCTGCTGGGCTCAGCGGAAGCGGGCTTTTATCCGGGCGTCATTCTCTATCTCACATTCTGGCTTCCGCCTTCGGTGCGCTCCAGCGTAATGGCAATGTTCGTCACCGCGATTCCTCTCTCCAACATCATCGGCTCGCCTGTCTCAGCGCAGATCCTGCTGCTGAATCATTTCGCCGGACTCAAAGGCTGGCAGTGGCTCTTCGTGCTGGAAGGCTCTCCCGCCATCCTCCTCGGCCTGCTTGTTTTCTTTCTCTTGCTGGATCGCCCCCAGCTTGTTCACTGGCTTTCACCGGAAGAAAAGCAGACTCTGGCCCGCGACCTCCATGTCGCACCTTCTCCTCACACGAAGGGCCACTCGCTGCTCGACGCTTTCACGGCGCAGCCCGTGGTCTATGGCTGGAGCTTTGCTTACTTCTGTCTCATGCTCGGCCTCTATGGCCTGGGGTTCTGGATTCCGACGGTGCTCGCCTCGCGCGGAATTGCAATGACGCACCTGGGATGGGCTGCCGCTCTTCCCTATCTCGCCGCCATTGTCGGCATGGTGCTCTGGAGCCGCAGCTCAGACCGCCGTAGGGAGCGCCGCGCTCATCTGAGCGTTGCCTACCTCGCCGCCGCTGCCGGTTTTCTGATCGCTGCTTTTGCGCCGAATGCAACGGTCGCAATCTTCGGATTCGGTCTCGCCGCCATCGGCATTCTTTCCGCCATGCCGGTTTTTTGGAGCGCTTCAACCATCGAACTTGCCGGCCCGCTGGTCGCAGCGCACATCGCGGTCATTAATTCCATTGGCAACCTTGGCGGCTTTTTCGGACCCGTGGTCATGGGCTGGCTTCGCCAAACGACGCACAGCTACATTGCAGGACTCGCCTCCATTGCGTTGTGTCTCGCCGTCGGCGCTCTCTGCGCATTCGCGCTATGCAAACCGAAACTCGCTGGCCCTCAATAGTCGCTGGATACTAAGGCTGCGCACCAACCAGGCTCAGCGTGAAGACATGCGGCTTGGGCGCCGCCTCCGTGTAGATCGAATCCTCAAGCGAGTCCTCGAACCCCTGCATCACATCCGGGCCACCCATCTGCAATCCCGTATTCGCTTTGCGGACGCGCATGCGCAGATGAATGTAGTGCGCTTCATCGCGATCGCGCACCAGCCAGCTCACCCGTTGTGCCTGGTGAAACATCGGCGTCTCAAAATCCGCCAGATTGATCCCGCTAGCCAATTGATCCGAAGAGAATGTCCCGATGAGCGCATCATCGATTCTCAATGTGTATGTCCCGGCGTCGAGACCCGTGATCAGCAGCGGTTCCTGGTCGAGTTGCTTCTCAATGTCGGTCAAATCAAAAAGCAGCGCCTGCGTCGCGTTGCTGCGCGACAAGGGAAGAGGCAGAGCATTGTCCAACTCGCTCCAACGCAGCGAGGCCGCATTGCGTTCCAGATGATCAATGGACGTGTTCTGCGCTGCCGTTACTGTCCCCGCATGACCGTCGATCGTCACCGACGACACGAGTGCCGGCGCATTCCACCCCTTCAGGAGCGCCTCCGCCATTACCCAATGCGCCAGCGGGTCGGGATGCACACGATCCGGCAACAGCAGCTTCGCGAGCCGCGGATCGAGCGCCTCCGCCTTCTGCAAAGCCGACACCACAGACGGATTCATATCCACAAATGTCCCATCGTATTTTTGCGCGAGCCCGCGATCGAGATCGGCAAAATGCTGCATCACTGCGTTGTAGCCCCCCGGAAAGCGGGGCGGACGAGTCACATCATCGTAGGGCGATGGTCCCAACAGCGTGACGCGCGCTCCCGGTGCGTGCTCATGGATGGACTGCAGCAAATGTTCGTAGCCTGACGTGTACGTCGACTCGATGTCAGGCGTAGTCGCGCGATAGCTGCCGTCGTTCATCCCCAGCATGACCGTCACGACGGTAGGGCTCTCCGCAAACACATCGCGCTCCAGTCGCAGGTCGACCGGTCCACCGCTGCCGCCTGTCACGCGATCGCCGCCTACGCCCGCGCCAAAGAACCGCACGCGCATCGCAGGAAAGCGCGTCGCCGCATAGAGCTCCACATATTGGTTATAGAGATTCTGCTCCGTGATGCTGTCGCCGTAAAACACAACCGTGTCGCCGTTTCTGAGATAGAAGCCGCTTGTTGGCGATGCCCCACTTGTCTGCGGCAAAGGCGTAACTTGGGCCTCCGCCGTGGTTCGCGGTCCGGCAGCGTCGTATTCATTCAGTGCGACGATAGGCGCTTCAGGTGCGGTCGCCACAGCCACCAGCGAGTCGGCGCAACCGTAATACAAGAACCATTGCTTGCGGAAGAAAACCAATCCTTCCGCGAACGTAGTCCCCGCGGCGTACTGCCCTGTCTTCTCATAGGGCCGTTCCGGATCAAGCACCGGTGTATCCGTCTGCGCCAGCAGGTGCATCGGATTGATCGGATCGAACAGCGCTTCACCGGCTGCATACGCGTTCGGCCCGAGTTTCGGATCGCCACCGCTCACCGCGTTCTTGCCGTTGTAGAGCACCACGATCCCCGCGCTGGTCAGCACGGGAGGAGGGCCAGTCTCGGGAAACGTGCTGTCGAAATGCCCTGGCCGCGGTCGTAGCAATTCCACCGGCTCGCCGCGCTGATCCTCCACCGGCGTCCAGTGAATCAGGTCCGGCGAAGTGGCAACATGGATCGCGCCTTCGCCCCAGTACATCCAATACATTCCGCTGATTTTTGCGGCAATCAGGCGGTCTTTTACCATGCGCGTCACAATGCCTGCCGACTTGTACTTCAGTTGCGCATACTTTCCACCCGCAGCCGTCAAGAACGCCGGACCATATTTTGTCCAGTGCATCAGGTCGCGCGAGGTGGCAATACCCACCGAATAGGTTTCCCGATTCCACTGCGTATAGGTCAGCACATACGTGCCGTCTTCGCGCTCCACAATGCGCGGATCTTCAACTCCACCGGGCCACTCGCGCGCCTTCTGATCGTCTTCTGCCGGATAAAACATCGGCTCGCTCATGCGCGTGAAATGGATTCCGTCGCTGCTCTCGGCCAATCCAAGCCGCGACGTGTGCCCGCCAATTTCCATTGCGCCCGAGTTGTCCTCCGCGCGATAGAGCACGTAGACCTTGTCCTTGCGCACAATCGCCGCAGGGTTGAAAGTGTGCAACGCTTCCCATTGCACCGGCATTTTCAAGATGGGGTCGGTGAACGTTGACGCCGGCAGCGGCGCAATCACTGGGTTTCCCGTGGTCGGCCGTGTAAATGGCCCAATCAGCCATGGCTGCACGTTCTGCGCGTGCAGCATGGAAATACACAAAAGCAATCCCGCCGAAATCCCAAACAGTCTATTCTTCATTTGTGTTTATCCCGGTTTCGCATCGCTGGTCCAGGCGCGCGATCAACGGGATTCATCTTACCCGGTCGCAGCAGGCTCCAGAATGCTGTAGAAACTCAGCGACGCATCCCCTTGTTCAAGCAGGCGGGTGCGCGCGAGCGAACCATAGCGATCCTCCAGACTCCCCTTGCGGCGATGCTCGGCAATCACCACTGCACCTGTCCCAAGAAGGTTTGCCGCCGCGCCGCCTAGTAAGCCAAGCGTCGTCTCATATTCAGGTGCAGCATCGTAGGGTGGGTCGAGAAAAACCAGATCGAATTGCTTGGGCTCTGTCCGCGCACGTCGCACATACGCACTCACGCTGCCGGAATGAATGCTGAATCCTGCTGTCAATCCGAGTCGTGCGAGGTTCGCCCGCAAAACCTTCAACGCCACGGGGGCCCGCTCCACAAACATCACATGGTCCGCGCCGCGGCTCAGCGCCTCCATGCCCACAGCTCCCGAACCTGCGAACAGATCCAGGAAAATCGCGCCTTCCATGCGCGGAGCCAGCACATTAAAGAGCGTCTCGCGCAAGCGATCGCTCGTTGGGCGAGTCGCCAGCCCCGCCGGCGACTCGATCGGACGGGAGCGATATTTTCCGGCAATGATGCGCATCGCCCCTAAGAATAGCTGAGCCGGAATTTGACCTTATCCGAAGCCCCCATCCATCCGCGTTACCAATAAGCAGCTCTTGTTGTTGAGGATCAATTGATAGACCTTCGTCGTTGGGGTGGCACACAATACAATTCTTGTATGCGAGGCTGGTCAATTCCGCTGGGGCGCTGGATGGGCGTCGAGTTGCGCGTCCACACGTTTTTCCTGCTCCTGGCCGTGGTGTGCCTTGGCCTTAGCACCTCTGAAGGCTGGCTGCGCGGCATCGGCCTTTTCTTTGTGCTCGTCATCGCAGTGGTCGTGCGCGAAATCGCCCGCCTCCTCGTCGCCGCGTGGCTGGGCCTGCGCCTGCGCGCCATCCTCGTGCTTCCCATCGGCGGACTTTTCGCCTATGCCAACCCTGAAAGCCAGGAGAACGCGAATCAGGGAGTGGGCCAGTTCGCCATCGCCTTTGCTGGGCCACTCGCCAGTTGCGCCACGGCCGCGGCATTGGGCATCACGTTGCTTGGGGCCGGCGGAGACGTCCGGCTTTTCGATCAACCGTGGATCTCGCCCGCCTATCTTCTCCGTAGCCTGGTCTGGATGCAGGCGGGCCTGGGCCTGCTTCACCTGCTGCCGGCTTATCCGCTCGACGCTGGACGCCTCCTCCGCGGCAGTTTCGCCCGCGAGCACGGCATTGCTCCCGCAGGCCGCGCTGCTACCGGTCTCGGCCAATTGCTGGCACTCGCAGCCATGCTGGGCGGCATGCTGCTGCACAGTCCATGGCTCATCATCGCCGGCTTCTTCATCATGATCGGCGCGCAAATCGAAGACCAGGGCGTCTTCTTCCAGTCCGTCGTCGACACCGTGCGCATGCGCGAAGTCATGCTCACCGATTTCGCGACCCTCTCCCCGTCGGACACGCTGGCCGACGCGCTGGGCCGCTGTGTTCATTCCCTGCAGGAGGATTTTCCCGTCGTGCGCGGTCCAGAGCTGGTCGGCATCGTGTCGCGCCAGCGCATCGTCGACGCATTGCGCAACGACGGCAACGGCTACGTGCAATCCGTGATGTCGCGCGCTTTCCAGGTTGCGCGTCCCGAGGACACGCTCGGCGCCACCATTCGGCGCCTCACTGCGGGCCGAGGCCTCTCGCTGATTCCTGTGACCGAAAGCGGGCGCGTCGTAGGCATTGTCAGCGTGCAGAACCTGATGAGTTCCATGTCGCTTCTCGCCGAGCAGCGTCGCATCGAACGCGAAGAAGCGGAATAGTAATGCTGGATTGAACTGTCATCCTGAGCGAAGGTCGCAAAGCGACCGAAGCCGAAGGGGGCCCGCTGTTATCTTTCCCAATGCGTTAATCAGCACGCTCTTGGGTGCCCCATGTCTCGCTTTTGAGACGTGGGAAAGCACGAACCTCAATTTGATCTTGTCATCCTGAACGAAGCGCATTTCAGCGGAGTGAAGGACCTGCTTTCGCTTCGTCAATCGGCAAATTCCGTGCCCCATCCTTGCGAGTTCTTTCCGTCGCAAGGGTGGGAAATCACGAATCTCAATTGACCTCTGTCATCCTGAGCGGAGCACGCTTGGGGCCCCACAACGTGGGGTATGCGGAGCGAAGGATCTGCTTTTCACTTGGCTTCCATGCCTCAAGACCCCACGCCATTGCACGAACTCCACACCACTCCGCTCGCTCCCGGCCTCTATCTCGTCGCCACGCCCATCGGCAACCTTGGCGACATCACCCTGCGTGCTCTCGACGTGTTGCGCCGCGCGGATCGTATCGCCTGCGAAGACACGCGCCACACGCAAAAGCTGCTCAACCACTTCGAGATTCACACGCCGACCATCAGTTGTCATGAGCACAACGAGCGCGCGCGTGCGACAGAACTGATCCAGGACATAAAAGCCGGGAAGGCTATTGCCGTTGTTTCGGATGCAGGCATGCCCGGCATCAGCGATCCCGGCGCATGGCTTGCGGGGGAAGCCATTGCGGCAGGGGTTCCTGTGATTCCGATCCCCGGTGCGAACGCGGCGCTGAGCGCCCTCATTGCGTCCGGCCTGCCTGCAAGTGAATTCCATTTCATTGGATTCTTGCCCGAGAAAGCCGGCGCGCGCCGGACCCGTCTTGAACAATTAGCCGCCGAGCCGCGCGAAGCCGCGCAAACACACATCTTCTACGAAGCGCCCCATCGCATTCTTGACACGCTCGCCGACATCGAGTCCGTCTGGGGCCCGGCGCTCAAGGTCGTCGCAGCCCGCGAACTAACCAAGCTGCACGAGGAGTTCCTGCGCGGCACCGTCGCCGAGGTCGGACGCGACCTGGCTGCCCGCGACCGCATCCGCGGCGAATTCGTCTTGCTCGTCGAAGCACCCGCAAAATCTGCCACGGCTCTGGGTGCCCCAGGTCCCTCGCTTTTGGGGACCTGGGAGGGAACTCCTCCAACGCGTGAAACCATCTCTGCCCGCGTAGCCCGTCTTCAATCCGAATCCGGGATCGACGAGAAGGAAGCGCTCAAGCGCCTCGCCCGCGAAATGGACCGATCCAAGTCCGAGCTCTACCGCGAACTTCAACGCGAACGCGCCCGCCGCAAGTAGTCGCCACGCTTTGCCATCGTCCCCTGTCGTCCACTGCGGTTCATCATTTAACCACCGTGTCATCCTGAAAACCCGCGCGCGTGGGGCCCCGCTGCCGACGCAGTCGGATGCGGGGTAAGCGGGGCGAAGGATCTGCTTTTGCAAAACCATTCCCCGGCCTTACGAGCCAAGATCTGTCCCTCGCTTGCGAACAATTTTCCCCTCCCGGCGCACAATAGAAATCGGAGAACAGCCGAAAGCCGACGGCCGAGAACTGAACACCCCATAACTCCAACCCCGAGAGATATTTGGCGCTAAGCCACTGAATCGATAGGCGTTAACGTAAGTTATTGATTCCGATAACTTCAAACAAATCAGATATTTAGCGAAAAAGAGAGGGAGGGGGTATACCGGAGATGCACAGTGCGGAGTGCACAACGCGACAGAATGTGCCACGCGTTCACTGTCCCACCACCATCCCAACCGCCTCATCCGCATCCAAGGCCACTTCGAGCAGCTTCCGGTTCTCCGCCTTCAAAAAGCCCGCCGCCACGGTCGTATCCAGAAACTCCAGCAGCCCGTCCCAATAATTCGCCGTGTTGATCAGGATGCAGGGCTTCGAGTGCAGCCGCAGCTGCTTCCAGGTAATGATCTCCATCAACTCGTCGAGCGTCCCGTAGCCACCCGGCAGGATGAGAAATGCATCGGCCAGGTGCACCATCCGCGCCTTGCGCGCGTGCATGGTCTTCACCACTTCGAGGCGCGTCAACCCACTGTGCGCAATCTCGCTGCCCGAGAGAACTTCGGGCAGAACGCCAATCACTTCGGCCCCGCCCGCCAGAGCAGCATCCGCCACCGCGCCCATCAGGCCGACACTCGCGCCGCCATAGACCATGCCCAGCCCCGCGGCGGCAATCGCCGTGCCCAGGACTCGCGCCTCGTCCAGAAAAGCGGGATCGCATCCGCTCGCGGACCCGCAGTACACCGCCACGCGCTGAGCCGCTTCGTTCGTTGTCATGTTGCCTTCAGCATAGCGCGGGAATCCAGTGCCCGGCGGTTCGTTCCAAGCGGTCACGAAATCCACATTCGAGCGTCGTTGGCAACCTTGCATTCATATCCATTTGACGGGCCTTTCATCTTGGTCTGCTAGCGTCAACCGCGGCGTGCGATGCGCCCATTTCCTGCACGTCCTGCAAGCCCACATTCACCCATTCCCCGGAGGTACATCGTGACACTTTCGCTGGTCGGCGCTGCTTCGCGCCGGTTGAAGTCTCGGCTCGTTGTCGCAGCCGCGTTTGCCACCCTCGCCACCCCATTCACCCTCTTCGCTCAGCAATCCGTCGGTTTGCCCCAGTTCTATCCCGGCAACCTCGTGGTGAGCCGCAGCGTGTACGACAATCTCCCCGGCAATGTCACCGTCGGCGAGCAACTTCCGCCCAATTGCACCTCCGGCAACTGCGTCTCCGCCGTCGCCAACGGCACCTATCCCTTCGTCTTCAACAACGCGCCCGTCGATGGCAGCTTCGGCATCACCTCGCGCATCTTCCTCGACCAGCTCACGCCCTCCGGCGTTCGCCTCAACACGCTTGAATTGCCCAATAGCCTGCAGTCGGGAATCACCGGCAAAAGCGATCAGCTGGTCACCAGCTTCAGCTCCAAGTCCGAGCTCGGCCTGCATCTCTCGACCGACGGCCGGTATCTGACTTTCATGGGTTATGTCGCTCCCGTGAATACGCTTGACGTCTCCAACTCCAACACGCCGGCGGCGCCCGACTCCACCAATCCGGTTCCTTCTGTTTACTACCGCGCAGTCGCCCGCATCGATGCCTGGGGGCATCTCGACTTCACTGAGACCAACGCGTACAGCGGGAACAACGGCCGCTCGGCGATTTTGAACAACACCTACGGCAACGACGTCTACTTCACCGCAGGCAACGCCGGCAATGGAAGCACACCTCAGCCCACGGGAGTGGTCCTTGGCGCCGGCGCGCAGATCCTTTCTCCTGTGAATGAGCCCGAGTTCGAGCAAACGCCGGGTTTGCCAACGCCCGTCGCCAGCTTTTCCGTCACCGAACTGGGAGACAAAGCGGACAAGGTTGGTAAGGACGACAACTTCCGCGGCATGACCATCTTCAACAACGTGCTCTATTACACCAAGGGCTCGGGCGGCAACGGAGTCAACACCGTCTACTACGTCAACACCAGCGGCACACCCTGCGCCAATGGTGTTGGACTTCCGGCTCCTGGAGCCAAGCTGCCCACGGCGCCGCTGAGCTACTCCCTGCCATTGCCTTCCACCGGCCTGCCGAACAATATGTGCATCCTCGCTGGATTCCCAACCACGTCCAACAAAACTCCAAACTTCACTCCCGTCAACTATCCCTTTGCCCTGTGGTTTGCGGATGCCAACACCCTCTACGTAGCCGACGAGGGCGATGGCTACTCCGGTCCCAATGACATCTATGCCCACGCAGCGGGGCAGACGATGGCCGGCCTTGAAAAGTGGATCTTCAACGCCGCCGCCGGCAAATGGGAACTGGCCTACACCTTAACCAACGGCCTCAACATCGGCACCCCCTACACGGTTCCCGGGTACCCCACAGGAACCAATGCAGCCACAGGCGAACCCTGGTCGCCCACAACAGACGGCCTGCGCCAGATCACCGGTTTCGTAAACGGTGATTCCGTGATCATCTGGGCCGTCACCTCGACGACCAGCGGTGGTGGCGATACAGGCGCTGATCCCGACAAGCTGGTCGTGATCACCGACAACCTGAAGAGCACGACTCTGCCCGCGGCAGAGCGCTTCTTCACACTCCGCACCGCGGGATTCGGCGAAGTACTCCGCGGCGTCTCCTTCACTCCAACCCTCACCTTCTGAGATTTGCTGTGACGATCAGCTGTTAAAACGAGCGCCCAGATGCCTTCGGCGAATCATCGCTCGAGATGTCTGGGCGCTTGCATTTCTCATCTCCAGAACCCCCTCCTTCACCTATCGCTCAATGCCAATGTCGAGCCTGCCGGTGCGCTTAATTTAAGGCAGCCAGATTGATTTCCCCCACAAACCGGGAACAAATGCCAGCATCCCCGCGTAACTCCGGGTAGCGCGGCACGACTGGATTTTAAGTCGCAACCGTAGCTGCTAGGAGAACATCATGCGCGCTTCTGTGGTCGCTGGTCTGGCTGCAATGTTTCTTTCCGCTGCAATTCCCGGAAGTTTCGCCAAGACGCCTCCCGCAAAGAAAGACACTGGCAGTTCGATCGTCATCGTTTTCAAAGACGGACGCCGGCAGAGCTTCAGTCTGGCAGACATTGCGCGCGTCGAGTTCACAGGCGCCGACGCCGTACCTGCCATCAGTTCGAACCCCGATTGGCCGGCGCGCGGCCGCTATGTCGGCAAATGGGTTGTGGGCGACGGAAACGGCGACACGTTCATGATCACCCTCAAAGAAGACGGCAATGCGATTCGTTCGCGCGGCGACATTCACGGCACTTGGACGTACGTCAGCGGCGACGCCCTGATCACATGGGACGACGGCTGGAAGGATGCGATCCGCAAAGCTGGCTCCGGGTTTGAGAAGTATGCCTACGGCGGAGGCAAGTCGTTCAGCGACAATCCGGACAACGTGACCAGCGCGAAGAACACCACGCCGCACCCCATCTAGCGAGATCGTCAGATCGATTCGCCATCAGCGAACTTTCCCGGCCTGCACGGCACACAACTCGGACGGAAGGTAAACTGGAAGAGGACCCTTCCCGCCTCAGCGATGCGAGTCCAGAAGATCCGAGTCCAGGACCACGCCGTGCAGCCGCTCCTCTCCAATCTGAATCCCGAACAGCGCGCTGCCGTTGAAGCCACCGAGGGCCCGCTCCTCATCCTTGCCGGCGCCGGCTCGGGCAAAACCCGGGTCATTACCAGCCGCATCGCCTGGCTCATCCAGGAAAAAGGCGTTGCGCCCGACTCCATTCTCGCCGTCACCTTCACCAATAAGGCTGCCAGCGAGATGGCGGAGCGGGTCGACCGGATTCTCGGCCATTCTTCGCTGGCCAAGCCGCTCATTTCCACTTTTCATTCGCTCTGCGTGCGCATTTTGCGCCGCGACATTGAAGCGCTAAAAGTGGGCAACGACGGCCTCACGCGGTCCTTTGCCATCTACGACGAAAACGACCAGCAAGGTATCGTGAAGCAAATCATGCGTCGCATGGGCCTCGATACCAAGCAGCTCACGCCGCGCACCGTGCTCGGCCGCATCTCATGGGCCAAGAGCCACATGATCGACCCGCAAGAGTACTATCTCGGTTCGAAGGATCCGAACAGCGAACGCATCGCGCATATCTTTCAGAGCTACAAGGCGGAGCTGAAAAAGAACAATGCCCTCGACTTTGACGACCTTCTGCTTGAGGCGGTCCGCCTGCTGAAAGTCTCAACCGAAGTCCGCGAGCGCTACCAGCATCGCTACCGCTATCTGCTCGTCGACGAGTATCAGGACACGAACCGGCCGCAGTATGAGCTGATGAAATTGCTGGCCGGCGAGCGGAAAAATGTCTGCGCTGTAGGCGACGAAGACCAGAGCATCTATTCATGGCGCGGCGCGGATATCCGCAACATTCTGGAGTTCGAGCAGGACTTCCCCAACGCCCACATCATTCGTCTGGAGCAGAACTACCGCTCGACGCAGATTATTCTCGAAGCCGCCGGAGCTGTTGTCGCCAACAATCTTCGCCGCAAGGGCAAAAAGCTGTGGACCGATCGCCAGGGCGGCTCACTCATCGGCTACTACGAAGCGCCCGATGGAGAAAACGAGGCGCTGTTCATCGCCGATCGCATTCAGGCGTTTCTGCGTCAGCAAGCGAATTCCTCCGAAACATCAAACCCCGGGCAGGGGTGCGCCGTTTTGTATCGCACCAATTCGCAGTCACGCCTGGTTGAGGAAGCGTTGCGCCGCTATGGCATCGGCTACACAATGGTGGGCGGGTTCAGCTTCTACGAGCGTGCGGAGGTCAAGGACCTGTTGGGCTATCTGCGCCTCGTCCGCAATCCGCACGACTCGATGGCCCTGCAACGCGTGATCAACACGCCGGCCCGCGGCATTGGCGCAACCACCCTGGCAACCCTCGAACGCCTCGCCCTTGAAACCGGCGCATCGACGTGGGACGCGATCGCTTCCGCCCTTGCCAACCGCCTGATCCCCAGCCGGGCATTGATTGCTCTTGAGTCGTTCCGGCAGCTCATTCTGGATGCGCAGGCCATGATGGACCCCGACTTCGCGGGGAAGCTCTCCGCCGATGTCGCCGAATCCGCAGCTGAATCCGCCGATACGGACTTCAGCTTTGGCACCGCCGAGCCGTCTTCAACGGAGAAGGGCGACGCAACGAGCGCGCTGGAAGCGACCACCGATTTTGCCTTCGGCGAAAGCAGCGATCAGATTCCTCTGCTCGATGCGAGCCATTTCTCGCCGTTTGCAGCAGAACCGAAGCGGCCCTTTCTGAAGATGCCAAAGCAGACGACAGCGTCGGCTGGGCCCGGGGGGAGTGAAGCGCAAACCGGCTCCGAATCCAATCCAGAACCGCCCGAAGCGCCCTTCAGGGCGCCGGGCGATGCGGCGACACTGCCCGAGCTGATCCGATTCCTCATCGATCGCACCGGCTACATCAAGGCTCTCGAAGCCGAAGCATCGCCCGAGGCCTTCAGCCGCATTGAAAACCTGAAGGAGCTCGCCAACGCTGCGCACGATGCCGAGGAGCGGGGTGAAACCCTCGCCGAGTTCCTCGACCATGCCGCACTCGCTTCCGATACCGATCAATACGACCCAGAATCCCGCGTCACGCTGATGTCGTTGCATGCAGCCAAAGGACTCGAGTTTCCGCTCGTCTTTCTTGCCGGACTCGAAGAGGGACTGTTCCCTCATTCGCGCACGCTCTTGAATCCCGAAGAGCTTGAGGAGGAGCGCCGCCTCTGTTATGTCGGGATGACCCGCGCCATGAATACCCTGGTCCTGACCCGCGCGCACTATCGTCGCCGCTATGGCAACGACTCTCCCGAGTCGACCGTCCCTTCGCGTTTCCTGTCGGAGGTACCCACCCAGTTGATCGAAAATCTCGGAGGCCGGTCGCCCGCCTGGTCTACGCCGGCCTACAGCTATGGAGCGGGCGCGCGGGGCAGCAGCTTTGGGCGCCGAGCTTCAACAGGCGAATATGAGAGCCGCCACTACAACTATGAAGATGAGAATCAAGACGCGCCGAGAATCGCGGGAGCCGTAAATCCAAAGAGCAAGAGCACTGGCACATCGGCAACACCGCCCGAGTCGATTGATAACATCGCGCGTTTCTTCGGCGGCAAAGCCGGCAACGGCAAGCCCAGCCATTTTGCCCGCCCCACGATGGACATACCCGAGCAAACAGGAGCAAGCGGCCTGAAAAAGGGACAGCGCGTTCGCCACGCAAAATACGGCGAAGGCACTGTCCTCATTCGAGAAGGCGATGGCGAAGACGCCAAGCTGACCGTGATGTTCAACCGTCACGGCATGAAAAAGCTTGTCGAGAAATTCGCTAACCTACAGAAGATCTAGCTCTAGCATTTTCGGAATTGCTGAATGCTCTACGCTGCCGGCCCGCTCATCGCAAAAGCCCCCGAAGGAACCTGCGCTGCCCTCTTTTCGCCGCTGTGCTTGTCGAGTTCCGCCAGCAAGCGGGTCCGATCCGGCAATTGGCGCGCGAAATAAATCTTCGTGCCGTTCCTGCCCTTGATCTTTACTTCGCCTCGCTTCTCATCGGGGGTCACCTTTGAGATTTCATTCCAGGCGATGCGCTTGCGGCCTCGCAGCCAATACACCTGCTCGATCCCGTCTTTGTCGATCAGGATGGTTCCCGGAAAAGCGGAAAGTATCAGAATGGCAAACGCGAGGCAGAAGGCCGGGGTCGCCAGGTCGGAGCTCGACTTGATCCCGCTCACAACATCGGCCACCATGACATACGCCAGGCACGCAAGAAACAGATAAACACCCCAAAAACTACGCCGATTCGGGGTGAACGCGAGCTTTCCGCCTTCCGTCTCGACCGCTTGCCTGTCCTCGTCCGCTCCACTCACGATCAGCTTCGCGAGCAGCAAAAGCACAGCGATCGCGAAGAGAAGTGGAATAAACAATTGCATGAAATTCATGGGCACATCTTAACGCGGTACTGACAGGATTCCCTTTACATCTTTGGTGGAGGAGGTTACAAAAGTCCGGTTTGATCCTCGGACCAGTCTGGGATTATCCGTCCCCCGCTTGACGCGCGGACCCGGATTTTCGAACTGGACCCCTCACCGCTCTGTTCCCTCACCAGACCGGCCTGGGGGCCACCTATCCGTATCGCATCAAACCAGTTAAGCCGCAGCCCGGCCCGCGTAGAATTCGGGTTCTGGAGGGTTTTCCATGACCACCGCGGCTTTCTCGTTCACGCCTCAAAGAACCAGTTTGCTTCGTCCCATCCTCGTGGGTGGTGCAATCGCCGGCACGTTCGACATAACCTCCGCCTTCTTCACTTTTGGTCTCGGTGCGCCTCGTGGCATTGCTGGCGGCTTGCTCGGGAGGCAGGCCGTTCTCCAGGGAGGTGCCGGCATCTGGATCCTCGGATTCCTGCTGCACTACTTCATCGCCATCTCGGCGGCCGGCATCTACTGCCTCGCCAGCCGCAAGCTCGAATTCCTTCGTGACCACTGGCTGGTGTGCGGTATCTTTTACGGAATCGCAATCTGGCTTGTGATGAACCTGGTGGTTCTGCCGTTATGTGCGTATCACTTCACTGGACCTTACCAGTTCCGGGGCATGTTGCAGGGACTGTTGGTCCACATGTTCATCATTGGTCTCCCGATCTCATTCAGCCTTCGAAGACTGACGGGTTCGAGCTCCTGACGCCGAGGCGTTGTTGAAAACAATCATTCCAGCCCAATCACCAGGCCCTGCCTCTTCGCTCGATCCGTGCCCTTCTCGCGTCCCTCAGCACCAAGCCTCTTTGCTGTTTCCTCGCCGTCCAGCACGCGGAAGACGCCCTCGGCAAGCGCCTTTAGTTCGTCTTCGCCGGGGTATACAGTGATCGGAGCAATCCACTCAATGTACTTGCGCAACTCCCTCACCAGCCGTTCGGAATACGCCATGCCGCCCGTCAGAAGTACGGCGTCCACCAGGCCTTGCAGCACCGCCGCCATCGCTCCTGCTTCTTTCGCAACCTGGTAAACCATGGCCTCGAACACCGCGGCGGCTACCGCATCACCTTCATCCATGCGCAGTTCGACCTCCTTCAGATCCCGCGTGCCCAGGTAGGCAAAGAGCCCTCCCTCACCGAAAACCATGCGATCGAGTTGTTTCCCGTTGTACGCTCCGCTGCAGCACAACTTAATCAACGCCTGCACCGGCAGAGATCCGGTTCGATCCGGACCCAACGGGCCCTCTTCCGGAGTATTGTTGTCGATCATTCTTCCGTCGCGGTGGGCTGAAACAGTGATGCCGCTGCCCATGTGAACGACCACGAGCCGCAGGTCTGCGTAGGTACGCCCCTGTTCTCGCGCATAGCGCCGGGCGACCGCCTTGGTATTCAGCGCATGACCAATGCACGAGCGAGGCGCCAGCGGCGAACCTGAGAGTCGCGCGCAATCCTGCCATTCATCCACCGTCACCGGATCGACGATATAGGCATTCACCCCCGCAGCACGCGCGAATTTCAGCGCCAGGACTGCGCCCAAATTGCACGCATGCTCGCCCCGCCGCGCAAGGCGAAGCTCTTCGACTATCACGTGGTCCACCAGGTAAGTGCCGCACTCCATCGGCGGCAGCAAACCACCGCGGCCTGCGACCGCGGCAAACCCTTGCGCGGTGTACCCGGCCTGTTCGAGCGCCTCCCGCATCGGGCCAGCTCGATACTCCAGCTGGTCCAGCGCGGACCTGCCGCGAAACTGCTCCAGTTCACTGTCGCTGTGCCGGATGGCGCCCACCCATTCGGCGCCATTCCTGGTGAAGACTCCGAACTTCGTCGACGTCGAGCCGGGATTAATCACCAACACGCGGCCGCTCTCGTTCCGCATGGTCACTCCCAAACCAGAACGAGTCTACGCCGTTGAGTGCCATCGCGAATGTTGCCGTCCGCACATCGGCTTGCGCGTATTCCTGCGTAAAGCATAAGATTTCCCCGTCCTTCCCAGGGGGCTTTCGATATGCATCATTTCGCAGTTGGCGCGTTGCTAACGGTGACAGTCCTTTCCGCCTCTGCCGCACCCAACACGCCGTTATCGGAAAAGATCACCGTAGAGCAGTTGCAGCAGACGTTAACCGCAGCTCCAGGCAAGACGGACGCGCAACTGGCGCAACAGCTTTCCACGTTCGAACTCACGGAACGGCTAAGCCCCGCGCTGCTTGCCCAGTTCAACGCCGGCGCTCCGGGAGAGAAGTCGCGCCAGGCGCTGCTTATCCTGGCCGATAAGTCTGCCTTTCTCGCCCCCCCGGCCTCAATGATTCCCGCCGATCCCGCACCCGACCCCGCCGCCACGCGCCAGATGCTGGTCAATATCGTGAACTACGTGAATACCACACTGCGTCAGCTTCCAAATCTTAGGGCGATACGAGAGACAACCTCGTTTGAGGATCGGCCGCAAGAGGATGCTCTGGAGGCAACCGGCGTAGTCAGCTATAGCTACCAACCGGTGCACTTCGTGGGCAAGTCCAGTTTGGCGGTAACCTACCGCGACCGCAAAGAGGTGGTGGACGAGAGTGCGACGAAAGCCTTGAAGCACGAAGGAAAGATCGGAGGGTTGGTTACATCCGGAGAGTTCGGGCCAATCCTGAGCATGGTCCTGGCAGACGCGCTCAAAGGGAAAATCACCTGGGCCCGTTGGGAGCAGGGTTCGAGCGGACGACTGGCGGTCTTCCGCTATACAGTTCCCGAAGACAAGTCGAACTACTACGTAAAGTTCTGCTGCATTGTGAACGGATATACGAGCACCGGGCAGCCCGAGTCGCAGGTTTTCGACGAGCGTTCAAGTTATCACGGTGAAATCGTCTTTGATCCTTCGAACGGCTCGATTCTGCGCATGACGCTCGAGGCGGAAATGCCTCCCAGGGGCCTCGTCTCGAATGCCGGCATCGTCATGGAATATAGCTCAGTAGAGATTGGAGGCCGGAGCTATATTTGCCCGGCCAAGAGTGTCTCCGTTTTGATGGCGCATACTGCAGCGCAGCAGGGCATGCAATCCAGGACAAACTATCAGGGCGCTGCTAAGACATTCTTGAACGATATTGCCTATGGCCAATATCGGCGCTTCGGTTCGGAAGCCCGCATTGTCTCGGTTGATAGTCAGACACCATAACGAAGGCCCGTTGCAAGCATTTTGAAATCTGCGCGGACCGCAGCTAGCCTGTTCCGGCAGCCTTATAGCGGCTGCCCCAGCCGCTTCTCCAGCAGCGCCCGATACGTTCGGCTTACACGCGCGCGCGAGCCGTTTTTGATCACGGCTTCGAATTCGCCGTGCGACATCGGCTCCAATTGAATAATGCTTTCAATATTGACGAGCGCCGAGCGGTGCACGCGCACAAACCGTCGCGGATCGAGCCGGTCCGCCAGATCGTTGAGCGCCGCGCGATAGAGCAGCTCTTTCCCCGCAACGTGCAGTGTGACGTAAACGCCCGCCGCTTCGATCCAATCGATATCCACCACGCGAATAAAGCGCGTCGTGCCGCCCGACTTCACTACCAGCCGGTCGAGCCTGCGCTCTGCTCCCTGCGGAGCGCCAGCTACCATCTTCATGACCCGCTGTCCGAATTCGCCGATGCTGCGCTCATCGAGCCGCGCTTTGGCGCGGGCCATGGTGGCTTCAAATCGCTCGTCGCTGAACGGCTTCAGGAGATAGTCGAGTGCATTCGCTTCGAAGGCTCGAATCGCGTGCTGATCGTAGGCGGTAACAAACACCGTGAGTGGCATCTCCGCGGCGCCAATCGCATCAATCACAGCCAGCCCATCCAACTCCGGCATCTGTACATCCAGAAACACAAGGTCGGGCCGCTTCTTCTCGATGGCCTCAACGGCAGCTTCGCCGTCTGCCGCCTCAGCCACCGCCTCTACCTGCGTGTCCTTCGCCAGCAAGTCGATGAGACGCTGACGCGCGGGCGCTTCATCGTCCGCCACCAGTACGTGAATCGGTTCAACCGAGCGCACGTCCATTGCTGGCCTCCCCGTCGAACCGGAGCGGCAGCGAGATTTCGACTTCCGTGCCGCCTTCCTCGCGATTACGCACCATAAAACGAGTCTGCCCGTTGGGGTGCAATCCGGCAATGCGTTCCCGCGTAATCGACAACCCCAACCCTTGAGAGTTCTCCATGGACCAGCCGATCGGCAAACCCTGTCCATCATCGAGCACGCGAATCTCTAGCCTTCCATTCACCGGCGCAGCTTGTACGGTCACGGTCCCGCCCGCCGCCCTGCGCGAGATGCCATGGCGAATCGCATTCTCTACAAGCGGCTGAATAAAGAATGAAGGAACCGAGGAAAAGCGCACTTCGGGATCGATCTGCATCCTGATTTTCAGCTGATTGCCGAAGCGAATCTTCTGAATGGCGAGATAGTGGTCCAGAAACGCCAGTTCTTCGGCCAGCGGAACTTCCTGCTTGTCCTTGGACTCGAGGGACAGGCGCAGCAGATCGCCGAGGTGCTCGATCATGCGCCGCGTCAGTTTCGGATCGCGCTCGACGTGCGACGAAATGGTGTTCAGCGCATTAAAAAGGAAATGAGGATCCAGTTGCATGCGCAGTGAATTGAGCCGGGCCTCGGCAAAGCTATGTTCCAACCGTTGGAGGCGCAATTCGCTGGTCATGTAGCGCTCGTAATACTCGTACGCCTGCACTGCACCTACGATCAGACCGCAAATCAGCCAGCTCCACAGAAACCAGCCCAGGTTTGAAAATGTAAAAACCTGCGCAGGCCCCAATGAGCTCCAAGGCACAAGCGCCATCGACGCGCGCATCAGCGTGAAGATATAAAAGTAAACCGTCGTAAAGACCACGCTTGCCGCCAGGTGTGCGGCGACGCGCCTTCCCAGTTGCCTGCCTGAGAAGGGCAGCCGCCGGTCCAGCACAACGATCATCGGAGCGATGAATCCCCACGCCCAGAACTCTGCGAGATAGCTGCGGAGCGATTGCTCCCAATGGTCAGACATCAAGTTGGGCAACGCGAAGATCCAACCAACTATCGTCCATCCGACCGCCGAGAGCAGAACGAGAACGACCCAGTTCCTCATCAGCCGCCCTACCAGGGTCGTCCGGCCGACGTTCTCCGCCGGACCAATCCATTCGCCGGTTTGTGCGCTCGATGCCGACATTACTTCGACTCACCTGCTCCGCAAGCTTGCTCCCAAAAGTCGATCGCGGAGATCTCTCGCGTTCGCTTTGCAATGGTCATGGCTCTTCGGCCACCATTATCACTCACTTCTCATCGATGCGGGGCACAGAACCCAACACAACATTGAGGGGAGTGCGCGTCAGCCACCCCCCTCTCCGATCCACCACCTAGATGATTCTCAAATCAATCGCGCAGTTGTAGGAAAGTCACCATCCTCTTTCCAACTCACATCAGGGCATAGAGATTTCCATCCGTTCCGCTGAAATATACGGCGTCATCCACAACAACTGGCGATGAAATGACCGGACCCACGGTCTCCAGCCGCCCATAGTCGGCTACCACGTCCTGGTAGAAATTCGAGCTGAACGCGCCGAAATAGTTGCTCGTCCCATCGGCATTGGTAAACGCTGGTCCGTTCCGCTTCGCTGCATCCGTCGTGTAGATCCAGGCCATCGCCTGCTTGTTTAAATCCACGGCATTCAAAGTCCCGGCGGTCGAGCCCACGTAGAGCATGTCCCCCGCGATCGCAGGCGACGAGTATACAGGCCATCCCTTGAAGCTGACGGAATACTCGATCTTGCCGGTCTTCACATCCGCCGCATACAACTGCCCGCCGTAGGAGACGGCAAAAAACACCTTGCCGTGACTCACCGCCGGCGAGGTCAGGATCCAGGTCCCGCCGGTGGCGTACGCCCATTTAGATTTGCCCGTGAATTCGTCCAGCGCATACAGGTGCGAGTCGCGGCAGCCAAAAAAAACAGTTCCATCCACCACGGCGGCCGATGATTGAATCCCCACCTGGTTGTGATCGACTGCGTCTTCTCCTGTCTTGAAGCGCCATTTCTCTGCTCCTGTCGCGGCGTCCAGCGCGTAGAAGTAGCTGTCCCAGCTCCCAATGAACACCGTGCCATCAGCGATCGCCGGCGACGCATGCACCACGTCGCCCGTCTTGAACTTCCATTTGAGAGCGCCAGTCGCGGCATCGAGCGCATACACATTCCCATCGCCGCTGCCGAAGTAGACCGCACCATTCCAAACCGCCGGTGAGGAAAGGAAGCAGTCCCACGGATCGGGCATAATCTCCGTTTCCGGCTGAAACCCATGCAAATGCGGTGCGGTGAACTGCCGTTCGCCTTCGGTCTGAAACTTCCATCTCAGTCTGCCGCTGTCTGCATCGACTGCGTAGAAGGCGCCGTCGTACGCGCCGAAGTAAGTCAATCCACCAGAGACGGCCGGCGAAGACGCGATCCGGCTCTTGGTTTCGAACTTCCACTTCTCGGTGCCGGCAGCTCGATCCACCGCGTACAGAACACCCTCGGTGCTGCCCACAAATACCGTGGCGCGATCCACTGCGGGCGAGGCAATCAATTTGCCCTTGGCGTGAAAAGCCCACTTGACGTGCGTGAAGTTCGGGACCCCCACCGCGTCGTAGACGCCGCTGTGTTCTGTATTTCCGCGGAAAGTAGGCGCATTCTCCGCATGCAGATGGAGTGCCAGGAACAAAAGTGCAAAAGTGAGAATGAGGCATGAAGGAAAGCAGAAGCCGACGGCAGCGAGCCTCGTGGCAGCCTCAGCCAGAACGTCAGTTGCTGTATTACGTACGGGGTCTTGCATGCATGCACCCTACCCCTGCACTCCCTGCGCGTCCATGTATATGTGGCCATCGGGATTGGCGTCTTTCAGGGCGGTTCGACGGCTTTCTCAATGGGGAGCACACCGCCTGGCTGCATGGATTCGATTTGGAGGCGTTGACTCGATCGAATGCCTTCGGTCACCTCAATCGAATCAATCCGCCTTTTTCAACAGATTCTGTGGTATACTCCCGTCAGATCGTAGAATTCGATTAGAAGTCCTTGCCTGTTCCGAGTTACCGCTCTGCACGCAACACTTCCACATTGCGTTCGCGGTAAATCAGTAACAAAGGAACAAAACACACAATGGAAACAGGCACAGTCAAGTGGTTTAACGACGCCAAGGGATTTGGATTTTTGAGCCGCGAAAACGGCGAGGACGTCTTCGTCCATCACACCGCCATTCAGTCGAACGGCTTCCGTTCACTGCAGGAAGGCCAGAAGGTCCAGTTCAACGTGACCAAGGGCCCCAAGGGCTGGCAGGCCGAGAACGTCCAGGTTGTCTAACTAGACATCCGGTTCGAAATCGAAATGCAAAAAGAGGACGGCAACCGCCGCCCTCTTTTTGTTTTCCTGAATATCGAGTGCCTTCGAGGAAGCCCGTTCGTCTGCGTCGAGCCTCAAGTCGCCGTGAACCATGGACTGATCACTGACAACCCATCGCTGTCCACTGTTTACGCTGCCGGCTCCAGGGACTTCGGGGGCGTTTTCACCGGCGCCGGATACATCGCGTCATGGTTCGAGTCGTGGTTGCCCAGATACTCCAGCGCATCATTGATGGTGTCTTCAAATCGCCCACCTGTTTTGTGCGTGGCCTTTACGCCTTTCGCGACAAGCTGGCAGACCTCAAACCGGTTCATCCCCCGCGCGAGGGCGCGGTGTATTTGATCAGAACGCATTACGGACTCCGTTCAACGTCGAACTGTTAACGGTTCATCCGTTAACACCAGTGATTGCTGCGTGAACTGCGGAGCTCGTCGTAAGCGATGGTGGGGCCAAGGCCGAGCAGGCTGGAATGCTTCCAGATGGCGTCTTTCTTGATTCTACGCCACAAACACTTCACGGCACGGGAATTCGCGACGGCTGGTCGGCACTATAGGCATCATCTCTCCTCGATTCGAAGTGATGAAACGGTGGGACCTGTCGAGCGCCCTCTTCTGCTGGTTGCGGCTTTCATCGCCTATCGATCCCTGCTACCATAAAACTCGCATCGCCTCATACTTGGGGCAGAGGAATGATTCCGCGAAAGAGGTTTTGCAGTGGCAGATACAAAGAAAATCGAAGACAAGTTGGAACGCAAGAAGGTGAAACGCGCAGCGCGCAAGAAGGCTGCACCCAAGGCGAAGCGCACCACCCCGCGCGGATCCGCCAAGAAGAAAGTCAAGAAACTGGTCCGCGGCCAGTCGAAGCGCTAAGCTCCGGCTTCGCCACGAACATCGGCTCCGGACCGGCTTCAAGTCCCGGTCCGGAGCCTTCAGTTTTCGCGGCTGCACCCCTGCTCAACCATCCATCTGTTTTCTCCTTTTTGCGCATTTTCCGCGCGCGGTACTCCTGCATTCGGTCCAATCCCCATCATGTACACTGCGGCATAAGCCCTCTCATCCTTTAGGGAATGCCCGTGATGGGATAGCCTATCTCCCGGATCGTCCAGCACTGGAACCGAACAGCTAAGAAGGAGAATTGCGCTGCCGAGCCAACTGCTTGCCTGCAAATCCATTGATAAGCTGATCCGCGATTCGGAGGAACCCGAGCACGCCCTGAAAAAGACCCTCGGGCCCTGGTCGCTCACCGCCCTCGGCATCGGCGCAGTCATCGGTTCCGGCATCTTCACCGTCATTGGCACCGCCATCTCCGGCGAACAATTTGATTCCTCCAGCATCGTCAATACACCGCTCGCCGACTTTGTCATTCACCACACCGCCATGGCCGGCCGCCCCGGCGCAGGACCCGCGATCGCACTCTCGCTCATCCTTGTCGCCTTTGTTTGCGCGCTGACCGGCCTCTGTTATGCCGAACTGGCTTCCATGATCCCCATCGCCGGTTCGGCCTACACCTACACCTACGCCACCATGGGCGAGCTCATCGCCTGGATCATCGGCTGGGACCTGATCCTGGAGTATGCCGGCTCCAACATGACCGTAAGTGTCGGCTTTGCTGCCCATGTCGTCGATTTGCTGGACTGGTTCGGCTTCCATCCCGCAGCCACGTGGATTTCGCCTGCCTACCTGCCTGAAGGTCTGCAGGACCTCGCAGGCAACTGGCTCTATCACCCCGGCTGGCACTTCGGCTTCAACATCCCCGCATTTTTCGTCGTCCTCATCCTCACCGTCATTTTGGTCCGTGGAATTCGCGAATCGGCCTCGACCAACAACATGATGGTCGGCATCAAGCTCATCGCCATCCTGATCTTCGTCACCGCGGCGATCCACTTCATTCACCCCACCAACTGGCATCCGTTCATGCCCAACGGAATGTCCGGCGTACTGACCGGCGGGTCAATTATCTTTTTTACCTACATTGGTTTCGATTCGGTGTCGACTGCCGCCGAGGAATGCCGCAAACCGCAGCGCGACCTGCCCATTGGCATCATCGCCACGCTCATCGTGTGTACAGTTCTCTACGTCGCCGTTGCGGTTTGCCTCACCGGCCTGGTGCCGTGGAAGTCGATGGTCGGCGACGCTGCTCCGGTAGTGAACGCACTCAAAAAGCTTTCCCTGCTGCCGGGCGGACATTCGCTCCATTGGATCAGGTTGGTCGTCCTCTTCGGCGCCATCATGGGCATGCTGTCGTCGCTGCTGGTCTATCAACTCGGCCAGTCGCGGGTATGGTTCTCCATGTCCCGCGACGGCCTTCTGCCCAAGGTCTTCAGCAACGTACACCCCATCTTTCGCACGCCCGCCTTCTCCACATGGGTCGCTGGGTTTGTGGTCGCGATCCCCTCCGGCCTCTTCGACATCGGCACCCTCGCGGATTTATCGAACATCGGAACCCTCTTCGCGTTTGTCCTCGTCTCGATCGGCGTCATCGTTTTGCGTTATCGCGAGCCTGAGCGCCGCCGCGGCTTCCGTGTTCCCTTTGGTCCTGTCATTCCGCTACTCAGCGTGGTCTTCTGCTTCCTGTTGATGGCCGGCCTGCCCATCATCACCTGGTTCCGCTTTCTGATCTGGCTAGGCATTGGCCTCGTAATCTATTTTTTCTACAGCCGCCATCGGTCTGAGTTTGCAGGGATGCGGTAGATTCTTCAGCAGAAGAATCGATAACAATCGATCGATATCGGTAAGCGCACTGGCCTGCTATCGCCATTCGAGGATTTGGAACCCACTTTCGTCCTACTGGCGGCTCGAGCTGGATTGTGCTTCTAGTGCTCCGCGGGCCTTTTACGGGCACTGAACACGAGGACGGAGCCGTATGCGTTAGGGCAAAAATCCCCAAAGCCTGCTTCGGCCACATAGCGCTCGAGATCGGCGACGCTGTAGATGTGACCGCCGCCTTTCTCCGCGCGGTCGCGGATCGATTTGTATTTGATAACGCCCGAGTCGATAAGCGCAAAGCACATCACCGCCAGCGGCGCTCCGGCTTTCATGGTGCGGTTGATCTCGCGCAAGGCGAGGACCACGTCGGAGAAGTGGTTCAGCGATCCTCCACAGATGGCGGCGTCGAACAGGCCCGCCCGAAACGGCAGCGCCTCCACCATCCCACGAGCGAAGTGCACGTTTGGTATATGTCCTCTCTCGACATAATGGGCGCCCCTCCGCAGCATGCTCATGCAGATATCGATGCCAAGAACGGTCCTTGACGCGGATGCAATGCGGCGCCCATAGGTTCCCGGGCCGCAGGCCACGTCCAGAATGACCCCGCCACGCGATCCCACGATGTCGGAGATGTCATGTGCCAGCTGTTTTAACGACGTGCTGTGCCATCCGCCATACAGGTTGCATACGGCCGGATAGATGCAGGCTTCGTAGACGGACGCCATAAAGTCAAGCGGGGGGCGAGAGTCTTTCTTTCCGACAACGCGCAAGGATCGATTTCTGCTCTCTTCGAGGTTGACCACGATGAAGTCGGGAATCCCGCCCAGGATGGGGTAGGTCGTCGCACAGACACAGCAGGAAAGGCCGTCGTACGCCGGTTCCAGAGTTTGCTTGCATGTTGGACATGCGTAGAATCCGCAGTACTGCCGGATCCATTCGCCTGCTGCCTGAGGAACGGTTGACTCGACGCTGAACGATTGCGTTGCCATGACGAGACTCCCAATCGATTCGGCGGAGGGCCGGCATCAGGTAAGGGAAAGACTCTTCGGGGATCGACATGTGCTACTTAGCACAGGGGTGCGATGAATGCAGTGACCCCACGCACACTGCACACCACGGGGCTTTTTGCGAAGGCAGACCGGCGGCGCACCGGTCTTGATCGCCGCACACTCTTTAGTCGTCGTTGGTTTGCGTGGACTCAATGTTGACGATATGACAAATTGCCGGGTCACTTACCCAGCTAGACAAGCCCGGTAGCCTCTGCGGCTGGGCAGCAATTTTTGTCGCTTCGCTCTGCGAAGACTCCCCGTGTAGGGTGATCAAAAGGGGCGGCGCAATCGCGTTCACCCGCCGCCTGAAGATCCCTAATACATCCAGCTACATTCCCGCGTAAACCCGCTCGCCTCGGCTCGCCGCCACGTTGCGCCCGCCTTCTCCACCTCGAAGATCCCGCCGCTCCCGCAGAAGCCCCCGCACATCTTCACCACCGACACCATCGCCCGCGTATGCGTGCTGTCAAAGCCCGGTACGCCCAAAAACCGCACGTGCAGAACTCCCTTGAACGCCTCGCAGCGCGCCCGATCCTGAAAGTGCGTTTCCAGACATTGCTGCGCGAGCGCGGCATCTCTCCGTGAAACCAAACGGTAGCCGCCGGGAATCGTGAACCTCGGCTCCCAGCGATGGCTCTGCCGGTTCGCAGCCACAAAAGCATCCGTCATCGCGCGTTCCTGGGCCGTCGCCGGCCGCAAGCAGCTTCCATTCACCTGCGGAATATCGGTGACCGAATCATCTGAAAACACCAGCGGCTCCTGCTGCGGAGCGTGATAGAGCGCCGAATACACCTCGTACGCATCGGCAGGCGCCGCTCCGCCACCAGGCACATTCAGCGGGCTCGTCAAAGACAAGTCGGATATCGGTTGCGCGGAGCGATCGGGAATTGATCTTGTAACCGGCACGCTCCTGTGTCGCCGCCCACCGACTCTGACCCAAAGTATCGCCAGGACCACGACCAGGACCAAACTCACCGTCAAGCCACGCTTCAAAACTCCACGCTTGCGCATCAAGTACAGCTCCCTCGAACAAGAGCCAAACAAGTCTTCTTTGGCTCGCCCGCCCTGCATTATCTCTCCGCAACGTCGTCGTCTCCCGATGAATGTGAACGGCTTCTCCACTCTCGCCCGCTGCAGTGAAGCAAATGCAGCATCGTGATGCCCCTCTCCGCCCGCACTCTCCCCCGCAACCTCGCCCGTTAAACTCTAAAGATGGACGACATCACCGCGTTCATCCGTCGGCTGCCCAAAGCCGAGTTGCACCTCCATCTCGAAGGCACCATTACGCCTGCCACGCTGGTCGAGCTGAGCGAGCGCCACGATGCGCAGCCCTTCACGCTGGCCGAAGCCGAGGCGCTCTATCGCTTCACCGATTTCACCGAATTCATCAACGCGTTCAAGGCTGTCACCCGTCGTCTTATCGCCCCGGAAGACTACGAGCTTGCCGCCTGGCGCATGATCCAGGCCCTCGCCGCACAGGGCGTGGTCCATGCCGAGGTCTACATCTCTGTCGGCGTTGTTTATCTGTGGCGTAACCATGACCCCAAGTGCTTCGAGCCCATCTTCGAAGGACTGGAGCGAGCCCGTGAGCGCGGCCAGCGTGAACTGGGACTCTCGCTCTACTGGATTTTCGACGCCGTCCGCCATTTCACTGTCGATGAAGCGGAACGCGTGTTTCGCAAAGCCGCCGCACTACGGGCCAATTATCCCTCGATCATCGGCATCGGCCTCGGAGGAGACGAGCGTGTGGCTCGCTCCGAACCCTTTCGCAAGCTCTATGCCCAGGCCCGCAGAGCTGGTCTGCGCCTGACCAACCACGCGGGAGAAACCACCGGGCCCGAGGCTATTTGGGAAGCTCTTGCGATTGGGTCGGAACGGATCGGCCACGCGCTGTCTGCGATCGATGACCCAGAACTCCTCCAAGAGTTAAGAGCCCGAAGGGCGCCGCTGGAGTTGAATCCCACGTCCAACGTCCGTACCGGCGTCTGCCCATCCTTCGCCGCGCACCCGCTGCGGCGCTACTTCGATGCCGGCCTGCTCGTCACCCTCAACTCAGACGACCCGGCGTTCTTCGGGTCCAACGTGGCCAACGAGTATTTGCTGGCGCACACCGAGCAGGGCTTCACCCGCGGCGAGCTCCGCGAGCTAGCCGCCAACTCGATCCGAGCCAGTTTTTTGCCTGAGTCCGAAAAAGATTCATGGCTCGCCCAAATCCAGCCGATGAACTAGTTAGGTGCAGCATCCAACCAAAGTTGTAGTCTCACTTTTTCTATGTGGGACGAGTCCAAGAAGAATTGAGCTAGTATACGAAGAGGAGACTAGGCGCTATGTCTGTGCAAGACGGTTCCATTACGACTGTTGAAGAACCTTCCGAGGGCCGCACCCTTCTGGTACTTGGTTGGTTTTCGGTCGGCATGGCCGTAGCTGCGCTCAGCTTTTTCGTCGGCCGTGAATTGCGCAGCCGCTACAAATTCAAGCGGCGCACACCCTACGACTTCTACTCGAATGCCGGCGAGTCTCAGTCCACCGAGTTTGGCATGGGGATCTAGTCCCTCCGCTTATCCGCGATATCGACATATAAAAGGCCCGCCCTGCGGGCCTTTCTGCTTGGCCCTTCCTCTCCGATTCCTCCCTCGGCTACTAGATCGATCGCGCCAGGCACCAAAGCTTCGACTCTCTCGCCCGGCAACCTTTCCTCTCCGGATGGCTTCTTATGTCATATACCGGACATAGGTGGCCGCAGCCTTCCTTCATCCGCCTATGAAGCAACACACTGGCCCGCGGAGGCGCTTCCCTCCAAGTACGAGATGCCGAGTTCATGGCACCCTCACCAGAAAAAGGGGTTACGCCATGGATCGGATTCTCGAAGACGACGAGACCAAGTGGATCGGACTTCGTGAGACTCTCCGTCAGAGCCAAAGTCTCGCAGTGGCAGGTCAGTTTGCCGCCACCATCATGCACGAAATCAACAACCCCCTCGAAGCCATCTCCAATTTGAACTACCTGCTCCAGGGCGATGCCCACAATCCAGAACTGGTACTGCGCTACAGTCAGCAGATTGACGAGCAGCTCGCAGTCTTGATTCGCATCGCCCGGCAGACGTTGAGCTTTTACAGGCCGGCGGCAGAAAAGTCGCCGGTGACGGCCGCAGCCTTGGCAGAAGCGGCTCTTCGTATCCACCGGAAGAACATAGCTGCAAAGCGTATCCACCTCAATGTCCGCCTTGCCAACGACGTGACGATGGATGTGCACCCTGGTGAAATGCTTCAGGTCCTTTCTAATCTGATCGCAAATGCAGTCGATGCACTGCCTGTCGAGGGTTCTCTCTATCTCAGAGGACGCCGCTCGTGCCGCGGCGTTTCTCTTCTCGTCGCGGACGCCGGCCCCGGCATTCCAAATTCAATTGTCCACAAGATATTCGATCCTTTCTTCACCACCAAACAGGACAAGGGAACCGGCCTGGGACTCGCGATTTCGAAGGCCATCGTTGAAAAACATCAGGGAAAGATTCGAACTCGCAGCAGCACCCGGCCGGGACGTAGCGGAACTGCCTTCCGAATCGCTCTGCCTTTGCCACGCCAGACCGCAGCCGGCTGAACTGTGTGTGGTATTGGACATAATTCCAACAAAAAAGAGACTATAGTCGTTTCGTTGATCCTTCACGATCTTCTCTAGTCAGAGACGCAATTCTCCTCGCCACAACCGGGCGGTTATTCCTTGCGAACTGATGCAGGATGGCCCCCATGGCGAATAAGCCTTCGAATTTGCTGCTCGATTCACTGCCGCTCAATCAGCGGAAGGCGCTCCTCGCGCGAATGGAGCCTATCGCGCTTCCCCTGGGAACCGTGCTCTACCGCTCAGGCGAACAACCGGAATATGCTCACTTCATGACCGAGGGCATTGCCTCGATCGTCACCTTCATGGCGGACGGTACAGGTGCCGAAGTCGGACTGATCGGCAGAGAGGGCGTGGTCGAGGCAATCAATCTCCTCGGCTCGGCAAGCCCTCCCACCACAGCGTTCATCCAGGTCGAAGGCGCCGCTTTGCGGATCCGCTACGCCGAGTTACAAAAGGAAATGTTCTCCTCCAGTACACTCCTCCGCCGCATCCTCGAATTCGCGCAGTGTCATGGATTCATCCTGAGCCAGCTTGCCGCCTGCAACGGGCTCCACGAGATTGAGGCACGTCTGGCTCGGTGGCTTCTCATGGTGGAAGACCGGGTTCAGAGCGACAAGTTCTATCTGACCCAGGAGTTTCTCGCCGAGATGCTTGGAATCCGGCGCACCAGCGTCTCCGCAGCTGCAGGGAGCCTCCAAAGGAGCGGGCTCATCGCTTACCGCCGCGGCCATATCCATGTGCTCAAGCGCAAAGGGCTCGAAGAAGCAGCCTGCGAATGCTACCCGGTGGTGAGAGATCTTGCCGCTCATCTGAATCGATAAAGGCCAACTTTCAGCAGCACGGAAATTCAGCGGGCATGTGGCGCGTTCGAGTGAGTCTCGTTCGCTTCAGTCGTCCCGTCTTTCCGCCGTTGCCCAGCAAATACAACCTTTGCATTCGTCCGGCATCGTATTCGCTTGTGTTCGGCAGCCGTCGATGCCGGATCACAGAGGAGTTCTATGGCTTCCCCAAAGAAATGCGCAAATCCCGCTTGTACCTGCGTTCCACCCGATGGCTCGAAATACTGCAGCGCTCACTGCGAGGGATTGGCGGGACAAACTGAAGTTGTCTGCCAGTGCGGCCACGGTCACTGCGGGGGAAACGTCGCCAACGCCTAGGGAACCTCCGAACAAGTCCGCGTCTTGAAAGAGCACGGCTTGAGCCGTGCCGTAAATGGCCGAAAAGGGATCGCGGCTTTAGCCGCTGAGGGATGTTCTGGAACTTGTTCAGAGCCTCCCTAGAGGAAGTTCGTAGCGGCCTCAGACGGGACGAACGGCGAAGGGCTGCCTTGCGGTACCCTAGTTCCTTATGGGGCGCATTCGAGTTCTTCCTGACCAGGTGGCCAATCAAATCGCCGCCGGCGAAGTGGTCGACCGCCCCGCGTCGGTGGTTAAGGAGTTGCTTGAAAACTCGCTCGACGCCGGCGCCTCCCGTATTCGTGTTGAGGTGGAAGTGGGCGGACGGCGGCTTATCCGGGTCTCCGACGATGGCCATGGGATGATCCGCGATGACGCATTGCTGGCCTTCGAACGGCATGCAACGTCCAAGCTCCGCACTGCCGACGACCTTCTATCGATCGCCACGCTGGGCTTTCGCGGGGAAGCCTTGCCTTCCATCGCCTCCGTGGCTCGCGTAAAACTGGAAACATCAACCGGGGATGAAGGCGCCGGAACCGTCATCGAAATCGCGGGTGGGAAGATCCTGCACGTGGAAGAAACCGCGTTGCCGCGTGGAACGACGCTTGCCGTTTCGGATCTGTTCTTCAACACGCCTGCCCGTCGAAAATTCCTTCGCGCTGAATCCACTGAACTGGCGCACGTGACCGCCCTGGTCACACACTACGCACTTGTTCATCCTGAAAAACATTTCGAGCTTCTTTCCTCCTCGCACACGCTTCTCTCCGCGCCACCCGTTTCCCGTTCCGCCGAGCGCATCTACCAGATCTTCGGAAAGGAGACACTGTCCCAGTTGCTTCCCGTGGCTGCCGAGTTTCCTCTCGATCGAGCGGGTCTGCCGGAGCCTCCGCCCTGGAAGAAAGATCCGGATGAGCTTCCACGCAATCCAGGCGCCCTTCGCATCGCTGGTTTCTATTCCAAGCCCGAACTCCAGAAGCTCAATCGCAACTCGATCTACATCTTCGTCAACAAGCGCCTCATTCGCGATCGCCTCCTGATTCATGCCATCACCGAGGCCTACCGCAACGTCATTCCGCCAACCAGCTTCCCCGTTGTCCTGCTCTTCCTCGAAATGCCTCCTGAAGAAGTGGACGTCAACGTTCATCCTGCAAAAACCGAGGTGCGCTTTCGTCAGCAATCGCTGGTACACGACTTCGTCCGCGACAGCATTCGCAATTCCCTGATTCAAGCGCGCCCGGCAGCAGCCTTTCTTGCCGCGCTTGATTCTGCACCGCTTGCGAGCCCCTCACTGATGCCGCCTGCAATATCGCCATTACCCGGTTCTCCTGAAGGCGCGTCAGCCCCTGCGCCAATGAGTGCGTCTATGCCTTCCGATCTCGATCAAACTGCAGGCTCCTTTCAACTCACGCCAAAGCTGCCCGCACCCGTCCCGGGCAAGTTGGCCTTTGACGGGAGCCTTTCCTCGGGCAAGGCCACGGATGTGCAGCTCTTAGGAGATGCCGCCGCCGTTCTTCTCGAGGAGGCGAGGTCGGCGTTTGTCCACGGCTGTTCCTCCAACCCCGAGGGCATTTCCGCTGCGTATTCCAACCGTGTTCTTGAAACTGCCCAGGTGGAGGCTGAACAGGCCGCTTCCAACCTGAACCACTTGCGGTCACTTCGGCCACTCGGACAGCTGCGGGAATCGTTCATCCTGGCCACCGGCGAAGATGGCCTGTGGATCATTGATCAGCATGTCGCTCATGAGCGGGTGCTCTTTGAAAGAATTCTGCGCGACCGGCAAGTTGAGAGGATCCAGCGACAGCGGCTGCTCATGCCGATGCTTGTGGAACTTAAACCATGGCAAATAGTTATTTTTGCCCGGATCGCCGAAGAGTTGGAGAAGAGCGGTTTTGAGGTAGAACCCTTCGGGCCCCAGACGTTGGCGATCAAAGCATCTCCTGTCGGGCTCGAGGGCGCTGAGCTCGAACGAGCGTTGACTGAAGTGATCGAACAGTCCGGCGCCGATTCAGATGAACACCCGCAAAATGAACCATTTAGCTCCCTCCGTACGCGGATTGCCGCCTCCATCGCCTGTCACTCCGCCATCAAGATCAACACGCCCCTTGACCCCGCTCGTATGGAATGGCTATTGTTGGAGCTTTCAAAGACCGAGCACCCAACAAGTTGCCCGCACGGACGTCCAATAGCATTGCTGTATTCCTGGAAGGAAATCCTGCGGGCTTTCCATCGCATCTAGTTCGGATTTAAAATCCAAATAGAGACCGCTTCCCTCTCAGGAGAAAGCGGCCGCAGGGCCCTACGAGCCTGGAAGCGAGGTTTTTCTTTGACAGCGGAACAATTAGAAGCTGCGCGCGCCGAACGGATGCGCCATAACGGACTCGGCGCATTGACTTTAGAGGAAACCCGGACTTGGATTGAAGAGACCGGCTTGTGCCTCTTTCTGCCTCGAAAGCAGTTCACTTCCTCGGTTGCCCCGTCTTTTGTCGAGGCGATAGGGGGAAAGCGCGATGCAACCCCGGACCCGCGCCAGATTGCAGCAGCCGAAGAATTGCTGGTTCGGCTTGAAAATGATGGGGTTGCGGTTCGGTTGAATCTGTCCGGTCAGCCCGGGGAGCAGCCTGACTTTGTCGTTGCCGCCTGGGTCTTGCCCTACGTTTACGCCCTGCGCGGCGACCGGGACTGGCGCCGCAGCCCCCAACTCACCGGGTCCCGAGCCGTGTCGCAGTTGGCGGTTCAGGCCTACAAACTCCTTGAAGCCAACGACTCGACGATCTCCCAGCTGAAGCACGCGCTCGGCCGCGAAGTGAGCGAATCAGCGGTTGTCCGCGCCATCACCGAACTCTGGCAGCAGCTGCGCATCATCCCTACGATTGCGGTAGCCGGCCATCCGGCCAAATGGCAGCTTCTCCGCCATCGCTATCAGAAGGCCATTGCTGAAGGCGCCTCGACGTCGCAGGTCACGGCCATTTCAGTGCTTGCCTCCATCTATCTCCAGGCCGTAATCGCCGCCAGCATGGAAGAGGTTGAGCTCTTCCTGGCCCCCTTGACAGCGCGGAGCAAGGTGCGCGAGGTATTGCGTGGCCTGGTTGCCACGCGGCAGGTCCATACGATTTCCATGGGGCATGCGCCGCACTTCTACGTCGCAGGCACGCTGCCGGAGTTCGCTCCTTCACCCATGATTTACGCCGGCAGCTCAGTGGTTTCCTCGTATTACATGAGCGGCCGCGACCGCGAAGAAACGCGCAGGGAATTCACGTTCTCGCCTACGCCTGCGTATTCCACGACACCACCTGCTGCCCCGATCAAGGCACCCGAACCGCAGGTGCCCGCCGTTCCCGCGCAGCCTCCGATGCAAGCGAGCAAGCCGCCCGCATCCCGGATTCAGCCCACGTCGCACGCTCACTTGGGCCGGCCGGCTCACAATCGGAACCGCAAAGCAAGCACAGGCAGGTCGGGACAGTCCGCCAGCGGAGCGCGCATCTTCCGTCGCTCGACAGACGCTCGTCCATCCACTGCACGCACTTCAAATGGATCGAGGCCCGCAGCGGGATCGCGTTGGGGCAAAAACGGTCACACCACTTCCAACGGAAAAACCAATGGCACTTCTCCCTCGAAGAGCCTCGCCGGTTCGGCTCGATCGAATGGAAGTTCGCAGCGTTCCAGCGGTAATGTATCCGGAACAAGAAATGGAAAGTCCGCGACACCAGGCTGGGGCAAGCATAACGGCCACGCAAAGGTAGTAAAGACGACGAGCAAGCCCTCCGCCATCAAACACAAGACCGCTCTCACGCGCAAAGATGTGAGGACCGATGCGCGCACATCGCGCACAAACCGTAAACCCGCGCTCGCTGCCGGCGCCAAGGCAGGAAACAGCAAGCGCTTTGGCTTCACCGCGAGAGCCAATAAAGGGACGAAAAAGCGCGGATGAGCGGGGCCGAAAGTTCGTCGCCGGCCCCAGCAGCACTTCGGCATATCATTGTCGCCATCGACGGTCCCGCCGGCGCGGGCAAGAGCACGGTTGCACGTCATCTTGCCCGGCATTTCGGACTGCTCAACCTCGAAACCGGCGCCATGTACCGCGCCTTTGCGCTCAAAGCGCTGCGCCGCGGGATTCCGTTGGACGACAGTGCAGAACTGGAAGCGCTGGCCGCAGACACCCAGATCCGGCTCGAAGCAGGCGAAGAGGAAAACCGGGTCTTTCTCGACGACGAAGACGTCACAGGCTTGATCCGCAATCAAACCGTGACCGATGCTGCATCGCGCGTCAGCGTCTTCCCTCCCATTCGCGCCTGGATGGTTCGGCTTCAACAACAAATGGGCGCCGAGGGCGGTGTGGTGATGGAAGGGCGCGACATCGGAACAGTAGTCTTTCCTCATGCCGACGCCAAAATCTTCCTCGATGCCGCTCCTGAAGTGCGCGGAATGCGCCGTTTCGACCAGCTGGGCTCCAAACCCGCTGTTCAACCTCAGGATGTGATCCGCGACCTGCACGCACGAGACGAACGCGACCGCAACCGGGCAGATTCTCCCCTGAAGCCGGCCCCCGACGCGGTTATTTTGGACTCCACCAACTTGTCGCTGGAGGAAGCTGTGAAAGCCGCCGAAGAAATTGTCGCTGCAAAGCTTGCCGAAAAAAAGCGCTCCAATAGCGCGCAGGGTAAATAGGTAAGTCGTTTATCTTTCTCGCCTCTGCTGCGGTGTCTCCTATCTTCCGCTCCAGGAATGCAATTCGATGACCGCATTTTGTTTCGGCAGCATAAAATCAGCCTAGGTGTCCGGAAGTATGGAAATCACGTGCAAACGCTGTCACCAGCCGGTGCTGGCCGAAAACTGCTTCTGCCCCACGTGCGGACTGCCCCAGCTGGTCTACGCTCCGGACTCGCCCAATGGCCAGGCTCCGGCTGACCGATGGACGGAAGCGATACGCGACGCAAGCATGGTGGATTGGAAACCGGCTATGCGTTCCGCCTTGTTACTTGCTGTACCGGCAGGATTGCTCTCCAGCGGACTCTCTCCCGTGGGCTTCTTTGGCTTATTCTGGATGGCTGCTGCGGCTGCATGGGCAGTTGCCCTCTATGTCCGCGGTCAAGCGCCGGCATGGGTCACGATCGGTGCGGGAGCGCGCATCGGCCTCGTCACCGGGCTGCTGGCGGCGTGGCTCGCCTTTACCGTCAGTGGCAGTGTGCTCTTTGTTGAGCGGTTTGTTCTACACCAATCCGGCCAGATCGACGCGGAGTGGAAGAGCCGCGTCGAAATGAGCCAGCAGATGACGCAACAATGGGCAGCCGAATTGGAGCCTGCCGACGCGGCAGAAGCCCAGTCTCTCCGCTCGCAGGTGCAGGCATGGATGCTGTCGCCCTGGGGACACGCGGGCATTGAGGCCTTCAGTCTCACATTCAACTCCGTATTCCTGCTCTTCTTTGCGGCCGGCGGTGGCGCACTGGGTGCGCGCCTGCTTGCCCGCTCGCGACGGCCGGAAGTTTAAGACGCTTCCGTCCTTCCTGCCTTTAAAAGTCGCAACCAGAACCTTGGCTGCGAGTGGCGTAGCCTGCGATTCCACTTCTCCACAACTTGCCGCGAGGAGCCAAGCCTCGTATCATCCGGCGAGAGAGAATCCATGAGCGAAGAGCCGAATCAACCAAGCCTGCGCACCAAGGGCAGGCTGATGTCAGCCTCTGAAATTGAACGTACCTTGGTTCGCCTGGCACACCAGATTGTTGAAAAGAGTAATGGCAGCGAAGACCTGGCCCTGATCGGCATTAAACGCCGCGGGGTTCCATTGGCGGAGCGGTTGGCTAAGCTCATCGCCGGTATTGAAAAGCGGCCGGTCGTCGACACCGGCGTACTTGACATTCAGTTTTACCGCGACGATTTGTCGACGGCGGATGTGCGTCCCGTGGTTACTCCCGGCGCCATCGGGTTCGACGTAGCGGGACGCGACGTGGTGCTCTGCGATGATGTACTTTACACGGGCCGTACCATTCGGGCCGCGCTGGACGCTCTCTTCGATCACGGCCGGCCTCGCCGCGTACAGCTTGCCGTCTTGATTGACCGAGGCCACCGCGAGTTGCCCATCGAGGCGACCTATGTTGGCAAACAGGTTCCTACAAGCAGTCGCGAAATTATCGAGGTCAAGTTTCGCGAGGTCGATAACGACGAGCAGGTTCTGCTTGTCGAACGTACAGATTGAACGTATCGCTTTGGCTTTTAGCTGGAAGCTAGAAGCTGGAAGCTAAAGGCCCTTCTATGACTGCAGCCGCAATCGCAGCACCCGTTCGCCGCCAGCTTCACCCTCCGCCCGTTGCCGCTTCACCGTTCCCCTACAACAAAGGCTCATTGCTTTCGGTGCAGGACCTCACTCTCGACGCCGTAAGTCATCTGCTGGCCCGCGCATCGGCCCTCGAGAATATGGACCCATTGGTCCGCGATCGCATTCTCCTCAAGCGCCGTGTGGCTCTTTTGTTTTACGAGTCCTCCACACGCACCCGCACCAGCTTCGAGCTCGCTGCAAAGGGCCTCGGCGCCGACACCACTTTGATTTCGAATCTTTCCTCGAGCATTGAGAAGGGTGAAACGCTCAAGGACACCGGCCTGACGCTGCGCGCCCTTGGAGCCGAAGCCATCATCCTGCGCCATAACTCTTCCGGCGCCGCCTGGCTGCTTGAAGAAGCAACACGCCTTCCGGTACTCAACGCAGGCGATGGCATGCACGAGCATCCCACGCAGGCCTTGCTCGACCTGCGCACCATCCTTGCACATGTACGTCCCGGCGTAGAAGCTGTCGCTCAGAACACACTCTCCGGCGTCACGGTGACCGTTGTTGGCGACATTCTGCATAGCCGCGTGGCTCGATCGAACATGCTTCTGCTGCCAAGATTAGGCGCGCGCGTCCTGCTCTGCGGCCCTCCACAATTTCTTCCTGAGCTCGCAACCGGCGCGGGCCCCGGCATCTCGATAGAACGCGATTTTGACGCTGCACTCCAGCAGTCGCAGGTCGTGATGATGTTGCGCATCCAGGCCGAACGTCTCGCCGGGCAGCAGATCGATCTCGAGCAGTACAAGGCCAGCTATCAACTCACCGGTCAGCGCCTCGCTGCCCATGCGCCTTCCGCACTTGTCATGCATCCGGGTCCCATCATTCGCGGACTTGAGTTAACCGCCGGCGTCGCCGACGGTTCGCAATCGGTCATCCTCGAACAAGTCACCAATGGCGTTGCCATTCGCATGGCCGTGGTGGAGCGGGCATTGATGGAGACTTCCACGAAAGTGAAAGAAGAACCCATATATCAGAGATACTCTCTTTGGATCGAAGCCGCAATCCTACTTCCAGCAGTATGGCTTGTGTGGCTATCATTCCTGGCCTTCCGTGGAAGGCTGGCGGAGGTCCGTCACACAAACGCCTCCATTCATAAAACGAAAAGTCAGGAAGGCCGTTCATGACTGCACTTCTCATTCGCAACGGCCACCTCATCGATCCCGCTGCCGGCGTCGACGGCCCGCGCGACATTCTGCTCAAAGACGGCAAGGTATCCGAAATCGCCGCAGCCGGCAAACTGAAACCAACCAACGGCACCGAAACCCTCGACGCCACGGGTCTAACAGTCGCACCCGGCCTCATCGACATTCACGTTCATCTCCGCGAGCCGGGCCAGGGTTACAAAGAGACCATTGCCACCGGAACCGCAGCAGCAGCCGCTGGAGGCTTCACCGCCGTGGCTGCGATGCCGAATACCTCTCCGGTGAATGATTCGGCTGAAGTGACCCGCTGGATGCAATCCCCGGAGCGCGGCGCGCACGTACGCGTCTATCCCATCGCCGCCGCAACGCGTGGATCCAAAGGCGAATCCATCAACGATTTTGCCGCGCTCAAATCCGCCGGGCGCGGTGGCAGTGACAGACGATGGCCATCCGATTCTAAAAGACAGTGTCATGCGCGAAACGCTGGCAGCCGCCACCCGCGTGGGCCTCAGCGTGATTCAACACGCGGAAGATACGCGGATGACCCAAGGCGCCAGCATGAATGCGGGACCAACTGCTTTCAAACTCGGCTTGCGGGGGATGCCGCCGGAAGCCGAATCCAGTCTCGTCGAACGTGACATCCGGCTCGTCACCGAACTACGTGACGCGCGTGCGCATCTGCACGTGGCCCACACATCGACGGCGGCAGCCATGAAGGCGGTGCGCACCGCTCGGCGCAACGGCCTGCGCGTCACGTGCGAAGTGGCGCCCCATCATTTTCTTCTCACCGAAGAACACGTTGGCTTCTACAACACCAACGCCAAAATGAATCCGCCCCTGCGCTCAGCCGCGGATCGCGACGCCATGATTGAAGGCATCCTCGACGGCATCGTCGACGCCATCGCCACAGATCATGCGCCGCACGCAACGCACGAGAAAGAAGTGGAGTTCGAAAACGCACCCAACGGCATCACCGGCCTTGAAACCGCGCTCGGGCTCTGCCTGCGCTGGTTGCACAAGGAATGGAAACTGCCGCTCGGCCGTGTGCTCAGTCTGTTGAGCGCCCAGCCCGCCGCGCTGCTTGGATTGAAAGGCCGCGGCACGCTCGCCGTTGGCAGCTTCGCCGATGTCGTGGTCTTCGATCCCAAGCTTGAATGGATCTATCGCGCCAAAGAGACCCACTCCAAAGCGCACAACACGCCCTTCGACGGTTGGACGTTGCAGGGCAAAGTCCGCTGGACGATCAGTGAGGGCCGCGTGGCGTACGCGAGCGCCTGACGCTGGCGAATAGGTCCAGAATTAACTTGCCTTGCCCCGAAGCTCCTGTTCGGCGCGATACCAATCCTCTTCATGGTGCCCATCCTGGTGCCCCCGTTCCGCCCAGTATTGATGCGCAAGCCGCGCAATCTCCTCTGGCGAAACCATCTGCGTTAAATTCCCTTTTGTGGCGCTCCTCTTTGGTGCCGCTGTTTTCGGTGCTGCGTCTTTTGAGGCGGTCGCACGGGGTTTCTTCGGAGTGGTCGCTTTCTTTATCTTCTCGGTCATTAGGAATCTCCTCGTCATGTGTGGGCCATAGCGGTTCTGCCGTCTTTGTAGAGGGAACCGCTGACCCTGAATGGCTTCTCGACTAGGAAAGGCCACCTGGCACCGGGAGTAAAACCTCCACGTGAACTGGAGAACTGCTCGAACGAGCTGCCAACATCCATAGAATACAAAAGCGGGAACTCATCTTGAAGCGTAGAGATCCGGGATGAATCCGCATCGTCAAGTAACGAGTCTTGGACATTTCACCGGTTCTGGCTCGACTGCATCTAAATTCCGTTAGGTTTTGGAGGCGTCCGATGTTCTCGATCCCTGGAGTGACACACTATGCAGATTGGAGTTTGTTCGTTCTTCGATTAATGGTAGCCCTTGTTTTTGGAACAAGCGGGTTCAGCCATCTGAAATCGCCACGGCAGCGGGCGGAGAGTCTTGGCATGAGCGTAGCTTTCACCGTGTTCCTCGGAGCAGCCGAGGTGGCCGGCTCTCTTGGTCTTGCGGTTGGCGTTCTCACACAATGGGCGGCCATGGGGCTGATCATCATCATGCTCGGCGCAATCTACATGAAGGTTGTAAAGTGGAAGACTGGATTCTGGGGCAGAAAGCATCGGGCTGGCATTATGACCTGCTCTTCATCGTGATGAACCTGACAATTCTCTGCACTGGAGGCGGCCGCATCGCGTTGTTCCCTATGCCGCCAAACTAAATTGAGGTCGTCGATCGGAATGGACAAGCGGGAGTTTCTCAAGACGTCAGGAGTCATTGTGGCAGGCTCGATGTTGTCGAAGCTTTCCTCCGGCCAGCAGCAACCCGCACCACGCGAAAACTGGGCCGGCAACATCACCTACAGCACCGATCACGTTTTTACCCCCGCCTCTATCGTCGAAGTCCAGGGCGTCGTCGAAGCGATGCGCGAAACTTCGTGCACTCGGGTCCCGTCACTCGTTCAACACCATCGCCGACAGCACTCAGAATCAGATCTCCCTGGTTCATCTTGATCGGATCGACATCGATGAAAGAGCGCACACGGTCACGGTCGGCGCCGGAATCAGATATGGCCAGCTTGCGCCTGTGATCGACGCCCGCGGTTACGCGCTGCATAACCTGGCGTCGCTTCCGCACATCTCGGTCGCCGGCGCCATCGCCACCGCCACGCACGGTTCTGGAATTCACAATGGCAACCTGGCCACTGCTGTCGAGGCGCTTGAGCTTGTCACTGCCGACGGCGAGGTTCTCCGCCTCTCCCGCGCGAAGGATGGCGATCGATTCCTGGGCGCAGTGGTCGGCCTCGGCGCGCTTGGCGTGGTCACGCGGGTCACGCTCAATCTGCAGCCAACTTACCAGGTGGCCCAATCGGTTTACCGGGACCTCTCCTTCGATCACCTGGAGCATCATCTCGATGAGATCTTCGGCGCGGGTTACAGCGTCAGCCTGTTCACGGATTGGCAAAACCATCGTGCGACACAGGTCTGGATCAAGCGCCGACTCGCGCCAGGAGTGAAGAACGATTGGCAGCCGGAGTTCTTCGGCGCGAAACTCGCCACTGAAAAACTCCACCCCATCGACGGCCATGCCGCGGACGCCTGCACAGACCAGCAAGGCATCCCCGGCCCATGGTACGAACGCCTGCCGCATTTCAAAATGAACTTCACTCCATCGAGCGGTCGCGAACTGCAGACCGAATACTTCATCCCGCGGGACCGCGGCTACGAGGCCATCCTCGCCGTTGAGAAGCTGCGCGACCGCATCACCCCTCACCTCTTTGTCACGGAGTTGCGCACCATCGCCGCCGACGATTTGTGGATCAGCACAGCCTATCAGCGCCCCTCCATGGCCATCCACTTTACGTGGAAGCCCGATTGGCCCGAGGTTCGCCAGATCCTTCCACTCATCGAAGCACAGCTTGCCCCCTTCGACCCGCGTCCGCACTGGGCAAAGCTCTTCACCCTCCCGCCGGCACGCATTCAGGCGCAATACACGCGGCTGGCCGAGTTCAAGGCATTGCTCCAGCGCTATGATCCCGCGGGCAAATTCCGCAACCAGTTCATCGACGGAAATCTCTATGCAAGTTGACAACGACAATTCCAGAATGCGTTCCTTCGAGAGTTATATTTTGATATAATTCTCCAAGGAGGCCGCCATGCCATACACCACTCTTCGCAAGGTCGGCGGGTCAGTGATGCTGACCGTGCCAAAGGCCATTCTCGATACCCTCAATCTGAAAGCGGGTGCGGAGGTTTCTGTCGATATTCAGGATGGACGTCTCTTCGTCGAGCCGAATCCGCGCCGACGCTACACACTCGAAGAATTGCTTGCCTCATCGGATTATTCCAAGCCACAGTCGGCCCAGGAACGCGAATGGATAGACGCCCCACACACAGGCCGTGAACTGATATGAAACGCGGCGAGATATACATGGTCTCGCTCGATCCAACCATGGGTCATGAGCAGCGCGGCCGCAGGCCTGTATTGGTCGTGTCGCCGACCAGCTTCAATGAAGCCACAAGACTGCCCGTAATTCTGCCTATCACAAGCGGAGGCGCGTTTGCCCGCCGCATCATGTTCGCCGTGCCGCTTGTCGGAACCAAAACCGCAGGTGTCGTACGCTGTGACCAGCCACGCGTAATCGATATTCGAGCCCGGAATGGGCGAAAGATCGAAACACTTCCGCAGGAAATACTCGATGATGTGCTGGCCAGGACGGCCACGTTGTTCACATAACGGTCCGAGCCAATCGCATGAGCGGGCACAAGGTCTCTGACCGCTTGAATTTGTACGAGCTCCGTGCCCCATCCATTCGCTTTTTTTTGGCGAATGGGTGGGAAGCCAAGAACGTCAAAGGAGCGAAATCAACCAGTCGCGGCATTAGCGCGTGGCTCTCTACCCCTTGCGCCGGTAATGAATCTGGAATTCGTATCCCACATTCGCCGGGAAGAGCCCTGCCACATGACGCAGCCGCTCGGCCAGCGCAGGCGCAGCCAACAGCGGATATTCGCGCTCGCGCAGATCGTGATAATCGAAGTCCACGGCCAGCGACAGCATGTAAATCGCCAGCGCGTCTGAAAAAGCGGCTTCGAAAAAGCTGTTCCGCGCGCGTTCGTCGATGGATTTCCCGCTGCGTAGATCCTGGGCTCTGCGACGCGTTTCCCACGAATCCTGGCTCGACTCGCCGCGCACCTGCGCTTCAGCCTGCGACCAAACCAACGACGAGAAGCTCTCCGGCACACCGGCAACGGCAACAAAGTTGTGCGCCACGTTGATGAAGAACTCGAAAGCCAGGCCGAATCTATCCTCAACCAGTCGCGTCGAAATGAAGACAGCTTCAGTGGACCCAAACGCCGCGTTGCGGTGGCAGATCGCGCGATCCCCGAGATCGACAGAGTAAGACGGAGCGATCATGGTTTCGCCCGTATCGGCGATCGCCAGCGGAACAAAATAGTAAGCGCGGTTGGCGAGCGCTGCAGTCATCGTAGCGGGCACAGCTCCGACCATTCGTTCCAGATCGGCCTCGGAGACACGCGTCTCGCCCCACGTCGCGAATCGGATTCCATTCAGCGCTTGCCCCACGGTCGACTGAGTTGCGACCTTTTCGGCTTGCCACAACTCGATTTGTACATTGCTGGCCATTGAACTGTATTCTAACTAGACGAGGGAGGTAGCGAAAGTGATGCCCAAAACAGCGCATTCCTCGCGCGCCAGCGCCACCAGCTTCCTCGGCTTTCCCCTGGAAGGCTTCAGTCTCTTCCAGAGCCTCCTGCTCTCGTTCGCCGCCGCTTTCTTCACCTTCTTCGCGTCCACTTTTCTCGCCATTGTCTCGCTGCTGGTCTGGAACGGCATTGGCGGCCACTCGGTGAACTACGCAGACAGCTATCTCTACGTCGGCTTTCCCGCTGGGCTCATCGTGCTCATCATCGCTCTTCCCCTCTTTGCCACATTGTGGCTGCGGGCCAGGCTTAAGGGTTGAACCTTCCCCATGCCCCTGCACACGATACAGTTCGATGGAGCCGAGGGTGGCTCGCCTCATCCGATTGAGCAAGTTCGAACCTGGTGCGCGCTTCTGGAGGCAGGCGGCATTCTCTATTTTCCGCGGACTCCGGTCCCCATCCCCGCCGCGGATCTCCGGTTTCTCCTCGGTCAACAGCAAACCGGCAGCCGACTTCATAAGAACATCGCCTACAAGCCGGATCGCGATCAGTTGAGCGGCGTCGACAAAAAATCCGCGACACCCGCTGACCTCGAACAACTGCACGGAGTGATGCGCCGTTACTCGGCAAGTGTCGACAGTTTTCTGGCTGAATTTTTGGCGCCGTATCAGCGACGCTGGCGACTGGACTATGCCAGTTTCCGTCCGCTGGAAGAAGAAGGCCGCGACCTGCCGGTGCGCCGGCGCAACGATCTACTGCACACCGACGCCTTCCCAACCCGGCCCACCCGCGGCTGGCGCATCCTGCGCTTCTTTCACAATATCCATCCCACGCGCACGCGCGACTGGGTCGTAGGCGATCCGTTTGCGAAAGTGGTCCATGTCTTCGCGCCTGAAAAGCTCGCTACGCCGAAGCCAGACACACCGGTCACACGCACGGCAAAGAATGTCGCGCAATCGACAGGGCTGGCTGGCCTCGTTCCGCAATGGAAGCGAACTCCCTACGACGAGTTCATGATGCAGCTGCACAATGCCATGAAAGAAGACGCGGCTTTCCAGTCGAGCTGCGCCCGCGAAGAAGTCAAATTCGTCCCGGGTTCAAGCTGGATGGTTTATACCGAGACCGTGCCGCATGCCGTGCTTGGAGGCCAGTACGCGCTGGAGCAGACATTTCTCGTCGACCCCGCAGCCATGGTCACGCCGGAGTCGGCGCCTATCTCAATCCTCGAAAAGATGGTAGGCGCACGTCTCGCGTAGCGGGCGGGTTCCTGCGGATGGGTCTCAAAGCCCCGCCGGCTTGGGATTTTCCGGATCGTACTTGGCGATGCGGATTTTCTTCGCCAGTCCCAGTTTCGACATGAGCCAGATGCCGTAGAAGTTGGGATCGATCTCGTACCACTTGAGACCGTGGCGCGCCGAAACAGGATGCGCGTGGTGGTTGTTGTGCCAGCCTTCGCCGCCTGACAGCAGGGCAACCCACCAGCTATTGCGCGAGTCATCGCGCGTCTCAAACCGCCGGCTGCCCCAAAGGTGCGTCGCCGAGTTGACCAGCCATGTCGCATGTAGTCCGAGAGTCACACGCAGCAGAACGCCCCACAGCACCATGGCGACGCCGTTGACCCATCCGCCCCACAACCAGCCGCCGGCCAGTAGCAGCAAGCCGCTTACCGTGATGGGGACCCAGTGGTATTTGCTGAGCCACACATGGAACCGATCCTTGCTCAAATCCGGCACGTAACGCGACAGCACGCTGGTCTGTGCGTGCAAAGCCTTGCCGAAAAGCAGCCAGCCGGCATGAGCCCACCAACCGCCTTCACGCGGGGTATGCGGATCGCCTTCGTGGTCACTCAGTTGATGATGCACGCGATGCGTCGATACCCAGAAGATTGGCCCGCCTTCAAGCGACAGAGTGGCGCAGATGCTCATCAGGTATTCAACCCACTTCGGCGTCTGATAGCCGCGGTGCGTCAGCAGCCGGTGGTAGCACATGCCAATCCCAACGTTGATGGCCAGCACATACAGGATTGCCATCACCGCGAGCCGCTGCCAGCTGAAAAAGAAGAACGCGGCAAGCGCTCCGGCGTGAAAAAGGAGGATGGTCGTGAGCGTGACCCAGTTGATTCCCTCGCCCACGGTCGCGGCCTTGCCCATGCGCACGAGCTCGCGCGCAGCTACGGTAGGAGCCGTTGCGTTTTCGGCCTCGGGTGCCGCTGTTTGTAAGTCGATTTGTGCTTCGCCGGTTTCTGCAGGGGAAGGTGCGGTAACGACTGATGCCATACTTCGATAAGTCCTTCAAAAGTGGCTCACATCCCACTTTCGCTGTCTGAATTCTATCGGAGACAGTTTTAGTATACCGTTCAAAATTGATCGGTTTTAACCAAAGTTACCGGTTCGATTGCAACTTAATTCCGGGCTTCCGGCCCAGTTGTACTCCCGCCAGTCACAAAAAGCTCTTTCGCCGTCCCGCGCATCACCCGGTAGAGAGCGAATTGGCGCTGCGTTTTCCCGCGCAGTTCAAACAGAAGTTCGCCCCGGTTATCGGCCAGTGCATCTACCGCGTCAACCAAGCGCATCCGAGGCGCATCGTCCAGGTGCGCCCCATCGGCGACACTCTTGAATAACACCAATAGACTGCCATACAAGTCCGGCTGCGCAATCAAAGTGACGAATTTCTCATGCCCCGGAGGTCCGTCCGTGCGCGCCGTCAGCACCAGGGTCGCTCCGGACCCATAGGCCAGCTCGAAAACGCGAAATTCCTCCCCAGCAAGCGGCGGAGGAGCCGCTGAGGGAACCGGCTTCGTCTTCGCTCGTGCAGTTGTCCGCTTGGGTGCTGCCGCAGGTTGCGGCTGAATGCCCAACGCGCTGCGCGCGATGTCTTCGAGCTCTGCCTTCATCCTCAGTTCGTCTGCCGGATCAGTCCAGGAAAAGCTCCACGGATGCTCCGGTCGGTTCTTAGAATCGGAAACAGCCACTGCCTGCTCCATGTCTGACGGCAAGCCCAGCAGGGTCGGCGTCACATCCGGACTGCTATCCGCCGACTTGCCCCGCATCAGGCGAGGCCGGTCAGGATCCGTCGTGTTCACGGACTCGACGTAGCCCTCATCCGCAGACTGTTTCTGCTTGCCCCGTTTCAGCGCAGGCCGATCGGGATCGGAGTTGGAAGCTGAAGACTTGCTGGAGTCGTTGCCCGAAGTCTGGCTCGAGTCTGGCTGCTTGTGCAGCGTCGGCCGATCCGGATCGGGGGCTGAAGTCGAGCCCGAAGTCGAGCCCGAAGTCGAGTTCGTTGTCGAGCCTGAATTGCCGCTTCCCGCGTCATCATTGGACGACTTCTTGTGCAGCGTGGGCCGATCCGGATCAGGCGCCGAAGCCTGTCCACCCGAACTCGAGCCGGAATCGCCGCTGGCATCGCCAGAATGCTTCCTGTGCAGCGTCGGCTTATCGCTCTCTTCCTCGTCCACCTTGCCCTGATCCACGGGCGCGGGCTTTGGCTTGGCAACCGGCATGGGCTTCCAGGTTCCAAAACCGACCCACGAGCCCTGTTCCTGCCCTGCGTTCATCACGTCGAAAAGCCCCAGCCGTGCACCGTTTTTCTGCAGGACGTATTCCACGCCGGAGTCCACTGCCAGAGGCTGCGGCCGCGCCATATAGACTCCGCCATCCTGCAGCTGCTCCCCATCGAACACGGTGATGGGAACAAGGCGGCTGGTCTTCGGTTTGCCCAGATCGCCCGTCCACTCCAACACCGCAACCGCTCGCAGCTCCGGTGTATCTTTGTCCTTCTTCGCGATCTGGCCGGGGTATTGCGCGAGGGCGCCAACGGCAAAGGCTAGCCCAACGGCCGCTACCATTCCCGCGATCCCGGAAAAACGTCTCCTGTGCAGGGACACTCCGCGCTCTGCTCGGCCATAATGCAATCTGACGGTCAATCGATTCGACATACGAGGGAAGTCCCCATGGAACTCAATACCAAAGTCGCCGACTTCACGCTGGAAACCGACGAGGAGAAAAAAGTAAGCCTCTCTGACTTTAAAGGCAAACCCGTAATTCTCTTTTTTTATCCCAGAGCCGATACTCCGGGCTGCACCATTGAAGCCTGTGGCTTTCGCGACACGTTCAAGAAGCTGCAGGCCGCCGGCGCCGTGGTCCTTGGCATCTCGCGCGACACAGCCAAAGCCCAAGCTAAATTCCGGGCCAAATACGACCTTCCCTACACACTCCTTGCTGATGTAGACGAGAAAGTCTGCAATCAGTTTGGCGTGATGAAGGAAAAGAACATGTACGGCAAGAAGGTCATGGGGATCGAGCGCACAACGTTTTTGATCGGACCCGACCAGACCCTCATCCACATTTTTCCAAAAGTCACGCCGGAAGGCCATGCCGAGGAAGTGCTTAAGCTACTAAAGGAATGGCAAAAGGCCCACAAATAAGACCGAAGAGCGCCCGTTCATTGTCTTTGCCCGGACACTTGCTGCCGCGCAGCTTCTTTGAGCACTCGCCAGGAGTTGTCGCGCCCCGGCTCCTGGGAAAACTGCTCGTGCATCGCATTGCGCACGGCGTCATGGCGGGGAGAATCGTCGAGGTCGAGGCGTATCTGGGTCCTCACAACGACCCGCCCGACCCGGCAGCCCACGCGCATCGCGGTCCTACGCCGCGGAACGAAGTCCTTTTCGGTCCTGCGGGGCACGCCTATGTCTACAGCATCTACGGGCGCTACTTCTGCATGAACATTAGTTGTGAGCCTAAAGGGCTTGCTGGATGCGTGTTGCTGCGTGCATTGGAGCCGGTAGCCGGTCTGGATCGGATGGCAACAAACCGCGGCCTGCCCCGAGGCTCCTCTCCGCATCTGCTGACGGGTGGACCGAGCCGGTTGTGCCAGGCCCTCGACCTCACTCGCAAGATCCACAACACCCTCGATGTCACTGACGCCGCCTCGATTTTGCAGGTCCGGGACGACGGTTGCCAGGTGTCGGAGGCCCTCGTCACCGCGCGCATCGGCATCAAGCATGCGGTCGACTGGCCGCTTCGGTTTGCTCTTCCAGGGCACGTCTGCGTCTCGGGAGCAAAGAATTTAACCGGGAGCCGAGTCCACCTCAGGTAGGATTCCGTCGAAGAAGTATCGTCTGTTACTGTGAACTGGTTCTGCGACTCCATCCCAATCAGCGAGGTCTCTTCCGCTTGAAAATCGCTTCCCCGTGCTTTGCAGCCGCACTGGCCATAGCTTTTGCCGTCACCACAAATCTTTCAGCCCAACAGCCTGCCGGCAGCCCGCCAGCCCATGAGCACGGCCACGGTCCGATGCCGCCACCCACCAACCTGCAGGTCCTTCCCAAGACCATGACCGGCGAACAGGTTCACGAGGTAATGCACAAATGGGAGGCCGACCTTGGCTCCGAGTGCAGCACCTGCCATGCCGCCAATCCGAAGAATCTGGGACCCAACGGCAAGCCTCGTCTCAACTTCGCCGACGACTCGAAACCTGAGAAGGCCACTGCCCGCCTGATGGCGAGGATGGTTCAGGAGATCAACACGCAATACATCGGCAAAATCGACAACTCAGGCCAACCGGTAAGCTGCGGCACGTGTCATCGCGGTCACCTCGACCCGCCGCCGTTCGTCGCACCGCCGGATCATGATCACGACCACGATCATGCAACTCCTCCGCCAATGCCAAGGTAAGAGCGACCGAAACGAAGAAGACTCCAAGCTGCGAATCACGGGTACCGCTATGAATCTGGCGGCTTGGCTGGTTTCTGCGTTTCCGGATCCAGACGGCTTGCCTCAGCTTCCTGAATCTCCTCAACGTCTGCAATATCGCGAGTCCTGCCGGCCGCGATCTTTGAGGCGATCAGGTCTTCCTTCGAGATGAAGAATGCGGTGAGACCTGTCTTCGGATCGATGACCGCCTCGACCTTACGGTCCCATGCACCATCGAAGTCGACACCGTCAATGCCGGGCAAAATATCTACGGCAACTGGTGCTTGTCCAAACCGGATGAACTTACGAGGATCTGCAAGGTCTGATTCTCGGATTTCTGTCAATGGAGCGCCGAAACTCGCTAGGGCTGCGAAAGCGGCACGCGCATTCTCTGGAGCGGCTTTGATGAAGATGTCGAGGTCCTTCGTGGCGCGGGGCTGTGCGTGAAAGGAAACTGCATAACCGCCGACGATGAGATATCTAACGTTGTGGACGTTGAAGGCAGACAACAGTTCCTTGAAGTCGTCGAACATTCGGGTCTACTTCCTTCATCGCATACGCGGCACGTGTGATCTCCGCGACGGCATCCATACGTTCATAGACAGGGCGACTCTGCCAATACCTGTACTCGTCCGCTTTCATCTCGTCCAGGCTTGTGTAGACTCGAACGCTCTTGTCCATATTCTGATTCTGGGACCACAGCCGCCGAATGGCAAGCGTTTATGCGCCTGCTACAGCAGTTTCACAATTGCTGTATCCCGAAGCCACCGCTGCAGAGTGGCATTTTCCTTAAGAAAATGCCACCTTTCACGGAACTGAAAAGGGCACGTGAATTGTGGAACTGCTCTAGCTGTGCCCAACATCTCGTATGAACTCGCCGCTCTTTCCGCCCGTCTTCGCCTCGAGTTGCACCTTGCGAATCACGATCGCTTTGTCGAGTGCTTTGGTCATGTCGTACACCGTCAGCGCAGCAACCGCAGCCGCAGTCAGAGCTTCCATCTCCACCCCGGTCGGCCCCACCGTCGCCGCACTTGCGGTGATCCGCACGCCATCTTCGAGCACCTCCGCCTGCACGTCCACATGCGTCAGCGCCAGCGGATGACACATGGGGATCAGTTCCGACGTGCGTTTCGCCGCCTGAATCCCCGCAATCCGCGCGACTTCCAGTGGATTGCCCTTGGGATTCGTAGGCAGCGCAGCCAGCACCGCTGCTGATAATTCGACGAACGCCGAAGCGGTCGCCGTCCGCCGCGTAGCCTGCTTGGCGCTTACATCCACCATGGCTGCGTTTCCGGATTCGTCGAAATGCGAAAGAGCTGGCTTTGTGGAATCGGTCATCACAAGCACCTTACAACATCAGAATGCGGACCATCGCTCCGGCGTCTAAGCTGCTCACGTCTTCCGGTACGACGACGAAACAATTTGATCGCGCAAATGCCGGCAAGTCGCCGCTTCCGTGCCAGGGTACGGTTGCCACTTGTGCAAGGCTGCCGCTCGACCGATTGAAATCGCACAGTCCCGGCAGAAACCGCGTCAGCCCAGACTTCGCCTTTCGGTCTGTGGCGCGTGCAAGCTGAGCGGCTACGAATCGCGGCCCAATTTCAACCGCGCCTGCCAACGCAGACAACACCGGCGAAGCGAAAAGCAGAAACGTCGCTGCCGACGAAATGGGATTGCCTGGCAGTCCAAAGAACGGCAACGAAGGCCCCCCCGCACGCTGTACTTCGCCAAAGACAAGGGGCTTGCCCGGTTGAATGCGCACTCCCGTGAAATGAAATGTAGCGCCCATGCGCGCAAGGGCCGGCTCAACCAGGTCAAACTTGCCCGCTGAAACGCCGCCCGAGATTAGCAGCAAATCCGCATCCACCGCTTGATGCAGTGCCGCATCCAGGGCCTCCGCCGTATCAGCGGCCGTGGGCAGCACACGCGCCTCTCCACCTGCCGCGGTCACGAGCGCAGCGAGCATCGGCGCATTCGAATTGCGAATTTGCCCCGGACCAGTTTCCCGATCTACCGGAACCAACTCGTCCCCGGTCGTCAGGATCGCAACGCACGGGCGTTTGTAGACCGCAATCCGTGCATATCCACACGCAGCAGCAAGCGCAATCTGCGCGGGGCCAATGAAGGTCCCGGCTGAAACCAACTCGTCGCCTTCACGAGCCTGCGCGCCCTTGCCCACAATGTTGTCCCCGGCAGCAATCGACCGCTTCGAAAGCATTCGAACCCGCTCCCCGTCCTGCTCCACGTGCTCGATCATCACCACAGCATCCGCTCCCGCAGGAACAGGTGCGCCCGTCATGATCTCCCACGCAGCGCCGACCGGCAGCGGCCCAGCGGGTGCTTCTCCGGCATGCGTTGCACCGGCAACTGGCAGGAACTCGTACGTTGAAGCCTCTGCAGCCCGGCAGGCAAAACCATCGCGCGTGGAACGAGCAAAAGCCGGCTGGTCCTGATCGGCCGCAATCGGTTTTGCCAACACGCGGCCGTGCGCAAAGGTTAGCTCAACCCGCTCAACCTCGAGCCTTGATAGGCTCAACCCGCGCGCAAACGAAACAACCATCGAACTCGCTTCCGAGTAGCTCAACAATTCCGCGCTCATGCCAAGGATTTTAGATGGAAGCGGTCGTGGGAACGTTCTGTCGCCGCGCGACACGAAAATCTACCTAAAAAACAGGCGCCTCCGGCTTTCGGAGGCGCCGCGTTCTTTCGGATTTAAAACCGGCTACTTCTTGCCCGCCTTGTAGGAGGAATTGACCTTCTGCCCGGCCTGCTGCAGAATCGCCTGCACCTCTCCGGCATAGGGGCCTGTCGGCGCCAGGTCGAGATATTTCTGGTATGCCTCGGAGCATCCGTCCGGCAGAACAATCCGCTGCGTCTTCGGATCGACAGTGGCCTTCGAAACCAGCCCCTGTCCCTTGAGGTAGTACACCAGCGCATCATTCGGGTCGTTCTTGATGGCCATGTCCGCCGCTGCCACCTGCGCATCGGCATTACCTGCTTGGAAGAAGATCACAGCTTGATTGCGAAGATACGTTCCGGCTGAAGTCGGATTGGCTTTCGCAGCGGCATCGTAGGCAGCGTTCGCCTCGGGAACTTTTCCCGCACGCGCGTAGATCTCTCCCAATCCAGCATTCGCCATACCCTCGATTGCAGGATTCGGCTTCTTGGCTGCGGCGTCCACCTCTAGAGCCTTCTTGTATGAAGTCTCGGCATCGTCATACTTCTTGAGTCCGGTTTGTGCCTGTCCCAGGTAAGCCCAAAGAACGCTCTCGTTCGGCCTCATCTGGGTATCTTTCTGCATTAGGGTTTCAACATCGGTGTACTTCGCCGTCTTGATCTCGTTTGTCTTTGCATCGAGGTCGGCCCGTGCCGCAGTTGCGCCCAGTTGCTGCACTGCAGCGGCATGCGCTGCGTCGGCATCTTTCAGGTCCTGCGACACCACTTTGAGATCGGCATTGAGGTTCTTGATCACCTCGTTCGCCTTCATTGCGTCTGCATTCTTTTTCCGGAGATCTTCCAGTTGCTTCCTCTGCTCTTCGGGCAGCTTCGCGATGTAATCCGGGCGCGACATGTCCAGGTCGGCTGCCACATCCTGGCCAGCCACAACCTTGACGTTTTCAAGCATGTCTGCCTGCTTGTCCTTCTCCATTCCCGGAGAGCGGTATATGGCGGTATAAGTGCCCGCGGGCACCTCGCCGCTGTAATCGCCAGTGGCATCGACCGTGAAGCTCCCTCGGACCTCCGTTTCTGCCGATAACCCAGGACCCGATGCCGCGCGTGTGACCTCGCGAAATTCAACTGTGCCGCCATTTTGGGGCGCGCCAGTCGGATTTGTCACATGCCCATGGACTTTGCCCGTGGGTGCGCCGTTCGGTGCCGCAGCCGGCTGTTGCGCAACCGCAGGAACGAGGGCAAATGCCAACAAACCCAGCAAAAGTGAAATGTTGCGTTTCATTTTCTTCTCCTTAAGAGCTCAGGCGAGCGTACCCACGCACGGGCTCCCACAATTTGATCTGAACAACTGATGACAAACCAAGGCTCTTCACAGCGCATCCGCAAGCAGTCGCCAACCGGCAAGCATACAACACATCCCCACGTTATCCGCCGCCAGCCAGAGCAGTCACCGTGCTATAAACTACGATGCGCAGCCTGCTTCTTTCAGCAGGACCCAAGTTAAATCCAATCGACCCTCCAAGACAAGGCCATCCGCACGGAAGCCTTTCTCGGCCCTCGAGTTCACTCGCCGATCGGTCGGTAGAATCCCCCGAAACTCCCTGAATTGCATCCCCGACCCACCAGTCAATCGTGCGCTGGCAGTTCTTTTTCAATGTAGTGTCTTCGCAGCTATGCGCTTTGTGGTGCACATCACACCCTACAATGGTTGCATGGCGATCACGATCCGTGCGGCTACCAAGGCTGACGTTCCGCAGATTCTCGCATTCATTCGAGCCCTCGCCGCCTATGAACGCGAACCGGACGCCGTCACCGCCAGCGAAGCCGACTTGCTGCGCGATGGTTTCGGCCCGAACCCTTTCTATTTCTGCCTGATAGCGGAATCCGACGGCGCCCCGGCCGGCTTCGCCTTCTACTTCTTCAATTACTCCACATGGCTTGGTCGCCCTGGCCTCTACCTCGAAGACCTGTTTGTCCATCCCGAATATCGCGGTCTGGGCATCGGCAAGGCCCTGCTCCAGCGGGTCGCAGCCATCGCGGTCGAAAAACGATGCCCGCGCCTCCAGTGGGAAGTCCTCGACTGGAACACGCCGGCCATCGACTTCTACGCTGCCATGGGTGCTGAATTCATGGACACATGGCGTAACGTGCGCGTTACTGGCGGGGCGCTGCTCAAGTTGGCTGGCATACCTCCCGCTTCAGGAGCGGCGAATTACTGCGCCGACGCGCAAATGAAAGGCCTGGATTGAAGCTGCACGTTATCGGCGGAGGACTCGCCGGTCCCGAGGCTGCGCTGACAGCCGCACGCCAGGGCTGCGAAGTGGAGCTCTTCGAGATGCGCGCCCTCGTCGACGGCAAGCCCCGTCTCACGCCAGCCCATCAGACCATCGATTTCGGCGAGCTGGTCTGCTCCAACTCGCTCAAGAGCGAATCGCCCAACACCGCACCCTGGTTGCTGAAACAAGAGATGCGTCGCGCCGGCTCCGCTCTCTTGCGCATCGCGGATGAAACAGCCGTACCGGCAGGCCATGCGCTCGCCGTCGATCGCGTCGAGTTCTCCCGCCGCATCGCAGCCGCCATCGAGTCCGAGCCTAATATTCGCGTTTTCCGCCAAGAAGTGACGAGCCTCAACCAAGACGAAAACCGCACGAAGTGCACCATCATTGCTACCGGCCCACTTACCTCTCCCGCGCTCAGTGCCGAAATTCAACGCATCACCGGCTCCGAACATCTCGCCTTCTACGATTCCATCTCGCCTATCGTCGATGCCGAGACGATCGACATGAGCCGCGTCTACTTTGCTGCTCGCTGGGACAAAGGCACCCCCGACTACATCAACTGCCCCATGAGTCGCGAGGAATACGACCGCTTCCTCAATGCGCTTCTCTCCGCCGAGCCGGCCGAGAGCAAGGAATGGGAAAGGCTCGACTACTTCGAAGGCTGCCTGCCCATCGAGATTCTTGCGCGCCGCGGCCGAGACACCCTGCGGTTCGGCCCCATGAAACCCGTCGGCCTCCGCGATCCGCGCACCGGCCAGACTCCGTGGGCCGTCGTGCAGTTGCGCAAAGAAAACCTGCGCGCCGACAGCTACAACCTAGTCGGCTTCCAGAACCACCTCAAGTGGGGCGACCAGGCCCGTGTCCTGCGTCTCATCCCCGGCCTCGAAAACGCGCGCTTCCTCCGCTACGGCCAGATTCACCGCAACACCTACATCTGCGCGCCCGCGTTGCTCGACGAAACGTTGCGCTTGAAGTTCAAGGTCGCGCCAGGCGTCGACAGTCCAACCACTTCGGCAGCCCCGGAGGGGCTGGTCGAGAATAGCCCAGGGCAAGCGCAGCGCAGCCCTGGGTCAGCCAATACAGAAATCTCAAGCGCCCCGGAGGGGCGCTGTGAACCAGCTCCAATTCTCTTCGCCGGCCAGCTCTCCGGCGTCGAAGGCTACACCGAGTCCATCGCCACTGGCCTGCTCGCGGGCCTCTACGCCGCGTCTCTCGTGCGCGGCGAAGAACCGGCGCCGATCCCACGCGCCACAGCCCTTGGCTCGCTCGTCCACTACATCACCCACGCCGACGTCAAAGACTTCCAGCCCGCCAACATCACCTTCGACTTGCTGGAGCCCCTCGAAGAAGAAGTGCGCAAAAAAGTCCGCGACAAGAAAGAACGCCATCGCATGCAATGCGACCGCTCGCTCGCCGCCTTCGATGCATGGTGGGCTAACTCCGGTTATGCCCCAGTGTCCTGTCTCTAAAGTTCATAACAAAACAGGGCTTGTCATTCTGAGCGAAAGGGGCCCCGAACGCTTTTCATGGGGTCCCCAAGAGCGGTCTTTGCTCTTTGGGGCAGAGTGCGGGGGTGGTGAGCGAAGAATCTGCTTTTGCTCTTCCGGGAGTTTTACAAAGAACTTTAGAGACAGGACACCAATTGCACATTTGCCTCATTAGCCGGCTCGTTTCTGTGGGATAGTTTCAGCCATGAGAATCACGCGCCAGACACCGACAGAACTCGTCGTCGAAGACTCGCTCCTCTGGGTCGCTGTTCTCTGCGCGCTCGTCGCCGCTCCCCTGCTCTACATCGGAATCGCCCCCGGCATGCACGGCACGCTCGCCGGCGGGGGGCTCTTTCTCTTCTTTGGTCTCTTCGGCGTGCGCAAAACGACCTTCGCCTTCGATGGCGCGCAACGCGTCGTTCGCTGGAAGGGCCGCAAGCTCTTCAAGGTCGAGTCTGGCTCGATTTCCTTCGGCGACATCACCGGCATCGGAGTCGAAGCCATGTCGAGCAACGACAGCGGGGCAACGTATCGCCTTTCGATCCTCACCGCGCACGGCTCCGTTCCCATGGCTTATGCCTACGGCGGCGGCAAGGACCGTCATGCACGCATGCGCGAAGCAATCCTCGCGTTCCTTAACCCCGGTGCGCAGGGCGCCTCGTCTGCGTGTACCGCGACCGCCAGCGGCGCCGGCCTCGCCGACGAGGCATCGATTCGCTCGTTACTTCGCCAAGGTCGCAAGATCGATGCGGTCACTTTGTTACGCTCCACTGAACGCCTCAGCCTCACCCAGGCCATGCAACGCATCAATGCGATTGATACTGCGATGAAAGCCGGCAAATAAAGCCAGCGCCGACCCCTCCGCCGAATGCCGCGACCGACTCGCCGGAACCAGACCCCTCAAAAATGCGTACTCCTGTGGTACGCTGTGCACTTCCCGGAAAGGTCCCGTATGCGCGCAATCTCTGCCGTAGATGCCGTTTCGGCCGCAATTCAACGCACCAAGGAATTCCTCTTCAGACCCTTCAGATGGGGAACCTTTCTAAAGCTTGGCCTGGTCGCGATCGTCACGGAAGGTCTTGGGAGCAATCTCCGGTCCTCTTCGCACGGCCATCCGTCTTCGGGACATGGGCCAACGGTGCACTCGCCGTTCAACCTCCCGACAGAATGGATCGTTGCGATCGTAGCGGCTGTGCTGGTAACGATTGTTTTGTCGATTGTGATCTTCTATCTCGTCACTCGACTGCGATTCGCATTCTTCCATTGCCTGATCCACAACACGAAAGAGATTCGGCCGGGTTGGTGGCTCTATGGAGCGCAGGCAATGCGCTTCTTCTGGCTGAACGTGGTGGTGGGATTCTGCTTTCTGCTGCTCTTGGTGCTGATCGCGCTGCCGTTCGCCGCCGGGTTCATGCGGCTGTTTCATGAGACGCAGCGGGGTGGGCCCTTCCCTATCGGCCTGCTGCTGTCTCTCGTGCTCCCCTTGATTCCGATCATCATTCTGCTGGCACTGGCTGGAGTCGTGACCGATCTGGTTTTGCGCGATTGGATGCTGCCCCACTTTGCGTTGGAAGACGCGACCGCCGGCGAAGCATGGGCCAGCGTGTGGGCCCGCCTCATGGCAGAGAAGAAGGAATTCTTCGTGTATACACTGCTGCGCTTGGTGCTGCCGACAATTGCCATGGTCGGCGTGTTCATGCTCTTGATCATTCCAGGGCTCGCCGTGGCCGGTTCATTGGCGGCGATTGAGTATGGCGTTCACTCGGCCTTCGCGGACGCGACAGGAGGAGCCGCGGCCGCAGGCATTGCGATTCAGGTCCTATTTGGGTTGGTGGCTTTCTTCTTCGCGGTGTTGGCAAGCATCTGCCTTGGTGGGCCTCTGAGCACCGGCACACGCGAGTATGCGCTGATTTTCTATGGCGGCCGTTACCAGGTCCTCGGAGACATACTTTACCCGCCAACTCCGCTCCCTCCGAATGAAACGGGGAGTCCCCGGTTTGCCTGACCATGGTCACGACGGCGTCAACCAGTATCTCTACGACGGCGACGGCCGCATTTGCGCCGTGGCCCAGTATGTGCCGGTCCTGGGTACGTTCACTTACACCGGATACCTCTACGATGGGGTCCCCGTTGACAGGCCTTCGTCAACGGGGCAGGACGCCGAAGGCACACGCGTGGCCAAGGGATCGCTTACCGCCTGGAGCTGCGACCCGGCCCTCAACGGCTTCCAGACAACCAATGACTACGTGCTCGGCCCCGGCGGCGAGCAAGCCGCCGAGATGGGCGTGGATGTCAGCTCCGGTAGCGCCAACACCCTGGTCTGGCAGCACACTAACGTCTGGGCAGCGGGCGCGCTCATCGCCACCTACGACAACGACGGCCTGCACTTCTACTTCAACGACCCGCTCGGCACGCGCCGTGTTCAGACCGATTACGCCGGGGTCGTGGAACAGAAGTGCCAAAGCCTGCCCTTCGGCGATGGCGAGTCCTGTGGAACTACGCCGACTGAACATTTGTTCACCGGCAAAGAACGCGACACAGAATCAGGCAACGACTACTTCGATGCGCGCTATTACTCCAGTGCGATGGGCAGGTTCATGTCCCCCGATTGGAGCGCCAAAGAAGAGCCGGTACCGTATGCCAAGCTGGACAACCCGCAGACCCTGAACCTCTACGCCTATGTCCTAAACAATCCCCTGAGCAAGGATGATCCGGACGGTCATTCATCACTTGAGTATGATGCCAAGACTCATACCGTCACTCTTTACGACAAAAACGGAAACACCGTTGGATCGTGGCATGCCAACAACCGCGTCGATAGTCATGCAACCCTACACGGCCTTCCCGACGGAAAATACCAATTCGCTGACACGACCAAAGCCACTCACCATTCTGGCGTAGACAAACACGGCGTTCCCGTGGAAAGCAAGAAGGGCGAATATGGCCCCTTTGGAATTTTTCATCTCAAAGGCTTTAACGCAGACGGAACTCATCACGAAGGAGTCGGTGTGCACTCCGGGAGGGAGGATGTTCCCGACGCTTCGGCTCAACACGGGGAAGGCCCAGATCACGTAACCCAGGGTTGCTTGCGCACAACCGATGCTGCAATGAGCCAAATTACTGACACAGCAAAAACTGACCCATTGACTACTCTCACTGTCGAGAACAATCGACAACCGCAGCCTCAGCAGCCGCCTCCGCCACCTAAGCAGGAGAACAAGCAATGACGAAGTTAAAAAGCTGTGCTGTCGTATTCATGCTACTCATCTCCTTCGGATCGGTGGTGTTTAGGGCAGACGATCTCCCAGATCGCCTTCGGGCCAAGGGAAGTTCGGACGCGACCCTAGCTGGAATTGATGTGTACAAAAGCGCTGTTAAGAAAGTGATAGCAAAACTCGGTCAACCAACAAGAGTTATCGATGTGCCGAATACAGGACCCGCCGCCGGGGGGAGGGACTACGAGTGGCAAAAGGGAAGCCTAAAACTCGTCTGCGGTACATGGAACGACAAGGGACAGGACAGCGTTTGCTATTCCGTTGAGGTATGGGCCACAGACTCCAGCAGCAAGATCGGTATGACTGGGCGCGGTCTCACGCTCGGCGCTACCCTCGCGGATATTCATCGAATTTACGGGCAGAAAGTGCTGCTGAGTAAATTGGACGGTGGAGAGGTGCAGGTGACAGTCCAGTGGCACGACGACACGACTCTTTACCTGTTCATGAACAAGAATGGTCGCGTCAACCACATTCATCTGCTGGCATCAACGGAGTGATGAATGTACGATAGCGCGGCGAGATGTGGCTACGATTTATGCGCTCGCATGTCTCCTTCTACCGGCAAAGAACGGGATCAGGAATCAGGCAACGACTACTTTTGTTTATGAATTTGCATTTGGTGGTACTGAACGGCTCGGTCCTTGAGATTGCAGCCGAACACAATGAATGACCGTTAAGGAGAATTAGAATGATTGCTTTTCGTCCGCGCAAGTCGATTCCAAGTGAAGGCGTCCCGTCGCGCGGTTTCGCGTTTCGGATGGGCTCCTCGATTGCGCGGGGTCTTGGGCACGCGTTGACGCTCGCATTGATCCTGTTCTTCTCGAAAGACTGCATCGGTCAGGTAGTCGATCCGGTCACAATGGCGCAAGCGCCGGTGCCTGGTGTAGGTCATCACTACATCGGCATGGGGACCGAGACGGTCAATCCCGCGGACGGATCGGTCTCATTCGACTTGCCGATTCAAACGCCGCCAGGGCGCGGACTCTCCTTTCCTTTTGGAATCCATTACTCCGAGGCAGAGCCGTTTTACCTCACCAATGCCAGCTACGGTCCGTCATTTGAATGGATCACCCCGGCAGCGAATGGGCAGTTGTCACCCTTCGATTTGAATGGTTCCCAGCGAGTGTCCAAGTGGAGAGGAGACGCCAGCGTTTGCGTCGCGTCCTCAGAGACAGATCCTCGTCGATGTGGTGCCGGCGTGTACCCTTAATGTTGGAGCCTTTTTATGCGTTGGACCCCGATCTTCGCTTTTGCGTTTTCCTCGGTTGCGCTTCTCGCCGCGAGTGCTTCCCTCGCCGATGCGCAAGCGACACCCGCAAAATCTGCTCCCACAAAGGTCGAGCTTCCTCCGCCGCCGAAGCCTCTGCTCCCCGATGCATTCGCAGGATGGGTCGCGGCCGAACCGCCAAAGAACGTCATCGATCCAGCCCAAGCGGACAATACGATCGTCTCGGCCCTTAAGGAATACGGCTTCACTCACGCTGTCCTCGCAAACTACAAACGGGATGGCGAGACGCTCACAGTGCATGCGCTCAGCTTTCTCGATACCAGCGGAGCCTACGGCGCATACACCCTCTACCGCCAAAACGGTTGGCCAAAAGAAGAGATCGGAACCGGAGCAACTTCGAATAAGAACCGCGTGCTCTTCTGGGTGGGCACCACCGTAGTTGACGCGACTTTTTCGAACATCGGTCCGATGTCGGCCGCTGAGCTGCGCGAATTGGCGAAACTGTTGCCCGTCGCGCAAGGAAACAAGGCCATCGCCCCGCCGATTCTCGCCAATCTTCCACAAGCGTCGCTCGATAAACAAACAACTCACTATGCCTTGGGCCCCGGAAGCTATGTCGGTGCGGGCGGTGTTCTGCCTCCCGGCCTCGTCGGTTTCGATCGTGGCGCGGAAGCCGTGACAGCGAATTACTCGCTGCCCTCCAATCCAGCCACGCTCACCATCATCGACTATCCCACCCCGCAGATGGCCGCCGCGCAGGAAACGAAGATCCGCGACTACATCAAGGCCGGCCCACATGCACAGCCCGCGTTTCCAAAGCCGCTCACCGACTCAGACCAGGCCTCCCTCGAAGTGCGCCGCAGCGGACCGCTCGTCATTCTCGTCAGCGGCGATGCTATTCCCGACGAAAGCCACAAGCTGCTTGAGTCAGTCCACTTTCAGGAAGAGCTGGTCTCCATTCCTCAGCCGACCGAATCCGAAGTCAACAAGACGGGCAAACTCCTTCTGGGCATCGCTGAGATTGTAATCGTCGGATCCTCCGCCGCCATCCTCCTGGGGCTCTTCTTGGGAGGTGGGCGTGCCATGTATCGCGTCGCGCGAGGCAAGCCCGCTTCGTCCGTCTACGAGACGGAATTCATCAGTCTGAACCTGCAGAAATGATCGGAGCTTCCCACAGCTCGGAACCCCCGTCCCCGAAAACAGTCAGCCGGCTGCAAGTCGGTGGAAAACAAGGCGAAAACCCCAAAAAACACCCTAAAATAACGGCAAGAAGAGTAGGCAAAATGGCCAAAATGCGACGCTTTTTGGCGCAGTTTCACGAAATCCACAAGGTTCATAACTATATGTAAATAAAGTCTTTATTTCGTCTCGGATTTATTCTTGACACTCCGCCCCCCCGCCCCTAGTATGCAGCCAGAAAGTTCTGATGGCTTTGCCTCCGTTGGAACTATTCTCCCTAAGGAAGGAGCTGCCCTGTTGCCGGGCGGCTCTTTCCGCTTCTAAGGCCTCCGCAAACCGGCCGAGCAACCGCTACCTTTCCTCCAACAGAAGGCCTTTTCCGCTGGCGCCGACGGACAATGGAGCGCTCACCGGAAGACTCCGTAAGAGGCAGTCCTTCCCTGACCAGGCCCATTCAACCCTTTCGTCGTTCTGTCCGATAGGTCTATTGCAGGGCAGGTTCCGGCAGGGAGGATAAACATGCCGTTGATGACGTGGGACAACAGGTTTTCCGTCGGCGTGAAAGCCATTGACGATCAACATGCAGTTCTGTTTGGGTTCTTGAACGGTCTTCACGACGCGATGTTGAAAGGCGAGGGGTCCAAAATGACTGGCCCGCTCCTCAAGAAGTTGGCGGATTACACGCGCACCCATTTCGTGGAAGAAGAGAAGATGATGGCTGCAGCGAACTATCCTAGATTGTCCGAACATCAGGCAAAACACCGCGAATTGATGAAACACGTCGACGCTTACGCCCTGCGATTCGAACATGGCGAGGCAACGCTCAATCTCCATCTCATGAACTTCCTGCGTGACTGGCTCACAACCCACATTCTGAAAGTTGATCATCAATATGGCCGCTGCCTGAACGAACACGGCTTCAAATAGGAACCGGGGGCTCATGCGGGTAACGCCCCAACCCATCTCAGCGGAGTCAAAGAGAGCGCTACGGTAAAAACGATTCACTCGAGGTATGACCAGCCGGAATGCGCGTGGAGTTTATGTGCGCTCGATTGACAAGCCTCGATCGAAGGCTCTAGCGAAAATTGCTCCAGCCAATGTCTGCGAGCAGGGCTCGAACAACGACCAACGCAGTCACCGTCAGAGCCGCCAGAAGGCAAGTCCAAAAGCCGATTCGGCTAAATGGAATGAACAATGTTCCTTCATGTCCGGTCAGCGTGAACCCGTTCTGGTCGGGAAGCAGGGCGCGCACAGCAACCGCTAGAAGAAAGCCCGCAGCCCAAACAATCGCGATTCTGAATGCCAGCTGGATAGTTTGATCCATTCGTGTTGTCCTCAGACTTTCGTTTACGGCAAATGCGCCGGCAGCTTGTTCGACTGCTCAACTTTACCGAAGCCCGACACAACGATACAATCTTTGAGGAGTGCGCCGACGTAGCTCAGTTGGTAGAGCAGCTGATTCGTAATCAGCAGGTCATCGGTTCAAGTCCGATCGTCGGCTCCATTTTGGCCGTTCCAGGCAAATCTACTCTATTCGATGGAACTATCCCTAGACACCGCTCAATTCGATAGGATGGCTCTAAGCGATCAGCGGTCTTATGCATCTGGCGCCGTGGGGCCGCATTTTTAGGCGATTCGATTCAAATCGCAGACGGCCAAATCAGGATGCGGAACCTGAGCGCTGGAGCAAAGCAGAGGAACCCGTGCAGAGGTTCCCGCACATCCCTGAGGTGCTGGTGAAACTCGCTTTTGTACTCAGTATTCCTCTCTTCCTCTGGGCCGAGTCTTTGTCAGGCGCCCGGGCACAAACTCCCAATCAAGCACTGCCCGCGCTCGATTCCGGGCCCGATTCAGATACCGACACGCAAGGTTCAACCTATGTGCCGCTTGATAGCTGGATCTACCCCGCGCTCGACCGGTTGCATGCGTTGGGCTACGTGGATAGCGCCTACCTGGGGTTGCGTCCGTGGACCCGCCTGAGCATCGCCCACATGCTGCAGCTGAGCGCGGATCAAATCGAGTCGGACGCGCAAAACGACGAAGCACGTGGGATCTACTCGGCCGTCTTGAAGGAAGTGAAGCCCGACCTCGACCGCACCACCACGCTCCGGCATCCCGGCACCGAGCTTGAGAGCGTCTACACCGACATACGCGGCATCGGTAACACGCCGCTTCGCGATAGCTTCCATCTTGGCCAGACGATCATCAATGACTACGGGCGCCCTTACGAGAGCGGATTCAACAACTCAACCGGCTTCAGCGCGCGCGCCGAGGCTGGGCGCCTGTCTCTCTACTTCCGCGGTGAGGCTCAACACGCGCCTTCTGCGACCGGGTACTCTCCGACGCTCGCTGCGCTGCTTTCAAACACCATCGACAATATCCCCTTCGCGGCCAACCCCCAGCAAGATACGATTCCCGCCGGTCCGATCGCAGCCGCGAATGACTTCCGCGTTGTGGAAGCCAACCTCTCCTATCATTTGCTCGGTCACGAAGTCTCTTTTGGCAAGGAGGACCACTGGCTCGGCCCGGATAAAGGCGCTTCCATGCTCTGGAGCAACAATGCCGAAAACATCTACGACTTTGAGATCAATCGGGTCGAACCGCTGAGCATCCCGCTCTTATCGCGCGTCACAGGGCCCTTCCGTTATGACTTCTTTGTGGGCAGCCTTAAGGGCCACACGTACCCCAATGATCCATGGGTCCACATGGAAAAGATCAGTTTTAAACCCACGCGAGACTTGGAATTCGGCTTCGATCGCTTGACAATCTGGGGCGGCAAGGGACATGAACCGATTACCCTCCACACGTTCCTTCACAGCTTTTTCAGCTTCCAGAACGTGACCTCCGCCGAAAAGTTTTCGGCCAGCGATCCGGGAGCGAGGTTTGGCACATTCGACTTCAGCTACCGGCTTCCGTTCCTGCGCAAATGGATCACGATCTACACCGATTCCCTATCGCACGACGATGTCAGTCCAATCAGCGCACCGCGGCGTGCTGGATACCACCCTGGTATCTATCTGGCCCGGTTCCCAGGGCTTGAACGTCTCGATCTGCGAGTCGAAGGAGCCAGCACCGATACGGTCAGTGCGTCCGTCGAAAGCGGTCAATTCCTCTATTACGAGACGGTTCAAAGACAGGGTCCAACGAATAAAGGGTTCCTGGTCGGCGATTGGGTGGGCCGACAAGGGAAGGGCGGCCAGGCTTGGTTGACCTATCATCTGTCACCACAGGAAGAAGTGCATTTCATGTATCGAAACGCTAAGGCGTCAAACGAGTTCATTCCGGGCGGAACCACGCAGAACGACTTCGAAGGGTACGTGTGTAAGCGCGTTCTCAGAGACTTCGAAGTACGCGGCTCCATGCAGTACGAGCGCTGGAAGGCGCCGATCTATCAGACTGGCGCCCAAAGCGACGCCGTCGGCACACTTCAGATCACATGGTTTCCGCGCAATTTGAAGTGAGCGATTCCATAGAGATCGCCGCAACCCGCACCAGAGGCGGTCAGCGGGTCAGACAGGCAGGGTACCGAAAGGAATCTATGCTTCCGTAAATTGCTGCTCGCCCGAAAGATCGCCGTCCCCGGAGAGAATCGATACATGGGTGTGAGTAATCACTGGAACCGGCGCATCCCCGTCTTCGGAAAGAATGGCGCCACTCATCAGATCCTCCATCACGGATGTATCCCAACGCCGTAAAACAGTGTCGACAAGAAGCTTGAAATCAGAAAAGAATGTCGCACGCGCCATGTACTCGATATCGATTTGATGCTTGGCTGGGAGAATCTTTTCGAGGTAGTAATCATTGAGATCGTGCTTCGGTAAACGCGCAAGAAAATTCTCTTCGCGGGCAAAGGCTATCGTCGCCGCGCCGGTGATCCCGGGCCTGCACTGCAGCTCGCCAATCTGATGCTCCGGAAGCTTGGGGCGAGCGCCGACCAGGCTCATATCACCCTTGAGCACATTCCAAAGCTGTGGTAACTCATCGAGTTTCCAGCGTCGCAAAAATGGACCAATCGGGGTGAACCGCTGATTATCCGCGGTCGTCACCGCATGGTGTGATTGATCCTCGCAATGCTCTAAAGTCCGAAATTTCACGATGATGAACTCGCGCCCTTTACACCCCATGCGCTTCTGCATAAACAGGACCGGACCGGATGAGGTCAAGCGTACTGCGAGCCCGATGAGTACAAACAACGGAATGAGCAGCGGCATCACTGGGACGATGCAGACGCAGTCAAAGAAGCGCTTGGCCCCGGATCGCGACCACGCGCTGACCCGTGAACGGACAAGATGAATCGAGGAGCGGGGATTCGTCACCGGCTTTCTAGCCTGGATCTGCTTCTCAACCGCATCAGCACTCTCTGAGATTCTGAACGGTGCCGATTGTTCCAAGGCGGCGTCAAGAGTTGCAGGAAGAAACGACTTCGGACTCAATTCACCCTCCAGAGAGTGACACACTTCAATCAATATCGGTATCAATAATCAGAAAACTACACTCTGCCCGTTGTGATCTGCGTTTCACGGTCGGCTGGTTCCGTCAGTCACCGTCACTCCACTTCGGAGTCAAGTCACAGAAATCTTCTTCAAACATCCAAGGCATGAAGCAAACTGCGTTGTGCAGTCGGAAGGTTGGCATCCATAACCCGTCACATTTTCCGTTGGCAGAGGCCCTGAAGTTATTCAGTCCTCGCAAGACGGCTCTGCTCAAAAAGCCGTCCGAAACATCGGTGACTAGCTTTGGTATTTCATGCCAACAGGATAGCAGACATCAAATGACCAAGATTTACAAAATTGATAAAACCTTACAGGTGAGACGTTCGCAACCCTTATTAGGCTACCTCTAAATGCTCGGCCATTGGGGGAATTAGTGCCACTAAAAAGCAGATCCGGGAAGCTCCTCATGTACTGTGACGTAAGTCACTGAGACTAAGCAACCCACAACATTTATTAAAGTTGCGGCCAGCTGCGGTTTTCTTCTTGATAGGCCGGTCAATTCAAACCAATGAGTGTTCACAAAGCGGATAATTTCCAAATCCTGTTATGTGATGTGTTATTACCTTTTGAGTTAATATGTTGATAGGAACGCGCCGTCCCCCCTCACGCCAGTCTCGTCTTGCCAATCCGGGCACCTTCTTTGGTCGCTGTGGAAAAATACTCGGGCTTCCTTCCTTTTCGAACCCGCCGGATATCACTCCGAAGGAGCCGGTTATGGGCGTGCTAGACTCAGGGAATATGAGCTTTCTGCATCCCGGCAGAGGCCGCAGAGCCGGCGATTCCGCCTCTGATTCCCGTACGATTCCGCTGCCCCTACCCATGATGAAACGAGCATTACCCGCAGCCCTTCTCTTCTGTTTCGCCACTGTATCCTTCGCCCAACAACAATCCCAGGGCAGCAGCACCTCCGAGGGGACGCAGAACTCGAACACATGGGATTGTTCAGATCCTCTTCTCGCCAGCACAACCCAATGCTCGGGTCAGTCGTCAGAAGATGCCAATGGGATGCTTGGCTCACAAATGCGGTTGCCCTCCGCGGGTGGCGGGACCAACCAGCCTCAGGTCCAAACCAGAACCTACTCCGACGCCGAATCCCAGACTCGCCAGCCGAACGCTCGATACCAGATACGGACCCAGCCGCTTCCCCGGGAACCGCTCACAGAATTTCAGAAGTTTACCGCAACCACGACCGGGCAGGTTCTTCCTATCTTTGGCGCAAATCTCTTCCAGAATGTGCCTTCGACTTTTGCGCCACTTGATATGGCTCCTGTCTCTCCAAACTACGTCCTCGGTCCCGGCGACGAGTTGCGTATCCGGGTTTGGGGACAAGTGAATTTCCAGGCCAACGTTCGTGTCGATCGGTCAGGCGAGATTTTTATTCCGGTCTCGCAGGTCGGGCCAATCCACGTCGCCGGGCTGCCCTACTCAGAGCTCGAAGCGCATCTCAGAGAGTCCATTGGACACGTCTATCGAAACTTCGATCTGCAGGTTGACATAGGTCAGATACGCGCGATTCAAATCTATGTTACGGGCGAGGCGCGGCGCCCTGGGGTGTACACGATCAGCTCGCTGAGTACGCTCATTGACGCGCTCTTTGCCAGCGGCGGCCCTTCCGTTCAAGGCTCCTTCCGTCAGATTCAGCTGCGCCGCGGTAACGACGTGGCGGCCAACTTCGATCTTTATGCATTCCTTATCAAAGGTGACAAATCGAGAGACGTGCGGCTCCTCTCGGGCGATGTCATCTACATCCCTCCCGCTGGGCCGCAGGCGGCCGTCACTGGGAGTGTCCACAATCCCGCAATTTACGAGCTCCGACCCAACGAAACGCTGGGGGACCTTCTCGCCGACGCTGGAGGAGCCTCGACTGTGGCCGCCGAGGCGCGCATCTCGATCGAGCGGATCGAGGACCACAATCAGCGTCATGCCATGGAGGTTGCCTATGACTCAGCTGGGTTGACGACCCCCGTTGCCGAGGGTGATCTCGTCCGGGTGTTTTCCATCGTCCCGATGTACAAACAAACGGTCACGATTCGCGGGAACATCGCCAATCCCGGTCGCTTCGCCTGGCACCCTGGAATGCGCATCCGCGACCTTATCCCAGACAAGGAGTCGCTCATTACACGTAATTACTGGTGGAAGCGAGCGCAGCAGGGATTGCCCGCTCCTGAATTTGAGCCGACTCCGGGGTTTTCCAGAATGCGGCAGCCCATCGGGAACCAGCCGCTCACGCTACCGCCTCCGCAGCAAGAGACGAATACTTCGAACCTGCCGCAATCGGATATGTCAGGGACTGCGCAAGATCAGAACTTCCCGACACGGGATCAAAATGCTGAGCCGCAGGATCAATACCAAAACCCATCGCAGCAAAGTTCCCAAGGAACGCAGCAAGGTTCATATCCCACGGCTCAACAGCGCGGATCCAGTACCTCTCTCGCTGCACAGGAGCAATCGGAGCCCTCTTCCCGCTTTGGGCGCTCAATCCAGAAAACAAGCGTCACTCAGGAGGCTCCAGAGATTGACTGGGACAACGCGGTCATCGAGCGCCTCAATCCCGATAACTTGAAAACTGTCTTGATCTCGTTTGATCTCGGCAAATTGGTCCTCGGACATGATGAGTCTCAGAATCTCGAACTCCAGCCGGGAGACATCGTTTCTATCTTTTCCGAAGCCGACATCCGAGTGCCGATTGCGCAACAGACAAAGATCGTGAAGCTCGAGGGGGAATTTGCACACGCCGGTCCGTATACGGTGCAGCCCGGAGAGACGTTGCGAGATCTCGTCGAACGCGCCGGCGGACTTACTCCAAATGCCTACCTTTATGGCTCGGAATTCACCCGTGAATCCACTCGCGTGGTTCAGCAGGCCCGCATCGACGAGTACGTCCAGAACCTGGACATGCGGATTCAGCGAAGCAACCTTGCCATTGCCGCGAATCCGACTAGTTCCGCTCAGGACCTGGCGAGCGGCGCAACGGCTCAAAGCAGCGAGCGGGAGCTCGTCACGCGATTGCGTCAGATTCGAGCCACGGGACGAATTGTTCTTCAATTCAAGCCGGAAAGCCAAGGGGCTAGTGGATTGCCCGACATCGCCCTCGAGGATGGGGACCGTTTTGTGATTCCCCACATTCCCGCGAGTGTCAATGTCGTCGGTGCGGTCAACGACCAGAATTCCTTCCTCTACGCGCGGGGACGCCGGGTTGGCTCCTACCTTCGAATGGCCGGCGGACCCACGAGGGATGCTGATCGAAGCCGCTCCTTCGTCATCCGAGCGGACGGCGAAGTCGAGAGCTATGAATCTCGAAAAGGACTCTGGGGCAATCAGTTCGACGATTTAGCCATGTATCCGGGTGACACAATCATTGTCCCGGAAAAGACCTTTAAGCCGGGCGCATTGCGCGGATTTCTCGATTGGTCTCAGGTGTTTTCACAGCTCGCCTTGGGGGCCGCGTCGATCAGCATAATCAGGTAGCTCGCTCCGCTGAGCGACTGGATAAGATGGGGGAAGCCCATTTGCAGGATGCCCCTTTCTCAACAAGCCGTGTGAATTCGATTCATTGGGAGTATGGATGCAGCATTCTTCGGAGATATTTGCAAACGCCATTGCCGAACATATCAAGGTTATCCAGGCCCTCTATGACGACCACTCCATCCTCGAGCGCGTTGCGTCAAAAATGAGCGCTGCCATCCTGCGCGGAAACAAGATTCTCTGGTGCGGGAATGGCGGAAGTGCCGCCGATTCCCAGCACCTCGCCGCGGAACTGGTGGGTCGCTTTCTTCGCGAGCGTCGAGCACTGCCTTCGATCGCGCTCACAACCAATACTTCGATTCTTTCAGCAATCGGCAACGACTACGGTTATGAAGTCATCTTTCGCCGCCAGGTTGAGGCCCTCTGCGTTGCTGGAGATGTCTTGGTCGGTATCTCCACATCGGGAAATAGCAGGAACGTTTGCCTGGCGCTTGAGAAAGCCCGGGAGATGGGTGCCTATACCGTTGCCTTCACAGGCAAGAACGGCGGAGGCATGTCACGCGTCGCAGAGGATACCCTGCAGATTCCCTCGGCCGAAACGCCGCGCATCCAGGAAGGTCACATCCTCTGCGGCCACATGCTCTGCGACTACATCGAACAGAGCCTGGACCCATCAGATCGCAATTGAACCTGAGTCGAACCGAACAACAAGGGGCTGACCGACTCGTCCCGCATTCGCGGAATAAAGCAGTGTTGCGCACGGTGACGCAGGCCCACTTTCACACCATCTGATCTGCGGACTTCAGCTGTTGAATCACGGCCTCCAACGCTTGCTCCCACGACGGAAGTTCGATCCCAAAACAACCGCGAAGCTTCCCGTTGGACAGGACGGAATTCCGCGGACGTTTCGCAGCCGTAGGATATTCGCTGGTTCGAGTCGGGTTCACGACCGGAGTCCTTCCCTGCAACAAAGATTCCCCGCGTTCGAAGATTGCCCTCGCGAAACCGCACCAGGAGACAGAACCGCCACAAGTCATATGGTAGATCCCTGCCCAACTCTCCGCGGCTCCAAACCTGTCAACGAGAATCCCCTCAACAATGGAACGGGTCGCATGAGCTAATTCGAGCGTCGTCGTCGGTGCTCCAACCTGATCGTCGACGATGTTCAACCGATCGCGTTCGCGCCCAAGACGAAGCATCGTCATCAGGAAATTGTTCCCTCCCGGTCCATACACCCAGCTCGTTCGAAAGATAAGAAACCTGCCACCGACTCGCAGGATGGCTTGTTCGCCCGCCAGCTTACTTGCTCCGTAAACGTTAAGTGGATTCGGAGAATCCGTTTCTTTCCAAGCGCCCGCCTTCGCTCCATCAAAAACGTAGTCGGTCGAATAGTGCACCAACAGAGCTTGCAGGCGGTTGGATTCCTCGGCCAGCACCGCGGGAGCGCCGGCGTTTACCGCTATTGCTAAATCCTTCTCGGATTCGGCGCGATCCACTGCTGTGTAAGCAGCCGCGTTGAGAATGATCTCGGGCGCAGTGTTGCGAACAAATCTGCGTACCTTTTCATGATCTGCAAGATCGAGGGTATCTCGCCCACACGTTACAACTTCGCCGGCGTCCGAGAAGCTTCGCTGCAGCTCGCGCCCTAGCTGTCCCGCGGCGCCAAGCACGAGTACCCGCGGCCTGCTACTCATGCAAACATCTCCGCCTCACGGAAGGCCGTGCCCTGCCGATCTCTTGCAGAAGCGATGGCCTCCCTGCCGCCTTGTAGGCGAAACCAACAACGTCAGTCACGGCCATAAACGCGTGCCCAAATCCGATAAACATCCGGCGTTATGACGGCAATGCCCGCCAGGGCGGTCTCTTCAATTTTCATTGCTCGTCCATATCCGGCAAGGAATGCGGCTCGTGCCGCAACGATAAAAGGTATTGCCCGTAGCCGCTCTTGAGCACCGGCTGAGCTAACGTTTCGAGTTGCTCGACGCTAATGTAACCGAGCCGATATGCGATCTCCTCCAGGCAAGCAATCTTCAGTCCCTGGCGCCGCTGGATCGTCTGAATGAAAAGCCCCGCGTCAAATAAGGAATCGTGCGTGCCCGTATCCAACCACGCCATCCCCCGGCTCATCACTTCCACCCTGAGGCGTCCTGCATTGAGATAGAGCCGGTTCAGATCGGTAATTTCCAGCTCGCCTCGATGACTCGGCTTCAACGAAGCCGCCATGTCCACGACCTGATTGTCATAGAAATACAATCCCGTAACCGCGTATCGCGATTTAGGAGATTCAGGCTTCTCTTCGATGCTGACTGCGTGCCCACGATCATCAAATTCCACCACGCCATAGCGTTCAGGATCATGCACAGGGATAAGCAAACACGATGGCCCCATTCTGCACTTTCGCCGCACGCTGCAGGTGGGCCGAAAACGAATTCCCATAAAAAATGTTGTCGCCGAGGATCAACGCACTCGTATCGTTCCCTATGAACTCGCGTCCGATCAGGAACGCCTGCGCCAAGCCATCCGGGCTCGGTTGAACAGCGTACGTTAGATTGATTCCCCATTGGGAGCCGTTCCCCAATAACTCCACGAAGCGCGGTGTATCTTGCGGTGTTGAAATAATCAGGACATCCCTTAGCCCGGCTAACATCAGCGTGCTCAGCGGGTAATAAATCATCGGCTTGTCATACACCGGAAGAAGCTGCTTGATAACCGCATTCGTGACCGGGTAGAGCCGGGTTCCGGACCCGCCTGCAAGAATAATCCCTTTCATCGGGAGATCCTTTCCTCGTAGTTCTGCCGAATCCAATCCTTGTATGCTCCGGTCCGCACGCTCTGTATCCACGCGGCGTTTCCCAGATACCAAGCGACCGTTTTTCTCAACCCACCTTCAAACGTCTCGGCCGGACGCCATCCCACCTCGCGGCTGATCTTTGTAGCATCGATGGCGTAGCGGCGGTCGTGTCCAGGACGATCGGTCACGTACGTGATGAGCTTCCTTCTCGTCCCGGCTCCGCGATCCGGACTCATCTCATCAACCAAATCGCATATCGCCGTAACAACGTCGATGTTCTTCCGCTCACTGTTCCCGCCAATGTTGTAAGTCTCGCCCACGCGTCCACGGTCCAGGATGACCCGAATCGCCGAACAGTGATCTTCCACAAAGAGCCAGTCGCGAACGTTGCACCCATCGCCATACACGGGCAGAGGCTTACCCTCGAGTGCATTCAAAATCATGAGCGGAATGAGCTTCTCAGGAAATTGGTAGGGGCCGTAATTATTGGAACAGTTAGTCGTCATCACCGGCAGCTCATACGTGTGGTGATACGCCCGCACCAGGTGATCCGAAGCAGCCTTCGACGCCGCGTAGGGGCTGTTCGGCGCATAGGCTGTGGTTTCCGAAAACGCCGGATCGTCCGGTCCAAGGGATCCGTAAACTTCGTCGGTCGACACATGCAAAAAACGGAACGCCTGGCGACCAGCCGAATCAAGCTGCAACCAATAAAGTCTTGCTTGTTCCAGCAAAGTGAGCGTGCCTTGGACATTCGTCCGTATAAAAGCGCTGGGATCGGCGATCGAACGATCGACGTGACTTTCCGCAGCGAAGTGGAGAATCGCCCGCGGCTGATGCTCGCGCAGAATTGCGCCCACGTGCTCGGCATCGCAGATGTCTCCACACACCAGTTGATGCCTTCGGTCACTCTTTAGAGATTCGAGATTCTCCGCATTCCCGGCGTAAGTAAATGCATCGAGATTCACCAGCGATGAGCCGCCATTCCTCAACCACTGCAGCACAAAATTCGAGCCAATGAAGCCGGCGCCGCCAGTAACTACGATGGTGTCGCGGATGTCGATCACTCGCTGGGAGATCCTTTGACCGGAAGGATTAGTGTCTTCGGTTAGCCTGGCAACGCGGACGAACAATGCAAGCGGCTTCCATACCAATCCGCAGGATCGTCCATTTTTCGTTTGGTGCCCGCGATCTTCTCTTGAAAAAAGTCTAACACTCTCCTCCATGAGGAGCTAAGTGGCGAAGATCGGCACAAGTTCTGAGGGATTTGGAAGTTTCATTACCTGCCGTCTTCGGTTCATACCGACTGAACAAAGTATTGCAGCTTCTCCAGCAGGCCGTCTCGTAGAGTGCGCAACTCGGTCAATCCTGCAAATTCCTCCGTCCCAATGTCCTGCTTTTTCAGGTCGAGGATCCCATTGCCATGCGCATGGAGTTTCTGGTGTAGTGCATCAATCGCCTGGAAGCTCGTAAAGTCACTCCGCCCAGCTGATGTCTCGGCGTCCAGCCAGGAGCCAAATCGGCACAAATGGTGATCCATTCTCGGCGCCGCCAACCGATCTCCCTGGAGAAATTCTTCAACCTCGGCCACCCACGCCCGGTGTTCCACGCTCGCGTATAAAATTGGCCATTTCACCGGGTCTATGGCGGATACGTTCGCCCAAAGCGGATCAGGACGCCAATTTGCTGTCCAACGCGCAAGCTCGCTCCCCGGCATCGGACGCGCGATTCCATATCCTTGAGCCACCGGACATCCAAGCCGCAGAAGCATCAACCCATGATCGACTGTCTCGACTCCTTCAGCGACCGCTTGACGTCGAAATGCATTGGCAAGCACCAGAACTCCCTCCAGAATCGTCAGATCCTCCGGGTCATCGAGCATGTCATGTACAAAGCTTTGATCGATCTTCAGCACATCTACCGGCAATCGCTTCAAATACGACAGCGAAGAATAACCCGTCCCAAAGTCGTCAAGTGCGAATGAGACTCCAAGCTTGCTGCACGCTCGAATCACCTCCGAAACCTGGGCTACATCCTGAAATGCGCTGCTTTCCAGTACCTCTAGCTCCAACTTCGATGGCTGAATGTCCGGATGCCTGGCCAACAATTCTTTCAACCGATCGACAAAGCGAGGCTCCTGCAGTTGCATTGCATCCACATTCACGCTGATGGGTATATCCAGTCCCTCCTCGTGCCATCGCTCCATGTGCGACAGGGCGCTTCCGATTACCCACTCACCTAGTTCCACTGCCAGCAGATTTCCCTCCACAACCGGCAAAAACTGTTGCGGCAACAGCAAGCCAAGTTCGGGGTGCCGCCAGCGAATCAACGCTTCTGCGCTCAGGACAGTACCGGTACACATGTTGACTCTCGGCTGGAAATACAACTCGAATTCATGGGCATGCATGGCTTGACGGATCCGCTGCAGGTCCTCATGACGGCCGCGCATGCTGCGATCGAGCGTCGGATCGAAAATGTGATAGCGCGATCTGCCGGCCAGCTTCGCGAAGTACATAGCTTGGTCGGCCTGACGCAACAACTGATCGGGCTCCATATCTTCTGTTTGTGGATAGAATGTAACTCCGATACTTGCGGACACTTGAAGCAGCAGTTCGCCCAGATGGACAGGCTCCGCCACGGCATCTCTTAGCCGTCCAATGAATGCAAGACTCTCCTCGATGTTCGCAATTTCTAATAGAACGACCGCGAATTCGTCGCCTCCCAACCGGGCAAGCGTGTCTCCGTCGCGCAGCACACGGGTCAATCGCTGAGTGATCGCCGTCAGCAGCAAGTCGCCTGTATTTCTTCCATGGCGGTCATTGATCGAATGAAAATCATCCAGGTCAAGATACGCAAGCGCAACGATACGACCGAGGCGATGGCACTGCGCCATTGCTTGCCGCAACCGATCAGCGAGCAAAGTCCGATTCGGTAGGCCCGTTAACAAATCAAAGTGAGCAATGTGTTTGAGCTGCTTCTCGGTCTCCTTGATCGGCGTCAGATCGGAGAACATCGCTACATACTGTTTTGTGCGGCCCGTTGCATCAGGTACAGCGCTGATCGTCAACATCTCGGCGAAAATCTGGCCGCCTTTGGCGCGATTCCAGACTTCTCCAGACCAGTGACCTTTTTCCTTGAGCTGCGCCCACAAATCCGCGTAAAACTCCCTCGTCTGCCGGCCAGACTTCAGCATGCGCGGGTTCTGTCCCAGCACCTCCGCGCGCGTGTATCCGGTGATCCGCGTAAACGCGCTGTTGGCGTCGAGGATCACCCCCTCCGCGTTTGTGATCAGAATGCCTTCGGATGCGTGCGTAAAGACATTCGCGGCAAGTTGAAGACGATCTTCGTTCACCTTCAATCCGGTGATGTCTTCGGTGAACAGAACAATTCCGCCAATTGTCCCGTCTGCCGCGCGCCATGGAACAAGCTCCCAACGCGACCAGCGCTCCGCACCGTCGGCCCGCACGAAACGTTCTTCTTCCGCCCGAAGCCCTTCGCCGGCCAATCCTCGGCGATGCGCCTCCTTCCAACGTTCCGGTATCTCAGGAATATCGTCGTAGTGCGAACGGCCGCGGATTTCCTTCCCCACAAGAGCGTAGTTCTCGAGCCAGCGGCGGCTCGCAGCCAGATAGCGCATTTCACGATCGAACATCGCAATCGCCGCCGGCGCATGTTCGATGAAGAGTTGCAGAAGCTCCCGGCTCTCCCGCAGCAAGGCTTCAGCTTGTTTGCGCGTTGAAATATCCTGGATCGTTCCGCGAAGCAGAGTGATATTCCTCTGCGCATCGGTCTCTAGTACGCCCAGCCCTTGCACCCAGCGCACCGCACCATCGTTCGCACGGACAATCCGGTATTCCTTGCTGAAGCGCATGGCCCTCCCCAGGACCTCGTTCACCAGGTGAGAAGCCATCATTGCGGTGTCGTCCGGATGAACCAGCGCTTTCCATCCCTCCACTGTGTGCGCATATAACCCGTCGATTCCGAGAATTTCGTCCAGCATTTCGGAACTCGTCCAGATTCCGCTGGCAAGGTCCAGCACGTAGCTGCCAATCCCGGCGATCCTCTGTGCTTCGTTTAGCGATTTTTCGCTCTCCCGCAGCGCATGCTCCGCCGCCTTTCTCGCCGAAATGTTTTCTTGGAAGACCACAATTCCGCCCACTGTCCCTTGGCCGGTCCACCAGGGACGTACCATCCTCCGCACCCACCGGATGCTGCCATCTCTTGCCTCACAGCAATCTTCGTTAAACGGCACCGTCTCCCCGTTCAGGGCGCGGCGATGCTGTTCTTTCCAGCGTTCGGGAATCTTGAAGCCAAGCTCGTAATGAGACTTCCCAATAAGGTCCCATTCCTTGATCTCGACATCTTCCATCCATCGCCGGCTGGCGCTGATGTACCGCATCTCGCGATCGAACATCGCAAGACCCGTGGGCGCATCTTGCGTAAACAGTTCCAGCAATCCTTGGCTTTCCCGCAACTCCGCATCCGCCAGCTTTCGCTCGCTGATGTCTTCGATCGTCCCGCGTAGCGTGTGCGGTCTCCCTTCTGCATCCAATTCCAGGCGGGCTCTTACACGCCCCCATCGCAAGGCCTTGTCTGTCTGGCGAATGAATCGCGTCTCACCATCCAGCACCCTGCTTTGATCCAGAATCATGTCTCCGTAAAGCTTGACCAGCGCGGCAAGATCTTCTCGACGAATCAGGTCGGGCCAGACAGCCAGCGTGCGCTCGCACCCCTCATCGATCCCAGTAATCTCGAAGAGCACATCCGACGCAGTCCACTTTCGTTCCTGAACGTCGAGCACAAAAGTGCCCACTCCTGCGGCTCTTTGTGCACCTTGCAGGGACTCCTCATTCGCGCGCAAGACTCGCTCCGCCTGCGCCCGTTCCGTAGTCACGGCAATGATGGTGAACAGCCCCGTAATCTCTCCCGCCTGGTCGCGAACCGGAAACTTCCGGTGATCGAGCCGTTCCTTCCTTCCTTGCACTGTCTGGTGTGCTACGTACGCGACAGGCTGACCCGCCAGAACCTGTTCCTCGAGTGCATACGATTGATCCGCGTATTCCTCCGAGAAGAGGTCGTAGTCAGTCAGCCCTGTCAGATCGCGGGGTTCTTCGGCGGGATCGGAGAACATTCTACGGAAATTGCGATTCGCCAAAGTGATGACATGGTTGCGGTCCTTGCGGTACGCACACTCGTCCATTCCCTCGAGCAAGGCCGTCAGTTCGGCTCCAGCCCCTTCGCGCGTGAGACGAGAAGGGTCGCGCAGCTTGAGGTTCAGGATCGCGAAACCTTGCGCTTGCTTCTCACGTTCGTAGACCCAGCTCAAGCACCGAATCCGCCCATCGGCGTGGCGAACCCGGACTTTCACTTCGCCGGATTCCCCTTTGGACGCGGGAGAAAATAAGTGCCGGACCACGGCAGCGTCGTGCGGGTGAACCAGTCCTTCCAGAGAAACCGTGGATAACAGGAATTCTTTCGGTTTATACCCCAGAAGCGCTTCGACACGTTCGCTGGCAGACAGTACGTCTAGTTTTTCCTTCAATGCCACACGAAAATCCGCTTCAAACACGGGGCTGATTCCTCGCCAGTGCGCCATCGTGCGTGGGCTGGCGCATGAGCCCGAAGAAGGCCCTAAAGTACCATGAAAATGGAGTCAAAGACAGCGAAATGAATGCGCTTATTGATTAAGTAATAAAGAGTTAAGCTCACATGAACCTCCCAATTGAACGCCGCATTTTCGTGACCATCCGACGCGTCGCTTATCACACATGTTCAGCCGGGTCGCCGCGGGAAATCCACCGCTCGACGTGCCTGCTGCTTTCGACTCTTCACCTTCGCGTCCCGGCCGGCGAAAGCCTCCCCCAGGCGCAAAGGAACCAAATAAAGCATTAGTTATCCACTCACTTTTTTTCCTGCCGTAATTCACTCCAGCTTATCCACGCATATTCTTGGCATAATCCAGCTAGCGGTTCTCCACACCTATCCCTCGCACGATGTCCGCAACGATAGGTCGGAGAAACAAAGTACGGTTTACGATCTGAACCCGATTCGCGATCCAACGGACAGATCTTCGTCCGGTCGGATATGGAGCATGGAAGAGTGACCAGCTATAGCCGTCAGGATGTCTTGCGAATCCTGCAGATCAGTTCCCACCAGTTGTTCGGGTGGGAGAGAGCCGGACTCATTCCCCCGCAGCAAACCTACACATTCCAGGATCTCGGTCAGCTGCGGACATTGCGCGTCTTGCGGGAAGATGACGTTCCCGCCGCTTCCATCCGCGATTCCATCGTTGCCATGCGCGCCGTGGCCGGCATGACTAATCCGCTTCTCGAGGCGAGCCTGGTCCGCACTGGAACTCGATTGGCATTTCGCTGCAGTGGCGCCATGGTCGATCCGATTCGCCGCCAATTGCTCTTCGACTTCGAGCGGCTCGATCAATACCCCGCCATCGCCGGGCCATCCCCCTTGCGCGCGCCAGGTCACCCGGCGGCCGCAGAAAACGTGCAGAATCTCTTCCTTTCCGCCGTGCAGGCAGAGGAAGCAGGCGACAAAAACCGCGCTATCGCTCTTTACGAAAAGATTCTTGAACGGGATCCTCGCTACGCCGCAGCCTACATCAACCTGGGAACCATCTACTTCCACTTGCGCCGCTATGGCAGGGCCGAGGAACTCTATCGCCGTGCCACTGAAACCGATCCCGGATACGTCCTCGCCTTCTTTGACCTCGGGAACGTGCTAGACGAATTGGAACGACCCGAAGAGTCAATCCGCGCCTACCAGCAAGCCGTCGCGCTCTCACCCCGCTACGCCGACGCCCACTACAATCTCGCCCTTGCCTACGAACGCAAGGGTGAATCCCGTTCCGCCCTTCGGCACTGGCAGGCTTACGTGCGCCTCGATCGCAATGGTCCATGGGCCGATCACGCGCGATGCCAAATCCGAAGACTGCTTGACGGCGAGCATCTCGCGATCGCGTGGCGCGCGGGCAAATTCATCCCGCCGAGCAAGACCATTACGGCCTTGCAATTAGCCAATCCAATCTCATAAAAGCGCTTACGCCCCTCCCCGCGAGAGCATTTGATTCCACTCTTCCCATGACTTTCGTCTCGATCCGCACCCGCCGAGCCACAACTTTGTAGTGCGATTTGAGTCTAACGATGGAGACGCGCTCCATGTGAATGCCGGGTAGCTGTCCCCAGATGTGCATCGGATGGACTCCAACCCTTGAGACTCGACTTCCTCTGCCCCGGAAAAGTGCCGACTCGCTCAACAAGCCTCCGGAACGGCTGCGGGCAAAACTGTCGTCCTCGCTCTCTGGTCGAACGCGGGCCTTACGAGGCCGCGGGCACCTTCTCCTGACCCAAAAACGCTTTTGAACGAACAAGGATGACTATGACGACTTCGCCCCTCTCCTCTACACCAAAACGCTTCGGCATGCGTGGCCTCAGAATCTGCGGCCAAAGAATCTCCGGGTTGCTCGCCGCTTGCGTCTTGGCCGCGACGACTCTGGGCGCGCAAACTCCAGCGCCCCGCCTCCAGGCCGAGATCTCCAGTTCGTCGGTATCCACATTGAAAGGCTCGCTTCACCCAATGGCGCAAGCGCAGTACGATTCAGGCCGCCTCCCCGCCGACACCCGCCTGAATGGTATGAGCATCGTCTTCAACCGTTCCGCCGCGCAACAGGCCGATCTTGAAGCCCTCATCGCCGCACAGCAGAATCCCAGCTCGCCTCTCTACCATCAGTGGCTCAACCCCGATCAGTTCGCTGCCCGCTTCGGCATGGCTCAGTCGGACCTGGATAAAGTTGAGACCTGGCTCCAGCAACAAGGCTTCTCCATCGACTCAGTAGCGCGCAGCCGCAACATGATCCGCTTTTCCGGCAGCGTCAATCAGGTCGAACAGGCCTTTCAAACCCAGATGCACTTCTACACCATCGCCGGAGAAAAGCACTTCGCTCCATCCACGGCGCTGACGCTTCCTTCCGCGTTTATGCCCGTCGTGACGGCAGTCAGAAACCTCAATGATTTCCGGCCCAGGCCCATGATCGAGAAGAGCCGAAAGGGTCAGGCGAATCCAGCATTTACCTCGAGCGTCTCCGGTAGCGTCTTCTTCGCTCCCGGCGACATCAAGTTGGCCTACGGCGTCAACACCCTCATCAGCGCAGGCAGCACGGGAACCGGGCAGACTATCGCCGTGGTCGGCCAATCCGCACTCGGAGCAAACAACAGCACCAGCCCCACTGACATCGAGAATTTTGAGAACGCAGCTGGACTGACCGTGAAGGACCCCAACCAGGTCCTGGTGCCGGGCTCAGGTACGCCTGAGACGTTCGCCGGCGATCAGGGCGAATCCGACCTGGACGTCGAGTGGTCCGGCGGCATCGCCCCAGGGGCCGAAATCTTCTTTGTCTATACCGGCAGCAGCACCAACTTTGGTGTCTTCGATTCCATTGAATACGCCATCGACGAGAAAATCGGAAACATTATCAGCGTGAGCTACGGTTCATGCGAACCGGCGATGTCGGCGGGCAGTGCAAGCGCCCTTGATGCCGTGTTCCAGCAGGCCACTACCCAGGGACAGACCGTCGTCGCCGCATCCGGCGATTCCGGCTCATCTGCTTGCTATGAGGGTGTGCCCACAACCCAGAATGGCTTTCCTGCGCTGGCGACGCAAGAACAACTAGCCGTCAGCTACCCCGCCAGCAGCCAATACGTCACAGGCGTGGGAGGCACTGAGATCGTCCAGGCCAACGACACCGCAGGTTCGGCCTATTGGGAGCCCAAGGGCTCCAGCGGCGACGAAGTCACCTCCCTCCTCAAGTACATTCCTGAAGTCGCGTGGAACGACGATGCTTCTGCCGTTGCGGCAGGTTCGACTACCCTGAGTTCCACCGGCGGCGGGGCCAGCACCCTCTACACCACCAAACCAAGCTGGCAAACCGGCGTCCCCGGCATCCCAGCCGACAGCAAGCGCGACGTGCCCGACGTGGCCTTCTACGCATCGCCCGACCTCCCCGGCTACCTGTACTGCACCAGCGATCAGAGCGACTGGAACACCACACAGGCGCCTGTCCAGCAGGCAAGCTGCAACAGCGGCTTTCGGGACTCCGCCACCCAGGACTTGAACGTCGCAGGCGGCACCAGCTTCGCCACACCCATCTTCGCCGGCATGGTTGCCGTTCTCAATCAGGCCCAGGGCTACTCGGCGGGACAAGGCCTTCTGAACCCAACGCTGTACAAGATGGCAGTCTCCAACGCGGCCGCGTTTAACGACGTGACCACAGGAAACAATGAGTGCCCTTCCAGCCTCGGCGCCAACTTTTGCAGCGCCGCCAGTGAAGGCAGTTACACAACTACTACCGGCTACGATCAGGTCACCGGCCTTGGCTCGGTCAATCTGAGCACTCTCGTGACCGCTTGGCCGGCCAACACTTCCACCCTCATCGGTACCACCACCAGTGTTGCCGCGGCAAGCGCAACCCCGGCCGTCAACACCAACGACACCATCACCATTACCGTTGCCTCTGACTCCGGCACTACCATCCCAAGCGGGACCGTAAACTTGTCGATCGATCAGACCTTGAGCTCCACCACCGGCGCACTCACAGGGGGTACCGCCACTTCCGTCACTCTGTCCGCGAATGGCGTCGCCACCTACACGGCGAACTTCGCAGCTTCAGGTGTTCACACCATCGTTGCCCAATACGCCGGCGATTCGACACATGCCGCCTCGACCGGCTCCATTTCCATCAACATCGCCACCGTGAGCTCCGGAAAGGGCACTTTCGCCTTTACCCCGCCTCCCACAAACGTCACCGTGGCACAGGGCAGCTCGGCCAACTCAACCATCACGGTCACCCCCGCCGGCGGCTATACAGGAACAGTCGAGCTGAGCTTGAGCACAACCAGCACCTCCCTCAACAATCTTTGCTACGGGTTCGCCACTCCGACCGCAAGCGGTGGGTCGGTCATGGTGACTGGGACCAGTGCCGTCACAACCCAACTTACCTTCGACGCCCATGCCTCCGACTGCGCCAGCGCGGCAATCGCCAACAGCAGTAAACACGCCATGCACCGCCTCGGTCCTGGGACAACATCGCAAAACAACGCCCCAAACCCGGCGCCTTTGGGGATGGCCTTCGCGGGCTTACTGCTCGCCGGCTTCCTCGGACGCTCCTCTCGTAAACTTCGCAGTCTTGCTGCTATCATCGGGCTCCTCGCCCTCGGCCTGGGTCTCTCGGCTTGCGGCAGCGGCTCCGCCTCCACCACCGTTTCCAACCCACCCAAGGGGACATACACCATCACCGTGTCGGGACAGGATTCGACGACGGCAACAATAACTGCGACTCCAGTTACGTTCACCCTGACCATCGACTAACCCATCCGCACACCCTCCGTGCCCCATCCTTTCGCCTTAACCGGGGCCCCCGCGGACAGGTCCACGTCCGTGGGGTGGTTCCTGGCGAAAGGGTGGGAAAGCACGAACCTCAACACGCCGCTCATCCGGAATAAGCCTGACAGTTGGAATCGAACTCGGTACTCGCAGACGCCTCGCGTTTGGTACACTGCGAGGCCGGAGGCCCAAATCCGCTTGCCGAAAAGCCACGCCACTCCTTCCCCTCTCACACAACTCTCCGAAGAAGAGAATCTGTTCTACTCCACGGTGCGTGATTTTGCTCAGGAAAAGATCGAGCCTTTGGTGCGCCGTATGGATTCTGACCAGGAACTCGCTCCCGGCCTCGTAAAGCAGCTTTTCGAATTAGGGCTCTTGGGCATCGAGGCTCCCGAGGCCTTCGGCGGAGCGGGCGGCAGCTTTTTTGACGCAGTTCTCGCCATCGAAGCCATCTCCACCGTCGATCCCGGAGTCGCGGTGCTGGTCGACGTGCATAATACGCTGGTCATTAACGCGCTTCGGCGTTGGGCCACAGACGCGCAGCAGGCCCGCTGGCTCCCGCGCCTTGCGACCGATACTGTCGGCGCCTATGCTCTCAGCGAGGCAGGCTCGGGCTCCGATGCCTTCGCCCTCCAGACCCGCGCCGAACCGCCCGATTCTCCTGGCGGTCGCTATCGCCTCTCAGGCCGCAAACTATGGATCTCCAATGCCCGCGAGGCCGGGCTCTTCATCGTCTTCGCTACCGTCGATCCAACCGCGGGCTATCGCGGCATCACAGCCTTTCTCGTCGAAAAAGACACCCCAGGCTTCACCGTAGGCCGAAAAGAAGACAAGCTCGGCATTCGCGCATCGAGCACCTGCGAACTGATTTTCGATGATTGCCTCATTCCGGAAGACAACCTGCTAGCAGAACGAGGCAAAGGCTACAAGATCGCCATCGAAACATTGAATGAAGGCCGCATCGGCATCGGCGCGCAGATGCTGGGCCTCGCCGAAGGAGCATGGCATCACGCGGCCCGCTATGCCCAGGAGCGACGCCAATTCGGTAAGCCCATCGCCGAGTTTCAGGCAGTTCAATTTACCCTGGCAGAAATGGCCACGCAGATCGAGGCGGCACGCCTTCTTGTCTACAACGCCGCACGCCTCAAGGACGCCGGAAAGCCTTACGTCAAGGAAGCGGCGATGGCCAAGCTCTTCGCGTCCGAGGTAGCCGAACGCGTCGCCAGCCAGTGCGTTGAAGTTTTCGGGGGAAACGGGTTCGTGCGCGACTACCCGGCAGAGAAATATTACCGCGATGCCAAGGTCGGCAAGATCTACGAAGGCACCTCAAACATGCAACTGGCCACCATCGCCAAGCAAATCCTCAAGCACTAGGCCTCTGACCGCTTGTACTTGTACCATCTCCGTGCCCCATCCTTTCGCCTTTGTTCTGGCGAAAGGGTGGGAAAGCAAGAAACTCAAAGTGCGAATTCACGCGGTCGGAATACTAATGTGGAGCCCCGGAAGTTCGTAACAAGATCGGATTGTCACGGCCTCCAATTCAGCACGGAAGTGGGTGCCCCAGGTCTGGATTTTCAGACCTGGGAAAGCACGAACCTCACCAGGCGTCAAACGAACCGAAACAAACCCTTCCGCTACGCGTGGTGATGCTTCGTATCCACCTGCAGCGTTACTGTCTGCTGCCGCCGGTCGCGCAAAATTGTCACCTGCACAGGCTTCCCTTGGTTGGCGCGCAGCGCGCGATCCCAGTCGGCGGTGGTGGCGATGCCGTCGGCGCCCACCTTCAGAATCACGTCGAAAGCTTTCAGACCCGCAGCTTCTGCCTCGCTCTTGCGGGCCACCTGCTTGATCATCAGGCCGCCTTGGATCCCAAGATAATCGGCCATCTGCGACGTCAACGGTTCCACCAGAGCGCCCACGTTCAGCGTGCTTGTCCCAATAAACGGAATGTGGAACCCGCCCGAGGGCACATCCCCCGAGCCACCCGATAAAATGCCCATCCCCGGAGCCGATGTCGATTGATCGCCACCGTTGTCGAGCCGATTCCACACATCGTGCTCCATCTTCTTGCGGTCCGCCAATTGCACCCCAATGGTCTGCACTGCGCCGTCGCGGCTGATCACAAGGCTCACCGAACGGCCTGCGGGAATCTCGCGCATCATGCGGCTGAATTGTTCCGCCCCTTCCACGGCTTGACCGTTCACCTGCAGCACCACGTCATTCACGCGGACGCCAGCCTGCGCCGCCGGTGCATCGTGATCGATCAGCGTGACAACTACGCCGCGAACCTCTTTCAATTTCAACTTGGCGGCGGCGTCGGAGTCGACATCACCCACCAGCACGCCCATGTAACCCTGCGAGCCCGAATGCAACAGCGGGCTCGGCTCTTGCATGACTTCGGCCAGCCCGGCGGACTGCGCCGGCGCTCGGTGCGGCGTAAAAGTCAGGCCCGCGATGATCAGCCCCACAACGCCAACCCCGGACAACCAATTCCTTGAATTGCAGAACATAGTGCGGTACGGCCTCGAAAAGTACTTCATTTTTCTTCTCCCTGCTCATTTGCCCTGTTCAGGCCCGCACTCTTTAGGCACGGTGCTGTGACCTGAAGGATAGTCATTGCTATTGAATCTCCGGCACCCGGCGCAGAACCTGCCGGGAGACGTTGCGGATCTGGGGATTCTGGTCTGACGTGGCCACCGTCGACAGCACTTGACGCACCGTCATATCGGCCTCCACAGGTTCAAGAACATTGATCGCTTCCGTCCGGATACGCGCATCGCTGTCGTTCAACAGTGCCTCCAGCACCGCATCGCGCACACGCATATCTTCAGATACATAAGGTTCCAGGCCCTTCAGCGCTTTCTCGCGCACACCCTCATTCCGGTCGTAGCGCAAGGCCACCATCAGGGCGTCGCGAATGCCTGCGGCGTTGCAGCTGTGACCCGCGCGGCACTCTGCCGCCAGCAAGCCTACCGAATCGTCACGAATTCCTGCCGAAGCCGCGTCTTCAGACGCCATCATCAAAAGCTGCCGTATCGCCGGATCGTCAAGCGTCCCCTGGATCCGCTGCGGGACAACCTCGTTGTACCGCACTTCGACCATCTCGCTGTTCGGCTGCTGCACAATGCTTGAAATGCTCGCCACATCCGCCGGACTCGCCGGAGCCGGCGCCGCTGTGACTGTCGTCGCCTCGCTTGCTTTCGACGCTGTGTGCGCCGCCCGACCCTGCGCAAACTCAAATCCGCCCAGGCTGCCCGCACCCATACCCACCACCAGCAACAGGCCCGCGGCCATCGGGGCAGATTGCAGGCGCGCAAAATGATTCAGGAGGCTCTCGCCAAATCGCTCATACCAGCGCTTGGGAGGAATTGCGTCCAGCGCTTCTTCAAGCCGCATCCGCGAGCGCGCCATCAGGTTGGCAGGCGGCTCCACAACAGGGTGCACCGCAGCCAGTGTCTTCAGCGCCTGCAGCTGATCCCGCTCCGTGAGGCAATCCGCACAGGTCGTTAAATGCCGGTCCAGCTCGTGAATTTGATCATCGGCGAGTTCGCCGTAAGCCGCCAGCACGATCCGTTCATGGGCAACTTCGCAATTCATGGTGTTACGTCCTTCCAGCCTCGTACCTCAGTGCCACAAATCTGGTCCAAAAGTCTGCTCTGCAAAAGCCGCAGGGCTCAGCGTAGTCCCGCCAACTGTGTTCTTAACTTCTTGGTCGCCCTGAAGAGCGTATTTTTGGCGGTTTCCTCTGTCGTATTCAACATCTCTCCGATCGTCCGCAGGCGGAGCCCCTGGTAATGCTTCAATTCAAAAACCATCCGTTCGCGCGGTGTCAGCTTGCCCAGCGCCGCTTGAATTCGTTCCCCTAAAACCTTACGGTCCAGCTCGCGATCGGGGCTCGAAAACGACCGATTGTCCGACACCGAAGCCAGCAAGTCAATCTCATCGCCCGAGTGATCTACCAGCACCGCCGAATCTTCGCGGCGAGTCTTGCGCCGCCGCAGTTGATCCAAACAAAGATTGGTGACAATCCGGTAAATCCAGGTGTAGAACGAGCACTCAAACCGGAAATTCCCGATATACCTGAATGCCTTCAGAAAGGCTTCCTGGTAGATATCCTCGGCGTCATGCTCAGAGCCCGTCAGGTGCAGGGCCAGCCGCAGAACCTGCTGCTCATACTGGCGCACCAGCGCATCGAACGCGACCCGCGATCCTCTCTGCGCCTCGCGGATCAGCTCCATCTCCGGCGCACGCGCCTGCAGGCGCTCCTGCGCCCGGTCCGGCCCGTTCATTGCCCTGGTAGCAGCCATACCTGCAGAGGATTGTAACCCCCGCGCGGCTGGCCAAGCCAAACCGCCCGGCGCGGTCCTCAGTGTCGATGCTGGAACGGGTGCTAAGCTGGCAGCTTCAACTGTCATTGAATCACTGCTCCGTGGTTCGAAGAGTGGTCGCACTCAAGTAGACGCGGAACAGGCCCCTAAGTGAGCGCTCGATAGAACGTCGGAATACACCGATGGTTTTGAAAGGGCACGGCTTCACAGGCTGCGAAAACGGTTTCATTATGTGTCTTGTAACAGGGCATGGCTTCAGCCGTGCCGAAAATGCCGCAACATGGCATTGGCTTTAGCCCCTGACGGTTTTGCAGTCCAAAAACCAGTCTCAAGGCGCTTCACTGCCGGTTAACCCAGCCCCGGCACACTTGGACCCAGCCCCGGTACACTGGGAATCGATGAACTCCTCCCTATTTCCTGAAATGGGCTCCCAAGCCACGGATGCCCCCGGGTGGTACACCGCCCACTGCGACGGCGGCTCCCGCGGCAATCCCGGCCCAGCCGGCTATGGCGCGGTCATTGAGGACCCTCAGGGCCGCACTGTGGCCCGCCTGAGCGAATACCTGGGCAAACAGACCAACAACTATGCCGAGTATGCCGCGCTGCTGGCAGTCCTCGATTGGGCACTCAAGAATGGCGCGAAGCGCCTCAGGGTCGTCTCGGACTCCGAGCTGATGGTCAAGCAGATGAAGGGCCTCTACAAGGTCAAGAACCCCGGCCTTGTCCCGCTCTGGGAAGAAGCCAAACGCCGCACCGCGAAGCTAGCGAAATTCGAAATGAGCCACACCCTCCGCGGCGGCAACCAGGAAGCCGACCGCCTGGCCAACGAAGCCATGGACAAGGGGATGGGCAAAAGGCAGGGAACAGGGATCAGAGATCAGGGATCAGGCGGTCCCGGAACCGGCGGGCTGGCGCCGCAATACGCCTCGGCCTCTCTTCAGGAAAAAGCGCTCGCACCCAAGCCCACCCGTCAGGTCTTCGAAGGCCTGGTTAAAAACGGCGTAGTCCACCTGATAGAAGGCGAACTCCCCGACGGCATTCTGGTCAAAGTCATCCGCGAATAGCCCGCACTCCTCTCTTGAGAGCTCTCCATCGAACGAAGGAGTCGTCCATGATCCTTCAGTGCACAACGAAAAATGAAAATGAAGCCGAAGCGCATCCCGGAGGGATGCAAGGAGAATAGCCCCGGATGGAGTCCGAGCCACGGGCGAGGCGCAATCCGGGGGAACAGGCCGTTTGACCGCGTGAGCCCCGTAGGGGCGTCGGAACCTTGCCACCATCGCACTGAAGGTTCCGCCCATTTTCAGAGGAGTGGAATATGGCAAAAGCCTACCATAGCGAAGCATTCGCGGCGCTGCACGAAAGCATGTCTGACCTGCACCAAGTCGGCGCCATCGATAACAAAACCATGCGTGAATTCGATCGGGCTTGCCTGACACCGGTCATGAAGTTATCTCCAGCCACCATCCGCCGCATCCGCGCAAAAGCCGCTGTGAGCCAAGCCGTCTTTGCGGCCCATCTAAATGTGACCACGGGAGTCGTCAGCAAATGGGAGCGCGGCGAAAAACAACCGCGAGGACCAGCGGCCAAATTGCTCACCCTCGCCGCCAAACATGGCATCGCGGCCATTGCTTAAAACAGCGAATTGCCTAATATCTATTCGCCTTTTGTTTGCTATTATGTGTGTTGGAATAAAGATTTCCGGTCAGGACAGAAAAATGACAATGATGACGATAGTGAATCAAGGAAAAGTCGTCGCTACTGAAAGCACCGGGTACGTCACAAGTGTGGAACGAAACGACGCCGGTCAATGGAATTTCATTTGGCGCAAATTTTTCGATGGCAATGAGATGGGAAGTGGCAGTGAAGGCCCATTTGCCAACAAACACGACGCCGAAGCTTCACGAGACGCGTTTGTAAATCGCGAGGGCAGTAAAGGAAACGTAGTGCATTCACGTTGAGCTTTCTTTAGCCCCGCCAATGAGTGATGTATGTCGTTCCCCGATTTTTGAAACCTCGGACTTCACGCTTTCAGCCTTTCGTCGGCACATGCTCTGCTAGCTCACCCTTTCGTCCCCAAATTATTCCGCCAAGTATGCCCGCCCCGCTCCAGCAACCGCTCCGAGCAGTCCGGCCCCCAAGACCCGGCAAAATAATTCGGAAACACCTCGGGATTCTTCGCCGCCCACGCCTCCAGAATCGGCGTATACAGCGCCCAGGTCACCTCGACACCATCGCGGTGCGCAAACAGCGTCTGGTCCCCAAGCATCGCGTCCAGCAGCAGCCGCTCGTATCCGTTCGCGCTTGAAGTGCCGAAAGCCGCCGCATAATTGAAGTCCATGTTCACCGGGCACACCGACATATTCGGCGTATTCGGCACCTTTGCCCCAAACCGCAGCGCAATCCCCTCATCCGGCTGAATGCGAATCGTCAGCAGGTTGGGCTGAATTTCATTGCACGGCCCGGTCGATTGCATCCGATTGAAAATCAGCAGCGGCGGCTGCTTGAACTGGATGCTGATCTCCGTGGCCCGCCTCTTCAGCCGCTTACCCGCACGCAAATAAATCGGCACCCCCGCCCAGCGCCAGTTCTCAATCTCCAGGCGCACTGCGGCGTAGGTCTCCGTGCCCGACTCCGGATTCACGCGATCCTCGTCGCGATAGCCGACAACCTTTTTCCCTTCCACCACGCCGGGGCCATACTGCCCGCGCACCGCATTCAAAATCGGAATACTCGGAATCGCGCGCCACACCTTCACCTTCTCCCGCCGCACAGCCTCGGCGTCGAAGCTCGAAGGCGGCTCCATCGCCACAAAACTCAGCAACTCCATCACGTGGTTCTGAATCACGTCGCGCAGCGCGCCCGCCTTCTCATAAAACGGTCCGCGCCCTTCCACGCCCAGCGTCTCCGCCGCCGTAATCTGCACATGATCGATGTAATTGCGATTCCAGATCGGCTCGAAGATTCCGTTGGCAAAACGGAAAACCAAAATATTCTGCACCGTCTCTTTGCCAAGATAGTGATCGATGCGAAAAACCTGGTTCTCGTGAAATACGCCATTGACATGGTGATTCAGCTCCTTCGCTGAATCCAGATCGTGGCCGAAAGGCTTCTCAATCACCACGCCGATGCGCCCGTGTTCCGGCTGCGCCATGCCCTGCGCGCCAAGGTTCTCAATAATCGGCGCAAAGTACTCAGGCGCTGTTGCGAGATAGAAAAGCCTGTCCGGCCCGATGCCTTTCTCCTCCGCAATCTTGTCCAGCTCGGCCTTCAGACCCGCATAGTGCGAAGGATCATCGAAGCTCAGCGCATAGTAGCTGATGTTCTTCACAAAGTCGTCGAGCAGCGGATCGGACTCCTTCACATCGCCAAATTCGACGATGCCCTCGCGCATATCCGCGGCAAACTCACCCCCTAGCGGCCGCCGCGCCACGCCGACAATCGCAAATTTCTTCGGCAGCAGCCCCGACTGCTCCAGGTGATACAACGCCGGCAGCAGCTTGCGCTTCGTCAGGTCGCCTGAAGCGCCAAAAATCACCAGGATCCCAGGATCGGGAATGCGCTCGCCGGTGTGCTGAACGTTGGACAAATCCTCAGGGCGTACTTTCATCTGCACCGTCGCCATAACCTATCGAACCTCCGCAGTATTCTGCTTTTCCTGATCCCTGATCCCTGATCCCTGTTCCCTGTTCCCTGATCTCTGATCTCTAGTCTTTCTTCACCGCATGCCCGCCAAAAGCGTTGCGCATAATCGATAACATCCGGTCCGTGAAGTTATTCTCCTCGCGCGAACGAATCCGCCGAATCAGCGACTCCGTAATCACCGGCGCCGACACATTCAGATCGATCGCTTCGAAAACCGTCCACCGTCCCTCGCCCGAATCGGCCACATAAGCTTCCAGCCCATCCAGCGTGGGATTCTTACTCAGCGCATCGGCCGTCAGGTCGAGCAGCCAGCTCCGCACCACGCTCCCAAAACGCCAGATCTGCGAAATCTGCGCCAGATCAAGCTTCAGCTCTTCCTTCTTTTCCATGATCGTGAACCCCTCGGCATAGGCCTGCATCAAGCCATATTCAATGCCGTTGTGGACCATCTTCACGAAATGTCCTGCACCTGCCGGACCCACATGCCCCCATCCCTTGTCTTTCCCTGGAGCCAGCGTTTCGAGGATCGGCCGCAGATACTCGACGGCTTCCTTATCGCCGCCAACCATCATGCTGTATCCCTCTTTCAGCCCCCATACGCCACCCGACGTGCCCACATCCACAAACTGATATCCCTTCGCCGTCACTTCCTTGTAGTGGCGCTGCGAATCCTTGTAATTCGAGTTACCGCCGTCGATAAGGATGTCGCCTTTGTTCAGCAGCGGCTCTAACTTGGCAATCGTGTCATCGACCGGCTTGCCCTGCGGCACCATGATCCAAATCGCCTTGCGTCCCGTTAGCTTCTTCGCCATATCCTCCAGCGACGAGACACCAACGTTCCCAGATGCTGTCAGCTTCTGTACAGCCTCGGGGCTGAAGTCGAACCCCACCACCTGGTGGCCGCCCAGGCGCAACCGCTCCGCCATGTTGCCGCCCATCTTGCCGAGACCAATCAATCCAAGTTGCATAACGCTCTCCCTTCAAACTCCGCTACAAAACTCCCAAAGTTCTCAACTCGCTTCTCAACACAGACGCACCTTGAAACCGAATTGCCTTCATTCCCACAGCCGCAGCCGCTTCGGCGTTCTCCGCCCGGTCATCGATAAACAGCACACGCTGCGGCGGCTTTCCAAGAATATCCAACACACGGAGGTAAATCGCCGATCCCGGTTTGCGCAGCCCGAGATAACAGGAGCTAAATGCGACCTTCAGATGATCGCGAATTCCAAAAGTCTTGAACCGATATTCGTTCGGCTCGCGCGCTTCGTTATTCAGCACGCCCAACATGCACTTATGGGATGCTGCGAGTTCCTGCAAGATTCCCAAACCGCCATCCGGCAGCAACTTAGACTGCGCAAAAATCGCATCCAGAAACTCACGATGTGAAAAGTCACGCGGCTCATAAAATACCGTCGCATCAAGGTAGTCCTTCGCCGTGATCAAGTCCCTTTCCCACGCGTCATTCGGACCCGCGTGCCGAGCCTCAAACTCCCCACAATCCAGATGAAACTGATCCAGCACAATCGCGCGCTCGCAATGGTCCCAGCCATTCGTCAGCAGGACTCCGCCTACATCGAAAAGAATTGCATCGAAGGGGAACATTGCCCGGTAGCCTCTGGCACTGATGGTTCAACTTCTGGGATTGGGGAGATTGGCTACTGCTTCACTGTTTCTCTGTCTTACTGTTTCACTGCCCACTGCGCACGGTTCACTGTCCGCTGCATTTCTGGTATTTCGCCTCGATGGCCATTACTTTCTTGAAACGGCGTGTAAACCGTTCCTCATTGGAGATGAATTTTGCGCGAATAAATGCGTCCACCAACTCGTATGCCAGAGAGGTACCGATGATCCGCGCCCCAAACACGATGACATTCATGTCGTCGTGCTCCACGCCTTGATGAGCTGAATACGTGTCATGGCACATGGAGGCGCGAATGCCGGGAATCTTGTTCGCCGCAATCGAGACGCCCACGCCAGAGCCGCATATAAGAATCCCTCGCGGCGCCTCGCCCGCTTTGATAGCCTCACCAACGCGCTCGGCAAAGTCGGGATAGTCATCTTGCGGGTCGCAGGTGAATGCCCCAAGATCGACGATCTCGTGGCCCGCCTTGGTCAAATACGCGCGCACCTCTTCCTTGAGGTTGAACCCAGCGTGATCCGAAGCAGTGACTAACTTCACTTTAGTTCTCTCCTAAAAACCAGCGCACCTGAAAACTCTGCTTTGCGACATTGGCAGAGTGAGGTGAGTTAGCGTCAACCCACGAACCCCGCTAGCGCGCCCAAACCGCTCTAACTTCGCTAGCTCCGCTTCAACACAGCCTTCGCTCGCGCCGCCACATTCTCCGGCGTGAATCCAAGATCGGCCATTACTTTCGGCCCTGGGGCAGAAGCGCCAAAACGGTCGAGCCCAATGACATCCCCGTCCTGGCCAACATACTTCCACCACCCGAGCGGTGACCCGGCTTCGACGGCAACTTTCTTCACTCCCACCGGCAGCACGCCGGCCTTGTAGGCCGCCGTCTGCTCCTCGAAAATCTCCCAGCTCGGCATGCTCACCACCCGCACGGCAACACCCTCGGCCTCGAGCAGCTTTTTCGCAGCGAGACATAACGGAACTTCCGACCCAGTCGCGATCAAAACCACTTGCACATGCGGGGCGTCCTCCAAAACATACGCGCCCTTGCTCACATTGGCGTAGGCGTCGTGCGTAGCCGGGTCGATCACCGGCAGATCCTGACGCGTAAGCGCGAAGAAGCAGGGTCCCGTACGTTCGAGAGCCAGCCGCCAACACGCCGCGGTCTCGTTTGCATCCGCCGGACGAAAGTCCGTGAAGTCCGGCAGCGCGCGCAGCATCATCAACTGCTCAATCGGCTGGTGCGTAGGCCCGTCTTCACCAAGGCCGATCGAGTCATGTGTGTAAACAAAAATCGAATGCGACCGCATCAGCGCGGCTAAACGAAGCGCAGGCTTGCAATAGTCCGAAAAGGTAAAGAACGTCGATCCGAAAGGAACCAATCCCTCGTGCTTCGCCATGCCATTCACCGCAGCGCACATGGCAAACTCACGCACGCCGAAAAACACATTGCGCCCCGCTGGATCGACATGGAAATTCGCACCCGGCTTGAAAATTGTTTTGGTCGAAGCCGTCAGGTCAGCCGCGCCGCCGAACAACTCCGGCACCGCCTCGGCAATCGCGTTCATCACCGCTCCGCCCGCATTGCGCGTCGCGACAGGCTTGCCCGCAGGGAAGCTCGGTAACGCCTTCTCCCAACCTGCTTTCCGCTTGTTGTTCTTCGTTCGCTCAAACTCCGCCGCCAGATCGGGATACTGCGCGCGATACCTCTCAAAAAGCTGCTTCCACTCCTCTTCGAGAGCCGCACCCCGCTCCCCCGCCTTGCGCCAGTTCGCCAGCGCGTCTTCCGGCACATAGAAACTCTGGTCCTCAGGGAAGCCGAAAAACTTCTTCGTCGCCGCAGTATCTGCCGCCCCCAGCGCCTCCCCATGCACCTTGTTCGTGCCCGCCTTCGGACTTCCGTATCCAATCACAGTCCGCACCGCGATAAACGACGGCCTCGTCGTCTCCGCTTTGGCAGCTTCGACGGCAGCTTCAATCGCCTTCAAATCGTTCCCATCGCCCACCATCTGGACGTGCCAGTGGTACGCCTCAAATCGCTTCAATACATCTTCGGTGTAACTCAACTCCGTCGGCCCATCCAGCGAAATCAGGTTGTCGTCATAGAAGACAATCAGCTTGCCAAGTCCCAAAGTGCCGGCCAGCGAGCCCGCCTCGTGCGAGACACCTTCCATCAAATCGCCATCGCCGCAGAGCACATAGGTGTGGTGATTCACAATCTCGAATCCGGGCTTGTTATAGACCGCGGCCAGATGCTTCTCCGCCATCGCCAGGCCCACCGACATCGCCAGGCCTTGCCCCAGCGGACCGGTCGTGACCTCGACCCCCTCGGTCTCGCCAGCCTCCGGATGTCCGGGCGTCTTCGAGTGCAGCTGCCGGAACGACTTCAGATCGTCGATCGTGACCTTGTACCCGGAGAGAAAAAGCGTCGAATACAGAAGCGCCGACGCATGTCCGTTCGAAAGCACAAACCGGTCGCGGTCCGCCCACTTGAAGTGCGCAGGATTGTGCTTCATCAGCTTGTGATACAGCAGATACGCGATGGGCGCGCAGCCCAGCGGGGCGCCGGGGTGCCCACTATTTGCCTTCTCAACCGCATCCACGGCGAGCAGACGCAATGTATCGATGGAGAGTTCATCAATCGAGAGTGCTGCAACTGGGGCAGTCATGCCTTTTGCATTCCTTTCCTCGGAAGAGGTATTCGCAAAAACCAACCAGGTGGTCTCCACTGTTAACTGAATAGGCCCTGCTGTTTATGGCGAAGTGTCGATCTTGACATTCACGTTGTAGCCAAGCCAACGTCCATGCTCGGTCCATTGAAGAGTCCATGATAGTTCACCGCCGGCAGAGTCCGTCGCGGTGGAAATGTCCACGCTGTGTCCGGCACTCCCCAGGCAGCGGCTCTGGGTCACGTTCACCGTCTTCCATCCATCCGCCGACCAGGTCACTGCAAACCGATCTTCGTAAATCATGCGCATCGTCGCGCCCGCGGAAATCCTCTGAATAGGCCGCCGTTGCGTGTAGATCTCAAGATCGCGTCGAAGCGCTTTCCGTCCCTCGGGGTCACAATACCGCGCATAGACCGGTTCGATGCGATCGAACACCTTCCCGTCCAGCGCCGAGCGCAGCAGCTTCAGGTATTCGGCGTGGGCCCACACCAGCGGCACCGCCGACCCCGCAGGCTGGCCCAATTGCAATCTCCCCGAAGGCGAATTCGGCTCGTCCCATACCTGCTCCGGCATCATCTGGCCCATGGTGGCGAATCGCTCATACGTTTCAATCAGCGAAGTAATGTCTTTTCCTGCCGCAAGTTCGTAATGTGCGCGCTCTCCCGTCAACAAAGGCCAGACACGGCCCTGGCCCCAACCTAGAAACGGACCCCCATCCGGCCGCTGCCCATAGCCATCCCAGTTGTAGCGCAACCATCCCGGCCCCTGCGGAAGCCCACGTTTCAGCACCGCATCCACCACTTTCAACGAATCCACCATCAATGGATTGTCCGCCCGCCGCACTCCGTACCGGACCAATTCGAGGAACCCTGCGTCGATCACCTCGCGCGCCTGGAAGAACTCGCGCGTGCCCGGCGGCCGGTTGTTGATGTGGATCATCTCCGCGCCGCAAGCCTCGCATGCATAGGCCTCGCCCTTTTCCGGCGGACGTACGCGCATGTAGTGTCGCCGCACCTCAGGCAGCAACACCCCTTCATTCGTGACCGTCCAGTCTTCGAGATGATGCTCGATCCAGTCGCCGTATTCCTCGTAGAACACCGCCAGTTCGACGGAATCATGAGCGCGCGCAATCTCGGCCGCGCAGATCAGCCCCGAAACCACCGCGGCCAGCGTGGAAGGCGAATAACCGGCATTTTCTTCCCACCGCTCCTGGTGCGTAATGGGAGCGTGGCGCACAAGGTAGCCCGCCGCGCGTTCCACGAAGGGGAAGATCTCCATGTCCCCCAGCCCATTGGCCTTCCACAAGCGCCACGCCAGGATCACCGGAAACGCGACTTCGTCCAGCTGCTCGCCCGACCAGTACGGCCGCCCATCCACCCAGAAATTCTGCGCGAAGCCGCCATCGGGCTTTTGCGTGCAAGCCAAATAAACCAACGCGCGCAGCGCTGTCTCCGCCCGTCCGCACGCAAGCATCGCACTCGCCGTTTGAACCATGTCCCGCGTCCACACCAGGTGGTATCCGCCCAGGTCTTCGTCGCTCTTTGCCTGGCCCCAGGGAATCGACGCCGACGCGACAAACGCTCCCGAATACGTCTTGTCTTCGTGAGCCAGCAAAACATTGTGGCTCGCCCTCATCAGCTTGCCGCCATCCTGCGCCTTGGCAGCCAGCCACTCGGGATTTGCCACCCGGCGCCACTGGTTGATAAATCGCTCACGGTGCTGCTCGAAGGGCATCACCAGCGCGCTCATCGTCTTTTGCAACGCCGTGTGGTGTCCCTCCCCGATCCCGATTGCCAGGGTGAATGTACGCGAACCATCCGACCCGGCGCAGCCCAGGTTCAGCTCCCCCAGCACCGCAATGTTGCCGTTGCTGGCCGAGCCGAATTCCCAATCCATCCGGTAGTTCTCCATCACGTCGCGCCAACCATCGCTCGACCCCACAAATCCGCAACTCACCCGCGTAAATCCGCAGCTCGCACCCATCGCAAGCGACCACTGGTTCTTCCAGGCGAGTACTGCCTTGTGACCGGCAATATCGATAGCGCGGGCCGAATTCCCCGCTCCGCCGCAGTCCAAATGGGGCGCCAGCAGCGCGTATACCTTCAGCCGCGGCAAAAGCTCTTCATGCCCTTCGATCCGGACGCGCTGCAAAATCACCGAATGATGCGGATCGCAGATGATTTCGTGGATGAGACTGTAGCGCCCCTCTGGATCGCGATTCACATAACGCACACCCAGCGCCTCGGGGTGGATGTACTCAAAGCTCGTCACCAGGTCGCGCTTTTCTTCGTGTGCAAACGTCTCCCCATCGGTGACAAGGAATTCCATGTCGCGCACCTGGGGGTGGTCGATCGTAGGGTGATAGACCTCGTTAAGAATTCCATGCGAGCACGTGAACCAGATGCGACTCGAAGCCGCATATGCCGTGCCGATCGCGTCTTTAACGCTGGATGTCCAGCGCGGTTCAAGACCCGGCGCGCCAAACGCTTCGCCTTGCTGGTCAAGCCAACGATAGAGGGGTTGCTCGTTCAATGGTCGATACCGTTCGGTGGGATGGGAAGAATCAAGCCGTCTCGTTCCGTCTTCCTATGAAGATGTTTTCGTGAGGTAAAGGTTTCCGGGGTCGCGCTGAATTAGTTTCGCACCTCACCCGCCCCTCATCGCATCCATCCAACCGGAGGGGGCTGCGTTCCCATCCAATCACAGTGCTCCGGGCCGTTGTGTGAAGATTCTGTTTCACTCGTCCCTCAGGTTGGGTTTCCACATACACCGCAAGCGTTGCGGTCAAACCTGCACAGTACAATCCGTTACGAAGGAGATTTCCCCAATGGCTTACGAACTCGCACCGCTTCCTTACGACTACGCGGCTCTCGAGCCTTTTATCGATGCCGAAACAATGAAGCTCCATCACGACAAACATCACCAGGCCTATATCAACAACGTCAACGCCGCTCTCGAAAAGCATCCGCAGCTGGCCGCTAAATCGGTCGACGACCTGATCAAAGACCTCAATGCCGTTCCCGACGACATCCGCACCGTGGTGCGCAACAACGGCGGCGGCCACTCCAACCACACCGCCTTCTGGCATCTGATGGGCAAGCCTGGCACAGCTGGCATCGGCGGCGCACCCACCGGCGACATCGCCAAACAGATCTCAGCCGACTTCGGCGACTTCGAGGCCTTCAAGAAGACCTTCAATGAGACCACCGCCAAGCAGTTCGGCTCCGGATGGGGCTGGCTGGTCATCCAGGGCGGCAAATTGAAAGTCATCACCACCCCGAATCAAGACTCGCCGCTGAGCCAGGGCCTCTATCCCATCCTCGGCAATGACGTCTGGGAACACGCCTACTATCTCAAGTACCAGAACCGCCGGCCCGACTATCTCGCCGCCTGGTGGAATGTCGTCAACTGGGCCGAAGTCAACAAGCGCTTCGCCACCGCCAAGGGGTAACTGGATTTGGCAGAGAGCAGGACGAGGGGACTCTTCCGTTTTTGCGGATGGGTCCCGGCTGCTCAGGCCGATCCTTCTTTCGCTCCCGTCTCACCCGTCCAATAGCGCGGCTGCGAAGTAGCCCTCTAGGAGGTTGTGGAAAAACTCGTCCCAAGAGTGGTTTTGAAAGGGCACGAGTTTACTCGTGCCGATAAGCCAATTGGATTGACGCCGGCTTTAGCCGCTGAGGGATCTATTTCGGATACCAGCATCAAAGCTATTCCCTGTTCCCTGCTTTTCTCACTTCGGCAGCTGCGAAACATCCCACCCGCCGCCTAGCGACCGCACCAGCGCCACGCTCGCGATGAACTGCCTCGTCTGCAGCCCCACTGCCGTCTGCTGATTCTGCAGCAGCGCCGCTTCGGCCGTAAGCACTTCCAGATAGCTCGTGACTCCGCCCTTGTAGCGCTGGTTTGAAACATTGAATGAATGTTGAGCGGAAGCCACCGCCGCTTGTTCAACGACAGCTTCCCGTTCAAGAACACGCAGCGACGACAGCTGGTCCTCGACGTCCTGGAAAGCGAGAAACACCGCGTTCTTGTACGCGGAAACCTGCGCTTCGTAGGTATGCCGCGCCTGATCCGTCACCGCATGCCGCTGCCCGGCGTCGAAAAGCAGTTCCGTCGCCTGCGCGCCCAGGCTCCACAAGGCGCTCGGCCCCTGGATCCAAGTCCCGCCATGCGTGCTTTCGAAGCCACCCGTCCCGCCCAGGCTGATCGTCGGATAATAGGCGCTCACCGCGATCCCGATCTGCGCGTTCGCAGCCGCCGTCCGCCGCTCTGCAGCGGCAATGTCCGGCCTGCGCTCCAGTAATTGCGATGGCACGCCGACAGGCGTCTTGGGTAACTCAAGATTTAACGGTGAAAATGGAATGCTGAAGCTCGATAAATCGTAGTTGGCAGTCGTGCCCACCGCGTGCTCAAACTGCGCACGCGCCTGCTCCGCGTCTACACGCTGCGCCCGCACGGTTTCCAGCTGGGTCTGCGCCTGCGCCACATCCACCTCGGTGGCGACTCCGCCCTTCAAACGCCGCTGTGCCAGGTCAAGCTGGCTCTCGAGGTCCTTCACCGTCGAGTCCAGCAGTTGAATCAGCGAGTCGGCGCCGCGCAGTTGGAAATACGCCGTCGCCATCTGCGCCTGCAGGCTCAGATCGACATTCGCCGTATCGGCCGCGCTGGCTTGCGCGCTTTCGCGCGTCGCCTCCACGTTGCGACGGATGCGGCCCCAGAAATCCGGCTCCCACGAGCCCTGTCCCTCAAGCGTCAGATCGTTGTAACTCGTCCGTGTCGTCGCCGTCGTCAGCGGACGATTCGAAGATGCCGCAACATGGGTGAAGCCCGGCCCAGCCGCAAACGTCGGATACAAGGCCGCCCGCGCAATCGCAATCTGGTCCCGCGCCGCCAGATATGTTTCCATCGCTTGCCGCAACCCCTGGTTTGTAGACGCGATTCGTTCTTCGAGTTGGTTCAGCTGCGGGTCCTGGTAAATCTCCCACCACTTCCCCTTCAGCATTCCGTCCGAAGGCGAGGCAGGCTGCCAGCTCCCTCCCTGTGGATTCGGCGGCGGCACTACTACAGTTGGCGCGCCTGTTTCCTTGTAAGCAGGCGGCGCAGTGTAGGTCGGCCGATGATAATCGGGGCCAACCGGCTTGCATCCCGCAACAAATCCAAGCGCCAAACAGGACAACAGCGCGCACGCAGTCCCGACAGCTGCCGTGGTTCTCCCAGGCTTGGTTCTCCCATACAGGGCGCGCTTCGTTCCTCCCACAGAACCGCCCTCGACGGGGACAGGAAACGATCTCCGCATCCCTACTTGCCTCCCTGCGAGTTGCCGGAAGGGGCCTGTTGCGGCGAAACCTTTTCACCCTCGATCAGCGAGTCGGGCGGATCCTGGATGACATTGTCCCCGGCCTCCAGTCCGCTCACAATCTGCACTGTGGCTCCATCGTCTTGCCCAATCGCAACCTGCAGCAGGTGCGCGACCGGCCCGTTGCTCGAACTCACCACCGTGCCGAGTTGCAATCCCTCCCTGCGGAAGATGAGCGCCGAAGCAGGCACGATCAACGTTGGCCGCGCGACCGGCTCTTTGAAGTGCACCTGCGCCAGCGCTCCAGGAAACAACTCGCCGTCGCGGTTGTTCACGTCAACCTCAACCAGCAAGGTGCGTGTGACCGGATCGATCGCTTTCGCGGTGCGTACCAGCGTTCCTTCGAAAGTCTTTCCTGGGTGCTCCGGAAACGTCAGCCCAAGTTTCAACCCTGGCTTCGCCGTGTCCGCGTCTACCTGAGGCACGTTGGTATACACACGCAATACCTGCAGCGCCTGCATGTGAAACAGCTCTTTGGACGCACCCTGATCGATCAGTTGCCCCGTGTCCACATCGCGAGAAGTGACCACCCCGTCGAAGGGCGCATACACCTTTTCGAACGATTGCAGCTCCTGCAGCCGCTGCACGTTTGCCTCGGCGGACTTCACGGACGAAGCCGTGGCCGCCGCCTGGTTCACAAATGTGTCTGTATCTTGCCGCGACACCGCATTCGAATCGACAAGTCCGCTGTACCGATCAGCCTGGATATGCGCATTGTTCGCCGTGGCCTTTGCAGTTGCCAGATCCGCTGCTGCCTGCGCCAATTGCTGATCCACTTCCGGCGATGCGATTTCGCACAGCAGCTGCCCTTTCCTCACCCGTGCGCCAATGTCGAAATACCACTTCGTCAAATAGCCTGACGTCCGCGCGTAAATTGGCGAATCCGTATAAGCCGTCACGTTGCCCGGAAGCACAAACGTGTCGGTGGAGACACCCTGCTTAGGCGGCAGCGCAATTACCGTGGGGGCCGCGAGCTGGTTGGTCGTCTCCGCCAGCACCCGGTCGTTGTGCATCCGGCTGAAAATGCCGAAGCCGGCCAGAAGCCCCGTCACTATGAGCAGGACAACTACCCCGACGACAGCAAGTCGGCCCGATGCGGCCTCTTGTTCGGGCGCGCTCTCGTGATCGTGTGCTGCATGCCGCTGTGGTTTCGATTCATTCGCCGGTTTCGATTCGTTCGCCATAAGGGTTACTCCAAGTTTTCGTCGAACTCATCCACTATGCTGGTCCTCACCGGCGCATGCGCTCGCTTGCGGCGCTCCAGCCAGCCATGGACAACTGAAAAGAACACTGGAACAAAAAAGAGCGTCGCCACCGTTGCCAGCAGCAATCCGCCGATCACGGCACGGCCCAGGGGAGCATTCTGTTCCCCGCCATCGCCAAGCCCCAGCGCCATTGGAACCATGCCGATAATCATCGCAAGCGCAGTCATCAGCACCGGGCGCAAACGCACAAAACCCGCGTTCAGCGCAGACCTCCGCGCGTCGCCCACCAGCACATCCAACTGCTCGCGCGCAAAGCTCACCACCAGAATCGAGTTCGATGTCGCGACGCCCATGCACATGATTGCCCCCGTTAACGCGGGCACGCTCAGACGCGTTCCCGTGATAAACAGAAACCACACTATCCCAGCCAGCGCCGCCGGCAACGCCGAAACAATCAGGAATGGATCGAGCCACGACTGAAAATTCACCACGATGAGCAGATACACCAGCAAGATCGAAAAGGCCAGGCCGCCGATCAAACCAACATACGACTTGTCCATCGTCTCGCTTTGCCCGCGCAGGATGAAGTGCGATCCGCGCGGCAGCTCCTTCTCGTGGCTCTTGATGATTTTCTCTACCGCGCGCGTTACCGTCCCCAGATCGGTCCCGTTCACGTTGGCGTAAATATCGATGACCGGCTGCACGTCGTAATGACTCACGGTTCCAAGCTCCGCGCCGGGAACAATCTCTGCGAGATTGCCGAGGATCTGCACCGGACGCAAAGCTCCCGGAGCGCCGCTGTATCCCGCCGTCTGCACCCCGCCCGTCGATCCCGGCGCTCCTGTCGAAGCCGCCGTGCTCGCGCTTGAGGTATTTGCGTTCGCGGTTACGGGCAGGCTTTTCAGCGCCGCCAGAGACTGAATATCGTATTGCGGCGATTGCACCGCAACGTTGTAGCTGACCCCATTGCGCGGGTCGAGATAAAAACTGGGTGTCGTCTGAAAGCTTCCGCTCAGTGCCACCAGCAGGCTCTGCGCGACATTTTGTTGCGTCAGTCCGATCGCCTCCGCGCGCGTGCGATCCACATTGACTGTCATATTCGGCAAATTAAACGGCTGCTGTATGCGCGCGTCCGCAGCCCCGGGAACATAGCGCACTTCATTGAGCATCCGTTCCGCCAGTGCGCGGTCTCCATAGAGATTCGGGCCGACAATCTGGATGTCAATTGGCGCCGCAAGCCCGAAGTTCAGGATCTGCGTTACGATATCCACCGGCAATTCGTAAAACGTTACACCGGGATACTCCGTCGCCAGCACCTTGCGCAGCTTCTCGACGTACCGCTCCGTCGGATGATGATCCTGGGTCAGCTGCACCTGAATGTCCGCATCCGCCGTGCCCACAGGCGCCGATGTCGAATACGAAAGGTTCAGCCCTGAGTACGGCAACCCAATGTTATCGACAATCGTGACCAATTCCTTGGCCGGAATGTGTTCGCGAATCGTGGAATCGATGTGATCGCAGAGCGCCGCCATGTCTTCAATGCGCGTTCCCGTGTGCGCTCGCACATGCATCTTGAACTGACCTGCATCGACCGATGGGAAAAAGTCCTGCCCCAGCCACGGCGCAAGCAGCCCAAGCGAGCCAAGCGCAAAAATCAGGAAGAGAATCAGAAAAATCCCCGCATGATCCACACAGAGTGTCAGCACACTCAGATAAAAGCGACGGAACTTCTCGAATCCGCTTTCGAATCCCATCTGAAATCGGACAAAAGGATTCCGGCTGATACGCCTCTTTTCCATTGCGGCATCGTCGTGCTCGTGCAGCAGGTACTTCGCCATCGTCGGCACAACCGTCCGCGACAGCAGATAGCTCGCCAGCATCGCGAAGACCACCGCCTCCGCCAGTGGCACAAACAGGTACTTTGCCACGCCGCTCAAAAAGAACATCGGTACGAACACGATGCATATCGACAACGTCGAAACCAGCGCCGGGGTGGCAATCTGCGCCGCGCCGTCCAGAATCGCCTGCTCAATCTCTTTGCCCGCTTCCAGGTTGCGGTTGATGTTTTCAATCTCCACCGTGGCATCGTCCACCAGGATGCCGACCGCCAGCGCCAGTCCTCCCAGTGTCATGATGTTGATCGTTTCCCTCAACGCGGCCAACGCTGCCAGCGAACACAAGATCGAGAGAGGGATTGACACCGCGATGATCAGCGTAGAACGCCAGCTGCCCAGAAAGATCAGGATCATTACCGCCGTCAAACACGCGGCAACAATCGCTTCGCGCACGACTCCATCAATTGAACTGCGCACGAAGATCGACTGGTCTGAAAGCGCATTGATCTTAAGTTGCGGCGGCAGTTGTCCCTTGATGCTGTCGAGTTTGGCTCGAACGCCGGCAATAATGTCCAACGTAGACGCCGACCCGACTTTCAGGATATTCATCATGATCGCGCGCTTCCCGTCCACACGCACGATGTTGGTCTGCGGTGGGCTCCCGTCGCGCACGTGCGCCACATCGCGCACATAAATCATCGCGCCATTCACCGACCGAATCGGCAGGTCGTTCAATTGCTCCACAATGCTCGGCGCGGAGTTCGTCTCAATGGCGTATTCGAAGCGATCGATCTTTGCCGTGCCCGAAGGCACAATCAGGTTCTGCACCGCTACCGCATTCACCACGTCCGCCGGCGACAGCCCTTTCGCCTGCAAAGCAGCCGGGTTGATGTCCACCATGATCTCGCGCTGTTTGCCTCCATACGGGTAAGGCGTTTGCGCACCCTCAATCGTGGCCAGCTGCGTTCGAATTGTGTTGGTGGCCAGGTCGTTCAGGCGCTGTTCGTCCAGCCCCACACCGGAAAGTCCCAACTGCAACACCGGCACGCTCGATGCGTTGTATTGGATGATGAAGGGCGGCGTCGTTCCCGGCGGCAAGCTGCGCAGCTGCACCTGGCTGATCGATGTCACCTGTGCCACCGCGCTCGCAATGTTGACGTGCGGCTGAAAGAAGATTTTGATTACCGCGATGCCGTTCAGCGACTGCGACTCGATGTGCTCGATATCGTTCACCGTCGTGGTCATGCCGCGCTCGCTGTTGAACACGATGCGGTTGGCCATTTGGTCCGCCGAAAGCCCGGTGTACCCCCAAACCACCGTCACCACAGGAATGTCGATGTTCGGAAAGATATCCGTCGGCATCGACAAAATGCTGTAGGCCCCAAGGATCAAAATCAAAAGCGCAAAGACGGCAAACGTATAAGGCCGCCGTAACGCAAGCCGAACAATCCACATCATAGGACGGGTACTCGCTCCAGAGCCGGTTTGCTCGCCACCGGGGGAGCTGGTGGAGGGGGCGCGCGCTCAAACGTTCGACACGCCCTGCATCGGGCAGACAACGGTTCAAAAGGTTCCAGGGCCGCTCGGCCCTTCGTGTTGGCCACCGGCGACGCCTTCGCGTGCCGTTCCAACATCAATCAACCGAAAATACAATGGTAAATGGTAGACGAAGATACACCGCGGATCGACCATTCGTGGGCCTGCCCGGGCGCATGACTTAAGGACGCGCCACCTGCCCCGAAGGATGCAATTCGAGCGCTCTTCGAATGCCACTTCATGAGCACCTTCGAGCTGCTCGAATCTAAGTCGAACCCGGCTCTAACCTCGCAGCCGCATCCTACATCGCAAACAACGCCACCACTGCAACAGCGGCTCCCACCGTCAGGCTCATGCCGTCCCGCATCGCAAAAACCACCGGATCGTCATCCAGCTCTCCGCGCGAAGCGAGCAGCCATACTCGATTCAGCCAGTAAATCAGAAGCGGAACAATGAGCCACAAGCGCGTTGCGTGCCGATAGAGTTCCGTCACATCAGGCCGTGCAATATAGAGCATGAAGACCACCACCGCCGCATACGCGCTGGCCGTACCAAAGCTGCGAATCTGCTCCAGGTCGGCCGCCAGGTAGCCGCGTCCATCCGTTGCGGCCCCTCCTTTCTCCCGCAGGTTCTCAATCTCGCTGAACCGCTTCACCATCGCCAGCGAGAGAAAAAGAAAGCTCGAGAATCCCGCCAGCCACTGCGAAATCTCCGTGCCCGTCGCAGCGCCGCCCGCCAGCAGCCGCAGCGTGTACAGTCCGGAAAGCAGCAGTACGTCCACCACCGCGACCCGCTTGAGATATAGCGAGTAACTCAGCGTAGCGACGATATACAAACCAAGCCACAGCGCAAAGTCCCTCGGCAGCTGCGGCAGCAAAACAACCGAAGCAAGAAACAGCCCCAACGACAAGGCCATCCCGCCTTGAACCGACAGGTCGCCCGCAGCGAAAGGCCGCAGTCGCTTCGACCGGTGCCGGCGGTCACTCTCAATATCCAGCATGTCGTTCACGAGATAATTCGCCGACGCCATGAAGCAAAAACAAAAAAACGCGGCGATCGCCGCAGCAACAGATCGGGCAGTCAGTTGATGGGAGAGCAAAAGCGGCGCGAAAAGCAGCACATTCTTCGTCCATTGATGCAGGCGAATCGCCTTCACCAATGTGCGCACCGTCGGCCTCTTGTCCATGAATGTCCGCGCGACGGGGATGTGCCGCGTCCGCAGCGCAACCCGCAGCCCGAGCGTAGGATTCGCCACCAACCCCACCCGCGCCCCGGCTAAAACGGCGACATCGGCGTGCGAGTTGCCTACATAATCAAACTCACCGAATCGCTCCTTCAGCCGCACCAGCTTCCTCGTCTTGGTCAGGTTGATCTTGCCTTCCGTCCCCAGAACGCCTTGAAAAATTCCCAGGTGCGCCGCCACGCGCTCCGCGAGCCCTGCGTCCGCACCGGTTGCGAGATACAGCAGCCGCCCTTCGCGTCTTTGCGCCTGCAGGTAACGCAGCAAAGGTAAGTTATACGGGAGGCGCTTAGCGTCCAGTGGTGCGCGGCGCGCAATCTCAATCTTCACGCGCGCACGGCCGCCCATCAGCCACAGAGGCAACCGCCACAGCGCCAGCGGATTCCTTCGCACCAATTCGCAAAACGCATCGAAAAGCGAATCGGATTTGATCAGGGAGCCGTCAAGATCGACGCACAGCGGCCGCGATAGATCGGGAGGCATCGAACTCTCGAAATCCACGCGCACCCCTTCTCAAAGTTGTTCAGTTGATTCGATCAGATTATAGGGGATGAGCCGTCCAGACAGAGCCGCCCCACGACGCCGTCTTTCCCTGGATCGGAAGGCAAGAAGCCGCAAAATCTTCCGCAAATCGCTGTCGAGCAATGCAAGATTTCAAGGGGCAACGCGCATCGGCAATTGCGGGAGGACAGGCGAGCTGTCTATGGGACTCGCCCTTTTTCACTAAACGATTTCCTGCCGGATGAATGTCCCCGTCAGTGCGCGTAAGCGGGTTCTTCCACCTTCGCAGGCTCAAGCAGGTGCACGGGGTAGTACGCGTTGCGTGTGTACTGTTTCACCATGCGATTCGTATTGAAATACGAGCCGTTGAATGCCAGCGTGGTGCGCATCAGGCGTCCCCACTTCTCCGGAACGTCGCAATAAAGCGGCACCACCGCCTTCTCGAGCTTGCTGTACAGCGAAACCGCCTCTTCCGCGTCATTCGCTCCATCTTCAATAGCCCAGCCGGTAAAGCCCTCGATACAGCCTTCGATCCACCATCCATCGAGAATCGAAAGGCTCGGCACGCCGTTCAATGCTGCCTTCATTCCACTTGTGCCCGAGGCTTCATACGGACGGCGCGGCGTATTCACCCATACATCCACCCCCGCGGTCAGCAGCGCGCCAAGATCCCAGCCGTAATTTTCAAGATAAACAATACGCAGCACGTCATTGGAAAGTCTGCGCGCTACTTCGATCACATCGTGTATCAGCGCCTTGCCTGGAACATCCTGCGGATGCGCCTTGCCTGCATACAGAATCTGCAACCCGCCCGCCTGGGTCGCGATCTTCAGCAATCGCTCCGGATCGGTGAAGAGCAGGCTGGCTCGCTTGTAGGTCGCAGCACGGCGGGCAAATCCCAGCGTCAGCACCCGCGGGTTCAACACCAGTCCGGTGCGCGATGCAACTTCGGCAAGCAGCACTTCTTTCGCGCGCACGTGCGTCTTCAGAATCTCCTGCTCCGACAAGTCAATTGCGTTGCGCAGATAGAGATTGTCGCGCCGCCACGCGGGAATATGCGCATCGAGCATCTGCTGCACCGGCTCGCACACCCATGTTGGCGCGTGCACCCCGTTGGTGATGGCATTCACCGGAAACTCCGGGAACATCGCCCGCGAAACTTTGCCATGCTGCATAGCCACGCCATTGGCGTACCGGGAGAAACGCAGCGCGATCAATGTCATGTTCAGCAGGCCTTCGTGAAAACAGCCCAGCTTTTCCAGGCGCGCCGCGCGGTCGCCACCGAGAATGCGAATCGACTGCTCCATTGAAAAACGATCGTGTCCGGCAGGAACGGGCGTATGCGTGGTGAACACGCATTTGCGGCGCACTTGAGCGATGTCCGAGTCGGTTGCGGCGCCCAATGGACCACCGCCCAACTGGCCTTCCAGCAACGCGAGCGTCAGCAGCGCCGCATGGCCTTCGTTCATGTGATAGACGTTTACAGTGAGGCCCAGCGCATTCGCCATCCGCGCCCCGCCCATGCCCAGCACAATCTCCTGCTGCAAACGGTAATTTGTATCTCCGCCGTAGAGATGGTCGGTCAGGCCGCGGTCCCATCCCGAGTTCCCATCCAGATCTGTATCCAATAGATAGATCGGCACCACGTGCCCATAGCGCCCCGCAAGTTCGTACCGCCATGCCCGGACCGTCACGATGCGATCCTCGATTGAAACCGTGATCCGCGCCGACTCTTCTTTGCAGAAATCTGCCGGATTCCAGAGCTGCACTTCCTCACTCTGTTCGCCCGATCCATTCAGACGTTGCTGGAAGTAGCCCTTGCGATGCGCCAAAGTAAACGCCACCAGCGGAACTCCCAGATCGGCGGCCGAGCGCAACGTGTCCCCGGCAAGCATTCCCAATCCGCCGGAATAGGTCGGCATCGCAGGGTTGATCGCGATTTCCATGGAGAAGTAAGCGACCAATCCTGAAGCGGGAAATGTCTCGTATGAAAAAGGTTTAATTGAGTTATTTTCCATTGCTGTCTCTCTATTGCCTTTGTTCATTCTCTCGGATAAACGGCCTGTACTCGAAAGGCAAAGAGCCCTCCCGAACGAGAGCTCTCTCCCCGCTTTCAACGGTATTAACTTTGAACGATTCTAACAAGGATTGACAGAATTATTCGCACCATGTCTCGGTACGGTCCACCAAGAGGAACGGTTACTTTCGTCGTACCAAAACGAGGCAGACGCGAACCTTACGTGTAAGATGTGCTCGATTTGGCGCAGGATGTATCCCCACTGCTCTATCGATTGATCTTGTGCGCTCCGCTCGAAGCGTGACAGATCAGAATCTGCGGCACAATTCCAGTTTCGGTCGCATAGCGCGCTGAGAGTTCCTCTGAAAATTCCGCGGCATGATCGCGCTCCACGAGATTGATTGTGCAGCCCCCAAATCCTCCGCCCGTAAGCCGCGCACCAATCAGGCCTGGAAGCCCCTGGGCCAGCGACACCATCGCATCGGCTTCAACGCAACTTGCTTCAAAATCGCGGCTATAGCTCAAGTGCGCTTCTGCCATTAACCGCCCAAGCTCTTCAAGATCGCGGCGCATCAGCGCATCGGCCGCTGCCACAGTTCTCAGATTCTCGCTGATCACGTGACGAGCCCGCTTCAGCGCATTGGGACTCATCTCGGCTCCCCAGCGCGCCAAATCATCCAACGTTGCGTCGCGTAAAAAGCGCACCTCCGGCCGATGCCGCGCAATGACGGCAGCCGCTTCTTCCACCTGTGCCCGCCGGCTCGTGTATTCACCCCCCGCAACCGAATGCTTCACCATGGTATTGGCAATCACCAGCGCCACCTCCGCGGGAATCGGAGCAAGCTTGAAACTCAAATCGCGGCAATCCAGGAGCAGCGCATGATTTTCGGCCCCGTTGGCCGAAATGAATTGATCCATGATGCCGCAGTTGGCGCCCACAAATTCGTTCTCCGCGCGCTGGCAAAGCCGCGCTAACACTGCCCCCGGATAGCTCACGCCAATCAGGGATGTAACCGCCAGCGCCGTAGCCACTTCAACCGACGCGGAACTGGAAAGACCCGAAGCGAGCGGCACATCGCCCCACAGGGTCAGGCTGAATCCAGGAATCTTGAGCCCTTCGCCGGCGAGAATCGTCACCACCCCAAGCGGATAATCGCTCCAGTCTTTTGAAGACTTCGCCGGAAGCGCCGCAGCATCGAACATTCGCTCCTCGGAAAAATTTTCGGCGTACATCACGATCTTGCCGTCCCTACGCGGGGAAATCCCTGCCAGCGTGGCAAAATCAATCGCTGCCGGCATCACAAACCCTTCGGCATAATCAGTGTGTTCGCCGATCAGATTCACGCGCCCCGGAGCGGCATACACTTCCGGCTCGACTCCGAATCGGGCCTTATGTAGCGCGCGTAGTGCAACAGGATTATGCATAACTAAAAGTTAAACGATTTCAATCGCAACGCTCATTTTCCAGGAAGTGGATTCGCCAGGCTTCAGCGCACGCGACCACTCTCCCATCTGCGCCAGGGAATCGACTGGCGCCGTCGACGGTTCCATTGCCACACACATTTGCTTCGCGCCACGCCGCTCAGGCCAGCCTCCATAACAAAGCCACAATCCAAGATAAGGCGCATCCTCCACATCGAAACTGAAGCGGATGCGCAAACCTGCCTGCGGCCGCAGCAAGGTGCACCAATTCTCTTTTGCAGCCAGTGGGCCCGCAAACAGTTTGTCCGCAATCCGCGATCGGCGGCTCTGCACTACCCTAAGGTCTGCCTGCCCACCCTTGGCACGCTTGGCGATCGGCCATCCCACCCGGTCCCCGTGCGCGCCAAGCCGTCCGCCGCCCGAGCCTTCAACCCGCAAGGAAGTAATCGATTCGGGAAGCTCGACAGTATCGCCCGCATCCACCGCCCACAACGGGTGCGCCGCCCACGACCATGGAGCCGGAATCTTGCCTGTATTGGTCAGCCTGTACTCGACCAGAAGTTGCCAGCCCTTCACCGACTCCGTCAGCGTGAGGGTTCGATCCAGCGCCAGCGGCAGCGAAAAACATTCCCCACGCAGCGAAATACAATTTGGTCCCGCTGCCCCAGCAGCACGCTCGACTTCTATCTCCTGTTCCCTGTTCCCTACCGGGGCCCCCAACGAGCGATTTGTGCTCATTGGGGTGGCTATTCCCTGTTCCCTGTCTTCCCACTCCACCCGCCAAAGGTCCCCGTGATCGGGAATCTCAGCAACCCCTGAATTCGTTTTCACCGCACAGGCAGCCACAGACGGCAGACATTCATCCCAGCCGCTCGCATCGCTCGCATCAAAAGCCATGGTGCGCGTGCGCGGTGCGACTTCGGCCAACGGCGCATGCAGAAGTTCTCGATTTCTCACGCAGATCGACGCGATTTTGCCGCCGAATTGGGGAAGGAGCCGGACGGTGCAATCACCGCTTTGGATGAGAACGTTTTCTTTTGCGACCCTCGTCAAACCGGCACTCGTCAAACATTGACCAGCCATCCTCATTTACTCCCCAAGAATCTTTGTGCAGGATGCCGTCAGCTTTTCCCAGATCGTTTCAACCCACTCCTGATGCTCTGGTTTCATCAGCACTGACCGCAGGCATGTAACATACTCCTGATTCTCGCCTTTGGCCTCCATGGACCCAAACCAGGATTGCGGCAATTGTACAAGGGCCGGGTGCAAATCGCGTGTCGCGCCCGTCTCAAAAGTTTCTTGCGCCAGAACCGACAACTCCGCAGGCGATCCCGCCTTCAGCGGCCAAACCACAATATCCAGTCCCGGCCTCCCCGCCGCCAACCGCACGAACCGCCCGGCCTCCCGAATTTGCCGATCCAGTTCTAACGCCGCCGCCCACCCCCACCCCGGACCACGAGCAAATAATCCGTCCCGCGTCAGCAGCAAGAGCTGTGCGGTGGCTTCAGCATCTGGCCCGCATACAAGCGATGAAAATAGGGGGAATTGTTGCCCAACCGATGCGCCTCCGTTCCCACCTCGGCCATCGCGTCTCGCCCAGCGGCCCTCCGGCTGATTCCTACGCCGGAAGCCTGCCAAATTCAGCCGCCAGCACCTCAGCAGCGCGCTTGAACAGTGCGGGAACAGGATCGGCCACAGGATCGATAGCCATCGCGACCCTCAACCGTATCATAGCTTTACCCTGCAACCCCAACCCGGCCTCTTGATCCGGTTCAATTTGAACCTGCGAACGCGTCTGCCCATTTCGTAATGGAAAGGCCCATCACAATCACTGCTGAATTTTTGGACCAAATGTTACACTACCGTCAGCGTTAGAGCCGAACCGGGCGTGTGCAGTACTCGCCCAACCAGAGCAAGATTCTGCCAGTGGTCGCTCCGATTCATCCAGCGCAATTCAATACCAGGAAACAAGAGACACAATGGAACAAGGTACCGTGAAGTGGTTCAATGACGCGAAGGGCTTCGGCTTTATTTCGCGCCAGAACGGCGAAGACGTATTCGTGCACTACTCTGCAATCAACTCGAGTGGTTTCAAGAGCCTGCAGGAAGGTCAAGCCGTGCAGTTCAACGTGGTGAAGGGGCCCAAGGGATGGCAGGCTGCGGACGTTCAGCCTCTCTAAGCACCGAGCCGCCGGATTCCGGCAGAATCTAGCAAACACAAGCAGGGCTGGGAGCAATCCCAGCCCTGCTTGCGTCTCCATCCACCTTCGCCAATCCCACAAACCCAAACGACTTGTCATCCTCAGCGGAGCGCAGCACAGTCGAAGGACCTGTGGTTGCCTGTCGCTCCGCAGCAATCCGCACGACCATGGGTGCCCCAGGTCCGGGGTCCCCACGGATAGGTCTTCATCCGTGGGGCGGAGATCTGGATTTTCAGACCTGGGAAAGCACGGACCCAAACTAACCCATGTTTTCCTGAGCGGAGCGTCGTGTAGTCGAAGGGCATGCCGTTGTCTCTGCGGAGGAAGCAGGGACCTTCAGGCACCTGAATCTGTTCTTCACATACAGGCAATCTCCACGAACCTGGGTGCCCCATGTCTCGCTTTTGAGGCATGGGAAACCACGAATCCCAACCCGCGCACAATCCCTCAAACCTCATCCCCCGGCAACAACGGCAAAGTCAAATTCTCCGCCGCCGCAGGCCGGCTCCGCGGAGCCTTCTTAAACGTCGCATCCCGTCGATGCAGCGGATACTCCGGCTGCTTCCCCTCCAGAATCTCCTCAATCGACAAAATCTGCACCCGCGCATACGTCGTCCCATCCGACGACTTGTACAACCCCGCCTCCGCCGCTTCCTTGGTCATCGGTTTAGTCGGCGGCTCAAAGCAGAGAAAGACCCCAATCTCCGCCTTCTCCCGTTCAAGCACACCGCGCAAATCCCGCACCTGCGAAACCGTCACCCCGCCCGCCTTCACTGAGAAGATGATCTGCTTCGACTGCCCCGAATCGTCGTCATGAAAGTAAAGCCGCCCATCGATGCCGCGATCCGCACCCTTCTTCTGATCCGCAGGCCGCGCGCCCACTTGCCCAAACGCCCACCACTGAAACTGGTATTTGTCTTCCGCAGCCCGCGCGGTTAGATTGACTGCACACAGTTGGAGATGAGCAGTTCGAACTTCTTTTCGTGATGGGTGTTCTTCATCGGAATCCGCTCGATTTGGAATCCGTGGTGGTACGCCATTTCCACCACTTCAGGGCAGTCATCATATGTCATAACAGCAAGTCCAGCTGCGCGGCTGACCATTTCAAACAGTGCGACGTGATCAATTTCATTGTGTTTATATAACCTGCGCCCTGCGCGCTTGCCTTTGCCAGCGGTGTACGGTGGATCGATAAAGAAAACGACATTTTTGCGATTTATATATAGCCGCATCAGAGCGAAGGCGTCGCCTTCAACGAATGTGATCGCCGACTTAAGCGTTGCTAGGGCTCTGAGCCGTTTCACTAAGGTATCTGGATACCATCGGGACGCGACACTTACAGAGCGAGGCCTAACTGCCACAATTTACCCCAAGCTTGCAGATACGTCGATTTCGTGCTCTTCGATCGCGTAGGTGTCGAAAGGCTCACCGAACTCTCGGTCTCCTTTCCACTCCCATAATCCATCAAAATCTTCGCGGCCAATGAATCCGGCGGCTGTGTCTCGGTCTTCACTTTCTACATCGTCGAACTGGTCAGAGAATTGCAAAGCCAACCATTGCTCATAGGCCGCCTTCTCGGTCAGGTGCACGGTCGCTCTTGTGCCGTTATCATCGTCAGCCGCGACGGTCCAAATCTTCACTCTCATCTCGCTCTACTCCGATACAAGCTCAACCGGTTTATCGGCTATCTCTGCCTTGTCTTCACGCCGAAACTCCTCAAGTGCGATTTGGAGCACGCGCTGCAAATGATTCGATCGCTTCAAGCGGGTATCTCGCCCCAGAAGCCAAGCGATAAAGTGGCCCAAAAGATCCTTCAGCTCAATCGTCTCCAGCACCTTGTCTTCACCGAGTCCCAGTATCTCCTCTGTAACTGTCGGCCTTACCAATACGCGCTTTGTTCCTGGCGACTTTCTAAGATCCCTACGCAACTTCTCTACGCTTTCATCTGTTGTGACCTGATAAATGGCATCTGGCGCGAAGAAATCCATTCCGCCGTCATTCGCATGGGTCGTTGAAAAGCGCTGCAATGAGAAGCCGAACGTACGGAAGTATTCGCGCAGAACAGCAAATGATACAACCTCGAAAATCTCACCACGGCTCCCGGAAATGTGAGAAAGATACTCCTCGACAAGTGAACAGCGCTCTTCGACCCTATCCGAAGGCAATAAGCAGATTTCCTCTAGTCTTCTGATGGCGGTCTGACGCTGTTCATACGCGGATCGCAAGGAGCCCAATAGTTCATCGGTGAGCTGGCTGAGATCCTCAATGGTCGTGTTCTCTAAAAGAGCCGGTCGTATTTTGTACCTTCCATTTGCGAGGTCAAGGAAGCCGTCCTTTCCAAGCCTGCGTGCAACATAGGTCGAGTGATAGTCACTATGAATGAACTGCGCGGCTAGAATTCGAAAGCCGACCTCAATCTCGCGCTCCGCGAGGCCGTTCGTAGACCGCCCAGCCCTGGCGGCAATAATGTGGTCATTAAGCATTGGAATCGCTACGCCGAGGACCGTGCGCTGTCCGAGGTGCCTACGAAGAACAGAACAAAGGTTCCGAGGTTTGCCCCTTCGAGCGGCTGTCTCAGATTTCTGCATCCCCTTGGCCATTCAACGATTCTACAAACAATAACTGAACGTTCCAAAACATCTGTCAGAAATCGCCTTCGTCTGCACAGAAGCGATTGATGCCACAGCTCGCGCTAGCGGTTCTTTGTGGCCACGGATAACACGTTCTTCGCGGAGCTCCCGACAATGCGACCACTGTCGGAGGGCAACGACGAGGTCACCTGGCTTACCTACGCCTTCGAACGCCAAACTGGAGGCGGTTATCGCATGGAGACCTCAACGATTGTGCATACACTTTGGGACGATGTAGAAATAGCGCTTCGCGAAGGAAAGGCACCCGAAAAGTCGGATATTCTCGCACAGTTAACGGAAAGCGCGAAGACGTTGAAGCCGTTCACGACTTAATGCAGCACCGGCCTCCGCATCAATGTTCCACTCCCACGTGTCCTCGAACGCGTGAATCTGCGAACTCGACTGCGAGCCGTCTTTCTCCGCAAATAAAACGTTGTAATCCTGGCGTGAATTGAACGGCGGATCGAGATACACCAGATCGACGCTCTCGTCCTTCACGTAGCGTTGCAGCACTTCGTAGTTATCGCCGTAATAAAGCTTGTTCTTTTCGGTAGTCACAGATTTGCGTCGAGAGTAGCACAGCGGCCCCGCGTGATGGGGTTGATCGTCCTTCTCCCGTAGGGAGAAGAACGAATAGCCCACGGGCCAGACAGGTCTTAGTCTGCGGGGCTGGGTGAAGCGCAGCGCAACCCTGGGACTCTGTCCGGTGCTTTCCGTCCGCGTCCCGTAGGGCTGCGAGGAAAGGGACACTGGGTCACACCATACCCCGACCCCCCGCCTCGACCTACCCCTACCCCCGCCCCGCTCTGGAACCCACCCCTACCCCTGGGCAGCGTTCTTCAGGCTGCAAGAACTTCCGTGCGCAAAATCGGCGCAGGCTTGCCGAACATTACCCAGGTCCCTCCCGACCGTTCGGCCCGCGCCGCGCGCGCAGTCTACCGCAAACCCGACTAATCCTGCGCAAATTCCCGCCAACACCTGTGCGCCGCGACACAAACTGTTCCGATCACAGTGCGCGATAAATTGCGCAACCTGCATCAACACTGGTGATCGTCAATACAATTGTTCCACGTGGAACAATTTCGCGGCGTGGAACAGCGCCTGCTCCCCGCGAACTCCGCCCAAACCGCCGTGGCCAACCACAAATTGTTCCACGTGGAACAATTCGAAGTAACGTGACCGCAACCCGTCGAACCGGCCACGCGAAGCTCTTGCCTGGACGGCAAGTCCCTAGCCGGTATTCCTGAGCCCCGCCGATATCCCGCTGATCGTCGCCGCAATAGCCCGATTCACCTCGGGCGTATCTTCGCCCGCGCGTTTGCGTTGCAACATATCAATCTGAATCAAGTGCATCGGATCGACATAAGGATTACGCAGCCGAATCGACCGCGCCAGCACCTGGTTCTTTTCGAGCAGTTCTTTCTGCTTTGTAATCGCCAGCACCGCGTACACGCTGCGATGCAACTCCGCCTCGATCATGTCGAACACGCGATCGCGCAGCGCCGCGTCCTGCACCAGCGAGGAGTACTGGCGCGCGGTTGCGAGATCGACTTTGCCCAGGGCCATTTCGACGTTGCGTATTAAATCGATAAAAAGCGGAAACTCCCGCGCCATGGTCTGCAGCAGTTCGAGCGCGCCCGGCTGCTCCATATACCGGCTGAACGCATAGCCCACACCGAACCAGGCCGGCACCAGCAGCCGCGATTGGGTCCATCCAAACACCCACGGAATCGCCCGCAGATCGGCGATATTTGCAGAAGCCTTGCGCCGCGAGGGCCGCGACCCAATCATCGCGTGTTCCAGTTCGCCGACAGGCGTGGACTGTTCGAAGTACGCGATCACATCGGGGTTGTCGAGAATGTTTTTGCGATAGAAGCCGAACGATATGTTCGAGAGTTCATCGAGCGCAGCCTCCCACTCCGACTTCAAGATGCCCGTAAAGTGCCCCTCCGGATCGCGCGCATTGGGCCTGGCCAACGCGTCGAGAGATGCCGCAATCATCAATTCAAGATTGCGCTCAGCCAGCACCTCGTCTGCATATTTAAAGTTCAGAACTTCGCCCTGTTCGGTAATCCGCAACTGGCCTTCGAACGAATCCATCGGCTGCGCAAAGATGGCGCGATGTGTCGGTCCGCCGCCGCGTCCAACGGTGCCGCCGCGGCCGTGGAAAAGACGCAGCTTCACTCCGGCTTCACGCGCCACCGTATGCAGTTCGCGATGCGCGCGGAAAATCTCCCACGTGCTGGTCAGCATGCCCCCGTCTTTGTTCGAGTCGGAGTAGCCCAGCATCACTTCCTGCCAGTGATCCCAGCTCGCCAGCAGCTTGCGATAATCCGGCCGTGCCCACAACTCCCGGCATACTGCCGGCGCATTGCGCAAATCTTCAATCGACTCGAACAGCGGCACCGGCATGAGACCTGGGTCGCACCCATTTCCCTCCACGCGCACGCCACCGAGTCGCGCGAGACGAACCACGGCCAGCACGTCGTCGACGCTAGCTGCGCCGCTGATGACATACTGCCGAATCACTTCGGGAGAACAACCGTTCTTCGCTTCGGCGACCACGCGAAATGTTTCCAGTACGCTCGCAGATTCGTCGGACAGCGCGCCGGGAAGCGACGGCGCAACGGAATCGGCGATCGCCTCTTTCAGCGCCGCAGCGTGAACCCGCGCATGCTGGCGAATGTCGAGGGTATGCAGATGCAATCCAAATGTGCGCACTTGCAGGATCAACGGATCCACTAATGTGCGCGCAATGCGCAGCCCTTGATGCGCCGCAAGCGACGCGCGCAGCACTTCAAGGTCGTCAAGAAACTCCTCAGCCGAGCAGTACGGGGGCAGCACCTGCGCCAGCTTGTCCTGGCCTTGCGAAAGCGTGAATGGCATTACCGGCAACAGTCCGCCCGATCGCGGCTCGCTGGCCTCTTCGAGCGTCCGCTGAATGCGCGCCTTCAGACAAATGACGAAGCGACGATAATACTCGAACTCATATTGCGCCCCGAAAACCTGCGACTCGGGCGTGTGCACTTGCGCAACGTAGGCCTTCAGGCGATCGAGCAACGCGTCGCTCACAGGGCTCTGCTGTGCGCTGCTGGTCAGCAGGTCAATCAGGTTGTCGAGTTGATGCTGGTAATAGAGAAGCAGATGTCCCCGCGCCAGGCGAATCGCATCGCGCGTAACCTCGGGCGTGACAAACGGATTGCCATCGCGGTCCCCGCCAATCCATGAGCCGAAGCGCAAAACCAAGGGCAGCTCGTGTGGTTCGATTTCGAGCCCATACGAGGCACGCAGCGCTTCGGAGATTTCGCGATACAGGCTCGGCAGCGTGGCAAAGATCGAGACATCGTAGTAGTCGAGCCCCATCTTTACTTCATCGAAAACGGTGGGCCGGCGCGAGCGGACTTCGTCGGTCTGCCAGAGGCTGGTGATCTCCGCGCGAAGCAATTCCTGCAGACGTTCCAGCTCCTGCTCCGGCACCGGAATGCGATCGAGCGTAGTCAGAAATTCGCCGATGCGTCGGCGCTTCACCATCACTGAACGCCGCGCCGCTTCGGTCGGATGCGCTGTAAAAACCGGCACAATCAGCACCCGCTTGAGCCAGTCCATCGCTTCCTCGGCGCTGATGCCGACGCGCTTCATCTCACACAGTGTTCCGGCAAGCGAGCCGCGCTGGCGGCCTGCTTCTCCGCTCAACTGCAGCGCGATGCGGCGCCGTTTGCGGTGATTGGTCTCGGCCAGGTTGATGAGCTCGAAATAAAACGCGAAGGCGCGTGTAAGCAAAATCGCCCGTTCCACAGGCAGAGAGTGGACGAGCTCGAGTGCTTTGGCGCCGTGCCGTGCAGCCTCTTCATCTTTGCCTCGTGCTTCTGCATCGCGGCGGCGGATGGTTCCCTGGCGCAGCGCCTCGACATGGGCAAAGAGATCGTCGCCCGCCTGCTCACGCAGCACCTCGCCGAGCAGCGTGCCCAGCGAGCGCACGTCGCGGCGCAGGGGCGCTTCTTTCAGGTCGCCGGAGCGTGCTTCCAGCTCGGCAAGCCGCTGCGACCAGCTCTCAGGGCTCCACAAAAGAGTCATCGTCTTTTGATTATGCACGACGGGCTTTGGACCACGAGCCTCAGTGAGGCCTCAATCTAGGTCTCTCAGCTTTAGCATCTCTGCTTGGACATCATCATACCGAGGAGGATCGGTTGGAATCACCCAAGACGCGGCTGAGCGAAGCCCATCATGTATGCTTCTGCTGTTCTTGGAGCCATACACAAGACCATGTGACAAATCGGTGGGCAGAGGATCGTGGCAGATAGCTTGTCCAAACCCTCTAGCGTTACCGGCGGAAATTGATATGAGCTTGTGTGCGCTACGATTCTGTAGGCACGCTTTTGCAGAAAACCCAGCTTCTTCCAATACCGATTCGATGTTTATCGAGAGCTCTTTTTCTTTAAACACACCAGACGAGATACGGGCTAGCCCCGTGTCGTCATCTTTAACTAGCTGAGCGATGTGTACGCGCCGGAACAACCTCTCTTCGTCACGGATGGACGCATTATCCTGATAGACAGGTGGCGACATGCTTTAAGCTATTTTGCGTAAGAGTTGAGCCAAGCCGGTAGTATCGCTCGCGAAACCCTCCAGTTCAATTCCCGCTGTCCTATTCTGGTAATAGAACTGAGGAACATCATCGGCAGCGAGCACAATTTCTAAATCTTGCTGCTTTCTATGCCATTCGAGCTGCATGCCTCCGTCCCCTAGCGGAACGACGGAAGGGATTGGCGAATTCACCTCCATGATCGATCCAAGGATGGAGAGCGCTTGGCGGATTAAGTCAAAGCTTACCCTCTTTCCTCCGTACGAGTCCCAATTATCGGATAGCTTTTGAATCCCTATGAAAGCAGCAATTGTTGGCTGGACCCATCCAGGGATTTCTTCGGTTGCGATAACTATTCGATAAGCGCTGCCTTCGGATGGAACAATGAAGGTAACTTCTTTCGGCTTCGTCAGGGCTGCCGAAGTCGCCACACGGTGTTTCCACCGCGGCTCAAACTCATTTTCAGTCAGCGTCGTTATCTGTCCGAATGACGGTAGAGCAAGGGCTGCCATGCCTAATTCCTCCTACCCCAAATCTTATGCATAGTGGGCGTGGTCAGTTCCGCGAATGATCGGACGATCCATTCGCGTCCGAGGTCAAAAAAGTTCGTACCTTCGCCGATCTGGCCTCGCGCCGTCAAATCCAACAAAAACATCGGCGCACCATCGGACAGACGTGTCACGGGTTGAAGCGTAACGTGAAGGCGACCCACAAAATCTCCGGATTGTTCGAATATCGGAAATCTGGCTCGAAACGTGAGGTCTTGAGCCTTGCCGGGGAAGCTCGATTTCGGTTGCTGCCACACGGTAAAAACCTTGTCAACGTCGGTATGAGTATCCCAGCCCTCCCCCGCGATGATGTGATTGATGTAGGTCACTTCACATTGGTTAACGCGAATTCTTCCAAGTTCATTATGGGAAATGAATTGAGCAAATTCTTGGAAATCGTGATCGAAGCCCTCGCGCACCCGCTCATATCGAGGGTACAAATTGCCCTCCCCAGTTTTGCGCCAGTTCTTGAGAAATCGGTCACTTTGGATCTGAACAAGCTCCGTTCCCTGTTCATTGGTAAACCAAAATCTTGGCGTCGGTGGAGAATCTAGCGCTTGAAACTGAATACCCACTGTGGGTTGAGGCTGGTCCGGAGACCTCTCGATCACCGAGGGAAGCTCCATCTGTTCACGAGTCTCCGGGAACCGATCGTGAATTCCGCTCCAGTACATGCCGATATGAGCAGTTCGGAGAAGGGATAGGCGATCAAACTGTGCGGAAAGGACGGTTTCCACCACGGGAGGATTGCTGAAATCTGGTAAGTCGAGGGGTCTGGCGGTCACCATAGGCACCCTTTCGGGTTCGGATGACATTTTAATGGTATGCTCCCAATTCCGCGTCCTTGCGTCAGCGCACGCGGTTGCCTACTGCCACTATACCGGAACATTTCTGTTCGAGAGCCTTCTAATCCCCCAGCGGTCATTCATTTAATAACGCGATCCTGTTATTCCAGGTGCACCGTCAACTCTTCCCACTCCTCAGTGAGCGCGGCCAGCTGAGCGCGCAACTCGGCAGCAAGATCCGAGAGGCGCTGCGTCTCCGTCGCGGACACAAACACGCCCAGTTGCTGCTCGGTATGGTCGATTGACGCCTCAATCCGCGGAATCTCTTCTTCGAGAAAAGCGCAGCGCTCTTCCATTTGTTTCTGCTTGATGGGATTCAGGCGGCGCGCGCGGTTGCCGTTCGCAGAAGCGGGCGCGGGTTGCTCATCCATCTCATCGGGACCACCTTCAATGATGATGGTCCTGCCGTTCTGCATTGGTTCTGGCTTCGCGACGGGCTTCGGCTTTGCCCCCTCTTCAGAACTCGCCGCAGCAACAGCCAGCTGCTCCTTCTTGCGCAAATAATCTTCGTAGTTGCCTTCATACGTTGTGACCGCGCCGTTCTCCACTTCCAACACGCGCGTGGCGAGGCGATCGATGAAGTAGCGATCATGCGAAACAAACACCACGGTGCCGGAGAAGGCTGCCAGCGCGTCGAGCAGGACGTCTTTGGCGCGCATGTCCAGATGGTTCGTCGGTTCGTCCAGTAGCAGGAAGTTCGAAGGCGACACCAGAATCCGCGCCAGCGCAAAGCGGTTGCGCTCGCCCCCGGAAAGCACCCCAAGCTTCTTAAAAACGTCGTCGCCCGAAAACAAAAAGCAGCCCAGCAGCGAACGCAGCGCCGACTCCGGCACCTTGATCGCCGCGCGACTGATGTCGTCCAACATGCGTGCATCGCCATCGAGCACCTTGTACTGGTCCTGGGCGAAATATTCGCTGACCACGTTGTGGCCGAGACGCACCGTACCGCTGGTCGGCGCTTCCGCCCCCGTCAGCAGCTTGATCAGCGTCGATTTGCCCGCGCCATTCACGCCCACCAGAGCTACACGGTCGCCGCGTTCGATGGAGAAACGCGCGTTGCTGAAGACGTGCTTCGCACCATAGCTTTTTGCGAGCCCCTCCGCCTCAGCGACCATGCGGCCCGACGGAGGAGGCTGCGGAAACTTGAAATGGATGACCGGCTCTTCTTCGGGAATCTCGATGCGCTCGATTTTTTCGAGTTCCTTGATGCGCGACTGCACCTGCTTGGCCTTCGTTGCCTGAGCACGGAAGCGATTGATGAAGGCTTCGAGATGCTCGATCTGCTCGCGCTGATTCTTGTAGGCAGCCACGAGCTGAGCGCGCCGCTCTTCCTTTTGCGAAAGGTATTTCGTGTAGTTGCCCTGGTAGATTGTGAGCCGCTTGTTCCATATCTCCACGGTGCGGTCAATGGTGACGTCGAGAAAGTAGCGATCGTGCGAGATGAGAATGTAGCCGAAGGGATAGCTCTTCAGATAGCCCTCGAGCCAGTTGCGCGTTTCCAGATCCAGATGGTTCGTCGGCTCATCGAGCAGCAGAAGATTCGGCTTCGCGAGCAGCAGCTTGGCCAGAGCGATCCGCATCTGCCAGCCGCCGGAGAACTCGTCGGTCAGACGCGTCCAGTCTTCCTTGACGAAGCCGAGCCCAGTCAGCACGGCGCCAACCTGTGCATCGAGCGCGTAGCCGTCCATCACGTGAAATCGCTCCTGCAGCATCGAGTAGCGTTCCGCCGCAGCCGCATAGGCAGGGCTCTCGTGATCGAGCTCCGCCATCTGTCCCGCAGCGCGTTCGATTTCTCCTTCCATCGCGCGCAATTCATCGAAGACCGTCAGGCACTCTTCAAAGACGCTGCGCCCGGTAAGTTGTAAGCCCTCCTGCGGCAGGTAACCGAAGCTCATGCCCCGCGTCTGCTGCATCATCCCGTAGTCCAGGGACTCAAGGCCGGCAAGCACTTTCATCAATGTGGATTTTCCGGTGCCGTTGGCCCCGACCAGCGCAGTTTTCTCATTGCTGCGAATGAGCCAATCAGCTTCGAGAAAAAGAATGCGCGGGCCAAACCGCTTGCCGGCATTTTGCAGGGAGAGCATGCCTCTCTATTTTCGCATTGCAGACGGCGCTCAGCGCCTCATGGGCGAATCTCGACCGCGGTCCCGATAGGGACGAGATTCCATATCTCGTCCATCTCCGTATCGGTGACCGCCACACAGCCAGCGGTCCAGTCGTAAGCGCGATGGACAGCACCAAGCCGCGCCATTCCGTTGGGCAGGCCATGGATCATGATGGCGCCTCCAGGAGCGACGCCGTGACTAGCTGCCCGCTTGCGATCTTCTGCATCGGGATATGAAATGTGCAGGGCCTTGTAAAAGCGGCTCGCTGCGTTGCGAGAGTCGATCGTGTAATGACCTTCCGGTGTGCGCGCATCGCCCTCGCTCTGTTTTGGCGCGAGGCCTCCGCGACCTAATGCGACCTTGTATGTTCGGATCACCTTGCCACCAGCGAGAAGCTCCATGACATGATCTTTCTTGAAGATCAGTATGGAGTCGGCCTTCTGTAGCGGGGCGTCGCTAGCGTTGGCTGCAAGAGTGATCACCGTGGCAATCAACGCTATGCTTACGACGTGCTTCATTCCAATCTCGGACCAAGGCATGCGCTCACTCCTACTGAACTGGCGCTGAAAATCGGCGTTCGATTTCTGCATTCGCCCGTAGCAAGCTATCCAAGGGCGCGAGCTTGGGAAGTTTCGCGCCGCATTCGCGCAGAGTCGCGAGGAGCACTTCCGTCGGAATATTCCCGACCATCGCGTCCTGCGCAAAGGGGCAGCCACCGAGGCCACCGATGGCAGCGTCGAACCGGCGGCAACCAGAATCGAAAGCCGCGCGAATCCGCGCCGATGCGTCGGCAGGCCGCGCGTGCAAATGCACACCGATTTCGGCGCCGTCGTGCGCTGCAATCACCGCGGCAACGGTCTCCGCCATCTGTTCCGTCGTCGCCAATCCCACGGTGTCGGCAAGCGAAATCGCCTGCGCTCCCGAGTCGACGAGCAATTCGCACGCAGTCAAAACCTCATCCACGCTCCACGCCTCGCCATAAGGGTTTCCAAAGGCCATCGATATATATGCGGCGACATCGAGGCCTGCATTCTGCGCCAGTAAAACAATGCCCTCAAAGGCTTCGAGCGACTCTTCCAAGGTCTGGTGCTGATTACGGCGCAGAAACTCGGCCGAGATGGAATACGGAAATCCCAGCGTCTGCACGGCGCCGGTGCGTATCGCCCTTTCCGCTCCTTTTTGGTTGACGACGATGCCGATGATCTCCACATGTTCGGGCGGCATCAGGAGCTCGAGTACCTGCTCGGAGTCGGCCATCTGCGGAATTGCGGCGGGAGAAACAAAGCTGACCGCATCGATGTGCGTGAACCCGGCAGCAATCAGCTTGCGCAAATACTCCGCTTTCGCGTCGGGCGGAATCTGCGCGTGCAATCCCTGCCAGGCATCGCGTGGACACTCGATGATTTTGACTGTGTCGGCCATCGGCTTCAGACATGAGGGTAATTGTTCGCGGAGGGCCAGTGGAATCTTAGATACCGCGGTTATTGACTCGTTGGTGAACCGGGGGATGGGTACCCCTTTCGCTCGTTGCGTGCTCCACCCGCCGATTTCATGGTGCACGCATTGAAGGTAATTTCTCGGCAACGAGGCCGCCGCCAAATTCACACACACGGGTCTTGTATTTCCAGGTGAAATAGGGCAAAATTTCAGCCACTTCGGAAAGCCGGCTCTCACCCCATTTTATGCATCAATGAAAGAGGTCCCCGTTGCACATCGAGCAGAATTTCAGGCTATTGGCAGTGGCACGCTGGTTTGTGGGCCTTGGCGCGATTGCCGCCATGGGTCTTGCTTCGTCCACCACCCTTGTGGCGCAATCGAGCGAACTCCGCTTCGTGTCGTTTGGTGACAGTCTGAGCGACGTGGGAACCTACTCGCCGTTTGCGAAGACATATTTCGGTGGCGGACTGTTCACGACCAATCCCAGCGACATTTGGACACAACTGGTTGCCAAACATTACGGGGACGATCTTGCTCCCGCGTTTGAGGGCGGCTTTGGCGTTCCCCTTGTGGCAAGGGGGGGCCTGGGCTACGCGCAGGGCGGTTCCAGAGTGTCGATGCAGCCCGGCATCGGACATGCGCCGCCAGGCACCCCGAACGCCGACTTTGCCGAAGCGACCACTATCCCGGTCACCCAGCAGGTGGATGAGTTCTTGCAGACCTTCGGGCGCTTCCAGTCGAACCAAGTCGTGCTGATCAACGGCGGCGCAAACGATCTGCTGTTTAACCTGGAAAGCGCCTTAATGACCGGCAGCGCGCCAAAACCAGCTCAACTTCTTCAAGACATTGCCGCGGTGCAAAAGGCCGCGGTGGATTACGGCAAGCTCGTGAAGACGATTCTCAATGCGGGGGCCACGCACGTTGTGGTGCTGAACCTGGCGGACTTCTCTCGATCGCCGGAGGGGCTTGCTTCGCTGGATCAAGGAAAGGTGTTGCGGCCGATTATCCAGGCATTCAACGACACTCTGGTGGCAACCCTGGTGTTGAATGGGTCGTGGAATCGCATTATCTACATCGACGCGTTCTCTTTCATGGACTCCGCGATCGCAAACTACCAGGCGCTGGGATTCACGGTGTCGAATACAGGAACGGCGTGTAACGGCGCGGCGGAGATCGCAGAAGCTGTTGACCTTGGCTTCCCCGCAGACCCGGAATTTGCGGATGCCTTGTTTTGCTCGCCGGCGACCTATACCGTAGCCGAAGCGCCGCAGACGTACATGTTTGCCGACGGGCTTCATCCCACGACACACTACAGCGAGCTGTTCGCGGGGTACGTGGAAGGAAAGATGGCAGCTCGCGGGCTTGTACCATAGGGCTTTCTTGTCCTTTGGCTAAGTTACCCGCGAGAAGGATGCACCTTCAGGATCTCTCGCGCAATCACCATGCGCTGAATCTCGCTGGTGCCTTCGCCGATGGTGCAGAGCTTCACATCGCGATAATACTTTTCCGCCGGATAATCCTTGATGAAGCCGTAGCCGCCAAACAGCTGCACCGCCTCATCGCAGATGCGCACGGCCACTTCGCTGGCAAAGAGCTTGGCCATCGACGATTCGCGGGTCACCTTTCGGCCGGCATCTTTCAGCACCGCGGCTCGCTGCGTCAGCAGGCGCGCCGCGTCGAGCTCGGTTGCCATGTCGGCCAGCTTCCATTGAATGCCCTGGAACTCAGCGATGGCCTTGCCGAACTGCCGCCGCTCCTTCACATATTTCAGCGCCGCATCCAGCGCGCCGCGTCCGATTCCCAGCGCCAGCGCGGCGATGGAGATTCGTGCCGCCGTCCAGAACGCGCATCGCGTCGATGAAGCCTTCGCCTTCCGCGCCCAGCAGGTTTTCCTCCGGGATTTCGCAGTCCTCAAAGATCAGCTCGCTGGTATCGCTGGCGCGCAGGCCCAGCTTGTTTTCTTTCTTCCCCGGGCGGAATCCCTTCGTCCCCTTCTCGACGATAAAGGCCGACAGCCCATGCGTCCCTTTGCTCTTGTCGGTTACGGCGATGACCACCGCATACGTCGGCGTAGCGCCCGTTGGTGATGAAGGTCTTGTTCCCGTTCAGCACGTAGCGGTCGCCTTTCTTGACGGCGGTGGTGCGCGCGCTGCTCGCATCGGAGCCCGAGCCGGGCTCGGTCAGCGCCCACGCGGCCAGCCATTCGCCGCTGGCCAGCGCGGCACATACTTCTTCTTCTGCGCTTCGTTTCCGGCAAGAAAAATGTGGTTGGTCCCCAGCGAATTGTGCGCGGCCACAGTGATGCCAATCGAGCCGTCCACAGCGGAAAGCTCTTCGATGGCCAGCACGTAGTCGACATAGCCGAGACCGGCGCCGCCATACTCGGGCGGAAAGATCACGCCCAGCAGGCCCATCGCGCCGAGCTTCTTGACGGCCGCGGCAGGGAACTCGCTGGCCTCATCCCACGCCATGACATTGGGCGCAATCTCGCGCGCGGCAAACTCGCGAATCTCCCGCCGCAGATGCTCCTGTTCCTCCGTTCAACACGAACGGATACAGGTTCTCGACTGTTCCACGCGCGACGTTCATGTCTAAGCTCCTTCTGAAATCTCGTTCCGTCGACTCAATCTTGAGATGCGTCCTCGTCTCTCGAAGAAAAGCAATACGTTCCACGCGATCCGATTATGTCTGCAGAACTCCGGGGTTGAATCGCGGCACATCGGGATTCAAAGCGCAAGCTTCGAGCGCCGTGATCAGCACATCTCTCGTTTTCGCCGGATCGATGATGGCGTCGATCCAAAGCCGCGCCGCGCCATAACGCGGATCGGCCTGCGCGTCGTAGGTGGCCTTAATCTCATCGTGAAGAGCGTTCCTCTCGGCTTCGGACAATACCTTCCCGCCTCGCTCCATCTGCTTGGCGCGCACCTCGGCCAGGGTATTCGCCGCGGAAGCTCCGCTCATGACCGCATAGCGCGCCGTGGGCCACGCAAAAAGAAAGCGCGGATCGTAGGCCTTGCCGCACATGGCATAGTGCCCGGCGCCAAAGCTGCCGCCCACGATGACCGTAATCTTGGGCACCACGCTGGTGCTCACTGCCGACACCATCTTTGCGCCCGCGCGAATAATGCCCGACCACTCCGCATCCTTGCCCACCATGAATCCATTCACGTCGTGCAGAAATACCAGCGGGACAAGGCTCTGATTGCAATCCATGATGAAGCGCGCCGCCTTCTGCGCGCTCTCGGTGTAGATGACGCCGCCCACTTCGATGCGTTCTCGCGCCGGCCGCGGGTCCCATGGCCACCGTCTGGTTCTGATTGGTCTTCTGATTGGCGACAATGCCCACAGCGTGGCCGCCGATGCGCGCGTAGCCGCAAAGAACCGTCCGGCCAAAGTCCGCCTTGTACTCGTCGAACTCGCTGCGGTCGACGATGCGCGCGATCACCTCGCGCATGTCGTAGACATTGCTCGCGCCCGGGCGCGGGATTCAGCAGCCCGTACAGATCTTCCGCAGCGAATTTCGGCGCATCCGTCGCGGCATCATAGGCGATGCGGGATGAAAACCTCCGCAGACTGGGCCACCGTCCGCCGCTCGCCCATCTTGCTCGACCAGCGATCGCAGGCGCGCGATGCAGAGATGATCGTTCGGCTCCTTGAAGTCGACGGTGCCGGAGATCTCCGCGTGCATGGCCGCGCCGCCCAGCTCTTCGGCATCGGTCTTCTGCCCGATGGCTGCCTGCACCAGCGACGGCCCGGCAAGAAACAGGCCCGAACCTTCCGTCATCAGCACGGTATCCGTCATGACCGGCAGATACGCGCCGCCTGCCACGCACATGCCCATGATGGCCGTGATCTGCGGAATGCCGAGCGAACTCATGACGGCGTTGTTGCGAAAGACCCGGCCGAAATCGTCGGTATCCGGAAAGACATCCTCCTGCAGCGGAAGAAAGACGCCGGCGGAATCGACCAGGTAGAGCGTTGGAATGCGGTTTTCCAGCGCGATGGTCTGCGCGCGCAGCACCTTCTTCGCGGTCATGGGGAAAAACGCGCCCGCCTTCACCGTCGCGTCGTTGGCGATGATCATGCACAGGCGGCCGCACACCCGCCCAATCCCGGTCACCACGCCCGCGCCGGGCGCGCCGCCGTATTCGGCATACATTCCGTGCGCCGCCCAAAGGCCAAGCTCAAGAAACTCCGTGCCCTCGTCGAGCAGCAGCTTCAGCCGTTCGCGGACGGTAAGCGGCCCTTGGCGTGCTGCGCCTCCGCGGCCTTGGCTCCGCCGCCCAGCCGAATCGAGTCTCTCCTCCGCGCGCAGCGCCGCCAGCAGCGCATGCAGGGCCGTGCGATTCGCTTTCAGGCGCGCCGACTCCGGGTCAAGCGCGGAGCGAAGCTGGTTGTTGGTCTTCACGACCTCGGCCATGGCACCATCCGCATAGACCGCAGACTATAGCATTCTGGACGATACTGCCGTCTACGGACAAAGCGGCCCTCCCCGAAGGGAAGGCCGCTGTAGCCTCCGTTGGAGTTCGATTAGTTGACGGTAACCGTAAAAGTCGCACTGGGTGCAGGCGTCACGGCGGGATTGCCTGTTCCCGTCACCGTAAAGGTGTAGGTCCCGGCGGTCGTGCCTGGATTGCTCGTGCCGCCACCTCCTCCACCACCGCTTCCACCACCACCACCACAGGCTGCCAGGCTTCCAAGAGCCAAGAGGAGTGTGAGTACGCCAAGCAATGACTGCCAGCTGCGCCGCGACGCCGGTAGTCTGAGAAGGAACAGTAATGCGAGCCCCGCGACCCCGAGACCGGCCAAGCTCAACCCATTCCTGCGGAAATCGGGACGGACCAGGGCACCGGTGGTGGCCGCAGTCGTAGTAACAGTGGCAGTCGCCTTTCCGCCCGCCGGAACTGCGGTGCTCGGAATCGAGCAAGCCGGAGCGTCCCCGCTCTGATTCGCCGGTCCGCCGGAGTTGAGTGTGCAGGTCATCGTCACAGTTCCTGTGTAGCCGGTGGTCGAGTTGACTGCGATGATCGAACTTGCCGTACCGCCAGGGGCGACTGCCGTTGTAGCGCCCGAGCTCAGCGAATACGTGGCGGGCGGAGCCGCAGTCACTGTAACCGTCGCCGAGTTACTAACCGTGAGATAGTTCCCATCGCCGCCATAGGTGACCGTGACCGGATCGGATCCCACGCTGAGGCTATTCGCCGGGATGGTGATGGAGTAATTGCCCCCAGAGAGGGTGCCGCTAGAAGTGTAGCCACCACCAGACAGCGTCACGGCGCCGCTCGGCGAGGGGCCCGCGCCCGTAACTGACCCGGTCACCGTGAGCACGACATTCGCCACGATGCTCGTGGCGCTCGGAGTAACCGTGATGCCGGTCGGCATAAGCTTGCTCACGGTAACGGTGGCCGTTGCGCCAGCCTCTGCGAAGTTCGTGTCCCCGCTGTAGCTTGCGGTGAGCGCATCTGTCCCGCCGCTCAATCCATAAGGGGGAATGGTCAAGGTGTATGGGCCCATCGAGAGGGTCTGCGCCTGCCCGGCGTATCCCGGACCGAACAATGTTAGGGTGCCGGTCGGCGTGCCGGTCGTGGCAGTCACGTTGACCGTTACGCTCAGGGACTGGTTCACGGATATCGAAGTTTGCGCCGGTGTAACAGTCACCGTAACTGCCCCCGTGCCGGTGGCTGACGTCCATCCGTTCACGACATTGGCCACGTTCAACGAGCCAAGGCCGGCGGCCTGGTCATAACCGGCAGCCGCGCCGTAGCCGGAGAGAGTGCCAACCACGTCGCCGGAGTTGGCAATGTTGCAGTTGGGCGAAGCCAAGCCGGCCGACGATGCCGGAAACACCCAGGAGCTGCCATTGTAGGCAGCGCCGCCCTCCGTCGCCTTGCCCTGATAATCGCAAGGCATGGCAATGGTGCCCTGATCGACGTCATTGAAGAAGCAACTGCTGGAGGCGGTTACCGATTCTGCCGAGCAGCTCGAGTAGGTCTGCTTAGCGGCAAGCGCGTATAGCTCCGCATTGGGGTTGCCCTGTGAAGCGCCGGCTTTCTGGTTGATGAGCGCCATCACACCGGCCATCTCCGGCGTGGCGACCGAGGTTCCGCCGACTTCTTCGGCTCCGCCCGTCGCGCCGCTGCCAGTTGCGCCGATGTTGGTACAGGCTGCGCCGTCATTGGAGACGCAGATGAGCGTGGCGCTGTCGAGTGATCCGTCGCCGGCGAAAAAGCTGACGTCCGGCAGGTCGCGCACGCCATCGCTGGGAAGACCCGGAATGGCCGCATTGGTCTGCCAGCCTGGCTTGGGCCAGCCATTGTTGTACAGGGTGAGGTTGCCGTAAGTTGAGCCGGTGCTGGTGTTGCCGGTGCCGCAGGAAGGCGAGGTGGCAGAGTCGGCGTTATTAACCACGCAACCGCTGGCGCCGCCGGAACCGCCGACCGTGTCAACCCAGGGAGCCATGACGAATTGGCCGCCTCCGTTCTTTATGTTGTCCTGGTTTACCGCCGACCAGTCTGCATAGATGAAGTTGCAGGCGGCTTCGGCGTTGGCAGGCGCGGTGTAGCTAAACAGAGGCGCGATACTTTGAAAATATGCCGTCCAGATAGGGTTGAGACAGGTGTCGTTCCATGGAGTTTCCGGCACGTAACCCTTCGCCGAGGCCTGCTGCGTGCTGTTGCCTGAGATGTTCCAATAAGTAGTTGCGTTGGAGCTAGTGCAGCCCTGAAAGTTTCCCTTGGCGTCGTAGGAGGGTTTGCACCAGTTAAAATCGGTGCCGCCGACGGCTGTGTTGTAGGGTGTGGACGCCAAGCCGCTCACGCCCAGGCCGTATTGTGCTTCGTAGGGGTTCCCGACGGCGTCGCCTCCCCGATCGCAGGCCGGCGAGCCGGAGTCGCCGGTGGCCGTGAAGACCGCGATGCCGGCGCTGGCAGCCGTTTGCCACAAATTGTTGTAAGCAACGTTGGATGCAGTGCCGAGGAAGAGCTCGCATTGGCCGTAGCTCACGCTCATGATCCGGGCGCCGTTCACAGCGGAGCCCTGAACGTAGGCGTTGTCCACCACCCATTGGGCGCCATCGAGGACCGGGTCGTTGGTGGGAGTGGTCTGGCTGTTGTAGGCATCGGTGACGAGAACGATTTGGGCGCCAGGGGCAACGGCGCCGGACCACTCGACATCCAGCGAGTTTTCATCGAGGTCGCCACTATTGCAGGCATTGGTGCCGCCGGTGCAGATGCCGGGGTCGCCGTCAGGGCCGTGCGCGATGGCAGGGGCTGCGCCGGCGGGCAGGCCGAAAGCACTCTTAAAGCTGGAGACGTCGGTGAGATTGATATCGCTGGTACCGATGATCGCGATGGTCTGGCCGCTGCCGTTAGCGGTGTTCGGCCACGTCGCAGGTAGATTGTAGATGGCAGCGAAATCGTAAGGCGCCACGTCTTCTTCCACAGCACCGCCGCTGTTGCTGATGGGGAAGTAGAAGTTGGGCTTGGGCGCAGAAGGTTCGACCGAGGTGCGGGAGGAATGCGGCGGGAGTGCTCCGAGAGTCTGACTCGCGCCCGGCGAGTTCTGCACCTTGACCCAGCCGTGAGTGTCGGTGCTGAACTGGACTTTGCTGCCCATGCGGTGCAACGGATGGGGGAAGAAGTTGTGCAGCCCCTTCACGCCCGCAACCACCGGCGCCAGCGCCGCTGGAATCTGAGGATCGCTCATGTTGGCGATATGTTTCTCGCCGCCGATCGACAGATTGTGAATTTCCGTATGAAACGCGCTTTGCACCTGCGAAGCCGTTCCTCCAAACCGGATCGACATCCGGTCCTTCGAAACCGCCGACACGGAAAGCCCATGACTCGTCAGCCAGTTAGAAATGGTGGCGATGTCGGTCGAAGACGGCCCGAACTGCTCGCCTACCTCCGCCGGCTGAAGCCAATGATGAAAGTTTGGAGAAGATGCGTCGTACTGGCTCTCGACGAACTGATCGAAGGCTGCCTGCTGCTCAGCACTGCGGCTCAACACAAGAACCAGACCGGTCATGGGAAGGCTCGGGCGCACGGGCCCGAGATCGTTTTTCGCATTCGCTGCCGGATGAGTGTTGCCCGTGAGAGTGACAAGTTGATTCTCGTCGACCCTCTCAAGAATCCTGGATGGCGAGGTCGCCGCGGGTGCTGCGCTCTGAGGAAAGGCCTGGGTTCCATGGAGGAGCGTTACTGCCGATAAACCAAGGAAGAAACTACGGAGGAGCCGCATATTTTTATCCCGGCACCGTTCTCGGAGGGTGCGCCCCGGATGAACTGATGACTTCTGAATCTATTGGTCGACCATCTGCGGATGAGGACTGAATTGCCGCCCACTCTATCACGAATGAGGGACGGAAATCTCTGTACCCCGAGAACCGACGATTGACTGCTGTTCCCTCTCACTATTTTGAAGGAAAACTGCACCTTTTCTCCCGCGCATTTCCACCTTCGGTAATGTATCCAGGCGCAGTGCGGAGCAACTTTGTTGGAGAAGCAAACACCTTCAGCCGTTCGTAAAGGAAGACGTTTTGGGCCGGTCTGCGCGGAGAATAGCGTGTTAGGTCAAGGGAACGCCAACCAGAAACCCAAACCTGACAGACTCGGGACACCGTCCCAAAGATCCCCAACTTGGCAAGTGACTTACAAACTGTGATCGATGTCACGATCCAAGCGGGACCTCTGACCGTAGTGTTATTCCTCACGCCCCAGAAGACAGTGATGCGGCCGTTTGTTCGCACAATGCCGGCAAGCGCATTGGAAATATGTCCGCTCAAGGGTGCGCCCGTACAAAAACTAAGGATGACCGTCAGTGGAGCCAATGCTTCCTTCTCGGAAGGCACCAAGCTCGCTCAACCGGAGTGCCACGCCATCCCTGTGAACATGTGCACCGATTTATCCGATTTTCATGCCGGTTTCGGAAGATGGATCAGGGGCCGAAGCGGAACGAAGGCTTGCCGTCGTGCCCCACCCGAATGGGAATGTTCTGACAACCGTGGCGAACCCGGAGCCCGAAAAATGCATTCAAGTATGCATGCGAGGCCATCGCTCAACATCGGCCTCGGACGCATGAACAACACACGAATTTTGGCTTGTCTTACGGCGGTCGCAGATGTTCAGTGTGCCGCGAAGGCGCCAAGGAAAGCCGATTATGACCAGTTCTCCCGTTTTAAGTTCAAGGAATGCTCAGACAAAGAATTACATAAACGCTAGCGAAGATAGGCTCAGGAATAAATTTTGGAATGGCAGCGTTTGGCCATGGTGCGCCATTGCAGTCAGCGCCCTGTTGCTTGGCTTACCGCTGTTGCTGTTCGGGCCGTTGCCGAATGCTCATGACGGCGTCGAACACATGAACTATACAAGCCACTTCGCCGAGCAGTTCTGGAAGGGCGAACTGTATCCACGCTGGCTGATGAACATGAATACCGGCTTGGGTAGCCCGACCTTCTTCATCTATCCGTCGCTGCCGGCGTTCGTGTTTGCGCTTCTCGATCCAGTGGGACGATTCTTCCATCTAAATGCTTTCAATATCGCGGCGTGGCTGCCGTTGATCGGATCGGGGTTTGCAGCGTATCTATGGCTGCGGGGAACGGCGGCGAGCAAGCGAGTCGCGACCCTCTGCGCCGTGCTCTTCATGCTGATGCCTTACCACCTGTACGTCGATGTGTATCGCAGATCCGCCATCCCGGAGTGCTGGGCATTTGTGTTTATGCCACTGTTGCTTTACTTCACGAACCGAATTGTGAGAGGAAGCAGGCTGGCGATGGTGGGGTGGGCGGTGACCGAGGCGGCCTTCATTCTGGCTCATCCGAGCAGCGCGGTCGCATTCAGCTGGATCCCGTTGGGCATGGCGCTGGTGATCGCGCAGCCGAGTGAACGCGTGAGGCGGTTGATGCAGTTGTTTTTTGCAGGCGCGCTCGGCATATGCCTTTCGGGTTTCTATCTATTGCCGGCGATCTCGAACTCGAAATACATGCCTGTGGCCCGGCTTATGGAGTTGCCCGGGTATAGGTTGAGCATCCAGCTTGCGTGGCTCGGCAGGAAACTGTTTACCCATTATGCGCAAGAAAATTATCTGCAATGGATCTCGTGGACCGTGGCTTGCCAGGCTGCGCTAGTGATTCTAGCCGGTGTGGGTGCGTTCGTCGTATCGCCGCGAAGTGAGCGCCGGTTGGCGGCATGGTGGGTAGGAGTCTGCCTTCTGCTCGTCTTTATGTTGTCCAAATACTCGGTGCGCATCTGGGAACATGTGCCGTCGCTTCACAGCATGTTGGAGTTCACCTGGCGATTGAGTGGTCCATTGTGCGTGGGCGTCACGGCGGTCCTGGCAATCCTGTTTTCACAAGCACGATGGAGCCGGTGGCGAGATCGAGCGTTTCTGGCCGTGGTGCTTGTCGCCGCGCTGAGCCAGGGAGTTTGGTTCTATGCAAGTGCGTGGCAGCGCTACCATACCGCGGCGCGCACTGCAGCTGCTGATGCAACTCAGACAGTGAGCGAGCAAGACGGATGGTTCCCTGCGTGGTATGTTCCGGGGGCGAGCCAGCGGGCGGCGCGGATCGCGAGCGCTGGACCGAAAGTAAGGCTGCGTCAAGGAGCGGGGCAGGCAACGCTCGTCAAGTGGGAGCCGAGGCACATTGACTTTCAGGTCTCAAGCCCGACGGGCGGCTGGGTGATGGTGAACCAGTTCTACTATCCGCTCTGGGTCGCAGCTTCGGTAAACACCGGCGGCACATTGGCTGTGAGACCAGCCATGCCGGAGGGGCTGCTGGAGGTGCAGGTTCCGCCGGGCAATCAGCGCATTCGCATCTCGATCCCGGTGACCACGCCGGAGTATCTCGGCGGAGGGTTGAGTCTGGGAGGCGCATTATCGTGCCTCGTTCTCGCATTTAGAAAACGGTCGAGTGCGCGGGATCAGTCACCTTCCGTTCAACATTCCGGGGCGGCAAAGCCGGTCGTATTCGCTTCCCAGCGAACCTGAGCAACCCCACCGCAGCCTGGCAAGGAGCGCCGGACGAGTTTGTACGAATGGTCTTCCCGCAGCCATGGAAAGAACGTGGGCTCAGCTCATTGGAAGGCGCCTCTGAGTTTCCACTTTGCCACAGCTCCGGTGATGGGCCTGGATTTGCCGAATTACTTATCCGGAAGAATGGTGTGGTCAGGCACACATGCGATCAGCCGCTCACGGTTCGGGCTGAAGACAAAAGACCGGGGGCCGGCGATGCCGGCCCCCGATACCCTGGATATAGGTCAACTCAGAACACGACCTTGGCGCCGAGCTGCAATACGCGCGGGCCCCAATCGTTGACCGCCGTGCCATACTGCCCGCCAGTCGAGTTAGTCCACGCCGTATTGATGTCTTGAAACTCCGTGTGGTTGAAGGTGTTGTACGACTCCGCGCGGAACTCGAAGTGAGCCCGTTCAGTCATCGCAAAGTTCTTGTAAAGAGACGTTGTGAAATCGACACGGCCCGGGCCTACGAAGGTGTCTTTTCTCCCATCGCCGAAACCGAGGTTAGGACCACCGGCATAACCGGGGGTGGGTGGCGCCAGTGGATCTTGTGCAATTGATCCGACGCCGCCGTTGGCGTAGGTATCGAACCAGCGATTGACCTTGTGGTGGTAATGGATTGGGTTGATTACATCGGCGAAATTGCCATAGCCCGCGCCGCCCGAGCCCAACCCGACTGTATCGTTCACGCCGCCAAATTGAGCCGGCGCAGGCTCGCCCGTCTCGTCCACAAAGGTGCCCGCAATCTGCCATCCGCCCAGCAGGGAGTGAGCCAGTCCGCCGGTCTTGTTGAAGATGGGTAAGGCGTAGATGTAGTTGCCCTGGAAGATCTGACGCCGGTCATAGCCACCGTTCCCCTTGTCATACTTCAGGTTCCAAGGGTTCTGGACCGCCGAGTTGGTCTGGCTCGTGGAAGAAGGACCACCACTATTCAAATCCGCGTCGGTGATGTCGATGGTATGCGAATACGTGTAGTCCAGCTCGCCGCTCAGGCCCCACTTGTTCTGGAGGCGGATGCTGGCCTGCAGACCGTTGTAGGTGTTGTTGGTTGTGTCCTCTTCCTGGACAATATTGCCGTATCCCGGATAGGCGTTCAGCTGATTCGCTCCGGCCGGATACGCCGCGGCCGGCAGGGTGCCGGAAGCGTACTCCGATCGGAGGTTGTTCGGCGTCGTAAGCGGGAAATTGTTGATCGGAACCTCAACATTCTGATGCCACCCAAGATTGCCCACATACTGAACAACGAGAATCATGGAGGGCTTCAATTCATGCTGTACGCCCAGACTGTACATGGCCGCGCCGGGAGCCTTGTAGTTTGTCGCCAGTGTGACCAGGTTGGCCGGATAGATTGGCAACGCTGTCGGACTGGCGCAGTTCGCAGGATTGGCCGTGGATGCCGACGATTCCCATGAGCAGTCTGGATTGGTGAAGTAAACGTTGTTCGCACTCGGCGAGTACTCATAGGGCAAGTTGTTATTCGCGAGGTTATAGATGTCGTTGCCCTGCATGCGTTCGTAGAAGGTTCCGAAGCCGCCGCGAAGAATGGTCTTACCGGCTCCAGTCAAGTCGTACGAAAAGCCGACGCGCGGTTGAATCGTGTCGTAGTCGTTTGTGACTACACCATGAGCCACACCGTTGTAACCGGGCCGGACCATGCCATTGAGGTAGTAGGAAGCTCCGCCAAACCCAGCAGGCGTCTGAACTCCCGGGCTGGTCGGGTCGATAGCGCCCGGATTGGTCGTAGACCAGAGGACGGGGCTGTTGATGTAGGCCGAGGGTTCAAAGTTCTCGAGATCGTTGTTGCGCTCCCATGCGTGCGGCAGCGCATCGTAACGCAACCCGAGTTGCAGGCTCAACCGAGGGGTTGTCTTCCAGTTGTCGTAGACATACGCCGACGGAGTGTTGTTGACATAGTGACGGGTCGACATGGACTGCGGCTGAGAGAAATTGGTGGAAAGGCCTAGAAGCATGCTCATGAACGGATCGCCGGCATTTCCGCCTGCTCCGGTGCCCGTCTGGTTCTGCCCGAACTGGTAAACGCCCGCAGCATTGGCCTGCAACTGCTGGTTCTTGGTGTAGCGGTTGTAGCTGAAGCCGAATTTCATTGCGTGCTTGCCGCGCGTAACCGAAAGGTCGACTCTGGGCTCATAGTCTTCCGCGGCGTTGTGCCATGCTCCATAACCGGTTTGCATCGACGCGCCAATGCCATTGCCGCTCCACTGTGCGCCGCTGTATTGGTTCGAACCGGAGTTCGTGAAGAAGGTATTCGAAGCCCAGCTGGTCGGGTGAAGTGTGTTGGGCGAGTTGGTGATGTTGATGATGTTGCCGTCATAGTTCATCGACGCTTCAAGCAGCACGTCTGAAGAAATCTCACCGGTCAGCTTGATCGCGGCGCTGTTCGCCGGGTTGCTTTCGACGCTGGAGATGGTGTTATACGTCTCCCAGTTCCAGCCCAGATCGGCGTCGGCTGTACCTGTCGCCTGGTTATCATGCAGGTAATGACCAAGGATCTTCCACTTGTCGTTGATCGAATGGTCAATACGAACAACCGATTCCCATGCCGTCGTTGGAGTGGCTTCGGAGGTTGTTGCCTTATCTCCCTGAGTATTCGCGTGCGGAAGGATGCTCGACTGGAAGTACAACACCGCATCCGGATCGAAAAGCGATGCGGGAATAACCTGGCCCGGGAAGGGCTGACCACGCATTCCTCCGAGGCCCGCGGCCTGAAGTTTGGCCGCAAAGGCAGGATCGGGTACCTGCGCGGCTGTTGGAATATAGACAACCTGGTTCGGTGCATAGGCAGGCGCCACGTATTGCAGATTTGCACCCGCTGTGGGACGGTCTGCATTGGGCATCGTGGGATTGGTATTCGGAGCGCTCGACTGAATAATGCGACGCCACTCCTGGTTGAAGAAGAAGAAGGTCTTCTGCCGCGAGGTGTTGAACACGTGCGGAATAAACAATGGTCCGCCGATGTTGGCGCCGAAGATATTCTGTCTCAACTTCGGAACCGGGGTGAAGTCGGCGGCACTTGCCTTCTGATACTTGTTGAAGTAGTCGTTCGCATCCAGGTCGTCGTTGCGGAAGAACTCCCAACCCTCGCCGTGGAATTGCTGCGTGCCGCTCTTCAAAGCAAGACTGAACGTGGCTCCGGAAGCAATACCGTAATCCGGAGGATAGTTGCTGGCCAGCACCTGGAACTCCGCAATGGAGTCCATCGATGGCATGACGCTCATACCGCCGGCGCCGCCGCGGTCATCGGCTTCCGCGCCATCCAGCAGCCAGATGTTATGGCTCTGGCGCAGGCCGTTGACGCTGAGATTTGAGCTGGTAGCCGAAGCCGTTGGGGCATTGTTGTCGGGCAGGTTGGAGCTGACGCCCAGCCCGAGAGCCGCCAGCGATGTGAAGTTACGGTTTTCAGTGGCGATCGAGGTAACCTGTTCGCCGCTGATGAGCGTGCTCACTTCATTTGACTCTGTCTGCACTTGCAGAGCATCTGCCGTAACCGAGACTTCTACCGTCTCGGCGCCGACCGTCAGCTTCACATCGGTTGCAAGTGTCTGCGATACGTTCAGGGTCAGGCCGGTTGCCTGGTAGGCTTCAAACCCTTTCGCTGCAACCTTCAAGTCGTACGTGCCGACGTTCAGTCCGGCGAATACGAATCCGCCCGTTGCATTGCTTGTGGCGTTGTAGGCAAAACCGGTTTCCTTTTGCTTCAGTGTCAGGTTTGCGCCTGGCACCACTGCCCCAGTCTGGTCTGTAACTGTACCGACAATCTCAGAGTTCTGCTGCGCGAGTGACGCCACACTGGCGATCACTGACAATATGGTCAACAGGAAAAACCTGCACCACCTGTGTCTGTTGTTCATTTTGGCCATCCTTTTCAAAATGTGTGACTCTGACCTGTGCGATCGAACGGTTTAGTGTCTTGTTCGGCTTTTCTTGTGGTGGAACTTGATGTTCGCGATCGACCGAATGTCTAGCCGGCCTGCTAGTGATCCACTGTCCGGGAGCGATGCGGCTCGCCATTTCCTACCAGTCCACTGTTATCGAACCTGATGGCGCCACATGCAATAACCAGTCGCAAGGGTTTTGGCATAACCGGTAATTGTCTTGCGCTTGAGGGCGAGGAGATTCTCTCCGGGCAACTCTTTATTTGCGTTCATGCGCTTTTTTTTCGCGGTTACAATCGCGCGAGCCGCCAGTCAAACTCCTGTCAAGGATTTAGTTCCCTCATCCGCTTCCCCAGCAACTGGAAAGGATGAAGCGATTCCTCGGTCACAGGAGACGGACGTGCCACAGGTAACCGCCAGTTTGGCCGATGCGATGCCTGCCGCTCAGAATCGCATCAAGCCCGGAAGAAATTCCTCGGCCCGCATTCAGCCCACTATCGCCATCGATAGAAGCGCCCCTGTGTCGTTGCATCAGCAGGTTTACAACGGTTATCGCGCCGCCATTCTTCGCGGCGATCTGCGGCCGGGACAGCAAGTGCCCTCAAGTCGCGATTTTGCCGCAGATATCCAAATCTCACGCTTCCCCGTACTTCACGCCTACGCGCGCCTTGTTGCAGAGGGCTACTTCGAGACCCGGGTTGGCTCGGGCACATACGTGGCGGCTTCTCTCCCCGAGCAGCTCATCTCCGTGAAACAAACTCTTCATCAGGCGATGAAACCGCCGGCTGGCCCGCGCGCTGTGTCGCGCCGTTCGTTGACTTATCCCTCCTTCGATCGCGCCGTGTTGACGCGAGGCTGGGGTGCTTTCGGGGTACATCAACCCGCATTCGACCAATTCCCCTTCTCTGTCTGGTCGAACCTCGTCACGAAGCACAGTCGCAATCCGCGTGTGAGCGCCTTGCACCACATCTGCCCTCTGGGTTCCGAACGATTTCGTGAAGAGATCTGCTTGTACCTGCGGACGGCCCGTGCGGTTCGATGCGATCCCAGTCAAATCATGATCGTGTCGGGCTCACAACAGGCTCTCGACATCACGGCGCGGGTTTTACTCGATGCAAACAGCCCCGTATTTGTCGAGGAACCTGGATATGGGCTTATGCGGACTGTCCTGGCAGCTGCCGGTTGCCGTCTAATTCCAGTCCCCGTGGACAGCGAAGGGATGGATATTGCTTTCGCAATCAAGACTGAGAAGAAAGCAAAAGCAGCATTCGTAACTCCGTCCCACCAATACCCGCTTGGATCGACGATGAGTGCGACCCGAAGACTGCGTCTGCTGAACTGGGCTCAGAGCACAGGTGGCTGGGTTGTGGAGGATGATTACGATAGCGAGTATCGCTACGAAAGCGCTCCCATCGCATCCCTGCAGGGGCTCGATGTGAACTCTCGCGTGATCTACATTGGAACTTTCAGCAAGGTAATGTTTCCTTCCCTCCGTATCGGCTATCTCGTGATCCCGTCGGATCTGGTCGAGCGATTTTCGGCAGTCCGGCTGGCAATGGACATTTTTCCTCCGTATCTTTTTCAGGAAGTTCTCGCGGACTTCATGAGCGAAGGGCATTTTGGCCGTCATATTCGCAAGTTGCGAAAACTTTACGGGGAAAGGCGCGATGTACTGGTGAAGAGTCTGCGCAAAGAATTCGGAGACATGCTTGATGTACAGGGAGCCGAAGCCGGTATGCATGTAACTGTTACTCTGCCGGACGGCTTCCAGGATACAGAGATCGCTGCCAGAGCAGCTCAAGCGAGACTTTGGCTTTGGCCACTTTCTCCCTGCTATCTAACAGACAAACCACGGCACGGCTTTGTTCTCGGTTTTGGGAGCACCCCAAGCGATCAGATTCCAAACGCCGTGAAGGCTCTCCGATCAATGCTTTTTGCCTAGATATACCTTCGAAGCTGGTCGCAGCTCTCCCTTCTATTCCACCTGGTTTCGGTTCACGGCGACGCCCGCGCGGGCAATGTTGCACGCCCTGCCTTGAGGAGTTGCGCGTCCGCGACCTTAAAGAATTGCGCAGCGTCGCGTGATTACCGCCCTCCTCACCAAGGTCGAGTTACTTCAAAACAAAAAGTGGCCACGAGATCTTGTTCCGAATGGATATGGAACGGGACTGGCTCCTGCATGAATCTATCTCCATGGGAAAGTGAGATGCCGGAGCGCCCGCAGTCCAAAACTCAACCGATTCTCTTGGCTTGTTGATCGATGGTCCGATTCCAAAATTAAAGTTCCAGTTCAGACCCACCGTGGATCCAAAGGGTCAAGTCAGCTTGATCGACTTTTGAACGGCAGGTTCACCTCCCTGATCCTGCCGCCCCTTTTTCAATGCCAACCGGGTCGCTGCCTTCTAACAATCTTTGTGTGAGCGAAGACCCGTAGGTCCATTCGGGGAATGGTGCGCTCCGCCGGCGCAATCTTCCACCAAGCGCTGGCACTGTCGTGAACGGACCGGAATCGGAGGTGTAACCTGGCACACCGCGCGCCGCACCTTTGCCAGTCGGCTCGTTAGGCGCGGTGTAAACTTGAAAGCTATGCAGGTGCTGATGAGTTGCAAGCCCATCGAAAATCACGGGGGCGCTATGCTCATCTTGCAGCACATCACCAAGGGGGCGCCGTGGAGTTCACCGTCCCGTCGTGGGCAAAGAAGGGAACGACGGGTCAATCATCGGCTACCGGGTGTTTCACTGGGCGGGCGCGACACGTCTCTGTAATCGAGATCTCGAAGAGTTAGATACTTACAAATTTCACGGGCCTGTAGCTCAACGGTTAGAGCAGGGGACTCATAATCCCTTGGTTGGGGGTTCGAATCCCTCCGGGCCCACCACGGTCAGACGAGGGTCCTTCCCTTCACGGTGTTCAGGGTCAGGATTTCGCCTGCGCGCTCGGACGCCCGCATTGCGGCTCAAGTTCGAATCCCTCCGGGCCCACCAGGCGTTCCCGCCCAAGGCGTATCGGCGACCGGCTCCAGTCCTCGTATACTCATCCCAGCGTATGTCGACGCACCTGGACTCAATCCTTCAATCCACACGCGCCTCCGTTGCGACGGCCAAGGCGCGTGTGCCCATTGCCGAACTTGAGCGGCAAGCTGCGTTGCATCCGCCTCGCGGATGGGCCGCGGCCTTGCGCCGCCGGGCTGCTTCCGGACCGGCAATCATCGCCGAAATCAAGAAGGCCTCTCCCTCCAAAGGCGAGATCCGCGCGGATCTCGATGTCGCATGGCTTGCTCGCTCCTACCAGGCAGGCGGCGCCACAGCTCTCTCCGTGCTCACCGACGAAACCTATTTCCAGGGAAGTTTGGGCAATCTTGAAGTTGCGTCATCGGCGATTGCTTTGCCTTGCCTGCGCAAGGATTTCATCGTGGACGAGTATCAGATTCTCGAAGCGCGCGCTCACAACGCCGACGCAATTCTGCTCATCGCCGCTGCGCTCGCAGACGACGAGATGAAACGCTTCGCGCGCAAAGCCCGCGACCTTGCCCTGGACGTCTTCGTCGAGGTGCACACGTTCGCCGAGCTCGATCGCGTACTTGGCGCCCTCGGTGAGAAAGGCGCGGACGCAATTGGCGTGAACAACCGCGATTTGAAAACATTCGAAGTGCGCCTCGATACATCTCTCGCCCTCATCGAGCGCATTCCGGCGACAGCCGTGCGCGTAACCGAAAGTGGAATCTCGAACGCTGACGACCTGTCGAAGCTGCGCGCGGCCGGCTTCGACGCCTTCCTCATCGGCGAAAGCCTGATGCGTCAACCCGATCCCGGCGCGGCGCTTGCGGCGCTGTTGGCGGGAGCATTGGCGATGCCGTGAACCTCTGGATCAAAATCTGCGCCAACACTTCAGTTGAAGACGCATTGCTCGCTGCAGACGCCGGAGCCGACGCAGTTGGCTTCGTGTTTGCGCCGAGCCCCAGGCGTGTGACTGCAGCGCAGGTTGCCGCCATTGTGCCCCGCCTTTCTCCAGCCGTGGAGAAGATCGGGGTCTTTGTTGATGCGAAACTCGACGAGATTGAAGAGACTGTGCGCATCTCCGGACTCACCGGCGTGCAATTGCATTCAGACGCAGGGCCCGACATGCCCGCTCAGTTGCGCAACCATCTCGGGCCCGATTTGCGCATTCTGCGCGTGATCCATTTCAGTCCCGAAGCCCACGAGCAAGTAATCGCCGTCGCGCAGAACCCAAATGTCGACGCGATCCTGGTGGATTCACGGACAGCAACTGCGGTGGGCGGCACCGGCATTGCATTCGATTGGCAAACGGCGCGCGACACGGTATTCCAAAATGCCGGTCAAAATGGCGCGCGTTTTGTGGTTGCGGGCGGACTCACTCCAGCCAATGTCGCCGAGGCCATTGCGACGCTGAAACCATGGGGCGTTGACGTCGTAAGCGGTGTGGAAGCCTCGCCGGGCCGGAAAGACGCAGCGAGCGTGCGGGCATTCATCGCCAATGCTCGCGCTGCTGTGCGTCCGAAGTAGCCGCGTTGAATCGTCCCCGCTAGCGATTCGCGGGAATCGCCACAACAATGGATAGGAGGGAAAGTGCCCGTGAAGAGATTCATTCTGTCCGGTGATTTTGAGCGCATTCACGAAGTGGTCTATCGCGAATCCGGTTTCGATCTGATCTCGATCGACCGGGCGAGCCTCCCGGAACGCGTCGCACAGAACAAACGGATCGTGGGAAACTGCGTGTGACCGTTTGAATGAATCCTGTTTCCTCCTGAGAACATTCTGTCGCATTTCGGTTGCGACTTTCTCACCACTTGATCATCGGAATTGAATGAGAGGTAGCGCAGATGGGGACTTTTCTTTCTCCAATTGAAAGGCCGCAAGGGATGATGATAAAGATGGCGTATGCCATGACGCGTCGCCAATTTGGCAAGGTGTTGACGCCGGTCAAAGTGGTGTACGCGCGTATGCCTGCGGCATTCGGCATGTTCGTATCAAAAATCGCGAAGCTCGACAAAAAGCTGGAACTTCCTCCGGAAACGGCGATGCTGGTTCGAGAACAAGTGGCGCGCATCAACGTGTGCGAATTTTGTATGGACATCGGCCGGGCATTTGCAATCAAGGCATCGATGAACGAAGCCAAGTTTGACGCGCTTGCCGACTACAAAACAGTCCGCTCTTCAGCGAAGCGGAACGTGCGGCCCTGGATTATGTGACGGAGTTGACGCGAGACAAGCAGGTTAACCCAGACACCTTTGCCCGCATGGCCAGGCACTATTCCGAGCGCGCTATCTGCGACATCGTATGGCTCGTCGCCAGCGAGCATTTCTATAACATGACAAATATTGGGCTGAACATTCACTCCGATATGCTTTGCGATATCAGTAGAAAGAAGCATTGAAAAACCGGAGACAAGATGAAGGAGCAGATCCTCGAGCTGTTATCGGCGCGGCAGGGACATTTTCTTTTCGAGTCGGGCCATCATGGCGATCTCTGGCTTGATCTTGAGTCACTGTTCTTCCGGCCTCAACTTGTCCAACCTCTTGCCGCCGCGCTTGCATCTCGACTGCGCGGATACGATATCGAAATCGTCTGCGGTCCCTTGGTCGAAGGTTCGTTTGTCGCGCTCTTCGTTGCGCTGGAACTTGGCGTCGAATTCGTATATTCCGAACGATTCTTCCGTCCAACGCAGGACGGCCTCTTCCCGGCCGGCTATCGTATTCCGCAACCTCTTAGAAAATTCCTCGGACAGAAACGGATCGCCATAGTCAACGACGTCATCAACGCCGGCTCCGCAGTGCGTGGCACATTTGACGATTTGTTAGTCTGCGATGCAACAGTGGCCGTCATTGGGTCGCTGCTGGTTCTGGGAACATCGGCATCCGAGTTTGCCTCCAACAAGAACGTGGCTCTGGAGTGCCTCGCGACTCATCCCAGCCATCTATGGACGCCAATGGAATGCCCCTTGTGCGCAGCTCATGTCTCCATTGGAAGACGTGGAAGAATTCAAACTCGCTCTCGGGCAAACCTGAGCCCGCGCGGTCGAACATCTGACAGAAGTCTCTAAGGGGACGTAGGGACCTGGCGTTCGTTTGGCCGTTCTCAGCGGACGAAGGAATGATATACTTTCACGTCTCGTAGTGATATGATCTTTGTATATCACTGGAGCATTCATGCGCACTCTCATCGACATTCCGGAGGAAGATCTCAAGCTGCTGAATCAAGTAGTCAAGAAGCTCTCCATCTCCCGTGCCGAGTTCGTCCGTCAGGCCGTCGCGACTTCCCTCGCACCCCACCGCCGGAAAATGAACCATGCGGCCTTTGGGGCATGGTCCGACTTTGCCGAGGACGGCCTTGCGTATCAGGAGCGGATACGCGCGGAATGGTAAGCACACCGGTTCTATTCGACACCAACATCCTCATCGATTACCTCCGCGGCATTTCCCCGGCCCGCGCCGAGTGCGACAAACATTCCGACCGCGCCGTCAGCATCATCACCTGGATGGAAGTCATGTCAGGCTCAACCGCTGCCAATGAGGCGGATGCGCGAACCTGCCTGCAAAACTTCTACACCCTGCCTCTCATTACAGAGGTTGCCGAACGGGCATTCCACCTCCGCAGGACGAGGAAGATCAAACTGCCCGACGCCATCATCCAGGCGACTGCCGAATCTTCCGGCCGCGTTCTCATCACCCGCAACTCCCGCGATTTCCCCCCAGGCACGCCAAGGGTGCGGATTCCCTACACACTCTAAACGGACGGCCAAAGCAACGAGGCAGAATGCAGGGGAAGAGAGCGGGGTGAGGTGGTTCATCCCACGTTTCAAAGCGAGATGTGGGGCACCCGGCAAGCGACGATGCACGCGTTGTTGGCCTCCTAGTACACTGGGAAAGATCCGCGTTTTCTGGGTGCTTGCGCAGGAGGTCCAATGTCATCCGTCATTCTTCCAGCGGCTCCATCCGAGTCCCGTCCCGGACGCTTCGGCGTCTACGGCGGCCGCTACGTGCCGGAGACGCTGATGGCCGCGCTGGTCGAGCTCGAGCACGAATACGAAGCAGCCAAGGCAGACGCGGCCTTTCAAGCCGAGCTTGCCGGCTTGCTGAAAGATTTCGCCGGCCGCCCCACGCCGCTCTACTTTGCGAAACGTCTGTCCGAAGAACTGGGCGGCGCCAAAATCTATCTCAAGCGCGAAGACCTGTTGCATACCGGCGCACACAAGATCAACAACGCGCTCGGCCAGGCTCTGCTCGCAAAACGCATGGGCAAGAAACGCGTCATTGCCGAAACCGGGGCAGGCCAGCACGGCGTTGCGACAGCCACTGTTTGCGCGCTGCTCGGCATGGAGTGCGTGATCTACATGGGCGACGTGGACATGGTGCGCCAGGAGCTGAACGTCCTGCGCATGCGCCTGCTGGGGGCCGAAGTGCGCGGCGTTTCATCCGGTTCGAAGACGCTGAAAGACGCCATCAGCGAGGCCATGCGCGACTGGGTCACCAACGTCCGCACCACTTATTACTTGTTAGGAAGCGCGCTCGGCGCCCATCCCTACCCGACCATGGTGCGTGACTTCCATCGCTGCATCAGCATTGAGATGAAGGAGCAGATCCTCGAAAAAGAAGGCCGCCTTCCCACCGCCATCATCGCGTGCGTAGGCGGCGGATCGAATGCCATTGGCGCGTTCTACGAGTTCATTCCAGACAAACAAGTTCGCTTGATCGGCGTCGAAGCCGGTGGCTGCGGCACCGAATTAGGCCAGCATGCAGCGCGCTTTCGCGGTGGTGAACCGGGAGTCCTGCAAGGCACCTATTCCTACGTCCTGCAGGATGAGAACGGCCAGATCGCCGCGACACATTCGGTTTCAGCGGGTCTCGACTATGCCTCCATCGGCCCTGAACACGCGGCCCTCCATGATTCCGGGCGCGCAGAGTACGTTTCGCAGGACGACGCAGCCGCATTAGATGCAGTCGTAAAGCTGGCGCGTACCGAAGGCATTTTGCCCGCGCTTGAAAGTGCGCATGCAGTCGCCGAGGCTTTGCGCATTGCTCCTGGCATGACTTCGCGTGACATACTAATCGTGAATCTTTCTGGACGCGGCGACAAGGATATGGGGATTTTGGCGCGCGAACTCAAAATCCAGGGAGCGTAACCGCTACTTCCGATGGCCATCGTATTCAATCACAAGCCGGGGCTGGTCGTTTACCTCACTGCCGGCGACCCCTCTCTTGAGGCAACGCGCGCCATCGCGCTTGAGGCGATCGATGCAGGTGCGGACGTGATTGAGCTGGGCGTCCCTTTCAGCGATCCGCTGGCCGACGGGCCGATCATCCAGCGCGCAAGCGAACGCGCCCTCGCCCGCGGGACAAGCCTCAAAGACGTGCTCGCCCTCGCCGCTGAAATTCGGAAAGCGCGCCCGCAAGCCGGACTCATCCTTTTTACTTATTTCAATCCCGTTCTGCGTTACGGCTTGAAGAGGTTTGCCGATGCCGCAGCGGCAGCAGGTGCGGATGGCGTCCTAGTGACCGACCTCATCGTCGAAGAAGCTGCAGACTACCTGGCCGAGATGGAACGCGTGCATCTCGCGCCGGTTTTTCTGGCCGCGCCCACCAGCCCCGACGAGCGCCTCGAAGCCATCGCCACCCACAGCAAAGGATTCGTCTACGCCATCTCGCGCGTCGGCATTACAGGCAAGCAGCAGAGCCTAACTTCAGACGCGGCCGCTCTAGTGGCGCGCATTCGGCGATGGACTGGACCCAAGGGACGGGGGCTGCCCGTGGCCGTGGGGTTCGGCATCTCCAACGCGGAGCACTTCGCCCAAGTGGCGGAATTCGCGGATGCCGCGGTCGTTGGCAGCGCCATTGTGGAGTTGATCGAAAGGTCGACCCCGGATTCAGCGCCCGGCGCAGTGGCTCGATTTATCACGAGCATTTTTGGAGAATCCTTAGCATCTTTAGGTCTCAGCAAGGCCGCCGCTCCTTGAGGTCGCGTCGGCTTGAGTGATGTTCCTTCGAGACGCCTATTCTCCGAAAATGCTGGTCGGGTCTGCGCCAACCCGCAGTGGCGCTGGCCCGGTAAATACAGCTATCAGCTTCTAGCTTCTAGCTTGCGCTGCGGTCGATTGAGCGGCCGAGGCTCGGGTCGGCAAGTTTCGGCTAGAAGCTAGAGCTAGTAGCTAGTAGCTTCCCATAACACGAGGATGGAATGACGCTCGAAGAATTGCGAGATCAAATTGATGTTCTGGACCGCCAGCTTGTGGAGTTGCTGAGCGAGCGGGCCCGTGCCGCATTGATGATCGGTCACCTCAAGGTCGCCACTTCGCTGCCGGTGTACGAGCCGGCACGAGAAAAAATCATCTACGCCAACGTGCGCGCGGCCAACAAAGGACCGCTCCCGGACATCGAGTTGACGCATATCTACGAGCGCATCATCGACGTGATGCGGGCATTGCAAAGGAATGAGTTGGCATCGGAGAGAAATGCCCTGGCATCGGGATCTCAAGCGGGAGTTGGCCGCGGGAGCGATGAACAGGGCCACGGCACTGGCGCAGGGACGCCCGAGACTGGGAAGAAGCAATGATCGTTGCAATGCAGGAGAAGGCCACCGAAGAGCAGATCGATTTCGTCATCGACGCGATGATTGAAGCAGGTGTCGGCGTTCATCGAACTACTGGCGCAAGTCAAACCATTCTTGCTGGCGTCGGGCCAACCGCCAGCGTCGACCTTAGCAAGTTCGAACTACTGCCGGGCGTGCTTCATGTCCACCGCATTAGTTCCCCCTATAAGCTTGCCGGCCGCGGCTTTCGGCCGGAGGGCACAGTCATTGAATTCCGGAACGGCGTCAAGGTTGGGAATCGACGCGTCGTCATGATGGCCGGACCGTGCTCGATTGAAAACCACGACCAGATCTTCGAAACCGCTGCGCGCGTGAAGGCCGCAGGCGGCAGCTTTCTGCGCGGAGGAGCTTTCAAGCCGCGCAGCTCGCCCTACGCTTTCCAGGGTATGGGAATTCCTGGGCTCGAAGTGATGCGCGAGGCCGCGGATGCGCACGGTCTGTTGGTAGTGAGCGAAGTCATGGAGATTTCCCAGATCGAATCGATGCTGCCGTACGTCGACCTGCTTCAGGTGGGCGCGCGCAACATGCAGAACTTCAATCTCCTGCGCGAGCTTGGACAGGTGCGCAAACCGGTGCTGCTCAAGCGCGGCATCGCCGCCACCATTGAGGAGCTCTTGCTCTCGGCGGAATACATTCTCAGTGGCGGAAACTACGACGTCATTCTCTGCGAGCGGGGCATCCGCACCTACGAAACCGCGACGCGCAACACCATGGATATTTCGGCGATTCCGGTGGTGAAGAAATACTCGCATCTGCCCATCGTGGCCGATCCATCGCATGGCACGGGGCGTCGCGATATGGTCGCTCCCATGGCCAAGGCTGCAGTCGCCGCGGGAGCCGACGCCATCATTGTCGAAGTGCATCCCAACGCCGACAAGGCAGCCTCCGATGCGGCGCAGACGTTGTATCTGGATCAGTTCGATAAGCTGATGGGAGAGCTGCGCGTCGTCGCCGAGGCAGTTGGAAGAACGATGTGAGAAGCGGCAGTGTCAGAGGTGTTAGCCGCGCTTCGTGCGTGTTAGCGGCGCCAGTCTTCCCAACACCGCGAACTCCGCTCCGAAAGGAACCATGATCGAGCGCATCGCCATTCTGGGTACGGGCCTTCTGGGTGCATCGGCAGGCCTGGCGCTGCGCGCCGCCGGCTTTAAAGGTTCCATCGTCGGTTGGAACCGTGGCGCGGAGGGCGCACAAATCGCCCTCAAGTCAGGCGCTATCGACTCGATTGCTTCCGATCCGATCTCTGCGGCATGTGAAGCCGACGTGACGATCCTCTCCGTACCCATCTACGCCACGCTCGATTTGATGGAGCAACTCGCGCACGCACCTCGGCAGCGGCCATCTTGTCACCGACGTCGGCAGCACCAAACTACAGATCACCAACGCCGGGATGGAGCACTTCAACCAGAATGGGCGCGCTGCGTTTTTGCCCGGTCATCCCATGGCAGGCAAGGAGCGGGGCGGCGCGGAGCTCGGCGATGCGAACCTCTTCCGCGGCGCGGCGTGGCTCTTTACCGACGCACCTAGGGCTGTGCGGTCGCACCGTGGTCTTGAACTCATCGAGTGCTGGCGCGAGTGGGTGGTCGCCATGGGCGCCAAAGTCATCGACATCGATCCCGCACGCCACGATGAACTGGTCGCCTGGGTCAGCCATCTGCCTCAGTTTGTCGCGACCGGATCTGAGCGCTCTGCTGGAAGAACAGGTCGGCGACGCGCCGGAGCTGAAGGATGTGGGTGGCCGCGCGCTGCGAGAGATGACGCGGCTGGGCGCGAGCCCCTACTCCATGTGGCGCGACATCGCCTACACCAACACGGAGGCAGTGCAAGCCGCGCTCTTCGCCCTGGAGCAACGTCTCGCCTACATTCGCGAGAATTTGCGGACACCGGAATTGCGCGACGAATTCGAAAGAGCCAATCGGTTTCGCAAAGAATAGTTCGCACAGAATTCGGAAAAGGCCAACACAATGACGATGACCGTGCAGGAGCAATTCGGGCAGATCGATATCTACGTCTTCGATCAGATTTTGCGCGGCAATATTGCCAAGGGCATGCGCATCCTCGACGCAGGCTGCGGCTACGGACGAAACCTGGTTCACCTGCTGCGCGAAGGGTGCGAAGTTTTTGCGTTGGACGCAGACGCAGCCGGCGTGGAACATGTGCGCAAGCTGTCCGCGTCCCTCGCAACCGGATTGCCTGCGGAGAATTTCCAGTTCGGCGCGATCGAAAACATGCCATTTCCCGATAAGTTCGCCGACGTGGTGATCTGCAGCGCGGTCCTGCATTTTGCGCGCGACAGCCGCCACTTTCTCGCCATGCTGAAAGAGTTGTGGAGAGTGTTGCGACCGGGCGGATTGCTGTTTTGCCGGTTAGGTTCGCGCATCGGCATGGAGTTCGAATCCGTGCGCCCCAATATCTACGTGGTCGGCGACGGCTCCGAGTGGTTCCTGGTCGACGAGAAGATGCTTCTGCGCTTGACGGATGAATTGAATGGCGTGCTCGTCGATCCGCTGAAGACAACCATTGTGCAGGATTATCGCTGCATGACGACCTGGGTGCTGCGAAAGCGTAAGGGCTGAGGCAACTTAGATCTAGCCTTCTGTTACCGCCTCAACTGCTTCCGTCAGCGGGTCCAGCACGTTGAATCCTTCCGTCCTCGCTGCGTCCAGCAAACCCTGCGATGCCGATACGAAGATGATCTCCGTGCCCTGGAACATCTCGCGCGCCACAATTGCAGCCCCCAGCTGGAGCGCATCGGGCCAGCGAAGTTCGGTCCGATCCACGAGCTGCCGCGCCGCCTCAAGCACCGCGGGATTCAACGGCTCCTGCACCATGCGGGCTGCTTCCACGCGCAGAATATCCAGCGCGGAACTGGCGTCTTCAGGGCTGATCGAGCCTGCACGCGCGCGCCGCCGAATTGCAGCGTAGACCTCCAACGGCGCAGAAGCCGCAATCAATTTGCGGTTGTCCTCGACGTTCTCCATCAACCGGATCAGCGCGTCGGTGCCGGGTTCCTGCACAAACAGCTTGGCGAACGCCGTGGATTCGAGGAAGTAGCAGCTCACAGAGCGCCACGCTCCTCTTCAATGACCTCAACAAGTGAACCGCCGCCGTGCACGGCCACAGGGTGGAAGCGCTGCGCTTCCTCGGGAATGTTGGCTTCGGCCCGGTTCAGGCGGATGGTCGTGGTGGGATAAGCCGGCGTTTTGGGATTCGCGATCTTGCTGGTCAATACAACCCCGCGCTGAATGGCTTCTGCCAGGACTGCCTGGCGCGATTCTGGGTGCTGATTCCAACGAAATGTCTTACGCGGCAAAAACGAATCACGGAACCACTTCAGCGCAATAAAGGCGTGCCCCCCGCGCTCCGCCTCGGCCAGCGCCGCGCATAGCTCTTTCACGCGCGCCTCCAGATCGGCGGGAATCATTGCGGGTTGACTGTCATCTTCACTTTCAAAAGCGTGCTCCGCCGTCGCGCGGGGAGATCGAATCTCTCGGGGAGAAGCGCCCGCTTCATCGGTGCGCTCAAAGTAGATTCGGACTTCGTCTTCTTCCGGAGACCAGGAATCCGCTGAGGCATTGCGACGCTTGCTGCGGCCATTTTCACTGCAAAGTTCGACAATCGCCTGGTATCCCGGCGGCGCAAGAAACCGCAAGGCTCTCACCAGGCCTGGATCCTGTGAGAAGGCGAGCTCCCCCAAAGCTTCTTCAATAATCTCTTCTGCGTCAGGAATACTTAGGTTGCTGACGTCTATGCTGCTCTGCGCAGCGCGTGTCGCCTTCATTTGTGCTTCTCCCTATAGCCTCTCTTTAGCCCGCTTCATGAGCGGTCTTTCAGGTCCCCAAAAACTTGGTCCAGAATATGTTAGCCACGCAATCGCGTTTTAGGAAATGCTGTGAACCGGAACCGCGGCCTAAAGTCGGCGCGACCATCGGGAAGCGACGACCCGGCACGATGCAAAGACACCAAACAATCTCCTAAAACGCCAGTAACGCACAGACCGGCATCTCGCAAGAAGAAACCGGATAAGGCTTTCCCGAATGGGCGTGAGGCGATTTATGGCTTCGGGCAGTCCCCTGGAACCTTCCCCATCAGTCCCGGGTAACTGGACCGCCTGCTTCCACTTCTCTCTTTGGACCCGAAAAGGAATTCGAGAAACTCTAGCTAATCAATCCCCAGGTGCTAAAGCAGTCCTAGTGTAAATGATATTAATACTTTTCCTACTAAATGCTACAGCGAATCGCGAGCCTCGAACTAATCGCCACGATACGAGCTGGAACCCCCGTAATCCGATTTCCTTAATATGCCCATCTTCGTACAATAGAGTCATGCGGCATTTGCTGTCGGTTTTATTGCTTTCCTTCTCCGCCCTGCGATTGAATGCCCAGGCATTTGACCTTGCCGGCCCGAAAGTAGATATACACGTCAAACGGGGTCAGGTCACGCTGCCCATTGGCCAGGTGCCCAACCTCCTGGCGGGAGACCGGCTCTGGATCCATCCCGACTTTCCCGATAGCCAGTCCGCACGCTATGTGCTCATCGTTGCCTTCCTCCGCGGCATCACCAATCCTCCGCCCAACGATTGGTTCACGCGCGTGGAAACCTGGAACCGGGAGGCGCGCGAAGAGGGCATCTTCGTCACCGTACCCCAGGAGGCGCAGCAGGCCATCGTCTTTCTTGCCCCGGAAACCGGCGGCGACTTCGGCACTCTGCGCAACGCCGTCCGCGGCCGGCCAGGTATTTTTGTGCGCGCCAGCCAGGACCTGCAGGCGGCCAGCTGGGATCGGATGCGCCTCGATGCCTACCTCTCTGAAATCAGGGTCACCTCGCAAACCGATCCGAAATCCCTGAAAGTACGAGCTGAAACGGCGGCGCGCAGCCTGGGCATCAAGGTCAATCAGGAATGCTTCGATCGGCCCATCGATCAGCAGGCCACCTGCTTGTCGCAACACACCGAAGGGCTGGTCATGGACGACTCCAACGCCCAAACCCGCGTGGCACAGCTGACCGCGGGCTCAACCGCCGACCTGATGAATCAGCTCAGCTACTCCAACATGGCTGGCGCCGGAGCCTACAGTCCCTACATCGGAGCCATCGTCGACACGGCACGCATCCTTTCTTCCTTGCACACTGCCCATTACCAGTACATTCCGGCGCTAGCCCTGTCCACGGAAGACACGCTGAACCTTCGCCTCAATGTGCCACCTTCGTTCCGCGATCCGAAATCCGTCGTGGTGATCGCGCTTCCGCCCATCGGACCGCCCAAGATGCCTCCCTTGCATCCTGTCGATCCCAAAGAAGTCTTCTGCGCGCAGAAACCTGATTTGGTGCTTCCCGCCGAGGGCGCTCCACTGGTTCTCGCCACCCAGCTTGCTCACGATCTGTCCCTGCACATCGAAACCCATGGCAAAACGGTCGATCTGCCCGTCAAGGCCGATCCCGGCGAAGGTGGACTGGCTCTCTATCACCCGGCGCCGCTCTTCCCGGTTGGTGATGTCACTGCGGAAGTGCGCGGCAAATGGGGCTTCGACGATTGGGTTGGCCCGACGTATCACCTGCATTCCGCGCAGCAGGGGAAATGGAGCATTGCTTCCAGCGATCAATCCGCCCTTGTCGTTGGGCGCGAAGACACGCTCCACATTCAGGGCGACAGCAGCCTCTGTGTCGACAAAGTGGAAGAAGCTACATCGGGAGGAAACGCGCTTCCGCTGACCTGGAAATCGCCGAAGCCCGATGTCCTGGTCGCGACCATGCCCATGGCGGACGCCTCTCCAGGACCGGTCAAGGTGGAGATCAAGCAGTTCGGCCTTCAGAAGCCGGATGTGCTCACATTGAACGCTTATGCGGAAGCGGCATCGCTCGATCGCTTCACCCTGAGCACCGGCGATGCGGCAGCCGTGCTGACCGGTACCCGCCTCGATGAAGTCGCCAAGGCCACTCTCGATGGAATCACCTGGTCGCCGGCAAACTTGACTCGCATCCAGGACATCGACCGGCTGGCGCTGCACACCGATAGTTCAACGGCAGCCCTCGAGCCCAGCGAGCACGCCTCTGCCAAGGTGCTGCTACGCGATGGACGTGAGCTCAAAGTCCATGTCACTGTCAATCCGGCTCGTCCGCAGATCACCCTTCTAAGCAAAGGTTCCCAGGACGAAACCTCCGAGACTCCGGCCCCCGTACAATTCGGCAGCCGGGACGATCTGCCCGTTGAGAAAAAACTGCTCTTCTTTCTCAAGTCCAAGGTCCCGATGAGTTTTCCAAGGGACGAGAAGATTGAGGTTTCTGCCGTCGACGGTAGTTTTCACACTGCGCTTTCGCTTGCCGACGGCAGCCTGATGCTCGAAGACGCGAACACCGCTCTCGGCGTTGTGGAGCCACTCGCCCGCTTCGGCCCTTCGGCCTTTGGTCCCGTGGAGGCCCGCGCCGTTTCAGCGGACGGGGTTGCCGGCGATTGGTTGCCGCTCGGGACGCTGGTCCGGATGCCGGGCTTCAAGGAGCTCCGTTGCCCCCGCGCGGTTGCGAAACCGTGCGCGCTGTCGGGAAGCAATCTCTTTCTGGCAACCGCCATCGCCTCGACGCCGACGTTCGACAATCCCACCGACGTCCCGCCCGACTTTACCGGGACACAGCTTGTCGTGCCGCATCCCTCCAGCGGCACGCTGTATGTAAAGCTCCGTGACGATCCGGCAACGGTGCAGACGCTAAACCTTCCAGTTCTCCCCATCGGCGCAGCTGCTATGGCGCCGCCGCGAATTCCGGAGGCGGTGCCGGAAGCGCCAACAGAGCCATCCGCCCAACCCAAACCTGAATCCCCCGCGACGCCTACTCCAGCGACACCTCAATCGCAGTCCCAATCGCCGACAGCACCTGCGGGCACACATCCTTGAACGCCTTGAACGAGCCGGTCGCGCAGGAACACTTCCCGATGCGGCGCCCCAAGATCCAGCCGTGCCCCATCTTTTCGCCTTCTCCCTTGCGAAAGGGTGGGTGTGCACGAACCCTGACCAGCCGCTGTCCGCACCAAGTGCTTTTCCGGGAACGCCCTACTGAAAATAAGCCCGGTTCTTCTCCGCAAAATCCGCCTTGTCCGCCGGCAGTTCGTCGAGGGCAAAGATGGCATTCTGCGCACAGACCGACGCACAATTCCCGCAGTCAATGCATTCGTCGGGATTGATGTAGACCTGCGAAACCGTTCCGGCATTCGCATCGCCCGCCACTGGCGCAATTGCCGCGGTGGCGCATTCCGCCGCACAGACAAAATCCTTGGTGCACGCATCCGTCACTACATAAGCCATGATGAAATCTCTCCTTACTTAGAGCGGTTCCAGAATTCACGTGCCCTCTTTGCGACCGTGAAAGGTGGCGTTTTCTTAAAGGAAAACGCCACTTGGCATCGCGGTTTCGGGGTACAGCAATTCTGGAACCGCTGTATTGGAGCGCCCGAATCCCGACGCGCCCCCTCATCTTGAGCCTATCGAGCAAGCGGCCTTCCCGGTGGTGACTCAAATCACAGGCCGCCACGAACCTACTTGATTACCTCCGTGATCGATGTCAACGCTCCTGTAACCCCCGTGTGACCTTCCATTTGCACCCTTCCTTCACAATGGGCCCATGCGACGCAAACGGTGGACCCTCCTCTTCGCCAAGGCGTGTGCCTGCTGGAACTGGAAGTGTGCCCTGCTCAGCGCTGCCGCGCGCTCGCTCGTTTACCTGGCGGCCATGGCGCGGTCCGGCTCGCATAGCCGGCTCGCCCTCATTGCGGTCGAGATGGCCTATGTCACCCTCACAGCCGGGATCTACGCCGGCATGCAGCAGCGCGCTCTCGGCCTCCGCTCGCGGTGGCTCGGTAATCTTGTCATCGCCGTCGGCGTTCCCGGACTCGCTCAACTCCTTGACTGGCTCGCCCATCGCGCCGTTGGACCCGCGGCGCCTTCCAAAGCCATTCTCGCCGTCTGCATTTTCACGCTGATCTCAGCGCTCTTTCACCTGCACGTCATGCGTCGCGGCGTATTTCTCACCGGTCATGCCGGACGCACACTCGCCGACGATTTCCGCCGCATGCCCCGGCTCATTCTCGGTTTCGTTCTGCGTCCCATCGCGCTTCTCTCGAACCTCAGCGGTCGCCTCGAGCGCCCAACCCAGTCCGAAGGCGCGTTGTGACATTCGCTTCACGGTCTGCGTAATCCCTGCGCGTTATGCTGTTTGCATGTTGAGGACGCCGCGTCTCCAGCTCTTTTCCCCCCTCCTTGCGTTGGCCATCGCACCAGCAAACGCCCTGAGTCAAGCTGCCCAAAACGCCCCGGCAGCCCAGGCCACGCCAGCCTCTCCCGTCGCATGGACCTTCGCCGTCTCCGGCGACAGCCGCAACTGCGGTGACTTCGTGATGCCCGCCATCGCCGCTAAAGTGAAAGCCGAAAACGACATCCTTTATTGGCACCTCGGCGATTTCCGCTGGATGTCGCAGCCCGATCAGGATCTGATCGCCATGGAACACGCCGGCAGTCCTTTCGCCAAGGAGGACTATCAGAAGGTGGCCTGGGACGACTTCCTCACCCACCAAATGGCATCCTTCGGTTCCTTGCCCGTCTTCCTCGGCCGCGGCAACCACGAAACCGTCAAGCCGATGACCCGCGAAGGCTACATCGATAAGTTCTCCAGCTTCCTCGATCGCCCCGAAATCGCCGCCCAGCGCAAAGCCGATGGCGCGGACGGGGCACCCCTCGGCCCGTGGTACCACTGGACCCGCGATGGCGTCGACTTCATCACCCTCGACAACGCGAGCCGAGATGAATTTTCCGACGCGCAGCTTCACTGGTTGCGCGGTGTCCTCGATCGCGATCTTGCCCCCAACTCCGGTATCCGCGCCATCGTCGCCGGCATGCATGAGGCTCTGCCCCACTCCACCGGTTCCGAACACGCCATGGACGATTGGGACCTCGGTCTGCACACAGGCGAGCTGGTTTACACCTGGTTCTACGATGCGCAGGCCGCCGGCAAGCATGTCTACCTCATCGCCAGCCACTCGCATTACTACTCCCCCAACGTCTTCAATAGCCCGTATTGGAAACAGCACACGAATACAATCGTGCCCGGCTTGATCATCGGCTCCGCCGGCGCCCGTCGCTATCAGCTGCCGAAGACCGCCCAAAAAGGCGCGAAGACCCATATCTATGGATATGTGCAAGGCGGCGTGCACCCCGACGGCTCCATCGACTTCACCTTGCACGAGCTCAGCGAGCAAGACTTGATCCAGGCGAAGTGGCCCAATGCCCCGCTCGACGCCATCCACGAGTGCTACATCCATAATGCGGAGGAATAGCAATCCGCTATTCAAACGTTTTTTACGCATACTTTGGCCTTTTGTCCAGAGGATGTGGGGTTACAATGAAGCGCATGCCGACTTTTCCCCATGAGATGTTGCGCGAGATTTACGAGCAGCCTGAGGCGCTCGCGCGAACCATTGCTTCGTATCTCGATCGCAACCAGCTCAAGTCCGATGTGACCCGCAGTCTCGCCGCCTGGGCCAATCCTGCTGGCGAGGTCCTGATCGCCGCCAGCGGTTCAAGCCGGCACAGCGGCCTCGCCGCCGAAATTCTCCTCGAAGATCTTTGCGGCCTCGCCGTCGACGTCGAGTACGCCAGCGAATACAGTTGCCGCGGCGGCAACAATCTCCGCCGCCCCGCCGTCATCGTCATCTCCCAATCCGGAGAAACCTCTGACACCCTGGCGGCACTGCGCGAAGTCGAACAGCGCGGCCAGACCACCCTCGCCATCACCAACGCCGCTTCGTCCACCATGGCGCGCGAAGCCCGCGTCTCCATGCCGCTGGCCGCAGGGGTCGAAAAGGCGATCCCCGCCACCAAAAGCTTCACTTGCCAATTGGCGGTCCTCTTTCTTCTCGGGCTTTACGAGGCTCAGCGCCTCGGCCGTATGGATCGCGACTCGCTCCAGTCCAACATCGCGCGCCTGCTCGCGATCCCCGACACCCTCGCTTCGCAACTCGATGACTGGCGTCTCGGCATGGAAAAGCTGGCTAAGAAATATGCCTCGGCCCACACCTTCCTCTATCTTGGCCGCGGCATTCATTATGCCATCGCCCGCGAAGGCGCTCTCAAGTTGAAGGAAGCCTCCTACGTCCATGCCGAGGGCTACCCTGCGGGTGAGTTGAAGCACGGGCCCAACGCGCTCGTCAGCGACAGCGTGCCTCTCGTCGTCCTTGCCACAGTCGACCGCGAGCTCGAGTCCTCCGTCGTGCGCTATGACAAGACCCTCCAGCTTCTCGAAGACATGAAGACCCAGGGCGCGCGCGTCATCGGCATCGCCAACACCGGCGACCGCGTCGTGCAAGCTCTCGTGAGCGATTGCATCGAAGTACAGCCCACGACCGAGTACCTGTTGCCCCTCCTCGAAGTTGTCCCGCTCCAGCTCTTCGCTTATTACATGGCTCTCGAGCACGGCGTCGACGTCGACCGGCCTCGCAATCTTTCCAAGGCCGTCGTAGAACAGTAGTCCAACAATCCTCCGGGGACGACGACGACGACGCACCTGCTTCATCGCCTTTGCAATCGCACGTTGATCTCTGCCGTGCATACTGATGGAAATGATCCGCGTGCGCGCAGTTTCCTCCTTCATCCTTGCGGCATTCTTCTTGCCTGCCTCTTGGCTCTTAGCACAAACCGGCGTCACCGCCGTCCTGCCCAACGGCCGCGAGATTCATCCGGCGGGTAACTGGATTTCAGTCGCGCCCTATCCGTTTGCACTCGCTGTGCGGCCCGATGGCGCGCAGATCGCCGTCCCCTCGATCGGATTTCCCTTCGCATTGAACATAGTCAGCGATCCGGCGGGCCCCACGCCATCCGTGCAGCGCATGCCCAGCGGCTTCGAGGACGATCCGGCCATCGAGACGCACGCCGGACTCGCCTACTCACCCGATGGATCGCTTCTCTACGTCGCAACCGGTGACTCCGGCAAGATTCGAGCCTACCGAACAGCCGACTGGAAACCTGCCGGCGAACTCCCCCTCGACGGCATGATCGCAGGCCAGAATTTTTCCGGCAGTTTCGCTGCCACGCTCATCGTCTCCAGCGATGGCAAGACCCTCTATGCCCTCGATCAAGGCAACTGGCGCATTGTCCTCATCGACGGGGCCACCATGCAGCGCGTCGCCTCGATCCCCACCGGCACTTATCCTTTTGGCCTCGCGCTCTCGCCGGACGGCCAGCGCCTCTACGTCACCAACACCGGCCTCTTCGAATACACCGCCATTCCCGGCGCCAGTGAAAAGAACCCTCTTGGCACCGGCCTCCACTTCCCGCCCTTTGGCTATCCATCGAAGGCCGCGCGCGAAGGGGTCGTCGTGGAAGGCAGGAAAATCGCGGGCCTCGGCGACGAAAACTCCGACCGTGGCAGTTCGCTCTGGACATACGACGTCCGAAACCGCGAGCATCCGGCACTCACCGCAAAGATCCGCCTCGGCGCGCAGATCACCGAAATCCGCGGCCAGACCGTCGGCGGCGCAGCGCCAACAGGTGTCGCTGCTGAGAGCGACGCCGTCTATGTCTCGCTCGCACACGAAGACGCCGTCGCTAAAACCAGCGCCGACGGGACGCGGCTCCTCACCCAGACAGAGCTATCGCCCTTCACCGAACTGCGCTTCAAAGACGCCGCAGGGCGTCCCTTGCGTGGAGTCATGCCCAGCGGTCTTGCCGTCCACGAGGGCCGCATCTACGTCGCCGAATCCGGCATCGACGCGGTGGGCGTGCTTGACGCAGCATCGATGCAGGTCGTGTCGCACATTCCCGTGGGATGGAATCCTTCCGCCGTCGCCTTTTCACCCGACGGCAAAACGCTCTACGTGGTCAACACCAAAGGCAGGGGTGCCGGCCCCAACGCGGGCAAGGGACACGATCCTAAAACGCCCACTTATGTCGGCTCGCTGGAGTTTGGCAGCGTCAGCGCCATTCCTCTTGCCAGCCTGCCGTCTGCTGAAGAATCCACGAAGGCCGTCATCGCCGCCAACGACGCCGCGATCGCCAACCGTCCGCCTCTCCCGCGGCTCAAACACTGCTTTCTCGTGATTCGCGAAAACCGCACCTATGACGAGGTGCTCGGCGATGTGGCCGGCGCCAACGGCGATCCCACGCTTGCCCGCTATGGCATGGATGGATGGGCTACTGAAGAAAAATCCGCGACCCATCTGCACGTCACACCCAATCTCCACGCACTCGTGGCCCGGTTCGCCATGAGCGACAACTTCTATGTCGACTCCGATGTTTCCGCGGACGGCCACCGCTGGGTCATGGGCATCAACCCCACGCCTTACTTCAATACCGCATGGACCTCCGGCTACGGTGGACGTCGGCACGATTTTCCTGGCGCGCCGCAGCCCGGCCGCCGCGCGCTCTTTGGCGGAGCCGACGCCCCCATGCCTGAAGACGAGCCGCAATTCGGTTCGTTGTGGGAACACATCGCCGCCAGCGGCAAAGGCGTGCTCAACTACGGCGAGGGCCTCGAGATTGAAGGCAATGATGAAATGCCCGGCTCGCAACCCGAAGGCCAGCGCCTCTTTCTCAACTCGCCCTTGCCCAAGCCTGTCTTCGATTCCACCGATCGCCGCTACCCCACATTCAATCTCGGCATCCCCGATCAATTTCGTGTTGCGGAATTCGAGCGCGATTTCAAGCTCAAACTGGCAGCCGGCAAGGTCCCCGCCCTCATCGTCATTCGCCTGCCCAACGATCACACCATGGAGCCGCGCCCCGCCGACGGCTATCCCTATCGCGCCTCCTATGTCGCGGATAATGACCTGGCCCTGGGCGGCATCGTCGCTTTCCTCTCAAAAACCTCGATCTGGAAAGACTCCGCATTCTTCGTCACCGAGGATGATGCGCAGAACGGCGTCGATCACGTCGATGCGCATCGCAGCATCCTGCTGGTTGCAACCCCCTGGGTCAAGCCCGGCTCTGTCTCCCACGAACACAGCAGCATGGGCTCCATCGTGCGCACCATCGATGAACTGCTCGGCCTCGGTTCAATGAACCTCGAAGATGCGCTGGCCGGCGAAATTTCCGGCATCTTCGATGCCCAGCCGCATCTGGAGCCCTTCACCGCTCGCCCGTCGGACCAGCGAATCTTCATCGCCGCCAAGGCCCGTTTCGCCAAACCGAAAACGAAGCAGGAAGCCGCGGCCCTGCATGACGTCGACGACGCCGACGAAATTCGCGAGGAGATGGAAAAGTCCACTGGAGAGTTGCGAAAGCCGTCCACTTCGAATTGACTGCGCGTCGTTCTCAACGATGGATTGAACTGGTGCCGAACGCGCGAATCGCCTTTCGCGCGTCGACTCTCGCGCACTCCAGATCAATCATTCCTGCTAATCGCGCCTGACGCCGAATTTTCATTGTTCAGTAACAATTTCCATTCGCCGCTGTAACAGAATGCAGTTAGCCTGAACTTGGAACAAGACCACAGACTTCTAACGAAACACCGCGGATGATTTCAATCTGTGCGTCGATAGTGTCGCCGCAGTTGGATGCGCCCCCTGGGTCAACCGTCCAAAACGGTGCGCCGGGCCTGAAAACGACACGCAACCCCCATAGGTGTCTTTTCCAAAGTGAATTTTGCGTCCTGAGTTTCTTGCTGACATCGAGGGCAGGGCCATCCCTACCCATTCTTCCTTTTATAGGCGCAACCCGACCACAACTTAGCCTGCAACATTTTCAGGAGAACAGTGACCTATGTTTCAAAGCACCCTCAATTTCCAGCAGAAGCTCCATCGACTGCACCTGGCCGTCCTCGGCCTGATCATGGTATGTGCATTGGCCTGTGTGTACAGCCACGCGCAAGCCACCCAAGGCGCCATCATCGGTTCGGTCAAGGATGCCGCAGGAGCCGTGATTCCCAACGCTACCGTCACCTTGACCAATACCGACGAAGGTGCGCTGCGCACCGTGAAGTCGAACAACGTAGGCGACTATCGCTTCCTCGATGTGAAGGAAGGCCATTACTCGCTGCAGGTGGAAGCGCCCGGGTTTGAAAAGTGGTCCGCGACCGATGTCACCCTCGGGGTCCGTCAGGAATTGCGTTTGGATGCCGCACTCTCCGTCGGAGCCGTGCAGCAATCGGTTCAGGTCACCGGTGATTCTGTCAGCGCCATCGAAACCGAATCGCCCACCATCAGCGGTACATTCACCACCGATGACGCGGACAATCTTCCGGTCAACACCCGGGCTAGTTTCAGCGGCACCACGCCTGCGGCCATCTTCGATGCATTACCGGGCGTGCAAGGCGATAGTTCGGGGGTTTCACTGCAGGGCGCGTTGCCTTTTCAGGTCGATGTGACCGTGGACGGCGTCACTTCCAAAAACGCCACGGGCGGCAACTTCATTAATGACGCGTTTCCCTCGACGGAATCCATCTCCGAGATCCGTGCCGACGGCGTGCTGGCAAACGCGGAGTTTGGCGATCCCGGTCAGATCGTCGTGACAACCAAGGGTGGCACCAATAGCATTCATGGCTCGGGTTTCTGGTATTACCAGGACTCGAAGTGGGACGCCATTGCCTATACCTACCCAACCACCAAGACCCAACCCGATGTGCACGGCGCAACCTTTGGCGGAAGCATCGGCGGACCTGTCGTGATTCCGCACTTATACAACGGGCACAACAAAAGCTTCTTCTTCGGTGCGTATGAGGGTTGGCGGCACCCCGCCCAGGTAACGATTAACGAGGTCGTGCCCAGTACTTCAATGAAGCAAGGCGATTTCTCGAGTTATGTCGAGCCAAACGGCGCAGGCGGAAACAGCTTCACCGGCCTCTACAATCCCTACACCGGCGGCACCTTTGGGAAGACCCTTCCCTCCGGTTCGCTGAGCAAGATCGCCATGGACACGCTCAAGCAGTTTTATCCGGACCCGAATATCGGCAACCCTGCAACCTACACCGACAATGGCGTGGCCAACTACCAGGCCAACGTCGACGCCAGCGGCCATTCCGATCAATTCGACATCCGCGGTGACCAGTACTTCGGATCAAATCAGAAGTTTCTCCTGTGGGGCAAGTTCACGTGGAAGAACTTCCCGATTTCAAATAAGGAGGAATTGCTCGTTCCTTCTTCTCTCGCCATCAGCCAGAACCGTGCTCTGAAGGTTGATACGAACTGGACCATTGCGCCGAGCCTGATCAACGAGGGCGGGTTCGGGTTCACGCGCTACACGTCAGGTCAAAGCGACAGCTTCAACGGCTTGGCCTGGACGCAGGGAGAAGGCTTCCAGGGATTGCAGAATCTCTTCTACAACGGCATTCCAGAGATGGATTTCAACAACATTCAGCCGCTGAATGCGGATCGGTTAACCGGCCTTACCAAGTCGTTCACTTACGAATACGACGACACGCTGATCTGGATCAAGGGGAACCACACCTTCAAGTTTGGCGCGGACATTCAACACCTTGAAGCCATCACACCCCTCGGCTTCAACGGTTCCGACAACTACGGAACGTACACTTTCACCGATGGCAACGGCAGCCAGGGGGCATTCACCGGTGTGGATTTTGCCGACTTCCTCCTCGGCATTCCCGACGCAACCTTCTACGATGTAGTGCGCGAAGACAACGATGGACTCTCGAATCATTATCACTTCTTTGGGCAGGATGAGTGGAAGATCAGCCCCAATTTGACCCTTTCCTACGGCATCCGCTATGAACTGCACCCCGGTTACTCTGACCGTTACGGGGACATCGGCAACTTCGATCCCAGCGTGCCTCTGTCCGGCCGCGTGATCTACCCGCAGGGCAAGCAGGCTCTCCTCGCACAAGGCTTCTTGGCCAGCGCCAACGCCTGCGATGCCGACGGCGTCAAAACCACCAACTCTGCGACCGTCAACGGCGCGCCCTGCATGCAGGTCCAGGGCAACTCGACTGCCGGCTATCCGGCCGGTCTCAAGAAGTATCCTCATCTCCGCTTCATGCCGCGCATCGGGTTCGCCTATCGCCCATTTAGCAACGACAAGTGGGTCGTTCGCGGTGGATTCGGCATGTACAACATCACCATGCTGGGTTCCAGCTTTTACTCACTCACCGGCACGGTGCAAGCCCAGACGCAACAGTTCAACAACACCTACAACCCCGCCACACACGCCATCGGTTATCAATGGCCCGCTGTCTACTCGGGTACGGGTAGTTCGGCTGGTGTGGGTGGCTACGGTACGGACTACTTTGGCACCGCGAACAGCGCCAACTGGAAAGACCCTTACACCGAGCAGTGGTCGCTCAGCATCGATCACGACTTCGGCTCGGGCTATGCAGGCCGCGTCTCCTACATCGGTTCTGAAACGCATCAGCTCGTCTGGGCCCCGGATGAGAACACGCTGCCGTTTTCCTCGACAGTGTCGGCATACAACCAACCCAACTCCGCGCGGCTTTTCCCCAACTGGGGCCGCATTAATACGCGCGCGACTGGTTCCAATGACAGCTACCAATCCTTCCAAGCCGAGGCGAGTCACCGCATGCAACAAGGGCTCGAATTTCATTCTGGCTTCACATGGGCCAAGAACCTCGCAGATGACCAAGGTCCCTCCGGATATGGATTCGGTGGCGAAGGCGGCGGGGCGCGCGCGACTTCCGTCCTCGATCGTCACGCCGACTTTGGCAATGCCTACGGAACCCGGCGTCTGCGTTGGGAAACAACAGCTCTCTACGATCTGCCCTTCGGCCGCGGCAAGATGATTGGCAACTCAATGAGCCGCGCCGCCGATCTGATCGCCGGCGGCTGGCGCCTCTCCTCGATTCTTACCGTGCAGACCGGCCCATATGAGACACCCTTCTTCCCCAACGGGCAGGGAGATCCTTCGGGAACAGGCTCCGGCCTGACCTCAACCGCAGCGGGATGGGACCCAGGTCACCGCGACCAGCGGCCCGACCGGGTGGCCGGAGCCAGCGTCAAGCCGGCTGGGCGCGGTCGCCTCAACTGGATCAACCCCAGCGCGTTTACTTGCCCCGGTTATGCAGGATGGACGCCCGGAACCCCCTGCACCACCGGCAGCGGTACCGGACCTGCTCCCCTTCCCATCGGCCGTTTCGGCAATGGCCAGATCGGCTCGGTAGAAGGACCGGGGCTGGTCAACCTATCCACCGGCTTGAGCAAAAATTTTGCTCTGACCGAACGAATCCATCTCAAAGCCGAAGGCACCGCAACCAACGTGCTCAATCACATCAACCTTGGCGATCCGAATATGAACCTCAGTTCGCCTAGCTTCGGCCTGGTCTCCGGCGTTGTTGGAAACGGCGACAATCAGCCGCCGTCTGACTTCGGCGGCGCGCGTACCATCCAAGTCTCCGCACGGCTCGAATTCTAGAAACGCAACTGCTGTCACTTCGCCGGCGCGGACCTTCGGGTTCGCGCCGTTCTTCTTGCGGGCCGGCGAGCGGCATCCAATCCCCTACCGAAAAAATGCTTCTCGCTTCCCTACTCGCACCTTTAAACTTGCCTCCATCCTTGCGGAGCCTCTCTTAATGCGTCTTCGACTCCCTTCCCTCTGTGTCCTCATTTTGCTCATCGCCTCAAAACACTCTCACCCGCAGGCCCGCCGCGCACTGTTGATCGGCATCAACACCTATCAACCTTCGCAAACTACGGCTCAACACCCCGCAGGCTGCATCGGAGGCCGCTGCGATCTTCCTGTCTTTGAAAACCTCGACGCCGCCCTCAACGACGTCGCCGCCATGCGCGATCTTCTCGCAAGCCCCAAGTTTGGCTTTCCTCCGCCGACGGTCGCCGTCCTCACCAATCCCACGCTTCCGCCAATGCAGCTTCCTTTCGTGGCTTTGCCCGCGACGCAAACCACGCGCGACGGAATCCTGGCCGCAATGCAGAAGTATCTCGTTGACCTGCCGCACCGAGGCGACACTGTCGTTTTCTACTATGCCGGCCACGGCTCGCTGCGCCTCAACAGCCAGGGCAACAAGCTCAGCCTCATGATCAACGGCAAACAGGTGCACGCCGACAGCACTCTCGTCCCTTCCGATGCGTGGACCGGCGGCTACGACATCCGCGATCGAGAGATGACGCGCATCTTCAACGCTGCTGTCGATAAAGGAGTGAAGCTCACCGTAATCCTCGACAGCTGCCATAGTGGCGCATTCACCCGGGGGATTCCCCTCGGCCCGAAAGTCCGCGAACGCATGCTGCCTTACGATCCACGCGACATCAATGAAGCTCCAGATCAAGCCAATGGGAAGGAGAGGCCCGCGCCGGCGGAGCGCACCGACAATCCCGCCTTGATCTTCTCCGCAGCCCAGCAGGACCAGACTGCGAAGGAATCGCCCACCACCGCCGGCGTTCCTGAAGCCCACGGAGCGTTCACGGCCGCCTTGATCAAGGCCCTCGAAGTTCTTCCCGCCGACGCGCCCGCTTCCCTCGTCGATCAGCAGGTGAACGCTGAACTCGAAGGCAACGGCATCGCTGATCAGACGCCCTCGCTCGATGCGGCCGGCACGCGTCGTCAGCAGCCTCTCTTCGGTGGCGCCGCAGCGCAGGCTGGAAAACTGCGCGCTGCGGTTGTCGCCACGGTAGAAGACGGCAGCGTCGTTCTCGACACTGGGCGCCTCGCGGGCGTCGGGCCCGGCTCAACCTTCGTCTCCTTCGGTGTCGAAGACAAAAGCAAAGTCGTCACCCTCAGCGTGACGGAGCTCGATGGAATCGCACAGGCCAAGGCTTCCATCTCTCCGCCGAACGCCCACGTCGCTGTCGGTCAAGTTTTCGAACTCGACAAATGGGTTCCCGCGCCCACCGATCCCCTTCACTTCTGGACCTGGCCATCCACCATCGCGCAAGCCGACCTGCAAAAAGCAATCCAGCAAATCCGCACCTCGGGAATCGACACGGTTGCCGATCCCGCCGAGCAGCCGTGGACGCACATCCTTCTTTGGAACAGCGCCAACTGGATTCTTCAACGTGCCGGCGATTCCGATGCCGTCGAGCTCGGCTGGACACTCACCGCGAGTACGCTCAAGCAGCACGTGCCCCCCGGCGCGAAAGTCTGGGTCAACCTTCCGCCGTCGCAGGAACTCGGCGGCAAGCTGGATTTGCGTGAACAAAACAGCATGGTCCAGGGCGTGAGTGACGTAGCCAACGCCGACTATGTTCTCGCCGGCTCGCTCACCAGCGATGGCCCCGCCTGGGCCTGGTACCACAAAGCCGAATTTGAAAAAGGTCCGCCCGACGGCAGCGCGCCGCCACACAGTCCCGGCTGCTCCTCCAAATCGAACTACCCGGTGCGCACAGACTGGGTCTCCATCGCCGATCCCGCATCTCTCCCCGACGCGGCCGGCAAACTGAATGACTATGCCGCGCGCCTCGCCAAACTGGCCGGGTGGCTTCGCCTGCCGTCAAGTCCGGGCGCATCCGACGACGACTACTATCGCCTCGGCTTTATGCGCGAAACCGACCAGACCCTCCTCGGCGAAGGCCAGTCCGTACAGCAGGGCGACCGGCTCCAGCTGGTCCTCACCTCATCCTCGCGCGTGCTCGAAAAACGCTGGGTCTATATTCTCGACATCGATTGCCACGGCCAAGGCAATCTCCTTTACCCGCTGAATTATTCCGAGAACCGCTTTCCCAACGATGCCAACGATCAGCGCCAGATTGTGCTGCCTGGCGGCCCGACGCTCAAAGTCGGTGCGCCTTTCGGCCTCGACACCATTCTGCTCGTCAGCACCAGCGAGCCGTTGTCTGACCCCTATAGCCTCAACTTCAAAGGTGTCGCCACCCGCGGAGTAACCCAGCCACAATCGCCGCTCGAGCGGCTCCTCTCCAGCGCAAGCAGCGGCACACGCGGACTCGACCTGCAGGAAGTCCCGACCAACTGGGCCGTCAGTATCAGCGGGCTACAGAGCGTCCCCGCGCCAACCCCATGACCGCCCGCGGTTTGAATTCGGATGACATCAACGCTCTGGCGCAATCGATTGTTTGGCGGTATGCTGTTTCCACTCTCGAGCCATTCCCCAATCGCTTTCACCCATAACTCTCTGACTCGTCGGACGGCAGCGACAGCGGTGGAAGCGATGGCGGAGCAGGGGATCGAAAGGGAAGAGCGGCAAAAAATCCGCCACCGGAAAGGGCTCCGGTTCGGGGTCAGGCTCCGGTTCCAGCGCAACCTCGAAGCCCGGCTACTGATCTTTACACTGTCGCTTTGGTAGCCCCGGTCGAGATTCCCCCGTCCACCAGCAGCGTCTGCCCGGTTACATAACGGCTCGACTCTGAAGCGAGAAAGACGACCGCGCCATCCAAATCGTCGGGACGCCCCGGCCGCTTCACAGGGATGCGATCGGTAATGTATTCCACCCACGCGGCGTTCTCGTAGAGCACCTGGTTCTGTTTCGTCTTGAACCATCCCGGCGCAAGGCAATTCACGGTAACTCCGTGCCTGCCCCAGTCGTCGGCGAGACTCATTGTCAATTGCCGAATCCCTCCGCGGCTCGCGCCGTAGGGCCCCAACCCCGCAAATCCCGCGACACTGGTCACCGATCCGATATTGATAATGCGCCCGTAGCCGCGCGCAATCATGCCGCGCGCTACCGCCTGCGCCACAAAAAACGATCCACGCAGATTTGTATCGAGAATCGTATTCCAGTCGTCCCAGGTCACATCCAGCGCCGGCTTGCGAATGTTGCATCCCGCGTTGTTCACCAGGATGTCGATCTTGCCGAAATATTCCTCAATCTCCGCAACTGCCCGTTGAATGCTCGCATGGTCCCGCACGTCGAGCGCTGTCGAGAATGTTTTGCACCCGAGTGCTTGAATCTCGCGCGAGAAATCCTGCAGCGTGCTGCTCTCCCGGCTGGTCATCGCGATGTCCGCGCCGGCCCTCGCAAGCGCCCGCGCAAAATACTGCCCCAGCCCGCGGCTCGTCCCGGTCACCAGCGCAACCTGACCGGCTAAATCGAACAATGAATCGCTCATAAATGGGTCCTCACGGTTGCAATACAACTTTCAGCAGCCCCGGCTCCCGATCGTACAGCCGTTGAAACCACGAGGCTCCCTCTTCAAGCGGCGCTACCGCCGAAACCAGCGGCTCCACGCGAATCTTGCCGCTCGCCATCATCGCAATGCACTCCGGATACTCGCCGCACGATGCGCACGAGCCTTGCAATCGAATCTGCCGCGAAACCACCGACTGCAAGGCAAGCTCAATCTTCGGCGCCACGTTGCCCACCAGCGTGACAGCGCCCCCCTTGCGCACGCTCTCCACGGCAAGTGCGATCGCATCGGTAATTCCGACGCACTCCAGCGCGATATCCGCACCACGCCCAGACGTGCGCTTCTGAATCTCGCCAACAACATCCTGCTTTTTCGAATTGAATGTTTCGGTAGCACCCAGGCTCCGCGCCATCTCCAGCCGCGTATCATCCAAATCGACGACAAACACGTTCCCCGCGCCCGCCTGACGCACTGCCTGCAAGGTCAGCAATCCGATCATGCCGGCGCCCACCACCACCGCTGTATCCCCAGGCTCAATCGGCGTCAGCGATGCGCCGTGCACGGCAACCGACACCGCCTCAATCAGCGCCGCATGGGCAAATGGCATGGACTCCGGCAACGGATAAGCGATCCGCGCCGGTACCGTCACATACTCCGCGAATGCGCCCATCCTGCGAAACAGCGGCGTCGAAACCCCAATCACTTCGCGCTCGTCGCAAAGATTGATTTGTCCCCGCTGGCAGTAAAAGCACTTCCCGCAATACACCGTCGAATCGAATGTCACGCGATCGCCAACATGGAAATTCGCGACGCCGGTACCCACACCCTCCACAATTCCAGCGGCCTCGTGCCCCATCACAATCGGTGGAATGCGCCGGCCCGTGCTGCCATCGAAGCCGTGCACATCACTCCCGCAAATTCCACACGCCTTGATGCGGATCAGCAACTCGTCTTCCGCCGGCGACGGTACCGGCACATCGTCAATCTCGAGTTGTTTGTACGCAGAAAGAACCAGCGCCTTCATCTCTTCTCCACCATGCGCAGACTGCGGCGTCCAGTCGAATTCTCCCCGCAGAGCACCGCCACTTCATTCTAAGCACCCGCACACCTCTCGCGCTGGCCTCACAGAATCGCGTTTACAGCAACCCGCTCCCGCTTCGCTGGTTCAATCCTTCCCAGAAGAAAGACGTATGCACAGATCCCAATCGCCAAATAGATCCCCGCAATTCCAAAGACCCACGCCACCTGGTGCGCGGCAAATAGATATCCCGTGATCGTCGACGCCGCAATCCCCGAAACCTGATTTGAAAAATTCATGATGCCGCCCACGCGCCCCACATTGTTCCGGCTCGCAATCAACGCGGGCACCGACCACCCGACCGGCGCCGCTGCCGAAAGCCCGCCGATCGAGATGCTGATCCAGATCAAAGCCTGCGTGGCGGTGTGCGCATGGGCCGCGCCCAGGATCCCCAGCCCAAACGTCGTACCACCAATCAAAACAGCCTGCCGTACGCGGCTCGCATCGTGCCCACGCCGAATGAGCGCATCCACAAGCCAGCCACCGACCGCCAGGTCACCAAATGTCGCCACCAGCCACGGCAAACTCGTGTAAAGAAACGAATGATACGCGTCGATATGCAGGGCCAGGGTAAGATAGCTCGGCAGCCACGCGAGCAAAAGATAGAACACGTAGTTATACGAACCAAATCCGATGGCTAGCCCCAAAGTCTTGCGCCGTCCCAGCAGATAGCTCAAAGATTCCGGCTCGCCCGCCGCAGCTTCGTGCGCGTCAGCTCCCTGCGACGCAGCAGCAATCGCAAGCCGATCCGTGGCACCCAAAGACGAATCCTCTTCCGGATCGCTGTAGACCTTCCAGAACAGCAGAAAGTAGCCCAGGCTGATCAAACCCGTCAAAGCAAAACTCCAGCGCCATCCAATCTTCAGCAGAATGATGCCCAGCAGAGGAACGCCGAGCACGGATGAAAACTTGGCCGCCGAATCGAAGATCGCAGTGGCGAAGCCTCGCTTCGCGGCTGGAAACCACAGCCCAATCGCCTTGGCATTGGCGGGAAATGTCGGCGCCTCGCCCACGCCCAGCAAAAACCGCGCCGCAAACAGGCTCGGAATCCCCGGCGCCACCGATGCGCAGAACGATGCCACGCTCCAGATGAATGTGCTGATCCGCCCCACACGCCGCACACCAAATTTGTCGAGCAGCACGCCCACCGGCAATTGGCAAAGCGCATACGTCCAGTTGTACGCACTGGAAAGATAGCCGAACGCAATGTTCGAAATGCCGAACGCCGCGATCAGCGACTCGTGCGAAACCGAAAGATTCACGCGGTCGAAATAGTTGACCAGCACGCCGAGACCCAGCAGGAAAGCGATATGCCAGCTGCGTCTCGGCAATCGCGCCGGCTCATGCTCCATTGCATCGCTCAATTCATTCCCTGCCCCCGGCCCCACTCACAACCGATTTTAGGATTTGCGATCCGACCTAAACAGCATGCGCGCCTGCATCACTCCGACGAACGCAGGCTCTGCAGGTCAATTCCAAGTTGCTGGCACTTTTTATAAAGATGACTTCGCTCCAGTCCCAGTGCCTTCGCTGCCGGCGTAACGTGTTTCCCGCTTCGTTCAAGTTCCGCCAAAACCTCCGCTCGCTCGAACTCCAGCACTCGCTCCGCAAGCGTGCCCGTCTTCTCCGCCGCCTTCCGATCGCGCCCTGCAGCTTCGCCCGATAAGCTCGTCGCGGGTAGAGCCAGTCGCACTGCCTCAGCGTTCACTTCCCCGTCCACCAGCAACAACAGCCGCTCCACCACATTGCGCAACTCACGAATATTGCCCGGCCACGCATATGTCTTAAGGACATCAATCGCAGACGGCGCGAATGGAACCGCCTTCCACCCATTCTGCGCGCTCACCTGTTGCGCGAAATGCTCAACCAGGGCGGGCAGATCCTCGCATCGATTGCGCAGCGGCGGCAACTCCACTGGAAAAACCACCACCCGGTGATAAAGGTCTCGTCGAAATCCTCCCGACTCCACAAGCTGTTCCAGGTTGCGATGCGTCGCCACCACCACGCGCACATCGACCGCCGTAGGCTTGTCGGCACCGATGCGTTCCACCTCGCCTTCTTCCAGAACGCGCAGCAGCTTTGCCTGCATCGTCAACGGCATATCGCCAATCTCATCCAGAAACAGAGTGCCCCGATGCGCCTGCTCAAATTTACCCACGTGCCGCTGCGCTGCCCCGGTGAATGAACCCTTCTCATGCCCAAACAGTTCGCTCTCGATCAGCTCAGCGGGAACGGCCGCGCAATTCAACGTGACAAAGGGCCCGGCAGCCCGAGGACTTTTTTCATGCAGCGTGCGCGCCACCAGTTCTTTGCCCGTGCCGGTTTCCCCGTAGATGCAAATGCGCGTCTCACTGGCCGCGACACGCTCAATCTGCGCCATCGCGCGCCGCATCGTTTCGCCGCTCCACACCAGCGTGTGCTTGCCAACCCGCGAGCGCAGGTCGCGATTCTCGGTCTCCAAGCGCGTCAGCTTCAGCGCATTTTCGACCGTCACCAGCAGCTTTTCCGTCGAAAGCGGCTTCTCCAGAAAATCCAACGCGCCCAGCCGCGTCGCGCGCACCGCCATCTCGATGTGCGCCTGCCCGCTCATCATCACAACCGGCGCCGCAATGCCGGCTGTCTTGAAATCTTCAAGCAGCGTCAGCCCATCGCGGCGCGGCATCACCACATCGCTCAGGATCAAGTCGAAGGGTTGCGTCTTCGCCAGTTCCAGCGCGCGCTCTGCGTTGTCGCACACCACGGCTTCGTGCCCCGCAAGTCGAAAAGCACGCGACAGCGAAGCCAGCGTGTTCGCCTCGTCATCGACAATCAGAATCTTTGCTTTTGCGCTCATGCGGTGGCCTTCGGCAGCGTAATGATAAACGTTGCCCCGCTGCCCGCGTGGCTTTCTACCGTAATCGTCCCACCGTGATCGGCCACGACCGACTGCACAATCGCCAGTCCCAACCCGGTTCCATGCACCTTCGTGGTGTAGTACGGCGTAAACAGCCGCTCGCATTCTTCCGGCGTAAGTCCTTCGCCCGTATCTGCCACTCTGATTTCGATATTGGCTCCCTGCGGCCGGGCCGAAATCGTCAGCTTGCCGCCATGGGGCATCGCGTCCATCGCATTCAACATCAGGTTCGACAGCGCCCGATGCAGCAGTTCCGGATCGACCATGATCGCCATCGGCTCACCGGCAATCTCGGTCACAAAATCAATCTTCGCTTCGTGCGTCGCAGCACCTTCATACAGCGAACACACCCGGGCAATCACATCTTTCGCATCGATCCGCTCTAACTCCGGCTTCGGCATTTTGCTGAAGTCGCTGAACCGTCCGATGATCGTTTTCAAATTCCCGATCTCCATACCCAGTGTCGCCGTGCTCTCGCGAAACACCTCGTCGAACTCCTCTTCAGACAATTCTCGTGCTCGCACCAGATTCTCGACCGTCAATTGCAGCGGAAATAGCGGGTTTTTGAGCTCGTGCGCCAGCCTCCGTGCCAGTTCGCGCCACGCCGCCACACGCTCACTCTGCACCAGCTGCTCCCTCTGGCTCGCAAGCTGTTCCGTCATGTGATTAAAACTGCGCGCCAGCACGCTCACTTCATCGTGACCCCGCTCCGGCACGCGCACTTCCCAATTGCCGCTCGCCACTTCCTCCGCGGCGTGCGCCAACTGCTCAATCGGCCGCGACACCCGCGCCGCAATCCACAAACTGCATACGATTGCCAGCAGGATTCCACCCGACGCGACTCCATACGCGATGGCCCGAATATGCTGTTGCGCTTCCACCATCCCTTCGCGCGAAAGAGCCACGATCAATACAGCCAGCACCCGCCCGGTTTGATCCGTCAACGGGATCGCCGTTGCGCTCACACTGTCCTCGCGCCGCGCGGTCAAATACACAATGCCATTTGCCTGTTGTCCAGACTTCGACGCAGATTCAATAAGAGCCATGTATCGATCGGCATTCGCTACACCGCCGTTTGGCCCCACCAGTTGCTTCGCATCGAAAGATGCCGATGAGATCTGCGCGGCACCGGACACGTTGTTCTGATCTGCGCTCGAGTCTTTTTCGTTGTACAAACCCACCTGCATACCGGACGCCACTGGCAAATCGGCGAGAAAGGTCTGGTCCAGGCGCTTGCCTCCCATCAGGTGTACGGCGGGTTCCGCGCCGTGCACCGCGCGTACAGCGAAAAGTCCAAGGACGCTGCTGCCATCCGGCAACTCCTCGCGCTTTAGAAAAGCCGCCACTCCTGCTCTGGCTACGGCCGGTTCCGGATAGCCAAAACGCGCCGGCCATTGCGCCGAGCTCACCACGTTCCCGTCCGGTCCCACGATCTCGAGAAGATCCAGCTGCGCATCCTGCGCCATCGACTGCGCTTCTGTCAGGTACGGCGAGGCATCGCCCGACTGCGCAATCTGAAATGCCATACCGCGAGCGCGTTCCCCCGCCGCCAACCGATCCACAGCAGCCGCCACCTCGGCTGAGCGTTGCTGGAACTCGCGTTGAAACTGGCTCACAAACAGCGCTGTCTCCTCCTGATCGCGCTGTTCGAAAACGTGGCGGATTCGCAACAGCACGGTCCAGGCCACGGCCGCCACCGCCGCCGCCACGGTGAGCGAAAACAACAAAAGCAGCCGTTGTCGCAGGCTCACGGTGCATCCCCCAGCGACGCCCCGGCCAGGTCGGGTAGGCCGTCGGCATCCAATGCAAGATCGCGAACCCGCGCACCCGACGCATAAGCGCGAGGCAGGCCGACCAAGGGAATCAGAGTGTGCCGCTCGAGAAAATCGCGTTCGCTTTTGTACAGAGAGGCCGGGCTCGCATCCGCAGGAATTGCCGTAGCACCCACACTCCGCGACACCGATTCCAACACCGCCGAAGGCTCCCCACCCTCGAGCGGAATCATCCTCAGTACCAGGTCAGCGTGCGATATTCCTCCAGCCTCCTGCACATTGAATCCTGCCTCTTTCAGATTCAACGCGATTCGCTGCGCTGCCAGCTGCATCGCTCCGTCTCCATCCACGCTCATCGTGAGCGTTGCAGTGTTCAAGCCCCCGCGCAGTACATGCGCTTTGTTCAGGTCGCGATCCACGGGAAACAGAAAACTGAATCCAGTGAGCGACTGTGGCAGCACACTCGCGGTCGCTTCGCCTTGCTTTTGAAAGATCACGTTGGAGAGCGCGCCGCGATCGATAGATGCAGCGATAGCCGCGCGCAGCATGGGGTTGGACAACGTGCCGCCGCCACTTCCAACCCGAGCAAAGTCGCGGGCGGAGAGACAAGAACCGTGAGCCTTTGCTGCTGCGCCTGCCGCAGCATCTCTGCCGGCACTTCAACCACATCAGCTCGTCCGAGACTCAGATCGAGCCATTGGTCGTGCACCGGCCGATGCGCGCGAATCTCAATCGCATCCGCAAACGGACGCCCCTGCCAGCAGGTTTCGTTGGCCGCCAGCGCCAGCGATTCGTTGCTGAAACTAGTGACCTGGAACGGCCCCGTGCCGACATTTCCGTCCGGTGTTTTGCCGTCCTCTGTCACCGTAAGCGCGATAAGAAATTGATCTCCCGCCAACAGTGCGGGCAGGTTCGGCATGGGGGCATCGCTGGCAAACACCACACTCGATCCCACCGCACGAACCGCCATCCACGGGCAGTTCGCCGAGCAGTCCAGGTTCAAGGATTGAACGACGGCCGTCGCCGTGAGCGGCGAGCCATCGTGAAAGTGCACCGCCTGCCCGGAGGCGAAACTGCCAGCGATGATCGCCGCTGTCCGCTTCCCAGCCTGTTGCAAGAGCGGACTGCACCGTGCCTCTTGCGTCCAGCGTGGTCAGACCATCGAAAACCAGGCGCCGCGCGATGCCATCGGGGCGCTGCCACGGATCGCCTTCCGTCTCGACATGCAGAGTGCCGCCATAGTGGGGTCGTGTGCGCGCAGCCACCGGCAGCGTGACCATCGCGATCACAAAGCTAATTGCAAAGCGCCGAAACACGATCCACCTCGTATTCGTTCGCCGCGCTGCGCACTACCGCAAACGCGCCCTTGCCGTCAGGGGCTAGCCACAACGTCATCACGGCCCCGCCCACATCGAGCGGTGCACTTGCCGGAATCACCTCAAGCGCCGGCAATTCATAAGCGCGCAGGCTGTCCCCGGCAGCTTCTCCAGAGCCCGATGCGACAATCTGCGCACCCGCGCCGCATCCTGAGTGAATCACGGCGAAATCGCTCCCCCAGTCGCGCGTTCCTGCGACTTGCTTGGAAACTCCGTTCTCAATCATCCGCACTTTTCCGTCAATGCCTCCCACAACCAGAGCCGCACCACCCGCCGCCCGCGGAAACCATGCAGCCGAGTAGAAGGGTTGTGTATCTACGCCGATGCTCGGCGTGAGGACACCGGTGAAGTAATTACGTGCACCATTGAAGAACGCCTTCACTGGAACTGCGGCCTGCTCGAATTGAGTCATGGGCCAAGGATCGTCACTCGGCTCGCAACTCGCCGTCCATTGTCCGGGTGCTGGCGACGGCTCATACGAGCCAGTACACTGCGTCCCCGCCAGCCACGCTTCAAACGCAGCGCCGCCTTCGGGCAATAAAACTCCTCTTGGATCGCGCGGCAACGGACGTTTTTGCCCAATGCTGACACGGCTCTGCTCGTGCCATCCATCGGGACCATGGGTTTCGAACACGATCTGCTCCGGCTCCAGCACGACCAGGCCGTTCGCGGTCTCCAGCGCCGCCAGTACCGGTTCGTTGGATCTGAAAAGCGTCTCCTTGCGCAAGTTCAAACCGCTGGCGGTCTTGGCGCGTTGTTCTTCATCCGAACTCAACTGCACCATCGCCACCTGCGTCGTGTTCCCTTCGATTACTTCGGCAACCCATAGACGCGCGCGTGCATTCTCACTCAGCGTCACACGAATCGAATTCGCACTCTCATCCTCGGCAACGCCCACGCCGCGCGCTTTCAAGCCCTGCTCCAATAGCTTGCGAATCGCAGCCACGGAATCGTTCGAAATTCCGGACAAATTGCGAATCGTCAAATGCGCCTGGCCCGGACCGAGAATGCCGGCGATCTGCGCGGCCAGCGCACTGGCCGGCTGTTCCCATGGACTGGTTGCCGCGCCGCTGCTTCTCAGCGCCATCAACACACTCAACCCCATCACCGCCCACCGGATCAGCTTCATCGCCATCATCGTTTCTGCGCGTATCTCGTTTGCGCGGATTATATCGTTTCGTGCTCTTTCGCTCTCACCGCGGTGTTTGAGTTGCGGGGCGAGACTCTCCTTCTCACCCCGCGCGGCTCTCAATGGCCGCTGGCCTTCGTGTCAGGCTCCGATTCGTTCTCCATCTCCTGTTTCACTACCGGCGCATTCGCCATGTTTTTAAAAACATCGTTGGCGAAGAAGAATTTTCCATCCGACGGCACCATCACCACCTGGATCTTGTCCGACAACCGCTCGGCCACGATCTTGTTGATGAGGAGCGGCGATTTGTTCAGCAGCTCGGCTTCGCTCGTCATGCGCTCCGCGTTGGCTGCCGCAATCAGCTTGATGCGGCTTGCTTCCGCGTCCGCCAGCAAGTTGCGCCGTTGCAGCTCCGCCTTGCTGTCGATCACCTTCGCCTCCGCATCGGCCTCAGCGTTCTGAATCGTCGCTTCCTTGCGCGCCTCGGCTTCGAGCTTGCTTTGCTCAATCTGTTTCTGCTTCAGCGGCAAGGTGTACTGCATCGCATCCGCCTCGCCCTTCGCCTCGACAACCTTCGATTTGGCATCGCCCTCGGCCTGCTTCACCTTTTGCGCCGCCTCGGCCTCGGCTTGCAACTCCGCAATGCGCACCTGCTTCTGTTGGATGTCCGTGTCCACGCTCATCTGGTCGTCCTGCTGCTCTTTGAGCAAAAGACCCTCGAGCCCTTTCGCGTATTCCTCTGGCAGCTGAACATCCGAGAGCATCACCTCTTCCACCACAATGCCATCGCTTCCCAGCTTGCGAGCAATCACCGCAGCTGCTTTCGCCCGCACCTCTTCCCGCTTGGTCGAGAAGATTTCGCGCACTGTGTACTGCGGTGCAAGCTCGCGCCATGCACTCGCCACTACGGGCGGCACAATCTCCTTGTCCGCAGGCTGCGGCAAATGTACCTGCGCACTCGCCAGCTTGTTGGGGTCGAGCTTGTAACGCACCGTTACACCGAGGCCAATGTTGAGACCCTCGCGCGACTGTACGTCGAGAGCCGTCTTCGGCACTGTTCCTTTCCCACCTTCAGTCCCCATCCCCGCAGTAAAAATGTGATCGCGCAGGTCGAAGATCTGCACGTTATCCACGAGCGGCGTAACAAAGTGCACACCGGGGTACAGGGTTCCCGGCAGGGTTCCCTCAATCTGGCTGATCCGCACGCCGCCCATGCCGCTCGGCACCACGACGATGCTGCCTGCAATCAACATCGGCAGGCAAGCCACAATCGCCAATCCCACAGGACCGCGCCACGAAATCCTCTCAGGTTGAACGACCGATTCCTCTCCCTTCGCAATGCGCCGCGCATTTTGAATACGCAGCCAAAGCGCATAAAGCGGCAATCCAAATGCGGTAGTCAGCAACACCATTCCCATGACCGTCAGCAACATCTTCAATGCGAGCATCGCGCGCCTCCCTTTCGGTATGTGGGCTCTTTGTCTTTCCTGGTTCCCGGCCTTGGAGCCAGCAACAGCCGGACCAGCCCACCAAACGTCAACTCCTCGAGCAGCAGCGCTGCGGCCACCGGCAGCAGAACCACGCCGATACCACCCCATGTCTCCATCAACCAATGCATCGTCGTCCCTCCGTTATCGCGTCCCGCCCCTACCGCGTCCCCTGTGTCGTTCCGCTCAACGCCTCGACCATCGTCGCCGCTGTGCCCGTCGCACTCGCTGCCAAAGTCGGAGCCGCAGCCGAACCATTCTGCGCAGTCAGCACCGGCTGCGCTGCCACGGGAACAAGCGGCCTTCCATTGCCGAACAACGCGGCCGTCTGCTCGTTGCGCTGCCCCACCAGCACCACCGTGTCGCCCACGGAAACCTGCGCATACAGTTCCTCCAGGTCCGGCCTTGCCAGGCGAATGCACCCATGCGACGCTGGCTTACCAATAGAGCGCGGCTCATTCGTCCCGTGGATGCCGTAGCCGTGAAGGCTGAGCCCCATCCAGCGCGTGCCCACCGGATTGCCCGGTCCCGGCGGCACGACTTTGCCGTTGTGCGAATACGTCGGATTCATCACCCGGCGCTCGATGACAAACGTCCCCGTCGGACTCGGCGTAGAAGGCTTGCCCACTGCGACGGTGTAGACCTTCTTCACTTGCCCGTCTTCAAGCAGCGCCAGCTTGCGGTCTTCGAGGCTCACCACGATCGTTCTTTTCGGCGTGCTGTCAGCTGCGGCTTGCGCCATCGCCTGCACCGCCAGAATCACGGCCACCGTCGCCACCATCGCCAGCCTGCTGAGAATGAACCCTGTCATCGCGTCCTCCAATTGCCTGCGCCCAGACAAAGTGCAAGCGCGAAGCCAATCGGAGGCGATTGATTCAAAAGGATTTGCGGGAAGGCTAGATCAAGCGGAACGTGTCACGCCGGACACGGTGTGGGTGGCGAGACACGGCAAAGGACGGAACCCGGAAACGACGGGCCGAGAAACATGGGCAGTTGTCAGCTCGCGATCAGCAGTTAATCGACTTGTAACGTCCGAGTGGCGGGTGATCCAACTGGAACGCCCGAGGATCGAATAGGAATCCACAATTTCGATTCAATGAACAATGTGGAAAGTGCGTTTCCAGCGCGTATCCTGGAAGAAATGCACCAGAACGTGGCCCATCCACGCGAGCTTGTGACCGAATCCTGTTTGTTCAAGTTGGCCATCTGCGGCCTTGAATGACCAATAGTTGAAGAGAGGCCGGCCAATTATGTTGGCGCGTGGCACGAAGCCCCAGTAGCGCGAGTCCAGGCTGTTATGCCGGTTATCGCCCATCATGAAGTACATGCCGGGTGGAACCACCAGGTCGCCATCCTGGATATAGCTTGAGAAGTTCACGGCCCACGACTCTGTCGCCCCAGATGCTGCTGCCGGGGGTACTGCGGGAAAATCATCGAGGAACTCGTTGAAGTTATCCGTCGTCGTCGGCTGCGCAAATCCCACCGGCTGTGCAACACCATTAACAATCACAATGCCGTTGCGTAGATGAATATGATCTCCCGGTACGCCAATCAACCTCTTCACCAGGGGAGTGTATTGTGGTGTTCCGTCGGCGTCAGTGGCATCAATACCAGGCTGATTGACGGGCTTGTGGAAGACCACGATATCGCCTCGCCTCGGCTCGCGATACCTGATGAGCGGCATCCACGAAGCAGGCGGCATTAGCGTAATCTGGTCGACGACCAGGTGATCGCCCACGAGCAGCGTGTTCTCCATCGAGCCTGACGGAATGACGTAGTTCTGAGCTAAGAAGGTCAGAATGAACAGACCCACCACCAGAACTGAGCAGATACTGGCCAGCGCCTCGAAAGGAGTCTCTTCCCGATGGATTTTGGCGGAAGCTGCGGGCTTCGTTGAAACAGGAGAAATCTTCGTCGCTGGACTCATCCAAAGGCTCCCCAGGAAGGCTGGCGAGCCCCAGAATGTTCGCAAGCGTTCACTTCAAAATGATGATTTTATCTGCGTTCGACTGTCGTCGAGTTTGCGTCTTGACCGGAGTCTATCAAATCCCCGTGCAACGCAGGATTCTCCGGATGATGCGGCGTGCGAGCGGTTAGTGGGCAACTCGGAAGTTTGGCAAAATTTGACCGAACCCGCCGCATCTCAATTGCATATTTCCTTTTGAAATCCCGTGCAGGTGATTGTATGATCGGCCAACCCCCTTCCATGCATTTCTGAGCGAGGTCTCAGAACGGGTCCCCACCTCGTTCCGTTCTTGAATTCAAGAGGAAGTTCGAATGAAGCCTGATCGCCTTTTCTACACCGCCGCTGGCGCCATCTTCCTGGTTCTGACCGTCATCGGCTTCCAGCACTACATCTTCGCCGGGAAACACTCTGACGGCACTCCGATTGCTCTGTCGATGCTGGCCACAGTCATTGCGCACAGCTCCGCAATCTTCGCCTGGTTCGTGCTGTTCTTCGTGCAAGCGCTGCTCATCTCCACTAAGAATCGCCGGTTGCACATGAAACTCGGCTGGAGCGTGCTGGTCATTGCCTCCATGATCGCGATTACTGGCCCGATCGTGGCCACCCGCTCGATCCGCGTCGATCCGAGCCAGAATGTTTTCGACTGGCCCGGCCCTCAGTTTCTGCTGATCATGTATTCAGAGATCGTGCTCTACGTGGTATTTGTTACCATCGGGGTGCTCAACCGCACGCGGCCTCGCATTCACCGCCCCATGATGCTTCTCGCATGCTTGGCGATTATTTCCGGGGCCACCGCCCGTATACCGGCGGTTGGTTCGATCTTCGGATATCACATGTGGATGGCCTTGTTCGGGCCGGTCGTCATCCTCGGAGCGCTTCTCCTCCTTGTGCGGCTGGCTATGACCCGCACCCTCGACCGCGAGTTCGCCGCAGGATTTGCAGCCTTTGTCGTGGTGACTCTCGTAGTGTCACGACTGGCGGTGACGAACGCGTGGGTCAATTGGGCTGGAATAATCTTGAAGCTTTGACGGAACATCCCGAATATCCCACATTTCCCGGTTCAATGGAAATCGTGAAACCGTCTCTGCCAAAGCTCAGCGTCGCCCTGCATAGCGTGTTTTGGCTTCGGCAAGCGTGTGGAGACGCTCTGTTTCTGAGTGTCTTTTCGAAGAATAACGGGTGCTGTTTGGATAGTTTTAGCGGTTGGTGAGCGATTGGGAGATGACCTCTGTTTTCTCGATTTGGGGTTACTTCCCAGTAGAGGGTGACTGGACCGCGATTCAAATCAACCGCGAATCTTCCGAGTTCGCCATCACTTCATGTATGGCATGACGTTCACGATACAACCGGAGTGCTTGTCAATCATCACGGCCATGCCACCTCCCGTATGCGGCGGTCCTGGCTCAGTTACTTGCACGATCCAAAGACTCCCAAGACTCGGACCTACTTGCAACGGGAGTTCCGCTTTCACGCGCTCTTCACCATAGCGGGCGATGAGGACGGCCTCCCCGATGCGCTCCGCAGTCTTGGAGTCTGGGACATAGTCAGGGTGTGCGATCTTGTGCGCTTTCGGCTGGGCAATCAGCAGTGGCGCGGCCAGAAACAGAGCACAGATCGTGCATTTCATCGGTTTCCTCCAGAGGCAGGATTTTACGTGACGGGCCGTTCTGAATGGTTAGTCGTCCACTCTTCATGTATGGTCCGCCGCCGTTTTGCAAGCGAAGAATGAGGTTGGCGGGGTTGGTCTGCGCACATGTATGCGGCCTTTGATTGGAGGATGACCTCCTGGCCTGGATGGAATGCGCTGCGCCCTCGTCCTATTTAGTTACACGGCCTTGGAAGGCTTTTGACGAGTACAGGTTTCGAGAGCGCCGGGATCGACCGTTGTGCCATCTCATGGTTCGTCAGCAAACCTGGCAGGAACTTGGAAAATCAGATCAGTCAGCCGTAGTCGATGGTTTGCGGATGTGGGAATCGCCGAGCGATTTCCAAGCCTGCCGTCAGGCAGGCGTCATCTGCAAGCCATTTCCGGCAGATTGCAGCAACAGCGGCGGTCGATAGGCTTCTCCTTTGGTCAACACCGCCCAGACCATGCGAGCCATCTTGTTGGCCATCGCGACCGTCGCAACCTGCTTGCGTTTGCGTGCCGTGAGATCAGCCAGCCACGTACTCAGGCCAGTCGATTGCTTGGTCTTCTGCAGCAAGACCGTGTGCGCTCCCTGCACGAACAGTTTGCGCAGATACTTGTTCCCACGCTTGCTGGTGCCGGTCAGCTTCTGCTTGCCGCCAGTGGATTGCTCGCCAGGAACGACTCCCAGCCACGCTGCAAATCCGCGGCCCTTCTTGAAACCAGCTCCGTTACCGATCGCTGCGATCGTGGCTGTTGCAGTCAGCGGCCCGATGCCGGGGATCGCGATCAGCCGGCGGCAGGAATCCATTCCCTTGGCGATTTCGAGGATCAGCTTGTCGGACTCATCGATCTGTCTTCCCAGATACTGCATCTCCAGTTGCAACTGCGCCAGCAGCACTCGCAATATGCCCGAGAGCTTGTTGTCGGCATCTTCCAGAATCTGAGGCAGCGAAGCTTCGATATACCGCCGTCCCTTGCGGATGGTGATGCCGCGCTCCAGCAGCAACCCGCGGATCTGGTTGATCACTGCGGTGCGTCGCACTACCCACCGCTCACGAATGCGGTGCAGCGACTGCAGATCCAACTGATCGTCCGTCTTGATGGGCACAAAACGCATCCTTGGCCGACCAACGGCCTCGGCGATGGCCTCTGCATCAATGTAGTCGTTCTTGTTCGTCTTTACGTACGGCTTCACATACTGCGCAGGCATCAGGCGCACATCGTGCCCTTGATCGCGAAGAGCCCGGCCTAGAAAATGGGCTCCTCCGCATGCCTCCATGCCGATCAGGCACGCTCGAAGGTTCGAGGTGAAGCGAAGCAGCTGACTGCGCGAACACTTCCTCTGCACCACAACTTCACCACGCGCATTTAAACCAACGAAGTGAAAGACCGTCTTAGCCAGATCGATGCCAATTGTGTGGATCTCCATGGGACGCCTCCTGTTCACCCCTTATACCTCCCCTGAGGTTCAGGCGGCGGACCATCCCATTAGTTACTCCTCGGTCAATACCTGCCTTCTCCCCATAGCAACAATTGACAGATGTGTATACTCGTCGTGGTCTTACCTCCAGAAACCCGGCCATCGAACGCACCGGGCCAAAAGGAACCAGCGTCCCATGTTGCTTCACGAAGACCGACTGTTTCCCGCCGATCCTTCCACTCGCTCCATCGCGTGTGCACTTTATGCACACGTTCGGTCGCTGCCAATCGTGAGCCCCCACGGGCACACCCAGGCCCTGTGGTTTGCGCAAAATAAGCCGTTTCCCGATCCCGCCAAATTATTCGTGCAGCCCGATCACTACGTCTACCGGATGCTCTACAGCCAGGGCATCTCCATGGAAGATCTGGAAATTGGCCGACCCGAAATCAAGGACCCGCGTAAAGTCTGGCGCATCTTCGCCAGCCATTACTACCTCTTTCGCGGAACCCCCACGCGCATATGGCTGGATTATGCATTTCAGGAACTCTTTGGCCTCGGAGAGCGCCTGTCCGAGAAAACCGCCGACCTCTACTACGACACCATCGCAGCCAAACTGCAAACTCCGGAATTTCGGCCGCGTGCCCTCTTCGAGCGATTCCACCTCGAAGTGCTTGCCACAACCGATTCGCCTTTGGACTCGCTGGAAGACCACGAGGCCATTCGCAAATCTGGCTGGGGAGCTCGGATCATTCCGAATTTTCGACCCGACTCCGTCGTCGATCCCGAGTTCCCGGCCTTTGTGCAATCTGTTGCCAAACTCGGCGAGCAAACCGGCGAAGATACGTCAACATGGTCAGGCTACCTGAGCGCTTTGCGCAAGGCTCGCGCCCGCTTTCGTACTCTTGGCTGCACGGCAACCGATCATGGTCATCCTACCGCGCAGACCGCGAACCTCAGTCAGGATCAGTCCGCGAAGTTGTTCGATCGCGTTTTAGCCGGCATTGCCGATGCGCCGCAACAGGAATTGTTTCGCGCCCAGATGCTCACCGAGATGGCCCGTATGAGCCTCGACGACGGGCTCGTGATGCAAATTCATCCCGGCTCCGTACGCAATCACAATCAGCAGGTTTATGAGCGCTACGGTCGCGACGCCGGTGCCGACATTCCGCGTCCCACGGATTACGTGCACGCGCTTCGGCCCCTGCTCGATCAATTCGGCAACGAAAAAACCCTGACGATCATTTTGTTTACGCTGGACGAGTCCGCATTCAGCCGCGAATTAGCCCCGCTCGCCGGTCACTATCCCTGCCTGCGGCTCGGGCCACCCTGGTGGTTCCTCGACAGCCCCGAGGGCATGATGCGATTCCGCGAGCTGGCCACCGAGACCGCAGGCTTTTATAACACGGTCGGGTTTAATGACGATACGCGGGCCTTTCTTTCAATTCCAGCACGTCACGATGTTGCCCGCCGCATTGACTGCGCATTTCTCGCGCGCCTTGTCGTGGAACATCGGCTCGACGAAAGCGAAGCCTTCGAAGTAGCGCACGACCTGACATACCGGCTTGTCAAAGACGCGTATCGCTTGTGGGACCGCGCTACCTAATCTGCTCCAAGCCAACCACAGCATCGCAGCAGCGAAATTCTTGCCGCGTCATTCACTGTTACTGCTCATTCGCTCGTTGATGGCACCCAACCAGTCGGTATCGACAGAGTCTCGTCCCGCGGTGTAGTCTTTACTGGCTGTCTTCCCTCTGCAGTTTGGTCGGATTCTTCCTCACCGCCTTCGCAGAAAGCGAACAATCAAACTTTGCGCACTTCCAAATGAAAGACTTGAGTTCGTATTGTTTGTTCACTTGTCCTACGGCGCGAGGCGGCTTTTTGAGCGGCCTGCCCGCACCTGCGCCAATCCTCAAACGAAGCTTCTCCGAATCCAAGCGATCTGTAGCGCGGACGGGGCCACCAGATCGCATTTGCGCCGAAGGATCTTCGCTCTGCGGTGCGGCAAATCATAATCCAAGCCCGAGAGGGCAGCGAAGACCGAAGGTTCAGCCCACCTCTCACGAGAGACATGGGACTTGGTCGCGTTGAACAACAGCGCGTCGACCTTCCGCGATCCAGCGGGTCAGCTCTATCTCACGCCGTCGCACGCGTTGCGTCGTATCCATCCGGCATCGGCGGAAAGAGCAACGACATTTCTCGATTCCCCACTTCGGGCCGCACTCGAACAGAGTGGCGATCTGGTTGCAACCGAGATCGTTCCGCCTGCGACGATTCCCTCGGCGACTGAAGGCGAACTCTGGTTGCAACATCCGCGCATCGATCCGATTTCATATCCGTGGGAGTGGACAACAGCGCAGTGGAGGGCAGCCGCCGACCTAACGTTGCGTTTAGCCAGCCAGGCCTTCGACGCCGGTTGGAGCTTGAAAGACGCGTCTCCGCTGAATATTCTCTTCGACGGAGCCCGGCCAGTTCTCGTCGATGTTCTCTCATTTGAACCACGTGACTCACATTCGGGCGTGTGGCGCGCGCACAGGCAATTTGTGCGCACTTTTCTCATTCCCTTGTTCGCGGCGAAATATCTCGGGTGGCCGTTGGAAGCCACCCTCTTCTGCCGCGATGGCTATGAGCCCGCTAAGCTGTATCGCGCTTTGCAACCGTGGCAACGCCTTTACCCAAGCCTGCTCGACGTGGTCACCCTCGCAACACTCCTGGACAGTCTGGCCCGATCCACTCACGGTTCGCGGAGAGCTCCATTCATTTCAGATCCTGCAATGGCAACACACATTCTGCACAAGCGCGTTGATCGGCTCGCAAAACAGATACGACACGCCGCACCGGCCGACCACGAAAGACAGTGGAGTGGCTACGAGAAGATCGCCACGCGTGACCGACATGCCGGCATGGAATCCAAACAGCAATTCGTGCGGCGCATGCTCGATCGCTGTCGCCCTGCCCGAGTGTTGGACATCGGAGCCAACACCGGGACCTATTCATTGATGGCAGCAGACGCAGGCGCGAAAGTAGTTGCGCTCGAGAGCGACCGCGCGGCACTCGAAATTCTCTGGCACACTGCAAGCTCCGAGAAGAAACCCGTTACGACCCTCGCGGGAAACATCGCGCGACCTACGCCGGCGACCGGCTGGCGGAATCAGGAACAGCTCTCGCTCCTCGAGCGCCTCAACGGCAGATTCGACATGGTCCTGATGCTGGCCGTCATCCACCAACTCATTCTGCGCGAGCAACTTCCACTAGGTCACATCGCCGAACTCTGCGCCTGCTTGACGCGCCGGTGGCTCATTCTCGAGTGGGTGGTCCCCTCCGGTCCAACGTTTCAGGACTTTAGCAGCCGCGGCGACTTCTACTGCCATTTGCCGGAAGCCGACCTGGTGCACGCATTCGCTCCGTGGTTTCATGTCGTTGATCGCGCGGGCAATCAAAGCACGCTCTTACTCCTGGAGCGAATCGAGACGAGCGGCTCTGGAGAGGTTGCCGGCCGGGACGCAACAAGCTGCGGGGCTGGTTTCTCGATAAGATGACGATGAACCTGGTTATCTAGGGCTGCACCCGAACGAATCGGAACGACCAGATGGAACCGTCCCACTTTAAAAGCCAGAAGAATCGGGCTCAGAAAAACAGGGACCAGTTCGCAATAAAATTCAGTGCATTTGGAACGCGCGGCGTAATTGCCGGCCCGTCGACGTAGCTCAATCCCAGACTCAGGTAGTTACCGCGTGAAGCGTGAAGCGAGTAGCTGCCGGTGACCGTCGTTCCGGCCCGCCACACGGTCTTTCCTTCAGAGACAAGATTGTCGGTAAAGACCTTGCTGTAGCCGGTTCGGGATGCAACTACGGAGAGAACATCATCGGGACGTGATCGAACCGGCGCCTCTTTGTACATTCGTGCCTCGTAATAGCGGGCGTATGGATTCATTGTTTCCGGCACCATCATGAAGGATCCACCGGCATAGAGCCCGTGGTTTGGATGCTCCCCGCCTGACTTGAGCAATTGATCATCCATCAGGGCGTATGCGCAGTAATTGCCCGACTCCAACTGACCGGTGGCCTCATTTCTGTGCGGTGTGGTGTTGTATATGTAGCCAGCGCGAAACCAAGCCTCGTGTGCATCAGCGCTTGCTGCACGCAGGTAACCCCCTTCATTGATCAGGACAAGTTTGTCGCCGCGGGGAATGAATCGGAAGCCGGTGTGATTCCGTGCCACTTCGGCCGGTCCCCCGTTGGGATCGAAACTCCGCTGGGCGGCAGTCTTGATGTAGGTGTTCCTCGGCCCGCGAATCCGAACGTTGAACGAGGGCGCAGTCAGAGGGAAGTACGACATACCCGCCTCGTAGGGCAAAACGGCGTAGACCCCCTGCGCACCAGTTGCCGTCGATCCTCCTACAAAGAGACCAACGAAATTCATGTTGTTGGCGACGTAACCCGACTTCACTTCCAGGCGGTCCTCCCCGATTTCCTTATAGAAGTAGAGGGCCCACAGCTGCAGCGACTTTGGGCCCGCAGGGTTCCAGCTCACCCAGTTCCACACTGCGCCCATATACAACTGTGCACGCCGCAGGTGCAGTTGTCGAAGATCGGCCGAGAGGATCGGCTGCGCAAACATACTCTCGAAGGCGCGCTGACCAACATAAACCTGGTCATCCGCGGGCACAGGCGCATTCAGTATGTTCTGCGTGTACTGCGGCCCGGTGATAACGCGAAAGGCCAGACCCTTGCGCAAGAGCGCTCGGCGAAATCCCGAATCAATGTCGATGACGCTGTCAGAAAACGGCGGCATGGCGGCGTCCCCTCCGAGGTAATTCAGGTCCTCGATGGAATGCTCTGCAGGTGTCGGGGAATCGGGAAGGCCATGACGTGTGTCGTTGCTTTGCGCGTTGCCAAATAGACCAGCACACAGCAGGAGCGCGGATGCGAGCATTCTCCTGATTCTTCGGTCGTTCCTTTTTTCCATTTCACCTACACCTTCCGACTTTCTCGCAGCAGTGCGGCTTTTAGTCCGGTAATGTTTGTCTCGGTGGGCTCAGATTGAAGATACGCTGCGTGGGGACCAGGGTTCTGGAGGCCCCCATAAGCGCGTCCTATGAAGGGACGTTTGTAGTTACGTCAACCATCAATGCCAGCACGACCGCCACGATCACGGCGAGTGGTTCGTGCTCGAACACGGGCGCAACGGTGACAATTACGGCGCCATCAGGCACCTGCTCGCTTACGGCCAAATGGGCAGCGGACAACCACTACCTCGCCGCTTCAGCGATGCAGTCAACGACAGCAACGAAAGCCATGCCTGTAATCACCTGGGCAACGCCGGCAGTAATCACCTACGGAACAGCTCTGAGTGGCACACAGCTTAATGCGACCGCGACCTGCAATGGCACGACAGTCGCCGGCACGTTCGGCTACACGCCTGCGAAGGACCAGGACAAAAGGTGTGGCTTCGGATACAAAGAACACGGCAAAGTGACCAGAACCGCCAAAGCGTTGAAGCTTCCCTCAACGCTGCGGCGTTGAACTAAGTCGCTGGGTGACGGAGGCTGCGTTTGCTCAATTTACCGTGACGGTTACGTTTATCGAAGCAGTTATCGTCGCGTTGGTTGAGTCTGTGCCGGTCACAGTGAAGGTATAGCTGCCTGCGGTGGTTGCTGGGGTGGTTGTACCGTTGGATTGGCCGCCGCCCCCAGTTCCGCCTCCGCCACAGCCGATTAAGCCGGCGCCGACGAGAACACAAAGAAGAGCCAGCAACGACATCCAGCGGCGACGCGATGGTATGCCGAAGATGAGCAGACCGGCCAGAACCGCTCCGCCGCCAAGTCCCCACAGGTTTAGCCGGGATGGCCGCACCAACGCGCTGCCCGAGGCAGCAGTCGTATTCACAGTCAGGATGGTAGTTCCGCTCCCACCCGTCGCGATCGTGACACTCGCTGGTTTCAGACTGCATGTAGGCAAACTCACCGCCCCCTTCGGAGAAGTTCCGAGAGCGCAGGTCAGATTCATAGTGCCGGAGTAGTTGCTGCCGGCGGAGAGGGTTACGGTTGCTGTGGCTGCGTCGCCGGGTGAGACCGGTGATGGAGAAGATGCCGTGATCACCACTTGTGAAACTGTAACGGTGGTGGTCGCGGTCGCGCTGGCAAAGGTTGGATCGCCTGAGTAGACGGCGGTGAGGGTATTGGCACCGCTGCTTAGTGTTCCGGCGGCGATGGTAAAGGTAGCCGCGCCATTGGAGAGCATCTGCTGGGAGGTGTAGGAGCCACTCGAGAGAGTCACTGATCCTGTGGGCGTGCCTTGTACGCTGGTGCCCACCACATCGATCTGCACGGTTACGCTCTGATCGTTGGTAATGGTTGTGGCCGATGGCGTTGCAGTGACTGTCGCAATTGCTGCACCGGTGACAACCGTCTTGCTGGAGAAGGCCACCTTGCGAATTCTGTAGTTGCCTTCGTCTGCAATGTAGAGGTTGCCCAAGCTGTCGAAGGCAATTCCTTGCGGGCTCGAAATTCCGGCGGCGGTTGCCGAGCCGCCGTCGCCGCTGTATCCAAAAAATCCGTTACCGACGACGGACGCGATCATGCCGGTGCCCGCGGTCACCTCGCGAATTGTGGCGCCATAACCGGAGATGTAAAGGTTGCCCGATGCGTCGACAGCCAGCCCTTGCGCTGTCACTTCCGCCTTCGTCGCCAAACCGCCGTCGCCGTCGCTGCCGGGATCCCCATCGCCGGCCACGGTCGTAATGATGCCGGTGCTCGCGGCCACCATGCGGACGCGTCCACCGCTTCCATCTCCAATGTACAGGTTGCCCGCTGTGTCGAATGCCAAAGAGACCGGGTTATTCAGCAACGCCTTCGTCGCCAGCCCACCGTCGCCATTGTTGGCATTGGTTTCGAGTTCGGTCCCCGTGCCGCTCCCGCCTCCGGCAAAGGTCGTGATGATGCCGGTGCTCGCGGAAATGACCCGCACTGCATCGTAGCTGCTCTGCGCGATGTACAGGTTGCCGGCTTTGTCGAAGGCGAGGGCATTTGGGTTAGACAAATACGCTGAAGTTGCCGGGCCGCCGTCGCCACCATTGCCGGACAGGCCATAAACTCCGGCAATGGTGGTAATTGTTCCCGTGCGGGCCGCCACTTCCCGCACAACGCCGTTACCGGTATCGGCGATGTACAGGTTTCCGGCATTGTCCACTGCTAATGCGGCCGGTTGGCGCAACTCGGCGTTGACCGCAGGTCCGTTATCCCCGGAGTAGCCGTAGGTGCCGTTGCCGGCGACGACCGAGATTGTTCCCGTTGCCTGCGCGACCATCCAAACCACGTTGTTGTTTGTGTCCGTGAAGTAGATGTCGCCGGATTTATCCAATGCCAGACCGTGAGCGTAGCCAAACTCGGCGCTGGTCGCCGGGCCGCCATTGCCGGAGAATCCATACGTGCCGCTGCCGGCCACAGTCGAAATCAGCGATGTTGGCGGCGTCGTGATGAGGTAAGCCGAGGTGACGGCCGCGCTCGGCAAATAGCCAGGCGCTACCGCGACCACCTGCATGGTGGCCGTGCCAGTCACGTTGATGGGTCCACGATAGTAGCCCGGCACTGCAGTTGGTGCGAGCGTGCCTGTAGACGCGGTCGCCGAACCCGGGTTCATTTGGACGTAGAGTGCCGCACCCGGCGTGGCATCGGTAATTGTCACTGTCTGCGCACCGGCATATGTCCCCCCCGCCACGCTGAGCACCGGCGTGGCCGTAGCCGTCGTCGGCGGTGGACCGGAGACCAAAACCTTGCGGACACGATTGGTTGAATCGGCGATGTAAAGATCGCCGGCGCTATCGAAGGATAGGCTTTCGGGAATACAAAGAGCCGCGCCGGAGGCTGGACCACCATCGCCGCCATACGATTCGCAAGCCTGTCCGTCGCCGGCGAAGGTTGTGATGATCCCAGTACTGCTGGTCACTTTCCGAATCGCAGAGTTGTAGGTATCGGCGATATAGAGATTGCCGGACGTGTCGAGTGTTATAGCGTTGGGGAGATAAAGTCTGGCGTTGGTCGCGGGGCCGCCATCTCCGGTATAGCCTGCGTGACCCTGTCCGCCGTATCCGCCCGAGGTTTGCGACTCCCCGCTCGAATCGCCGGCAACGGTGGTAATGATCCCAGTACTCTTTGTCACCTTGCGGATGACGTCATTGTCTGTGTCCGCGATAAAGACATTCCCCGCTCCGTCCACTGCAATTCCCTGTGGAAATTCCAGGGTGGCGCTGATGGCCGGTCCGTTATCCCCACTGTAGCCAGGGGTCCCGTTTCCGGCGAGGAGGGTGTTCGTCGAGCCGTTGACTTCCCAAACCTGACTGCCGGAAATGACGTAGAGGTTGTTCGAGCTATCGAGCGCAAATCCCGACGGGCCCAGCCCGTTGAGGTTTGCGGATGTGATGGTTCCCGTTGTTGCGGATACAGTCCGGATTTTATTGTTCCATCGATCGAGGATCCAGAGGTTGCCGGCAGTGTCGACGGCAACTGAGGAGGGGTAAAGAAGTTGCGCGCTCGTGGCCGGCTGGTTATCTCCGTTATAGCCGCCAATTCCTGTGCCGGCGACCGTGGCGATAGTTCCGCTGCCAGCCGCGACCATGCGGACGACGTTGTTGGTCTCATCGGCGATGTAGATATTCCCGGCCCCGGGCACGCCTGCCGGAACCACCGCAACCCCGGTGGGGTAATTGAGGTCGGCTACGGTCGCAGGACCGCCATCGCCGCTGTACCCGGCGATTCCATTTCCGGCAACAGTGTAGATAAACGAACTCGCCGACGAATCGATGATGTACTCCGCGCTCGCAGGCACACTCATCGAATATCCCAAAGCAATCGCGGCGGCAACCACGGTCTCGGAAGACGAAACCGTGATAGGACCGGTGTATTGTGCGGAGAATGTTGTCGGCGTGGAGCCATTGGTGGTGTAGTAGATCGCTGCCCCTGGCGTAGCGTCCGAAATCGTTAGCGTCTGCGGGCCCGAATAGCTCCCTGCGGCCGGCGAAAGTACCGGCGCGGCAGCCGGGGGGAAACTAAACGTGTAGGTCGAAGTGGCAAACTGGCTTTCCTGATAGCCAGTCGCTGTGGCATAGGCCTGGATGGTGAGAGTTCCGGACCCTTCCATTGGGATAGGACCTGTGTAGGGGACAAAGCCGCCAGTGGAGATCGCTCCGTACGCCTCGTAATAGATGGTTGCACCGGGAGTTGTCTCGGTAACAGTTATCAGCTGAGCAGTGGTAAAGGCACCGGAGGTGGGCGAGATGACTGGAGTTGCCACAAGGGCCGGTAGTGAGGTTGTTGCGGAGACGCTGGGGGCGAAGCTGCTGTCTCCGGAATAGCTCGCTTCAATCAGTTGCGTCCCAGGACCGGGCGGATTCGCATTGTTGAGTGTCGCAGTGACAGTTTGACTCTGCTGATTTAAGAAAATTCCCACGTTTGAGGTAGTCTGATCAGGCCCGGCGATGTCCGGCAGGCCGTCTCCATTGAAGTCGGCAACGGCAATGAAGCCGGAAGAGAAAAAATTGGCCCCACCCGCGTAAACAAGAGAACCAAAGGTGCCGTCGCCATTGCCGGGCAGAATAGCTGCTCCTTCGTACCCCAATCCTATTGCCAGGTCTGCTATACCATCGCCGTTGAAATCGACCGCTTGGATGGATTGCAAATGATAGGAATCTGGGACTGTGTATGAGACGGGAGGCTGAAACGTCCCGTTTCCGTTGCCCAGGAGGATACTGACAGAATTGCTGTCATAATTCGTGACTGCCAAGTCGGGGATGCCGTCTCCGTTTAAGTCAGCCATGATGACAGAAACGGTTCCGCTGCCGGTCCCGGAGATCTCATTTCCCGCCTTGAATGTGCCATCGCCGTTTCCGGGGAAAATGGTGATGCTGCCGTTTTCAGCGTCGTTCGCGACAACCAAATCCACGATTCCGTCGCCATTCAGATCGCCGGCAGCAATACCTTGTGGACCCAATCCAGCAGCTAAGCTCACCGGGTTCGGCTCGAAGGTTCCGTCCCCTTTCCCGATGAAAACCAGGACCGACGATCCAGAAACAACCGCCAGATCGGGAAGGCCGTCGCCGTTGAAATCTGCGACTACCAGCGATTGCGGGGCGCTGCCCATATCAAGGTTGGGCTCCGCAGTGAAGGCTCCATCCCCTTTTCCGAGGAGAATACTGACGTTGCTGTTGATGATGTTGCCAGCAGCGAGATCGGGGATGCCGTCCCCATTGAAATCTCCCACTACGACCGAATAGGGATAATCGCCAACGACGGGATTCGGAGTTACGGACGTGAATGTACCGTCGCCGTTCCCGAGCAGAATACTCAAGGCCGCGACGTTGTCGTTCATCGCGCCAACGGCAAGATCGGGAATTCCGTCTCCGTTGAAATCAGCCGTCGCGATGCCCATACCCGCAGGCACTGTCATAGAAACCAGCGAATTCGAAAAACTAAATCCAGCCGTTCCCGAACTAACCGCCACGCTTCCCAGGATGAAGCTACTGTCTGTCGTGTCCACAAACGAAACCGACCCGGTCGGCGCAGGGGTTCCCGCCACATTGATAATCCCTGTCACCGTAGCGGTCAGTGTGTAGCCGCCAGGAACGGCAAGCTGACCAAGAATCGTCGACGTGGGATGCTTTCCCGTGACCGCCAGAGCCGACGTGCTGGATGAGCTGCCCGCATAGGTATTGGTGCCCACGAAGAATGCCTTATAACTATGACTTCCTATTCCTGGCCGAAACTTCAGCACCGCTGTTCCAGCGCTCGTCAGCTGTGCCGATCCCAACACATGAATGTCCGTGCAATAGGTGGCCGAGGCGTCGCAGAAGTTCACCGTCCCGACGGTCAGTGCCGTGGCTCCCGATGTCACTGTAGCCGTGAGCGTGACCACAGTCCCGGATGCAACGGTCGTAACTGCACCGCCCCCCGCAGTTATTGCGAGCGTGGTCGTGGTCGATGTCTTAGCCTGCGCGGCGGCCGGGTTCCATGATCCCCAAAGCGCCGCGGCCAACACTCCGCACAACACCGCAAATCCGATCCGACGCCGCGAATGGTTCTTAAATGGGGCAATGGGAAACAACAAGTCGGTTGCTTCAGCGAAAGGGACCAAGACAAAAGAAAGCAACAAGGCACAAGTAGCCCTACTAAGACAGAACATAATATCTAGATTTCCCCAGTGAGACCGTTCAGTAAACCACAGAATGGGTAGCGCGGCAACCGCCAGATAGTTTTAGATTTCCGGTTACTTCCGAGGCATCGTGATTTGCCTCACAAACTACCATGTTCGATACCTGGTCTATCCCTGCGCCGCGCTTGGCGGTTCTGGTCACTTTGCCGTGTTCTTTGTATCCAAACCTTTTGACACGGCCAGATCGGGCAGATCTGGCTGTTTAGTTTGTGCTGTTTAGGAGGCGGTTTTTCCAGGCTTTTTGTTACAGCGCAGATTTTCCGGTGAGCGTCGTTGAGAACGCTCCGTTGCTGCTTCAAGTCGGTCTTGATGCTCTCAGCGCTCGCCAGTATCCGGTCAAGGGTGCGACGAAGTTCGCAGGTGGATACCTGGCCGCGGATAACTACATATATATAGATAGCGAGCGCGATGATGATTACTGAGTAAATAAACGAGTGTGTGCGATGGCGCCGATGATCACGACGATGGCGCGGCCCAGTGGGCCGTCCGTGTCGATCTGTTCGCGGAAGCTGACGAACTCGACTCCCAGTCTGTCCGGATATTCTCCTCGTTCTTCCTCTTCTCTGTTTTCCGCTTTATCCATCAGGAAGATGCTTTCAATGTACTCATTCACTGCCGCCTTTCCTTTCTCGCCCGCACCCCCCGCTCCTCTCCGCGCCGGCCCGAACGGCCGGCTGGTCTAGGCCCTTCCCATCGACGCAATTTGAAATATTCAGCCTTGAAGCCCTGTCTCGGGGAAAATGGAGGCGGACAAGCCGGCTATCTGCGATGTGGGGCCAACATCATCAGGACAAAAAGAAGGATAGGGACCGCCGCAAGGACGACATAGAGCAAGATGTTCTTGCTCCAGACCGCAGTCTTTTTATTCAGGTTGCGAGACCGAGCGGGGTCTTCGACAACGACCTCCTGCAGGTGGGCCAGATCGTGGGCGAACTCGTGGGCACTGGCGTAGCGATGAGAGGGCGCAGGCTCCATTGCTCGGTAAATTACTTGCTGCATCTGCGGAGTAATGGAGGGCTCGATTTTGCGCGGCGAAGGAGGCTCCTTAACCAACCGCGCGTTGATATGCGCCAAAGAATTGTCGGTGCCGAATGGAAGCCTGCCGGTCAGCATTTCATAGAGGATCACGCCGATCGAATAGACGTCGCTGCGCGCATCGCATCGAAGTCCCTTGATCTCTTCAGGCGAAGCGTAGCTGACCGTCTGTAGTTCCCGAGTCAGGTTAGTGAAGGTGATGCGATTGGCCGCAACCTGCGAGGCGAGGCCAAAGTTGATGAGCTTGACGTGGTCGTTGCTGTCGACCATGATGTGCTCGGGCCGCAAATCTCGATGAACGACACCGTGCGAATTGACATACGCGACCGCCTCGCAAATGCCGATGGCTATATGGGTGGCACGTTCCTGGGGAAGCTTACCTTGCTCGGCAAGGATCTTCCGGAGTGAACGGCCATTGATCCACTCCATGACGATGTAGTCCCGGCTGTGGTGCTCGCCGGGCAGAACCTTCATGACGCCTGGGTGATTCAGCCTCTGGCCGATTTCCTGTTCGCGGCGGAATCGTTCGTAAAAGACAGGGTCCAATTCCAATTCAACGCGTGGCACTTTGATGGCAACTACCGTGCCATTCTCCAGATCGACTCCCCGGAAGATCGATGCATGGCTGCCGGTGGCAATAAGCTCATCGAAGCGATAGTGGTCGAGTTGGTCGCCAACAGATATCTCTTTCATACATTGAGCCACTCAGCGGTAGTCCCGCGGTTATCGATCCTCAGACACATATATTTGGGAAAGACTGGACAGTTCGCACCCATCATTCGCTTACGCTCCTTGGCCGAGTCTTCACAATGAATCCACCTTGGTGATACCTCTCGACTACTGGCCCAGTCCAGATCGATTTGAACCATTGGCGGGCGACTGAAGAAGCGCTTCATACACTGCGAGTTCCTCATCTTCAACGTCCTGCGCGCACTTAATGTGAAATGCTCCGCGCAGAGCAAGCGGTGTGAGCAGCGTTGTAAAGAGGACAACGGAAACCATGACTGCTACTTCCGGTTCTCCAAACGCGCCGGAAGCAGCGCCCATTGCGGTTACGATCAAACCGACCTCGCCGCGAGAGACCATGCCACAGCCAACGCGAAAGCTTCGAACCAGCCCCATGCCGCGCGCCAGGGCAGCCACGCCGCATCCCAGCAATTTGCTGATAACCGCGATCAAGAAGATAGCCCCCAGCAGCATCCAATGTCCACCAAGAGAGCGGAAGTTACTCGACAGCCCGATAGAAACAAAGAACAGCGGAATCAGAAGGCCGTGTCCAATGGCATAAAAGGTCCGCTCAATATCGGCTTTGTATTCGGACCCCGCGAAGACATATCCCAGCAGGTAAGCACCGGTAATCCCCGCAACGCTTCCCAGCCATTCGGCTGCAATGGCGTACACCAGAACCAGGGCCAGAACGCAACTGGTTACGGATTCATTGGCGGAAAGCCTTCGCAACTGCAGGATGAGCGGGTCGAGCCAGCGCTTTGCCGCACCATAGGAGACCACAAAAAAGATGGCCACGCAAACCGCGATGAGCGACATTTGAACCAAGAGGGGATGCTGCGCCGCCGTGTCTGAATGCAGTCTCAGCCAATTGGAGGCCAAAGCGGCCAAGCCAAAGGAATCGGCTGTGCCAGTTGTGGTGGACGCTGCAAGGAACGCAAGGACAAACAGGCCCATCACGTCGTCGATGACCGCAGCGCCGAGAATGACCGAAGCTTCGGGCGACGACATCTTTCCAGCGTCCATCAGTGTTCTGGCTGAAATGGAAACGCTGGTGGCCGTCAATGCGCCTCCGAGGAAGAGCGCGCTGTTCCAAGGCAGTCCAAGAGCATGCGCGGCGCCGGCCCCCAGAAAGAAGGGCCAGATGACCCCTGACAAAGCTACCAGGAATGCAGTGACACTTGCCTCGCGCATCCGTACTATGTCGGTTTCCAGGCCGGCAATGAACATCAGAACTAGGCCGCCGACCTGCGCCAGCATCAGGAACGCTTTCGTAGCCTGTCCTCCCTGAAAGAGGCTGGCATGCATCAGATCGAATGCGCCTGGACCGGCGACTACACCAACCAGAAGTTCCCCGAGAATTGCAGGAATACCGAAGCGCGTGCAGAGGGAAGCCGCAAGCTTGCTTGCAGGGAGAAGTATGGCGATGAGAAGCGCCAATTGCAGCGTTGCGGGCATCCCGTCCTACTTGGCGGGGGCCAGAACGGGTTGGGAGTCCTGCTGTCGGGATCTTCGGCTGCGGGGAGTCAGACGTGCGCGCAGAGTTTTGAATCCTCCACGTTCGATTCCTTCCCTGCGCATGGTGCGAATCGTGGTCGCCTGACGGCGCGCCAGATCGGACTGCACATCGTTGCTGGCGAGTTCGGCGGCCTTCTGCGTATGTTCGGCGGCCTGATCGCAAATGCGCAGGCGCATGAGCAACTCGCCAAACTTGAGCCTGGCAATGAAGCTATCCGGCGCCTGTTTGACAGCCTCCCGCATTTGTTCCATGGCTTCCTGCGCCTGCAGATCGACACAAAGCGCCATACCCAGCATCACTCGGATTTCGGATACTTGGGGCGCCAATTCGACTGCCTCTCGGAGACGAGCGATCAAGCTCTGGCGTTCGTTAGGTTGCAGTACGCGTGGATCGCGGAACATTCGTTGCAACTGCTCGGAGGCGTCTTGGCCCAGCACAGCGGGCAGAGTCAAATGGGAAGAGGGCGGAGTGGTGAGAAATAATCTCTCGCCGTCAGCTTGAGCGGAATCGGGCAGCATTTTCAATTTGAGATCTCCATAGGACGCACTCAACTAAAAGTCGTGCAGCAAGGTCATGGCAGATGAACGAACCTTGCTGCACTAGGAAAAAAATAAAGCGACCTAGGCTACGGCAACCCGATCGGCGGCCTGGATGAAGTCCGGTTCTGGTCGAAACACGAATTCCGGATAACCGAGTTGGCCCATCTCTGGAAGGTCGAGGCCGGCAACTTCGGTTTCGATGGAAACGCGTTGTCCAAGGATGATGTCGAGAATCCAGTTCAGCACAAAGCTGAATGTGAACACGAAGCCGACCAACGTCGCGACGCCGACGATTTGTGCCACCAACTGGCTGGCATCTCCATAGAACAATCCGGTGACGGAGCCGGTAACGCCGTTCCATGCGCCGCCATAGTTACTGGTGCCGTCGGCAAACAAACCAACGGAGAGCACACCCCACAGGCCGCAGGTGCCATGCACCGAGATGGCGCCGACTGGGTCGTCGACTTTGAGAAAGTTCTCAACAAAGACGACGCTGAAGCAGACCAGAACGCCTGCGACAAAGCCGATAATGGCAGCGCCCGAGGTGCTGACGAAACCGCTGGGCGCGGTGATTGCGACCAAGCCCGCCAGCAGCCCATTGCCGCTCATCGAAGCGTCCGGTTTGCCCTTCATTGCCCACATGTAGAGCAGCGCACCGAAAGTGCCGGTGCAACCGGCCAGCATCGTATCGACGGCTATAGCGCCGATGCGCAGGTTGCCGGCGGCGGAGGCGCCCAGAGTGCTGCCCGGATTGAACCCGAACCATCCAAAGGCCAGAATGAAGCATCCGATAAGCACTGCGGAGATGTCGTGGCCGATAATCGCGTTGCTCGATCCATCGCGGTTGAACTTGCCGATGCGGGGACCGACGATCATCGCCACAGCAAGCGCCGTCATTCCACCAACCGCATGGACAACGCCCGATCCGGCAAAGTCGCAATAGCCCTTTCCAAGCCCCATATTGGTGCCCAACTGCGAGAGCCATCCGCCGCCCCAGGCCCAGTTGCCATAAAGCGGATAAGTGAATGCGCCCATCAGCACCGAGGAAACTGCAAACGCGAGAAACTTCCACCGTTCCGCCGCGGCGCCGGTCACGATGGTCAGCGCCGTATCCATGAACACCATCTCGAACAGGAAGATGACCATGACGCCCACGTCATAGGTATGCCCAGCAAGGAACATGCCGCACTGCCCGAAGATGCCCCAATTGGTTCCGAACAGCGCCAGCGTATGCTCGGAGTTCAGCGACTGCAAGCCGCCGAGATTTCCGTTACCGGCGGCGCCGCCCATCTGGATGGCGAAGCCTATGATCCAGTAGGCAAACAACCCGCACGCATACACAAAAAAGTTCATCATGTAAGTGTGGTTTGCGTTTTTGACGCGGCACAAGCCCGCCTCGACCATTGCAAAACCAGCCTGCATGAACATGACCAGGAAGCCGGTGACCAGGGTCCACACGAAGTTGATCGCGATTTTGTTCTGGCCCACCTGATTGCCGACATCGCCCAGGGTAAGTCCGGTCTTGGCATCGCCCACGGGTACGTCGTTGACGGTACCGGTAAGCGTGCCTCCAGGATCGCCATTCGCCAAGGTTGCGGTGGTGGGCGCCTTTGACAAGGCGTCCTTCAACTCGGCAGCCGACGCGGATGGTGCGGCGTCAGCCCGAGCCACGGTCACTGCACCTGCCATGAGTACAACTGCCAGGGCGCAAGTCCAAGCTGCAAAGCGTGCAATTCTCATCAGATTTCGCTCCATGAGTGGGTTGATGATCGCCGAGGTCTGCTGGGGAAGCGCAATCAAGCCTTCCAAATGGCGTTCTTGCTGACGGCTGGCGCGAGAACGAAGAAGATTCCAGCAAGTGAGATCGCCAGACCCAGAACCGATGTCACCATGCGCACACCGACACTGGCCGTCAGGTGCAATGCAAACAGGACGAACAGCCAGCCGGCCAGGACTACCGCTACGCCGATCAGCTTCGTCACGGCAGGTTGCGGGCCGGTCCCGGTCTTGCCTTCGAGTGGCTTGATTTTGAAGAACCCCCAAAGAGCCACAACGACGGCGATCGCGCCGAGTAGGAGCGCCACCTTGCCCATGCCCGATGAGAAGAATGCGATTCCGGCGCAGGCTGCCGTCAGCCCTGCCATGAATAGCGTGAAATCTTTGCCTTGCGATTTTGTTGCCGCCATTACTGCCCTCCTTGATTCAAGTTGGGAATCCCGATTTCAAACTGCGCTTGCTGAACAGACCTCTAACAATGCAACTCCTGGCCGCCAAATTCACCCGAAATCCAGTATCCAAACGGCGCGGACCAGCCCCGCAAGATCACTAACAACGAAGCGATACAGCAGTCAGGCTCTCCATTTCGCCCGCGTTCAAAGTAAAGGTGAAGCCGCAGAGCTTGGCCCGCATGGCAACCGAGGCAACGCGCTCAAAAACATCGTTGTTTCGGTTCACTTTGCCCGTCATCACCAGCTCCAGCCGATGTTCACCGTCGGCACGGAACATGCGCAGTTCGGCATTGATCACGGCCGGAAACGACTCAAAAATAACTTCGCGCAAACTCATCGCATCTCGCAGCGCCTGCAGCGTCTGGTTCTCCCTGGCAATATGCTCCGGAAGATCTCTGTCCCACGGATCGGACGGACGCATCAGCCAGTCGCATTCCACCGAGTCACCTTTCCACTCGAACCGAAGCAAAAGCAGCGGTTCTCGAGACAGGGCCCCGAAACGTAGTCTTCTTCGCACCTTGCCTAGAAAGCCCGCGGCATGCAGCAACACTTTCATGAGCGACGGAGAACCTCCCGCAGCGGCTTTTGCGATTGCTTTTTTTGCGGTGAAGATTTTTCCGACGGCAAAGCCAGAAAGACGATGAACTGCAATAGGACGGTAATCTCGGCAACCATCGGGGCACCGTGCTGCAAACGCACCAGGAGCAAAAGCACGACCATGGAGCACCATTGCCAACGCGAAACTCTCAGTCGCTCGATCCGATCGGTCAGGACAAAAAGTCTTTTGGGCGCAAGCCCTCGAACATCGGGAGACCCGGAGCGCGCACGAAAGCACGCTATTGCGAAGAATGCCGAAAGCAGCACTTCAATTAGGAGTGCCTGAGTGCTCATATTTCCTCCGGCCGATCGATTTGAACGTGACTGGCCATTTGTAGATAAACCGGTGCGCAGATCGCGGCAGGAAGACTGCATCGATCGCGCGATCAATGTTTGAATGCAATTTCAGTAGTGTCCAGAGCGTAGGACCAACAAAGCCCGCGTGGCTGGGAAACCCCGACAGAGCCTCGTTCGCGACCGTTTGTCGAACAGATGTGAAGGAAGGTTAGAACTCGCGAGAGGAGATTTCAATCTATACCTTGGTATAGTCAAAGTAGCTCGAAATAAAGATCGTATGAGGGTTAACTTGAGAGATTGAGCCGATCAGTTCTTATCTGTAAAGCAGCCTTTACCGACAGAGATCCAACTGAAGATTACGGCCACCGCACATCCCGACAGTCCCGCGAAGAACATGATTTCGAGCACATGCATCCCGAGTATGCCCAGTCTAAAAGCCATGATTGGGCCCTACTATTCGGTGACGAGTCGCTCGAAGCGTGCCGCACTCCATCGATATCAAACTTCCAACCCCAGTGGAGCCCGGGACTCCTCAAGCGGCTGATCGCCGTGAACGGTGAGCACCCTCTGCTTCGGATCCTGTTTCGCAGGCGTGCATATGGGAGCGATGGCGAAATCGCGCCATGCGCATCGATCAAATGAATATACCGACCGACGTTTACAGCAGTTCCACAATTGCTGTACCCGAAGCCACCGCCGTCGTGAAACACGAAAACGAAAACCGATCCCGGTTTGTCCCCAGGCCATACGACGGAACAGTAGATCCCGCTTAGAGCGGAATACAACCTATACTTTGGTATAGTCATTGTTGTTTTTCAAGAATGACCGACAGGCCTATGATGCGTACGTGCGTTTGTTAGGTTTGGCTGGACTGCCGGATTACAAAGGCATTCTGACCCGCTCGCACATCTTTACGAGGTCTGCAAGCGAGCCTGCCCGCATCTTCTCCATCACCTGACGCCGATGCATTTTGACGGTGATCTCGCTTAAATTCAGTTCGCCGGCAATTTGCTTGTTCAAAAGTCCAGCAGTTACCATCGCCATTACTTCGCGCTCGCGCGCCGTCAGAGAATCGATGCGCACGCGAATCGAATGAACGGCTGCATCCACCATGCGGCGCGACCGGTCGGATGCAAATGCCTGCTCGACCGCATGAAGCAATTCTTCCTTTTGAAAAGGCTTCGTGAGGAACTCCACCGCGCCCGCCTTCATCACTTTACGCACCATCGGAATATCTCCATGCGCAGTCATAAAGATTACCGGGATCTTAGTTCCCGACTTCTGCAGTCGCTCCTGGAACTCAACGCCGCCTATTCCGGGCAGCCGCGCATCCAAAAGCAGGCAACCCGCCATTGCATTAGTCCAGTGAGCGCTAAATCCCTCCGCGGTGGCATAGCTCTTCGCGTTGATTCCCACTGCTTCAAGAAGATTGGCGACTCCCTCGCGAATGGATTCATCGTCATCGACGATGAAGACTGTTTCTCTGTGCTCCATCAAAGTATCCGGCTTCTCCGTCATGATTGCGACCGCACTGTGAATTGTAAGACGGCGCCGCCCCGTACCGAGTTTTCCGCCCAAATCTTCCCATCGTGAGCTTCGATAATGCCGCGGCTGATGGCCAGTCCCATCCCTGTTCCTTGCGGCTTGGTGCTGAAGAAAGGCTCGAACATCCTTGCCGCTGTTTCCGGTGCAATGCCTGGACCATGGTCCTCCACCGCGACGAGGATTTCGCCAAAGCCACGCTTCTCGGTTCGTATGATGAGTTCGCGCGGTTTGGCAACCTGCATCATGGCGTCCATGCCATTCATGGCTAGATTCAGGATCACCTGTTGGATCTGTACCGGGTCCATCTCCAGTTGCGGGAGATCGTGCGCCAGCAGGAGCCGAATAGAAACATCTTTTCGGATCGCCTCGTCCCGCAACAGACGCGCTAATTCCTGGATCAGTCGATTCATGCTGGTCGATTCGCGCACCTGTGGTTCTTTCCGAAACAGAGCGCGCACACGGCTTACGACAACGCTGGCTCTCGTGCTTTCCTGGATGATCTTCTCCGCAGTCGCCGAGGCTTTCTCAAGGTTTGCGGGTTGAGCCTGCAGCCATTCCCTGCATGCATACGCATGGGTGACCACGGCGGTCATAGGCTGGTTGAGTTCGTGCGCAATGGATGCAGCCATCTCCGCCATGCTCAATGAACGCTGCAGGCGCGCAAGATCGTCCTGCGCCTGGACAAGATTTTGCTGTGCCCTGTGCTGCTGCTGAATGTCGATGTGTATCCCGTACCAGCGCGCGATCTGGCCGTCTTCGGAACGCTGCGGAATGCTTCGTACCAGAAACCAACGATAACCACCGTCCGCAGCCCGCACCCGTGCCTCGATCTCGAACCTTTCGCCACTTTTCAGAGCCGCCTGCCAACCCTGTCGGAAGAGCGGCTTGTCTTCAGGATGGATCACATTGAAGAATTCTTCTCCTTTCAACTCCTCTGTGTGCTGGCCCAGGAAGTCACATAAGGCGTGGTTGCAGTATTCAATGGAACCCGCAAGGTCAGTGCGCCATATCTGCTGAGGAATGGCTTCGGTGAGTATGCGCAGTTGGCGTTCGCTCTCCTTGATTTCGAGGTTGGATCGCTGCAACTCTGCGGTTCGTTCCCGCACCTTGGATTCAAGCTGATCGCGGGCAATACGAATTGCATTTTCGGCTCGCTTCCTCGAAGAACTTACGACGGTAATGGCAATGGAGCACAAAATGAACGCGGCGAAGAAGCTCTGTGATTCCTTTGCCACGTACATCGAATACAGCGGAGGAACGAAGAAATAATTTACGACCACGGACGAGAGACCAACCGCTATGAAGCCGGCGATGATTCCGCCAAACCAGGCGCTACCCATAATCGCGCCGAAGAAAAGAAAGACGAACGGATAAGCGATGACACGCTGGAGGGGCATCGTCCACAGGAACGCCATGAACACAAAAAAAATCGCGATTACGCAAGGCCGCAGTGCATATTCCATGGGCCAGTTGGAGAGCCGGATTTCATTTGCGGCCATCATGGTCGCATCATAAACCGAATCAGCCGGATTGCATGAGGATGGCTAGGAAACGACCGCGATGCTTTGCTGTTTCTAGACAAAATGAAAATCTGGGTAGGCAGTCGTCAAGAGTCCAACATTTTTGCGAGGCCTTCAAAAGAAGGTGACCAGCTCAAACAACCTTTCCAGACCGATGTAGCGCTTGCGTTCCAGCGGCTGCGTCTCCTCCATCTTCTCCGGCTCAAGGCCAACCGCATTGATGATGACGAAGTGGTCTTTGTAGCGGCCGTCTGGAGTGACGTTTTGCAATTCCACCGGGGGACTACGCGTGAGCCGCGCCCTTTCATCTGTTCGAACATCGTGCGGCTTTTGACGGCTCGCGTGAAGAAGCAATTTTGAGCGGCCGAATGTCGGTGCCGGTGGCGAACATTGTCCACAGTGCCGGCGATGCGGGGATTGTAAGCGGTGCGGGAATTGACCGAACAGGTCTTCGGGCTTGATGCGGGGGGAACCCACTCATCAACCTCGTACGCGTTCCCGTCCTTGTCCGTCTTCTTCGCGCGAACCCAATGCCGGGATCCGTTCCTGTCAGGTTGCTAGGATCCCTCCCGCCAGCGACGCGGATGGAAGAATTCACTCTTTCAGCCCCGCCGGGCTCCCGCGCGGCCGTCGACTTCCACCTCGCATCTGCGCAACGGGTCGGAACTCCCGCCGCCGTTGCGCACAACGTCCGCAAACTGCGCAACGGTACCAACTGCTTCGGAACCGTTGCGCACCGCGTTCTGCCGGCTGCGTAACGGTGAGCTGGAACACAAGTTGCGGCCGATTCAAGACCAACATCGCTTTCTTCGGAAAACTTCATACTAGATAGGGGCGGTGATCCTCGACGGACCATCAAGAAAGGAACCATCGCCCCATGATCAACGTCTCCGCCATTGCCCAGCTTCAGTCTGACTGGTTCAGCTTCTCCGACCTCGATCGCGCCAGCGCCCTCCTCGTCCTCAAACAGTCCGGAATCTCCATCCGCGGAGTTGCCGCTCAACTTCACCTCAGCGAGTCACTGCTCCGGCGTCTTCTCCAAGCGCTCAAGGCTCCGGCTTGCGACCTGGATCTCGCCCGGAAGGGCAATATCTCCACCAACGAACTCGTCCGCCGCGCCAAGTCCGTCAGTCTCCCGCCTTCACCCCAACCTCGCGAGATGGATCCGCTCGAACGGGTTCGACAGACTCGCATTGCGGCAGATCTCATCTGTGAATGGCTTATTCAGACCGAACTATTCGCTCCTGCCCGGCGGGCGATCGTGGAAGATGTGCAGAGAAAATTCCGGCTCATGAGAGAGACAGGTTTGCACCTACCAGTTGTCGCGCATTCCAATACGCCCATTTCCGGGATCATCAAGCAGACCAAGCCTCCTGCGGACGACCGCATCCATATCGTCGGCTGGTTTGCTCAGTGGCTCCTCCGTTGGTCCTTCTGCGCCTTTCCCAACGAAGTTATCAGAGACACGGCACTCGATCTGGCTCTGCAAAGGCAGGTGGGAACATAATTCTCGGTTGGCGAAAAGACAAAGAAATGGGCGCCCGACGGACCATTGGAACGATTAATAAATCGCTCATCCGGGACAACCTGTCGAGCGCCGATGACAGCGGAGTACCCGACTCGGATTTGCCGCCTGTGCGCTACCGACCCGGGCCGTAGGCTCCGCCTCCACGGGGCTGAAGGGCGTCTTCCGGTCCTGATCCCATCCCAGTACGGGCTTCCTGAAAGCCGATCAGCATGCTTCAATGCGCCAGGCCACCAATCTCGAAATGATAGATTGTGTTCATCCGCACGAGGCAGGGTCGACATTTCCACACAGCGCATTCGCTTTGGTGAGTTTGAACTGGACGTCCGCGCGGGCGAACTGCGCAAGGGCGAAGAACGCATACGTCTGCAGAAACAACCTTTTCAGATCCTCCTGATTCTGCTCGAGCGCCCCGGCGAAGTGGTGATGCGGGAGGAAATCTGCAATCGGCTTTGGCCGAATGGCACGACGGTCGAGTTCGAGCACAGCATCGGCACCGCGATCAAGAAGTTACGCCAGGCGCTGGGTGACGAGGCCGAAAGGCCGCGCTACGTCGAGACTCTGCCCCGCCGCGGCTTCCGCTTTGTCTTTCCGCATGTCGAGGTGCTCGACGCCGAACCTGCTGCGGAGAAAGCCGCCCGCGATTCCGCGGCGATTGAACCGGCTCCGCAACAAGCAGCCGGCCTTGGGGATGATCCCGTAATCGCGCCCGCGTGGGGTGCGGGCCTGTTGACCCCCGCGACAGCCGGTCTGGAGACCGGCGTTCCATCGCAAGCAAAGCGCCAGCGTTGGCTCTTCCTTGTATCGGCTGTCGCTCTTCTCGCGGCCGTCGCGCTTTTCGCCAGCTGGTGGCGCCACCGCAGCCGGAGTGAAACTCTCGACGAATCCAGCTTATCCCAGGTCACCACCTCCATCGGCGCCGACATCATGCCCTGCCTCTCGCCCGACGGCAGCGCCGTGGCCTACAGCTCCGACAAGACCGGCAGATTCGAGATCTATGTGAAGACGGCCGCCCCCGGCGGCCACGAAATCCAGCTCACGACAGATGGAAACGAGAACTACGAACCGGCTTGGTCGCCGGACGGTACCCAGATCGCCTACTACTCGCGCAAGAAGGGTGGCATCTGGCTGATTCCGGCGCTGGGCGGCACGGCGCGGCGCCTCACCGATTTCGGTTCCTGGCCCAACTGGTCGCCCGACAGTTCGCGAATCGTCTTTCAGTCGCAGGGCATGAACGACTACAGCCAGACCTCCTATGCGGCCATGCCTCCGTCGACGCTCTGGGTGGTCCGGGTGCAGGGCGGCGCGCCCACGCAACTGACTCAACCCGGCAATCCCGGCGGAGGTCATGGAGCGCCTTCGTGGTCGCCCGACGGAAAGCGTATTGCCTTCAGCAGCACCAGCACTGGTCTGGCCGAAATTTGGATGATACCCGCAATCGGCGGCACGCCTCAGCGGCTGGTAGCGGGCGTAGTCTGCGACCCCGTGTATGGACCGGGCGGACGGTTTCTGTATTTCTCACAGACCCACTTGGAATCCAATCAACAGGAGGGGACTGCCATGACATTCGCGCTGATGCGCTTGGCACTCACGTCCGATGGCGCTGCGGATGGAGCCCCTGAGCTGGTGAAAGAGTCTGGCACAGTGATCTATAAGGGCCTGCACTTCTCAGCCAATGGGCGATTGCTGGCCTTCTCTGCAATCGCGGACAACAACAACTTGCAATCGGTGCGGGTATCTCCGGCGACCGGAGAAGCCATCGGGGACCCCGTCTCGCTCACTCGCGACACTGCGATGCGAAAGACTTCGCCTCGATTTTCTCCCGACGGCAGCCAGATCGCCTACTCGCTGGTTCAGGCCGGCGAGGATATTTCCGTCTGGATGGTCGATGCGGATGGCAAGAATGCCCATCCCGTGGGAGCGGTGGCGACCAACAGTGTGCTGCCTGGGTGGCTTCCGCAAGGCGGGAGGCTGACTTTCCAGGGCGAGCAGAACGGGCAGAAGGTGATCGAGGCCATCGACCTGAGCGCGGGGACGACAGCGGCGCTGCGAGAGTTCGGCGAGAACGATGCGCCTCTGCGGCTTTCGCCCGACGGCAAACGGGTGGCGTACGGCAAGCGCCAGGGAGGCGCGGTGAATGTCTGGGTGGCGCCGATCAATAAGGAAGACGGCCCAGCAAAGCAGTTGACCTTCGGCAACGGATTGATGTCGTATGGGTGCTGGTCACCCGACGGCAAGACCATTGCTTTTGAAGACGCGCTTAGGATCGCCGTAGTGCCCTCCGGCGGAGGACCTGTAACGGTGCTCACAGCCGACCATCAGCCCAGTTTCCCCAACGACTGGGCGCCTGACGGCGACAAGATCGTTTTTGCCGGACTGCGCAATGGCGTGTGGAACATCTGGTGGGTCTCGCGAAGCACAAGACAGGAGCACCAGGTGACGCATTACACGCGCGACAACATCGAATTGCTCTATCCCGCCTGGTCTCCCCGGGGCGATCAAATCGTCTACGAGTACTCCGAAACCATCGGAAACGTTTGGACGATGCAAGTGAAGTAATCTCTGATACGTGTACAAGGATACGTTTGCCGCGGCAAGTGTAAGGGCACAACCTGACAAACTTCGTCTCCAGTTCCCTGGGGCCGAAACCGTGCCCGGACTCACTTCACTTACTGCTCGCGTTGCCCCGACTTGCGGGACCAGCGCCAGGCGCATTGCCAAGCACCGCAACCGTCGTGACAGGATCCCACGCCAACTCCTGGGCAGCGAGCCGGGTTTTCATCGCGTGCGATTGCTCAGGCGTGAACAACATGCTATGGGCGGCTTCCATACCTAACTGACGGTCGGACCAGGCGCCTTGCATGACGCCGGTGCGCGCGTGGTTCGCGCCCAGCAGCAGATGGCCGATCTCATGAGCCATCACCCGCCCGAGCAGGGTTTGCGACGGCGCGTTGTTCCCGCCGGCCAGGCTCCTTATGCGGTCATAGAAGACGTTGGCTGGGCATGCCCCTTTTTCGCAAATCACTGCATACCCGAGTTTGTCTTCCGATTTGTCTTGTGATGCCGCCATCGCAGCGGGCTCCAGCCGAAGGGCGTAATCGTTCCACTGCCATGCCGATAAGCAGTCGGGGTATTTGTCCAAATCGGCGTGACGGAGCGGGCAGTCCACCCAGCGGGCGTGGACCCCGGCATCGGTGAGAATGCGAGTGGCCTCAGCTTCGGCCTCCAGCAACGCCCTGCGATGCACGTCGACATAGTTATAAACTCTCAGGGTGATGGTCCACCCGGTCTTTTCGGCATCCGAGGGATTCTGCGCCGAAGTAAATGTGCCGAATCCTGAGATTGCTATTATCGCAAGACCTGCTGCCAATCTCGCCAAATTCGTCGTGCTGTGCATCGTCGCCTCCTCCACGGGTCGCGTGGTGGAAACAACTGTGCGGGAGTGTCGAAGAGACAGCCATGCACTACGAATGAACTAGTTTTGGACTCTATTTGGATTGCGGATGAACAGCTAAGTGAAACAATCACTGGAGCCTGGAAACGGTTTTCTTACCGCCCCGCGGATCCGTCCTCATATATCAGCTAGCCTCCAGTTAATACTTTCTAAATAGACTGTCGGGACTTGCAGGGATGCTCGGGTGTTTTTTTAGGACTGATCTTGATGAATCGTCGGCTTCACTTAACTCGCCAGGGCGCTTGATGCGGTGAATCCTGCCACGGCAAGGCCAGAGGATTGGGTAGCATCGTCCACGCTAAAGGCGTGCAGGGCTAGAAAGGATAATCGATTACCCGCCAGTCAAAGGACGGTATAGGCGCGGAACCTGGGGGGACCGTAAACTCGGGTACATAACAGGATCGTGGGTGCCTTGCGAAATCGGTTGCTAGAGAGAATGTGCTCTGCATTCTCGCCTCACGCGCTGTTCTGCTTCCCAATCGCTCTCGACCGTCAGACGGATCGCGAGGGCCTTTGCTCCGACTCTCCACGACCGACATTCGCCTCTGGTTTGTCAAACACGGTGCCGGCAATTCGGCCGTTCACGCACCATGTTCATGACCTTCTTTAGTTGTCGATTCAATCAATTGCGATTCACAGAAGTCACGCCTGCTCGTTCTCAGGCTCATTCGTTGTCTCAGGAAAGAAAACCTTCTCCACTTCGTTCCGCTGCGTGTGGAGTTGCCAGTACAGCCGAGCGATTGCTTCCGGCGTGGCTCCGGGCTGCTTTCCTATCCAAGCGCCGATCGCGACGTGTCCGACGTGTATGCCTCTGGGGCCGAGGGCCGCGTGAAGCGCGTGGGCATAGGCACGCAGAGCAGCGCCAGTTATAGCAAAATTTGCAAATATTTCAAATATGTCGCCGGCCATGTGCGGATAGACCGAAGCGGCTCCGGTGGTGAAGATGATCGTGCCGGTGCCGCGAGCCTGCATGTCGGGCAATACCGCCTGGACGGCCGCGAGAGCGCCGTGCAGGTTGAAGTCGACTGCGACCTGAACGTTATTGTGAGTCAACTGCAGGGTGGACACACGCGGTACTCCCGGATCCGCGGGCGAATATTCGAGCACGTCTACCGGCCCGAAGCGCTGCTTTACTCCCGCGAGGCCCGAGGCGATCGACCCGCGATCGAGCACATCGGCTCGAAAGGCCGCTGACTCGATGCCTTCTCTTGCGAGCGCGGCGATAAGGGTTTCCTGTTTGTCGGGATGGCGGGACACCAGAGCAACTTTATAGCCTTGGACCCCAAAGGTCCTGGCGAGGGCAAGTCCCAATTGGGGGCCTGCGCCAACGATTGCAATAACTGGCATGTTTCCTCCTGGCTGCTTAAGAAATGATGTTTCGCTAGCGCGCGGACTTGTACCCCGGCCCTATGCGGAACGTTCTTCTTTCTCGATCCGGTTCAGCTTTTCGGTGAGCAGTTGCTTCTCCCGCGCGTTATCAGTCAGAAGGATTGCGCGTTGGAGTTCTTGCCGCGCTTCCGCCCTGCGACCGAGTTTCATCAGTAGGTCCCCGCGAACACTGGGGCGCAGGTGGTAGTTGGAGAGACCGTCGATTGTGTCGACCGCCGCAAGTCCGGCTGCGGGGCCATCGGCCATGCTGACGGCGACGGCGCGGTTGAGCGCGACGATGGGTGAGGGTTTAGTTTTCAAGAGCATGTCGTAGAGGGCGACGATTCGTTGCCAGTCCGTATCTTCGACTCTCAGCGCGCTTGCGTGGCAGGCGGTTATGGCGGCCTGGAGCGCGAAGGCCCCGCCGCTGCCGCCGAGTCTTTGGGTTTGATCGAGAGCGGCAAGACCTCGTTGGATTTGGGCGCGATCCCAGAGCGTACGGTCCTGGTCAGAAAGAAGAACAGCTTCGCCGTTGGCTCCTCGGCGCGCGACGGAGCGTGAGGCGTTGAGTTCCATGAGGGCAAGGAGTGCATGGGCTTCCGGCTCTTCGGGGATCAGCTTCACCAGCATGCGTGCGAGGCGAAGCGCTTCTTCGACGAGCGCGGCACGGGACCACTCTTCCCCGGAGGTCGCGGTGTAACCCTCGTTGAAGATGAGGTAGATTACCAGCAAGACGGACTGGACGCGTTGAGGAAGCTCATTCGCGCGCGGCGTTTCGAATGGCACGTTCGCCTCGGCCAGAGTCTTCTTCGCGCGCGTGATGCGTTGGCCCATCGTCTTTTCGGGAATGAGAAATGCTCGGGCGATCTCAGTTGTGGTGAGACCGCCGAGAATACGCAGTGTGAGGGCAATGCGGCCTTCAATGGGAAGGACTGGATGACATGCGGTGAAGAGAAGACGCAGAATGTCGTCGTCGATGACCTGATCGAATGACTGTTCCATCTCTTCTCCGAGGCGCTGTTGTTGCGCTTCGAGTTCGCGCGTGATTTCTTCGTGTTTGGGTACGAGGTTCTGGGCACGGCGAAGTGAGTCGATGGCGCGCCACTTGGCGGACTTCATCAGCCATGCGCCGGGGTTATCGGGGATGCCTTGCGTGGGCCACTGCTCGAGCGCGGAGACGAGTGCGTCCTGCGCGAGCTCTTCGGCGATACCGATGTCGCGCGTGACGCGCGCGATGCCCGCGATGAGGCGCGCGGATTCGTTCTTCCACACGCCCTCGATCGCCTGGAAGACATCGCTTGGCTGGGACCCATCGCTCACATCCGTTAGGGTACGGCATTCCATTCCCGGGTGCAGCGCATTCATGAATGGCGAAACTACATGTGCATGGCGGGTGTGCCGTCTGACCATTTGTCGGCGGCGATGAGGGAGACGAAGATCCGCGGAAAGGTCCCCAGTTGAGGGTAGGTGTCAGGTGAAGCGGACCAGTAGCTGACGCCGATGATGGGAGAGTTAGGAAGGTTGGCGCCCCACGGTGTTCCGTCGTCCGCCGTATAGAACATCACGTGCGACATTGTGTGGCCGCCCTGATCAAACAGATAGGAAGTTTTGGACATCATGTAGCACATCGCTCCCGGCTCAAGCATCGGCAGTTCCTTCTTGGCGATCGCGGCTTGAGTCGCAGCGATGATCTCTTCTCTGGAGCGGCCCGCAAGGATGAGTTCGGCGCGTTTGAGGTCATAGGGAAGGAACGAACGAGCCGCTGACGGATTGAGGCAGCCGGCGGCGCGGATTTTCGGGTTCCAAAAATCGGGGTTGTCCAACATTCCGCCCCAGCCCCGGTCAACGATACAGGTCCATCCATTCTTACCTTCTACGGCAGTCTCGTAGCCGTGGCGGGCCAGGACCAGCACGGAGGCATCGTGCGAGATGACGTCCGGAGCAGCGCTGCGTGCCAGCGCAATTTCCGCGTCGCGGTTCATCAGGTACTGCTCGATAGGTGCCATCTTGGGGTAAGGGCTCGCTGGGGTTTGCGCTGGCGCGTGGTGCGCGCATGGTCCGGCAAGCAGCGAGCCGACGAGGAGGACGGTGTTGAGAACTGTGTTTTTGCGCATAAATGTTCCCTCGCGCGCGGTAGCTTGTGGCCACCGCACGCCTGTTATTAGGACTTGTTGAGGTGTGTTGCTGGCGCGGCGCTTAGGCTTGCGAGGGATCGGGTACGAAGAAGATCTCGCGTACCTCGGACGGCATGCGCGTGCATTTCGCACTCCTGCGTGCCCATGAGAGCGCTTCTTCGAGATTGGCGACTTCGATGATCATCATGCCGCCGACGAATTCTTTGGCTTCGAGGTAAGGTCCGTCGGTAACGACCACGTCGCCGTCGGGTTGCGTGCGCACTGTGTGGCTCGCGCCCAGGCCGCCGGAGAACTTGGTGATCCCCGCGGCATCCATTTCGCGATTGAGAGCGTGGATGCCTTCTACCATGGCTTCGTCAAAGGTGGAGGGATCAAAGTCTTTGGGGAGGTATCCAGAAATCACAAAGTGCGGCATCCGTCTTCTCCTGAACTGAGTTGGGCGGGTAGTCTAATCCGCCTTCATTATTGCAACGAACGGCGGAGGCGGATTTCTACAAGGTTGCGAAGATTCTTTGCCGTTCTCGAACGGCAGTTGTTTCGGCCCGCTGTTTCCCGGCTTCAATATGACAACGAACGGGACTCGGCGATTTCTATACGGCGCGAGAATCATTTTAGTGGTCCAGTTGACCGCATTGACGAGGAGGCGCGTGTTGTCGATGAAGAACGCCGTTGCCTACTGCGTTTTCGAGGAGTAATTACAAGAATGGACCGTAACGTACTCTCGATCAATATTTTGTGCGGTGCCCGGCCCCGGTCGTTGTTTTTTTCTCAAATTCGCAGCCCAAAGCGGAGTTGCCTAAAAGGTAGCCGCCGAGCGGGACTATCCATTCAGAGTCCCAAAATTAAGATTGTGTCATGCCTCTCGGGCCGCTTTGCTGGTGTTCAGCGTGGACAACGTGAATGCCAGCGTGCCCCGGCGCAAGTCCTTGAACGGCTCGACCGAACCTCAATTTTATTTCCTGGAACTTGATGTCTTCGATGTCAGAAAATCCGTGCGAGCGAAGAATCGCCGCGATGCCAGCCGGCTCGAAACGGCTGGCCAAACGTTCATCCATCTTCTTCAGCTGTTCGATCCGCTCCTTTTCTACTTGCCTCAGTTCTTCTGAGAATGCCTCGGGGGGTGCGATATAGTCGAACACCACTTCCGAGTCGGGGATTGACGCGATGTAGTCCAGAGTGCGGTCGATTGCGTCCTGGGTCAGATAGGGCACAACCCCGAGCCAAGTGAAAAATGCAGGCGCGTTCTGTTGAAAGCCTGCAGTGACGAGTTTCTCTCCCACATCGTCCTGCTCGAAATCGACAGGCACGAAAATAAGCCAAGGCGGAAGTGCGATTTGAGCTTCAGCCAAGTGCTGGCGTTTCCACGCCTGCGTGGCGGGGTGGTCCACCTCATAGATTTCTAGTGCGTCGTGGGGATTTCGGAGAGCGAAGGTATCGAGTCCGGCGCCGAGGATGACGATCTGCCGAACCCCTCTTTCGACTGCTCCTGACAAAGCATCTTCCGCAACCCGGCTGCGCGCGGCGTTGAACAGACGTCCGATGCTGGCCAAAGGGTGTGAGTTCGCAAACTGAAGCACATCCTTCTCGTCTTCACCCAGAATCTTCATGGCAAATGGATCATGGAGGATTGAACCATGATCGAGCAATTGATGAGCAGCTCGTTGTCTGGCGACATTCAGGGCTGTGCGGCTGGGTTGATTTGGCTTCATGTGCAGACTCGGCTTTCATTTAGAGCTGGTTCATGTTGGTGAGGAACTCGGCGTTGTTGCGCGATTTCTCGAGGTACGCGATGAGCAGTTCCATGGCTTCGACGGGCGACAGCGGGTTGAGCACCTTGCGCAAGACCCAGATGCGCTGCAGATCTTCTTTAGGGATGAGCAACTCTTCTTTACGCGTGCCGGAGCGCTGGATGTCGATGGCCGGGAAGACGCGCTTGTCGACGAGCTTGCGGTCAAGGATGATTTCCATGTTGCCGGTGCCCTTGAACTCTTCGAAGATGACTTCGTCCATGCGGGAACCGGTATCGACGAGAGCGGTGGCGATGATGGTGAGCGAGCCGCCTTCTTCAATGTTGCGTGCCGCGCCGAAGAAACGTTTGGGGCGCTGGAGAGCGTTGGAATCGACGCCGCCAGAGAGAACTTTGCCGGATGGCGGAACGATGGTGTTGTAAGCGCGGGCGAGCCGGGTGATGGAGTCGAGCAGGATGACGACGTCGCGCTTGTGCTCGACGAGACGTTTGGCTTTCTCGATGACCATCTCGGCGACCTGAACGTGGCGGGCTGCCGGCTCGTCGAAGGTGGAGCTGATGACTTCGCCTTTGACGGAGCGCTGCATGTCGGTGACTTCTTCCGGGCGCTCGTCGATGAGCAGGACGATCAGGACAACTTCAGGCTGATTGGTGGTAATGGAGTTGGCGAGCGACTGCAAGAGCATCGTCTTGCCGGTACGCGGCGGAGCGACGATGAGTCCGCGCTGGCCTTTGCCCACGGGCGTCAACAGGTCCATGACGCGGCCGCTGGTAGCTTCGCGGACGGTCTCCATTTTGACGCGCTCCTGCGGGTAGAGGGGCGTCAGGTTATCGAAGAGGATTTTGTTACGTGTCTCTTCGGGCGATTCGAAGTTAATGGCCTCGATCTTGACGAGGGCGAAGTATTTTTCACCTTCGTGGGGCGGGCGGACATTGCCGCTGATGGAGTCGCCGGTCTTGAGGTCGAACTTGCGAATCTGCGATGGGGAGACGTAGATGTCATCGGGACCGGGCAGATAGTTGTAGTCGGGGGAGCGAAGGAAGCCGTAGCCATCGGGCAGAATCTCAAGCACACCTTCGGCAAAGATGTGGCCCTCCTTTTCGCTCTGGGCCTGAAGGATTTTGAAGATCAGGTCCTGCTTGCGGAGGCCGCTGGCGCCAGGAATTTCGAGGGTGCGTGCGATGCGGCTCAGCTCAGTAATGTTTTTTTCTTTCAGTTCAGCGATGGTCATGTTCACCTGCGGATGAAGAGGGAATGTGGGTGGCTGGAGAATCGGAGAGGACGTACTCAGGAGCTCAGGAGGGCAAACAGCGTAGCCGATATCTTCCGCTCAATCGGCTCGGACGAGAGGGAGAAAAATCCGATCAATGATCTCTTCTATGTCCTGTGCCGACAATGGCTGCCGAAGTACCATGAGCTGATAGCGCACCAGATCGAGAGGCAGAGAAGCCAACCGAGGCGTAAGTTTCTCAACAGCAATCTCACCGCGTTCAATCCCGCGGGTTAGGATTTCCGTCATTATTTTGGAGTTGCGTTCATGCACTTCTGTAAAAAGCGATGAATCGCGCTCGTGGAGAAGTTCTGCAATTAGGCCAAAGATGACTTCTGGACTTATGTCGGACACCATATTTGAAACGCTGTGCATGATTACCATTAGATCGCCACGGACAGTTCCGGTGTCCGGTGCCTCGGATAAAAGAAAAGGTCGGTTTGCTCTCAATGCCGCGTATACAAGCCGAGCGCGCGTGGGCCAGCGACGGTAGAGCACCGGCTTGCTTGTACCCGCCCTAGCGGCGACCCGCTCGATCGAGAAGTTGACGTACCCCGTTTCGGCAAGATCTCGCAAAACGACCTCGAAGATCGCCGCCTCCAAGACCTTACCCCGTCTACGGCTACCCAATGCCAACGCCTCGCTCCTCGGCCACTTCACTAATATTAGATACGATCAGTATCTAATGTCAATAGGATACTGGACGTGTCTTTTATTGGTGAGGCTGGACGGGTTTCGAGCGGGCCAGCGGCATCCATCTTCTCCTGAACTGAGTTGGGCGGGTAGTCTAATCCGCCTTCATTATTGCAACGAACGGCGGAGGCGGATTTCTACAAGGTTGCGAAGATTCTTTGCCGTTCTCGAACGGCAGTTGTTTCGGCCCGCTGCTTCCCGGCTTCAATATGACAACGAACGGGACTCGGCGATTTCTATACGGCGCGAGAATCATTTTAGTGGTCCAGTTGACCGCATTGACGAGGAGGCGCGTGTTGTCGATGAAGAACGCCGTTGCCTACGGTAGAGTCGAGATGTGGCGCGGTGGTTTAGGCTTGGCCTGTCTGTTTCCGGCTCTTTCGTTTGCCGGTACCTCATTATCCCAGCCATGCTCCGTTTCCACATCCCGCTCGTCGAACCGGACAGGCGCAGTTAACGCATCCGGCTCTCGGAGGAAACATCACGGTTTCGCCCACGAAAAGTTGCGCGTCCGCTCGGTAAGCCGGACCAAGCCAAACCTATCGTGCAGGTAGGCGTCGGAGTATTTCCGGCTCGCCAGTCTTGCCTTTTTGTGTTTGGCGCAAAACCACTGCCGCAGCCGTTTACAGGTGTGTCGATCCACAGCCCGATAGGCTTTGCTGACCGGCCCGAGACAGAAGTAGTTGGCCCAACCGTTCATCATTGATGGGTGGGCGCCAGAATCGCCGCACAGGCGATTAGGACCACTACCAATAATAAGGTCGATGCGATCGTCGGCAGCAAACGGAACTTTTGCCGAAATGATGCGTGAGCGGACGCGTACACCCTAGACCTCCTGAACTATAGTAAAGTCAAATGCCAGCCGGCCGTACAAGCGAATATCGAGTGAAATTTATTGAACGCGCCCAAGAGATGTGTGCGAATTGAGCGACAGACGCAAATCTTTTGGAGGTCCGATGAACTTCAACATGGCTTTTCCAATTTATGATCAAGCGCGCGCGCACCCGGCTCTGAATGCTCTTCACGTCGATGGGGCCTCTTATTCCTACAGCGAAATATGCGATTGCGCTGCGCGGTCGGCTTTCGCACTAGGTCCAGCACGCAAAGTCGTCATCCTTGCTGCGAGATCGCTTGGGGCTTATGTTGGCCTGCTGGGCGCAAGCTGGTGTGGCGCGGCATATATCCCTCTCAGCCCAAAGCTGCCGACTGAACGATTGATCTACATACTCAAAACAATTAAGGCCGATGCGCTGGTTGTTGATGAAGCAGGACGAGAATGCCTGTCCGCGGCGTTGAGAGCTGTTTTGCCATCATTGGTCCTAGATCTTTCCGGAACTGTCCTGCGCCTTCCCGCGCAAAAATTGGAGGTTCCCGAGGCTCGATCAACGACTGATCTCGCATACATCCTGTTCACTTCGGGGACAACAGGCCGACCGAAGGGGGTCATGATCTCGCTCGGCAATGTGGCTCAGTTCTTGGCCGCCATGCAGGCTCGCGTCAATCCGCTTCCAACCGATCGAGTATCGCAGACTTCCGAACTCACCTTCGATGTCAGCGTTTTCGAAATGTTTATCGCTTGGAACAACGGCGCTTCCGTTGAAGTAATTCCAGCTAACCAGTTAATGGCTCCGGCCCGCTTTATTGTGGACCGGCAGATCACGATTTGGTCGTCCGTTCCGTCCATCGCTTCCTTTATGAAGCGGATGCGGATGCTCAAGCCGGCGGCCTTTTCAAGCATTCGATATAGCGTTTTCGCTGGCGAAGCTTTGCCATATCCTCTCGCCGAAGAGTGGCAAAGAGCCGCACCTTCGAGTGTGGTGGAGAACCTCTACGGCCCTACGGAAGCTACCGTTTATTGCTTGGGCGCCACAGTCGGGTCCAATTTTCCTCCGACCCCGGGACGCAATACGGTTCCAAGCGGCTTCCCGCTTCCCGGCCTGGATGCGGCGATATTCGATGAGGCGCTCAGGTTCTTGCCATCGGGAAAAGAGGGACAGCTGGCAATCTCTGGCGGCCAGGTCGCTCAAGGCTACTTCAACGAACCGGAATTGACGCGACAACGCTTCGTATCGATTGACGGAAGGACATGGTATCTCACGGGCGATCTGGCACGACAAGATGAGCGCGGTATATTTCACCACTTGGGTCGTATCGACAATCAGATCAAGGTCCTCGGGCAACGTGTTGAACTGGAAGATATCGAATCTCATCTTCGTGCAATCTCCGGAACCGAGGAGGTTGCTGCAGTACCTTGGCCCGTTCGGGATGGCAGCATCGCGGGCATTGTCGCATTCACCGCCATCGTGCCGAAAACGCCTGACGAGATTCTCGAAGGCCTTCGCCGTGTTCTCCCTTCATATATGGTTCCGCGACAGATTGTTCAGCTTGAAGCGCTTGCCCTCAACCCAAGCGGTAAGATTGATCGCAAGGCTCTCATCCGCATGCTCGATGAGAATTCACTGACGTGAGTGATAACCAACGTGATGACCTGGGGCTCGATGACTCGTCGCTTGTCTATTGCGAGTCTTTATAATGCCGAAAATGAGCGCGACCTCCACTAGCGCGTACTTTGATCCAGCGAAGAACTACAACCTCGCAAAACCGTTTGGCGATACCGCGTGCCGATATCCAGATCGAATTGCTCTATGCGTGGACGGCCGGAAGCTAACGTACGCGGAAACCCTGCAGGAAGTTGGCCGCATCGTCTGTTGGATGCACACCAGCGGAGCCTCTCCGAAGCGAGTCGGAGTTCTGGCGGCTCGTGGTATTGAAGCCTATCTCGGAATTCTGGCCTCAGCATGGGTTGGGGCCGCTTATGTGCCGATCGATGTCGCTCTTCCTGAGCTGGCGCTGATTGCGCTTCTGAAGCGCAGCGGCCTTGATATGTTGATCACTGACCGTGCCGGGTCGGCAAGGATCAGCGAAAGTGTACTTGCGGCCTGTCCGCAACGAGCTCTTGTTCGGCGGCGCGACCTTCCGGTTCGTGCGAACGGGTCAGCCACTGACTATGACGAGTTGCAACCGGCAGCAGATCCCGGCGCGCCTGCCTTCATGGCGAGCAGCGAGCCGGGATACATGATGTACACCTCGGGCAGCACTGGGGTTCCAAAGGCGGTCGTGGTTACCGTGGGCGGCGTCGACCATCTGTTATGGACACTAAGCCACGAGTATCCTGTCCGCAAAGAGGATCGAGTCGCAGGCACAAGCCCGATCAGCTTCGACGCATCTGTCTATGATATGTTCTCAGCATGGCAAGTTGGGGCTGCATTGTACGTGATTCCGGTGAATATCTCTTTGGCTCCAGCCAAGTTCATTCAGGAAAACGAAATTACAATCTGGTTCTCAGCACCATCGATCGCAGCGCAAATGGCGCGAATGAGCCTCCTCAAGCCGAATTCCTTTCCGTCACTGCATCGGTCCCTTTTTTCCGGTGAGGCGCTTCCCCGGGTGGTTGCCGAAGCATGGCAAGCCGCTGCGCCGAATTCGAAAGTTGTAAACCTTTGGGGTGCGACCGAAATATCAGTCATGGGAATCGGCCAAGACTACTCACCCGACTGCCATTTGACCGGAGATTTCATTGCTATCGGCTGGCCTTATCGCGGAGTGAAGACGGCCATCGCCGACGAAAACCTGAGAATCATTCCCAACGAGGCCAAAGGCGAATTGCTACTTGGAGGACCGCAACTTGCGCTTGGCTACCTTGATGACGAAGAAAAGACGCGACGGGCATTTGTTCAAATCGAGGGAGAAAGGTGGTATCGGACCGGCGACCTCGCATTGAAAGATGCCGAAGGGGTGTTGCACTACCTCGGACGCATTGATCATCAGGTGAAAGTGCTTGGCGGTGCGCGCGTAGAGCTTGGCGAGATTGAATCACATCTTAGAGCGGTCACAGGCTGTGAGTCTGTCGCCGCAGTAGCTTGGCCGATGCAAGATGGCGTCGCTCTCGGGATTGTAGGGTTTGTCGGAGGCTTTAACGGAAAAGCGATAGACGTTCGCAATGCCCTGAAAGAGCGACTTCAGGCCAACATGGTGCCATCGCGAATTCAACTCATGCCGAAGATACCCCTTAACAGCAACGGAAAAGTGGACCGCAAGCAGCTCATTGCGTTCCTGACAGAGCAGTCGGGCGCGTCCGCTAGCTAAAAGCCGTCGTGATGTCCCAGAGTTGAGGCTGATCGCAAGCAAGTCTTCAGAGCGCGTTGAGCCGGTTGATCGCACGCACTGCGGACGCTTGATCCAGCTCGTCCGGAATCGTATCCACGATGTGAACCACAGCGGGCACGAGTTCAGCGGCAAGACTGCTTTTGCAAGAAGCAGAGATCCGATCAACTAAATCAGCCCTCAATTTGCGCTGTCCGGGCCAGCTCGTCAGGGTGAGATATTCTGCCCGATCTGGTTGCGGCCAGCTGATAGCTTGTGAGGCAAGCGAAGATCCTCGGCTGCACGCAGGGAAAAACGCAGCGTCATAACTCCCATCGTGGCGGCAAGCAGCCCAGCTGAGCTTGGTCTCAAAACCGCTCGTGCACTTGGCGAGATCCACCAGACGCTGAGGATGGATGCCATTCGTCGGGACTTGACCGAGTTTGTGTTTGAGTTGTCGGGCCGTCATCGAAACATCGGTACGTCTCAATTCATCCAAAGCGGCTACGTCGTGCTCAACGCGGGGGTTTGGAATGCACTTAATTCCAAACGGGCCTTTCTGCGTTCGAATCAATTCTCCGACTTCCTCGAGCCCCCATTGATGCTTGCGCCAATCCTCGAAGGGGATGTCGTAACATGACTTAAATGATTCCCCAACATACAAGATAGCGTTGTATCTATAACGCGTGACTTCGTTGTCGGCATTGCCAAGTCGTGGCTCGATCTCAACTCGCGACACCTTCCCATGCTTTGCGGCCAGGTTAAGAAAATATGCCGGAGACACAAACAGCCACGGCTCCAGGAGTATTCGACGTATGACTCGGTCCGCGATTGCCCTCAGACCCTGATTATCATCACTTCTGAACAGCTCAATAGAACTCAGAAACAAGTTTCGCAAGGGCAAGCTCTGCATATCTCCAGCAAATACCCTGCCTCCTGGCCGCACAATATCAATTGCGCCCTCCAGCACTCGAGTCAGATAGGACGAGCCTGGAAAGAACTGGGCGACTGAGTTAAGCACGACCGTATCGAATGAGTCCTGATCGAAACCACTGAAATCGTCGGCCATTCGCTCCAACAACTCAACGGACTTCTCCAGCGCCGGGAATGATTGCAACTGATTCCTCACCCGATCAAGAGTCGCAGGAGAAAAATCTACCGCGACATACCGCTGGCAAGTCGGTGCAAGCCGCAACATCAACATTCCAGTCCCGCAGCCCACTTCATAGGTTGCTCTGGGCCCGAATCCAAGAATCTCCGATACGGTCAGTTGAACCCACTCGAGCATTTCGCTTTCTGGAAGTTCCTGGCCGGTATAGCTGCTGTTCCATCCTTGGATATTCAGCCCTACCGGTCTGGAGACCGCACTCTTCGTGAAATGGGTCAAATCGAATGACTTCCGCCACCTTTTGAGAGCCGACTCTGCAGCCTGTGCGCGATTCATGGCGCTGTCGAGGTACTTGTCGTCAACAACCACGAACCCGACCCAGCCTATGCGTTCTGTGCGCAACACCGCCGCTTCGCGAATTCCATCCTGCGATCGTAGAACCTGAGTGATACGGTCTGCTGTACATGCGTGCCATGCCGATCTTTCTAGCGGATCGCCGCCAAAACTCTGAGCGTTCATCGCGTTTACCGGCTCCGTCCGTCCTCGCTCTTTGATGACTCAATGAGATTCGCGATCGCGTTGATGCTATCGATCTGATCGCGGTCGAATCCTATCATGGCGAAATCGAGTCCGAACTTCTGCTCGAGAAACATCACGATTTCGACTGCATCGATCGATTGAAGACGCCCGCTAGCCAGCAGCGAGTCTCCATCCTCCAGCGGACGATCATCGCCATACCCCGCGAGCACTCCCTCGACAAACTTCCGTATTTCTGCTTTCTCAATCATTGTCATTCCTAGACTAGAAGTGGATAAAGAATAAACTCGCAAGATACCTGAAGCCAGCGATCAGGGGGTACCGTTGCGGGTCTGGTACGAAAATATTCAGCAAGCTAAAGATAAGACACACGCCTGCTGCTGGCAGGATCCGCCCCCGAATGATTCCTGTTGGCTTTACCCTTTTCTTACGCAATTGTGAAATGCTAAGCAACGTCGCAAGCGCTAAGCAATAGAAGGCAAAAGCTTGATCTTCCGAGATTGTCTTCAAGAGGCCATCGTCCCTAATCATCTGCCAATCACGGAGGAAATGATAAAAGAAATTCCCGAAGCATGCTGCAGAAAACGTGGCGAAGATCAATCGCAGTCGCGGCCTACGTTTCCAATAACGGAAGAACGCGGGATAAAAGAAGAAGTCAACAATCAACTCTTTGTAATAGTAGTAATAGCGATTGAAGAACTCTGCGACTGTCGTTGACGTGAGTGGCTTGTAGGTATTTCTCAACGCGTTGAAGCCGGCCATGCGGCAAATGGCAATAAACTGGTGTCCTATCACCGATATGGTCAAGATGCTTTCAAAGAAGGCGAGAATCAGGCTTTCCCAACGCAGATGCCATGCGACTGGAATCCCCTGGACGCTTCTGGCAAGGGATTGGGATAAGGTCGGAACGTGCAGATAGACGTGAAAGAACCAGTTCCATGCGGCCGACACCAACGCCAGAACGATCGCCCACGTGAGAAGCTTCAGCCCCTTTAGCTGGCTGATCGCCAGCTGTTCGGGCGTGCGCGCTTCAATGCGGCGTAGATAAGCGGCTCCTTTCGGGAAAGGGGTGTTCGTCGATCCCCAAAAAGGTCGAAATGCGGTCAATTCCAGGGTCAGATCGCGTGCGGGCCTTGACGTTCGATCCGTCAGTGCATAAGCGATAAACCAGATATAGTTCGCCACCACGCCGACCAGGGACCACATCACTAAAGAAGGCGTTGTATTCGGCTGGGTCCAGCTTGCAACTGCAAGCAGCAATGTGAAACTCGAAAGGAGATACAAGACTGGTCTCCGCCCAAAGGCGGACTTGGACCAAAGCATCGCACACCAATACAGGAGAAGTCCCAAAGCAATGACCAAGAGAGTCATGCTCAAAAGCAGAGGTGTCCCCAGGTTTTCGACGATTACCATCGCGATAGGAGCCAGAGCAAGCACAAATCGCCGATACTCCGGCGTCAGCGTAATCAGACAGAGAAAAAGCGTCCAAGCAATCGCCAAAAGTGAGTCGTGATGAAAGAAGCTAAACTCGAGTCCAAAGAGGCCCACAAGGGTAATTTTTCCAAACGGGCTTTGCACAAATGAGACCACCGGTTGGTACCGATCGATGGGGGGAATCAAGCGGAACTCGGCCATCGGACTCGCGGCCCTCTTAATCTTCGGCGGCTCAGATGTTTGTACGGTTGAATCCATGGGTGTTAGGGCCGATGCTCCTAGTTTATTGCCGCTGAAGCCATGCAAAGGCGTCGATCTAGCATTCGCTTCAACGGAGGTAACGTGAGGTAAGGCAACTATTCCTTGTGGTAGCCGCTCTCGCCTCAGGCTCGTCCATGCGCGCTCACAAATTGCCGCCACAAAAATCGAATGCCACTGCTCCCTTACTTCGAGAGATATTTGTCTGCAGTTCCGTGGGACCCCTGAGAGGACGTTACGCGGTTGCTTGGTGCAGTAGAGTTCCCTTCTCCGATCAAGTGGTGGCAATTCTGTCTGATCTCAGGCTTGGCTAGCCAGAGAACCAATGCGGTGTAGGGCACCGCCAACACCAAGTCGAGTAGGTAGTGTTCGCCGAGGCCCAGCGTTGCGAGCACTGTAAGAACCAAGAATAGGATTCCAGCAATTCTTCCCCACCACCAATGTCGCAGCAGCCAGAGAATAAGCAGGGCCGTAGACATGTGAACGGAAGGAATTCCATTTGGCGCTGCATTAATCGCCACTGGGTGTGGCGTCACAACGGACGGCATCTGATCAGGAAATCCGGAGAACGCGTAGGCTGGCCCACAGACCGGAAACATGACGTAGATGGCGAGAGCGAGGAGCGGGTTGAGAATGAATATCTTAATTACACCCATTGCCTCGACGTCCGATCGCAGCCACATATACACGGTGAAGGTTCCCAGCATCATGGCGGCAGGCAGTCCGTATCCGCACTCGATCGCGAGACGCAGCCAAAGATTGTGAGCTGCAATGCGCCCTATGTAGAAACTCGGTTCGCCAAACAATTTCACTGTTGCCCAATACACATATAAGTCGTACTTTACTCGGCAGAACTTCGACAAGAAGGCGGCTACCTGCAGTGAGACGAAAGTCGCAATGCTGGCCACTAGACCGGCTAGAAACAACCTTTCAGTCCGGCTCCGATCTGCCGGAACGGCGAACCACCTGACCCCTATGATGAACAGAAACATTTCGATCGTGATCGTACCGAGTTCCTTGATCACGTATGCGAAAATACCAATCAGCATTACTCTTAGTTACCACATTTCATTGACTTTATATGACCAGAAGAGGCTCTTGTTGATTGAAGAGTTTCTACTTCGACAATAGTGAACCAGCATGACACCCGGAGAATCCTGGATTGAGGAGAACCTAAGATGGCGATTGACTAGGCTGCAGCTAGTTGCATTGCTGAGGAAGCGAGGACCGCATGCCCGCTGGGAGGAGTGGCACTGTGTCGTGGAGCAATCGTATCGCATGGCAGGGCCTGACAGGAGCGCACTTCACTCCCAGCCTGCGCGGCCCGTATCCGTCAACTGCGTGATCACAACCTGTAGCGAAGTGTTGTCGAAGTTGAGGCTTCCCGGGTGGGTCCGGGGGGAATGGGCGTAGAATCTGCAAACCGATGATGCGACAGCTCATTCTTCCTGATGGTTTGACGGTATTCTCGTTAAATCCCGATGAAACGCGCTTCGTACACCACGACGTCTTCGGCGCGAGATGCTATCTGCAGCATGGAATTGAATTACATGAGGGAGATTGCGTATTTGACGTAGGGGCCAATATCGGACTATCAGCGTTGTTTTTTCACCGCGAATGCCGGCGCGTTCATATCTACGCTTTTGAACCGAGTCCAGTTACGTTCGAGTGTCTGAGGGCCAATATCGAACTCCACGGAGTCGATGCTCACCTCTTCGAGTGTGGATTGGCACGGGAATCCGGAATTGCGGAGTTCTCGTTTTATCCCTTCAACACAGTCATGTCGGGTTTTTATGCTGATTTGAATGCGGACCAAAACACATTCAAGTCCTACATGGTGAACAAGGGCCTGTCTTCGCAAAATGCGGATCGACTCCTTGGCTTCTTCTTCAAGAAGGTTACATTTCCCTGCCGCTTGCGCACGCTCTCGGAGATTGTCGACGAAGAACACATCACACAAATAGGTCTATTGAAAGTCGATGTCGAAAGGAGTGAAAGAGACGTACTGGCTGGAATTCGGGATGAGCATTGGAGCCTGATTCGCCAACTCGCTATTGAGGTCCATGATGAAGCGGGCTCGCTCGATGAAATCACAAGACTCTTGACAGAACGAGGATTCTCCACGGTCCTCGCGCGGGATCCATTTCTGTCGGAAATTCCGATCTTCATTCTCTTCGCAAGCCGCCCGAAATGACCGCTTCAGCGCTGCGAAGCTCACATTTAACGCGTGTTGCCGCCCGACCTCAGTTACCACTTGAAATGATCATCCCGAACACGCATGTTAAGTGAGCGATTTGGTCGCAGATTTGATCATCGCGTCGGCAATTTTTGGTGAGCGCTATCTAAACCCCATCTTGTGCGGTTCGCGGGATTGAGTCACTTTGTAGGCGTGAGCGAACGGGGCGCGGAGTTGCGGGAAAAATGGCGAGCATTGGTGTCCGAGCAGCAGGCGAGCGGACAGAGCGTGGCGGCATTTTGCCATGCGCGGGGTATGACATCATCGCAGCTGTTCGCGTGGAAGAAGCGTTTGCGTGATGCCGAGGCAGCACGATTCGTGGCGTTGGAACTGTCGCCGGTGCCGGAGGCGCAGTGGCCGGGGCCGTTGACTTACAGCCGAGCGATTGAAGTACGGCTGGCTCGAGGTCGAAGCCTTGTCGTAGAGCCTGGCTTCGACGCGCATCATCTGCGTGCATTGCTTTCGGTGTTGGAGGAAGCATGATCGGGCTCCCGAGCTTGCACACGTTGGACGGCACGCAGAAGACGCGGATCTGGCTGGCCGTGGAATCTACCGACATGAGGTGTGGGTTCGATCGTTTGGCAGAGCGAGTGAAAACGGTGATCGCTCAGGATCCACTGGAGGACAGCCCGTTCGTTTTTCGGTCGCGTCGGGGAGACAGATTAAAGATCCTCACGTGGGACCGGGACGGATTTGTACTGTGGTACAAGCGGCTCGAGGCGGGAGTTTTTAAGCTTCCTCGTGTGAGCCCTGGAACGCGCCGCTACTACGCGGAGGACAACGGTCAGCGTGTCTACAAGAAGCGGTATGTCGGCACGGTGCTCGAATTTCCGAAGCGCAGAGACGCCGAGAAGGCTGTTGCGCAACTCAGGGTCGAGATCAACGCGGGGGCGAAATACACCCCCATGAACATTGAGCAGCTGACCGCTCATTACAAGAAGGATGAGTTGCCGCGCAAGGCATATGCGACGGTTGTAACCTACACGGACTTCCTCGACAGCCACATAGTCCCGAAGTGGGGCCGCAGTGCACTGTCGGCCATCAAGGCCATTGAAGTGGAGCAGTGGCTTAACGGAATCATGAGAAAGGATGGCAATCCCACCAGCCCCGCAACGCGAGCGAAGATCCGCAATGTGATGTCAGCGGTTTTCGCCCACGCAATTCGTTACGGGTGGGCCACGCACAACCCAATTACCGCGGTCAGGACTTCAACCCAGCGGCTCAAGGACCCGGAGTTTCTGACGCCCGCTGAACTGCAGGCTCTCCTGATTCGGATACCGCAACGTGAACGGGTCATGGTTCTTCTCGATGCCACCACCGGGTTGCGTCGGGGAGAGCTGATGGCCCTTCGCTGGCAGGATCTGGATTTTGAGAACAACATCGCCAGCATCACCCGTTCCATTTATCGCAACGTCGTGGGCAAACCGAAGACCAGAGCATCGCGCAAGCCGATGCCTCTCCATCCAATTGTTGTCCAGGAGTTGAAGCAGTGGAAGTCGGAGTCGCCATACCGGGCCGATTCAGATTTCCTCTTCCCATCCATTCAGAAGAACGGCTCGCAACCTCTTCAGCCTGACATGATTCTCAAGCGTCACATTCGTCCGGTTCTCGAAGAGATGGGCGTGACGAAGACGATTGGGTGGCACTCATTCCGCCACGGTCTCTCTCAATTCCTCCGGCAACGGGGCATTGATGTGAAGATCGCCCAGGAGCTGCTCCGGCATGCCAACTCCCGGACCACCCTGGACATCTATCAGCAGACGGTCACTGAAGAGAGGCGCGCGGCCCAGACGCTGGCATTCAGCAATCTTTTGGCCAATAACAACGGTTCTTTGGTCTTGTCAAGCGATCGAACCCAAAAGCACCCAAAAGGCTTGCAGAAAGAAGAGGTCAAGCTGTAAGTGATTGATTTTAATGTTGATATGGTAGGCACGACTGGATTCGAACCAGCGACCTCTTCCGTGTCAAGGAAGCGCTCTAACCAACTGAGCTACGCGCCTTCGGCTTTTGTTTGAATAGACCAGAACGTAGTTTAGCAGCATACCCCCATCGCGAAAAGATGAGCCGCCGCACCCTTTCTGCCTTGCTGTACCATCGGTAGTCGGACGGGAAAAGCTCGTGGCTACGCCGCGACCACTTTCCCATTCCACGCCCGATGACAGTCGCCCAAAAACCACGACACAACCCCCTGGCCTCCGCGCCCAACCTGCTCACCCTCTTACGGATTTGCCTTGCGCCCTTCCTGGTCGCCGCAATTCTCGAGAATCGATTCAGGGTCGGTTTCATTCTCTTCGTCGCCGCTGGACTAACCGACGCGCTCGACGGCCTGTTAGCCAGGTGGCTCAAACAGCGCACCGTCCTTGGTCAATATCTCGATCCCGTTGCCGACAAACTCCTGCTCAGTACCCTGTTTCTTGTGCTGCTCCACGAGGGATTGATGCCCGTTCGGGTAACAGTTCTGGTTTTTGGAAGGGACGTCTGCATACTGCTGGTCTCCGCAATCCTCTACGCTGCAGCAGGTCGCCGGGAGTTTAAGCCGAGCGTATTCGGCAAGGCCAACACCCTGGCGCAGGTTCTGGCCGTGGCCGTGGTGCTTCTGCATCAGCTCACGCACGCACTTTGGGTCGTCGCTCTGCGCGCGTTCGCACTATGGGCCACCGTCATATTGACCGTCGTATCAGGTCTGCACTACGCGTGGATCGCAGCTCACAAATCTTCTGCCACACAACCCGGCGGCTCTCCGAATAAATAACTCGATTTTGGCGATCAAATCTGTTGAAGAACAACACACGTCTTCATGTCCAACAGAAGAAACCATCGATCCTAATACACCCGCCCGACTGTAACTTTATGATTTTGCTAGAGATTTCTTAAGTCAGCTCCGAACAGCTCCGATCGACCGGATCAAAGGCACCCAACACCTCGCAGAGGATGCCCCCGTGATGCGTGCGAGGCGATCCGGTCTTGTGATCTGTGATTGAAGGAGGAAAAGGAAGCTATTCGTCGTCCAACACGTCTTCCTTCGTAAGGTCGGCAGTCTCTTCAATTTCCATATCGTGAAACTCTTCAGAATCAAAGACTTCACCACACTCCAGGCACTCGACGTACTCCGTGTCTTCGTGTCTGGAAACGATTCGTACCCTAGGGTGTTTGCAGGCGGTCGCCATCGGATCGTATTCAGATGAATTAGGATGCTCTTCCCGCCGATTGTAGCGGCCTTTCTTCTAAATTCAAGCGTCAAAATTGCAATCTTCTGCTCTATTTCCCGTTTCAGATGCCCGTCCCAAACCAGCCCTTGAATCCCGACGAATGTGGTCGTATACTGAATGCGGACCGAAGAAGTCGGATATTCCATGCTCAAGCTCACCAAAAAAGCCGATTACGGATTGATGGCGCTCAAGTTCCTTGCCGAGCACCCGGACTCCGTCGCACTCAGCGCGAAGGATATCTCCGACGAGTACCACATTCCTGCACAACTTCTGGCCAAAACCTTGCAGCAGCTCACCAAGGCAGGATTGCTGAAGTCCCATCCCGGCATGAACGGGGGGTACGCGCTTTCGCGGGACGCGCGCTCGATCTCTGCCTACGAAGTCATTCTGGCCATCGATGGGCCGTTTTTTATCACCTCGTGCACAAAGGGCGCGAAAGGCTGCGATCTAACGCCCAGTTGCACCATCAAAGAGCCGCTCGCGCGTGTGAATGACACCATCGCCGGCGTCCTCAAAAGCATCAGTATTCAGGATCTCGCCGAGCACGAACCGGCGCGGACCGAAGTCAGTCAGCTGGTTTCATTAACACTGTAAGGATTTTCCCCACCGCGCTGTTGCGCCGGTAACAAGTCACAAGGATGGAAATGCGATGAGCACAGTCGTCAGCCAAGTTGAAGTGCCGGCCGGAGTCACTCTCCCGATCTACATGGACAACCACGCCACCAGCCCGCTCGATCCCCGCGTGCTTGAAGCGATGATGCCCTTCTTCACATCAAAATTCGGCAATGCAGCCAGCCGCAACCACTCCTTCGGGTGGGAGGCGGAACAGGCCGTCGAGATTGCGCGCGAGCAGATTGCAAAACTCATCGGTTCATCCGCCAAGGAGATCATCTTTACCTCGGGTGCCACCGAGAGCGACAACCTTGCCATCAAAGGCATCGCCGAGATGTATCGCGAACGCGGCAACCACATCATCACGCAGGTCACCGAGCACAAAGCGATTCTCGATACCTGCAAACGCCTTGAGAAATACGGCTACCGCGTCACTTATCTGCCCGTAAAGGCAGACGGCCTCATCGACATCGAAGACTTGAAGCGCGCCATCGACGATAAGACCATCCTCGTCACCATCATGGCCGCCAACAACGAGATTGGCGTGCTGCAGCCGATTCGCGAAATCGGGAGAATCTGCCATGAGAAGGGCGTGCTCTTCCACACCGATGCAGTGCAAATCGTCGGCAAGGTGCCATTCAACGTCATCGCCGACAACGTCGACGTGGCTTCCCTCTCCGGTCACAAGATTTATGGACCTAAGGGCGTAGGGGCTCTCTACGTGCGTCGTCGCAATCCTCGCGTGCAGATTGCCGCGCAGATCGACGGCGGCGGCCACGAGCGCGGCATGCGTTCCGGTACGCTCAACGTCCCCGGCATCGTCGGCATGGGCAAGGCTTGCGAAATCGCCATGCAGGAGATGGACAACGAAGCAGCCTATCTGCGCGGCCTGCGCGACCGTCTCAAGGCCAAGTTCGAGTCCGAGCTCGACTACATCCACGTCAACGGCTCCATGGAACACCGCCTGCCCGGCAACCTGAACATGAGCTTCGTGTACGTCGAAGGCGAATCGCTCCTGATGGGTATCAACGACGTCGCCGTTTCAAGCGGCTCGGCCTGCACGTCGGCAACCCTCGAACCCAGTTACGTCCTCAAGGCCCTCGGCCTCGGCGACGACGTGGCCCACAGCAGCATTCGTTTCGGACTGGGCCGCTTCAACACCCAGGCCGAAGTCGACTATGTCGCTGCGAAGGTGATCGACATTGTGAAGAAATTACGTGAACTTTCGCCGTTGTACGAAATGGTGAAGGAAGGCATTGACCTGACCAAGATCGAATGGCAGGCGCATTAGAAACGAGTGGTCAGTGATCGGGTTTCAGCGGTCAGTACCAATGAACCCTGAGACTGACATCTGACATCTGATAACTGACAACTGTTGACGCGGCTTCCCCGCGGGAGGAGAACGGACCAAATGGCATATAGCGATAAGGTCGTAGACCACTACAACAATCCGCGCAATGTGGGCACACTCGATAAGAGTTCGAGCGAAGTCGGCACGGGCCTCGTAGGCGCGCCTGAGTGCGGCGACGTCATGCGCTTGCAGATCCGCGTCAATCCCGAGACGCAGGTCATTGAAGAAGCAAAATTCAAGACCTTCGGCTGCGGCTCGGCAATTGCCAGCTCGTCGTTGGCGACTGAATGGATCAAGGGCCGCACCGTGGATGACGCGATGGCCATCAAGAACACCGACATCGTGAAGGAGCTGTCGCTTCCTCCGGTGAAGATTCACTGCTCGGTGTTGGCCGAAGACGCCATTCGCGCTGCGATTGGCGATTGGAAGAAGAAGAACGGCGTGACGGAAACTGCTCCGGCAGCGACTGCCACCGCGCAGTAAACCGGCAGCGAGTGGGGGCACGGCCTCGGTCGTGCCGCCAAAGCGCGCCAGAAATTGAAGAGGCTTCGGCCTCCGGGATTTGCAACGGAAACGGAAAATCATGTCGAACATGGTGACAATCGAAAACAAGCCCGCGCAGGGAGCCTCTGCTGGAGCGTCGGCCGCACCGCAGGTGCCGCCGCACGCCGCAGGCGGAGCAGGCCCCACCGCGGGTGGTTTGCAGCTGACCGACCGTGCCATCAAGCGCGTCCGCAGCGCCATGGCTAAGGAAGGTATCTCGCCCGAAGAGGGTGGCCTTCGTCTCGGCGTCACCGGCGGCGGTTGTTCGGGTCTTTCCTACGCCATCAAATTCGATTCCAGTCCCCGCGAGCGCGATCGCATCTATAACTTCGACGGCGTGCGCGTCTTCGTCGACCCCAAATCGTTTCTCTATTTGCACGGCATGACGCTCGACTACGAAGAGACACTGATGCGCCAGGGTTTCAACTTTATCAATCCGAACTCTACGCGCTCCTGCGGCTGCGGTTCGTCCTTTTCGTAGTAGGGGCGTTCGCAGGAGCCCGTTCATGTTGAAAGTCCTCGATTCCGCAGTTCCCATCGCATGTTGGTCATGCGCCGTCGCTCACAATGAGTCCACGCTCTTCTGTCCGCATTGCAGCAAGATTCAGCCGCCTCCGGGCGCGGATTATTTTTCCGTCTTTTCGCTCGAGCCGCGCCTGACTCTTGACCTTGGCATGCTCGAGCATCAGTTCCACAAGCTCAGCCGCAAGCTGCATCCCGACCGCTTTGCGCGCGCCACCCCAGACGAGAAGGAATGGAGCTTGGCCGACACAGCGTTGCTCAATGACGCCTATCGCACGTTGCGCGATCCGATCCGCCGCACCGAATACCTGCTCAAACTCCACGGCGCCGAGATCGGTGAAGAGCACAGCGGCAAAGGGCGCACCGATCCATCGCGCGTGCCGGCCGACCTGCTCGAAGAAGTCTTCGACCTCAACATGCAGCTCGAAGAAATGCGCGCCGCAAAAAAGATGGGGGAAGAAGATCCTGACCTCAAACAGAGCCTCACGGCGGCCAAGAGAAAATTCGATGGCCTGTTGGACGAGGTGGACCAGGATCTGCGAGCGCAGTGGACCGCGTGGGATGACGGCGACGGATCAGCACGAAACGCGGCGCAAAAGACCATGGTGGCTTTGCTCGACCGACGCCGCTATCTTAACAACCTGGTCCGCGATGTGACCGAAACCTTAGGAGCAAATTAAATCAGCATGGCGGAAGGACGCGTAGTCGGCATCGATCTTGGCACCACCAACTCTCTCGTCGCCTACATGCAAGGCGACGCGCCGGTGGTGATTCCTGGCGTCGATGGCTCCAATCTTGTTCCCTCGGTAGTTGCACTCGATCCAATTCCTGCCGAAGGCGGTCGGCCCACGGTCACGGTCGGCAACAGCGCGCGCCGCGCTCTCATCGAGACACCCGAGCGCGTCATCTACTCCGTCAAGCGCCTTATGGGCCGTAGTCTCGATGAAGTGCGCGACGAGTTGAAGTTCTTCCCTTTCCGTCTCGCAGATGACGTCGAAGCCGGTGAAGTGCCGCGTGTGCAGCTTGGCGAACTCCGCTTCACACCGCCAGAGATCTCCGCGTATATCTTGCGTCAGCTCAAGCGCAATGCCGAGCGTTTCTTCAACGCGCCCGTCACGCAGGCCGTCATTACAGTGCCCGCATACTTCAATGACGCGCAGCGCCAGGCCACCAAGGATGCGGGCCGCATGGCCGGCCTTGAAGTGCTGCGCCTGGTGAATGAGCCCACCGCAGCTGCCTTGGCCTACGGCCTGGATCGCGCCAAGGACGGCACCATTGCGGTCTACGACCTGGGCGGCGGCACTTTTGATATTTCGATTCTCAAGTTGCGCGACGGAATCTTCGAAGTGCTATCCACCAACGGGGACACGCATCTCGGTGGCGATGATATCGACAACCTTCTGCTCGCGATTGCCCTCGACGAAATCCATTCCGAGCACGGGGTCGACCTGCGTACGCAGCCAGGCGCTGTCCAGGGATTGCGCAAAGACGCCATCGACGCCAAGATCCTTCTCTCTTTCGAATCCTCCGCTCAGTTCGACATTGAATTGCCTAACGGCGACCGCTATCAACGCGAAATTCCACGCGAAGTTTTCGAGCAGTTGATCGAACCAGTCCTCGCGCGCACTGCAGGTCCCTGCAAACAGGCCCTGGCCGACGCCGGCATCACGCCAGAGCAGATTGACGAGGTCGTGCTCGTCGGCGGATCGACGCGCATCCCCGCGGTGCGCCGCTTGGTCGACGACCTCTTCCATCTCTCGGCGCGCGGCAAGAAGCCCCACACCGAACTCAATCCCGACGAAGTCGTCGCTCTCGGCGCCGCCGTACAGGCCGATATCCTTGCCGGTGCATCAAAGGCAACTGAAGAAATGTTGTTGCTCGACGTCACGCCGCTTTCGCTGGGCATCGAGGCCCTTGGCGGTGTGGTCGCGCGCATCATTCCCCGCAACTCCACCATTCCCGCGTCCGCCACGGAGCATTTCACCACCGGGGTTGATGGCCAGACCAACGTCGCCATCCACGTACTACAGGGTGAACGCGAATTGGCCGCCGATTGCCGCTCCTTGGCGCGTTTCGACCTCAAAGGCATTCCGCCCATGACTGCCGGCCTGCCCCGCATCGAGGTCAAGTTCCTGATCGACGCCGACGGCATCCTTCATGTCTCGGCGCGCGAACAGCGCAGCGGGAAGGCGGCCGAAATCGAAGTCAAGCCAACCTATGGCCTCACCGACGAACAGGTCGAGACCATGATTCTGGACTCGTTCGATCACGCCGAAGAAGATTTCGCCAAGCGCCTGTTGATCGAGGCACGCAATGAAGCGGAGACCATTCTGGCAAAAGTTGAACAGGCGCGCACGAGTCCCGCATGGGGAGCGCTGCGCGGCGAAGAAGTATCCGCGATCGACGCGGCGCGCGACCGCCTGGCAGCCGTGAAAGCAGGCGACGATCTCACTGCCCTTCGCGAAGCGACGTTAGCTCTCGATCGCTCCACGCAGCGCCTTGCCGAGCTGATGATGGATGCTGCTGTCACAACGGCCATTCGCGGCAAGACAATGACCGCCGCCGGCGAAGACCTTGACGAAGAAGTGACCGCTCCGCATCCCATGGCGCCGGCCGAGTTCAAGTAGAAGCGGCCTTGTAACAGGGCACGACTTCAGTCGTGCCGCAAGAAGCAGGAAATAGGATGGGGCTTTAGCCCCTGATAAGTCGTATCCCCGAATGAGGCAACAATTATGAAGGAAGACACGAACAAAAACATTCCACCCGACAAACTCGTCCGCGTCACCTTCGAGCCCGAGGGCAAGGTCGTGGAGTTCGAGTTCGGCACTCTGCCGTATGACCATCACGGCAAGCCGATGTCGTTTCTCGACGTCGCCGAAAATTTCGGCATCTTTCTCGATCACGCCTGCGGTGGCTCCTGCGCCTGCACCACATGCCACATCTGGATGAAAGACGGCGCCAACGGCGTCAGCGAGGCCGAAGACGATGAGCTCGACCGCCTCGACATGGCGGCCGACCAACAGTTGAATTCGCGCCTCGGTTGCCAGGCCGTCATCACCAAGCCCGGCAACTATGTCGTCGAGATTCCCAAGTGGAATCGCAACTATACTTCTGAGGGCAAACCGCTGGCCCTCGCCGAACCGAAGTAGGAGCAAGAAAAAATGCCGCGCGAAATTCATTGGATCGATGTGGAAGAGATCGGCATTCAATTGCAGGAAAAGTTCCCCGACCTCGATCCCCTCACCGTCCGCTTCACCGATCTTCTCCGCTACGTGACCGAGCTTGAAGGCTTTGCTGACGACCCGGCAAAGTCAAACGAGTCGCGCTTGGAAGCCATCCAGATGGCTTGGCACGAAGAGTTCCAAGATGCGAGGAGCTGATGCGAAAGGGTGATCTCAGCTACTGACGCCGCTCGTATTCGCTCCAGCCAAACGCCGCTTCAAAGTGAACGAATTCGCGCTTCTCTCCCGGCACAAGATACACACTGATCACATCGAATCGCATCGGAGGCATCGTGGCCTGCGGCAATTGCCGCGTATAACGTCGCGCCAGGCGCCGCAGAGTCGCGCGCTTATGTGAATCCACTGCCGTTTCGGCCGGCGTCATGTCGCGTGCCGTGCGGGTCTTCACCTCGATGAAACACAGCAGCGGCCCCTGCCAGGCAATCAGATCCACGTCGCCCGGCACGTCGCCGGAGGACCAGCGCCGCGCCACAACGGTATAGCCCTTACGCCGCAGATAGAAGAACGCTGCATCCTCGCCCGCGTGACCCGTCGTCAGATGCGCCGGCGCAGTTTGCAAGCGCCCGCGATACTCGGCGATGCGCTCGAGTCTGCCCAACGCCCGCTCCAGCAGCCCGACCCGAATCTGCGCGGTCTTACCCATGGACCTTCATTTTCCGCCCACGCCTCACTCCGTGCAAACGGCATGCGTCACAGGCCTGCTTGAACTGCTCTAGGCTCCATCACCCACAGCGACAGCGGCAGATTCACTGACGCGCCCATGCTCCGCCTCGGCCTGCGTCAACGCATCTTCCAGAATGTCGAGGGCCACCATGGCCTCGCCTTCGGTCACGATTAGCGGTGGGCACAGGCGAATCGAATTCTCGCCGCAACCGAGCACCATCAACCCCCGCTCGAACGCGAGTGTCTCTACGCGATTGCGCAATGACCCGGCCGGCTCGCGCGTTGCTTTGTCCTTCACAAGCTCGATGCCAATCATCAGTCCGCGTCCGCGCACATCGCCTACCGTGGGATGGGAACGCTTCCAGCCCTGCAGCCGCTCCATCATCACCGCGCCCACACGCGCCGCATTCACCATCGCTTCGCGCTTGATAATATCGATGGTCGCAAGCGCCGAGGCAATCGACACCGGGTTGCCGCCGAACGTCGAAGCGTGCGATCCGGGAACCCAATCCATGATGTCCGCACGTGTCATGCAAATGCCAAGCGGCATACCGGAAGCAATGCCCTTCGCCATGCACACCATATCCGGCTCCACGCCTGAGTGCTCAATTGCCCACCACTTGCCCGTGCGACCGGCGCCGCTCTGCACTTCGTCCACCACCAGCAGAATGCCGTGGCGATTGCAAATCGCGCGCAGCTCGCGCAAAAAATTCGTCGGCGCCACCACGTAGCCGCCTTCGCCCTGAATCGGCTCGATGAAGATCGCCGCCACTTCCTCCGGCGCAAGAGCCGTCTTGAACAGCTTCTCTTCGATATAACGTGCGCAGCTCAGGTTGAATGCCTCCTGCGCCTTCGCGTCTTCGATACCTTCGCGATACACATTCGGAAAACGAATGTGCGTCACGCCCGGAACCAGCGGAGAGAAGCGACGCTTCTGCTGAGGCTTCGACGCGGTCAGCGAAAGCGCTCCCATCGTGCGACCGTGAAACGCCCCGAAGAAAGAAATGATCTGTTGGCGGCCTGTGTGATAGCGCGCCAGCTTCAGCGCGCACTCGATCGCCTCTGCGCCCGAGTTCCCATAAAAGAACTTGTGCGGCCCTGGCATCGGCGCAATCGCCGAGAGCTGCGCGGCAAGATCCGTCAACAGCTCGTTATAAAAATCCGTGCCCGAGATGTGAATCAGCTCAGCCGCCTGCTTCTGGATCGCCGCAACCACTTCGGGGTGGCAATGACCGGTCGAAACCACGGCAATGCCCGCGGCAAAATCAAGGAACTCATTCCCGTCTACATCTTCGACCCGCACACCACGCCCGCGTTTCGCCACCAGCGGGTACGAGCGCGTATAGCTCGGCGAGATGTAGCGCGTGTCCGCTTCCACTGCGGCTCTCGCCTTTGGTCCTGGCAGACTGCACACAAGCTTCGGTCCGTATTGCGCATGCATTTCTTGCTTGGTCATCGTCATTCTCCTCGGCAGATAGGTTGCGCCGGCTCGACTCCCAGGGTGCGGGTGGAGCGCAGCCAAGACCCTTTTCGTGAGGGTCGTCCAGTTCACAAGACCCGTATAGGTCTGGAAAGCAGGCGAGGATCTTCGGCGGGCCGGTGCTAATCGCCGCCGAAGAGGCTAGGTCGCGTACGCGTAGGCAGCACACGCAGATGGCGGCGCGGGCAAATGCAACGGGCGCGCGAACGCGACCAGTTCTTTCGAACTGGCACCAGCGGCATCGCGCTTGAAGTTTGCCTGTGCATGGAAGTCCCGCTGGCTATGAGGATAGCACGAGGCTCAAAACCGGCGATGTCTGTCATCGGCAGCCCCAAATCAAGGAAAGCGGCGTCAGCAGATCAGGACGCCGGCTTCTTCTCGAACGCACTCGTGGGAACCAATGCAGTCGGACTCTCGCCTTCGAGCGCAACAGCGCCCCCTTCAATAATCTTCAATGCTGCATCGCTCGCTGCCAGCGCCATCCAGCAAACCGCACCCTTCTTCAACAAGGTGCAAGCGATCTCTACCGTATAGGGCGCCTCGGGATGACCCTTCGGCGTTCCTTTTGCGCGCTCGATCCACAGGCTGTGCGTGCCCAGCGTGTAATCGCCATAAACCGGATCGGAGATATCGAAGCTCTGCTTGATCCCTTCCGATGCCCCTTGCGCAAATCCCGGCAGATCTTTGCTGCTCATCGTCTGTCCGAAACAGGCAAACGGCAATTGAACCACAACCAGCACCGAGGTAGGGCTGCCACCCCGCGCTGTGAGCGCGATCTGAACGCAGGCCACGCCCTTCTTTTCATCTTCGGTCGCCGCATTCTGTTGTGCCTGTTCCTTCACACCCGACAGTGTCGGGCTGGCATTCACCACTTCCCAATCCGATGGCAGAGAATAACTGAAGCCAAGGTCGCTCGGGTGTACTTCAGGAGCGGCACCCGGAGTCTGCGCCACCAGCGCTGCTCCGCTCACCCAAAGTACAAACGCGATCGAACTCACTCTCATTTTCCCGCAAGTCTACCACGCTGCTACTTGCGCCGTTTGCGAGGCTGACTTCGCAGACGAACGATCGCACTCTCGTTCATGTCATGCGCACGTGTGCATTCGTTCTGCGACCTAACGCACGAAAGCCCGCCTTTGTTGGTGGCGGGCTCCGTACAGACCTCAATTGCAAGGCCATTGGTTAGAGGTTAAGTGTTCCCCAATAGATGGAACTACCGTAGCGTTAACTTCGCGATTAATCAAGCAAAATCAAGCATTTTGGGGTAACTTGGCGCGAAAGTGGCACGTCGTAATGCGGCTTTAGTAATGTCCAGATCCCTTAATAATTCGAGGAATATGAGAAAAGCAAAGAGGGCATTCGCGTCGCATAATCCAGAGATTCCGATTCGATTAAACCGCCTTCATCTAACGTAACCAGCTCCCGCCTAACTTAGAAGGAATGCCGACACCGCCGAAACCACTCCAGCCAGTGCAAACACAATCCCAAAATACCAATAGGCGCGGCTCCGCGTGAGCAAGGTGACTGAAGTGATCACCAATCCAATTTCAAGCAGCGCCTCTCCCAGGTCGAATCGATTCGCGCGCGCTTCAGCCTTCGCCACTTCCTTCTCCAGCGAGTCAGCCTCGTCCTTCGCCTTCTTCAGGTCTTCGGTCCACTTCGCCTGATGATCGGCATACGCCCTCTGAATCTTCTCTGCGCCGGCTTTGTCTGTGATGGCAACCACGCTCAGCAAATCGACTGTCAACGCCGTATCGTTCGATCGTATTTTGTGCGCCTGGTATTCGTTCCACTTGTCGGTTGCCTTGTTCTGAAACAGCACCGCCTCGGTGTGCGTACGATGTCCCAATACCGTGGTCACGGCCACCAGCACAGCCAGTACGCTCATGGTGAAGGCGACTGGCCGCAGCGAAGACTCGTGCGATCCGTGTTCCGCGTTCTCTTGCAACTCGTGTGCTTCATTGGCTTCCATATGGATTGGCTTTCCTTCGTCAGAGATCTTCAGGCTTCAGACCCGTTCGTTTGGCGATCTTTGCAAGCATCGCAGGACCCAGTTCCACACCGTCATGGAACGCCCATGTATATTCGTACGGAAAATCGGGATGCCCAGGTTGTTTATGGGAGCCGCTCTTGCTGATCCGGACCTTCTCGCGCCAGCCAATGCGCTGCAACGCCCGTAGAACCTTCCTGGCATTCGATGCGGGGAATCTACTCATGAATCAAGACCAAGTACATCGAGCTTCCGATCCAACGGGCAACTGGGGATTCACCCGGACTCATGCTGCCGCGAAACGGACTGATCCGGTCGTCGATTTCTCGCTTTCAATGCGATCAGCGATCACACGCAACGCCAATGCCTCAACCTTGGATTGAGCCTCCTGCTTGCTGTCGCCGTAAGCTAGCACACCGGGCAGAGTTTCAATCTCGGCAATCCATCGACCGTCTTCTTCGCGATCAAAAACGATTTCAAACTCCATCGCGAATGCCTCCCAAGGGAAATGATTCTTGCACCAATTCTACGCGAACCCAGATTACTTGCGTTTCCAGCGCGCGCCTTCTTTGGAATCTTCAATGATCACGCCCTGCTCTGCGAGCTGTTTGCGAATCTGGTCAGCGCGCGCAAAGTCGCGGCGTTTCTTTGCCACATCGCGCTCCGCCACCAGCGCGTTGATCTCGTCGTCGCTGATCGAGGCACTCGCCCGCAGCTCCGGCGCCACATCCGCCATCCGCCCGGACTGCTCGGCCCACGCCAGCGCACGCCGCGTCGGCTCCCCATCCCGATTCTCGATCACGTCAAATACCGCATCGAAGGCTGCCAACGCTTTCAAAATTGCATCGCGATCCCCCGCGCAAAATTCTCCACGGTCAATGGCCGTGTTGGCCGCGCGAATCAGTTCGAAGATCGGCGCGCGCGCTTCGGCAGTATTCAAGTCATTGGCCAGTGCAGCCATGTAGTCCGCTTGCGCCTTCTCCGCCACCTCCTGCAATGGGGAGCAACCACCTGCACCAGCGTTCTTCCCGCTCGAAACTGTCACACTCGTCAGCCGTTGATGGAATGTCCGCAGCCGTTCAATTGCATTCGTCGCTTCGGTGAGCCCTTCAAATGTAAAGTTCAGCTGGTGGCGATACGGCACAGAGATCAGTGCCAACCGGATCGCCGATGCCTTATATCCCTTCAACAACAGGTCGCGAAGGGTATAGAAATTTCCCTCGCTCTTCGACATCTTGCGCCCGTCCACCAGCAGAAAACGCACATGCATCCAATGCCGCGCAAAGGTCTTGTGCGTCACGCTCTCGCTCTGCGCAATTTCGTTTTCGTGATGCGGGAACATCAGGTCTTCGCCGCCGGCATGCAGATCGAAACTCTCGCCGAGATACTCCATCGCCATCGCCGAGCACTCGATGTGCCAGCCCGGCCGTCCACGCCCAATCGGTGTCTCCCACGAAGTCTCACCTGGCTTGGCGGCCTTCCACAAAGCGAAATCGCGTGCCGAATCTTTTTCGTATTCGTCCACATCCACGCGGGCGCCGTCTTCAATCCCGCTCAGGTCTTTCTTGCTGAGCTTGCCGTACTCCGGAAACGCCGAAAGCCGGAAGTACCAGCTCCCATCGTCCACTTTGTAGGCGGCGCCCACTTGAGCCAGCTTTTCCACCAGTTCCACCATCCGCGGAATATGTTCCGTGGCCCGCGCAATCACTTCGGGCCGCTCCACGCGCAGTGAGTCCAGGTCCTCAAAGAATGCCGCGACGTATTGCTTTGTGTATTCGCCAATCGCGATGCCGCGCTCCGCCGCATTGCGAATGATCTTATCGTCGACATCCGTAATGTTCATCACGTGGCGCAAAGGCACGCCCGTCAGTTTCAGAAAACGACGCAACACATCGATCTGCAGAAAGGTGCGGAAATTGCCAATGTGCCCGTAGTCGTAGACAGTGGGGCCACACGCATACATGCGCAAGGCTTTGCCGTCGGAGGGAACCAGTTCATCCAGTTGTCCCGAAAGGGTATTGAACAGGCGGAGAGTCATTCCTCAGTGATTACTCGTGCTGGCGATCATAGTCTCAATAGCTTGGGGCGATATCCACTCCCGATTGTAGCAGCGCAAAATATTGCGCGATTTCCATTCAATTCCCGCAATTTCACGGCCCCACTGGTGTATAGATTGGGTTGAGACTCCCCCTTATATTTCCCGCCCCAGATGAAAGGAGGATATGGAAAGCGAAGTTCTGTCTTTACTCTGTGACCCCGACACGCGCTACGAGTTCGAGTTGGAAGGGAGTAGTCTCCGCAACACCGCGACTGGCCGCGTTTATCCCATACGTGATGGAATACCTTTATTCATCAGCACGTTAACCGGATTGAATTTGAAATACCAGTCTTTGTACGATCGCGTCGCCCCTGGTTACGACCTGGCCGAAGCCCTTCACCGCTTGATCAAGCCCAAATTCGATTTTCGCCGCGAGATCATCGCCGAGCTCGAGATCAAGCCAGGTGCGCGTGTGCTCGAAGTCGGCGTCGGCACCGGCATAAACATCCGCTATCTTCCGCAGGACATCGATTTCTACGGTCTCGATCTCTCCTGGGGCATGCTCCACAAATGCCGCAAGAAACTGAAGAAATGGCGCCGCCCGGCGCGCCTCTTTCAGGGAGAAGCGTGTCGCCTGCCCTTTCGCGCCGAGGTCTTCGACTGCGTCTTCCATGTCGGCGGCATCAACTTCTTCTCCGACCCCAAACGCGCCATTCGCGAAATGATCTGGGTCGCCAAACCCGGGACCAAAATCGTGATCTCCGACGAGACCGAAGGCGCCGTGCGCAACGACTATCAGAAGAACTCCACCACCAGGGCAGACTTCCCGCACGGCAGCGAAGCCGTCCCCTGCCCCATCGACCTCGTTCCTGAGGAGATGCAGGAGATCAAGGCCCGCGCGATCGCCGCCGGCAAGCACTATTGCCTCACCTTCCGCAAGCCAGCGGCCAGCGTGCGATAATCACTCACAATCGCGCAACGATGGCGGCACTCGCATTTCTTCCCCCTCATCGCGCATTTCTACCGCCCCAGCACCAGCGACGGATCAGCCGTCAAATCCGCCGGCGCGAACTCTCCGGCGACAAAACGCGGCCACGCCGCCGCTGCAATCATCGCTGCGTTGTCGGTCGACAGCGCCAGCGTCGGAAACGCTACACCAATCCCACGCCGCGTAGCCTCAGACGTGAACCGCTCCCGCAATTCGCGATTCGCTGCCACCCCTCCGGTCACCAGAATCCGCGCCGCATCCAACGCCTCCGCGGCGGCAAATGTCTTCTTCATTAAATCGCCTACCACCGCATGCTGAAAGCTGGCAATCAAATCGAGCGTCGTTGGATCGCAAGTCGCGAGAGCCTCTTCGATCGTCGGCCGCTCCGGCGCATCGGGCCCTGTAAACAGCGCCTCGCGTCGCGCCTCCGCCTCCGGGCGCAGGTGATGCAGTTCCACGTACCGAAGGACCGCCGTCTTGATCCCCGAAAACGAAAACAGAAAATGCGGATCAAGCGCAGCAATCGGCGCCGTCTTCGCGCCTTTCGTCCTTGGCACAGCACCCCGCAGATGAACCTTCGATTTGATCTGCGCAAACGAAAACGGCACCGCCCGCGGATCGCCGAAACGCGCCAGAGCATCAATCCACGGCCCGCCAGGATAACCGAGTCCCAGCAACTTGGCTACCTTGTCATAGGCCTCGCCCGCCGCATCATCCAGCGTGCGCCCGACCAGGCTGTAGTTCCATGTGCCGTTCCGCGGCTGCGCCAGATAAAGGTGCGTGTGCCCCCCGGAGACGACCAACGCAAGTGCTGGCTCGCCATCCAACTCGCCGTGCCCCGTCCTTGCGATTTCTTTCTGTCGCAAGGGTGGGAAAGCGAAGGATCCTCAACAGCTGGTTTTGAACGTTGCCCGTCCGGCGAGGACTCTCAGCAGCACCGCATGAATGTGCCCTTCCAGATGATTCACCGCGATCAGCGGCAACCCCTGCGCAAACGCCAGCGCCTTCGCATAGGTGATTCCCACCAGAAGTGCCCCAGCCAACCCAGGTCCGCTGGTCACGGCAATCGCGTCCAGATCGTCCAGCGTGACTCCAGCCTCGGCCAGCGCCGCGCGCACCACCGGCACAATCGCGCGTAGATGTTCACGACTCGCCAGCTCCGGCACGACACCGCCGTACTTGGCATGGGTCGCGATCTGTGAAGCTACTACGGACGACAGCGTACGCGCGCCGCGCTCCACCACCGCCGCCGCCGTCTCGTCGCACGAGCTCTCAATGCCGAGAATGAGGCCCCGTCCGCTCATCTCTTCAGTTTACCGGGAGGGTCTTGCAAGACTCTGAGCGTTCCGCGCGACAATAGCTTCAGAAGCAATGCCGTCCACCAAGCCCCAATTCGCATCCGCACTCCGCATCCTGGCCAAGCTGCGCGGAGCCGGCTACGAAGCCTATCTAGCCGGTGGATGCGTGCGCGACCTGCTCCTAGGCCGCGAGCCCGCCGACTACGACATAGCGACTTCGGCCACTCCCGATGTCGTGCTGGCCATGTTTCCGCGCACCTTCGCCGTCGGCGCGCACTTCGGCGTGGTCCTGGTGGCCACCTGCGGTGGGGCAGACGCCGCTTGCGCGGCTGGAGAACAAACCGCGACCGAGGAATCCCTCATGACCGAGGTCGCCACCTTCCGCTCCGACGGCGCCTACTCCGATGGCCGCCATCCCGACGAAGTTCGCTACACACTAAGCGCCGCCGAAGACGTCCAGCGCCGCGACTTCACCATCAACGGCCTGCTATTGGACCCGCTAGGCATGGCCGACGATCCTTCGCAGTTGCTCGAACAAACGTCCGCCGTCCGCGCAGGACTCGTCGACTACGTCGGCGGCCTGGCCGACCTCGACGCCGGCATCATCCGCGCCATTGGCCATCCCGATCGTCGTTTTCAAGAAGACCAGCTCCGTCTCTTGCGCGCCGTCCGCTTCGCCGCACGCTTCAACTTCTCCATCGACCCAGCCACCCACGCCGCCATCCGGGCTCACGCATCGCGCATCCACCCTCGTAGTGGAGCCGTCAGCCGCGAACGCGTCCGCGATGAGCTGACCAAGATGCTCACCGAAGGCCACGCACGCCGTGCTTTCGAGCTGCTTGATGAAACTGGCCTCCTCGCCGAAATCCTCCCAGAAGTCGCGCGCATGAAGGGCGTAGCGCAGCCGCCGCAGTTCCATCCTGAGGGCGACGTCTGGGTCCACACGCTTTTGCTCCTGGACCAGCTTCCACCAGATAGCCCGCTCACCCTCGCCTGGGGTGCGCTGCTCCACGACGTGGGCAAGCCTCCAACCTTTCGCGTAGCTCCCGACCGCATTCGTTTCGACGGCCATGTCGAAGTCGGCGTCGCCATGGGCGCCGATATCTGCCGCCGCTTCCGTTTCTCCAACGAAGAAACCCGCATGATCCTGGCGCTGATCGAGAACCATATGCGCTTCGCCGACGCCCCGCGCATGAAAGACTCCACCCTTAAGCGTTTCTTCCGACTCGAAAACTTCGATCAACACCTGGCTCTGCACCGCATGGATTGCCTGGCCGCTCACGGTAACCTCGACATCTACGACTTTGTGCGTGAACGCTACGAATCCACGCCCGAAGAAGTAGTCCGCCCCAAGCCACTCCTCACCGGCCACGAACTCATAGCCGCCGGCTACGCACCAGGCCCGCAATTCCAACACATGCTCCGCACCGTCGAAGACGCCCAACTTGAAGGCTTCATCGCCACCGCCGACGAAGCCATGGTCCTCGTACGCGAGCGATTTCCACAGACGTGACGAAGCGCACTGTCAGGAGTGGGTACGGATGAGATAAGAAACCTTGGGCGTCTCACGCTTCAGAAGACCCATCACGCAAAATCCCCTCCCCCAGGAAACTAGTTTTGGAAGCGCGTTCAGGAAACTAGTTATGGAAAGCGAGCCTTCATGACCACCGCTGCGAGCGATCCCGTCATCGACTTCCAGGCCGCCTGGCCCACTCTCGATCTCCCCACACACGTGCGCGAAGTCCTCTCCGCCGCCCCGTTGGTACAGACCCCTGAGAACCGTTCGCAGCTCCTCGACTGGGCGCTCGGCCGCTCCACCGGCACCACCGACTGGACCCTCGGTAATCGCGATGACCACGGCGTCTACGAAGCTGTCTTCCATCTCCAGGGAAATTTCAACGGTGCCAGCCGCATTGTTGAAGCCGTCATCACCAAGGCGCGCAATGGCCTCGCCATCAACTTCCCCGACCCTTCCATGCGCCGCCGCGACCCCGACGCCATGGTCATCGGCGACAACCTGCCCACCGACAAGCCGACCTACGAGCAACGCTTCGGAGAGCCCTTCGAAAACACGCGTCAGCAGACCCTCGACTGGCTCAAGACCCAGGAGCTCGTCGCCATGCCTTTCTACGCCGGGCCCGACGCACTCGGCTATGGATCACTTTTAATCGTGCCACGTCAGGCCGCGTTCTTCGCCGCCGCGCTTGCCGACCTCCAAGGCATGATTCCCCGCAGCCAGGTTCCGGAGAACTTCAAAATCACTGGCGGTGTTCTCTTTGTCGCGCCGCCCTTTCGCCACACCCATTTCGCCGGTCGCCAGCTCGTCGTCCACGACCGCTCAGCCACTCATCAGGAAGTCTTCGCCTACAACCTTTATCCCGGCCCCAGCGCGAAAAAGGGCGTCTACTCCATGCTCCTCGACATCGGCGAGCGCGAGGGCTGGACCACCAATCATTGCGCCGCCGTCTCCGTCGTCACGCCCTACGAGAACCAGCTCATCCTCATGCACGAGGGCGCCAGCGGCGGCGGAAAAAGCGAAATGACCGAGCATATCCATCGCATGGAAGACGGCCGCCTGCTCATCGGCGAAAACGTGGTCACCCAGGAGTTGCGCACCCTCAACCTGCCCGAGGCCTGCCACCTGCGCCCCATCGCCGACGACATGGCCTGCGCGCATCCGAGCTACCAGGGCGCGAGCAAGCGCCTCATCATCGCCGACGCTGAAAATGCCTGGTTCGTCCGCGTCGACCACATCCACAGCTACGGCACCGCGCCCAACCTTGAGCGCCTGTGCATCGATCCGCCCGAGCCTCTGCTCTTTCTCAATCACTACATCGTCCCCGGCGGCACCTGCCTCACGTGGGAGCATGTCGAAGACGCACCCGGCAAGCTCTGCCCCAATCCGCGCGTCATCCTGCCCCGCCGCATGATCGAAGACATCGCTACAGGCACGCGTCCCGTTGACGTGCGTAGCTTCGGCGTGCGCTGTCCGCCCACCCATAGCGGGAGCCGCCTCTACGGCATCCTTGCCATGATGCATGTCCTCAGCCCCGCGCTTGCGTGGCTCTGGCGTCTCGTCGCGCCACGCGGCCATGCCAACCCCAGCATCCAGGATCCGAATCAAGACCCGCTGCGCGGGGGCAGCCTTTTGGAGGAGAGCATTGATACCGACACGCCCATGGAATCCGAAGGTGTCGGTTCCTACTGGGCCTTTGCCACGGGCCGTCGCGTCGACCAGGCTAACCTGCTGCTCCAGCAAATAGTAGCCACGCCGGAAACACGCTATGTACTCCTGCCGAACCAGCACATCGGCGCGTGGCGCGTCGGCTACATGGCCGAGTGGATCGCCCGCGAATACCTCGCCCGCCGCGGCAGCGCGAAATTCGGCCGCGAACAGGTGAGCGAAGCGCCCTTCCCGCTGCTCGGATACGTTCCCAATCAGCTCCGGGTCGAGGGCTCCATGATCCCCCGCGTTTTTCTCCGCGTGGAAGAACAGATTCAAGGCGGCATGGACGTCTACGAAGAAGGCGCGCGCCAGTGGCGTGATTTCTTTGCGCGCGAGCTCAAGCCCTTCCAGGTGCCCGACCTCGATCCCCTCGGCCATCGCATCATCGAGGCCTGCCTCGACGGCGCCCATCAGGAAGACTACCGGCGCCTCATCCCCCACCCCATGTTCCGCGACGACGAAGGCTAGGTTCGCGCGTCGAAAAATGCATAGGGCCCAGTCCGTCAATGATCTGAAGATGCATATTAAGTTAGCTCCGGCATCTCTTAAGAGAGAGAACGGCGTGGTCGCCTTGTAACAGGGGACGACTTTAGTCGTGCCGCAAGCGCCGCAAAACCAATGTGGGCTTTTAGCCCCTGCGGGACCGTGTGACCGGGCCTTCGCCTCCTCACAACCCCAGTTCGCTTAACGTTGGATGGTCGTCGGGACGCCGCCCGTCAGGCCAGTGAAACAGCCGCTGGGACTCTTCAATCTCCAAATCGTTGATGCTCGCATAGCGCCGATGCATCAACCCATCCGCACCGAACTCCCAGTTTTCATTCCCATAGGAACGGAACCATTGCCCAGTCGCATCGTGGGATTCATACGCGAAACGGACCGCAATCCGCGAGTCGCCGAATGTCCACAATTCCTTGATCAAACGATAATCCAGCTCCCGGGCCCATTTGCGCGTGAGGAACGCGATAATCTCCTCGCGCCCGTTGATAAACTCCGACCGGTTCCGCCACCGGCTATCGATCGAATAGGCAAGACTCACCCGTTCCGGATCGCGCGTATTCCACGCATCCTCGGCGGCTCGCACTTTCGCCGTCGCAGTCTCGCGCGTGAACGGCGGCACAATGGGATTGGTTATAACGGCAGACATAAGACGCTCCTTTGGATGGGAAGAATCTGGCCCGAAGCTGCCGGCGACGATCCGGCCCAAAGCTCGCCTTTTTCTTTCGATGACCAATTGAGGCCGGAGGTCTCGGAGAGAATGGAGCTATGGCTCAACCGGGTGCTCCATCGGCACCTCGCCGCTTCGACGTCCTCGTCCTCGGTGCGGGCGCCGCCGGGCTCATGTGCGCTGCCGTCGCCGGCCAGCGCGGCCGCCGCGTGGCTCTCCTCGAACACAACCCGCTGCCCGGCCGCAAAATCCTCATCTCTGGCGGAGGCCGCTGCAACTTCACCAATATTTATTGCACGCCGGCCAACTTCCTCTCCGCCAACCCGCACTACGCCAAGTCCGCGCTCGCGCTTTATCAGCCTCAACACTTCCTTGAACTCGTCGAGCGCTACCATATTCCCTGGCACGAGAAAACTCTGGGCCAGCTCTTCTGCGACGGCTCAGCCCAGGCGATTCTCGAGATGCTGCTCGCCGAATGCGAAAAGTCCAAAGAATCGAACGGAAGCGTTGAGCTGATTCTGAACGCACGCAGCATCGCCCTTGAAGCTACCGCGGGCGTTTTTCGCGTTGCGTCGTCGCAAGGCGAATTCGAGGCCGCCGCACTCGTCATCGCCACGGGCGGCCTCTCCATTCCTAAACTCGGCGCGACCAGTCTCGCCTACGATCTTGCTCGTAAATGCGGCCTGCGCGTCGTCCAACCACGCCCCGCTCTGGTTCCGCTCCTTCTCGGTGGAGCGGAAGAAGGCTGGACCGCGCTCGCCGGCGTCTCGACTGAAGTTGTTGCGCGGGCAAGAACCGCCCAGTTCCGCGAAAAACTCCTCGTCACTCATCGCGGCCTCAGCGGTCCCGCCATTTTGCAGGCATCTTCCTATTGGCAGGCCGGCACGCCGCTCCTCGTCGATCTTGCGCCCGAGGCCGATCTGCTCCGCCCGCTGCTCGCACCCAACTCGCGTCGCGATGCCGCCGCTTTCCGGCTGGCCTTGCGCGCATTTTTGCCGCAACGGCTCGCCGACCGAATCGTGGACGTGGGCACGCCCAACGGCTGGTCCAACACCGCGCTCGAGGCCTGCGAGCGCCGCCTGCATCGCTGGGAGTTTCATCCCACCGGCACCGAGGGCTTCGCGAAAGCCGAAGTCACCGCCGGCGGCGTCGACACTGCCGATCTGAACTCCCAGACAATGGAAGCACGCGCTGTGCCCGGCCTCTTCTTCATCGGCGAAGCCGTCGACGTTACGGGTCACCTCGGCGGATTCAATTTTCAGTGGGCGTGGGCGTCGGCTGTAGCCGCGGCACGCGCGCTGTGAAAGCGCGAACTCAGGTCCGCATCAGAGCACGGCTTCGCTGGGAAATCGAGATTGCGGGAGAGTACGAGTTTATCGGCTGCAGTGAAACTGTCCGTTTTTGATAGGCACCACTCTACCGGCTGCAGAAACCGGGGGAAATGGCACGAGTTTACAGGCAAGCCGAGCACCTTGTCCTTGCCGAGGAATTAAATGAAAGCCCTGACCAAGCCGTGTCAGGGCACGACTTCAGTCGTGCCGAGAATGCAGCAATAATTGGTACGGCTTTAGCCGCTGAGGGATGCCTTTTCTTTCCTGCGAGGCACTTGCAGCAAGCCGCTTATTCATGCCTACTCCGCCGGCACAATCGGCTTCGCCGGCGGCTTCAGCACAAATCCCTTCCGCACCAACGCAAACCCCGCCTGCGGCAACTCCGCCTGCAACAACCGGCTCTCTGGACCAAAAAAGAGATCCGTATGCGCACCCCCGATCGTCGCCACCAGGTGATGCACCGTGATTTGCTTACCGTCCAGCGTGCCCTGCTCATCGGCATACGTTGCCAGGGTCACCGGCACAACCGACCCAGCCTGCTTCGGCACAATCGCCCAAATGTCCCGATCGTTGTGGCTGACTGCCAGGGCCAGCAGCGTTTCAAGAGCACCCGGGTCAAAGTCGGGGAGAAAAACCGAGTTCTCATGCGCCTCCAAGCGCGTTGTGCTGCTGCGCCCGTTCGCCGATATATTCATCAACAGTTGAGCCGCATCGGGCGCCGCCGTCACATGCACCGCCTGGTCATTCACAGTCGCGCTCAGTTGCACGTGCTTCAACTCGTTCGCCGAAGAAAGCTCCTCGTTCTTAGACAGCGCATAATCCAGCCCCTGCATCGCCACGCGCACCACAGACGAAGAATCGTACCCATCCGCATTCGCCGCAAAATGAAAGCTCGCCGTCCCCACCTGCTTGCTGTGCTGGCTCACAGTGAAGCTCGCGTCTTCTGTCGGCGCAGCCATGCAGGCCGTAGAAAAACCCAAAGCAAGGAAACCAACAAAACCCCATATCGCAATTCCGCGCACAAATCTCTCCCAAAGTTTCCTAGAGTTATAGACGCGCAACCACCCGAGCTGGTTGTGGTCCGTAGAAACGACTCAATGACGACGATTTCTATTCCCTATTCCCCGTTCCCTATTCCCTGGTTCCCGGTCCCTGCCCTTCAGCTATCCTTTCTCTTTGAGGTGCATCGCCATGACGGAGACTGCCACGCGCCCACAACTCGCTTACCTCACCGCCGCACTCGACGACTTGCGCGCCAAAGGCACACACTTCAAGCTGCGGGTTCTCGATGACCAGCAGGCGCCGGTCTGCCACTACGACGGCAAAGAAGTCATCAACCTCGCCAGCAACAACTACCTCGGCCTCGCCAATCACCCCAAGCTGATTGAAGCCGCCCTCGCCGCCACGCGCACCTACGGCGTGGGCTCCGGCGCGGTCCGCACCATTGCCGGCACCATGCGCATCCACATGGAACTCGAAGAAAAGATCGCGCGCTTCAAAAATGTCGAAGCCTGCGTCGTCTTCCAAAGCGGCTTCGCGGCCAACGCCGGCACCGTCAGCGCCATCCTCGGCAAAGAAGACTTCATCCTTTCCGACGAGCTAAACCACGCCAGCATCATCGACGGCGCGCGCCTTTCCCGCGCCAAAATCAAGGTCTTCCGCCACAAGGATGTCGCCCACTGCGAGGAACTGCTCAAGGAAATCGCCAACTGAGCCGGGTCACAAGCTCGTCATCACCGATGGCGTCTTCTCCATGGATGGCGACATCGGCCCCGTGGACAAGCTCGCCGCGCTGGCCGAGAAATACGGCGCCATCATGATGGTCGACGACGCGCACGCCTCGGGCGTCCTGGGCCGCAACGGCCGCGGGTCCATTGATCATTTCGGCATGCACGGCCGCGTGGATGTGCAGGTCGGCACGCTCTCGAAGGCCATCGGCGCGCTCGGCGGCTACGTCTGCGGCAGCCGCGACTTAATCGACTACCTCTATCACCGCGCCCGACCGTTTCTCTTCTCCACCTCGCATCCGCCATCGGTCGCCGCCACCTGCATCGCCGCCTTCGACATCCTCGAGAACGAGCCCGACCGCATCGAGCGCCTTTGGGCCAACACCCGTTATTTTCAGGGCGAACTCAAACGCGCCGGCTTCAACATCGGCGGCGTCAACACCCCAGCCACCGAAACGCCGATCACGCCGATTATCGTGGGCGAAGGCCGCGCCGCCATGGACTTCAGCCGCGCCCTCTTCGATGAAGGCGTCATGGGTACCGGCATCGCTTTCCCCACCGTCCCCGAAGGCAAAGCTCGCATCCGCCTCATCCTCACCAGCGAGCACACAAGGGCGCAACTCGACCGCGCACTCGAAACTCTGGAACGTGTTGCGAAGCGCATGGGGCTTCTACAATAAAGCAGAATGATCGCTCACCTGCGCGGCAAGCTGATCTACAAACAACCCGGCCAGGCCATCGTTGAAGCCGCTGGCGTCGGCTACGACGTCACCATCTCCGTGCCCACCTTTACGTCGCTGCCTTCTGTCGGCGCGGAAGCCTCGCTGCACATCCACACCCAGGTCAGCGAAGATCAGATCGCCCTCTTCGGTTTTCTCGAGAGCGAAGAGAAGCGCCTCTTCGAGCGGCTGATCACCGTCAGCGGCGTCGGACCCAAGCTCGCCATCAAAATGCTCAGCGGCCTCTCCAGCGATCGCACCGTGCAGGCCATCCGCGCGCAGGATCACGCGCAGCTCACGCGCATTCCCGGCGTAGGCAAAAAACTGGCCGAGCGCCTCGTCGTCGAACTCAAAGACAAGCTCGACGACTTCGCTGTCGCGCCCGTCGCCATCCAACGTGCAAGGGCCCGCAGTCGACGATGTGCTCTCCGCACTCGTCAATCTTGGCTATCAGCGCCCCGCTGCCGAGAAGGCCATCGAGCAGGCCATCGCCAAAGACAAAGCGCTCTCCGCCGACTTCGACGGCCTCTTCCGCGGCGCGCTCAAGCTGATCCGCTGAAGCCCTGCATGCGCGCGCCCATCTTCGCGAGTCCGCCCCAACGCAGTGGTTTTCCTCAGAAAATAGCCCCGTTTGCACAGCTCCGAACCCACATGATCTCCGCGAAAATCCACTAGACTTGTTTGCAGATGCCCGGTAAAACAAAAACCGCTCCCTCCGCAGCAACCCCTTATTTCACTCCCGCAGCACTCACCTTCCTTCGCAACTTGACGAAGCACAACGACCGCGAATGGTTCACGCCACGCAAGGCCCAGTTCGAAGCCGAACTCAAAGAGCCCATGCTCGCCGTCATCCGCAAAATCACCGACGCCATGCTCGACTTCGCACCCAATCATGTGCGTCCCGCGGAAAAGAGCCTCTTCCGCATCTATCGCGACACGCGCTTCAGCAACGACAAGCGCCCCTACAAAACCCACGTCGCCGCGTGGTGGTCGCACAAGGGACTCCAGAAGACCTCCGGCGCGGGCTACTACTTCCACATCAGCGCCAAGGAAGTGATCATTGCCGCCGGAGCCTACATGCCGGAGAAGGATCAGCTCGCCGCGATTCGTCACTGGCTGCTCGATAATCACGCCGAATTCCGCAAGCTTCTCAAGAAGCCCGCTGTCCGCAAGGCATTCGTCGAGTTCGAAGGGAATCCGCTCACCCGTCCCCCCAAGGGATTTCCTTGCGATCATCCCGCGCTCGATCTCGTCCAGTGCCGTCAATGGGGACTCGCCGCCACCCTCCCCGCGAAAACTGCGCTTGACCACAAACTTGCCGACATCGTTATTCGCCACTTCAAAATCGCTGCGCCTATCGTGGACGCACTCAACACGCCTATCGCGGCGGCTCTCGCACCAAAGAAGAAGGTCCTCTTCGGCCTGCATTGACCCGCGCGCGGAGCCGCATATTTGGCGGCGATTTCGACCTCTCAGAGCCAAAAACCAGCAATTTCAGCCTAAAATAGGCGATTTCAGGTATAAAAACCTGAGAAAACTGTGGAAATCCAGCGTTTTTTCATTGACTTTGCCCACCTCCAAGCCGCATTGTTACGAACGACAGGGTTCTGTACGAACCCGCATGAATAAAGGGGTTTCGTGCAAACGTTGCCTCGGTCGCACTCCCTCCATGCGGTACGCTTGATGGCTTCTTGATCCTGTTCTGAAGATGCCGAGCGGCGGAAACCTAGGCAACAACCATTCAGAAGGAGAACATTACATGGCAACTGGACTTACCAAGACAGCTCTTACCCGGCACCTGGCAGAGAAGCTCGAACTCACCAACAAACAATCCGCGGCCTTCCTTGACCTGCTCGCCGAGACCGCCATCAAGGAAACCAAGAAGAACGGCGTCTTCGTCATCCCCGGCATCGGCCGCTTGGTGAAGGCTGAGCGCAAGGCCCGCATCGGCCGCAACCCCCAGACCGGTGAAGCCATCAAGATCAAGGCCAAGACCGTCGTCAAGTTCCGCGTAGCCAAGGCTGCAAAGGACGTTATCGCCCCCCCCAAGAAGTAGTTGCATTCCGGACTGATCAGCATGGGGAGAGGCGCCACGCTTCTCCCCATTTCTTTTCCCGTCGATGATTTCCACGATTTTTAGCACACCTCGCGTGCACTCAAACATCCAATCGTGCATGGCAAGCTCTGCATCGTCCCTAAGCGAAAGCTCCCTTCCCAGCTTCGCAGTTCAAGGCTCCGTGCGCTCGCTCCTGCGACTCGAGGGATTGGCCGTCGCGGCACTCAGCTTCGCTCTTTACGCGCGCACAGGCGCAAGCTGGTGGATGTTTGCGGCCCTCTGGCTCATTCCCGATCTCTCCATGCTCGGCTATCTGTACAGGCCATGTTGGGGCGCGCGCATCTACAACGCGGCGCACACCTATGTGCTGCCCGCAGTGCTCGCGCTCTTCGCACTGATATCCCGGACCGACACGCTTCTGCCCATCGCACTCCTCTGGATCAATCACATCGGCATCGATCGCATGATGGGCTACGGACTCAAATACTCCAATGGCTTTGGCTGGACCCACCTGGGCCGTCTTGGCAAACAACGCAAATCTATCCAGGCAAGCTGAGCCCATAACCGCAGACCCAATTTTCAGCGCCCCATCCTTTCTGTCATCCTGAGCGGAGCGCAGGATCCGCTTTCTCGCGAAGCTTCAATCCGCACGAAAATGGGTGCCCCATCCTTCGCGTTCTTTGCGAAGGGTGGGAACGTACGAACCGCATGGATCACAATCGCACGGTCTGAGATTTGGCGTTCGTTGGAACGAACGCCCGCGTCACCAGCGACACGCCAAAGCTGATGAGAATTGCTCTGCCCATCAGCCGATTGTCATAGCTCCACGAGAAAAATGCGAACGTGATGAAAACCCCAATGGGCAAGATCTCCGCCAGCACAGCGCGCATCCAGTTCGGCTTGCTTGTGCCATGGGCATCCCTATACCGCAGCCGTGGGACGATCCGGGGGACACTGCTGAGATAAGCGCGATACGGCTCGCCCAGCTTGGCTGACAAGAATGCTTCTTCGCCCAGGATAAGGCGCATGAGAAAAATCGTAAGCAGCACCATCGTGAATAGCACACCAGTCGGCGGCATGATGAGCGCCATCGCCGCTACCATGCACCACAGTCCAACGTAAAGCGGGTTGCGCACGTACCTATAGGGCCCGTCCGCCATGACGCCGCCGGCTCTCATCTCGAGACTGATCACCGTCGCCGGCCCCAGGTACGCCGCGCCGCACACACGCAAAGCAGCGCCCACTCCCGCAATCAGAGCCCCTATGAGAATGACGACCGCCGTGGCCGCAGTGAACCGGAGCAAACCCGTACGGCTCAACTCCAGCGCCAGCCACTCCAGCAAAGGGATGCGGCTGCCCACCCCCCACTTCTCAATCCACGGCGACCAAAAGCCCAGAATGATGATGACCGCATTGATCGCCATCCGGAGACGAAACTCGATTGCACTCGCGCCCACTTCCCACTCCACTCCCATTCTCGCTTGTGGAGTTTACCATCCCGCGCGCGCGCCGCCGCGTCCCTACTCGCAGCGCAGCGCAACCATGGGATCCGTCTTCATTGCGGAGCGTGCCGGCAGCAGCGTGGCCAACAGCGCGACAGCCCCGAGAAGCAGAGCCACAGCAACAAAGCTGATTGGATCATGCGGTCCAACCTGAAAGAGTAAGCTCTTCAGTAATTGCGTAGCACCAATCGCCGCAGCCAATCCTAGCGCGCCCCCCAGCACAATCAGCCGTGCGCCCTCGCCGGCGATGAGCCGCAGGATATCAGCGCGTGAAGCTCCCAGGGCCATGCGCACCCCAATCTCCTGCGTGCGTTGCAGCGCCATAAACGCAATCACACCGTACAACCCAATCACTGCCATCAGCAGCCCGCAGGCTGCGAAGAATCCGAGAAGCATCGTTTCGAACCGCGGGCGATCGCTCAGCTCATTCACGCGCTCATTCAGCGTCTCCATCTCCACCGGAACAGTCGGATCGATCTGCGCAATCTCCGATCGCATCCATGATTCCACCGCCTTCGGTGCCAGCGTCGCTTTCGCGATGAGTACAGCCGACGGCGCCGAATTCCAGTCGTCGGGAAGGTTTCTCCTCAGCTGATAGAACTCCGGCTCGTCTTCGGACGTGAGCCCGCTGTTCTTCACGTTCGCAGCTACGCCCTCGACGGTAAACCACGGCCCATTCGGCACAGGTCGAACGCGCTGCCCAATAGGGTCCTGGTTAGGAAACAACCGCGACGCAAGCAGGCTGCTGAGAATCAAAAACTGCTCCTTTGCCGTGCGCTGATCTTCGCCGAAATTCCGCCCCCGCGCAATCGGAATGTCGAGCGCGCCAAAGTAGTCCGGCGTTACCCAGCGCCAAACCACCATACCGCCCGTTTCTCCGGTCGGCGCAGGCCTGCCGGCCACCGCAATGTTGCTGTAGATCTGATCGTGATGGAAACCGCCCGGTGGCGCCGAGTCGCTTACGCTCACCGCCGAAACCCCCGGTAGCCTTCGCAACGCCGCTTCTGCACGAAGAAAGAATTGCATCTGCGCCTGCGGCGTTGCATAGCGATACCGATTCAGAGAAATCGCCGCGGTGACAACACCGTGCGTCCCCACTCCCAGGTTCTGGCTCTGTAGATTGGTGAAACTGCGCACTAGCAACGCCGCTCCCGCAAGAAGAACCATGCTGATCGCGATCTGCGAGACCACCATGCACCGGCGCAGCCACGCCCGGCCGCTTGTACCAGTGGCACGCGCAGCGAGAGCAAGCGCGCGAGGCCGATGCAGCGCTGCGCCAAGCCCGAACATTAACCCGCAAACAACCGCGAGAACGGCCGTGAAGAGAAAAATGCGCAGATCAAGATGCGCTTTGGCCAAGAGTGGCAGACTCGCCGGAGCAACACCGATAAATATGCGCAGCAGCCCCTCGGCCAACCCGCATCCCGCCGCCGCTCCAAGCAGCGCAAGCAGGATTGATTCAGTGAGCGCCTGCAGCGCAAGCCTGCGTCGCGTCGCTCCCAGCGCTGAACGCACAGCAAGCTCGCGCTCCCGCGCCACCGCCCGTGTCAATAGCAGGCTCGCCACGTTGGCAAATGCGATGAGCAGAACTGCAAAGGCCGCTCCCAGCAGTACCCACGCCACCAGCCGCACATCCTGCATCTGCCGATCTCGCAACGTGCGCACGCGCAAATGCACTTCACTGCGGAAGCGCGGCGGCGCCAGGCTGAGTGAATAATCGAAAACGGGCTTCAACTTCTCCGCGGCCTGCTCGGGCGTAATGCCCGGTTTGAGCCGCGCAAATGCGTAGAGAACATGCCCGGGATCGGCCTTGCGTTCCGCTGCTTTATCGAGTGCCTCTGGGACAAGCACATCGATCTTCTGCAGCCTGGGCATCTCAAAGTCGGGGGGTAAAACACCGATCACGCGCACAGGATGCGTATCGAGATCGATCAGCTGATTCAGAATTCCTGGATCGCGATGGTAATGCGAGAGCCACAGACCGTCGGAGATGAGTGCGACCTTCGGCCCATTCGGCCTGTCTTCTTCCGGCAGAAAATTGCGCCCAAGAGCCGGCAAGATTCCAAGCGTCGGTAGAAAATTCCCTTCGACGCTCGCGCAGCTCAAGTGTGCGGGGTTATGCTCCGTCAGGTCGCACGCATTCACCCCCATCTCAGATGTGAGCGCGGTGAACGGCTGCTGATGATCCTGCCAGTCGTAGTAGGAACCGCCCAGCATGAACTCTTCCGGAATAATTGGGGCCGTCAACCCCACCGAGACCAATCGATCCGCATGCACGTACGGCAAGCTACGAAACAGAATGCGATCGACCACACTGAACACCGCTGTTGTCGCGCCGATCCCCAGCGCCAGCGTCACAATCACTGTAAGCGCAAAAATCGGATTCCTCCCGAATCCTCGCAGCGCATAGCGCACATCGCGCAGCAGGTTCTCAACCCATGGCAACGTATTGCGTTCACGCCAAGCCTGTCGTATCTGCTCCGCGCCGCCCAAAAGAACCGACGCCTGGCGGCGCGCCTCATCTACTTCGAGCCCCGCTCTCACGCCATCCTCCGTGTGCATCGCCACGTGGCTCTCAAGCTCGGCATCGATCTCGTCTTGCCTGCGCCTTGCGTGCACCACACGCCTCCACAGCGCTAGAAGTTTTCGCAGCACAGTCCCCTCCTAATCCCCGCGCAGCGCAATCATCGGGTCCACTGCCGCGGCCCGTCGCGCCGGGATCCAAGCCGCGATAAGCGCAACCAGCAACATCAACAGCGGAACAGCGCAATACGTCACCGGGTCAAGCGCGCTCACCTCAAAAAGGAAGCTGCGCAGCGTCCGGCTCAATGCCAGAGCGCCCAGCAGGCCGGCCGCGCAACCTCCGCCTGCCAGCAGCAGGCTCTGGCGCACCACCGCCATCAAAATCTGCCAGCGTTGCGCGCCCAATGCAAGCCGCAAGCCGATCTCGCGCGTTCGCCAACTCACGATATAGGCGATGAGGCTGTAGACGCCCACTGCGCCGATCACCACCGCAAGCCCACCGAAGGCTAGCAAAAGCTTGGCCAGCGCACGTGGCGCGGCCACCGAGGTCGCGACGACCTGACTCATCGAACGCACACGCGTAACCGGAACCAGCGAGTCAATGCTCGCGACGATACGCCGCAGGCCCGTGGCTGTTTCGGCAGGCGTGGTATGCGTACGCAACAGAACATACATCACCGGCGCCTCATGCCCGGGCGCCATGGGCAGATAGACCTCGTCGTGAAACCCTTCTTCGAGGCTGCCTTCGCGCGCATTGCGCACCACACCGACGATCACTGAAGCCTTCGCCGCATTCCACACTGCCGGCGTCGGAGCGTCATTCACATCCAACAAGTGCTTGCCGATCGGATTCTGGTTTGGCCAGTAGCGCTGCGCCAGCCGCTCATTCACCACTACAGCGTGACTGGCGCCCGATGCATCGCTTGCCTCGAGTAAGCGCCCCCGCACGAGGTGCAGCCCCAGCACATCGAAGTAGGCCGGCGAAACCGTGCGGCCTGTCGCCATCAGCGCTCCCTGCCGCGCGTCGCGCGGATGCCCCTCGGCGTCAAACACATAGTTGTCGTCGCGGCCGCTCAGGGGCAGGGAATCGGTAACCGCGGCGCTTTCCACGCCCGGAATCTCCTGCGCGCGATCGAGCAGCGTCGTAAAAAACGATTCGCAGCGACCTTTCTCTCTGCACGCTGAAGCGTCCAGTGCTACCTCCGCTGTCACCGTGCCCGCAGTGCGGAATCCAGGATCGACGCGCGAGATCTGGTAGAGGCTGTGCAGCATGAGCCCAGCCGCCGTGATCACCATGACAGACAGCCCGATCTGCGCCATCACCAGCGCCATCGATACCCCGAACCCCGCGCCCTTGCCCATCACGCCGCGGCTACCTGTGCGCAAAGTCGCAAGCAGATTCAGCGACGCCATCTTGATCGCTGGAATCACGCCAAACAGCAATCCCGCCAACACCGATGCGCCCAGCGTGAACAACACGTCATTTCCATGCAGCGACACCCCCTCGATCCGCGGCGTGTCGGCGGGCAGCAAGCCAACGAAGATGCGCAGACTCGCCCACGCCGCCGCCAAACCAACGATGCCGGCAGTTACCCCGAGCACCAGGCTTTCGCATAGCAGTTGCTGAATCAACCTGTTTCCCGAGGCGCCCAGCGCGCTGCGGATCGCAATTTCGCGTTCGCGCGCGGTGGCCCGTGCCAGCATCAGGTTCGCCACGTTGGCGCATGCAATCAGCAGGATCAATCCCACCGCGCCCAGCAGGAGCAGCAGCCGCGGCCGCATTGCTCCGGTCTGGGCCTCGAGCAGCGGCACAACCGTCATGCTCGAAGCCCAACTGTCCGGCATGCGCCAAGGAAACAGCGGCAGCATGATCGGCTGCAGTTGACGGAGTTCTGCCTGAGCCTGCGCCGGCGTAACGCCGTCTTTTAAACGCCCGAAGGCGCGCAGATCGAACTCATACCATGGATCAAACACATCTCCCCCGCGAAACGCCACGGGTACGACAAACTGCGTGTCCGCGTAGGGGAACCGCACCCCCGCCGGCATCACGCCGATCACTCTGCGCCACACGCCATCGATGCGCATGTTCTGACCAATCGCTTCCGCACTTCTCCCGAAGCGCTGCTTGCAGAAAGCGTTGCTCAACACCACCACCGGTTCGTGTCCCGCAATCGCATCGTCCGCGCTGAAAAAATGCCCCGCTGCCGGCCGAACGCCCAACGTGTCTAGCGCATTCGCCATCACTTTGGCGCCAAACACGCGATTGGGCGCGTCCCCGTTCGCTACGTTCGATTCGATATCGGCCCCGAATCCGCTGACAGCCGCGAAGGCCCGCGAGTGCTCTCCCAGCGCGCGAACCCAGCCTTTTGGAAAGAAACTCGCGTCGCTCTCAGAACCGCCATAGCCGATAAGCATGATCCGGTCCTGCTGTGCGTACGGAAGCGGCCGCAGCAGAATTGAATCAACCAGCGTATAAATCACGGCATTCGCACCAATGCCCAGCGCCAGCGTCAGCACCGCCGTGATTGTGAAGCCCGGCGCCTTGCGCATCTGCCGCAGGGCGAAACGAACGTCGTGCAACACGCCTTCCATCGTCGGCAGCGTCGCGCGATCTCGATACGCCTGCCGCGCCTGCTCCGCGCCACCCAGTTTGATTAGCGCCTGTCGCCGCGCTTCTTCCACGCTCATCCCGGCGCGCACACCTTCGTCGATATGCATCGCAATATGGCTTTCCAACTCAGCTCGAAACTCATCATCCGTTCGCCGTCCGCCCAGTACGCGTATCCACAGTGCCCTCAGCCACCGCATTGTATGTATCCTCCTATTCCGTCCGCAACGCCCGCATGGGATCGACCGAAGCCGCTCGCCGCGCCGGCAAATAGGATGCCAGTGCGGCAATCACGCACAGGAACGCGGTGGCAGCTAGATAAATGAGCGGATCGTTCGCACCATTACCCAGCAGCTTTGCGTTCGCGCCCATGCCGGAGTTCGTAAACGATACGCTCGCCACCACACGCCCAAGGGCAATCGCCAATGTTCCGCCGGCTACGATTCCCGCAATGGTCAGAACCAACCCCTGCCGCACGACCATCCGCTGCACGTGCGCCGGCTGCGCTCCCAGCGCCATGCGCACGCCAATCTCCTGCGTCCTCTGCGCCACGGAGTATGCCATCACGCTGTACAGGCCGACCCCCGCAAGAAGCAGCGCAATCGATCCCAGCACTGTCATCAGGCTCGCTGCAACTTTTTGCGGATACAGCGATGCACCAATGAATTCCTTCAACGGCGCCGCATCGAAGACGGTAACATTGGGATCGATCGTTCGCACTTGCGACCGCAACATCGACAGCGCGCCGTCCGGGTCGCCCTTTGTCCGCACGTAGAACGCAAGATTCATGTCCTCGCGAAACACCTGCCGGAACGGCACGTAGAAATACGCCGGAGTGCTCTCGCCGAGATAGTGGTACTTCGAATCCTTCGCAACACCCACTACCCGGAACCAATCGCCCCACCCATGAATCTTCTTGCCAATCGGATTGCTGCCGGCAAAAAATCTTCGTACAAACGCCTCGTTCACAATCATCGCAGCGGGCGCATTCTCGTTGTCCTGCGCGGTAAAGTTGCGCCCTTCTATAACCGGAATGTGCATCAGCGGCAAATAGCCAGGCGAGATCACATTGCGAAAAATGTTCATGTTCTCGTTTGGCCGCGGCGCGTAGCCTTCAATCTTCAGCTCCTCCCACCAGCTCGGTTCAAACCCCAACGGCACGCCATCCGAATACGCCACATCGGTGATTCCAGGCGCAGCCAACATACGCTCCTCAAGCCGCCGGCAGAATTCCTTGCGTTGCGCAAGGTTGTAGCCGTTGGTCGAAAGATAAAACTGATTCAGCAGCACGTGATCTGGATCGAACCCCGGATCGAGCCGCAATGTCTGCTGGAATCCTCGCGCAAATAGTCCCGCACCCACCAGCGCCACCAGTGCCAGAGCCACTTCCGATGCCACAAGCGTCGACCGCAACCGATTCCTTGTGCGGCCCGCAGTACCGCTCCGTCCTCCCGCATTCAAACGCGCGCTCGGGTTCATCCGCCCCACCTGCAATGCAGGAACAAGTCCGGCGATCAGTGCAGCCACCACGCAGATGCCAGCCGTGAATCCCAGCACCGCCAGGTTTGGCCGCGTGTCCATCGAGACCAGTTGCGTCATGGGACCCGGCGGCATCAGATACCGCAGCGCGTGGCTCATCCACGGTGTCACGGCAAGCCCCAGCGCCGCGCCGCACCCGGTCAGCAGCAGGCTCTCCGTCAGCACCTGCCGCGCAATCCGTCCACGCCCCGCGCCCAGCGCCAGTCGCGCGCTGAATTCTTTCTCGCGCACCGTGGCTCGCGCCAGCAACAGGTTCGCCACGTTCGCGCACACAATCAGCAGCACCAGCACGCAAACACCCATCAGAACGCGGAGCGGTCCGACCAGCAATCCCTGCGGCCCATGCGGCGACTTCCACAGCGGCATCAATGTCGCGCCCATACCTTCGCTTACATTTGCATTCGCAACTGCCATGCGATCCGCCAGCGCCTTCAGCTCCAGGCGCGCCTGCTCAAACGTCACGCCCGGTTTCAAGCGCGCAATGCCCAACATGTTCCGGTCATGGCGATCGCGCAGCATCCACTCCTTCACGCCGTTCAGCACCGTCTGCTCCATATACGGCACCCACACGTCGAATGAGGTCACGGGAATTGACCCATGAAACTCCGGCGCGGCCACGCCCACAATCGTCAGCTCATGTTGATTGATGCGGATCGTCTTCCCCACCACCGACGGATCCGCACCATAGTGCGAACGCCAATAGCGATCGCTGATCACAGCCACCGGATAGGCCCCGGGCACATCGCCGGATTCAGACGGCGAGAACATGCGTCCCTGTTCCGCCTTCACACCGAGAACAGAAAAGAAATTCCCTGACACCAGTTCGCCCCAGACGCGTTCGGCATGATCCTCCTTGCCTACGCTGAAGGCCGACACATGCGCCGCCGCAATTCCATCGAAGAGCTTTAGCCTGTCGCGAAAATCAATGAAGTCAGGATAGGAATTCGGCACCCAATCGCCGTTCGCCGTCACCGTCTCCAGTGTGACCAGCCGATTCGGTTCCGATACCCCGCTCAGCGGCTGCAGCAGTACAGCATCAATCCACGTAAATGCCGTTGCCGTCGCGCCAATACCAATCGCCAGCGTCATGATCGCGACTATGGTGAAACCGCGATTGCGCGCCATCATGCGCACACCGAACCGCACATCCTGCAGCAGCGCCTCAATCCACGTCAGCGTGCGACGTTCCCGATACGCCTGCCGGGTCTGTTCCACACCACCCAGCCGGATCAGCGCCTGGCGTCTCGCCTCCTCAGGACTGAGCCCCGCGCGCACTCCATCTTCCGTGTGCATCGCGACGTGGCTCTCCAACTCAGCCTGAATCTCGCCGTCACTTCGCGGCGCGCACAGCAATCGCAGCCCCAGGGCGCGAATTTTCGCAATCAACGGGTTCATCGCTTACCGCCTTCCTTCCTAGGCTTCCGCGTTCGGCGCCAGAAAGCGCGAAAGAATTTCAGTCGTCTGTTCCCACTCCGCCGCGGCTTTCCGCACCTGCTTCTCTCCTGCCTTTGTTAGCTCATAGAACTTCGCCTTGCGGTTGTTGTCTGAGAAGCCCCACTTCGAGCGGATATACCCCTCCTGCTCCAGCTTCAGCAGCGCAGGGTAAAGCGTGCCATAGTTCAACTCCAGCAAATCGCCGCTGGTTTGCTCGATGCGCCGCGCCAGCCCATACCCATGCTGCGGACCAATCACCTGCAGCGTCTTCAGCACCATTAACGCCAGCGTCCCCTGCCATACATCGGTCTTTCCACCCATCACCCGTCCTCCTATGGCAAACCAATAGAGAGGAGCATACACAACCCCCTATGGGAATGCAATACGAAGATTTATTAAGTTTTGTTGCATGCTTCTGTTACGCTGGCGATTGAATTCCCCATCGTGCCAAGGTCGGAGGATATCCCTGTGATTCTGCGTGCCTTTCTTGCTGCTGCCCTGGTCGCCAGTGCGCCTTCTTCCCGAGCACAAGATGCCGATCTCAATCAGTCCGCGCTGCGCCGGCTCCCGATGCTCACCGAAACATACAAGCACCTGCATCGAAATCCCGAGCTCTCCCACCACGAAGAAAAAACCTCCGCCTTCATCGCGTCCGAATTGCGCAGACTCGGCTACACCGTCACCGAGCACGTGGGCAAATATCCCGACGGTTCGCAGGCCTTCGGCATCGTGGCCGTCCTTCAAAACGGCATCGGTCCGCACCTGCTCCTGCGCACCGAGCTCGATGCGCTCCCCGTCGAGGAAAGGACCGGCCTCGACTACGCCTCTACCGTTCGCTCCACCAATGCCCAGGGCCAGGAAGTCGGCGTCATGCACGCCTGCGGCCACGACCTGCACATGACTGTCTTCCTGGGCGTGGCGCAAGAAATGGCCGTGCGCAGAAGTCAATGGCACGGCGCGCTGATGCTCATCGGCCAGCCATCTGAAGAGATGATCGACGGCGCCAAAGCCATGCTTGCCGACGGCCTCTACGAGCGGTTCGGCCGCCCCGACTTCGTCCTCTCCGAACACGACTCGAACGACGTCCCATCCGGGTCGGTCGCGCTCAAGGGCGGGCCACTGCTCGCCAGTTCGACCGGTATCAACATGACCATCCGCGGCATCGGCGGCCATGGTTCTTCGCCGCAATCCGGAAAAGATCCCATCGTGCTCGCCGCCGAATTCGTGCTCGTCGCGCAAACCATCGTCAGCCGCCAGATCGATCCTCAGCAACCTGCTGTGTTGACCATCGGCACTATTCATGGCGGCACAAAAAACAACATCATCCCTGACGAAGTCACCATGGGCCTTACCCTGCGTGCCTATTCGGCAGCAGTGCGTGACGCGATTATTGAGGATATTCGCCGCACCGCGAAGGGGTTGGCCGAGGCCTACGGCGTTCCAGCTGAACGCATGCCGGTGGTCACCCTTGGCGAAACCACGCCCGCTACGCTCAATGACAACGCGCTGGATGACCGTCTGCACTCCGTCGCCATCGCCGCTCTCGGCCCGGATCGCGTTCTTGATGGAAAAGCAGTGATGGGGAGCGAAGACGTCGGCCTCTTCACACTCGATGGCAAGATTCCGGGCGTGATGTACTGGCTTGGCGCGGCCGACCCGAACAAGCTCATCGAAAGCCGCAAGACCGGCGTTCCCCTGCCCAGCCCGCACTCCGCGCTCTTCGCGCCCGTCTATGCCCCGGCCATCACTACGGGCGTCACAGCCATGACAGCAATGGCCCTTGACCTGCTGAAGTGAGCGACAGCTCGCAGCAACTCCGGCCGCTCATAACTGAACTATTTCGATGGATCAACCAGCGCCTGGTACACAACTGCGCGGCTCTCATATTCGAGGTTGGGACTCGCCGGTCCCAGCAGTCGCTGAATCATTCCAACAAAGACCACATCGTTGGTCGGGTCGATCCAGAACCACGTGCCCGCCGCACCATCCCAGAAGAACGTGCCCTTCCCATCCGGCAAATTTGCTTCCGGCGGATCGAATTCCACGGCGCAGTTATATCCGTAGCCGAATCCCGGCCGCATCACTTGCAGGCCGATCCCGAACTTGCCAGTCAGCAACTCCATTGGCACATGATTCGAGCTCATCAGCTTCACGCTCGATGGCGACAATATGCGTTTGCCATTCAGTTCTCCACCGTCGCCCAGCATCTGCGCAAACCGGTAGTAATCTTCTGCCGTCGAGACCATGCCGCCGCCGCCTGAAGGCATCGTCGGCTGCGCTTCATATTGACTCATCCCGCCGCCTGGTCCTCTCTGCGCCGCAACCAGCTCGCCATTTGGACCCGTCGAATAGAGCGTGACAAACCGGCTGCGCTTCTCCGCTGGCACATAGAACCCCGCGTCTCTCATGCCCAATGGCATGTAAATATGGTCGCGGATGAAATCCGGCAGTGTCTGCCCCGAAAGCTTCTCAACGATGTAGCCCTCGATATCCATTGAGATCGAATAAGTCCAGCCCTTGCCCGGCTGATACAGCAGTGGGATCTGCGCCACCTTATCGATCATCTCTTGCAGATTCTTAGAAGCCAGCACGTTGGCATCGCGATACGCCTTGTCCACTGGCGTATCGCCGAAAATCCCATAGGTGAAGCCCGCCGTGTGACTCATCAACTCCCGCATGGTCGGCGCATGATCCGGATCCACCAGAATCATCTTTCCATCCGCATCCACGCCATTGAAAACCTTCAGATGCGCAAACTCGGGAATATACTTCGCGATCGGATCAGTCGGCAGCCACTTGCCCTGCTCGTAAAGAATCATCATTGCCACGCCGGTCACCGGCTTGGTCATTGAGAAATCGCGGAAGATCACATCCTTCGTCATCGGCGCGCCGCTCGCCATGTCGCGATAACCATAGGTGCGATAGTCCACCACCTTGCCGTGGCGCGCCAGGATGGTCACGATACCGGCGATCTGCTTCTGATCCACGCTCTGCTGCATCAGCGCGTGCAACCGTTCAAGCCGCTCCGATGAAAATCCAACGGCCTCAGGCTTCACGAGAGTCAGGTCTAACACACCTCGTGCCGCTGAATGTACCTGCGTTTGCTGGGCCGGCGACAGTCCGACGCCCAATGCAAATGTGATCGCTCCGAACACTAGACCCGTACGAACACCAGAAATAGTCGCTCTCATAGACCCCCTGTAGCCCGCGCGGCTTAGTAGATTAGCTTGAGTGAGAACTGAATCTGTCTCGAATTGCCGGCCGTCTTGCTGATCTCGCCGAATCCCGAGCCAGTCAGAATGTTTGCCGGCAGCCCCATGTTCACGATATTGAACAAGTTGAAAAACTCCGAGCGAAATTGCAGATCAATGCGTTCGGCACCGCTCCCTCTGCGCCCAAACGGCGTGTCTTTAATAACCGCATAATCAAAGTCGTAGTAAGCCGGCCCTCTAAAGCTATTGCGGCCAATCGTGCCAAGGCGACCGACATTAGGACCCGTGCCACCCGCAATGTGAATCGGAATCGAAAAGAAATCCGAAGCGTTGTTTGCGCCCTCGCCAAAATAGTCTTGGCGATTCGCGCGCGCTGTCGAGAGTTGCGGTTTCGCAATTTGGTCAGGGCGGTCGACACCATTCGATCCATATCCGGATTGCTGAATCCCGGAGTAGACCGTAAATGGCGAGCCCGAACTGATGCTCGAAATGCTGAGCACCTCCCACCCATATGTCACCTTTCTGCTGATTGCATGCAGAAACTCCACGCTCTCCAAATGCAAATCCTGGGCCACGCTCAGACTAAATCCATGCGTCACATCGAACCCCGACGGACCTTTCTCCGGGTGTGTATCGTACGGATTCTGCGAAAATCCCGAAGCCACAGCCCCCGTCGATCCCGTGCCGCCCAAAACAAGACTTGAGTCGTCGATCGACTTACTCCACGTATAACTTGCCTGGATACCAGGGCCGCCGTGACCAGTAGTCCCAGACAGCGAAGTCTGCAGGGCATGATAGGTCGAGTGTGCGTCGGCGAAGATGACATTCTCCACTCCGAAGCCGCCGATCACATTGCCTTGACTGTCGAACTGCGTATGGGGGGCAAATCCGGGACTCGCACCTGGATAAGCATTGGGAAAGCCATAACGGGGCAGCTTTTCGCTGGCCGTGCCCACATAGTTCGCGTCTGCCGTCAGGTTGCCAAGTTTTCGTTCCAGCCCCGCCGTCCACGTAAACAGCGTGCCATTTCCAAATGAACGATCGATCCCGCTCAGATTCAGCGCGCTCACCGCCCCGCTTTCGGTCAGGGCTGCCAGATCCTTTTCATAGCGGTCTACATCCATCACCGTGTTGGGAGCCACGGTGTTTGTCTTTCCTGAAGCGAAGATATTCACGCCCGCAGGCGTGTAAGTCTGCGGAAGCTCGGAAGGTGTGATCTGGTAACCATACTTCAGCGGCGTGGATGCGGCCGACAGTCTGCGAGGATAAATAACAAATGGCGTGGACCCGGTGAGAAAGTTATCCTGCCAGATATTCGGCGGTATCACGGTGATACCGCCCCCTGCGTGCGCTTGCAACTTGCTCGTAACTTGCCACGCCGCCCGCACCCGCGGTCCCCAGCCGTTCTTATTGGTCTTGTACCCTGGCTGCGGATTGATGACATATTCCTGCTCCCCGTTGACGGTGAGGAATCCGCCGGTGCGGCGCGCCCGCTCAGTGATTGGCGTATAAAGCTCCCAGCGAAGTCCGTAGTCCAGCGTGAAACGCGGCGTCACTTTCCAGGTGTCCTGCGCATAGACATTGAAGTTGCTGCGATTGATGGCAGCGGGGCCAATATGCGCGCCGTTCGAAACGAAGCTGGGCGCGATGGCCACCGAATAAGCGAACGGGCTGCCAGAGAGAAATCCTGAAAGCGTATCGGGCAGTGGATCGCCCACCGCGATATCGTGAGTTCCACTCAACGAAGGGATCGCTTCGGTTGCGTAGGCCGATCCGCCTCCAAAATCGTATTCACCATTCGGGCTTGAGCCGAAGTAAGTCGTATCGCGATTCAGTCTGGCCTCGAATCCCGCCTTGAAAACATGCGCTCCTGTTGTGAACGAAACAGTCTGTCGCCCTTGAAACAGGTTGCCATAAGCCTGCATCACCGATCCCGCAGCCCCATTGAACGCTTCGTAGGTCCCGTCGCTGAACTTCACCGCAGGATCCGAGTAGTCGGTTGTCGGAAATCCGGGTGTCGTCCGCGTAATGTTGATGAGCGACTCCAGAATCAGCCGCGGCGACTGCGTGCGCGTGTACGTGCCCATCACATTTCTCTGGCGATCGATGTACTGGACACCAAATGCTGGATCGACCGCCGTCTGATCGGGGTTGGTCGTCGGCCCCGTCAGGTTGTCCATCGTGAAGCGCGCGAAGAACTGATCCTTTGCCGAAAACTTGTGATCGATGCGCACTGAAAACTGATCCGCGTCCGTGGCAACCTTTGACGCTGTCGCGTAAGTACGAACTCCAAACGCGCCAGCAGCATAATTCGGCATCGGATAGCGCGCTAGGATCGCCGCGATGCTCGGGTCTACGGGCACCTCAAGCGTATCGGCCGAGCCATCAGGATAAGTCACCATATCTAATCCGGCTCGCTCTGCGGCGGTGGGCACAGGCATCACCTGCGTCGTGCCCAGCACCTGGCGAAACCCCTGGTACTGCGCAAAATAGAAGGTCCGTTTGCGCCCATCGTAGAGATGCGGGAGATAGACAGGTCCACCATTTGTGAAGCCGAATTCGTTGCGTCGGAACGGCGGAATCCTTCCCGGATAAGCAGGCGTCGCATAGTCAAAGAAATTCCGCGCATCGAATGCCGAATTGCGCACAAACTCAAAGACAGACCCGTGAAATCCGCTCGCTCCCGACCGCGTATGAATGTCGGTAAATCCCGATGCCCCGCGCCCAATCTCCGCCGGCATCCAACCCGAACTCGAATCGATCCCCTCCACCGCATCGACGTCGAAATTCGAGAACGTACTTCCGCCCATCTCGGGATCGCTGATATCGGCGCCATCCATGGCAAACGTCGCTTCCACACCGCGTTGCCCATTGATGGCAAATTGCGCTGTGAAGTTGGTCGCGCCATTCGTGTCGGTCATCGTACCGGCCGCCAGCAGCAGCAGCGAGCTGAAATCGCGCTTGTTCAGCGGCAACTCGCTCACCGCCTGACTCGATAGTTCTTCGCCGCCCGTCGCGGACCGCTCTTTTTCCGACACGGCAGCGACCGTAACCTCGCCGCGATCCGAGAGCGTAATTACCACTGTTGACCCCGCCGCCGCGACCGCGACCGGCTGCCTATTCTCGGCCCGCTTCCCGTTCGCTTCAATCGATAGCCGATATTGCCCGGGTGCCGCAGGAAGGCGAAACCGACCGTTTGCATCTGTCCTCACTTCGACTCTTGCGGCCGCGCTCGCCAGCGCAACCTTCGCGTACGCAATCGGAGCGCCCGCCGAATTCCGAAGCACCCCTTGCCATACCGCCTCTGCCTGTTGCGCGCTGGCAACACAAACACCAGACGACACTGCCAGTGCTACAACCCAAATTCTTAAAAATGCCCGTGGCCCAAAATGGCCAATAAAACAAGGAGTACGTACGATTTTTTTCACGAATTCGCGACCTTAGTATGTAATTCGCGCGGTGAAAGAAGACGGTTCGCAACGCCGATAACAACACTCGCCGCAACGACAAATTATACCTGCCGCGTCCCTGCTAAAACCTTTTTGCAGACTACTTCCAAGGCATTGTTTTCAAAATGTGACGAAACACCGCACTCGATTTCGTTAGGGAATGCGCGCCCCGCAAGCAGTCATTCATTCGGCGCACTGCCAACCCACTTCTTTCCCTACAATGGAACCATCCGCATGGCCGCCCCCGACTTCAACCCGACGCCGTCCGACGCCGTCGACGCTACCGACACCATCGTGGCCATTTCCACGCCACCAGGCCGCGGAGGCATCGGCATCGTTCGACTCAGCGGACCGCAGGCCGCAGCCTTCGCTACCGAACTCGTCCAATTGCATCATCCTCTCGAACATGCGCGGGCACGCCTCGCAGCTGTTCTCGACGTTCCCGACACGAGCGAGGGCGGCGCTGGCCGCATCGACGACGCGGTCGTCACCTTCTTCGCCGCTCCCAATTCCTATACCTCCGACGATCTTGTCGAGATCGCCGCGCACGGTTCACCGGTTGTTTTGGATCTGCTGTTGCGCCGCGCTCTTGACCTCGGCGCGCGACTCGCCGAGCCCGGCGAATTCACCCAGCGCGCGTTTCTCTCCGGCAAACTCGACCTCACCCAAGCCGAAGCCGTCCGCGACCTCATCGAAGCACACACGCTCACGCAAGCCCGTCAGGCGGCCAGCCAGATGGGGGGCGCCCTAAGTCATCGCGTGCAGCCAATCAAGCAGGCGCTCGTCGAACTCATCGCCCTCCTCGAAGCCGGCATCGACTTCGCCGAAGACGACGTCGACGTGACACCTCAAATCGAAGTCGCCCGCCGCATCAACGAACTCAACGCACCTCTCGCCGCGCTGGAAGCATCCTTCGCGCGCGGCCGCGTTGTGCATGACGGGCTCACGCTGGCCATCGTTGGCCGCCCCAACGCCGGCAAAAGTTCACTCTTCAACCGCCTCGTCGAGCGCGACCGCGCCATCGTCACCGCTACGCCCGGCACCACGCGCGATCTGATCACGGAGCGCATCTCGCTCGACGGCATTCCACTCGAGCTCGTCGATACCGCCGGACTGCGCGAGGCCTTCGAGGAGGTCGAGCAACTCGGCATCGCCCGCAGCCGCGAGGCGCTAGCCGATGCCTCGCTCGTTCTCATCGTTCTCGATGCGACGCAGCCGCTCAACAGCGAAGAGCGCGCCTTACTCGCGGCCGTTGAGGGCCGCCCCGCCGTTGTCGTTCTCAACAAATGCGATCTGGCCTGCGCCGCCACTCCTAATATGGCTGCGCCCGAGGCCGAATCCAAAGCTTCGCTCCCGCTCAAGACATCGGCTCTCACCGGCGAGGGCATCGCAAATCTCCGCGCTCACATTCTCGCTCTGGCCACCGGCGGAGCCGCCTCCGAACCCGGCCTGCTCACCACCGTGCGTCATCAACAGGCGATCGCCATCACCCGCGCCGCACTGGCCGATGCTGCCGAGGCCAACGCCAACAACATTCCCCACGAAATGATTCTGATCGACCTCTATCGTGCCCTCTGGGCCCTCGATTCCCTCACCGGACAAACCACGAGCGACGACATCCTCCATCTAATCTTTTCCACCTTCTGCATCGGAAAATAGAGTAAGGCTCATGCACCGTCTACATAGAATATCGAACCGCCATATTATACCCTGTATTTACACGCGACACAATGGGGCATTCTGTCTCTCAGAGTCCCACAGAGGCGCATATGGTTCGGGACTCTGCCGGGACTCCATAGGCCGATGTAGCATGACCATAATAGCTCTGGAGTCCCAATTGGAGAGATTAGATGGCGCTGACGGATGCTCGGGTGAAGGGCCTCAAGGCAAAGACAGGAGTGCGATACAGCAAGGCAGATGGGGGCGGCCTACTTGCTCGATGTGACACCTGGGGGTGTGAAGTCATGGGTGTTCCGTTATCAGGCTCGGACGGCAAGCGCGGGAGAAGGTGGTTCATGGGGCGCTATCCCGATATGACTCTGAAGGTGGCGCGGGAAAAGAGGGATGAGTTGGCGACGCAAGTCGCAAGGCGGGAAATCTGCCGGCAACGGAAAAGAAGCTGGCGCGGGGCGGGATGCCGAACAACCCCACGGTCAAAGAGTTTGCAGAGCGGTACTACACAGAGCAAGTGGTGAAGCGGTGGAAAGACCCGAAAAGCGTTCGGCGCTATCTCGATAAGGAGATCTTTCCGGCCTTCGGAGAGAAGGCCCTCAAGGAGCTGTGAACGCATTGGACGTGCAAACGCTGGTCTATCGCAAGCGGGACGGCGGGCAAGTGTGCGGCGGCAATTCAGCTACGCGGGGATGATCAAGCAGACTATTCGATTACGCGATTGAGACCCGCCTGCGTGATGATCAATCCCGCCGCGATGGTGGCAACGCGATTACATCGGCAAGGCCCGCAAGCGTTCCCGCGTGCTGACTCCGAATGAGATCCGTTTGTACCTGCGCACCATCTACCAGTCAAATATCCGTCGGCAATTCAAGTTGACTCTGCATATCATCCTGCTGACGCTCTGCGGCAAGTCCGAGCTGCTTGCTGGCGCGATGGAAGGACGTCGACTTGCAGAAAGGCGAGTGGCTGGTTCCGGCTGAGAATGCCAAGGGCGCCAAGCCGCATCTGGTGTACCTATCAACGCAAGTGGCAGAGATGTTCCGCGAACTGAGGAAGCCCTTGCCGGCGAATCAGAGCTGGTGCTGCCGCGGCCGCGGCAGCCGCACACGGCCATTCGCAACGAACGCGCTCAACAAGGCACTGGAGGGGCTCACGTTCGATATGGACCCGCTCACCATTCACGATCTGCGGCGGACGGGCGCAACCCTGCTCACAGAGCGCGGATTCAACAAAGACGTGATCGAAAAGGCTCTGAGTCATGAGCACGCGGGAATCCGCGCGGTCTACATCCTTGCCGAATATGCGGAGCAGCGGAAACAGATGCTCCAGTGGTGGGCTGATTACGTGGATTCCATCGTGACCGAGTCTAAGGTGATCGTGGGCAACTTCGGGACTGCCAAATAATCGCATCGCCGCCTGCAGCGAAATAGACGTTGTGGTACTCTGTGTCTGCGGTCAATGCTATACGGCTGCCCGCCCGGGCCGATTCTAGGCGATCGGGCTTTCTGCTTCAGTCTCTCCCGTCACACGAACTTGCTCCAGTCTCCTGCCGCGATTGCGGCCAAAGGAGACTGCACGTGCGATTCTTACGCTTAGCTGAAGTGCGTAACCGTGTTCCGTTGTCGCGCCCCGCTATTTATCGCCTTATCAAGCAAGGCAAATTTCCCAAGCCCTACGATCTGGGCGGCGGCCGCGCGGTCGCATGGAGTTCCGAGGAAATCGACGCATACATTGCGGCGCGCCTCGACGCGGGGCCAGCGTCGACCGTAAGGCCCGGGCTGACCATCAGCAGACAAACGAGGCCCTACGGCTTGCGAAGGTCGCCCAATGACGGGCGCTCGGACGGCCACGATGCCCGAGACAGAGCGAGCCCAGTGGGTCGCCATGCTTGACGCTGCCGCGCAGCGCCCCGGAGATGAGCTCAACGAGGAGTGGCGTTGCCTAATAGGGCAGCTCTGGCCCGGGCGATTTGACTACGAGGTCGGCATTGGCCGTAAAAACAACGGTGCCGGGGAATTCTTCCTCGCAGTCAAGCGCGCAATCGACCAGGGGCGCTGGCGCAATGCGAAGGATCCGCGCGCCTACGCGAAGACCGTCGCTAAACGTGAAGCGAAGAAGATGGACCTGATCGAGGAACCGGGCACGGGGGACGGCGCGGGCAATGCTCTCGTCGAGTATTGCGACGACGTGGACTATGGTGAACCTGAATTTGATGACGGCCCGCAATACGAGGACCTTCTGTCCAGGGTGCCGAAGGAGTTCAAGCGAACAATAGAACCGTCGCCCGAGATTAAAGATGCTGTCGACAGGCTCGACAGGCTAAACGCCACGGACGACGTTGAGAATGAGCGAATTGAAGCCGATCTTGCGCTCCTTGACCGCGCTGCCGACGAGCTCATCGGTCTCGGCATCATTCATGAGCATCAGCGGGAAAACTACCATATTCTCGCACAACCCCGGACAGAGATCGATTTACAGGGCTGGGCAGCGGCGCCGGCGGGTTTCGATGAGTGGGATTGTGCGGTTCTCAAATACAAGCTTACCTCGAAGAGCCGAGATCGGGCCATGTCTGAACAGCCAGACGAGCAATCACGCAAAGCGCTCCAAGCAGCCTGGCGGCGGTTCGATCGTAATGGCGTCCTTCGGCTGCGAGAGGCCATCAACCAGCCCATCAATAACGGCTCAGAGGGGGACCGATAAGTGCGCCCAAACGAAAAAGCAATCCTCCGCGACTCGAAGGGTGAGCACCTTACCACGCTCACCCCCGACGAGATCAAGTGCTACGAACTCCGCGCTCAGCGAGGCGAGGTTTTGCGTTCAGTCAAATTCAAAAAGGGCCGCCACTACATCGTCTTTCGTTTGAAAGAGGTTCTCAGCTTCCTGTGCCGGCCCTCTGATTCACGGAACTCTTCTTGCGCCCTCACTAAGGCCGATTCCGAGGGGCTTGCCGGGATAGGTAAAGTGACTCGCGAACGGGTTGAACGGTGGATCGGATGGGGCCTCATCGGGGCATAGCACCGCGCGGAAAATATTTTTGGCCAGAATGTCCCGGAACCACCGATTTCAGACACTAGGTAGGTAGGGGAGCAAATCAACACCCCCCCCAGGGCTCGGTTTATTGCTGACCTTTTCAGCTAAAGCAACAACCGGGTAGTCATTTTTGTCGGCTTACAGAGAGGAAGACCAATGGAAAACGAACAGCAGTTGACTGGCGCCGATGTGCTGAGGACTGATGGGCCCGGTCGAGCCAAAGAATTACTGGCCTCTCTCGGCTGGTCTCAATCCAAGCTAGCCCGCAGGGCCGGAGTGTCTCAGCAAGCGATCTCCCTTTTTCTGATGAGGAAGCGGCGCATGTCCCCCGCTGTTAGCGATAGAGTGCTGACCGCCCTGGAGGCGGAAACGGCGGCCGAGGGGGGCACGGATAAGCTTAGCGAATTTGCGCACCTGATGGCCCTCGCCGCGCCGCGAGACCCCGCTGCTTATGCCCGGTGGCGAGAGCGTATGGTTGGCACTCGTCGAGGGAATTACCCCACTGATCCCTGCAGGACTCTTCGTCAGATCTGAACCCCGCGCTGTGTTTTCAGTCCAGAATCGCCGCTCACGGAGCTCCGGCGCCCGCTCCAGTCTCGTAACTCGTAGCTTGAGGAGACGGAGTACACCTTGATTGATCCGTATTGCAAGACTTCCGTCGCGCTGCCTGTGAATGGAGTGCGGCGATGAAATGGTTTAAGCACTACGCGCGCAGCTGGGACGATGAGAAGCTCGCCTCTCTCGTGGGCGAGGGCGGATCCAGCGGTCTTGCACTCTACGGAGGCTACTGGCGCGTGGCAGAAGTCGTGGCCGCGCAAATGGAGGGACCAGTGCCGGCCTGCTCGGTCTCGTACTCCCTTTGGCGGTGGGCGCAGAAGCTGTCCGTTCGCAAGTCGTATGCGCGTTCGATCCTACTTCGCCTTCAAAAAGAAGGCTTGCTTGTACTTGAACTCGCCATGAACGCAGATCAAATTGCAACCGTGACCATGCCCAACTTATTGAAATATCGAGACGAGTATTCGAGAAAGTCCGGAGGCAATCCGGAGAATGTCCCTTCTAGAACAGAAGGAGAAGGAGATAAAGAAATCTTGTCGACTGAGGCGGTGATTCCCCCAGAAGAATCAAGGCGCGTGACAACCGACTCGGTGATCAAAAGAGGCGCAGTGCTCGAAGAGATTTATCACGCCTACCCTCGCCATGTCGGCAAAGAGGCCGCACTGAAGTCGATCAGAAAGGCTCTGGGTGCGGATAGCCCCAAGAGACGCCGAATGGCTCATGGATCGAGTCAAGGCCTATGCAGAATCGCGCCGCGGGCAGGACGAGCAATTTACTCCTCATCCGGGGACATGGTTCAACGAGGGTCGCTACGACGACGACGCTCTGAAGCCCAAGGCAAAGCAAGAATGGGTTCTCGCTGACGGGCAACCGCTCAATGGGAGGCTGATTTGACTCCTTCCGAGAAGATCGAGCGGGTGGTTCTGGCGGGATGCCTTGATGACGAGGAAGCGTGCGGAATCGTCTGCAGAGAGGGCCGCAAGGAATATTTTCTGCTCGATTCCCACCAGCGCATTTTCGGCGCGATACAGAGGCTCCAGGAGGGGCGGCATCCGGTCAACGGCGTGACGCTCAGTCAAGAAGTCTTCCAGGACGTGCGAACTCGCCGCAGTGGGTGCTAGCTATTTGTCGGATCTGCCTGATGGGTGCCCGATTCGATTGGGGTCAGGCATCCGCGAATACACATCGCGCCTGAAAGAATTTTGGCGACGTCATTAATTGCGCAAGCTTGCTGAGGGCCCGAACGCGCAAGCTGAAAACCCCTCCGAAAGCGTAGATGCAATCCTCGGCGACCTTCAAGAGCGCATGAAACGGCTCACGGTTGCGTCTTCGCGTTTTTTTTTTTTTTTTTTTTTTTTTTTTTTTTTTTTTTTTTTTTTTTTTTTTTTTTTTTTTTTTTTTTTTTTTTTTTTTTTTTTTTTTTTTTTTTTTTTTTTTTTTTTTTTTTTTTTTTTTTTTTTTTTTTTTTTTTTTTTTTTTTTTTTTTTTTTTTTTTTTTTTTTTTTTTTTTTTTTTTTTTTTTTTTTTTTTTTTTTTTTTTTTTTTTTTTTTTTTTTTTTTTTTTTTTTTTTTTTTTTTTTTTTTTTTTTTTTTTTTTTTTTTTTTTTTTTTTTTTTTTTTTTTTTTTTTTTTTTTTTTTTTTTTTTTTTTTTTTTTTTTTTTTTTTTTTTTTTTTTTTTTTTTTTTTTTTTTTTTTTTTTTTTTTTTTTTTTTTTTTTTTTTTTTTTTTTTTTTTTTTTTTTTTTTTTTTTTTTTTTTTTTTTTTTTTTTTTTTTTTTTTTTTTTTTTTTTTTTTTTTTTTTTTTTTTTTTTTTTTTTTTTTTTTTTTTTTTTTTTTTTTTTTTTTTTTTTTTTTTTTTTTTTTTTTTTTTTTTTTTTTTTTTTTTTTTTTTTTTTTTTTTTTTTTTTTTTTTTTTTTTTTTTTTTTTTTTTTTTTTTTTTTTTTTTTTTTTTTTTTTTTTTTTTTTTTTTTTTTTTTTTTTTTTTTTTTTTTTTTTTTTTTTTTTTTTTTTTTTTTTTTTTTTTTTTTTTTTTTTTTTTTTTTTTTTTTTTTTTTTTTTTTTTTTTTTTTTTTTTTTTTTTTTTTTTTTTTTTTTTTTTTTTTTTTTTTTTTTTTTTTTTTTTTTTTTTTTTTTTTTTTTTTTTTTTTTTTTTTTTTTTTTTTTTTTTTTTTTTTTTTTTTTTTTTTTTTTTTTTTTTTTTTTTTTTTTTTTTTTTTTTTTTTTTTTTTTTTTTTTTTTTTTTTTTTTTTTTTTTTTTTTTTTTTTTTTTTTTTTTTTTTTTTTTTTTTTTTTTTTTTTTTTTTTTTTTTTTTTTTTTTTTTTTTTTTTTTTTTTTTTTTTTTTTTTTTTTTTTTTTTTTTTTTTTTTTTTTTTTTTTTTTTTTTTTTTTTTTTTTTTTTTTTTTTTTTTTTTTTTTTTTTTTTTTTTTTTTTTTTTTTTTTTTTTTTTTTTTTTTTTTTTTTTTTTTTTTTTTTTTTTTTTTTTTTTTTTTTTTTTTTTTTTTTTTTTTTTTTTTTTTTTTTTTTTTTTTTTTTTTTTTTTTTTTTTTTTTTTTTTTTTTTTTTTTTTTTTTTTTTTTTTTTTTTTTTTTTTTTTTTTTTTTTTTTTTTTTTTTTTTTTTTTTTTTTTTTTTTTTTTTTTTTTTTTTTTTTTTTTTTTTTTTTTTTTTTTTTTTTTTTTTTTTTTTTTTTTTTTTTTTAAAAAAAAAATCGCAGACCCCAAGACCACATCTGGGCAATGGCTCCAAGGCGCGGTTGCAAATAGCAATCTAACGCCAGCCGAGCGCGATTATGTCATCGCGGTGAAGGCATACAAGGAGCGCTTGCAGCCTTTGCGTAAGTCGGCGGGTGGTGGCGTCTTATTTTGAGGTAGATCGCCTATGACCCTCGCTCCCAGCGCGGCAACACCTGACCCCGACTACCTCAACCGGCAATTGGATCAGATCGACCAACTGCGCACGAATCTTGCAAAGGGTGTCACTACAGCAACAGGCGGCCTCAAGGTGCGCGGACAGGGCAACCCCTAATCCACCGCCGAAGGCTGGGCCCCAAACGTCGGGCGTCTCGGTCACTGACCCAGGCGGCACAGTCCACACATTCCCCAACCAGGCAGCAGCGAACGCATTCAAGAAAGCGGCGGGCTTCTAATGTCAACGACACCGATTGACTACACGTCTTTGGCGAAGATGTACGGCGCCACGTCTTCAACCCCCGCCAACGGCAAGGTGGATTACACCGCTCTTGCTGCCAAGTTCGGGGGAAGCACCCTCCCGGCAAAACCTCAGCCCTCCATCTCAGACAACCCCAATGGAGAAGGCGTCTACCAGATGCGCTCACCACAGGGGCAGACGGTCGGCGTTCCCTACTCCAAGGTCGGCGGCGCGCAGGGCTACAACTTTGCAAACCCGCAGGAACAGACGCGCTTCCAGAAAGACCAGAGCGCGGACCCCAACAGCGGAGTTACGCATTCGGCCTGGAGCGGACAGAAGATTGGCAGTCCGCTAGACGCTATTGCGGATGCGGGCTCACACCTCGCCAACATGGTTGCTGGCCCTGTGCGCGCGCTTACAGCACCCCCGCAGAACGCCGCAGAAGTGGGCGCGGAGGGCGCAATGGCGGCCAACCCATTTACGCCGCCGAGAATCGGCTTGGCGGCCTATCGCATGTTCGCAGAGCCGACCGTCGACAATGTTTCCGCCGCAATCGACTTGCGCAAGAAGGGCGGCCCACAGTCGAGCCTCCTTGCACCGTCTCGTTATGACTCGGCAGGAAACAACGTCCCCACTGCGGGCTCTAAACTCGTCGACGCAATTCCGATCTATGGCCCGTGGGCACGAAACGCGGAGAATGAGGCTCAACAGAAGGGCATTCTTCCCGCGGCGGCAGGGCTGGCAACCGACACGCTTGCTCCTAAGCTTGCCGGAAAGATCGGTGGCGCGATACTGCAGAGCACAGGTAAGACAGCAGAGCTGGCATCTGCCACGCCGACCAGTGCGGCGCTGTGGGCGACACGAAAGCTTGTTCCAGGCACACCAGGCGAGCTCCTGCAGAGCGCTCTGAAGCCTTCTGTGACATATGGAGCCGGCGCGGCCAATACGCTTGAATCCTCACTCCCTGATGTGCTCACAGCGATTTCTAACCCGCAGGGCGTATCCGGTTTCGCACGAGCGGCAGACGCGGCTAAAGATGCAGTGTACCGGCCTGACAACGACCTCCTCTCGCCGTACAGGCCACCCGTGGGCGGCATTGGACCGGTTCGCCCTGGTGCCATTGCCGGCGCTCCAATTGCCGATCGCATCAACGCAAGCATTCCAGCAATCAACCGGTTCGAGAGCTCGCCGTTAATGCCGCCTCGAAGTCTCGCTCCAAGCGACTGGACGGCCCGCAGCCCATTGCAACCACCAGAACCGAGCGGGACCATTGCTCGCACTGCGCAGCGAGCGGATCTCTACCGCAAAGATATTCCGGTGAGCACTGCAGACGTGCTCCGCGAGGACGCTAACGCCAAACTGAACGCCTTCTATGCCAAGACGGGTGGAGACCAGAATGCGGCCCTATCAAATCCCGAGACGGCCGCGGTAAAAGCGATCGGTGACGGGACGCGGGCGCAACTGTATCCCAAGCTTGAGGCTGACAACGGCCTGCAGCCCGGAGCGGTTGCAGCCATGCAGAACAAATTCGGCACACTCTCAAACGTGGCAGACATCGCCAACAAGAGAGAGCCCGTCTTCGCGCGGCACGATCCAATGTCCCTAGCGCAAAAGGTCACGCTCGGCTGCAGGAATCCGTTTGGAACCGCCTACAACTATCTGCTTCAGAAGGGAGTGCGTAGCCTGACAGATTCTGACGCTTGGTGAATTGGGCTGTGGACCGATTCCAGAATCCGAACGGCACTCCGCTCGTTCCGCGCTCGGGCCTGTTTCCTCAGATGGGATCGGCGCTCGGTCGTGGTTTATATGGGACGGGTGCAGCGGCGCGACAGGTTCCTGTAGTGCAGAACCCGCTGTTCTTCTCGGCTGCGGCGAATCCACCGCGGAGACAGCGTTAGGGGGTGACGCGTTGGTCGTACTGAGTTTGCAGGCGAGCGTAGGCGTCTTCGTTCTTTCGATCTTGAGCCCCGCGTTCTGCGTCGGCTTCGAGGACGGAGCGCCTGTTCTCCGATCGCCGCGCAGCCGCCCTGTGCTCTGCAGGAAGAACAAAGAGAAGCATGACGGCCCATTTCAGCAGCCACAAAACGGCTAACGCCAGAAGAATGCCGCCAGCTATTTCGATGAGCACATTTCACCTCAATGGCAAGATATTACACCAGAAATGGAATGCAAAAAGGCTTTGTGGAAAGCAGCGAGCATGACTAGAGGAACACGACGAATGGCGAAGAGTGAAAAACCTGTGAGCCTTGGGTGCCACCAGCGTTTCTGGAGATCTGGGCCCACACCCAGCGGGAAGAGATCGAAGCCGACTTCGTAGCATGGCGCTCCCCCGCGATGATGACGGCCGAGTATGGCCTGGCGGACCGCACCAGCATCTATCGGCACGCGCACGCCCTGGGCCTGATGCAGAAGCGACGGAAGAACATTCGCGCGGCGCTTGAAAAGATCATTGAGCGGGCGGATGGAGTTGAAGCGACGGCCGCCGCTGTGGTCGCTGCGGTGCAAGCTTACGCGAAAATCAACGCCGCTGGCGAGTGGGTGGACAAAACAGAAACCGTATCGATGAACCAGCTTTTCGACCGTATGAGTCCCGAAGAGCTTGAGCACTACGCACAGACCGGAACCCTGCCCACATGGTTCCCGGCTGTAACGGCAGGCGCAACGGAGGAGGAAAGTGGACGATGAGCGAACAGCATAGAAATGGCAGCGAAGGCCATGCGCTGCCCGCAACAGCGGCGCAAGCGGGTTTGGGTGCCCTTCCCATCGGCTCGTTCCAATCGAGGGCGGCAGCGCGAGCGCTAGCGAACGCCAGGGGAGAGTCCTCGTGGGATGAAGAAGCCAGGCCTCCGAAGGATCTGGCAAACCTGATCCATCTGGCCCGCAATCGCCACGCACAAGCGGAGCGCGACCTTTCTCCCTTGCCCATCCCGAGCGGGAAAGAGAATACCCCACGCGGGAGACTTCGGGCGCGGATCAATGCTTGCCGAGCGAGAGCCAGTGCACATTACGTACAGATCGAAAAAGGAGAACGACGTGTCATTTGACAAGACCACGACCGAGCCCTCGCGTATCGGCGATTACGCCGTTGGCTCCCTGGAATCGAGGGCAGCAGCACGTCTCCTGCTCGCGCGGCGGCGGATATCTGGGCTGAGGTTTGAGGTGATTTTTTGTTGTGAGGATTGGATTGCCGAGCCCTCCGCTACGGAATGGGCGAAAGAGGGTCCCAACGGGCAATTGAGTCGCATTGTGCGTTTCCCCGGAGGTGCCTCGATGGAGGAATCCCTGCGCAGGTTGGGCGGATATTCGGAAGCAGAGATCCGGGCGGCCGTAGAACAGTGCCCGGTGCTCCCTGACCACTTCGAAATGATGACGTGCGAGCGCTGAAAAGACGGTGCGGTGTTGATTTTACTACAGCTTTCACCCTCCATCGTGACCATGCAAGCCCAGACGAAACCTGCCGGGATCGACCAGCATCACAAAAACATGTGACCCAAAAGCGTGTTGACGGCTCTAAGAAGTGAGGTAAGAATCGCATGACTACCGCATTCAAAGCGGAAAGGAAGCGTATGCGTACAGCCACTCCCGCCACCCGGCAATATAGCGAAGCGACCCCTGCGCGACTGCAGGAACTGAGAGCCTTGGCGGCGTGTAAGGTGCTGAAGTCTGAGGGAGATATCGAAGAGATTCGCAAAGATGGTGTACGTGTATTCGAAGCCCTTGAGAACGTCAGGAAGCGCGCAAACCACACGTGTAAATGAAATTAGCGGGGCTCTTGAAGGCTGCTGGGCTGTCAAAGCTGAAGATCGTTGAAGGCGGCATTTATCGCTTAAAGGACGATCTAATTAAATTCCCAGAATAAGACGGAAAAGATAATCGCACTAAGCATGATTTCCGGACCGTGCTAATCCTTTCGAATCAAAAGCTTATAGATTCTTACGCCTGCCCATGCGTGGTCGTTTCGCCGATGTCGCACCTCGTGCACTTCAAATCGCCAGCAGACCTCATTATTTCAAAGAACAGTTCAAACGGTTTGCAACACGATAGCAGGATCATGTTGAGCTACATTCAGCCGGTGATGAAGTCTGATCTGGAAAAGCAGATTGGCGTATTGCCCGACGAGCAGTGGCAGCAAGTGGCAATCCACCTCATAGCCTGCTTCGATCACTAAAAACGGAAGGGACACCCCCATTTGGGATGCCCCTCGTCATACTCGCGAAATTTCTACGGGCTGAGATCTTCGTCAGGCGTCTCGGTCTGGCGCATCGTCCTTCCATTGCCGGGAAAACCGTAGCCGAGCGCTGCTAATCGAGGATTGCGTGACAAGAATCTGCGAAGTCCACGGCGCGGTGCTCCAGATCCTGCAAGGCGCGCTCAGCGTCGGTGCGATCGATCTGCCTTAGATCGCCGGCAACAGCTCTGAAGTGGGCGGCCATCTTCTCCAGGTCGGCCGCGAACGCAAGCGCGTTCTCCGTGCTGGTGGCGTCGACCTTGTATGCGCCCATCTGCGGGAACGCTGGAGTAATCTCTGCGGGATGATCGATTGATGTAGTGATAGATTTTTCAGTAGCCATTGTTTGCCCCTCCTATGGGCGACTTTGGTTAGCGCTCGTCCGGTGTGCAACCACCAGACGGGCGCGTTTCTGTTTGGGTAAGTGAGATAAGTATCACCCTCAATTCGGCTTTGGTCAAGTTACCTTTGTCGTAGAATCCCCTTTATCATGCGGGTTCTGCTCACTTTGCGCACTGTTACATTCACGCCGTTCCACTGCACCAGTAGCGCTCTTGCAAGGGACCATTTGACGCGAACGCGCTATACTTCGAGGCTGCGAGGAACAAGATGGATCGTCGCGCGTTCGCTATTGCGGCTCTGTCTTCAGCAACGCTGGTGTTGGGGTGTGACACGGAACAGAAACCCGCTCCCGCGGCGACGTTGCTTAACAACGGTGAAGTGCAGGATGCGATGAAGCGCCTTGCCTCCGCGATCTCGGGGCTTGAGGGCGCCGTTTCGTCTTTCGACGATGAGAACTGGCGCGAAGTAGTGCCAGAAGTCCAGTCCGCCTCAGAGAATGTTGGCGGTGAATGTTCCAGAGCCTCAGGGCCGCCTTGCATGTGACGGGAACCTAGGAGGTAGGAGAGATGGGCCCATTTCTACACTCGCTGAATGAATTCCAGGGAGCTATTTGCCTGCTGATCCTTCTAGTGCTTGCCGGCTGCGCTAAATCACTCGCGGCGATCGCGCTTAACCTCGATTGCATGCACGAGGATTACAACCAAATTCACGAGGCTCATGACACCATCGCGTTTAAACGTCAGGCTGAGGCAGAGTCGAGAATCGGAGCCGAACGGCCCGTTGTCGCGACGAAGCACCAGAAGTAAACGGGACTCCAGCGGGACTCTAGGATTGATCTAATTGAAAAGACCCCTGTCGATATTGATGACTTGCGTGTTTTCCACCTTCTGCATCGGAAAATAGCAACCCATCCCAGGGCCTCCCAGACAATCTTCAATATCCTCTTAAACTATTGTAGATAAATGACATGACGTTCCCGCTGTGTTCCGAGGCATCCCCGCATAGCCGCGCCTGATTTTACTTAAGGCGGGAAAGCGCCTAAAATTGACTAAGGCGGAAAAGCGCCTGATGTTCGTGCCGGGGGAAAGACATGGAAACCATCGCTCGCACGCCGCTTCAACTCGGAAATTCCATTCGAGAGAGGCGGCGAAAACTGAGGTTGTCCCAAGAAGCACTCGCAGCAAAAGTCGGCGTGCGCCAAAAAACAGTTTCGGATATCGAAAGCGCCGGCGCAGGGCGACTCGACACATTGCTGAGAGCGCTCGGCGCGCTAGACCTCGAACTCGTCATCCGTCCGCGAACCAAAGGTTCCGCACAACGACATTGAGGCGATCTTCTGATGCCGCGCGCCCGTTACGAGCCCCTCAATGTTTTCTCAACAGCCGCTTGGTCGGCCAGCTCCGTCGCGACATTTCTGGAGCGACATCTTTCCAATACGATCCGTCGTGGTTGGAATGGGAATTCGTCATGCCCGTGTCGCTCTCCCTTCCTCTCCGTGAACAGGCATACAGCGGCGCACCTGTCATCGCAGTCTTCGACAATTTGCTGCCCGACAGCGACCATCTGCGGCGTCAGATCGCCGCGCGCACGCATGCCGAAGGGACAGATCGCATATAGCCTTTTGGGCGCGATCGGACATGATTGCGTCGGCGCCCTCCAGTTCTTGCCTCAGAACATCGAACCTGGGCCTGCGGGTGCTGTCGAAGGCGATAGAATCAGCAGCGATGAAATCGCGATGATCATCGAAAACCTTGCCATTGCGCCCCTTGGCATTTCAGAAGATGAGAGTTTCAGGATCTCGATCGCCGGTGCACAGGAAAAGACCGCGTTTCTATATCGTGATGGGAAGTGGTACAAGCCGCGTGGCACGACGGCGACAACGCATATTTTCAAACCCTCCATTGGCAAGCTTCCCAACGGAGTCGACCTTACAAACAGCGTCGAGAATGAATATCTTCTGTCTGAAGGCGATTGCAGCTCTCGGAATTGACGCGGCAAAACCGCAAATGATGACCTTCGGAAAGCGAACTGTCCTGGTCGTGGAACGATTCGACCGAAGGTGGACCGCCAACGGAAGACTCCTTCGATTGCCCCAGGAAGACTGCTGTCAAGCGCTTTCCGTTTCCCCGCCCCAAAAATACCAATCAGATGGGGGCCCAGGCATTGTGCAGATACTCCAGTTGCTCCGTGGCAGCGACGACCACTTAATGATCAGCGTGCATTTCTAAAAGCAAATATCGTCTTCTGGCTTATGGGAGCAACCGACGGACATGCGAAAAACTTCAGTGTGTTCCTCCGGCCTAATGGTCGCTTCCGACTGACGCCGCTGTACGATGTGATTTCCGCGCAACCAAGCGTCGATTCGAAACGGGTCCTTTGGAAGACATTTCCGCCTGGCGATGTCGTTTGGAACCAAGCCTCACTACGCAATGAGGCAAGTCGCTCCTCGTCATTTCTTCCAAACGGCCAACAAGGCTGGCGTTGGAAAGGACGTCGTTCCCTCGATTATCGAGGAACTTTGTGGAGAGACGCTGCTTGCGGTAGATCGTGTGAATGCCGATCTCCCCTCTGGCTTCCCTGGCAGACTTGCCGACTCCATCTCGAATGGAATTAAGCGGCGACTGCATCTCCTGGAGAACGGCAAACAAGCGGGGAAGACTTAGATGGACCTAGAACCGATGGGCGTGGAATATCGGGACACTGTCCCTTTCTTACAACTATGGCTCGACAATTAACATTCGCGCGGCGATCTCGCAAGAACAGAACCGGACACTATCGCGTCTTTTTCGAGGCGACCTTGAAGGGCCTGGAGAGGAGCCCGCATGATTGTGCCGGCACCAAACCATGCACTTCTACGATTGGTCCAAACTGGCGATTCATCGCCAGAAGGCACTCAAGCCCAACTGAGCCCACTCCGCTTAAGCGGCAGCGTGCGAATCCTTTTGCCAGTGGCGGCAAATATGGCGTTGGTGACCGCCGGCAGGGTCGGCGGCAGAGTCGGCTCGCCCAGGCCTGTTGGCGCATAGTCGGTTTTGCGCCAATACACCTCAATCTTCGGCGCCTGTCTCATGCGGATCAGTGGATGGTTGTGGAAGTTCGACTGTTGGATTCTGCCGTCTGCCAGCGTGATCTCCTGGCCCAGATGGCTCATTCCCTCGATGATGCCGCCAAAGGCGATGTTCTCAGCCGCGGCCGGGTTAATGATCTGGCTACCAACATCGCCTGCAGCCCAGATCTGATGTACTGTCACCTGATTGCCTTCGTCAACGCTTACATCGGCGACCTCGGCGAAATAGCCCAGATGGCAGAACCATGCGGCGATTCCCATTCCGCGCCCCGGCGCCTTGGCGCGATGAGCCCAGCCAGACTTCTCTGCGACTAACTCAAGCACACCTTTAAACCGGTCGGCGATGAGTACGGATTGTCCCGTCGGTTCGTGGTCGCCCACAGCATCGTGTTCGCCCGAGGACCATGGCGCTTGCTTGTTACTCAGTAGCTCAAGTTGGAACTCGAGCGGATCCCGTCCGGCCGCGTGTGCCATCTCGTCAAGGAAGGACTGCGAAACCCAGCAGTAGGCGTTGTCGCCGGGAGCGCGCAGAGCGCCGGTCCGGAGCGTGAGCGGCTGCTGGGATGTGTAGAGCGCGTACGCCGGAACGAAGCCGGCGGGATACGTGTCCTGGCCGATGCCGCCGCCGGACGTCGAGTGCTTGTCATCGCCAAAGGTCACCAGGTGATGCCGCCAGCCAGTGAGCTTGCCCTGCGTATCAAGACCGCCTTTCAGCCCAACCGTACCCCCTGGCCGGAAGGGGTCGTGCGCAATGTCATCTTCGCGCGACCACAGCAGCTTGACCGGCACATCAACGCGTTTGGCGATCCAGGCTGCTTCCACAAGATAGTCGTTCTGCAGTCTCCGGCCAAAGCTGCCCCCCGAGCGCACCATGTGCGTCGTGATGTCGCTCTCCTGGATCCCAAGCGTCTTGGCTACCAGCCCGCGGCCATCGACCGGCAGAGTGCTCGTGGACCACATTTCCAGCTTTCCGTCTTTCCAGTGCGCCGTAGCTCCCTGCGGCTCAAGTGTGACATGCGCGATGAACGGATATTGGTAGATGGCATCGACCACTTTGGCCGATGACTTCAGCGCTCCATCCAGATCGCCATACTTCCGCAAGGTGTTTGCGGGCTGGGTCTGAAGCAGTTCCTCGGCACGCTTCTTGAAACCCTCGGAGCTTTGTGTGGCGGCCATGCCGAGATCCCAGTCAACGACGAGTTGTTCGCGAGCCTGTTGGGCTTGCCACCAGTTGTCCGCTACGATCGCAATGCCCGGTTCCATCCCGGGCTCCCAGGGTGTGTAGGCGGCGGGAACGATGCTGCCGTCAATCACCAGGACATGGCGGATGCCGGGCAGCGCTTTGATCTGATCGATGTTGGCTGACTTCACCTTGCCGCCAAACACGGGGGCCTTCTCAATCGCTGCATACAGCATTCCCGGCAGTTCGACATCAATGCCGAAGATCTGCTTGCCGGTGACAATTGCGTGCGTATCGACGCCGGGCTGCGAGTGGCCGATGATGCGGTAGTCCTTGGGGTCTTTGAGCTTAACGCCGCTGAGCGCGGGTGCAGGCAGCGCGGCGGCTTTAGAAGCAAGTTCTCCATAGCCCGCGGATCGCCCCGAGGCGGCGTGCAACACACGACCATTCTGCGTTGTGCATTCAGACCCCGGCACGTTCCACGTCTGCGCAGCTGAGATGATAAGCAACTGCCGCCCTGCTGCGCCCACGCGGCGCATGGGCTCCCAACCGGTAGGGGTATTTGCGGAGCCTCCGGAAAACTGCGGGCCGTAGATCTTCTCGTTCAATTCAGCCTGCTCGACGCGAACGTCCTTCCAGTCGACATCCAGTTCCTCGGCAATCAGCATGGGCAGCATGTTGCGCATGCCTTGGCCTGACTCCGAGGCGCGCGCCATGATGGTGACCACGCCATCTTTCGCAATGTGGATGAAGGCCTGCGGCTTTAAATCGGGGGGCGTGCCGGGACCCTGAGCCGCGGTGAGAGGTGAGCGATAAAGATCCAGAGCGAGACCGCCCCCCGCAAGCGCCGTCAGCTGCAGAAACGATCTCCGATTCAAGCGCATACGAGTGCTCTCCTTTACTTGGGACGGGACGCGGCGTCAGCTGCTTCGTGAATGGCTTGACGAATACGCGTGTAGGTTCCGCAGCGGCAAAGATTGCCGCTCAGGGCGGCATCAATGTCCGCATCGGTGGGATTCGGTGTACGCTGCAACAACGAAGCGGCAGACATGATCTGGCCGGATTGGCAGTATCCGCACTGCGGCACGTCCAATGCCTCCCACGCGACCTGAACCGGATGAAGGCCATCGAGCGAGAGCCCTTCGATGGTGGTGATCTTCTCGTCCCCTACGGATCCCACCTCCGTCATGCAGGACCGTACCGCTTGGCCGTCCAACAGGACCGTGCACGCTCCACATCGTCCTATCCCACACCCGTACTTGGCTCCCTTTAGGTTCAGTATGTCGCGGAGCACCCACAGGAGCGGCATATCCGGCGGCGCGTCCACCGAGGTCGCCACGTCATTGACAGTTAGTCGGATCGACATCAGTTTCACCAATTACAGCCAAAATGCGGTTAGGAAAGAAAATGGATCACAAATATTGGCTTGCGTCCGGAGTCTATCAAATCTCCGTGCTGTGTTCCATTGAGAGGATCAGCCCAGCCATGCTTCTCCGCCCCGCTCCCTCTCGGAGCCGATAGATCATACATTTTCCGGCGATTCCCGCCTCATCTCTGCAAGCCATCCGAATGATACGCCGGGGGGAGACGTTTCAGCGCCGCTCCTCATTTCTTCATCATGAACGCGGGACTTACGTTGGAACCGTGGATGTCCGTATGGCGAGCCGTGCACGACTGGATTTGGGTTTCTAGATCGTGTGCGTCTCTGACCGGCACTCCTGTTGGGGAGTTTCGCGAGGGGAAGTGGCACAGCAGGCAGATGGTGTCGATCTTGGAGCGATTGAGAAGGTCCGAATTCTGTCCGCCCTGCGGAAGGTGGCAAGCGGTGCAGCCTTCGGTCTTCACTACGGCATGTTCATATATAAAGGGCCCGGCGATTTCCGTGTGGCACTTCGTGCAGATGATGTCCTCTTGCGAGGGAGACAGCTAAAGCTTATTTCCAACAGCGCCGTGTGGTTCATGACAGTCCGTGCTCTCGCCAATCCCTCTGTCAACTTCTGGGGCTTGGCGTGAGAGAGATCGATTCCAATTTCCTGCATCGCAGCCTGCACTTCCGGGTGAATACGCAAGCCGGGTTCTGTCCCGGCCGAAACGGCCTCAGCCTTATTTCGATCAGCGAGTTGATTGAAAAAAGCAGCTGCCATCTGTGACCGGCCTGCATTATGAACACAGGCGAAAATGACTTTAAACACTCTGTTTCTCCGCGATCAACGTATTGGCTTTGGCGCACCACGACTGGCTGGCCATCTGGACTGGATCCCACGGGCTGCTCAGAGGCGGAGTATAGCTGAGATCGAGATCGGAGATCTGGTCAACCGTCATTTCGTGAAAGAGTGCGGTCGCGAAAACATCGAGCCGTTTCGACACTTCCGCGCCCCAGTATCCCATCAGTTGCGCGCCAAGCAGCCGGCCAGTACCGATATCACCGGTCACGCGGGCACGAAGTTGAGTTGCCCCTGGATAGTAGGCCTTGTGGTCATTCACCGCGCTCTCCGTTGTAAACGGATCGAATGATTCTCTCTTCGCTTCGTCGTGCCGGAGTCCTGTACGCGCAAAGACTAGGTTGAAGATCTTGACTACCTGCGTTCCAACGGAACCGGCGAACTCGCGATCTCCACCCAATGCGTTCTCCGCTGCAACGCGCCCCTGCTTGTGCGCCGTCGTACCGAGGGGCAGATACGTGTTGCGGTTCAGTAGCCGGTGAAAAGTCTCTCCGCAATCGCCAGCAACATAGATATCTGAGAACTTTGTCTCCATTCTGCGATTCACCTTGAGAGCGCCCTTTGCACCAGTCTCCAGGCCTGCTTGAGTCCCCAGCGCCGTGTTGGGTTTTACTCCTACAGCGACAAGAACCATCTCGCATTCTTCCTCGAAGTGACCGGTTCCTGCGACGTGAAGATGGTCCCCAACCGGGGATATCCGATTTACCTCGACATTGGTAAAGACCTTCACGCCTCGACTCTGAAGCTCACTGGAGACAGCTTTCCCGAACTCTGCGTCAAGGGTAGACAGCACCGTGGCCGGACGGCAGGCGACTGTGACCTCAATGCCCCGATGGGTAAGAGCGTCGGCCATTTCAAGGCCGATGTAGCCAGCTCCGATAATCACAGCACGACTTGGCTTTGCCGTTTCAAGATAATCGCGTACGGCGAAACTGTCGTGCATGGTGTGAAGCGGAAACACGCCTGGAGACCGCCATCCTTCGATCGGCGGCTCCACGGGGCCCGCGCCGGTTCCGATGATCAGCTTGTCGTAGGAGAAGCTCAAGTCGCCCGCTGCAACCGTTCGGACGTCAACGGTCTTCGCATCGGGATTGATTCGAATCGCGGTGTGTCCACGACGGATGTCAATGCCCTCGAATTCGGTCCGATGCGCAAGGCTGTGCCAGTCCGGAGTCTCCCCACTCAGAAAGAAAGGGAGACCGCAGATACTGTAGTTGGGAAAATCATCCGCCAACAGCACGATGACTTCGATGCCCTTATCAAGTTCGCGCGCGCGAAGAGCCGCACTGATACCTGCATCGCTGCCACCAATGATCAGCAATTTCATCTGGCACCTAATGCTTTCCGATGTTGTCGAGTTCCTTTTGCAGAGCGAACGTATCCAGGGTTGTCAACGGTAGACAGAGAAAAAGGCTGATCCGGCGATCGAGCGTTGCGAATGCTTTCGCAAAGGCGCTCTCGATCTCTTCGGGCGTTCCCTGAACGGCTGCAGGATCGGGAACGCCCCAATGAGCCGTCATGGGCTGGCCAGGCCAATAAGGGCAGACTTCCTTCGCTGCGTTGTCGCAGACCGTAAAAACAAAGTGGAGCGGTGGTGCTGCGGGCCCCGATAATTCGTCCCAGGATTTACTGCGGAGGCCTTCGGCGCTCATATGTGCTGCTTCGATCTGACGAAGTGCTTCCGGCCGCACGAATCCAGACGGATGGCTTCCCGCACTGTGGGCATAGAAATTTGGGAACCCCTTCTTTCTCATGATTGCCTCAGCCATGATGGAGCGGGCTGAGTTTCCAGTGCAAAGAAACAACACGTTATAGCGTGGCATCGCAGCTTCCTTTCGCATTTCGAAGCGAGGTTATGAGTTTAGTTGGGCTTGATCGCGTAAACTTTCACGCTGGCCGCAGCCTCATTGACGTCATATTGCGAGAGGAGCGTTCTCAATTCGTCGCGCAGCGAGCCTGATTGATCGGGTGCGGGAGAGCAGCAAGGCTCTTCAACAACCTGGAAGGGATTCGATGCATCCATCTTCGGGGAACAACAACCGGATTGATTCTCGACCTTGGCATAGGCGTTCAGGTCGGCGCCGCTGTCCACGATCTCCACGTGCTCGAAACCTGCCGCCAGCAGTCCTGCTTTGTATTCGTCGATCTGAATTGCTCCCGCAATGCAGCCAACATAGGCGGCGATGCTGTTCGCGACTTGCTCGGGCAGCTCGTGTTTCAAAGCGATGTCGCTCACCGCGAGACGTCCGCCGGGCTTCAGAACTCGTGCAATTTCGCGAAAGACTGCCGGCTTATCGGGTGCCAGGTTGAGGACGCAGTTCGAGATGACGCAATCGACCGACGCATCCGGAAGCGGGATACTGTCGATGGTTGACAAGTGGAACTCGACGTTGCTGTAGCCGTTCTTCTCGGCGTTGGCTCGCGCCCGCTCAATCATGGCCGGCGTCATATCGATGCCGATGGCACGACCTTCCGGCCCGACCATCTTCGACGCAAGAAAGACGTCGAGACCGCCGCCGGAACCAAGATCGACCACAATCTCTCCCGGCCGAATGTGCGCGGTCGCTGTTGGATTGCCACAGGACAGCCCCATGTTTGCTTCCGCCGGGATAGACGTCAGCTCTTCGGGCGTATAGCCGAAGGCTTCTGCAACCGCTCTTACTCCTGCGTGATCGCCCGAAAGCGAACTCCCGGCAACCGCCCCGTACTTCGACTTGACCGAATCCAGCACTTGCTCGTTCACAGCGCGCACCTCGGAAACATATTCGCAAAAGCGACTATATCCCTTGCCAACATATTCGTCAATGCGTATAAACAAGTCATGGCGGTAAAATCACCTACCTTCAACATGGAGCGGTTCTTTCAGGCGCTGGGAGACAATACGCGTCTCCGTCTGCTTAACCTGATGGGAGATCGGGAGATCTGCGTCTGCTACTTTGTCGAGATTCTGGGCCAGGGGCAGCCAAAGATCTCAAGGCATCTGGCTTATCTTCGCCGCGCCGGAATCGTTACATCCCGACGGGAGGGCAAGTGGATGCACTACCGCATTGCCATGCCCCCGAATATTGGAGCCGCCCAGGTATTGCGTCAGACGCTGGCGTGGTTGAAAGAGGACCGGACGATGCAGGCGGACCGGATGCGTCTTTCGAAGGCTTGCTGCAGCCCGGCGAAATTTGCCGCACTTCAGGGGGCGCCTCTACCGGTTCCGGTCGATTGTTCCACCCCACTTGAGGCCAGATGACGATGTCCAGCAGAACATTCACTCAGGGTCGGATATGCGCTCCGTTGCAGAGGAAGAAGCTTTCCTTCCTTGACCGTTTTCTCACTCTCTGGATTTTTCTCGCCATGGCGATTGGAGTAGCACTCGGGCACTTCATCCCGGGCTCTGCCGTTTTCGCCAATCGCTTCCAATCCGGGACAACGAATATCCCGATCGCCATCGGGCTCATCGTCATGATGTTTCCGCCGCTGGCGAAAGTACGATACGAAAAGCTCAGTGAAGTCTTCCGCAACAAGAGAGTTCTCGGCCTCTCATTGGTGCAGAACTGGCTCATTGGCCCTGCGTTGATGTTCTTACTGGCTATCGTGTTCCTGCGGGACGAACCTGCCTACATGCGCGGACTCATCCTGATCGGTATTGCACGCTGCATCGCCATGGTCCTGGTGTGGAATGAGTTGGCGAACGGGGATACCGACTACGCTGCTGGGCTCGTCGCCATCAACAGTGTCTTTCAGGTTCTCTTCTACAGTCTCTACGCGTGGGCCTTCATCACGGTGTTTCCCAGATGGTTTGGCCTTCAGGGAAGTGTTGTGCAAGTCGGCATCGCCCAAATTGCGAAGAGCGTCGGAATCTATCTTGGTATTCCGTTTATCTCAGGGCTGATCACTCGCTTCACGCTTATTCGGATCAAGAGCGAGGAGTGGTATCGCACGCGCTTCATCCCCAAAATCAGCCCGCTCACCCTGGTTGCCCTGCTCTTCACGATTCTGGTGATGTTTTCGCTCAAGGGCGATCTTATCGTGCGACTGCCGCTCGACGTGATTCGCATTGCCATCCCGTTGGTCATCTACTTTCTCATCATGTTCTTGGTCAGCTTCTGGATGGGCAAGCGGCTGGGTGCCGACTATGCGCAGTCGGCCACTCTTTCGTTTACAGCCGCGGGAAACAACTTCGAGCTGGCGATCGCCGTCGCTGTCGCTGTCTTCGGATTGAACTCGGGCGAGGCCTTCGTTGGGGTCGTAGGGCCATTGATCGAAGTGCCTGCGTTGATCGGGCTCGTTAACGTCGCATTCTGGATGCGCAAGCGATTCTTTGCTGCGGACGGCCGAGCTTTTTCAGTACATCCGGTGGAGGACGCTCCCTAGGCCACGATCGAGCCTCCGCAGGCTGCGCTAATCGATGCGGGCAAGAGCCAACGGATCTCTTCAGACGGCGGCTTTGTGATTTCTGCTTCTCTCTATAGCCGAAAACGGCTTCCACTCGCTCAGAGTGCAGGAGCCACTGGCGATGGCTTCTTTCAATCGCTGGGTATCCCGATTCAATTGGGTTTCGCCTTCGAAAATCCGGCGTAAGAATTCGAAGAGACGTTTCTTCTCAGACCTCTTGACGTTGGCAAGGCGATAGAAGACACGATATCCGTCGCGGCGGTCGAGCACCATCTCTGACCTCTTCAGGTACGCCAATCGAGGCCCTATGATTCAGATGCGTCTAGGGCGGAACGACAACCATCTTCACGAACTATTTGAGCAAGGTGAGCCCAGCCTGGAAGACAAAGTACGGCCAGGGCCTCACGGTCAACTGGCCCGCCGGTGTCGGCAGCAACGGGACCAATGCCGTTCTCAACGCAGTGAAAGGAAGTGTCGGAGCGATTGGCTATGCTGAACTGGCCTATGCGAAGAACGCCGGTCTGCCGGTTGCCTCGATTCAAAATCGAGCGGGTGAGTTTGTGGCGCCAACCCCGCATCTTGCCATCAATATCGATATCCCCCGGAGGTCCTGACGTTTCATTCGAGTAGTCAATCACCGGCGTAGCTGCATCCGTGCCGCTTCCATAGATCGGGCAGATTGCTGTTGTTGTGCTCTCCAGCGAGACCGTGCCGCCGCTGATGTTGGGTGCGCAGGTGGAGTCGTGCCAGTCTGGCGAATTGTCATCGCGAATGCCGAAGTTGGAGCCGCCGACGATCTCCAGGTAGTTGGTCAAGCTCGGATGTCCAACCGCGAAGTAGTTCCGCGCCGAATTCACCGAATTGGCGTATTTGTTGCTGAATGGCATGTTGGAATTTCCAACAACCTGTTTGTAGGCGTGATTCTCCATCATGATGACGAAGACGTGGTCGAGCCGGGGAACACCTTTCGGCACGGAGCCCTCTTGCGCCGACACAGGGCTAACGGCGCCTGCGGCAAGAAGGCAGAAGACTGCTACGCAGTCTTTCATGGGGATTACCTCTTTCTGTCGAATGAGACTTAGCAGGCTGCGGAAAAACTCGTCCCAAGAGCGCTTTTGAAAGGGCACGAGTTTACTCGTGCCGATAAGTCGATTCGATTGACGCCGGCTTTAGCCGCAGAGGGATGTATTTCACAACTCTCCTCGGAACCCTTGACTTTTTCCGCAGCCTGTTGGCCCGAGGAGGGGGAGCCGGCTAAGTCAATTACCAAAGCAGTTTTAGGAGTCCCAGGTTATGGCGTGGTTACTGCTGTACAAAACTTGGATAAATGCGGTTCAAAACTCGCAGCGAGCAATCGGGCAGCAATGGTGAATTCACATTCACCTGCTTGCCTCCCGGCGACTTCAAGCTGACGGTGAGCGGTCAGGGCTGGGGAAGCCCGTTCAGGTCAGGATGGACAAGGAGCGGTATTGGTGTTTCTGCATTCCGGAAGTGTCACCGTTATTCCGTAGCAAACCCTTATCGGCGTCCCTTTCGGAGACGCTCGTCAGCGGCCTCGAGATGACGAATTTGTCATTGAAAGCGACAGCCGCGATTGATTCAGGCAATCGTAAGATAACTTCATGAGTTGACTTTCGTCTCTGGCTGCAAGGGAGTTGCACGCTGTTTGCAGCGCGGCACACTTCCCCCTTCCCAACCCGAAAGTGTGCAAGTATGGGTAGGCTTTGGAATCGCAGATCGGGATTGCTCTACAGAGGGGCCGCGGGATGGTGCGTATCCTTATCCTGCTTGCTCTTCGCGTGGACCCGTTTGGATGCGCAGAGTTTGTCCAGCGCGAGTATTCGCATTGTCGTGCTGGATGACAACGGAGCGCCGTTAAACGGAGTTGACGTTCGGATCAGCCAAGCGGGCTTTCCAACGGCGACAATGATTACTGGCAAGGATGGGGACGCGACCATTCTCTGCCGCCGCAGCATCAGTTGCGACATCCGATTGTCCCTGACCGGTTATATGCCCGCGTCCGTCACGCTTACTTCCCAAGACGTTGCTCAAGCATCCGTCCTTCAGTTTGCACTCAGCAAGACAGTAGAGGATACGCAAGCCGTTACTGTCCATGCCGGCAACGCATCGCCTCTTGCCGAGGCGCAGAGCAGTCAATCCGAACTGAATGTCGCGGAAGCAAAATTAAGCCCGCTGCGACCATCTACGCTTGCCGATTCGCTGCCACTGGTACCAGGTGTCGCACGAACGCCGGATGGCCGGATCACCATCGAGGGAACGGACGAAGCCCACAGCATACTCTTGATCAATTCAGTGAATGTGACAGACCCGGCGACAGGCAATTTTGGCCTGAGCATCCCTGTCGACAGTGTGGACATAGTGAAGGTTTCGCTGTCCCCCTACCTCGCTCAGTACGGCAGTTTTACGTCTGGAGTGGTCAGCGCCGAAACTCGCAGAGGTGGAGACAAATGGAACTTCAATCTCAACGATCCTCTGCCTGAATTTCGCATTCGGAGCGGGCATCTGGAGGGCCTCAGGAGTGCGACCCCACGCGTGGACTTTGGAGGTCCGCTCGTAGCCCATCGCGTTTACCTGCTGGAAGGTTCCGAGTATTTGACCAATAAGGCCGAGGTGCGGACATTACCCTTTCCAACGAATCAGATCCGGAGCGACGCCTTCAACTCATTCACGCAATTCGATGGTGTCGTGTCGACGAAGCAAACCATCACAGCGACCCTACATTTCGCGCCTCACAATCTGCAGTATGTAAATCTGAATTACTTCGATCCGGAGCCAGTGACGCCGAATGCGGACTATCAGGAAGATACCGGCACGATCTTTCATCGGTGGGCAATTGGAAATTCACTCTTGACAAGCACGTTTTCGGGGACTCGCGATGCAACTAATGTGGAACCGCAGACCCAGGGTGAAATGGTGCTGTCGCCCATTGGAAACTCGGGGAGCTATTTCGGGCGCGGAAGCCGTCAAGCGACACGCTATCAATGGCTCGAGACGTTGAATTCCGGCCCGATGAAATGGCATGGAAAACATTTCGTGCAGGTGGGTTCCGTGGTCGCTCATGCCGAGGACGACGGAGCTTTTTCAGGAACGACGACCCAGATTCAGGATGCCTCGGGACACCTCCTCCGCAAGATCGATTTCACCGAGACCGGATCGTTCGACCTCGCCGACCTGGAACCCGCCCTCTACGCGCAGGACCACTGGCTCATCGGTGATCGACTTGCAGTCGATTTCGGAATGCGCGCTGAAGCGCAGACTCTCACATCCACAAAGCGCTTCGCTCCGCGCACGGGATTTTCATGGACACCACCAAGCGCCGGACCCACAGTGATTCGCGGCGGAATTGGAGTCTTCTACAACGAGGTGCCGCTTGACGCATATGCTTTCGCCACCTATCCGAAGCAGGTAATGACAACGTACGACGGCAATGGGCATATTACAGACGGCCCGCGGACCTACCTCAATCTCACCGCTACCGAAGCGGAATCGGAATTTCCGTTCATTTCGCAAAGACAGATTAGCGGAAACTTCGCGCCGTACAGCATTGCCTGGAACGTCGAAGGACAGCGCAAAGTCGGTTCCGGATTCACCATGCGCGCGCGCTATCTGCACAGCGATCTACGCAACCAGATCACCCTCGAGCCGGAAATCACCGCTGCCTGGAGTGCGCTGGTCCTCGGGAATTCAGGCCAGGGAATCCTGCGCCAATTCGACTTCACCGCCGGGCTCGGGTCGAGCGAGTCGCGTCGGTTCTTCCTCTCGTACGTGCGGCAGATCGCAAATGGGGATCAAACGAACGCAGCTTCCTATCTTGGAGACCTCCCTTTTCCGGTCGTGCAGTCGCGCATCACGGCCAGCAATCCCGGCGAGATTCCGAACCGCTTCCTGTTGTGGGGAAACTCTACGCTTCCGTGGAGGATGCGCATTTCTCCCAGGATCGAACTGCGCAATGGATTTCCTTATCAGCCCACCGACTCGCTCCAGGACCATGTTGACTTCTCCTCCTATGCGCAGCCTCGGTTTCCCCGATACTTCACAGCCGACGCAAGAGTATCCAAGGACTTCAATGTGGGGTCGAAGCATGCCGCCCGCCTGTCAGTAAGTGGATTGGACCTTACCAACCATCTCAATCCCCTCCAGGTCCACAGCAACGTCGCCGATCCCCAATACGGAACTTTCTTCGGAAATTACGGCCGCCATTTCCTGCTCGACTTCGACGTGCTGTTTTGAGGGAGCAAAGGGTACAGAGTCAAGAAAGAAAAAGATAATGGACCTGCCTTCAGATTCCGCAACATCCGACCTCTGGTTTGACTGGCTCATGCATCAGCGGCATGCGGACGACAATGACTATGGCCAAGAAGTTCAGGCGGATGTCGCGAAGTATGCGGATCGTGTTCTAGACGGAGCTGCGCTTAAACAGGGAATGACCCTCGTCGATCTGGGCGCGGGCGATGGGCTCGTGGGTTTTCGCGCCATCGACCGCATCGGCGCATCGCTGAAGGTCGTCATGGTGGACATTTCGCTCCCCCTTCTCAAGTTCGCCGAGCAGTCGGCCACTTCTCGAGGCGTTAGGCAGCAGTGCACATTTCTCATGTCTTCCGCAGAATGCCTCAGCGGGCTGAACGACGACTCAGTTGACACGGTCACAACGCGTTCCTCCCTGGCTTACGTCGCCGACAAGAACGCCGCACTTCGTGAGTGCTTCCGGATCCTCAAACCTGGGGGACGGCTCTCCATCGCTGAGCCAGTCTTTCGTGATGACGCTTTGGCTACCGCTTCAATGAAGACACGGCTGTCGAGCGGTGAGTGGGATCCTAAGAAATCGATTTTGCCTTTTTTGCACCGCTGGCGTTCGGCGCAGTATCCAGATACATACGAAGGCATACAGCGCAGCCCTATCGCCAACTACTCGGAGCGAGATCTGCTCCAATGGGCTCAAACAATCGGATTCAGGGAACTGCATCTGGAATTACACATCAGCATAACTAACTCCTACCGCAAGTCCTGGGAGGTGTTTATTGATTCTTCGCCTCATCCCCTTGCACCCACGCTACGGATGATCCTGTGCGAGAGATTCACGGCCGAAGAGCGCCAACTATTTGAGGCTTTTGTCCGACCGATGGTGCTGAGTTCTGAGCTATCTGAAACAGATCGGATGGTATATTTGACCGCTCTCAAACCCCCGCTTTCAGCCCGAAGTAGCGGCTGAGAGCAGTTCTCGCTGAGCCCCCGGTGATCAGAGGCTCAGCCCCCACAAGATGACACTTTGTTCATCATTGCTTGATTCCGAACTATAACTCCTAATCACGACACCACACAGAAGTACCGAGAGGATACAGTGGTGACTAGCCAGAGCCCCAAGGCAACTGGCATACTCCACGAAGGCACGCTCTTTTCACCGCTCACCCAGGATATCGGCCCCGTCCCTGCTCTTTGATGCCTGCTTCGCTTTCCCCATCTTGCTTTGGCTCGCTGCAGCCGGCTCGACCCGCTGCAAACCTGAGTTGAGATTCAGGGACTTCCCCGTCCCACACGCACGAATATGCTGGCAAGAATTGGTTCGATGAGCAGGCACGCGATGCAGTTGTCCGGGAAGGTGGCATTGCTGCGCCGATCACGACTACGGCGCACCGCTCTTCGCGCGGGCTTGTTTCTGCTGGCCGCCGGAGTGCTGGGTGCAAATGTCTGCGCGCAGATATCTCCGGGCCCGTTGGCCAGGGCTCACCAGAGCCTGAACGGAGACACGAACTGCATCAAGTGCCACGAGGTTTCTACGCGGGCGCCGTCGTTCAAGTGCCTGGAGTGCCATCGCGAGATTGCTGCGGAGATCCAGCAGAACAAGGGACTGCACGCGACATTTCCGCGTTCGGGTCCTCCGGGGTCGGCCTGCGTGAAGTGCCACTCGGACCACAATGGCGTGGACTTCAACATGATCCATTGGAATCCGACGCCATCGGGTTTCGATCACGCAAAGACCGGATACGTTCTGGATGGCAAGCACGTGGAAGTGAGCTGTCGTGCCTGCCATCGAGCGCAACACATTGCCCCGGCGCAGCGGGCACTGCTGCCCGGCAAGGAGCTGAATCACACGTGGATGGGCTTGACGCCGGGGTGCGGCACCTGCCACGAGGACAAGCACCAGGGCCGCTTCGGATCGAACTGCGCGCAGTGTCACAACACGACGGATTGGAAGTCTGCGCGCCTCAACCGCGAGACGTTCGATCATTCGAAGACGCGCTATCCGCTCACCGGCGAGCATCGATATGTGTTGTGCTCGAGCTGCCACACGGCGGGCGCAGACGGGCAGATTCGCTATGCAGGACTGCCCTTCGCCACCTGCTCCGACTGCCATCACGATCCACACAAGGGCGAATTCAAGCAGGGATGCGACTCCTGCCACACGACGTTCACGTGGAAGAAATCGAGCTTTACAACGACGTTCGATCACTCGAAGACGAGCTATCCCCTCGTTGGCAAACATCTCGAGGTTCCCTGCGAGAGTTGTCACCAGAGCGCGGACTTCAAGGCTCCGATAGCGCACGACGTGTGTGCGGATTGCCACAAACCCGACCCACATGGCGGCCAGTTTGCGCATCGCGCCGATGGCGGGAAGTGCGAGAGTTGTCACGCGGTGGAGGGATGGAGTCCGTCCACCTTCTCCGTCGCGGACCATGCCAAGACGGGGTTCCCGCTGATCTTTCCCCACGCCAGTGTGAAGTGCGCTGCGTGCCACGTGCCCGCAGGCAACGACACAAAATTCAAGATCAAGTTCGCGCAGTGCGTAGACTGTCACGCCGATGAACATCAAGGGCAGTTTGCCGGCGCGCCGTGGGGCAATCGTTGCGAGCAGTGCCACACGGGGGCAACCTTCAAATCGACCAGTTACACGTTGGCCAAGCACCAGAAGTCGAGTTTCCCCCTTGTCGGGGGCCATGCTGCGGTGGCCTGCAATGAGTGCCACAAACCGATGACCGGTACAAAAGTAACGCCCTACCACTTCGCACGCCTCGATTGCACGACCTGCCACGAGGATGTGCATCAAGGGCAATTCGCGCAGCGAATGAATGTGCGCGATGCAGCCGGTAAACGCCTCGCTTGCCAAGCTTGCCACTCGACGCGTGAGTGGAAAGATCTGACCCGGTTCGATCACGCACAGACAAACTTCCCGCTGTTGGGGTCGCATCGCGCGGCGGCCTGCATCGACTGCCACAAGCCGCCTGCGATGGAACTGACAATGCGGCACGTAGATTTTACGAAAACCCCCGTCAATTGCGGCGATTGTCATCAAAACCCGCACGCCGACCAGTTCGGTGGGCGAGCCAACGATTGCGCAGGATGCCACAACGGCAACAAATGGGAGCCTTCGCTCTTCGATCATGACAAGACCGGATTCCCGCTGAAAGGAGGACACGAAGACGTCGCTTGTTCGGCATGCCACACGCTGAAGAAACCGGTGAACGGCAGCCTGGTGCTCTTCTATAAGCCGACACCGAAAGCCTGCGACGACTGTCACGGCACGACGATCCCCAAGATGACTAAAAGTTCATCTTAGAAGCACCCATCGTGACTGCTGTCGCGATTGTTTTTGATGCGTTCTTGTATGTGCTCGTTGTAATCTGATTGCGACTTAGGCATTGTCTATTGGCTCACTATCTTCCCCGTTCTTCGTCGATTTAGCAGCTGCTTCATTTTGACAATTCGTTGCCAAAAACAAATTTCCGGACTCTCTGCCCGTTAGAGGAAAGCCCGCGCCATTTCGTTGAAGCCAGCTCCGTGCTTAGAAGGCCGCGCATATAAGTCTCCGGCTTAAACCAGCATCTGCGAATCTGAATTTCCCGGGCCCAGGAACCGAATGCGCGAGTCGACCTCGCCGCTTCAGCAGAGCCGGAAAGCTCTGTACGGAATGACGGCGGCGCGTTGTGGCGCGCGTGTGCGTGATTCTCCTGTGATCGGTGTAGGAAATGCGGAGAGTACGATGGAGCGCGCACGCTGGCTCATCCCTTTGATCGCTGGACTCGTCCCGCTGCTGGCGGGCGCTGCGCCGCAGCAGCCGGCAGACAGCGCGCGGCCTAGTGTCGGAGGACCGCAGGCGAAGGTCACCAATCCGCATGGGGCGCTGTCGATTCCCTGCCAGGAGTGTCACACCTACACCAGTTGGAAGCCGATCCGCTCGAACCCTGAGTTCAATCACGATCAGACCGGCTACCCGCTGCGCGGCATGCACGCCAAGGTCGCGTGCACGAAGTGCCACGTGAGTTTGATCTTCAAGAAGGTAGGCAGCAATTGCGCGGATTGCCACGCGGACATTCATCGGCGGCAATTTGGAGCCAACTGCGAAAGCTGCCACACAGTGAAGGGCTGGCAGGTTTCGCTGAAACAGATCCGCGATCACCAGAATCGCTTTCCGCTGATCGGTGCTCACGCGATGCTGCAGTGCGACGATTGCCACAAAAACGCGGCCGCGGGGCAATTCACGGGTCTATCGACGTCCTGCTACTCGTGCCACCAAAGGGATTTTCAAACCCCGGTGCTGAATCACGTGGCGGCGGGATTCCCGACGACCTGTGAGAGCTGCCACACCGTCGATACGTGGTTCAATGCGAAGTTCGACCACCTGAAGTACACAGGCTACGCGCTCACGGGCGCCCACGCGACGCTGCCCTGCACGGCATGCCACATCAATAACGTGTATGCGGGGACGCCGGCGGCCTGCTACGCGTGCCACCAAACAGACTTTAACGGAACCTCTAATCCGAACCACGCTGCGGCGGGATTCCCGACGGATTGTTCGCTCTGCCACACGACCACTGCATGGAGCCCGTCAACCTTCAACCACACTTCGGTGTTTCCACTGACCGGCGCCCACGCGACGGTGCCGTGCGCGCAGTGCCACACCAATAACAACTACACAACGCTGCCGACGAACTGCTATGGCTGCCACAAGGCGGATTGGACGGGCACGACAAATCCAAATCACACTGCCGCCGCATTTCCGACGACCTGCGACACGTGCCACAGCACAACCAGTTGGACGACTGTCAATTTCAATCACGCTCAGTTTGCCAACTACCCGCTAACGGGGATGCACGCGACGTTGACGTGCGCGCAGTGCCACACGAACAACAACTATACGAACACGCCGACGGCCTGCTACTCGTGCCACCAAGCGGACTTTACGGGAACCACCAATCCCAATCACGCTGCCGCGGGATTCCCGACAGATTGTTCGCTGTGCCACACGACCAGCGGCTGGAATCCGTCGAGCTTTAATCACGCGTCGGTATTTCCACTGACCGGCGCGCATGCGACGGTCGCGTGCGCCCAATGCCACACGAATAACAACTACACGACCCTGCCGACGACGTGCTTCGGGTGCCACCAGACCGATTGGAACGGCACGACGAATCCAAACCACGCCGCGGCAGGTTTCCCCACCACATGCGATACGTGCCACACCACGACGAACTGGACCAGCGTCAACTTCAACCATGCGCAGTACGCGAACTATCCGCTGACGGGCGTGCATGCGACGTTGACCTGCACCCAGTGCCACGCGAACAATAACTACAGCAACACACCAACGGCCTGTTACTCGTGCCATCAGGCCGACTACAACGGGACGACGAATCCGAATCACGTCGCGTCGGGATTCCCGACGGACTGCTCGATCTGCCATACGACAAGCGGCTGGAGCCCCTCGTCGTTCAACCACAACAACACAGGGTTCCCGCTGACGGGCGCGCACACGACTGTGGCCTGCACGGCGTGCCATACGAACAACAACTACACGACCCTGCCGACTGCGTGCTATGGGTGTCACCAGGCGGACTGGAACGGCACAACCGATCCGAATCATGCGGCGGCGGGTTTCCCGTCAACCTGCAATACGTGCCACACCACGACGGCGTGGACCGGCGCGACGTTTAATCACAACAACACCCCGTTCCCGCTCACCGGCGCGCATGTCAGCGTGGACTGCATCAAGTGCCATATCAATAATGTGTTCGCGGGGACGCCGACGGCCTGCTATTCCTGCCATCAGGCGGATTTCACCGGAACCACGAATCCGAACCACGTGACAGCTGGTTGGCCGACGACCTGCACTACCTGCCACACCACAACCGCGTGGGTTCCAGCGACGCTTCCTGCGCAGTACCACACCTTCTTCCCCCTGAATCACGGCAACGCCAACGGCGTGTGTACCGCGTGCCATACCAATTCGAACGATTATTCGGTGTTCCAGTGCACTGGTTGTCACACCGCCGCAGCGACAAATCCGAAGCACTCGGGCGTATCGGGTTATGTGTACAACAGCGTGAACTGCTACGCCTGCCACAAAAACGGAAGCGGAGGATAAGTGGGCATGCGCTGGTGGACTCTTCTGCTTCTCACTTTCCTGTGTATGGGGCGGAGCTTTGCCCAGGATCCGCCCCCCGTCACAACCACCGATAATGCTGCCGCGGCACCCGCTGCACGCGCGGACTTTCACATCCGCTATGTGAATGGAACCGATGTCTACATCGATGCAGGACGTGACGCAGGCTTGGCCGAAGGCACCAAGCTTGTGCTGAAGCAGGACCCTACCAAGCCACCCGACGATTCCGCCAATAAGGCGATCGAGCCGGGCCTCGTGGCCAAACTCACTGTGGTTTCCGTCGCGTCCCTGTCAGCAGTCTGTGAGGTGAATACTTCGTCGCGCGATCTTGCGCCGGGCGACGTCGTTTCTCTTCCCGAGGCCGAGGTCGAAAAGCTCGTGGAGAAAAACGCCCTCGGCAACACGCGGCAGTATCCGATGGTGATCAGCTTTACGGAAGGCGATCCCCTCGACGAAGAGGTGCGTAACACGATCCCGCGGCCGCCGCTTCCCGAGGTCAACCAGATCCGCGGCCGGATTGGATTCGATTACAGCTTCATTCAACAGCTCGGGCAGGGGGGTGTGGCGTCGCATCAATACGGCGGCGTCTTTCGCGCCGACTTCACACGCATCTTCGGAACCCACTGGAATCTGAACGGCTATTGGCGCGGCGAGCTGCGATCGAGCACGAATCAATCGCAGTCCACGCTGCAGGACACGATGAATCGCACTTACCTGATGAGCCTTACTTACATCAATCCTGACTCGCACTGGACTGCGGGGATTGGCCGTCTCTACATTCCATGGGCGAACAGCCTGGAGACGATCGACGGAGCGTACGTAGCGAATCAGTTTGCATCGCACACGCTGGCAGGTATCTTCGCTGGGTCGACACCGGATCCATCGGCATGGAACTACAACCCCGACCGCAGAATCGGCGGTACCTTCTTCAACATCCACGGTGGCAGCTTCGACGCATTCCGCTACTCAACGACCGCGGGGGTTGGTGTCGAGATGCTGAGGTGGGTTATCAATCGGCCGTTCGCTTTTACTGAGAATAACTTCTCTTACAAGCGCTATTTCTCGTTCTACGAATCGATGCAGGTCGATCGCCCAACGGCGAACCCCTCCGAACCCGCGGTGAGCACCGGCATCGGGCAGAGCCTGGTCTCGCTTCGCGTGCAGGTCCATCCGCGCGTTGCCGTCGATCTGACCCACACATACTTCCGCGATGTGCCGACCTACGATCCGACTCTTGTGGGCACCGGGTTGCTCGACAAGTATCTCTATCAGGGCATCAACGGAGGAGCGCGGATTCAATTTCCGTATCATGTCGCCGGCTACTTCAGCCTGGGAAGCAGCAACAATTCCAGCGATCCCAAAAATTCGATGAACAAGATGTTTGGAGCTTCCATATCCGATATATGGAAGACCGGGCTGGAAGCCGACGCGCGCTATGCGAAGTTCGACAGCGTCTTCGCGTCAGGAACCTACACCACGTTCACTGTGTCGCGCGATATGCTGGACAATCTGCGCCTCAATCTGCAGGCCGGGCGCTACGCCTACAGTTCCTCGGTCGCTGCAAACAGCGCTTCGAATTTCGCGAATCTGCTCTTCGAAACCAACCTCGGCGCGCGGCTCTTTGTCGAGAGCATGTTTACCGCGCAGCGCGGCGGCTCACTTAACTACAACCAATGGACAAGCACGCTCGGTTACAGGTTCAACAACCGGGCGGCAGATCGGAGGTCGAATCATGCGAATCTTCCCTAATGCTCGAATCGTCCTGTGCGGTCTTCTGGCGGCGCTGCCGCTCCCGGTGAATAGTCAAAGGGCATCAACTCAGGAAGATCCCATTGCTCACGCGCAGAAGCAGATTACGGCATATCTGGCGCAGCTTGCAGATCTTCATTGCACCGAGACCGTTACGCAGGAGAAGCTCGCAGAGAGCGGCCATGTGGAACACTCCGCGCGCGCGCAGTTCGACTATCTCATCATGATGAGCGGCAACGGCGACGAGTTTCAGCTCAACGAGTCGCGCATAGAGTCTGCGGCCGACAAAGCAAAGCAATCGCAATTGCCCCTGCTGGTTACCAATGGTGTGTCTACGATACTTCTGGTCTTCCATCCCTACTATCGCGACGGATTCGAGTTCACAGTTCAGCCGGATGAAGTGGTCGATGGAAGACCAGCGACTCCGATTCATTTCGCTCACGTCCCCGGGCGACGTACCCCGGCTGCTCTTGCTCTCCGCGGTCGCACCTACCCGCTTGACCTGCAAGGTACTGCTTGGCTCGACCGCGCGTCGGGGAATGTCGTAAAAGTAGAGGCCAATCTTCTGCAAGACATGAGCGACGTCGGTCTGCGCTCGCTCGATATGCACGTGGAGTACAAGCCGGTCAGTCTGAGAGGCGCTTCGGCGCCTTTGGTTCTGCCCACGCTGGCCGAGGTCGACGTGAGCACGCCCAAACAACACTGGCGCAATACACATCGATTCGATCACTATCAGTCCTTCTCCACCGATGTGGAGCAGGACTCGAACGTGAAGATTCGCGCGGAGAACAATAAACCTGAGATCGCTCCTGCCTCTGGCAAGTTCTCGCCCGATACAAAGGAGAAACCCTGATGTCGTTGCTCCAAGCCAGTATTGCAGGCACGAAAGCAGCTTCGTCCAAAAGTCAGAAGAAGGAGCTGGGCCATCGCATTCGCGTTTTTCTCGCCTCGGCCGTGGCGTTTGTCTTTCTCGCGGCTATCGGAATCTATGGCGCCAGTTATTACATCCTTCCTCTCGACCAGAGGCCCTACTCCGACAAGCACGAACTGCTGAAACCTAGCGGAACGATCGGCCTCAAGCTGGGGATTCTGGGCACCGCGCTCTTCTGCATCATCTTCCTCTACGCGCTTCGGAAGGTTGTTCCCTGGCTCGGCCGCTGGGGCACGGCGCGTCACTGGATGGACTTCCACGTCATCGCAGGCGTCTCTGCTCCAATCGTGATCGCCTATCATGCCTCCTTTAAATTTCAGGGAATCGCGGGGATCGCGTTCTGGATCATGCTTGCGGTCGCGCTCAGCGGAATCATTGGGCGTTATCTGTATTCGCAGATCCCGCGCTCACTGACTGCGGCCGAACTGTCTCTCAATGAGCTGCAAAGCAGTGAACTGGAGCTTGCCCAGGCGCTCATCAGCCAATCGGTCTATTCGACAGATCGACTGAATCGAACCTTGCGCGTTCCTTCGAAGGAACATATTCGAAGCATCGGACCCCTTCGTGCAGTGGGCGAAATGATTGTCCTCGACATCGGCATGCCTCTACGCATTGCGGGCCTGCGGCGCTCAGCCTGTAGCTTCGGTGGCGCCCTTCGGTCGCTTGGCGGCCTGTTCTCTACCGGAAACGAGGAAGTTGAGAGCATCGTTCGGCTGGTGCGCCAAAAGTCCTCACTGTCCAAGCGGGTTGTGTTCCTCGACCAGACGCAGAAGGTCTTTCACCTTTGGCATGTGATCCACCGGCCCTTCAGCTATGCCTTCGCAATCCTGGCTCTCATTCATATCGCTGTCGTGATGGGGCTCGGCTTCGGAAGCCTGGGGATGCGCTGATCGATGGACACGCTGCTGACATGGCTCATCGCCGGATCGGTACTGGGTTTCTTCCTGGTTCGCTACTGGCGCCAACACAAGCGCAAAGAAGCTGCTGCACGTGCCAAGGCTGAGCAGGGGCCGCTCTTCTCCGAGGGGCCCAAGGCGCAGCATCCGCACATTCTCACCGACTCCTGCATCGGCTGCGGAGCGTGTGTGACCGTCTGCCCGGAGGGCGATGTGCTTGCGCTCATCGACGGAAAGGCAACCATCGTCAACGCGCACAAATGTATCGGCCATGGGCTGTGCGCCGAGGAGTGCCCCGTCGGCGCGATCGAAATGGTGATGGCCAAGCCCAGCGCGGGCGCAGACTTGCCCGTTCTCAGCGAGCACTACGAAACGAACGTGCCGAATCTGTTCATCGTCGGCGAGCTGGGCGGTCTTGCGCTGATCAAGAACGCCGTCAACCAGGGCCGAGATTGCATGGACGAGATTGCGCAGCGTCTTGGGGTTCCAGAATCGGTTGCCGGAGGAGACAGCACCTTCGATGTCGTCATTGTCGGAGCCGGGCCTGCCGGCATCAGCGCTTCATTGCGCGGGGCCGAGCGCGGACTCAAAGTTCTAACGCTAGAGCGCGAAACCGTCGGTGGGACTGTCTCGAAATACCCTCGCCAAAAGTTGGTGATGACGAGCCCGGTGGAATTTCCCCTTCACGGTCGCTTCGCTAAGACAACCTTGTCAAAGGAAGACCTGCTGGCCTTCTGGGAAAAGGTCATGCAGAGAACGGACCTGAACATTCGCACGGGTGAAGGCGTTGACGCCGTCTCACGCGGGGCCGACGGTCTGTTTCGCGTACGCACGGCGCGGGGAGAGTATGTTGCGCGCGCGGTGGTGCTCGCTCTAGGTAGATCGGGTACGCCGCGCAAGCTTGGTGTCAAGGGGGAGGAACTTCCGCATGTGCTCTACCGTTTGATCGAAGCCGATCACTACACCGACAAGAACATCCTGATCGTCGGTGGCGGTGACAGTGCCGTTGAAGCCGCGATGGGCCTCGCGCGCCAGCCAGGAAACAAGGTGACTCTCTCGTATCGTCGCGGCGAATTCAGCAGGCTCAAAGATCGCAATGCGAAGCGCATTGCCGAGCACGTTGACTCGCGCAAAATCGAGGTCCTGTTCAGCTCCAACCCGGTCGAGTTTCGCGAAGGCAGCGTCTTTCTCGAGACCAGCGGTCAGATGCGCGAGCTGCCCAATGATTTTGTGTGGGTCTTTGCCGGCGGCACGCCACCATCGGACTTCCTGAAGTCGGCAGGAGTAGCATTTGGAACAACCAGTACTGCAGACAAACCCACAACCCAGCACGCGGAGTTGTAGACGACCATGAGAACTTCCCCTCTTCCCCACTGCGCGACCGTTCTTGCCCTGCTTGCTCTCGTCGCGTCGGCCCAGGCAGCTTCTATTACTGGGACTGTAACGAACAAGACCACCAACAAGCCGTCTGCGGGGGACTCCGTCGTCCTGATCGATGTCGGCGCCGGCATGTCCGAAGCAGCAAGCGCCACAACGAATGCGCAGGGACAATACTCGATTGACTCGCCGGGAATGGGACCATACTTGATTCGCGTCAACCATCAGGGTGCAACCTACTTCATCGCCGCGCCGCAAGGCGGGGCGTCGGGCGACGTGACGGTTTACGACATTGCCCCGAAGGTCGATGGGGTCGCAATCGACGCCGACATGTTTCTTGTCGAAGCAGCCGGCGGCATGCTGCGCGTTCACGAGCGCTACTTGGTACGCAATACGAGCCTGCCTCCCCGCGCTCAGTTCAGCGACAAGACGTTCGAGATCGCGATTCCTGCGGGAGCGGAGATCGACAGCGCATCGGCGACGCGCCCCGCCGGGCTCCCGACCAACACACGCCTCGTTTCGCTCGGCGCGCCGGGTCACTACACCTTCAACATTCCCATTCAGCCCAACCGGGGTGAGAAGGAAACGCTGTTCGAGGTACAGTACCATCTCTCCTACAACGGCAAGTACACCCTCACTCCGCATCCTCAGATGCCAGCCGACAATGTCGTCGTCTATCTACCCCAGGGTATCGAGTTCAAAGGTGCACGGGGAGCGAGCTTTCAGTCTGTGCAGGAGGATCCGAAGGTTCAGAGCTACGTAGCCAAGAATGTCCATCCGGGCCAGGCGATCGAGTTCACCCTGTCAGGCGAAGGGCAGATGCCTCATCAGGCGCAAGGACCTGCGATGGGTCAACCGATGGGGATGGGGGGAGCCGACGCCCCAAGCGATTCGGCGGGCAGGCCTGGCGGCGGCATCGGTGAGCCAATCAACACGCCCGATCCGCTCACGAAATACAAATGGTGGATTCTATCGTTTCTCACCATCACGCTTATTGCGGTGTCCGCCTTCTTTTTGCGCAAGAGAGAAGCGGTTGAGGCGGGCATAGTGACCGATCCACCGCCTGCAGCAGCACCGAATCCCATCCCGGCATTTGCTCGCGCGGCCGCTCCTCTGCCTGTGTCGCGCACGGCCACTCCGTCAGGTGAGCCGAACGAGGCGGCCTTGCTGAACTTGCTCAAGGACGAGATCTTTGCCATCGAGAGTGAAAAGCTTGCAGGCGAGTTATCGGAAGAGGAGTATGCACGGATCAAAATTGGTTTCGATGCGCTTCTTAAGCGCGTACTGCAGCGGGTTGAGCGCGTCGAGCTTGGGGCTTGACCTTCGCTCAGTCGACGCGCCCGTGGACTTCAGAATTTGAACAATTTGCTTACAGCGAAAGTGGTCTGCCTCCCCCTTGTCGCTCTCGCCCTTTGCTCGCAACTATTCTCACTGCTTTTAGGCACCCGCGCAAATAGCCGCAAACGTTCATCCGTTACCGCACCCCACCAGCCCAAAAGAAAGAACTTCGGGAAAGTGAAGCCAAACCATTGACAAAGCTGAAATCGATTTTGTAAGCTTCGCCACCTTGATTGTTCTCGCCTCGTCCCGATCGATGTGTAGGGTCGCAATGGGCAAACGCTTGCTTGTTAACACTTGCTCAGCATTGGCTGAGGAACGGCTCAGGGGGTTATGACTCAATTCTCAAGAAGATCCATACTGAAGGGCGCTGCCCTTCAAGCACTGGGATCGCTCTCTGCATTCTCGTTTCCTGCCCTGGCGAGAGCGATCGAAAGCAATAGTAGCCCGCAGCAGAGACCGAAGCTGAAGATCACCGATGTGCGCACCGCGCAAGTCCTGGTGCACGGTCCACAAACCCATGTCCGGGTGTATACCGATCAGGACATCTACGGCCAGGGAGAGGCTACCGATGCCGCCGTCGGGGCGGCGTCACTGATCCGGGGCTGGCGGCGGCAACTGATCGGGCGCGATCCATTGAACGTGGAGGCTATCTGGGAGCGGATTCGTACCGCTGGCCTCTTCTCCGGCGCGCAGGGCGGACAATACATCACTGCGCTGTCAGGCCTGGAAATCGCTCTGTGGGATCTGGCCGGCAAAGCGCTGGGCCTTCCGGTGTACCAACTGATGGGGGGGAAGTTTCGCGATAAGGTTCGCATCTATTGCGACTCCGATATGGATGTTCCCATCGGGGAGGAATCGGACCGCAAGCTCCCTTGGATCAAAAACCAGGGCTTTACGGCGATGAAGATCGATCTGGATGACGCACGTGATCCGGCGCGCTTGGATGCGGTGAATTGGACGGCGAGCAACGGCGAAATCGATCGCATGGTGAAATGGGTGTCGCATGTGCACGAGTCGATTCCCGCGAACATGGATCTGGCCTGCGACATGCACGGCCGGTACGACGCCCCTACGGGAAAGAAGGTTGCGAAAGCATTGGAACCATTCCGGCTGATGTGGCTCGAGGAGCCGGTTCCACCGGAAGACATCGACGCGATGGCGGACATTCGCCATTCGACGTCTACACCGATTGCCTGCGGCGAAAATCTCTACATGCGCTGGGGTTATCGAGAGCTGCTCCAGAAAGAGGCAGTGGACATCATCCAACCCGACTTTCAGAAAGTCGGAGGGATCGCCGAAGCCAGGAAGGTGGCGAACCTGGCACAGACCTTTTATATTCCGGTTGCGCCGCATTGCGTGGTTTCGCCCATTGGCGTCATGGCGACTGCGCATGCCTGTACCACGTTTCCTAACTTCCTGGCTTGCGAATGGCATTGGATCAATCATCTCGACCTATGGAAAACCTTTGTCAAAGAGGGGGAGATCATCGTGAACGGTTATGTCACTCCTACCGACAAACCGGGCCTGGGCCTGGAGATGGATGAGGACGTGGCCAGGAAGGCCCAGATTCCCGGAACCCCCTGGTTCGAACCCGAGAAGTAGGCCGTAAAGAGAGACGCACCATGAGGATTGAGCAGATGCAAAGAATCGTCGCAGGTGTACTCGCCGGGGCCGCTTTCCTGGTACTCGCACCGCGCCTTGCAGCGCAGCAGGAGTTCTTCACCGCAGAAGACGTGATTAAGTACACCCCCGACTGGCATGGCGAGAGATTTCCTGACGGCCGGCCGAAGGTGCCCGACGACATCCTGGATCGGATGAAGAAGGTCACGCTGGAAGAGGCTTGGGCAACATTGCGCTCAGCGGGCTTCAATCACCAATACGAGGATGGCTGGTACTCCATACATCCCGACCAGATCCTTGTAGGACGGGCGCTGACCGCCGTCTGGATGCCAGGGCGGCCCGACGTTCAGAAGGTGATCGAAGAGCAGGGGGTAAAAGACAACCGCAAGGGCGCGACCAATGCGTGGCCGGTTGACATGCTGCAGCCGCGGGACGTGTATGTCGCCGACCATTTTGGACTGAAACAGGATGGGCCCTCGATCGGCGACAACGTGGGCAATGCGATCTATGCGAGATCCGGGAACGGCATTGTCTACGACGGAGCGGTCCGCGATATCAACGGCCTGAACGAATTGCCCAACTTCACGTCGTTTGTACGATACTACGATCCCTCCCACCACTTCGGGACGCTCGCCAGTGGAGCGCGTCTCAATTCCACGATGGTCAGTATCAACGGACCAACGCGCATTGGACACGCACTGGTGATGCCGGGCGACGTGATCCTTGGCCGCAATGGAGGGGTGCTGTTCATCCCACCTCAACTTGCAGAGCAAGTGGTCGAGGCCTCCGAGCGCACGCGGGTCGAGGACACATTCGGACACCTGCGGTTGCAGCAAAAGAAGTACACCGCAGGTCAGATCGATGCGCGCTGGAGCCCGGAGATCGAGGCGGACTATCACCAGTGGCTGAAAGAGAATGAGGATCACCTGCCCGTCCCCAAATCCACAGTGGAGGAGATTCTGAAGGAATCGCCAAAATAACAACCCTAAATCTCGGTGGTCGAATCGAACGCTCCCCATGGGGGGGAGGCCACCTTACCAGCAATAAGTTGCGACGACGTCCGGAGCGCTCGGAACCTGATTCTTGACGCTGGTATGCAGGACAACCTCAACGCTCTTGTTTTCCCAGCCCTTGGGAAGAGACTTTATTAGCTTCCAGATGGACTGAGGGTCGGTGATGTAGTCAGCTGCAGCATGTGTTCCTGAATACCCGACGCCGCCGACGATCATGACTACCTTTCCATTCCATGAATTCAGGACCCGGGCGACAATCGCGTAGGTCTCAGAGCGATCGGAATTGGCGACCCAACTGTGTCGAGCGTCAAAGCGGTCCACGATGGTGCTATGCCCTATGAATCCAAAGCGGAGATTCTCAGTCGTGCTGATCGTCCAGATGTTGTTGTGCGCACCGACCAAGATCGTGGGACTTTGGCGAAGATCTCCAAAAGTCATATCATTCACAAATCGGATGTCTAGCTTTCTATTTCGTCTCGCCAGCACATATTCGATGTCTGATACTGCCATAAGATCGCCAATGGTAAGGTAGGTGTTTTCGGCGGGATGTAGATCCTTGCCGTCAATCGTGGTCCCCGCTGGTATTGGGATGTAAGGGTGGAGCCCCATCTCCTCATACTTGTTTCCGGGGTGATTCTTGAAATACTCATCTTCGAAGGAGTGAGATAACTCATAGAGAGGATTATTACCTACGCCGATCAATATCGTGTTGGAGTTATTCAAGACGGGTGACCAGAATTGGTTGAATGCCCGTTCCTCAGGAGACACAAAATAGCGCAGCGCTGCCACACTCATGATCACCATCGAGGCGGCAAACACGATCCACCATCTGCGATCGCGGAATCGTGCAGGCGACTGCTTAAGATAGGGTTCCGCTAATGCCTGCGACCCCTGATGGGTTATCGGCTCAACCTGCGGCTGAGTCTGCGCCGGGTTGAGAGGCGGAGCCGGCAGCAATTGGACAGGATCCTTGTGCGTCCGCTCGAAAACGGCTCTAAACGAGCCTAATGGGATGCTAATCAGAACGGATTCATCCCGCGCCATTTGATAGTAAACCGCAAGTCTCTTCCTGACTTCGGCAACTCGTAAACGAACGATCGGATCTTGATTCGTGTCGTAGTCTGAGCGCTTGTCAAAGATACTTGCTCCGATCGTCCTTTCCTTGAGTGTCTCCGCGCGGCCGGCCAGAGTCTCGGTAACGATATGTTGGAGCAACTTTTGAATTTGAATGCTGGAGCGAAAGGGAGCGCTCTTTAGGATCGCCGACAGGGCCCTCCGAACCTCCGCCGGGGGGACAATTTCCGAACCTTCTTGCCTACCGGGAGTGTCGACCTCTTCAACCGAATTCTCCACAGATTGCCTCCTGGTTCTTCCATAGCAGACGTAACGTACTACTGTTCGACACGTAATTTACTCCATTTGCAACCGACTGACAAATAAGATCCAATCGGCGAGCCGCGTGGCACGGTACCCGAACCAACCTTGCGGATTCTTCTTTCGCACGCGTTTTGTTGTGCTTGCTATCTGGGCGGTCATCCCGGTGTGCGATATGAAATGCGGCCCAGTTAACCGGCTCCACGAAACCTCAGGTCTTTCCCTCAAAGTACCTGGATGAACAGGCGGGTAGAATTCCCCAGCGCGAAACAGTGTGAAGAGGGTAGGTGAAGCCGTCCTTTCCGCGGGCTTTTCCATCCGCTATCAACGAAAGTTCTCCGAACCGGATCGATCTGCGTCCCAGCCCAACAGTGCTGATGCAGAATTGCAGTCGAATCGAAAAAGATTGCTATGCGGCCCAGGAGGTCGACCATGTTGAAGTACATTGTCAGTGACGTAGTAGAGTTTCGGCGCGAGTCTTTCCTTGCTTCTAATCTCCAAGGCAGAGAGTCGGCGCACTGTGCAGCGGCAGCCCTAAAGCCTCGCGATAATCGCGGACGCTTCAGCACGCTGATTGCGTGCTGCGTCTTGGTATTGTCCCTCATGCTGTCATCGCCTGCCCGGTTGTCCTCTCAAACCGCAGGGTCAGTGTCAGGGCACATATCCGATCCAACCGGAGCCGTGATTCCCACCGCTGCCGTGACTCTCAAAAACATCGGGACGGGAGGCGCTCGGAGCACGCTGACAACCGGCTCAGGTGACTACACGTTCACCGAGGTTCCGCCTGGAACCTACAAAATCGAAATCAAGCATCAGGGCTTCAAGACCGTGACAAGCAGCGACTTCGCGGTCGACGTGCAGCAGTCCCTGCGCCAGGACTTCAATTTGGAGATCGGTCAAGTCACGGAGTCGATCACGGTTGCGGCGACTGGAACTTTGCTCCAAGTGGAAAACGCCTCGCTCGGTACCGTGGTTGAGAATGAATCGATTAACCAATTGCCCTTGAATGGGAGAAACTATCTTTCCCTCGTGCAGCTCTCCTCCAATGCCAACACCCTCTCGCCGGCCTCCGGCCAGGCAGGTTCGCGCCTCGGCGGCGATCGCGCCAGCCAGGCAATCGCAGTCGGCGGCCAGCGCATCATGTTCGACTACTACACACTGGACGGCGTGAACAATACAGACCCCGACTTCAACAGCTACATCGGTCTCCCTTCTTTGGATGGCATCGCCGAATTCAAAGTGCAGACAGGCGTCTACTCGGCGGAGTTCGGCCACGAAGCGACGCAGGTCAACGTCGTCAGCAAGAGCGGGACCAATACGTATCACGGCAGCATGTACGACTTCATCCGTAACAACATTGCAGATGCCACGCCCTATTATTTTCCCTACAATGTCGCCCCTCCGAAAGTCTTTCCCTACAAGTGGAATGACTATGGCTTCGAGCTTGACGGAGCTATCAGGATTCCCAAACTCTACGACGGCCGAGACAAGTTCTTCTTCATGGTCGACGACGAATGGAGAAATATCCGCTCAATTAACCAGGGTCAGGCTGTGGTGCCCACAGTAGCCGAAGCAGGCGGCAATTTCCAGGGCTTCACCACCGCCGCATCCGGCGCGGTCACAATCTACGATCCCGCCACTGGAGACGCCAACGGCCTCGGCAAACAGCCCTTCCCGAATAACACCATTCCTTCGACAAGAATCAGTCCGGTTTCGACAGCGTTGCTGAATTATCTCGGTACAAGCGCGACGCCGTCGACGGGGAACAACAACTACTCCTACTCCACCCAGCAACCGCAGGACCGCCAGGGGCTCACTGTCCGTGGCGACTACATCCAATCCCAGAAGCTCCAGTATTCATTCCGCTACAGCTCGGGCAATGAAAACATCCTATCGACCGGATTGTTGGGTGCGGGCAGCAAGATCATCACCAATTACTACCAGTACCTGGGTTCCAACACCTGGACACTGTCGCCGCACGTCCTGAATGAAGCGCGCTTCGGTTATACCCACTTTTTCAACTCTCTAGGCTTGGTCTCCGCCTACACCACGGACGTCGTCGACGCGGTCCATATCCCTGGCCTCAGTGGCGGCCTCCCATCAACGTGGGGAATCCCATCGATCGGCTTCGCCTCGGGGCCGACGGGGACAACCAAGAGCATCTGGGGTATTAATGGCAGTTACGGAGATGTCGGCGGCGACGGCCCCTACGTTGTGACTGATCCCACCTGGCAGATTGTCGACAATTTGTCATGGGTTAAAGACAAACATTCGCTGCGGTTCGGCTTTGAGTACAACCGCCAGACCTTTAATCAGCTCGGCAATCAGTTCTCGCGTGGGCAATTCTCCAGCGAGCCGCTTGCCACCGCACTGGAAACCAAGAATCCTGCCACGGGGGCCGTCACGCTTTCCGGAGGTGACGCGCTTGCCGACTTCCTGCTTGGCGATCTCCAACAGTCGACAGTTGCGGTGGCCGTTGCGGATGCGAATTACGTACGCAACGTAGAAGCGGCCTACGCCGACGACACCTACAAGCTCTTCCCCAACCTCACGATTTCCGCGGGCTTGCGGTACGAACTCACCCCTCCGTGGAACGATACTCTTGGTAATGATTTCAACGTGGATTTGCAGGTGAAACCGAAGCAGGGCGACACCAGCACGACCTACCCGCAGACACAATGGCCCTTCTATGTCCGCCAAGGCTCGTGTTCGGCCGCCAATGTTTACCAAGGCCTTTCCATCCGATGGACGACGAAGCTTGGCCCGCCCCCCGTTTGCAGCAACGGAACATTGCCCAATGGACCACTCCTGGACACTCGCTACCTGAATTTTGCCCCGCGTCTCGGCATCTCTTACTCGCCGACTGCCAAAACGGTGATTCGCACTGGCTACGGGATCTTCTTCACGCAGGACATCGGCAATGCGTACTTCGATATGGCGCGCAATATCGCCGGCCGAGTTACGTTCACGAATACCGATGCAACCGCGCCTTACGGCAATTCCAGTCTGACCTGGGCCAATGCAACGCCGGGCGCTGGCGGTGGGGCAATCTCGAATCTCGGTCCGACCACCGCTTTCTCAAACGCGGTCAGCCATAGAACCAGTTACACTGAGCAGTTTCTCTTCAACATCCAGCAGCAGGTTGGACAGGACTGGTCCTTCGAGTTGGGCTATCAGGGCGCTTTGAGCCGTCACCTTTACGGATTTCTGAATGCAAATCAGGCTACTCCCTATGGATACATTGGCAGCGGCACTCCGAGTTCCGTTGCATCCCGGACTCCCTTCGCAAACATGGGCGGCATCCAATATGTGCACGATGAAGGGACCGGCAATTACAACTCGTTCAGTGCTAAGGCTACCCGCCGCTTCAACAACGGCCTCAATGTGGTCGCATCCTACACATGGTCTAAATCTTTGGACGATACGAGCGGAATCCGCAACCAGGGCAACGACAATCTGTATCCGCAGAACAGTGAGTGCATCCCCTGCGAATACGGCCGTTCCGCCTTCGATGTGAAGAATCGCATCGTCGGCTCCTCCCTTTACGAACTGCCGATCGGACCCGGCAAACTGCTGAAGACAAATAAAGTCGTAGGAGAGATTGTCGGTGGCTGGCAGATCGGCGGCATCTTTACCCACCAGACAGGTGCGGTCGCGACTCCGATTCTCGGAGTGGACAACGCCAGTATCGCCTCTCCATTCGGCAATTTCGATCGGCCCAATCCTACCGGGACCAGCCCCTACTTGAGCGGCAGCGCAAGGTCGTTGAACGACTGGGTGAACAAGGCTGCTTACACTCCAGCGAAAGCGGGATTATTTGGAACCCTGCAACGGGGCAGCTTCACAGGCCCAGGGCTCACTAACCTTGATGCCTCGCTGCACAAGGATTTTCCAATGCCGTACAACGAGCACCACGCGTTGTCGATCCGATTTGAGGCATTCAATGCACTCAATCATCCCAACTGGGGCACCCCCACCATGACCACCTCGTCCGCCACCTTCGGCCGCATCACGGCCACTGTTCCGGCTGGTTCCACTGGCTCCATGCGCCAACTGCAGCTGGCCGCGAAGTACCAGTTCTAAGCGTTTCAGGTGCGGCCGGAGTATTGCTCACTGCATTCTCCGGCCGCGTTCGCCGAAACGGCGGTACGGCGCGGAGAGTTCTTTGTAACAACAACATCGATTGCATCACCGCTCACGCCAGCGTCACTTTAAGCACTGCGGCATAATCAATTGGGGGTTTGTATAACTTTGGAAGCTCCACCCGCAGAGCATCGGCCTGCTGCTTCCAGCTGACCTTCTGATCTGTTCCCAGGAGTTCCAGCTTGCCCACTCTCCCTGGTGTTGTTGCCGTTGAGAGTCCCAGAGATTGCAGGGCGAACGGCTCCGTCGGCCAGCCTAGCACTAGCGCGTAAACGACCGTATTCGCCTTGTTGCGCGTGAATCGGATATCTTTCTCTCCCAGTTTGCTCACGCTCCCACCTTGGAACGAGCCCGCCTTGATGCTGTTAGGTCCTTCGCCGTAAATCTTCCATGGCCGAGTGTCATAGATCGCCTCGCTGTTGATCTGCATCCATGCCGTGATGCCGTCGAGCACGGCGATCTCCTTGCTGTCTATGGTTCCGTCGGGCTTGCCGGGGACATTGAGAATGAACGTGCCGTTCTTGCTCACGGTGTCGATAAGCCAATGAACGACATCGCGCGGAGGCAGATATCCACCGTATTCACCCGGTTTCTCGTAGAGAAAGCGAAGATAATGCCAGGCACCGATGCAGGTCTCTGACTGCCACGGATGTTTCATGATCGCAGCAGTCAATCCCCGCTCATAATCGGCGACAACAGCTTTGGCTAGACGATCTGGAACATCCTTGACGTTCAGAACGGCCTCCATCTTGCCACCGTGTGTCTTCAGGCTGTTGTTATAGAAGTAGGCGCCGATATTCATCCCCCCCCAGCCGAGCGGCAACAGCGAATCGTCGAAATAAAGCAGGTCAGGATTGTGCTGGTCTATAAGATCGCGCGTCCGGTCGTAGAAGTTCTTCACATAAGATGTGTCCGGCAGTGCATCAGCCGGGTGCTTCACGCCATAGAGTCGCTGGGGCTCGAGCCCCTGCCACCATTGGTCCTTTCCATCTGCCTGCGTGAGACGGCCATCGTACGGAACGCCGGCTTGTGGACCGGCTTTGTCGGCGCCATGCGAAGGCTGGAACCACCACCAGTTGCGCGCCTGGTGCACCGTCACACCGAAGCGCAGACCCTGCTTTCGCGCCGCCGCGGCCCATGTGCCGATAACGTCACGATGGGGACCGATGGCGGAAGCATTCCACGGCTGATGCTTCGAATCCCAAGCGTCAAAACTGTCATGGTGATTGGCCAGTGCGATGAATATCCTCGCGCCTGCGTTTTTGTAGCGCGTAATCAACTCCTCCGGCTCCCAGTTCAAGAGCGTCCACTGTGCGCAAAGATCCTTGTACCCGAACCGCGAAGGCGGCCCATAGTGTTGGAGGTGGTACTTGTATTGACGCTGGTCCTCGATATACATATTGCGTGCGTACCAGTCCCCGGCTTCGGCCACGCACTGCGGACTCCAGTGCGCCCAGATGCCGAACTTCGCATCCTGGTACCAATCGGGCGCCTCGTACTCGAGCAATGAATCCCATGTGGGTTTGAACGGACCGTCACCTGCAAGATCGGCGATGGGCGACTCCGAGGGCACATCGTCCCAAAGACCGCCTGCAACCGATTGCGCTACTGGGTTGTAGTTCCAAGCCGGGAGCTGCCATGTCCGCTCATCCAGCCGTTCTTCGACGATCTTTCCGTCGCTCACCCTGTAGAAAACCCTCTTCTCCGGCGGCAACGCGCAAAACTGGGCATAGTCCTGCGTGTAATGGTTGAATCCGCCCGGCAACATGGGCTGGGTTTCCTGTGCGGTCTGCCCATAGGTTGGAATAGCTTTCGACGCCGTTGCAATCGCGAGCAGTTTGCAGAAATCTCGTCTGTACACAAGTTCCCCTTTTGTCCCCGAAACGGCAGTCCACCGTTGCCTCTTATTCCGGTAAGTCGATTTGGCCTTCGACATGGAACTTCCCGGTAACTACGGGCGCTCCTGTGTCCGGCTGGCCTCCACCGATGCTGATCGTGTAATCGCCTTGAGCGATGATTGGATTCCCATCCTCAGTCACCATCCCGAGATCGCGGTCCTTCAGCTCGAAGTGAACCTTCTGGCTGGCGCCCGGTTCGAGATGAATGCGCTGAAATCCACGGAGAGCGATGAGCGGCGCGCCCTTTACATCTGGAAACTTGAGATAGACCTGAACGGCCTCATCTCCCGCTACCTTGCCCGTATTGGTCACCGTGACATCCCCATCGACGGGCTGTCCCGCAGCGACGGCCTGCGTCGCGATACTGAGATCGCTATAACTGAATGTTGTGTAACTGAGCCCGTAACCAAACGGGAAGAGCGGCTTGCCGCTGAAGTACCGGTAGGTCCGGTTGGCCATTCCGTAATCTTCAAAGTTGGGCAGTTGGCTGACGTCTTTGTAGAACGTAACCGGCAGCCGCCCTGCTGGATTGTTCTTTCCGCTCAGCGTCTCGGCCACTGCCGCTCCGCCCTCTTCCCCGGGGTACCAGGCATCGAGAACGGCGTTGGCGTGCTCGTTAATCCAGTTAACGGCCAAGGCACTGCCATTGATGAGAACCACGGCGAGAGGCTTGCCCGTGGCGGCCACCGCTTCGACTAGTTCTTCTTCTGGCTGGGGAAGATCGATGCTGGTGCGATCTCCGCCGAAAAATCCAGGTTCGCTCACCGGCATCTCTTCGCCTTCGAGTTGACTGGTGATGCCCACAACGGCGATGACGGCATCGGCATTTTTCGTCGCGGCGACGGCTTCGAGTGAAGGCGCGTTGTTGACCTTGGCCCAGATCAGTTCGGCGTGCGCCTTGCCGTTAGTGCTGCCGTAGCCGATGTTGAGGGCGATCTTCTGGCCTTTCTCCATGTGAACGCGACCGACGCCGGATGCGAGTCCACCACCGCCGCCGAATGCCACCGCTACCTGCTTGCCGTCGGCTGTCAGCCTGGCGAAACCCTCGGCGCGAATACCGAGGATGAAGTCTCCCGACTCGTTGGGCGTCAGGAATCCTGACCATTGCACGCCGAAGGTCTTTCTGCCGGCAACCTCCGTCGGTAAGTTGCTGGCAGTGAGTTTGACGTTCGGCTCGGTGCGGCTGGCGAGGGGTGTGGTGCTCGCACCGGGAATGGGTCGGCCCCTCATCATGCCTTCGTTGTAATCCGCCTTCAGCCCGGGCCTGCCGTCGGGTGTAGTGAGAAGACCGTCGGGTACTGGGGTTCCATCCGTGCGTAGAAATTGGGTTCCGGGGACAAACGTGATGGTGGCGTTGGGGAATTCAGCGTGAAGGCCCTCGAGGACGGAGACAATATGCGTGGGCTGACCGGCATAGTTTCCGATCAGCGGCCTGGTCTGGTCAGCAAGCGGACCTACGACGGTGATCCTTTTGATCCCCGGCTTCAGGGGAAGCAGACCGTCGTTCTTCAGCAGGACCATCGACTCATTGGCAAGCTTGCGCGCCAGCGTCCGATGCTCGGCGCTATCAAGTTCCTTTTCATCGATCTTTGTGTAGGGAACCATATCTGGAGGATCGAACATGCCGAGCTTCATACGTGCGGTGAACAGGCGAATGAGCGCCGTGTCGAGCGTGCTTTCCGGCAGATAACCTTGCTGCACCGCATCGATGTAGGCCTTTTCGACTGGTTCGCCAAATCTCGAAGTGAAGGTGACGCACTCGTTGTCCATGCCCCTGATTACGGAAATGGCCGCGCCTTGCGCCTGCGTTGGGCGATAGCGATGATTGGCGGCAACGTCGCGAACAGCGTCGCAGTCAGAAACCACATACCCCTGGAAGCCCCATTTGCCGCGCAATTGGTTCTGCAGCAGATATTGGTTGGCGCACGCCGGCTCACCGTTGATGGCGTTGTACGCGCACATGACCGAACCGGCCTTGCCCTCCACAATGGCCGCACGGAAGGCTGGCTCGTAGGTGTCGACCTCGTCGTGTTTGCTCACGTCCACATCGGCAAAGTGCCGCGTTGGCTCCGGTCCGCTGTGTACGGCGTAGTGCTTCGGTGTTGCAATGGCCAGGTAGTACTTCGGATTGTCGCCCTGCAATCCCGTCACGTAAGCAACACCCATGCGGCCGGTGAGGAACGGATCTTCGCCGTATGTCTCCTGTCCCCGGCCCCAGCGCGGATCGCGAAAGATGTTCAGATTCGGAGACCAGAAATCCAGGCCTCCCATGATGCCGGTGTGCCCTTCGCGCAAATTCTGCACATGCTTGATGCGTCCCTCAATGCCGATCTGGGCCGCCATGGTATGAATTCCAGGCGCATCGAAAGTGGCAGCCAAACCGATGGGCTCCGGATACTCGGTTACACCCTCGTTGATCACTCCGTGGAGGGCCTCGCTCCACCATTGATAGGCGGGAACTTTGAGCCGCGGCACTGCAGCGGAATTGTTCTGCATCTGCGTGGCTTTCTCCGCAAGAGTCATGCGATGCACCAGGTCAGCGGCCCGCTCTTCGGGCGACAGTTGCGGATTCATGTAGGGGACATTCGCGGGTTCCTGGGCAACTGCGGTTTGCAGAATCGGGCCAAAGAAAAGCGTTCCCACACATGCGACGACGCCTGCAACAATTTGCGTCACGCGATTGTTCATATCTTTTTTCTCCAAGTTTGACTACGGGCTGCCGCCAAATTTAACTGTGGCTTCTGCATCACCACAAACCGAACGATGCTCACTACAACAAGATGCAACGGTTAACTCTACTGCCCCGACCCAGCCACTGGAAAACGGTAAATGCTTACGCTGATCGGCGCCACTTGGATTGAATGCGGGGCCTCGCCGAGCGCCATCTCCTTGACCGCGACTTGCGTTGGCTGGCCCGCGTGATTTTCGGCTGTGAGATCGGGACCCGTTAGCATCCAGAGCGTGGATGGGCCCCCGAGTTTTACGCCGGTGGCGCTGAGGTCAAATCTCTGCTCGGATTCGGTACCGTTGACGACGGCGACAGTGAGGAATTTGCGGTCTTCAGTCAGGGCCGCGATCATGTCGAGAGGATAGGTGGGACTGCCGGCGCTGGTCTCGGGTTGGTCGCCGTAGGGTGGGTATTTAGGCGCGGGCTGGGGTGAATTTCCGGTTAGCGCAACGGGTAGCGTGCCGAAGTGATCGCGGTAGAGCTTATAGAGGACACCGCGTGAGTTATAGACGGCATCCGTAGGCGTGATGTCGAGCGTGGAAACGGCCATGGTGTAGGCCGCCATCTTCAGAAAGTCCGTGTGGCGGAGCATCTCGTTGAGGACCATGGCATAGGCAAGTGAAGATTTCAGGCTTCCCCCGCCGTAGCCATATTCGTCGATGGAAAGGAAGATTTTTTTCTCTCCCAGGGCGGGGAACCGCTTTTCGTACTCTGCCCATTCTTCGGCCTTCTTGTGGACCCGATTGGAGGGGTGGCGAATCCACTCGAGCGTCGTTTCGTCGACGTTGACGTAGCCCGATTCGATATTGAGGGTGGGATCGAGCGGGAGGCTCTTGGCGTGCTCGTAGTCGAAGCGCTTGCCTACGCGCGTGTACCAGTGCTCGGTGATGCCTTCGAAGTTACCCATGCAGTTGGCGATCATGCCGCCGGTCCAGTCGGCCCGAGACCCAAACTGAACTTGCGGATCGGCAATACCCATGGTGCGAGGCTGGCCTTCGACGGTCATTTCATCCGGGAATGCGCCGGACGCGAGCAAGGTAATGGAAGGATCCGCCTGGCGCATTGCCTTGGCAAAGTCGTTGTGCTTGAGGACGAAGTACTTGAGATCGGTGTGGCCGAGCTGCCATGAACCATAGGGCTCATTGCCGATATTCCAGAACTTGACATGGTAGGGCTCGGGGTGGCCGTTCTTTGCGCGCAATCCCCCCATGTGTGTGGTCACCGGACCGTTGAGATATTCGACTTCTTCAGCGGCCGAGTGCGCGTCGCCGAAGCCCGCGTTGACGGTGATGTAGGGGTCGACACCGATCAGCTTGCAGAGAGTCATCAACTCGTCCATGCCGATGTCGTTGGGCTGGACCGCATTCCATGCATGATCGAAAACGGGTGGGCGCTTGTCGATGTCGCCGATGGAGTTGTACCAGTCCCAGCCGGAGATGAAGTTGCCGCCGGGCAGGCGCCACATGCCGGGATGAAGATCGCGAATCAGGGCAATGGTGTCTGGACGGAATCCCTGGACGTTATCGGACGGCATGAGAGAAAGCGTGCCAATATGGAAGTTTCCAGTGCCGACGCCGGTAATTTCGATGGCGCCATCGGCGGTGCCCGACCCAGCGATGAAACTGAGCGGGAGCTTGCGGTACTCACCGGTCAGCGCGGCAAGTGGGATGGTTTGGCGACCGGAGGCGCCGGGACCCCAGATGAGCGAAACTTTCACCTTTGTGCCCGGCGTGGCGCGCAGGTAAATGCGGCCGGTGTAGTGCTTGCCCTTGACCAGTGTGAGGCCGGCCTGGCGAATGCCGTGGGGCGTGACCGGGTCGAGCGCAATCCGGGGACTATGGTCGCCGACGAAGGGGCTGTCCGTGTCGAGCCTAACGGCGTCGTCAGGGCCGACGGGGCGCCATTTGCGCAGGCCCATGCGGAACGGCCGTGCGGGCTGCGGGGCGGGAGGCTCCTCCTTGGAATTAATCGCGTTGTAGAACTTGCGATCGTCGATGAGCTCGGTCCAGAGGCTGCGGTACATCAGTGTGCCGCCGTGCTCAATGAATCCGCCGTAGATATATTTGGAGACCGGAGCCGCGACCTGGGTGGCGTCGACGACGGCGGCGATCTGCACCCGGGCGGCGGGTTCCTGTGAGGCAGATATGGTGGAAAAATGTGCGGCGAAAAGGATGCCGACGCTTGCGGCAACGAACACGGGTTTCATCGACATGGAATATCCTTCGGATTCAATCGTGGAAGAAAGCGCTTGGTCAGCCGCGGACACTATAACACTCAAGCATGCGCGGAGCGCCCGGTCTCAATTGCGGTGCTCAATTTCTAGAGACGAGACAAAGACCGGGCATGGACGCATCGAGGAGAGAATTGGTCGCATTTTTGAATTCGACCAGCCGGACCGCGCGAGGACGAGCACCTCGTGCAGCTACTGGATGACCTGCTGGAGTCGATGGCGAACGCCTCGGATTGGGAGATCGGAATGCTCCCAGGGTCGGGCGAATGAGAGGTATGGACCAGACGATCCAGGCTGTGCTCACTTCGGGGACAGCGGCCTACGGGCCGGCAGAAATGCCGGATCCACTGGCATACCATGGGACTTGTGTTGGAGAAGAGGTCGAAAGACGTTGCCAACCGAAATCCGACCGAAATCCGACATGGACCGGTGATTAAAACGAAAGCACGTTCGCGCTGCATTGGGATTGCAACAACGATGAGAAGGGAGAAGCAGAATGGGAACGGAATTTGAGCAGGGCATCCGAATCAGCCGGCGTGAGGCGATGCTGCTTTCGGCAACGGCAGGCATGGGAATCGCGCTTGCGCGAGATGCCGAGGCATCGGACAGCACGAAGACGGCGGCACATCAGCAGCCGGGAAACTGCTCGACACCGCGCAGCGCAATTACAAACACACAGTATGGTAAGGTGCGCGGATATCTGGACGGTGGAGTGTTCACGTTCAAGGGTATTCCCTACGGTCAGGACACGGGCGGCGAAAACCGCTGGCTGCCGGCCAAGGCTCCCAAGCCGTGGAAAGACGAGTATCCCGCGCTGATCTATGGCGCGAACTGCCCGCAGAACCTGCACAACTTCACCGCGATCGAGCAATCGTTTCTGCAGGACTGGGACGACGGCTACATGAGCGAAGACATGCTGAAGCTGAACGTGTGGACACCGAGCCTGACGGGAAAGCGCGCGGTTCTGGTTTATTTTCACGGAGGCGGATTCAGCTTCGGGTCATCGTACGAGCTACCCTCGCAGGAGGGCGCACAGATGGCCCGACTGCACGACGTTGTGTCGGTCACGGTCAATCACCGGCTGAACATCCTGGGCTTCTTCGATCTTGCCGAGTTCGGAGGCACGGCCTACGAGGACTCAGTGAATGTCAGCATGACCGACCTGGTCGCTTCGTTGAAATGGGTGCAGGAGAACATCGCCAACTTCGGCGGCGATCCGGACCGGGTAATGATTTATGGACAGTCAGGCGGCGGATCGAAGGTGACGACCCTGATGGGTATGCCATCGGCAGCCGGGCTCTTCCATCGTGCGTCGGTGCAATCAGGCGGCGGAGGCAATATCCCGAGCGCGGAGCAGTCGCGGGAGTTTACCCGGCAGGTGATTAAGGAACTCGGCGCGGCACAGGGCGACATGGCTGCGCTGCAGAAGATGGAATGGTCGAGGCTGGTCGCCGCGGGCAACACCGTCGCGGCGAAGATCAATCCGGCGCCGCGCGGGCTGATGTTCGGCCCGCCGACCGGTCCTGGCAGTCTTCCACGCGTCGGCTGGACACCCACTCTCGACGGACGGATCATCAACGTCAAATCCTTCGAGGACGCAGCACCCGCAGTGTCAAAAGACGTGCCGATGCTCATCGGTTCAGTGAGCGAAGAGGGCATGCGCTACTCCTCCAATCCCACCGAGGAGGAGTGGCGCGCGACGCTCGCAAAGGCGCTCGGAGACACCAAGGCCTCGGCGCTTATTGCTGCAATGAAGAAAGCACATCCTGAGAAGGCGATCCGCACGCTTTCCTATGGCGTCTCCGGCCTTGGCGCGCGCAACCGCGTGCAGAACATGTCGAGGATGAAGTCCGAGCAAGGCGGTGCTCCGGCCTATCAGTATTACTTCACATGGCAATCGCCTATGCTGGACGGAGTGTGCGGCGCGTGGCACACGGCGGAGCTCGCCTTCTGCTTCGACAATACGAAGCGCTGCGAGCAGGGTACCGGGAACACCGCGGAAGCGCAGGCTCTGGCGCACAAAATGGCGACAGCATGGGCGAACTTCGCCACGACGGGGAATCCGAGCCAACCTGGGTTGGCATGGACGCCGGCCGATCCGAAGCGCGGACAGACGATGGTCTTCGACGACCACTGCCGGATGGAAGACGATCCCGAGGGTGAGGTGCGCAAGATCCTGCTGAGCTGAGTGGCTGCGGCGGCGGGCCGACATGTCGGGTAGAACGCTCGGCCCCGATTGATTTCCGTCGACAAGTTGCTGCGCCCCAGGATTCTCTCCTCTTCGCGAAGGATTCCCACGCGGCCTTCCGCGGCTTTCCGCGGTGACGCTTTGATCGCGCAGGGCGTGCAAGAGCCCAGATGCGCGGCAGCTGGAATCTGTCGCGGGCGTGGCCGTATTCAATTCAAAGCCGTTCGCGCCCGGCTCTGTCGTCTTCTGAAGCTGGGCCATCAGAAAGGATAGGCCGTGGCCCTGTCCTTGATAGTTACCCATTGCCACGCGGTGTATTCTTCCCAGTCGGCCGGTCCGCCCATGCTGGTTCCATTGCCAGAAGCGCCACGTCCTCCAAACGGATTGACAACGTCATCGGCGACCGTTTGATCGTTGATATGCAACAAACCAACCCGCAAACGCTGTCCCAGTTCCATGGCATGCCCAGCATCGCGTGAGATGATTCCGGCAGATAGGCCGAAATCCGTTTGGTTGGCGAGCGCGACTGCCTCGTCCTCAGAGGAGAAAGGCACGACGACCGCAACCGGTCCGAATATCTCCTCAGAGAACGCCCTCATTTCCCGCCGCACACGATGCAGGACCGTCGCTTCATAAAACAGGTCGCGATAGTTCCCACCGGTCACGAGCGTTGCTCCTTGCGCAACAGACTCCTGAACAATCGCGTGGATGCGGTCTCGTTGCCGCTGATTGATGACCGGCCCAAGCGCGACCTGCCCCGTTGCAGGATCTCCGGCGGGCATGTTCCGGGCTTTGCCGGCCAGCTTCTCCACCAGCTTCTCGGCAATCGAGGCATGAGCAAGAATCTTGCCCGTTGCCATGCAAATCTGCCCCTGGTGAAGATAGCTTCCCCACGCGGCATTGGAGGCGGCGATATCGAGGTCGGCATCTTCCAGAACGATCAGCGAATTCTTGCCGCCCAACTCAAGTGCGACTTTCTTCAGATGGCGGCCGCAGAGTTCCCCGACTTTGCGGCCGGCGGGCGTGGAACCGGTAAATGCGATCATGGCAATGTTCGGATCGGTGCAAAGCGCTTCTCCCACTTCGGCGCCCCCCGGCAACACATGCAACAGTTCCGGCGGCAGGCCCGCCTCCTCGAATGCCTTCGCAATGTAGAAGCCGCCTGTGACCGGAGTTTGCGGGTCCGGCTTGAGAACAACCCCGTTGCCCGCAGCCAGCGCCGGAGCTACCGATCGCATGGAGAGAATAAGTGGGAAGTTGAACGGCGAAATCACGCCAACTACACCGAGAGGCACACGACGCGCAAAGTTGAATGGTTTGGTGATCTGCGGCAGAACATGACCCTGCGGTTGGAGCGGCATACTCGACGCAGAGTAGAGAATCTCGATGGATTCGCGTACCTCGTGCTGGCCCTTGAAAAGGAGCGCGCCGGTCTCGCGCGCGATGAAAGGCGCCATCTCGTCGATATCGCGTTCAAAAACCGCGGCGGCCTTTCGGAAGATCGCAGCTCGCTGACGGGCAGGCATTTTTACCCACTCCGCATGCGCTATCAACGCCATCTTCGCCGCATCGGCGACATCGGCCGCGGAGGCTTTTCCTACGGTGACGAGCGGCTTTCCCGTGGCTGGCTCTACGACTGTAAGGTTTCCGGCTCCGCCGCTTCGCCATTCACCGGAGTACAGCTTCTCGTTCCAGGCAGGTTCCGCAAGAGTGTGTGGCGCCATTTCCTCTCCTTCTCTCATTCAAAGCTCAGAAGCAGATTTTGGTTGTCCGGGCCCGTTTAGCCTGACTCGGCGAACTTATTCTGTCGGACGGGGAGCGTGCGAGACAAGGATCCTCCTCGGGCACATCGAAGAAAACGTGTTCCACGCATCACTCCTCCTCCGCAATGATCAAAGCGTCGAGAGCCACGGCGCCTTGGCCAGCCGGATAAACAATCAGAGGATTAATATCCACTTCCTTGATCTGCGGGCAAACCGTCACAAGCTGTCCCAGGGCTTGCAAAATCTGGGCGACTGAGCGGACATCGGCTTGCGGGGCGCGACGAAAACCACCCAGGAGCTGAGCACCCTTGAGACGGTGAAGCTCCGCAACAATCCCATCGACAGAGAGTGCCGGCGAGAGCAGCCGAACATCTTCGAGCACCTCGGCGAACACACCGCCGAAACCTGCGAGCAGAACTGGTCCCCACTGGGAGTCATTGCGCGCGCCGAGAATCAGCTCGATGCCAGGCTGTTCCATGCGCTCAACCAGGACTCCATCGATGCGGGCACCGGGCGCTGCGGTCGCGACCGAATGCTGAAGGCGCTCCCATCCGTGGTCGAGTTCGGCAACGTTTTGGAGGTCGAGAATCACTCCACCCACGTCGCTTTTGTGCGGCAGATCGATGGACTGAATCTTTAAGGCCACCGGAAAGCCAATACGTTGCGCGATTTCCCGAGCTTCGATCGGATTCATTGCCAGTTGACCGGTTGGGACGCGAATGCCTAGGGCAGCGAGGATTTGTTTGCTTTTGTACTCGGGCATTTCTCCGGAAATCCCCGGAACGTGCGGCAGGGTCTTCGCATCGGGGGCCTTGCATCCAGCTTCATATTCGACTGCGGCGGTTACCCGCGCGAGAGCCCGAAATGCGCGCTCCGGCGATGGAAAGAATGGAACGCCAACTCGATGGAGCTGCTGCACGTATTCCTGCGGGAACGGCGCACCTTCGTCCAGCGCCGCAAAGATCACTGGTTTCGCGGACGCGAGCTCACGCAGAGAATCGAGAATATGCGTGAATTTGAAACTGGCGGTTTCTTCGTCGGTCAGAATGATGCCCAGGACAAGACTGCCGAATCGATCGTCAAGGACAAAAGCGGGCAAGGTTCGCCGGTACAGATCCGGATCGACCAGCGCGTGTGCGGTGAGATCGAGCGGATTGGTGGGCGGAATGAAAGGCGGCAATGCTTCGCGAAGGGCGCCATGGTTTTCGCGGCTGAGCGGCGGGATAGCGAGCGAAAGACTCTCGCAGAGATCGAGGGCAATCGCTTTGAAAGCGCCCGACTCGGTGATGATTGCCGGACCGCGCGCTATAAATCGGGTGCATCGCACCAAAAGCTGCGACACATCCACGAGTTCCTCGAGAGACTCGACCAGGACAACACCGGCGTCTGCGACCTTGTGCCGCATCAGCCGGTAATCGCCGGCAAGCGCTCCGGTGTGGGTAGCCGCAGAGGCGCGGCCCGCGCTGCTGCTGCCGGGGTGAAGCAGCACAATTCGTTTGCCCGCTCTGCGTGCCCTCTCGGCCAGCTCAAGAAAACAGCGCGGCTGCCGGAACTGCTCCACAATCATGGTGAGGACGCGGATGCGCTCATCGTCAAGAAGATGTTCGAGAAACTGTTCGACCCCGCAAGCTGCCTCGTTTCCTGTGCTGATGGAGTATGCGAGGCCGATTCCGTGATGCTGGACGTTGACGCTTAAGACGGCAGCCATCGCGCCACTTTGGGAGAGGATCGCCAGGGAACGTTCTTCTGCCGTCGAGTCGAATTCCGTGGCAACAAAGGTAAGCGGAATGCGATCGACGTAGTTGACGATGCCAAGACAGTTCGGACCTTCAATCACCATCCCGGTGCGCTCGGCGATCTCCCGCAATTTGGTTTGCGCAACACGGCCTTCTTCCCCGCTCTCAGCGAAGCCCGCGGAGAAAACGATCAAGCTGCCGACTTTGCGGCGCGCGCAGGCTTCTGCAGCTTCTATAACCGCCGCAGCGGGAATGGCAAGCACCGCGCAGTCGACTTCATCCGGCAGGGCATCGATGGAGGCCAGGCATTTGCGGCCACGCACTTCGGTCCGCTTAGGATTGATCAGGTAGAGATCTCCACCAAAACGGGCGGCTTCGAGATTGGAGAGTACAGACGCGCCAAACGAACCTCGCGTTGCCGAAGCTCCAACGATGGCAATCGAACGCGGACGGAACAGCCTGTCCATCGATCCACGTGCCAATAAGGGTTCACTGAGCGCCAAGTCCATCTCCTGAATATGAGCGAAGTCGGTAATGAAAAAATGGATCGTCCTTGGTTGTACTCGTACCAGTCAGAGAGAACAACTATCTCTTGTAAGTCTCCAAACCTGGCTTGATGCTCTTATCGTCGAGAAACTGCTTGAGCCCCTTTTCCCGTCCATGCTCCGGATCGCGAAGCTGGGCCTGATCGAGCTTGGCGTACAAGTAATCTTCGCTCTGTTCCCAGGTCAGCTCGCGGCACCGCTTGAAACCATGCTTGGCCGCACGAAGAACGACGGGATTTTTGGTGAGCAGCTTGCGGGCCAGAGCAACAGTGGCGGATCGAAGCTCTGCCAACGGTACCGCGTCATTGACCAGTCCCATCGCGGCGGCTTGTTTTCCGGTAAACGTCTCGCCGGTCATGATGAACTCCAGCGCTTTGCGTTGACCGACTGTATCGGCCAGAGCCTTGCTGACGAGATTGCCGGGCGGAATTCCCCAGTTGATCTCCGACAGGCCGAAGACCGCGGTTTCGGAGGCTATCGCCAGATCGCAGGCCACCAGCGGTGAAAATGCCCCGCCGAAGCACCAGCCGTTCACCATGGCGATGGTCGGTTTCGAATACATGCGCAACAACTTCCATTGCCACGTCGACGCATCGCGCCGTACCTTTTCCTGCATGATCTCCGGAGCCTGGTCGATCTCGCGAAAGTACTCCTTGAGGTCCATGCCGGCCGACCAGGATTCGCCGGCCCCGGTCAGAATCAGGACCCCGACCTGACCGTCCAACTCAAGCGCTTCCAGGGCATCCTTCATCTCGGCGTTGAGTGTTGGACTCATCGCGTTGCGTTTTTCAGGCCGGTTGAATGTAACCCATCCGATCCCTTCCTCAACTTCCACTTTGATCGTCTTCCAGCGGTCGGCGTAATCGGGCATCCATCTCTTCCTTTGTTTTTGATTTCCATCTACATGCGACTCAGGTTCACTTGCGTCCCTAACAGGCTCTCATGGACGGCTGCAAACGAAATTGGCAGAATCCTCTTTGCTCCCATCGCCCTTGTATCGCGCAACGGTGGGGTAAGCGCAAAGTGGCCGGCTGCGACCGGGAAAGGCCTTTCCAGTCGCTGTCATGCTCTCCGGAGCAACGCCCTTCTCCACCCAGGATTCAATCGCGGACAACGCATCGAACCGATCGAGCGCCGGACCGCCTGCGCAATGATTCATTCCGGGAATGAGGAAGAGGCGGGCAAACTCGCGCGTGCGATTCATACCGCCGTTATCCGATGCCAGCCGCTCATAGTAGCCGATCAGGTCATCGGCGGAAAACACTGGGTCGCTCATACCGGTGTAATAGATGATCTTTCCCTGATGTTTCCGATACCCGTCCAGCTCGGTCGATGTAGCGTCGATCGCGTCGTGCGCATGCGCAACGCGTTGAGGGTCGGTGTCGAAGTTGAAAGAAAACGGAGAGGCAATGGGCGGCTCACCCGGAGCAAGCGCAACATGGTTGACGAATTGGGGATAGATCAGCGCGTTGAGTGCAATTGGCATGCGGTCGTTCCCCAGGTTCCATCCCCTCCAGTCCTCTCCGTTGACACCCGCATCGTAAAGCCAATCGGAATAGAGAGATTCTCCGGAGGAATTCTTCGGTCCCCCAAAGACCGCCTTCAGGATTCGAACCTGCTCCGCTGAAAGACATGCGTCGGTTTTCTGCGCCGCGCACTGCAGCACAGAGGGATCGAAATTGCACGCCCTCGGATTGTCGATCATCCCATCGGCAAGTCCGTCCAGTGCATCGCAGGCCTTGAGGATGGCGCTGGAAAGCAGGTTGAGATCGGAAAGAGGCAAGGCCTGCTTGAGATCGGGCATGCCCTGCCGATTCTTGGGAGCGATCTCGGCAAAGCGAATCGTGTTCCATGCCTCTCCAACAGCTGCCTTGGTCAGATCGAAGGCGGGATCGCCGGCGACGATACCATCGAAATCGTCGGGATATCGTTCAGAGGCGATCATGGCCTCGCGGCCGCCATTCGAGCAGCCCACCATATAGGCGTGCTGCGGCTCCCGCCCGTAGTACGCCACGATAATCTTCCGCGCAGCCTTTGCCACAAGATCGGTGGAGTGATACTCAAAGTCGGCGAGAGCCTGCGGGTCGGCCCCAAACGAGGCGTCAAGTGGATTCTTCCCCTGATGTCCTCCATCGGTGGAGACAACGGCGTAGCCTCTGCTCAATGCGGATGGCGTGGACGGGTTCGCCATCGATGCTCCCAAGGCCGGATTGAGGATACCGTCCAATCCCCCACCTCCCTGGAAGTACATGCGGTCTGTCCAATGATCGGGAAGCCTTAGTTCGAACTTGTCGCCGTATTCATTGCCATCGGCGCCCTTGTGGCGTCCGACCTCTCCTTTCACCAGGCAATGGGCGGGTTGCGCGCCGAAGGGGCCAACGGCTGTTCCTTCGGCCACGACCTGGGCGTCCAGAATCTCGATCCCCTTCAACTGCGTGGTGGCGATCGAAGAACACTTATTATGCAGGGCGTCCTGCGCGGTGGGCGTCTGCGACTGGCCAGTGACGGGCCAGAAGCCCGCGCCGATCAGCGCAGAATATGCGGCCATTCCGAGAACACGATGACACGTCATTCCGCACTCCGCTAGAACTTGAATTTGGCCACGAACTGCAGTTCGCGTGAGGCATTCACCGTACTCGTGATCTGTCCGGCAAGTGGATTCACGATCCCGCCTCCGCTTGGCGCCACGCCGCTGAACAGGGTTTGATTAGGCAGCGCGAAGTTCGGATGATTCAGCAGATTGAAGCTCTCGGCGCGAAGTTCCAGCGATTTGCCCTCGCCCAATCGCGTCATCTTCACAAGAGAGAAATCAAGATCGGAGAATCTTGGGCCGACGAGCGTGTTGCGGCCAAGATCGCCGATTGTTCCCGCCGGTTGCAGAGAAAAAGCAGTCGGATCGTACCATTTGTTGACGTTGTGGAGGACCGGATTGTTGCTTCGGCCTGAGGCAAGATCGGGCCGCTCTGCGGCGCCTTGGCCACCGGCGGTATCGTTGAGGTTTGCCTGGTCGAAACCATCGACGACCGTAAAGGGACCACCGCTGCGCCCACTCACGATTCCACTGATCTGCCAGCCTTCAACAAAGCGGGTTCCGTGGAATGGCAACGAATAAAGAACATTGCCGATGACATTCTGGCCGATGTCGAAATCGCAACGCCCCTTGTCCTGAGCCAGGTCGTAGGGGTTGTACTGAGCCTGATCGGGATCGTTGGTGTTCTCCAGACTCGTGGAGTGCGAGCCTTCGTCGATGCATCGGGAGAAGGTGTACGAGGCTTGGAACTGCAGGTTTTTGCCGGAGTTCTTTGTCGCATAAACCTGCAACGAGTTATACCAGGAAGGACCGACAGGGCGATTGAACGCCAGGGAGCCGAGCGTCGGATTGGGACGGGCGGAGCCAAGGTAATTTTCCCTTCCGTTGACAACTGCGGGAATCGGAGGATTGAGATCGTTCTGGACCAACAAGTGATAACCGCGCGATCCCACATAGGCCGCACTCAGCACCGTGCCGGCTCCGATCTCGCGCTGCACACTCACGTTGTATTGCCACACGAAAGGCGATAACTTTGGGTCGTACTCCAGGGCTTCGCCAATCGTCGGGATAGGAACCGTGATCCCTCCGAAGGGGACCGGATAGGAACACGGTGGTCCAAATACGCAAAGTGAGACCGCGGTTTGATACGGTGCGGCAAACAGATAAGCCGGGTGATAGCTGCGGACCTGATACGGGTCGTGAAACAAACCGGTACCGGCGCGAATCGATGTTTTGTGATCCGGAAACGGATCCCATGCGAAACCTAACCGCGGATCGATGTTGGTCAAAGACGGGTTCGTTGGGAACACGTGAGAGACCGGGCTGCAGCCTGTCGTAGCGGGATTGGTGATGTCCACGAACGCGCAGAGCTCGTTGTGAATCTCCACCGGATTGGAGATGAATTCATAACGCAATCCCGCGTTAATCGTCAGTCTCTTGGTCGCCTTCCAGTTGTCCTGGATATAGGGGAAAAAGTCGACTTCCCTGAAGCTGCGCGAAGAATTGTCCTTTCCTGGCAACGCTCCCAGCAAAGTAATGGGGGGATCGGTGGGACGGACCTCGTGTCCTTCCAGGAAAGTCTCGAAGTTCGGGAAACTCCAACCCTGATCGTCGAAGAAGCCGTTCGCGAGCGGGCTCTGCACGCGCACAAACTCAGCGCCCATTTCGAGCGAGTGCGAGCCGAGAATCAGGAACACATCGTCCGCCAGCTCGAAGTTGTTCTGGATCTCATAGTCCGGTGTAAACGCTGTAGGGCCTGGAGAACTAACTCCCGGAATATTGACACTGCCGTCCTGGCGCTTGTCTCCCGTGCCGGCGAAGAATGCCAAAGCCGGATTCGAGTTGGTCACGAATGCGCGCATCGTCGTGCGCGTAAAAGTGAATCTGGCGTCGTTCGACAGGTTGTTCTTGAAAGAGCCGCGGTCGCCAAAGGTGAGGTATTGATTGCGGCCATGCGACTGCTCCGGATAGAGGCCCAATGGCGAGGCAAATGGCTGGGTGAGCGCTCCGTTATCGAAGACGTAGCGGACAAAAGCCGAGTTGGTGGACGAAATCGTGTAGTCGGCCCTTGCGTTGACATAGTCTTCGTTCGCCGGTTGCGAACCATGCAGGACGATTTGCGCCAACCCCCCGCCAACCTCGGTGCCATTCGCTGCGGACGGATAAAGGGCGAGAATTGCCTGGGAGGCAGGACCGACCGGAACGGTGGCTGTCCCCGCCGCACTACAGGGTAGATCCGGAGCGACCGAGCACGGCACAATTCCCAGCCGTGCGTTCGTGTCCGGGACGACGGGCAACACAGTCGATCCCAGCAGTTGCCGAATCCCCTCGTAGTTTGTGAAGAAAAAGAGCCGATCCTTCTTCAGCGGCCCGCCTAAAGCCCCGCCAAACTGATTCTGACGGAAGGCATCCTGCGGAAATCCGACTTCGTTGAAGTAGTTACGCGCGTCAAATGCGCTGTTGCGAAGAAAATCGTAGGCTTCGCCATGGAACTGATTGGTGCCTGAGCGCGTCGTGGCGTTCATCACACTGCCGTTGCCGCCAAAGCGCGCGCTGAAGGAGTTAGTCAGCAGCTGGAATTCGCCGATGGCCTCGACCCCGAGCGAGGTGCCGATGATGCTGTTTCCTGACCCGTGTCCCCAGAAGCCTTCGATGTCCGCGCCATCCAGCAGCAGCTCCGAACCCTCCGGACGCGAGCCGGAAATCGAGAAGCCGGGACTACGCCCGTAGAAGGAGGTTTGCGCCCCTGTTGTAATCGTCTGCACGCCAGGCGCCAGCAGAATCAACTGCTCGTAGTTGCGCCCATTCAGCGGCAAGTCCTCCATCTGGCTCTGCCCTACCAGCGCGGAGATCTCTGCGGTACTCGTATCGACTTCAGCCGCTGCCGCCGTGACCATCACGGTCTCCGTCGCTTTTCCAGTGGCAAGAACAAAATCCACGACGCGATTGTTTCCCACCGTCAAAGCAACGTCTCGAATGACCTTGCTCTGAAATGCGTCTGCGGATGCCTGGATCTGATAGGCGCCCACCGGAAGATCCGGCGCTTGATAGAACCCAATTGAGTTCGTGTTGAGTTTGGTGATGGCCCCTGTGAGAGTGTTGGTGATGGTCACGGTTGCCCCAGGCAGCGCCGCATTGGCTGTATCGTTCACTGTCCCGGAGATAGTACCCGTTCCAACCTGTGCCAGAAGCACGGCACAGATGTTCGCGAGGCAAAAAATGAGCAAGACTAACCATGCTCGACGGGGAGTCATGAGCATCGCAGGGACCTCCGTTGCGCAATATCGGACGGTTTGTGGACATTTGTCAATACCCAAAATAGAAAATGATCGATACCTTTAAGGTATTGATCTGAGGGGCATCGAATCGCTTGCCTCGCGAAAACGGCGTGATCTTCCCCCCCGGATCAATGGGAGGCGAATTAGGCCGATGCTACAATCGGCCCTGTGGAACTCCGCCAACTGCGCTATTTTGTCACTGTCGCAGAGCTGCTCCATTTCACGCGGGCGGCACACAAACTGCGCATCGCGCAGCCTCCCTTGAGCCGCCAGATCCAGGCATTGGAAAAAGAACTGGGAGTCCAACTCCTGGTGCGCAGCTCGGGTAAAGTCAGCCTCACACAAAGCGGCGCCATCTTCCTCGAGGAAGCCCGAGCGGTGCTGAAGCGCGCCGAACAGGCCATCGAATCCGCGCGGGCAGCCAGCAATGGCGAGCGCGGCATCGTGCGCATGGGCATCGGCATGGGGTTGGGCAGCAGCGTGAGCCGGGTGATCAATGCCCACCTCGCTCTCTATCCGAACGTCGAACTGGATGTGGTCAACATCCCTTCCGGGTATCAGTCGGAAGCATTAGGCACCCGGGCGATCGACGTAGGGTTCATGCGGCCACCCGTGGATGAGTCGCGCATCGCGTCAACGAAAATCTTCTCCGAGCGTCTGTCCGTGGTGATGCGCAAATCGAGCTCTCTGGCGCGCCACAGGCAGCTTACCCTGAGGCAGATTGCCCATGAGCCGTTGCTGCTGATCGCACGTTCGGTTTCCTCCGGAGTCTATGACACGACGCTCGCATTGTTTCGTGAACGAGGATTGGAGCCTAAGGTGATCCAAACCGAGTCGACTCCGCTCGACGAAGCTGGTGCCATCCTCGTCGCCTCCGGCAAAGGCGTCTATATCGCGATGGGTCCCGACGTCGTCCATCCGTCGTTTGCCGATCGGCTGGCTGTGGTGCCACTGGCCGAAAGAGAAGCCTTCGTTGAGGCCCATGTTGCCTGGCGCAGAAACGAGGGGGCTCGCGCGGTTCTCGATTTCGTTGCATTCACAAAGCAGTTCTTTAAGCAATGGGACAACGCGCGTCAAGCCACGCGCGAGCGAGCCGCTCCGGCAGCGGCAGTTCGAAGAAGAAAAACCTCGCGGAAGAAGCCCTAGCTGCACAACGCGCTGGCCCGCATCCAGCATTCCCGCATACCCGGATCCCGCATGCAGGTGCTTCAACCCCAGACTTCGCGCGCAACGTCGGCAACGAGCTGAAGCTTGGCCCACTGGTCATCTTCGGTGAGCAAATTGCCTTCCATGGTCGAAGCAAACCCGCATTGCGGACTGATCGCAAGCCGGTCAAGCGGGATGAACTTCGATGCCTGATCGATGCGTCCGAGCAATTCTTCCTTGCTTTCCAGCGCCGAACGTTTGCTGCTGACTAGTCCCAAAACGACGGTTTTGTTTTCGGGCACATAACGCAACGGCTCGAAGGTCCCGGAGCGCTCATCGTCGTACTCGAGCAGGAATCGATCTACCGCAAGTTCGTGGAACAAGCGCTCGGCAATGGCATCATAGCCGCCAGCAGCGTACCAATGGCTGCGATTGTTGCCGCGGCACAGGTGAATCGCAAGCGTGACGCCGGGATGACGGGCGGCCGCAAAGCATTCGTTGTCTGCTCTCAAAGAGGCAGTGAGCATCTCGTCGGGATTGACACGCAATTCCGTCTTGATCCATGACGTCCACTTGGGATCGAGGTAATAGCTGTAGCGCGGCGCGTCGATCTGCAAGTAAGAGATTCCGCTCGAAGCAAGCGCGCGAATGTCGGTGGCCATGATGCTGCTGACTGCATCAAGCAAGGCATAAGGATCGCGATAGACCTTGTCCGTGATGCCATATTTGAACGAGATTGCGGGAAATTGCGTCGCGCTGGGCAAGGTAATCTTGATCGCGCCGGGAGCATGCTCTCGCAAGTACGGTACTTCGCGCCCTGTAAGAGGCTGGCGTTGCTTGAGCGGAGCTGTCACGATCCCGTTAATGCTGCTGACGGCGGTCTTCGTCTGTTCCTGCTTGGCCGCGTCGTCCGACCAATTGCGCGCCACCGCGTTGCCGAAGTCGAATCCTTCGACCGCATCCGTGAAATCGCTCATGAAGTTCGAACGCCGGAGTTCCCCGTCTGTGAAAACGTCGAAACCGATCTCCTTCTGGCGTTGAAGAACGCGACTGATGTGGCGGTCTTCGAGAGCCTGCAGTTCTTCTGCAGGAGCCTGTGCGCGGCGGGCATTCAACAACTCCGCAGGACGAAGGAAGCTGCCGACATGGTCGGCACGGTAGGGCGATGACATGCTTGACTCCTTTACCGAAGCAATGAACTGCGTGCGGCCGTTAGTATCAGATCAACACATTGCGAAGAGTGCACGCACCCTCCAGCAATGCGGGCAGACAGCGATGCATGAGTGTAGAGCGATCGACGCGTGATACGTGGGTTCCGACGTTAATCGCGGCCACAACCTGGTTTCCGCGCGTCGAGAGCGGCACAGCGATTGATCGTAACCCAGCTTCCAGTTCTTCGTCCACGATGGCATAGCCGTCTTTACGAACCTGAAGGATAGCCTTCCTAAGTTGGCTCACGCGGGTGATCGTCTTGGGAGTGTAGGATCTGGGCTTCAAATCACGCAGATAGGCGTTCAGCTCGGGATCGGGCAATGCGGCGAGCAAGACCCGCCCCATCGAAGTGCAATACGCGGGGAGCCGGCTGCCGACAGATAAGCCCGCAGCGAGAATACGGCTGGCGGCGGCGCGGGCAACGTAGACGATCTGCCCACCATCGAGCATGCTCATCGACGAGGACTCGTGCAGCCGCTCGGAGATGTGCTCGAGCACTGGGCGAGCCGCTTCGACAACCGATGAAGAAGAAAGAAAAGAAAAGCCAAGCCGCAAGACCTGCGTCTTGAGCCGGAACACCTGGCGCGACCGTTCCACATAGCCGAGCAATTCGAGCGTGAGCAGGATGCGACGAATGGCCGCGCGGGACAGGCCCGTGGATTGGGCGATTTCAACGATGCTGCGCCCTTCGCGATGGCCTTCGAAGCTTTCGATGACGCGCAAGCCCCGGGCGAGAGAAAGCATGAAGTCGGGGTTTCCCGACTGGGAGGCGAGATCGTCCTGTAAGCCAGGCTCCTGCAGAATGTTATCGGAATCCGAAGCCGCCATCGAAAAGGCTTTCCTTTCAGGGAACCGATTATCGCACATCTTGTACAAATACGGCGAACCGCGTAATAATGCGAATCATTCGGGAGCCTCGAATGGCGGAGTGGGTCAGTCTGGCCGAAGCGATCGCGACGAACATTCGCGATGGTGACGCCGTTGCGCTCGAGGGTTTCACTCACTTGATCCCATTTGCGGCGGGTCATGAGATCGTGCGGCAGAGGAGGCGCAATTTGTCGCTGATTCGCATGACTCCCGATCTCATCTACGATCAGCTGATCGGCGCCGGGTGCGCTGCGCGGCTGACGTTCTCGTGGGGAGGCAATCCAGGCGTCGGCTCGCTGCACCGCTTTCGCGACGCGGTCGAGAATGGCTGGCCTTCACCGTTGGCGATCGAAGAGCGCAGCCATAGCGATATGGCCAATGCCTACGTCGCGGGCGCAGCGAACCTGCCCTTCGCGGTGCTGCGGGGCTATACGGGTTCGGACCTGCCGCACGTGAACTCGCGGATTCGCACCGTCACCTGTCCGTTCACCGGAGAAGTGCTGGCGGCAACGCCCGCTGTCCGCCCGGATGTGACCGTGATCCATGCACAGAAGGCGGACTGGAAGGGCAACGTCCTGCTGTGGGGCATTCTGGGAGTCCAAAAGGAGGCGGCCTTAGCCGCTCGTCGCACCATTGTGACTGTGGAAGAGAGAGTGAAATCGCTCGAAGCTCCCGTGAACGCATGTGTGCTGCCGGGGTGGGCAATCACTGCAGTCTGCGAAGTTCCCAGAGGGGCGACGCCCTCCTACGCGCACGGGTATTACGAGCGCGACAATGTGTTCTATCGAAACTGGGACAATATCTCCCGAGAGCGGGAAGTTTTCACCTTGTGGATCCAGCGCCATGTTTTGGAGACCGAAAACTTCGACCAGTACCTGGCGTTGCAGCGCGACACGCCTCTGCAGGCGGAGTACGGGAGGGCATGAACGCCTATAACGCAAACGAGATGATGACGGTAGCAGCCGCGCGCATGCTGCAAAATGGCGCGGTGTGCTTTGTTGGCATTGGCTTGCCTTCCACGGCGGCAAACTTGGCGCGTCTGACGCATGCTCCCGATGCGGTGCTGGTCTACGAGTCGGGTCCGATCGGCGCCAAGCCGCCTGTGCTGCCGCTCTCGATCGGTGACGGCAACCTGGCAGAGACTGCAGACACGGTCGTTTCGACGCCGGAGATTTTTCGCTATTGGCTCCAGGGAGGAAGGATCGACGTAGGTTTTCTCGGAGCGGCGCAAATAGATCGCTTCGCAAATATCAACACCACGGTAGTTGGCCCGTATGATAAGCCCAAGGTGCGGCTTCCCGGCGCAGGCGGAGCTCCGGAGATCAGTTCTTCGGCGCGAGAGGTCTTGATTATTGTGCAGCAGACAAAGCGGACCTTCGTGGAAAAGCTCGATTTTGTGACGACAGTGGGATTCTTGGATGGGGGCAACGCCCGAAAAGCAGCCGGAATGCCAGGCAACGGGCCCGTTGCAGTGATCACCGATTTGTGCATCCTGTGCCCGAACGCGCAAACACGTGAGCTTGAAGTCGCTAGTCTGCATCCGGGAGTCACGCGGGGTCAGATCGAATCCAACACGGGTTGGAAGGTGTGCTTCTCGAAAACTTGCGGGGAGACACCAGTTCCGACGGAAGAGGAATTGCAGGTATTGCGAGCCTTGAAGGCGCGCACCGCAGCCGCGCACGGCGAAACGGCAGACACCGCATGAGGACAGCATTGATCTGCGAAGGCGTGCGCACGCCGATCGGGCGGTATGGCGGCGCGCTTTCTTCCGTGCGGACAGATGAATTGGCTGCGATTCCGGTGCGTGAGCTCATTCGGCGCAATCCGCAAGCCCATTGGTCCGAGTTGGACGAGATGATACTCGGCTGCACCAATCAAGCCGGCGAGGACAATCGCAACGTGGCCCGGATGGCGGCGCTGCTTGCCGGATTGGATGTTGCGGTTCCCGGCGTTACAGTGAACCGATTGTGCGGTTCGGGCATGGACGCAGTCGGCACCGCAGCGCGGGCGATCGCTTCAGGTGAAGCGGAATTCATTGTTGCCGGCGGTGTGGAGTCCATGTCGCGCGCGCCCTTTGTTATAGGCAAAGCAGAATCGGCGTTTCAGCGTGCGTCTGAGATGCACGACACAACGATTGGGTGGCGCTTCGTGAATCCACGCATGCGCGCGATGTACGGCGTAGACTCGATGCCCGAGACAGGCGAGAACGTAGCGCGCGAATGTGCAATAAATCGCCACGCACAAGACGCCCTTGCTTATCGCAGTCAAATGCGCGCAAAAAAGGCTGCCGCCGAGGGCTTCTTTTCGGAAGAAATCGTTCCCGTGGAGATCGAAGACAAGAAGCAAACAACGGTAGTCTCTCGAGACGAACATCCGCGGCCCGACACTACGCTGGAGAAGCTTGCACAATTGAAGCCGCTATTTCCGGAGGGCACAGTCACCGCCGGAAATGCTTCCGGCATCAACGATGGCGCGGTTGCGATGATTGTGGCGTCGGAGAGCGCAGTGCAGCGGAACGGACTCCAGCCGAAGGCGCGCATCCTGGGCATGGCCACTGCCGGGGTCGCCCCGCGCATCATGGGTATCGGACCTGTGCCCGCAACGCGAAAGCTGATGGCTCGCCTCGATCTGAAGATCGGCGATTTCGACTGGATCGAGCTCAATGAAGCCTTCGCCAGCCAGTCCCTCGCTTGCTTACGCCAACTCGGATTGCCCGAGGATGCGGACCACGTGAATGCGCGGGGCGGGGCGATCGCTCTCGGCCATCCGCTGGGAATGAGCGGCGCGCGCCTTGTGTTGACGGCGGCGCATCAGTTGCAGAAGTACGGTGGAAAGCTGGCCCTCGCCACCATGTGCATCGGTGTAGGCCAGGGCATCGCGATCGCGCTCGAACGGGTTTGAATGAGGAAAACAGATGCTGGATCTGCCTAGAGTCACGACGGCAATTCCGGGGACACAACCGGAGTTTCATTTTCCGCCCTATGTGTCGTCTATTGCGCGTTCGCCGCGCCAGCCGCTTGTGCCGCTGCTTAACACACTCTCCGAGCGCCGTGGACCAGTCTTCGGACATGGCCTGATCCACGAGCTCGACAACGATCTGACGGCCCACCACCACGACCATCCTGTGGGCGAACGCATTTTCGTACATGGACGCGTGCTCGATGAAGATGGACGGCCGGTTCGGGGAGCATTGGTTGAGGTATGGCAGGCCAACGCCGCGGGACGCTATCGTCACAAGGTCGATGGGCATGATGCGCCTCTCGATCCCAATTTCGATGGTGCCGGTCGTACATTGACGGATAATGAAGGCAATTATTGGTTCAAGACCATCAAGCCAGGGCCCTATCCGTGGCGCAATCATCCCAACGCCTGGCGCCCGGCGCATATCCATTTCTCGCTTTTCGGAGCAGGCATCCTCTCCAGGTTGGTCACGCAGATGTACTTTCCGGGCGACCCCTTGCAGCCGCTCGATCCCATCTTCAACAGCATCCCCGACGAAGCGGCACGGATGAGACTCGTTGCACAACTCGATATGAACCGGGCCGAGCCCGAGTACGCGCTCGCATATCAATTTCAAATCGTCCTGCGCGGATCGGCGGATACGCCGTTCGAGGAGGCAGGATGAGCCAATCGGGTGTGAAATACATCCCTACAAGTTCGCAAACCGTCGGGCCATACTTCAGCATTGGTTTGCAGTATTTGATTGACCGCGCGGATACGATTGCCGCTGACGGAGGGGAGAGCATTACGCTGAGTGGCCGCGTGCTGGATGCGGACGGCAATCCTGTCCCGGATGTTGTGCTGGAATTTTGGGATGCGGGCATCGGTGAAGAGTCGAGCGGTACGGACGACAATGCCTCAAGCTCTGCGAGAGGATTCACGCGAGTGCCGACAAACGAGCGAGGGTGCTACAGATTGACAACAGCGCGGCCGGGGCCGACGCCCCTCACGGGCGGCGCGATGCAGGCTCCGCACTTGGTGGTGCTGGTGTTTGCGCGCGGCTTGTTGCGTCATCTGATCACGCGCGTCTATTTCGCGGATGCGCATGCGAATGCGAACGATCTTGTCCTGAATGAGATTCCCGCGGAGCGGCGACCCACGCTGATTGCGCAACCTGACAGCGCAGACTCCGGTGCATTTCACTGGGACGTTGTGTTACAGGGGAAAGATGAGACAGTGTTCTTTGCCTGGTAGGAGTCACGCTGACGAATGAGCGACAGCCTCATCCCTTCGATGTTCTCGACCCCCGCGATGAGCGAGATCTTCTCGCTGCCGGGCCAACTGCGTGCGATGATGCGCTTCGAATGGGCGCTGGCCTGTGCGTTGGAGAAGACGGGAATCGCAGAAGGCGGATCAGGAAGCGTGCTTGAGCCGCTGCGGGATGCGTGCTTCGTTGATCTGGCTGCACTGATGGCAGAGTCAAAGGAAGCCGGCAACCTGGCGATTCCTTTGCTGAGACAACTAACCGCAGCGGTCCGCGAGAGAAGCGAAACGGCAGCGCGCTGGGTGCACTTCGGCGCGACAAGCCAGGATGTGCTCGACACCGCAATCGTTCTGCAGATGCGGGACGCCCTCGCTGAGATACAGCGGGTGATGGATGCAATGGATCGCGCTCTGGCGAAGCAGATTCGTCTTCATGCTTCAACGCTGATGACGGGACGAACCTGGCTGCAGCCCGGGCCTCCGATCACTCTGGGGCTGAAGTTCGCGGGTACACTTGCCGCCTTGCATCGGCACAGGGCGAGGCTCGCGAGTGCGGCCGATCGCGCGCTGCGGCTCGAATTCGGCGGTGCGGTGGGAACTCTTGCCGCCCTCGGCGCGCGCGGTGCAGCTGTCTCCGCTGAAGTGGCGCGATTGCTTGAATTGCAAGAAGCAGTGATCCCGTGGCATACGCAGCGGGACAACCTGGTCGAGGTGGCCCAGGCGCTTGCATTGCTCACTGGTTCGTTGGGGAAGTTCGCGCGGGATATCTCCTTGCTCATGCAAGCCGAGGTTGCCGAAGTCGCAGAACCGCCCGGGGAGGGCCGCGGCGGATCGTCCACGATGCCGCACAAGCGCAATCCAGTGTTGTGCGCGCAAGTGCTCGCGGCGGCAACCAGAACTCCCGGTTTAGTCGCGACCTTGTTGAGCGCAATGCCTCAGGAGCACGAGCGTGGTGTTGGATTGTGGCAGGCTGAATGGGAGACGATTCCCGAAATCTTTCGCCTCTGCGCGGCTGCTCTTGCTGCGGCCCTTTGCATTGCCGAAGGGCTTGAGGTCGACGCCCAAAAGATGCGTGCGAATCTGGATGCAACGCTGGGGTTGGCTCTTTCCGAGGCCGTCAGTGTAGCCTTGGCAAGCAAAGTTGGTCGCACCACTGCGCACGAAATCGTACGCCGCGCATCGGCGCAGGTAGAAAAATCTCGGCAGACTCTCGAATCGGTTTTGCTCTCAATGCCGGATGTTACGGAGCACTTGAGACCGGCGGAGATTCGCCGTCTCCTCGACCCGGAGCAATACCTTGGGAGTGCCCAGCAGTTTATCGATCACGTTTTAGGGGAAGGCGATGCCAACCGCTGATCTCAGCATGCGGTCCTCAACTTTCTTCCCGAGGAGGAGTCCTGATGGACGAACGGGCGCGATTTGAAGCGGGAATGAAAATGCGCCGGAGTGTGCTAGGCGATCGACACGTCGACGCTGCTGTTGCTGCGACCGACGCTTTCAACGCCGATTTTCAGGACCTGATCACGCGCTATGCCTGGGGAGAGATCTGGAGCCGGCCCGGATTGCCGCAGCAGACACGCAGTTTGCTGACGATCGCTCTTATGGTCGCATTAAACCGCGGCGAAGAACTGCGTATGCACTTGCGTGCCGCTTCTAATCTCGGCGTCTCAGCGGAGGAGATTCGCGAAGTGCTGCTGCATTGCGCGATCTATTGCGGAGTCCCCGCTGCGAACGCCGCCTTCCAATCTGCGAAAGAAGTTCTGGGCCAACAGCTACGGCCCCTCGAGAAGGATCCCGGTACCGATGACGCAATATAGGACCCAAGTCGGCATCGTCGGCGCAGGCCCGGCCGGCTTGATGCTTTCGCATTTGTTGCATCAGCGCGGAATCGACTCGATCGTCCTCGAAGCCAGATCTCGCACCCATTGCGAAGAGCGAATTCGCGCCGGTGTGCTTGAGCACGTGACTGTGGATCTGCTGCGCCAAGCCGGAGTCGCGGAGCGACTGGATCGAGAGGGAATGCATCACGGGGGAATCGATCTGGGGCTCAATGGTGTTCGGCATCGAATTCCATTTGTCGAACTCACCGGCAAGGCAGTCACGGTATACGGCCAGCAGGAAGTCGTGAAGGATTTGATCGCACAGCGGCTCTTGGATGACGGCGACTTGCGATTTGAGTGCGGCGAAGTATCAATTCACTCTCTCGATACGAAAGAGCCTTTAATTCGGGTCCGGAAAGATGAAGGAGAGGATGAAATCCGCTGTGACTTTATTGCCGGTTGCGATGGCTTTCATGGTGTGTGCAGGCCTTCAACTCCTGACGGCGTTTTGACAACTTATTCACGCACCTACCCCTTTGCTTGGCTGGGAATCCTCGCCCAGGCTGCACCAACGCGCGAGGAACTGGTCTATATGCATCATGACCGCGGCTTCGCCCTCTACAGCATGCGGTCGCCGGCCATAACGCGCTTGTATCTGCAATGCAAGCCGGAAGAAGATCTGGCCGAATGGAGCGACGAGCGCATTTGGGAGGAGCTGCGATTGAGACTTTCCTGTTCAGACGGCTGGTCGCCTGCGCAGGGGCGCATTCTGCAAAAAGGCGTGACCGGAATGCGCAGCTTCGTTGTCGAGCCGATGCAATATCATCGGCTCTTCCTGGCTGGCGACGCGGCGCACATTGTGCCCCCCACGGGAGCCAAAGGCATGAATCTTGCCATGGCCGACGTATATTATCTGGCCAACGCGTTGGACAACCGATACCGCGCCCATTCAGAAGAGAGCCTGCTGCGCTACTCATCCGTCTGCTTGCGCCGTGTCTGGCGCGCGCAGAGGTTTTCCTGGTGGATGACGACCATGCTGCATTGTGTTGAGGATCAATCTTCGTTCGATCACAAACGGCAACTGGCCGACCTTGAGTACGTCATGAGTTCCCGCGCTGCCGCCACATCGCTCGCAGAGAACTACGTGGGTCTGCCGCTGGAGTGAATGATCGTATTCCCCACGGTTGCGGATGAACCAACTCCCGCGTCGCTGGGCTTCTATTCGCAAAATCAGTTGGAGGCGTTGACTCTCGGTTGCCCGACCTCTGCGTTTGCTAACCGGCAGCAATTGCGCCCCGCGGCCTTCGCTTCGTAAAGCGCTCGATCCACCTCGCACAAAACTTCCTCGGCGGACCAAGTATCATCACCGAGACTCGCGAACACACCCAGGCTCAGCGTGATCGGAAGTGGGCCTCTCTCCGTCGATATGAGCTTCTGGCCGATCGCATTGCGAATCTGCTCCGCTCTGCTCAGAGCCTTACTGGCAGTGCAATTATTCAGGACCACCAGAAACTCCTCGCCGCCATATCGACCCACAAAGTCGTACGAGCGCACTGAGCCCAGAAGCCTGCGGCCAACTTCCCGAAGCACTTCATCTCCGATCAGGTGTCCGTAGGTGTCGTTCACAGCCTTGAAACGATCGACGTCTCCCAGGATAATAACGGTGCAACTCTTCTCGCGTCGCGTGCGCGTCAATTCGCGTGCTAGTAGCTCGATGATGGTCCCGCGATTCAGGAGGGACGTCAACGAATCGTGCGTTGCCTTGTAGCGCATCTCTTCGCGCGCTTCGAGCAGATTGTCTTCGAGCTGGAGAATCCGTGCGCCGCTCCGTAGCCGCGCCTTCAGCTCTTCGGGATCAAATGGCTTCACCAAGTAATCGTCCGCGCCGGACTCCAAGCCGCAAACAACATCTTGCTTCGAATCCTTCGAAGTGATCAAAATCAGGTGGACGTGCCGATCGCTGCGCTGCTTCCGTATTTCCCGACAAACTGCCGGCCCATCCAGCTCCGGCATGACCCAGTCAAGAAGCGCTACCCGGGGACCGTCGGTGCGGCACAGTACCTCCGCGGCGAGACGGCCATTCTTTACCGCCGTCACTTCATAACCGGCGCGCTCCAGCGTCCTCTCGATGAGTCGCAGAGAAAGTGTGTCATCGTCAGCGATCAAGATCCTCATCTCATGTACTCGCCATCTGCGAGTCCAACGCTGCCGAAAAAGGAGCGATCCGGACATCAAACATGGTCACAAGCTCCGGGATCTTCTGAGCATTCCCGGCACGTGCGGTGGACTCAATCTCCGCGGCCAGTGAGGCAGTGTCTTTGGCGGACAGGTTTGCCAGCATCCCTTTCAACCTGTGTGCTGCCCGTTCAATCTCGTGCAAATCGCCCCCATCGAGTGCCGTTTGCAGCGCCGCACGGCTCTCGGGAAGATCCTCTTGAAACAGCGCGAGCAGTTCCGCAAGAAGGGCCTGATCGTTCTCGACGCGATCAAGCAGCTCGGGAAGATTCACGAATTCTTCGAGAAAACTAATCGATTTCATCATCGTGCCACCACCGGGCGAGACGAACTGCCCGCACTACGAAATCCCATCCTCAGTTCAAGCTCAGGTCGGGAGCAGGTACTCCTCCGTACGTTTCGAGAACTGCATCCAGTTCCTGGGGACGAATCGGTTTTGCAAGATAGCCGTCCATTCCCGCCGCTTTACACCGTTCCTGGTCACCTTTCACCGCATGGGCTGTAAGCGCCACAATCCGCTGGTGCGCTCCGTTCTCTTTCTCCCGATCGCGAATTAACCGCGTCGCTTCGAGCCCGTCGACAAGAGGCATCTGCACATCCATGAGCACGAGGTCGAACGATGCGCTGTCAAGCAGGTTCAGAGCCTCCTGTCCGTTGTTCGCAATCGTTACCCGATGCCCGCGCTTTTCGAGCAGCCGGCTCGCGAGACGTTGATTGACTGTGTTGTCCTCCGCGAGCAGAACATGAAGCGAAGTAGCGGATTTTGGGAAACGGCGTTCCAGCGCAGGCGGAACCGGCGCACTCTGCGGATTTCGCCGGTCTAGCGAGCGCGCAAGAGCATCGCGAAGTTCGCCTTGGCGAACCGGCTTCACGAGATAGGCGAAGAGGCCCAGTTCTCGGAAGCGCGCCATTTCCCCTCGCCGAGCTCCGGAACTTAGCATGATCACCTTCGCTGCGGCGAGCTCCTCATGGCTGCGAATCTTTTCAATCAGTCCAAAGCCGTCCATTCCAGGCATGTGCATATCGGTCAGTATCAGCCGATACGGATCTCCCATCTCGCAAGCCGACATCAACTCCTGTAGCGCTTCCGCCCCGCCCTCAACTGAGGTCGGTCGCATTTCCCAGCGGGTCAGCATCCTGTCCAGAATCCGCCGGTTCGTTTGGTTGTCATCCACCACAAGGACCCGTTTGCCCGGAAGCAGGTTATAGGGCAAATCGGACTCGGTTTGGTGAACCTGCTCTGTCCCTGCACCTACACTCACCGTGAAGTGGAACTCACTACCCTTGCCCGGTTCGCTCTCCACCCAGATTTTGCCGCCCATCATTGCGGCCAGGCGTGTCGTAATCGTTAAGCCGAGCCCGGTTCCACCGAATTCGCGCGTGGTCGAAGTATCCGCTTGCGTGAAGGATTCGAAGATCGCCTTTTGCTTCTCCTTTGGAATTCCGATGCCCGTGTCCGCCACAACGAAATGCAAAACTACGTCTTCATCGCGCTTGGACTCGACCTCAAGTTTCACCGCTACTTGACCTTCGTTGGTGAACTTGATGGCGTTGCCTACTAGATTCACGAGCATTTGTCCGAGCCGCACCGTGTCGCCCCGCACGATCGTCGGAACGTCGTCCCCGATGTCGCAGAGAAGTTCTATTCCCTTCTCATCCGCCCGCAGAGCCAACGTCTTCAGTGTTGTCTCAACGCACTCCCTTAGGTCGAAGGCGATCGTCTCGATATCGATCTTACCTGCCTCGATCTTCGAGAAATCGAGAATGTCATTGATCACGGTGAGGAGCGCCCCAGCCGACAGTTTGACTGTCTCAAGATACTCGCGCTGCTCCATCGTAAGATCGGTATCTAATGCCAGTTCCGTCATGCCGATCACACCGTTAAGTGGCGTGCGGATTTCGTGGCTCATGTTCGCCAGGAACTCGCTCTTCGCCCGATTTGCCCCTTCGGCCTGCGCGCGCGATTGAATCAGCTCCGCTTCAATCTGCTTCTGTGCCGTCACATTGCGTCCGATACCTATGATCCCGCCCACCGATCCATCTTTCTGTCGGAATGGGACCTTCGTCGTCAGTATCCAGACATCGTTGCCGACCGCATCGTGCATTCGTTCAGCCTGGCTGACCACCGCCATGCCGGTGCGAATAATCTCCTGCTCGTCTTTGATAAAGGCCTTGGCAGTCTCCTCAGGAAAGAATGCAAGGTCTGTTAAGCCAATCACGTTCTTTTCCACATCACCGCTGATGAACTTTCTCTGCGCGGGATTGGCCAGAAGAAAGCGGCTCTGCGCGTCTTTGAAGTAGATCAGGTCGGGTAGGCTATCAATTACAGCGCGGAGCATCTGAAGCTCCGACTCGTTACCGTTCTCTCCGGCAAAATCAGCGTTGCGTTCCTTGCGATGATCAGTCATTCTCACGATCCAACTTCGAGTCCGTTCGCACGACATTGCGAACTCATTTAGAAGGAGGCTGCAACCAGCCAGCATCAATTGAACCCGGGGGCGATGTTGTGTGTATAACACAGCTACTAACATTTTGATCGTATTTCGAATGCCTTTAGTAACTTAGGACTAATGAGAGAGCCCGTGTAAGGAGGGGCAATCCGCGCTCTCCAGAGTCGCGGCGTTCGCCCATAACACTCAAGTTGCAGCCCCGAAGTAACGTAAATGAGAGGAATGAGCGTCCAGCGTCTATCTTTGGTCTGTGATGAAAGGAAATTCCATCCGTAAGCCATCGAGCTGGGCTCATTCGAGCAATCGAGAGCCTCCTCTGCTATAACTCTCTCGTCAAAGCCTGATCGGCTTTTGGATAGGGAGCATGAATGCCGAATGAGCATTGGCTCCTGGCACGAACCGGCCTGCGAGGCCCGAAAGGCCGGCTTAGAGCCGGTCCTTTGATGTAATCAATCCAATATGGTCAGCCCCCGCGCCCTTTCCGATATCCACAACCCGTGCAACGGTTGAAAATTCAAGATCGTCGTCCCCTTTGATACAAACTGCTTTGTTTGCCCGAACCGAAAGAATAGCGCTTAGCCGCCTCCCAAGGTCGTTGAAACTCACACTATCTTGATCGATTTTGTAGCTAAGTAGTCCATCGCGGGCACGAATGATCTGTACCACGATGGGAGTGTCGGAGTTCTGATTCGGGTTCACGGGACGCCGAGGCAGCGCTGCATCCAAGCCGCGAGGTATGGCCGGAGCAATCACCATGAAGATGATCAATAGCACCAACAGAACGTCGATCAGCGGAGTCACATGGATGTCTCCCCGCGGTTGACCTGAAACATGACCATGATCGAGTGCCATAGAACATATCCTCCTCACGCTTTTTTGATCTTGGAGAGACGCTTCGAAGATTTCTCGGTAATCGAAACCGGTACCTCTGATGACTTAGACACCGCAGTGAGTCTGCGGGTTCCTGCTCCTCCGGCTGGTGGCGCCAATGTAAGGCCCAGAGATCGCCGGGAGACAAGATGAAGCCCTCAAAATGGGATTGCTTTCTGTTTGGCCTCAACATAACTGGATTCCGCCTTGGGGCCACGGGGCGCTCGCCTTTTGTTACCTCCCCTCGGCTGGTATCGTTTTCTTAGGAAGAGCATTCGATGCGAGCGGCGGAACTCATCGCTCCCCTGACATTCAGGCATACTGACATGCCGATTGATGATCCCGGACCGGGCGAGGTACAGGTCCGGGTCGAGGCCGTAGGCGTCTGCGGGTCCGATCTGCATGCCTACACCGAAGGCGCGGTCGGCAGTACTCCCAATGTCTACCCGATGGTGCTTGGTCACGAGCCGGCAGGTAGGGTCGTGAAGACAGGCGCCGGTGTCACTGGACTCGCTGCGGGCGATCGCGGGGCGCTTGAGCCGGCGCTTTATTGCTACCACTGCGAGTTCTGTTTGAGCGGGCACCACAACGTGTGCGCGAACATTCGCTTTCTGAGCAATCCTCACCATCCTGGCTTTTTCCGTGAACTGGTCAACTTGCCGGTGGCCAACTTTCTTCCCATCCCTGCCGGGATGTCGTTCGGCGAAGCGGCTCTGGCCGAACCCCTCGCAATTGCGTTGCATTCCCTTCGTCTGGCATCGATCGGTCCCGGTGAAACAGTGGCAGTCATCGGCGCGGGACCCATCGGGCTCTTGACGATCGCCGCGCTGCGTGCCACCCAGGCGAAACGCATCTGGGCCGTGGAACCCCTGGCACAGCGTCGTGAGTTGGCGCGGGGAATCGGCGCCCACGCCGTGCTTGAACCGCGGAAGCCGTTCAGGAAATCCTCCATGGGACAGGCCAGCGCGGTGTGGACTGCGCCATCGATTGCGCGGCTGGAGAACAAACCACCAATCAAGCCGTTCAGCTCGCCCGCAATGCCGGCCGGGTTGCGCTGACAGGTATTCATTCAACGCCGAATGTCTCAATGGACGGGTCGGCAATGAGGCGCAAGGAGCTTACCATTTTCAACGTGCGCCGATCGAACCACGAGACGCAAGAGGCTCTGGATCTACTCCAGGCGCACGCTGAGTGGTTTGCACCCCTGCTGACACACGTGAGGGACATCGAACGGATCGATGAAGCCTTCGCAATAGCCAGCCAATATCGCGACGGCGTTGGGAAGATGATCGTCAGGCCTTAGATCGCACATCCGTCATTTACCAACTGGCGGCAGGGCCACCATCCGTCCGCCTCAGAAAATCTGCCGGTGCTATTTTATTCTTTGGCTATGCAGGATGAGCGAGATAGTCATCGATCAACAACAAAGATGGGAACATCCGATGTTATGCCCTTTTCCCGCATCGTTCTCACAGGGTTTATGGGCGCCGGCAAATCGACAGTCGGACAGCTACTCTCTCGAACAATGGGGTGGGCCTTTCTGGACCTCGATCGGCATATCGAGATTTCTGCCGGTGCAAGCGCAAAGGATCTTTTTGCGATTCGAGGCGAGTCCGCATTCCGCAAACTCGAGTCTGACGCTCTGGCTTTCGCTTTGGAACGATCGGAGACGATCATTGCTCTAGGCGGGGCGGCGATTGATGCGACTGTGAATCAGCTGCTCCTCGCGAACAGTAATAGCACCCTGGTCGTGTTCCTGGAGGCACCGTTTCGCACCTTAATCGAGCGATGCTTGGTTCAAGAGCGAAACGGAAGCCCGCCCTACCGTCCGCTTCTTCATCAAACAGAAATAGCTCATGCCCGCTTTTTGGCGCGGCAAACGCTTTATCAAGACCACGCGTCCTTCACTGTGGATGTTGCTCGCCGATCGGCCGAAGAAGTCGCGCTTCTCATCTGGAACACGGCATGTGGACGACTGAGTTGATGGTGGAGTCCTCCAATTTACGCGCTTTCCCGCAGCGAATAACCTGCGCATCGGATTCCCCGCCCTGCCTCCACAATTGCGGCACAGCGAGCGAGTTTGATACTCAGCCTCACTCCGGCGCGGCTCCCCTAGTTGGGAATTAGCGGTTGCGAGAGTCGCAAGATAATCGGCGCTGACACCATCGGCAGAGACCGCCTCGCGGTCACTTCTCGCGAATCGGCGGTTTGCCTGCAACAATGCGCCCTCCGGCGACCGGGTTCTGCCTGGGAATTGCCCGCTCAAAACCCAAAAAGAGGCTGTTCAAAAAAGCAAAAGGGATTCCCCCCGGGATTTCGTCTTCAAGGACATCGGCGCCACAACCGGCTTCAAACTTGCCTCTACCCCTGCTTCGTGCCCTGGTCCGCGTCCTGCTGGGAGCGCGGACCAGCCACTACACGATTTGGTGAAATCCGACTGCGGGCAAATGCGAAACCCGCCAGCGAAGCGAATCCCGTTCCGGCGAAGGAGACCTATGGTGCAGCCCTGGAAAGTGCTCGTATATCTTGCCGCAGACAACACCCTCTACAACGACGCGCAAGTCAGCCTTCACCAAATTACAGCCGCCAGTCTGTTCAGCGATGTCGAAACTATCGTTCAAATTGACGGCCCCTCAGCCCAGTTATCCTCGCGTTTCCGCTGCCAGCAAGGGAAAAGAGAGCTCATCTGGGAGGCGCCTGACAACTACACCGGCGACCGCAGCATTCGTCTCCTGGACTTTCTAAAAGCTTCCATCACCGCCCCCACCGAGCCCAAGCGAGTCTTTCTCATTCTCTGGGGACATGGTGCCGGTCTCGATCACGTCTATTTCTACGACACCCCAAACCAGCAAGATAACGCACCAGCCCAATCATCTCCAGCGGCGCCATCCGCTCCGACCGCGCCCGCGAACGCACCTGCCGAAGAATCGAACCAAATCCGCTTCACCGCGCGTGAGGTCCTCAACGGCGGCGACGCGAACCGCTATGTAAGCGATGTGTCCCTCGCGGACATCCTGGATAAGGTGGCCATGTCCATTGGCCGCAAGATCGATCTGTTGGGCTTCGACGCATGCTTCATGGCCATGACCGAGGTATTGCACGAGATGCGCAATTCGACCGACATGGTCGTCGCCTCCGACGAAGAAATCCCATCGGGAAGCTGGCCTTATGACTCAATCCTGGGCGACCTCGCACAGTTTCCCGGCATGGATGCAAGCACCCTCTCGACTGTGGTCGTCAGCCGATTCCTTGAAGCCTATTCCACGCCCGACCAGGCCAGCAGAGTCTCTCTTTCCGCTTTCAATCTCGCCGGTTGCGGTCCGCTAGCCGCAGAGATCACAAATCTCGTCAAGATCCTATCGCCCCTCGTAGAAGAGGGCGTCATGCGGCGCAAAATTCTCCGCGCTCGCGACTCCTCCCACACACCCGATGAGGCGACCTATATCGATCTTGGCGCATTCTGCCGCGAGCTTGCCATATCCTTCGGAGTGAACCATCCGGTGTACGAGTCCGCACAAAGAGTACTCCGCGTGCTCACCGGAAATCCATGGCTCACCTATCATCGCGATTTTGAAGAAAGCCAAGCCTTCGCTGCCTATGGAGCCGCAATCTACTTCCCTGACAAGCTCTCGCCGCAAGTCAGCGACCTCGTAGATTTCGCCTCAGAGAACAATATGGCGATCGACACATCGGTCCCCGACGCACCAATCGTGGACGGCAAGAAATTCCCACCCTCTAGCCGCAAATTCCCACCGTCAAGCCGCAAATTCCCACCCTCGAGCCGCAAAGTTCCCGCCTTCAAGTCGCAAATTTCCGCCCGTCAAGCCGGAAATTCCCGACGGATCGCAAGCAGGACAGCGGACCGCAGATTGACGGCTACGAGATTCTCTGGGACCACTACATTGAACTTCAGTTCAACAAAGTCACAGGATGGTCCAGCTTGATTGAGAAGTTGATTGCGGCAGGTTCTTAAGTCGTCGCCGTCGGCGCCGATAGGTCGAGGGCCGAGACTTATCCCCCAAACTGCGTGAACGCCGCCCAATAGTACGGGTGCGAGGTCTCCGGTCGCGATCGAATTGCCTTTTGCGCAGAAGCAAATGCCGTCGCCACTGAGTCTCCATGCATCAAGCCGGAATAGAAGGTGGACATCAAATCCGTGGTCACCTGCGAGTCCACCCGCCAACTGCTCGCCAGCACATTGGGAACGCCTGCACGCAGAAACACGCGCACCAGGCTGCCCGAATCATCGATACCTTGTTCTGCCACGCCCGTTGCGCAACCGGAGAGCACTACCAGGCGCAGCCGTTGCAAATCTCTTGGCCGCAGTTGACTCGCTCCCAAAACGCCGGCATTGTCTTTGGTCACACTGGCAAGCAATAGACCGGGGTGACCTCCCGCCATCTGCGAGTGTCCGGCGAAATGCAAAACCTCCGATGCCGGTAGGAGCGAAGATACTTTCTTAAGCGTCGCGTCGGGTCCGGTCAGAAGATAGTGATGGCTGAACATTGTGCCAACCGCTCGCGCCTCGCGGCCAGCCTCCGGCAACGGCGGCAATTGGTCCCGATCCCCAATCTCGATACGCGGGTCCCCGATGGAAAGTGCAGTCATCTCCGCAGTCACGCCATCGCGCGCGCGCAACTCCCGCGCATACGCCAGACCGGGCGATTCAATCACCGCCAAGTGCTCGCCCAGGTAATGGCCATCCGGCGATTGCAGCGCTTGAAATGGAATCGAGCTGACTGTTTCGTCCGACTCAACGACCAGCGAAGCAACCCCCTTCAGCTGGGATGCAAACGGCTGCACCACCCATCTGTAGATTTGTCGTGCATCGCGGTCCAGCACGCCTCGGTCCGATGCTGGATCTGCGCAAAGCCGCGCGAACTGCCTCAACGTCCCTTTGAGCGTCGCTTCCGAAACATCGACCCACGCCAGCTTCGCTTCCTTCCCGTCCCACAGCCATACCGCCAGTCCCGATGGAAACGAAATCCAGCTGAGAACGGCAGCACCCGGCTTCAGTTGGAAACTCCCAATTGCATCGTCACCGAATTCTCGTTCCGCGCCACGTCCATTACGACGCCAGCTTGTGTCGGAGAAACCGGCGCGCAGATTCACTCGTCTGTAGGCGCGTAACGGCGCAGCTCGATACCACTCCTCAAATGCAAATGACTTCGCCGGGTCGCGATCCACGTGGCTGTAGATTTCCAGCAAATCGCGATAGGCCTTTGCATTCTCCCGATGCCACAGCAGCCTGTCCCGGTCCGATTTGAACGAAGCCGTATCGCCTTCCAGAATATCGATCGCCTTGGTCAGTTCCTGTTTCGCGAGATATGGCTCCCCCGCGCGAAGATATAACTCCCCCAGCGCCTCCTCGTAAGGAACATAAGCATACTGGCTGTGCAGCTTCGCAAGGCCCTTCTCTGCCTTTTCCAACTGCGCCTTTGCCGCCGCAATCTCATTCTGTCTCACCTCCAGCGAAGCGCTTTCAATCCGCAGCGTCACTAGAGCCGCGGGATCGCCGCCCGAAGACTTATCAAGCAAGTCGCTGGCTCTCTCATACTGCACAGCTGCCAGGGGGCTATCTCCTGCAGCCTCTGCCGCCTCTGCAAGGTGATGACGTGCAGCCGCCTCGCCGACTCGATCCTTCAGCTGCGCCTGGTACAGGACCCATTCTTTTCCTGCCTCAACAGCCAGGTTCCACATGCCCTCGACTTCCGCGCCAAAGACCATATCGGAATAGAAATAACCACCATGCACCGGCGAGGAGTGCGTCCCCCAGAACTCCTCAAGGCCCGCGCGCATTCGATTCCACGAATCGGCGGATGCGACCCACGGAGCGGTCACTCCGTCGAGGTAAAACGATGCGTCAAGCCGCAGGCCTTCATATCCCGCTCTGTCGGCGAGAGCGGAGGCTCGTTCCGCATAGACTCGGGCCTTCGCCGGATCTCCCTGCAACCCCAGGCAAGTCGACATCTCGAGTAGGAGATCCGTTTCAATCCACAAATAGTTCGCTCCCTGCGCCTGTTTGAGCCCTTCATCTCCAACCGCTTCACACAGGTTGCCCTGCTGCGAACCGTTCAGCCCGATCTCGCTCTCCAAGTCGGCCGCCACTATCCCGGCCCTGCTGCCCGCACGCCGAAATTGCGCATGTGCCGCGACTGCGTGGCGAAGCAAAGCCGGAGTGTTTCCTTCTGCTCGCGCCTTCGCCGCCTCCGACAGCTCCTCGACCCCAACTTCCCAGGCATGCGTCGGCGCGTTTCTCATCAGATCCATCAACCATTGGTCGCCATGCTCTTTCTGCAGAATCTGGGAGAGAACGCTCAGTGCATTCCGTGCTGTTCGGTCCTTCGCGTACTGGCCCCCATCCCCCTCCCCGATCCTCTGCAGCCAATCTGTCAGCGCGAATTCCAGGTAGTCCTCATCGAGAGCGCGCATTTCATCACGCCCATCGGTTCGCTTCGCACGCGCAAGCAAAACTGGAAGCGCTTCTCCCGGTGCCCCCAGCAACACACCGTTCAACCCCTTCCGCTGTTCAATCTTTTGCTTCAGGTTTGCGAATCGTTGCTTCCCCTCCGCGAGCCATCCTGGATCGTTCTCCACTCGCAGAAATTTTTCCCAGTCCTCGACCGCGTCGTCGTAGAGCATCATGCGCTCATTCGCAATCGCACGGTTAAACAACGCCACCCGATCGTTGGGAGAAACAGCCAGCACCTGGCTAAGTAAATCGATGGCTCGCCCGTAATCGATCGCCCTTCCGGTAGTCTCTCCGCGCATGAAGTAGGCAGTCGCCAGGTCGGTCAATACCGCTGCCGACTTCGGCTCCAACTCTTTCGCGCGTTGCAGCGATTGCACTGCGGCGTCATAGTGGGAATCCAGCAAATCCGCGCGCGCTTTCGCGTCGATCAACGTCCCGTCATTCGGATTCTGGCCCAGCTTCTTCGCGATACGCGATTCTGCGCGCAACAGAGGTGCCGGCTCTTCAAGGTTGGAACGCTCGTCTCCGCGCTCCACCCGAACCGGACCGTAGACCGCGCCTTCGAATCGCATCTCCATCGTGCGGCGCTCGGAATAAGCCTGCGCAATCAGCGATTCCGTTGAAGGACGACGCCAAATCTCGACCGCCCCCCACGTGCCAACCACCAGCACCGTGATCGCCGCAATCACACCTGCGCCGGCTAATCCAAGCGATCGTCCTGCCGCCAATCGCCGCATCCGTTGGTTCCACGCGGGCGCGGGCATGGTACTCCGCAGCGTCTGTGCCATCTCTGCACGCCATCGCGGATGATTCATTTGCAAGTTCCGAAGCTCGGCTTCCTCTTCCGGCGTCGCTTCGTCGGTCATGATCTCAATCGCTTGCTTCAACGAGGGGCCGCAGCGCGGGCACGTCGCCGCGTGATCCAGCAGCATTTCAATCTTCTTTTCCGGAATTACACCTGCAACAACAGCGTTCCAATCCACCGACTTGGGGCAATCGCGAGACAGTCCCCGTTCAAGTTCCGCTCTCTGCTCTTTGAACGCCGATTGCATATCTTTTTGGATTCGCACTTTTTGGCTGCAATCCGGACAACTCTCAGAATGACATTCGCTCTCTGCGAGATGCCGGTCCATCCCGGGACCGCCAAGGTCAGCCGTGCAAGCGCGCGCCAGCTCTTCGATCTCTGCGTCAGTCAAGTGCTTGTCGAGATTGCGCGCCAAAGTCCTTCTCCTGTTAAAACGATTTCGCGGTCCGAAACCCTCTTTCATCCCCCGCTTGTTCCTGCATTAAGCCCGATCGTGCCCCATGAATCCGATTCCGCACCTGCCGCGTCATCCGCAGAATGGCGCTTTCAACCCCCTTCACCGTTAGGCCCACAGTCGGCAGCGCCGCAATCGCAGTGGCACTCAAGCCCTGTTCGTAATAGAGCCAGAAAAGAGTCCGGTCCCGCTCCCGCGTCGCCCCCTCCGTGCAACTCTCAAGGCTCACTTCAATCTCGCGGAGCAGCACCGTCCTCTCCATCGCTTGTGCTCCGCCCAGGCTCTCGCTCCGACCGACCGGTTCACAATTCTCGTGAATCTGTGAAATGGCCCCGGACCCATACTTAGTCAGCCTCTTCGTCTTGCAATAGTCGTGCGTTACATTGGCTGCCACGGTCTTCACATACCCATCCACAGCCTCGGGATGGTTCAGCGCAAAGTTGTATAGCAGATGGCACCTTCCATCGCAGAGACGCAGATAAGTCTCTTGGACAAGATCGGCAGCTACTTCATCCGGCGCTTCTCCCCATCGCTTGGCCGTGCGGATAACGGAAAGACTGATGGGCCGCTCAAATCGAGCCACGAAACTCTCCCAGGCACGGGAATCATTCGACTCGGCGCAAGCTCGAATCAACTCCCGAACATCGATGAAAGACGCGAAGCTCAATTGGACCTCGGCTGCGGCATGCTTCGGCGGCCTTGCCCCATGAAGGCGCGGTTGCACTCTTCCTTGCCGGAGATGGCTGGATTTTACACCCAAAAGAAGAACAGACTGTCTTTAATGGGCACAGCCTGCAGCGCAGCGTGACAAGACGTCAAAAGGTCTGCGCTAACTGCGACTTAGAGGCTCCCGTTGCCCCAACCGCCTCCGCCCGGAGATTCAATCCGCAGCCTCGCTCCCGCCTGCAGCTCGCGCGTACACTTGCCGGGCAACTCTTCTTTCTCGCCGTTTTGGATCACCAACGTCACGCCGCACGCACCATCTTCTCCACCCGCCAGCCCCCAAGGATGCGTCACCCGGCGGTCAGCCAACAGCGTTACCTGCGCATCGCCCAGCAATTCAATCTCGCGCACTAACCCATCGCCGCCGCGATGCAGTCCAGCGCCACCCGAACCTTTCCGCACAGCGTAACAAACCATGCGAAATGGGTACGCATACTCCAACGCTTCCACCGGCGTGTTCAGCGAATTCGTCATGTGCGCGTGATGCCCGCTCGCGCCATCCCTTTGCGGCGAACCACCCAACCCTCCGGCAATCGTCTCGTAATACGTGTAGGGCGCCTCGAACCGTGCATCGATTCCGCCGATCGTCAGATTGTTCATCGTCCCCGCGCTCGCCGCAGGAATCCGCTCTGGAATCGCCTGCGCCAGCGCCAAAAACAAAGTATCCACAATGCGCTGCGAGGTCTCCACATTCCCACCCGCTACCGCCGCCGGAGCCACTGCATTCACGACCGTCCCCTTCGGTGCAATCACCCGCACCGGTCGCATCAGACCTGCAGTGGCTACAGCATCCGCAGGCAACAAGCACCTGAACACATAAAACACCGCCGACCAGGTGATCGCATAAACCGCATTGATGTTCCCCGCAACCTGGGCTTCCGTTCCCGTAAAGTCCACCACCGCGCGCTTGTTCTTTGCATCGATGCGTATCGAAACGCGAATCCCAATCCGCCCCGGTTGCACCCCGTCATCGTCAAGAAAATCCTCGGCGCTCCACTCCCCCGCGGGCAGCTGAGCTAGGACGCCACGCATCATGCGCTCAGAGCCCCCCAGCATCGTGCCCACGCCCCGCAGCAGCCGCGCATGGCCAAAACGCTTCGCGAGCTCCTGCATCCGCGCAATGCCGATCCGGCAAGCACCAAGCTGCGCCGTCAAGTCGCCTTCGCGTTCAGCGGGTGTGCGCACGTTCGCCATTAAGATCGCCAGGACCTGCGCGTCCATCTTTCCCCCGCGCATCAGCTTCACCGGAGGAATCCGAATCCCCTCCTGTGCAATCTCGCGGCACGGTCCCATCGATCCCGGATGCATGCCGCCTACATCCGCATGATGCGCCCGATTGGCGACATAAAACGCAGGCCGCGCGCTTCCCTTCAGGAACACCGGCGCCACCATCGTCAGATCCGGCAGATGCGTGCCACCCCGATAGGGATCGTTCAGCAGCGCCACATCGCCCGGCGCAAAACTCATCGCCTCCAAGGCCGCATTGACAGACATCGGCATCGAGCCCAGATGTACGGGCATGTCATCGCCCATCGCAATCAAATCGCCTTCCGCTGAGAACACCGCCGAAGAATAATCCCGCCGCTCCTTGATATTCGGCGAGAAGGCCGTCCTCCGCAGAGCCAAGCCCATCTCCGCCGCCACCGAATGCAGCGCGTGTCCCACCACTGCAATCTCCGCCGGATCGATCCCCGGCCGTTTCATCGCCGGCCTCCCGCCTTCGCTTTTGCATGTGCCGCGCGCACAAGCACAAGGTTTCCGAACCCATCCACCGTCGCCCTCCACCCCATCGCCAAATAAGTTGTCGCACTCAGCTCCACAACCACCGCCGGACCCGCAATCCGGTCCCCCGCTTCCATGCGCGATCGTTCATACACCGCAGCCCGCCGCCACCCGCCATCTTCGAAAACCCGATGCACCCCAATCCGCGCCGCTCGGCCATCGCCGCTCCTGCTCCTCTTGGCATTCATCCGCGCCTTCTTTCCACGCACCACCGCGTGCACGCGCAATGTCACGATCTCCACCCTCCGCCCCGGATCGGCATACCCATAAGCTTGCGCATGCAAACGATGGAAGCGTGCCAAAGCATCTCCGCCCCAATCCACACGCAGTTCGAATCCCTGTCCGCGATAACGCAGATCGGCGGAGCGCGTCAGCACCGGCCCCAATCCCTCTGCACGAAAAACCGCCCGTGCCTCTGCTTCCAATTCCCGATACACGCCCGCGATTTTCTTACTCCCCGGTCCTACCATCACCGTGCGCGAAAACTCCCGCCGCAAATCCGCATCGAGAATCCCCAGCGCCGACAGCGCTCCCGGCGCTGCTGGAATGACAACCTGCCGCATGCCCAACACACTCGCCAGCGCGCACGCGTGCAGAGGTCCCGCACCACCAAAAGCAACCAGCGCAAAATCCAGCGGATCGTAGCCGCGCTCGACTGACACCCGCCGGAACGCGCTTTCCATGCGGACATTCGCCACACGCGCTATTCCCTCGGCTACTGCTTCCACGCTGCCGAATCCGCCCGCGCCGCGGCCCACACGCTCAATCGCTCTGCGCGCTCGCTCAACATCCAGCTGCATCGCGCCACCCAGAAAACGCTCCGGATGCAATCGACCCAAAACCAGATTCGCATCGGTCACCGTTGCCCCTTCGCCGCGTCCATAGCACGCCGGTCCCGGATGGGCCCCAGCCGATTGCGGTCCCACCTGCAGCGCACCCGCCCCATCGATGCGCGCTAGCGATCCGCCACCCGCGCCGGCGGTGTGTATGTCCAACATCGGCACCCGCACTGGCACACCCGCCACTTCTCCCTCGATGCTAGTAGCCGGTTCGCGCGTCGTATCCAGCAGCGCTACATCCGTCGACGTCCCGCCCATGTCGAAGCTCAGCACCCGCGCGATCCCCGCCCGTCGCGCCACACTCAGCGCCCCGATCAGTCCGCCCGCCGGTCCGGACAAAATCGTGCGCACCGGCTCCCGCGCAGCCGCCGGCGCCGAAAGAATCCCACCCGACGACTGCATGATCTTCAGCGAAGCGCCGCGCGCCGCCAACTCCTTCGCAAGCCCGCCAAGATAGCCCTGCATCTTCGGCGCAAGATATGCATTCAGAGTCACCGTCGCCGCCCGCTCGTACTCACGAAACTCCGGCAGAATCTGATGCGACAACGACAACGGCAATCCAAGCGGCCGCAGCGCCTCCGCAACCATCCTTTCGTGTTCAGGATGCGCAAACGAAAACAGCAACGACACCGCCACCGAATCCGCGCCCGCATCCTTCACCTGCCGCCGCAACTCGGCCAAACCTTCAGCCCGCGGCGCGCGCAACACAGCGCCATCTGGCCCCACCCGCTCCGCCACACCGAAACAAAACTCCGCCAGCGGGGGAGGCCGATGCACATTCCAGTCATAGAGACTCGGCCGCGCCTGCCGCCCAATCGCCAACGTGTCCTCAAATCCCTCAGTCGTCACAAATGCAACGCGCGCGCCCTTCCGTTCCAGCAGCGCATTCGTAGCCACCGTGGTCCCGTGACGAATCTCAATCTCCGTTGCCCCCACGCGCCCCACAATCAGTGCGACGCCTTCGAGAATCGCGCGCCCCGGATCATCAGGTGTCGACGGCAACTTCAAGACTTCGATCCGTCCAGCATCGCGATACACACAATCGGTGAACGTACCGCCCGTATCGATCGCGATGGTGAGTCGCTTCCTGCGTCCAGGTGCCATGGCAAAGCCAGCCTATCAGCTGCCTGGGCAGTGTCCTAAGAAGTTAGGACACTGCCAGCCAACTGAAGACCGCTAAGGCGAGCGTATGATTGCATGCTTGGCTCATACAAGCCGAGATGCGCTCAAGCTCCACGGAGATCCCCGATGAAGAACCGGACTGCCCTACGCTGCGCCTGCCTCCTTGGCGCCGCGCTTTTGTCGATCGCAACGGTATGCGCACAGACGGTCCCGACCGTCCCGCCGCACGGCAAACTCAAACCCCTGTTCAACGGAAAAAACTTCAACGGCTTCGACACCCTGCTCCAGAATCACGGCATCGACAACGATCCCGACAAAGTCTTTCAAATCGAGAATCACGTGCTGCACATCTCGGGAAAAGAGTTCGGCGGCCTCGTGACAAAGAAGGAATATGGAAACTACTATCTCCGCGCAGAGTTCAAATGGGGAGAAGCCATGTATGAGCCGCGCCTCGGCAAAGCGCGCGACAGCGGCATTCAATACAACATCACCGGCCCTCTCAGGGTCTGGGGCCGACTGATGGAATTTCAAGTGAGTGAGGGCGGCACCGGCGACATCTGGATCATCAACGGCACGGGCATGACAGTGGATGGGAAAGAATACCTCAGCACCGCGGAACCGGGTCCCCATCAATACACGCGTATCGCCCATATCGGCCGTGGACCGCTGGTCAACGTCACCGGCTATCGCGACCCGGTCGACGATCTCGAGAAGCCGCACGGAGAATGGAATCTCCTCGAACTTGTGGTCAGCCCCGATCGCATTCTCTATTTTGTGAATGGCAAGCTGGCAAATGTCGGGACCAATCCCAATACCACCCAGGGAAAAATACTTTTCCAGTGCGAAGGCGCCGAGGTCTACTTCCGCAACATGGAAATCGCCCACCTGAAGTAAGCTATTGTCTTTCGCGCCGCTACGATCCGAACGAGAATGGATCCCCGGATGAAAATGCGTGCCCCTGGTCTGGATTCTGGTCTTGAATCTGGTCTTGAATCTGGTCTGGAATCTCAGACCTGGAAAGCACGAACCCCAATCCGGCGCCCGCCCACGCGCTCACTGCGCCGGCGGCACATACTCCTTCGGCAACTCTGCCCCTTCGCCAAAGAAAAACATCTCCATCTGTTCCACTAGGAACTGCTGCGCCTGCGGCGTCCACGGCTGCAGCCGATACTCGTTCAGCAGCATCTTCTGGTGATTGACCCATTCATCCCACGCCGCCTTCGACACATTCTTGAAAATCTTCTGACCAAACTCCGAGTCGAAGGGCGGCTCGTCCAGCCCTTCCATCTCCTTCTTGTTACGAACGCAAAAAACCATGTGCGCCATCCGTCGAAACCCCCACTCGTCATTGTATGGGATGGCCGTCAACCGCCCGCAGTCGCAGATTCCAACAGTCTCTACCGAACCAGTTCCAACACCACTTCGACCTCATGCCCGTCGTCCCCCGGAATATCCAGCGTTTGAAATTGATTGCAGATTGCCGATTATTCATGCCTTCCGCGGGTAGACTCATTGGCACATCGATTCGATCAATCCCGTCGCGTCGAGTACAGTCGCCTCTGAGTCCAGGTTCACGAATTCGATGAAACTCTGATGTCACGGGGAATGAACGAAGAGCTCGATCTCGTTTCACTTCATTGGAGCGGCAAAAAAGGAGACACTATGTCGGTTAATCTCGGTTACACCATGCAGGGGCGCGGCGGCCAGGCGTTCAGCTGGATTGACACGGCAGGCGGCGTGCAGTGGCCTGCGCTCGCAGCCTATAACTTTCCTCTCATGCCTCCGGGCCCTTGGACCGGACTCACGTCAGGGTCATTCCTCCTCTCCACCCCATTCTCCATTGCAGCCGGTCAGAAACTTACCGTGATTTCAATCCTCGCGACCGCCCATTCCCAGCCCTACTACGATGTCGGATTCGCGCTTCTGGTCCAGGGTTCGCAGGTGACGCAGGTCCTCTTTGCCCTGCGCCCCGACGGAGTGGACCAAAACGCGGATATGCCGGGCGCGATCGTTTTCTATGCCAAGCCCAGCGCGGGAGTCACGGTGACGCCGAAGGTGCAGGGCCCCGCAATGGTTGTGTTGGACGGCATCACTTACGGGCCCCCGGTCAATGCCGGCAGTGGCCAGTTTTCTACCGTCGTAACGGCTGCTTCATCCCCTGCAGCCGGCACCTATCAACTCCTCTTCGGCATCTTCAACACGAACGACTCAGTCGATATCACCAGACCATCGGCCCTGATCGTGCAATACGTCGACGTAAGATAAGTCGAGCATTCCAGCGATCCGCAGAAGCGCGCAGCAGAAGAAGCAGACCGGCGCCCCGCCGCATTATCCTCTCTCTATGTGCGGCCGCTTCGCCCGTCGTTCCACCCAGAAAGTTCTCGCCGGCTGGTTTGGCGTCGAAATGGAAGATATGCCCCCCTTCGACTCCGGTTTCGCGCCCACCTTCAATGCGGCGCCCCAGAGCAATCAACCCATCGTGCGCCTCAACCGCGACACCGGCAGGCGCGAGTTCGCCATCGCCCGCTGGGGCCTCGTGCCCTTCTGGGCCAAGGATGCCAAGTTCGGCTTCTCCACGATCAACGCCCGCGCCGAAGAAGTCGTCGCCAAACCCGCCTATCGCGAAGCCTTCAAGAAGCGCCGCTGCCTCGTTCCTGCCGACGCCTTCTATGAGTGGCAGAAGCTCAATGCCAAAACCAAACGCCCGTTCGCCATCGCCCTCCGCTCCGGAGAGCCTTACGCCTTCGCTGGCCTTTGGGAATCCTGGAAACCCAAAGAAGGCGACCCCCTCGAGACCTTTACTATCGTCACCACCGATCCCAACCAGGTCACCGAAAGACTCCACAACCGCATGCCCGTCATCCTCGACCCGCGCGACTACGACCGCTGGCTCGAGCCCGGCGATCCCACCCGTCCCCCCACCGACCTCCTCCGCCCCTACCCCGCTGAAAAGATGCATGCCTGGCCCGTCAGCGACCGCATCGGCAACGTGCGTAACGACGATCCCAATCTCCTCATCCCCGCCGATCCGGAACCGGAAACCCCCAGCCTCTTCGGTTGACATCGCCCCTCCCACCCATCAATTCCAGCGAATTTTCTTGACAACATTCTGTTTTCGGATTTTCCTGTTGGCGAATCGAATTCTCCACGGCCATCCGTGTGTTCGCTGCTGCTTTGCGCAAATCGTGCCCTTCCCGGCCTCCGATTCGTCCATCCAGCACCGCCTTAACCCAGGCGTACAGCAAACCCGGTGTGGAGACGCAAGGAGAACCATGAACTCACCGACGCCGACGCCTTCTACCACGCAATCAGGCCTCTCCGAGAACGCCGCCGGAGGCCTCGCCTACATCACCATCATCCCGGCCATCATCTTTTTGCTGGTCGACCCGTACAACAAAAGCTCCTACATTCGTTTTCACGCCTGGCAGTGCATCTTCATGGCCGTCGCCTGGTTCGTCATCGATGTCGCCGTCATGATCTTCGGCAGCTTCCTGTCGTTCTTCCGGCTGCTTACCTTCGGCCTCTATCCGCTCATCTCCCTTGCCATGCTCATTCTCTGGATCATGGTGCTGATCAAGGCTTTCAACGGCGAACGCTTCAAGCTCCCCATCATCGGCGATCTCGCCGCAAAACAGGCCGGGTAGCCTCTTCCGTTCTTTGTTTGTTGGCTAGCAGGTTCTGTTGTATTGGTCCTTCCTTTTTTTGAGGACATGCTCAGGCAAACTTTTTGGAGTTCTGTACAATCACGACACCCGGTCCATCCCCAATCCGTTCTTGAGGTGCAACCCAAAGGAGCCTACATGTCCGATACTCCGCAATACACCCCAGTCCCGCCGCAGCCGCCCGCCGCGCCACAGCCAGGCACGCAGAGCGGCCTCTCCGACAATGCCGCCGGTGCGCTCGCCTATGTCACCATCATTCCGGCGATCATCTTCCTCATCGTCGAGCCCTACAACAAGAATTCCTACATCCGCTTCCACTCCTGGCAGTCCATCTTTTTAGGCATTGCCTTTGTGGCCATTCACATCGTCCTCGGAATCATTCCCCTGATCGGATGGCTGGTTCTGATGCTGCTGGATGTGGGATTCCTGGTTCTCTGGATTGTCGTTATCCTGAAGGCCCTCAAGGGCGAACGCTTCCAGCTCCCAGTCATTGGCAAGTACGCCGCCCAGCAAGCCGGTTCGTAAGACCTCGGGAATCGCAGTTTCTTAGACGGAAATCACAGCTTCTTAGAATGGTGCGGAGGGAGCAGGGGCCTTTACAGGCTGCGGGAAAACTCGTCCCAAGAGCGGTTTTGAAAGGGCACGAGTTTACTCGTGCCGATAAGTCGATTCGATTGACGCAGGTGCCCCAGGTCCGGGGTCCCCGGCGACAGGTCTTCGTCGCTGGGGTGGAGATCTCGCTTCTGAGATCTGGGAAAGCAACGAACTCCTGCTTTCGACCATCGATCCCGCACAACCCTTCCGTGCCCCACCCTTTCACCTTTCTTCTGGTGAAAGGGTGGGAGAGCAACCAACTACCGCCGCCGCTTCCCCTGCTTCCGACTCTTCCGCGAAACGTGTTCCCCCTCTTTCCGCAGTTTCTTCACCTTGGACGGCTTCGCCACGGCCCTCCCCGTCAACGGCAAACCCTCCTCCACAATCGAAAACTGCAGTCGCCGTTCCTGCGCCAGAATCCGATCCAGCACCACCTGCACCCGATCCCCCGCGCGAAACCGCCGTCCCCACCGCTCCCCCACAATCTCGTGCGTACCCTCGCGCCACATGTACCGGTCATCGCGCAGCGAGTCAATCGGCACCAATCCCTCCACAAACAACTCCGTCAGTTCCACAAACAACCCATACTTCGCCGGGTTCAGCACCAACGCCGCGAACTCCTCCCCAACCTTATTCTCCATGAACCGCACTTTCTTCCACTCCACCAGCTCCCGCTCCGCCTCCGCTGCACGCCGCTCCGTCTGGCTAGTCTCCTCAGCAATCTGCGCCAACTCCGCCTCAGGAATCGGCGGCTCCAACAAACTTGCTCTGTCATCCTGAGCGGAGCGAAGGACCCTCTCTTCTTTCCCGGACTTGTCATCCTGGGCGGAGCGACCGAGCCTCTCTTCTTTCCCGGACTTGTCATCCTGAGCGGAGCGACCGAGCCTCTCTTCTTTCCCGGACTTGTCATCCTGAGCGGAGCGACCGAGCCTCTCTTCTTTCCCGGACTTGTCATCCTGAGCGGAGCGCGGTTGGGGCCCCGCGGACGCGTCAGCGTCCGTGGGGTAAGCGGAGCGAAGGACCTGCTTTTCGCGATGCTGACCCGCCACGAACATGGGTGCCCCAGGTCTCGCGTTTGAGACCTGGGAAACCGACCCCGCTCCGCGCCCCATCTTTTCACCCTTCTTCTGGTGAAAGGCTGGGAGGCCAGTAGACCCCTCATTGACATGCCTCCAAGGCGAACTGTGCCGTCCCTCCGCCACTACACCGCGCCCCACCACACCCCGGCGCAACAGCTCCTTCGTAATCCGGTGAACAATCAAATCCGGATACCGCCGAATCGGCGAAGTGAAATGCGTATACGAGGGCGCAGCCAGCGCAAAATGTCCCTCGTTCTTCTCCGAATACCGCGCCTGCTTCAGCGACCGCAGCATCAGGTAGCTCAGAATCCGCTCCTCAGGCTTGCCCTCAATCTTTGCCGCCAGCTTCTGATACATCTTCGGCGTCACCGGAATATCCTCGGCCACTTCGTACATCCGCGCCGGCCGTCCACCGCGCTGCGCCTCCCGCCGATCCCCGCGCGTCTGTACGCGTTTCACCGGCAACGCTCCAAGTCCAAGAGAATACCCAAAACTCGCAGCCAGTTCTTCAAACTGCACCACCCGCCGCGCTTCCGGTTTTTCATGGATGCGATACAGCGACGGCACACCCAGGTCCTCAATCCACGTCGCCACGCACTCGTTTGCCGCCAGCATGAACTCCTCAATCAGTCGATTCGCCCACGTCCGCTCCGACTTCGTCACACCACGCATCTGTCCCTGTTCATCGAACTCGATCACCGGCTCCGGCAAATCGAAATCGATCGAACCACGCTCCTCGCGCCGCTTGTTCATCAGCACGGCGAGCTTCTTCATCCGTTCGAAATCGTTCACCCGATCCCGATACGCCGCGCGTACCTCCTCATCCCCCTCCAGAATCGCGTGCACCTTCGTGTACGTCATCCGCGCCGCCGAACGAATCACACCCTCAACAATTTCGTAGCTCTCGATCCGTCCGCCCGTGTCCAGTTGCATCACGCAGCTCAGCACCAGCCGGTCTTCACCGGGCCGCAGGCTACAAATATCCGTCGACAGTTCCTGCGGCAGCATCGGAATCGCTCGATCCGGAAAATACACGCTCGTCCCCCGCAGCCGCGCCTCCAGATCCAGATCCGTCCCCGCCCGCACATACTCCGCCACATCGGCAATATGCACCTGCAACTCGTAGCCCCCATCCGCGCGCTCGGTCACGAGCACGGCATCGTCAAAATCCCGCGCTGTCTCCCCATCGATGGTCACGATAGGCAACGCACGAAAATCCCGCCGCCCAATGAGAGCCTCTTCACTAAACTCAGCACGATTGTCATCCTGAGCGAAGCGAAGGATCTGCGGTTGCTCTTCCGTTTTGTCGTCAACCTCAAAACCCCTGTCATCCTGAGCGACCGGAGTCCGCGCAGCGGACGCAGGCAGTCGAAGGACCTGCGGTTGTTCTTCTGCCTTGTCATCCTGAACGGAGCGCGGTTGGGGCCCCGCGGACGCGTCAGCGGACGGGGGGTAAGCGGAGTGAAGGATCTGCTTTTTCCTTCTTGTCTTGTCCAGCTGTGCCACAGACCGCGCTTCCTTCAGCACATTCTCCGGAAACACCCGCGGCAATTGATGCTTCCGAATCATCATCTCCACATCCACGCCAAAATCATCCGGATCGCCCAGTACCTCAATCACCCGCCCCACCGGCGGCTTGAACGGAGTAGGCCAGCTCGTGATCTCCACATCGACAATGAGACCTTCAAGGTCCGCATAATCCGCATGCACCGCAGCCTCCGCGCCCAGCACACGATGCGGCGTAGCGTCTTCCGTCTTTTCCACAACCTCCTGTCCCTCGGGAATCACAATGGGCTGCGTCATCCGCTCATCAAACGGAATCACCACATTCAACGGATAGCGCTCCCCGCGCGAATAATGAAACGTCCCCACCACCGTGGGATTCCGCCGCTCCAGCACCCGCGCAATCCGTCCCGACAGCTTTCCATCGGCGCGCGGCGGCTCCATCTCAACCAGCACCTGATCGCCCTGCATCGCACCATTCATTTCATTGGGAGGAATAAAAACATCGTCCGTCACGCCCGAAGCCTGCCGCGCATTCGGCCGCACAAACCCGTAACCGTCGCGATGCAGATCCAGCCGGCCCGCGATCAGGTTGTCGCGACCGCCCGCAAAACTCGCGGTTTTTCTCGGAATGCTCCAGTGATCGCGATCCAGCTTCGTCAACTCGCCGCGCACCGTCAGCCGCGCCAGTTGCTCCAGCAGCAGCCGCCGCTCCCGCCCGCCGCCCAGGCGCAACTCAAGCACCAGCTGCTTGTATCCGGCTTTACCCCCAGCCGACCGCGCAATCCGCGCCACCAGCTCCCGATCCGTCATACCTCAAGAGTAGGCGATTCCCATGCGACTCTGCGGGGGCTTCTTATCCGAACTCATGGGTCTTGTAACAGGGCACGGTTTCAGCCCCGCGAGAATTTCTCCCCATCGCAGCGAACTCGCTTGGTCCCCGGCCTTCTTTTTTAGCCGCGTCCACTTCCTACGCCCCAATTCAGTTGTCCACCCTGGTTCCGCGCTTTTCCCTCCCACAGACAGTTGGTACAATGAGCTACCGGCGAGTACCAAAGATTATTTGCCTGCTTCCATTTGTGCAAATACCGCATAAAATAGCCGCAGACATTAGCCCTGAGGCGCCAACTGGAAGTATCCTATCTGCGAACGCATGCAGAGCTTTCGCGTGTCGATTGCACCGCCGACGGCACAAAACAATTAGAGCTTTAGGTCGCGAAACTTAGACCTGCCTTGGAAACCAGTCCCGACAGGACAGAAAAGGAACTTTTTTGAGCGCTATGTGGAAACCCACCCAGACAGGACCATCCTCCCCTGCTCCCACACCGGAGCCCATTCGTCAGACACCCCCCGCTCCGGCCATTGAGCCGGCGCGTCCTGCTGCTGCCTCGACGGGCGAACAGGCTACCATCGGCAAGGGCCTCTTTATCAAGGGCGAAATTACCGGCTCTGAATCACTCTATATTGATGGCAAAATCGAAGGCACCATCAACCTGCCCGGCAACCGCCTCACGGTCGGCCGCAATGGGCAAGTCAATGCCGCCATCAACGCCCGCGAAATCGTCGTACTGGGCAAGGTCCGCGGCAACGTCGCCGCCACCGATCGTGTCGACATCCGCGCCGAAGGTTCCTTAACCGGCGACGTGGCTGCCGCCCGCATCAGCATTGAAGATGGCGCCTTTTTCAAGGGCGGCATCGACATCAAGAAGCCCGAAGGCAAAGGGGCGCAGGCTACCGAAATTCCCAAGCCGGTCGCAGTCTAACCGCAAGCACGCCATCCCAGGCACACGATCACGGATGGGAAAGGGCAGATCCGCGGGGAAACCCGTGCGACTGCCCTGTGCTGCTCTTGCATCCGTCCCGTCTGAATTTCTCCCGCAGGTGCCACACCGTCCGATACCATCTCCCGCGTCGCAATCCGCGCGCCCATGGGTGCCCCATCCTTAAATCGTCTTCTGGCTCAAGGGTGGGGAAGCAACGATCCTGAATCGACCCTGTCGCAATCAGCCAGCAATGGGTGCCCCAGGTCTCGCTTCTGAGACCTGGGAAAGCACGAATCCAAATCTGTTGTCATCCCGAGGGAAGCGGAGTCGGGGTCTTCGTCACCGGGGTGGGGGTCGAAGGATCCGATTTTCCGGAGGGGCCGGGGCCTTTCACAGGCTGCGGAAAAACTCGTTCCAAGAGCGGTTTTGAAAGGGCACGAGTTGACTCGTGCCGATAACTCCATTCGATTGACACCGGCTTGAGCCGCGGAGGGATGTATTTCACAATTCTTCTCGGAACCTTTGACTTTTTTCCGCAGCCTGTTTCAAGCCTCTGAATAAACCGCCCAAGCCGGAGGGGCTACAGCCCCCGCAGGATCAACATCACAAACGACCAACGAGAACGGCCTCCTACGCCACCCCCAGCCGCTTCCGCACCACGCGTGGCAGCGCCGATCCAGTCCTCTTCAAAATCCAATCCACCACCAAAACCCACAGCCCCGTTCCCAACACCAGCACCGCCAGCTCCGCCCAACGGCCCTGCACCCGCGCCCGCAACCCCAGCGCACCCACCAGCCAATCGAACACCACCCACACCGCTCCGCCACTCACTACACCGGCCAATAAGCATCGCCCCAGCTCTTCAAAATCCAGACTCGCCAGCGATACCATCCGCCGCTTGTGCAGCAACACCGCAATCGTCAGCGTCTGCAGCCCGATCCCAACATCCGAAGCCACCGCCAACCCCATCGCTCCATACGTGCGATACAAACCCGCATACAACGGCAGCGAGACCAGGGTAATAATTGTCCCCGCCGCCATCGGCGCAAAAGTATTCCCCGCCGCGTAGAATGCCCGCGAATAAATCGACTGCGCCGACCACAAAAACAGCGAAACCGAAAACACCGCGAAATAAGCCGCGCACTCTGTCGCATCCGCCCTTGAAAACCGCCCGCCCACAAAAACTACGTCGATCAACGGTTCGCCCAGCACCACCATCGCCGACGCCACCAGCAAGCCCATACACGCCACGCGCGACACCGAGTCCGCCACTGCGGTCGCAAATTCCGTGCGTTTCTCCTTGGCCCACAGGCTCGCGAAAAACGGCATCGACGCCGCACCCGCCGCCTGTGCGAGCACCGACATGGGCGCCGTAAACAACCGCTTCGCATACGTCATCAGCGAAATCGCGCCACTCGTTCCCGACGCAAAATGCGCAATGATCCAGTTATCCGCCGTCACCAGCGATATGCCGATCATCAGCGGCAGCGAGAGCCGCACCCACTCCCGCAATCCCTCGTCGTGCCAGTCGAGAATCGGCCTATAGCGCACCCCCGCTCTCCGCGCAAACACCGCGTTCAGCAGGAACGGACCCAAAAGCGCGCCCGCCACCGTGCCGATCGCCAGCGACGAAATACCCAGCCGCCGCACCAGCAGAATGCCGCCGACAATCGTGCCCAGGTTGTAAATCAGCGGCGCCACCGCTTGCACGTTGAACTGCTTTCGCACCAGCAGCACCGCGCCAAACACGCCGCCCGCAAAAAAACACAGTTGCGCCGGCAGCAGGATCCGCGTCAACTTGATGCAAAGCGCGGCCTTCTTCGCATCGAAGCCGTTGAACCACCAATGTACATACCAGGGCGCAAAAATCTCTGCCAGCACAATCGCCGCGCCCAGCACCACGAACATCGAGGTCAGAATCACCGAGAGCGACCGCTCGCCCTCCGCCTCCCGCCCCGAATCCCGATACCGCGTCAGGATCGTCACAAACGTGATCGACGCCGCGCCACCCACAAGAAAATACGAGATCATGTCCGGCAGCGTGAACGCCGCCAAAAACGCATCGGCCTCCATCCCCCGCCCGAACATCCACGCGATATAGAGATTCCGCACCAGCCCGAAAACGCTCGACAAAAACGTCGACGCCATCAGCACCACCGTCGCGCTGAACACCGAGTGCGCATGCGTCGGACGCAGCATCCTCAAAGCCCGCCTCCAGCGCGACTCCGGTGCCCGCTCGGCTCCCGGCCGCCCCGGCTCCGATGTGGAAGGTGTCCCGTTCACTGGTCTCGATTCTATCGGGATGAAGGCTCGCCGCGCCGTTACCAGTCAGGAGCGCCAACACACTCCGGTCACGCGCGAACGCCTGCACTCCCACTGGCCCGCCGGGTATCCTGTTCCTTCTGGGAGATCCATCGCATGCAGCGCATCATCCCGAGCGGGTTGCTCTTTTTCACACTGGCAGCGGCTGCCACGGCCCAATCCATTCACACCGGCGACGGCTTCCCCTTCCCCGCGCCTCCGCCCGCCGATGCCAACCCGGTCGTCGACAACTACAACGGCACAAAAATCACCGACAGCTATCGCTGGCTTGAAGATCCGAAGAGCCCGGAGACACGCGCCTTCATTGACGCTCAGAACGTCTACACGTCCCACTACCTGAAGCTCGCACACATTCGCGCCCAGGCCGCCGACGACCTCGACGCTCTTGAGCATGTCTCTCACTGGACAATGCCCATACAGCGCGGCGACAACTACTACTTCATGAAGCGCCTCTCCGATGAAGGCCAATCCTCCATCTATATACGCCGCGGCTGGACCGGCAAAGATGAGCGCCTTCTCGATCCCGCCGTCCTGAGCCGCGATTCCAACACCTCCATCGCGCTCGCCGACGTCTCCCACAATGGCGCCCTCCTCGCCTACCAGGTGCGGCAGGGCGGTGCCGACGAAACCACAATCCGCGTCTACAATCTCAAAACCAAAAAGGTCCTCGAAGACGAACTCCCCAGTGGCGTCTACTATTCGGTCGACTTCACACCCGACGGCACCGGCCTCTATTACACCCGCACCAACAAAGCCGGTTCGCTCCTCTTTCTTCATGTCCTGGGCACGCGCCCTTCACGCGACACCCTCATCTTCGGCCACGAGTTTTACGACGAGCCCCTTGGCCCCATCGACCTCTTCAGTTCGCAGGTCACGCACGACGGCCACTACCTCATCGTCACCATCGAGCGCGGCGTCCCCGCCAAACGCGTCGACATCGTCTTTCGCGATCTCACCAAACCCAAATCACCCTTCACCGTTCTCGTATGGGGCATCGAGTCGCGCTTCTCCGTCGTCTACGCCAAAGGCGCCTGGTTCGTCAAAACCGACTACAAATTTCCAAAAGGCTGCATCCAGCGCGCCGATCCAGGCGTCGACCCCACAGGCTGGAAAACCATCGCGCCTGAAACCAACGACGTCATCGCCGGCTTCTCCATCGTCGGCGAAAAGCTCTACGTCACCCGCCTCCACGACGTGAAAACCGAAACCACCGCCTACACCCTCGACGGCAAACCCGCCGGCTCCATCGACTACGAAGGCATCGGCTCCGCGTCCACCGTCTATGGCCGTCCCACCGATCGCTACGGCTTCTTCAGCTTCCAATCCTTCATCCAGCCGCCCACCCTCTACCGTATCGATACGCTCACCGGCAAACGAGAAATCTTCGCCCAGCCCAAAGTCCCCTTCGACACCGCCGACTATGAGCTCAAGCAGGTCTTCTACAAATCAAAAGACGGCACCCGAATCCCCATGTTCATCGCCGGCAAAAAAGGGCTCAAGCAGGATGGAACCGGGCGCCTGCTCATGACCGGCTACGGCGGCTTCAACCTCAGCATGACCCCGGTCTGGAATCCCGCCTGGGCATGGTGGATCGAACAAGGCGGCTGGTTCGCCATGCCCAACATGCGGGGCGGTGGCGAGTACGGTGAAGCCTGGCACGAAGCCGGTATGTTCGAGAAGAAACAAAATGTCTTCGACGACTGGTTCGCAGCCGCTCACTACCTGATCGACAACAAGTACACTTCCCCGCGGCATTTCGCGATTTCCGGCCGTTCCAACGGCGGCCTGCTCATGGGCGTATCGATCACCCAGCACCCCGAGCTCTTCTCCGCTGTCTGGTGCGGCTATCCCCTGCTCGACATGCTGCGCTATCAGAAGTTCGAACAGGGTCCGCATTGGACCACCGAGTACGGCTCCGCCGATGACCCGGACCAGTTTCTCTATCTACTCAAATACTCGCCCTATCAAAACGTGAAAGCGGGCACTGCCTATCCCGCCGTCATGTTGTTTACCGGGGACAGCGACACCCGCGTCGACCCCCTACACGCCCGCAAAATGACGGCGCTCCTCCAGGCAGCATCCACCAGCGGCCGCCCCATCCTGCTCCATTACAGCCTCGCCGGCGGACACTCAGCCGGCGTCAGCGTCGATCAGCAAGTGCAGGATGACGCCGATCAGCTCAGCTTCCTCTGGACCGAAACCGGAACGCCGCCCGCCGCCAAAAAGCCATTGCACTAATACATTCGCAGTCCCAGAAGCGGTTTTGAAAGGGCACGGGTTTACCCGTGCCGATAAGTCGATCCGCTTGACGCCGGCTTTAGCCGCGGAGGGATGTATTTCACAATTCTTTTCGGAACCTCTGCCTTTTTCCGCAGCCTGTTCAGGCCCCTGACTCGAGCCGCACAATCAAGCGGGCTTTAGCCCCGGATGATTACTTCCCTATCCGGCATCCAGACAATTTCCCGAAGACCACAGAACAAAAACCAGCCATTTCCCCACCGCCTCATGCCCTGCCCGTTCTTACCGATAAACCAAGAGCGGGACAAGACCGGATTCCCCGGCGAGAAGATGAGGTCCGGGCTGGCTGGAGCCACCATGCGCCACGAAGAGGTCGAAACCAAGGCGCCCGGTCGCCGCCAGGAGAATTCCCGGCTCGCAGCCCTCGCTTCCTATGCCATCCTCGACACTCCGCCCGAGCCCTGCTATGACACCCTCACCCGCTTGGCTGCCGAATACCTTTGCACCGATTCGGCCTGCCTCGGCTTCGCCGACGAAAGCCGCGTCTGGCTCAAATCCTGGTGGGGACAAAATATCCGCGAAATTCCCCGCAAAGACTCCATCTTCGACATGGTCCTTGCCAAAGACTGCCCCGTCGTCGTTCCAGACGTTGCTCGATACCCTTACGGGGAACATCGCGCCGTCATCCTCAAGATCAGCCACGCGGCCTTCTTCGCCAGCGTGCCTGTCCGCACGCCCGACAGCAAAATCATCGGTACCCTGACCGTCTTCGCCAGCCAACCCCGCATCGGCATCACTGAAGACGAGCTGCACATGCTCGAAAGCCTGGCCGGCATCGCCGCGAATCTGCTGGAGCTGCGAAAGCTGCGCAGCACTGCCATCGAACATCCCCGCCGGCGTCCTCATGCGGCCCTCTCCGGCTCTGCCCCCAAAACCTGGCCCCGGTGCGGCGATCTCCGTCGCGCACTCGATCGCGGCGAGTTTGTCCTTTACTACCAGCCCGAGGTCGATCTCGCCACCCGCAAAATTATCGGCGTCGAGGCTCTCATTCGCTGGGTCCATCCCGAGCGCGGCCTCATCCCTCCTATGGATTTCATCCCCCATGCCGAACAGTGCGGCTTGATTCTGCCCATCGGCGACTGGGGCCTCGCCGAGGCCTGCAACCAGATCCAGGCTTGGAACCACGATGACCCCGACAACCACTCTCTCCTCGTTTGCGTGAATCTCTCTGCCGGCCAATTCGCCCGCCCCGGCCTCGCCGATCACGTCCAGTCTCTGCTTCTGAAAACCGGAACTTCCGGTCGCCAGCTCGGTCTGGAAATGACCGAATCCAGCCTCATTCCCCACCTCAACACCGCCGTCAACGTGCTTACGGCACTGCGCTCCCTCGGCATATCTCTGCTCATGGACGACTTCGGCACCGGCTACAGCTCCCTCAACTACCTCCACTCCTTTCCGTTCGATTTCCTCAAGATCGACCGCTCCTTCGTCGCTCGCATGGCCGAAGGCGATCAGGCCCTCCAGATTGTCCGCACCATCATCGAACTCGCCCGGGCCCTCAACATGAACGTAGTCGCCGAAGGAATCGAGACCCCCGACCAGTACCGCCTGCTCCGCGACATGGGCTGCCGCTATGGCCAGGGTTTCCTCTTCGCTCGCCCCATGCCCGTCGAACAAGTTACCCAGCTCCTGCGCCTGCCGGGACGCATCCTTCCGGAATGCGCAGAATCCGCTCTCCCGGTATTCTCCACCACCTGATGTCCTGATTTGCTATTACTTGGCCCAGAGATCTGGCCTCGGTTCCCGTCCCGGCATTCCCAACCAGACGTCTCAATTCGGGAATCTGATCTCCCGCCGTGACAAAAATCACGCAAGGGCCTCCACAAAAAAACGTATGCTTCCCTCCATGCCGGGAACCGAAGTAGCGCCAGCGCCTCCAAAATCCAGCAGCTTTGCCAGTCTGCTCGCCGGGTTCGTGGCCTTTACTGACAAACCCAAAATATCCGCCGAAAGTCCCCCCTCAAAGCACAAATCCACCCTTTGGAATGACGATGCTCTTGAGGACGACGTTGCCGTCATTAGCTACGAACAGGCGCTGCGCACGCACAAACGCACACGATCCTACGAGTCCGCCGACCTGCCCAGCCTATCCTCAGGTCTGCCCCCTGCCTCAACTGTCTCGGTTTCGCCATACGACGAGTTCAGTTCTGACGGCTTCAGTTCTTCTGACCGCAAACCGCCCTTGTCCGAACGCGGCGCTCCACTCGGTCGGTTGCCGCTAAATCCGGGCTCCGTGGGAATCCGCGAGTGGAACCCGGAAGCTGCATCACCATCTTTCGCCGCCTCAACCGAATCCGGCCTCTCCGCGCCCTCAGACACGCTGGCCGAAAACAGGAAATCAGCCAGCATCACCATCCGCCTCAGCAAACCCGAGCGAGCCCTGCTCCATCAGCGCGCCGCAGCCGCTGGCCTCACCGTCTCAGCGTATCTTCGCTCTTGCTTCCTGGATGCGGAGAACCTGCGCGCCCAAGTCAAGGAAACACTCGCGCAGCTCTGCTCGGCCACCCCTGCTCTCACACCTAAGCCAGTGTCATCCGCAACGCAGCCTTCCCGCTCCTCGCTCTTTCCGCGCTGGAACTGGATGCGCCGCACCCTCGACGCTTAGAGAAACCTGGTTTGGCCCGGATTCAAAAGAGCACCGGCTGGAAGGTCGTGGCCTCTCTGGGAAAGGGAATGCAAGTGAGAGCACAACCCTCCGTGCCCCATCCTTTCGCCGTTCTTCTGGCGAATGGGTGGGAAACCACAAACGCAGATCAGCGGCAACACGGGTCAAATGAAGGAAACCTCTGAACAATTCCGAACTTTGAACGTGCGCAGCCTCGTTGGACGCTATTCCACTTCCAGCACCAGGCACTTCAAATACTCGGTCTCCGGCAAATTCAGCACCACAGGATGGTCCGGCGCCGCCCCGCGCCGTTCCAGCAAGCGGACCCGCCGATGCGCATCGGCGGCTGCGGACGCCACCGCGCCTTCGAGATCGCCCAACTCACATGATGGCTGCACGAGCACGTCACCAGCAGCCCGCCCGGTCGCAGCATCTTCAGCGCCCGCAGATTCAGTTCCTTATAGCCGCGCAGCGCGCCCTCCACTGCCCGCTTTGTTTTCGCAAACGCCGGCGGATCAAGCACAATCGTGTCGAACCTCTCACCGGCTTCCGACCAGTCGCGCAGAATCTGAAAGGCGTCTCCCTCGACCCAATCCACATCGGCCTTCAACACCCCGCGATTGGCTTCCAGATTCCGCTCGGCAACTTCCAGCGAAGCGTGCGAAGCGTCGATCCCCGTCACGTTCTTGCAAACCCGCGCCAAGTGCAGCGCAAAACCACCCTGGTAAGTACAAACGTCGAGCGCGCGACCAGCTGGAGCCAGAAACCACGCCCATTTTTGTGCGGCTGAGTAATTGGCGCTCTGGTCGAGAAACGCGCCAGTCTTCTGCCCCGAGTTGGCGTCGTAATGGAAAAGAAGACCGTTGAGTTTGAACTGCGTGCTTGTAAAGGGGTTGGCAGGATCGGATGCCCAAAGCGGAGCTAGCCCGGGCGTGGCCAAGCCTTCCAGCTCGCGCATGCGCGGGTCGGGACGCTCAAGAATACTGGCAGGCTGCAACTCTTCGCGGAAAACCCGCACACAGGTTTCGCGGACGGCCACAGAGTCCAGGCCCTTGGTCAACAGCTGAAGAATGACGAGGTCGCCGTACTTGTCCGCCACCAGACCCGGCAGCTCATCCGCTTCGCTGAAACAGAGCCGGCAGGAATCGATTTGGTCGTTGAGTTGGGTGCGGCGCCGGTCAATCGCAGAACGCAGACGCGCCTCGAGCAACTCCAGCCACTCCTCCTCGTTGATCGCCCCCCGCGCCACCATCCGCAACGCAATCTGCGACGTAGGACTATACAGCGCCGTCCCCAACAGCAATCCGCGCGAGTCCGCAACCGGCAACAACGCTGGCGGAGCCCCTTCCCCCACTTTGAGGGACTCGACATCCGACGCGTACACCCACAAATGCCCGTCCCGCAGACGATCCGCCGCCCGCCGGCTGATCCGCGCGCCTGGCTCCGTCAACACCGGAGCCCTCGGCCCTCCTTTTTCCGAAATTGTCTCGCGTCGCCTCCCTCGACGGTCTTCCTTTGTATCTCTTTTTGTGCGCCCGTCGCCCGATCCACCTGCTGCAACAACAGGCGAAGACAAAGAAGACGCCGCAGACCGTTTTGCCTGGGGCGCCTTCTGCTTTGTGGCTAAGTGTTCTTTATGCGGCTTGGTCATGGTCATCCTACCGGGATCATAGTCCCCGCAAACAACCAGCCCGCGTCGCTTACCGCTCCTGAATACTCTCGATATAACGGCTCAAATTGCTGATCCTGAGCTGCTTATCCTGGGCATTCGTCACGTCCATCTTTCCAAGGATGGGACCCCAAACCGGCATCTCCATCGATCCGTGCGCTGGAATAGCCGCGCCGAACTGCAACACCGAAACGATATGGGTGTCTGGGAATCTTCCATGGTTCTTCCTGATCAACCCCGTCAAATCGGCCGGCGGCACTTTCAACGCCGCCGCGGCTGGTCCATGACCTCTGCCATCCACGCCATGACACGGGGCGCAATAGCTTGAAAACATCTGTCTGCCGCTTGTCGGCGAAGTCTTGGTAACCGGTATCGTGACCTTTGTATTGGATTGATCTGCATAGCCCACACTCACAGCGAATGCCGCAGCCAGGGCTGTAAGTAAGAGGTGTCTCAACATAAGTCCCTCCGTTCTTTTCCTCTACTCCGCAGGGGACTCTACTCTTCACTCAGGGATACCTCGCTGTGACGGCCAACACAACGTAGAGAGCCCGGCAACACCGACGTACTAATAAGGAAAACGCTAGTATCTGAAGGCATACCCGCATAGCCAATCCAAGATTAACGCTTCATAAATTACTAAAGTATTGATGCTGAAAACATCCATCATCCGTTAAGACAAACATCTATCTAGATCATCTATCTTCTGTCATCCCGGACATCTATCTTCGATTCAGCTTTGCACTCAATACGCCTTCGCTTCTTACACCCAGCAAACCCATCGAACTTACCGGATAACCTTTCCTTCTTTGGATGTTGTCCATGCGTAACCTCTCGCCTCCGCCGCTTCAGGAATGCAAGAACTCCGGCCTCGCAGCGAACTCCACGACATGCATTTTCTTGTTTTGTCCAATTACTTCGACGCATCCAGCATCGGCCCAACGAATCGCCGCTCAACAACTCCGGCCTATAATGAAGCATGGCGACTGCCCGCCAGCACTTACCGGACGATAGCCCCGGCCCGGGCCAGGAGGCTACACAGTCCTCGCCGTCCGCGAAGGACCACTCCATTGACGTCCGCTTTGAAGCCCTCCTCCGCCAGGTACAGGCCAATCGTCCCAACGAAGACGTAAATCTCATCCGCAAAGCCTGGGACTTCTGCGTCCAGCACCACCAGGGCCAGATGCGTGCCTCTGGCGAGCCCTACATCATCCATCCGCTTGAAGTGGCTGAAGTTCTCGCCGAAATGAAGATGGACTCGACCGCCATCGCCGCCGGCCTCCTCCACGACTCCGTCGAAGACACGCCCGCCACCAGTGAGGAGATTGAAGCCGGCTTCGGCGATCAGGTCGCCCACATCGTCGAAGGCGTCACCAAGATCGACAAAATTCAGTTCGCCAATCGCGAAGACCGCCAGGCAGAAAACGTCCGCAAGATGCTGCTGGCCATGGTCACCGACGTCCGCGTCGTCCTCATCAAGCTCGCCGACCGCCTCCACAACATGCGCACCCTCGAGCACCTGCAGCCCGACCGCCAGGAAGCCATCGCCCGCGAGACCCTCGACATCTACGCCCCACTCGCCCACCGCCTCGGGATGGGCAAAGTGCGCGGCGAGCTCGAAGACCTGGCCTTCCGCTACACCGATCCCGTCAGCTTCGAGCAAGTCTCCGCCGCCGTCGAAGCCCGCCGCATCGAGGGCGAGCAGTTCCTCGCGCGGCGTCGAAGACACCCTCGTCGAGCAGCTTCGCGAAAACAACATCGAAGCCCGCGTCGAGTGGCGCATCAAGCGCCTCTACTCCATCTATCAGAAGCTTCAGCGCTCCAAGATTTCCTTCGATCAGGTCTACGATCTGCTCGCCGTCCGCGTCATCACCCAGGATGTCGCCTCCTGCTACGCCGTCTTCGGCCTCATCCACACCCTCTGGCGTCCCGTCCCCGGTCGCATCAAGGACTTCATCGCCATTCCCCGCGCCAACCGCTATCAATCCCTGCACACCACCGTCATCGGGGCAAGGCGGCCACCAGTTCGAAGTGCAGATCCGCACCGAAGAGATGCACCGTATCGCCGAAGAAGGCATCGCCGCCCACTGGAAATACAAGGCCGGCAGCGGCACCATCACTGCCCGCGACGAAGAGCGCCTCAACTGGATCCGCCAACTCGTCGAGTGGCAAAAGGAGATGACCGACCCCAACGAATTCCTCTCCAGCCTGAAGATGGACCTCTATCCCGACGAGGTCTACACCTTCACCCCCAAGGGAAAAGTCGTTGTGGTCCCCGCCGACGGCACGCCGGTCGATTTTGCCTACACCATCCATACCGAGGTGGGCCACACCTGCGTCGGCGCCAAGGTCAACGGCCGCATGGTCCCCCTGCGCACCAAGCTGCGCACCGGCGACATCGTCGAAATCGTCACCCAGAAAGACCACAAACCCAGCCGCGACTGGCTCACCTTCGTCAAGAGTCCCCGCGCCCGCAACAAGATCAAGCACTGGCTCAATGAAGATCAGCGCCGCCGCGCCGTCGAGATCGGCCGCAAACTCCTCGAACGCGAAGCACGCAAATTCAAAGTCCCCCAGAGCCAGATCTCCGATCAGGACCTCGGCCGCATCGCCAATGAATACGGCGTTGCTACGGCTGCCGATTTACTCGCCACTCTCGGCCAGGGCAAACACTCCGCCCATCAGGTCCTCAATAAGCTCGCGCCCGGCATTGCCACTCCGGCGGACATCGATCAGGTCCCGGGACCCAAGCCCGCCGGCTCCGGCGAAGCCGCCATGTCCGACGCCGTGCGCAAGCTCCACCTCACCGGCTCTGACTCGCTCGAGGTCGAGGGACAGAACGATCTGCTCGTCTACCGCGCGCGATGTTGCAATCCCATTCGCGGCGAAGAAATCATCGGCTACGTCACTCGCGGCAAAGGTGTCGCTGTCCACGCGCGCAGTTGTCCTAACGTGCAAAACCTGCTCTACGAGAGCGATCGCCGCATCGCCGTCGAGTGGGCGCGCGTGGGCGACGAGACCGCCGGCCGCGCGCAGCGCTATCCCGTCAAGATCACCATCTTCTGCGACGACCGCACCGGCATGTTGAAAGAGCTCACCGCCGTCATCTCCGACGACGACACCAACATCCGCGACGTCGACATTCGCCACGACGACACCGGCGAAGCCATCATCGAGTTCATCGTGGAAGCCGAAGACCTCCGCCACCTCAATCGCATGGTCCTCAGCCTGCGCCGCATCAGCGGCGTAAGAGACGTCCAACGCACCCAAAAAATCTGATTCCAATCTGCCTTTGCCCTATCGTCCCGCCAGCCGCACGACCAGGGGTGCCCCAACTTCGACGGGCAACCGGAACCGTTGACCGGCTACGGTGGGAAAGCACGAAACTAAACCAAGCCTTGTAACAGGGCACGACTTCAGTCGTGCCGCAAATGACTCTATATAGGAGCGTGGGCTTTTAGCCCCGAGCCAATTCCCGCTATCCTTAACCTGCCGGCTCTATGGGCGCGTTCCTCACCATCGTCGTCATCGCTCTCCTTCTCGCCGCGGCGGCACTGCAGCTGCAGGGCAAACGCAAGCTGAGTTCCTGGCTCCTCGTCCTTTTTCCAGGATTCCTTTGCCTCGCCTATCTCCACGACCTCGCCAAAGGTCCACGCATCCTCGGCGCCGGCGCATTTCAGAGCGATCAGAAACAATTGCTCGTCGCGCTCTTCATGCTGGCCGTGAGCATCTTCGCCACGTTCCGCACCCAATGGCGTTGGCTCTTCTGGGCGGAATGGTTCCTCAACGGCATCGTCTGCGGCATGCTCGTCTATCTGGTTTTCTTTTGGAAGGTCTTCCGTTGATTACATCGGCATTCGCCAGGTCGCAGCCGCCGCAGGACAAACCCATTCCAACGCCACCGCTTGATCGCCGGCCACCCGCCCTTTGTAGTTCGCGCATCTAAGTCGAGAGGGGCAGCTCCCGTAACTCTGCCCGTTTGGCGGTATCGCTGAGGTCCATCCATGCGCAGGGGGCTTCTCATCTTCGGCGGCGTTCTCTTGGCGGGCCAATCTCTCATCGCCGCTCGCACAGGACCCAAAGCAGCTCGTCCGCCAGGCCGTTCAAACCGAGCTCGCCGCCAGCGCAAACGATCACTCCCGATGGATCTACTACGATGTCGATCGCAAGCCCTCCGGCACGACCGAGCAATGGGTCGCCGAAACGCGCAACGGCGACCTTCACCGCGTCCTGGCGCAAAAAGGCTCGCGCTTATCTCCCGCCGCGCAGCGCAACATCATGGATCAATTCATTCACGACCCATCCGCGCAGGCTCATCAACGCAAATCCGGCGAGCACGACGACAGCCAATCCGAGCAGATGCTCCGGCTTCTCCCTGATGCCTTTGTCTGGACCATCGCCGGCACGCAAGGCAACACCATCCTTCTCCATTTCGCGCCCAGCCCGCAATTCAAGCCACCCACCTGGGAGTCGCGCGTTTTCGCAGCCATGGAAGGCACAATGCGCGTCGACAAAACCCAACACCGCATCGTCAGCCTGCAGGGCCGCCTGGTGCGCACCGTCCGCTTCTGCGGCGGCATCTGCGGCAGTCTCTCCTCCGGCGGCACATTCGACGTCGAACGGCGCCAAACCGGCCCCTCCATCTGGCAAATCGTCGAGACCCACGTGCACATACACGGCACAGCCCTGTTCTTCAAAAACATCTCGCAGGAAGAAGATGAACAGAAAACCCACTTCCAGATGCTTCCCGGCAACATCTCCCTCCAGCAAGCCGAAACAAAACTGCTCCAGCAAAACAGTTGACGATCCTTCGCTCGGCTACTGTCATGTCCCTAAAGTTCATAACAAAACAGAGCTTGTCATTCTGAGCGAAAGGGGCCCCGAACGCTTTTGAGTTCGGGGGTGGTAAGCGAAGAATCTGCTTTTGCTCTTTCCGGATTTTGACAAAACTATAGGGACACCGCACTAGTGTCCTGAGTCTAAAATCCACAACATAAAATGACCTGTCATCCTGAGCGAACGGGCCCCAAACGTCTTTCAGTTTGGGGGTGGTGAGTCGAAGGATCTGCGGTTGTTCTTCCACGAACTTCAGACTCACCGCACTAGCTCACCTTCACGGCTTCCGGCATCCAGCAACCCGGTGTCGATTTTGAAATAGCAGTCTCCTCTTCTGTCATGTCCACTGATACATCGCCGAACAGCGGCGTGCTCAAGTAACGTTCGCCTGTATCAGGCAGCATGCAAAGAATCGTCGACCCCTTCGGTGCCTTGGCCGCCACACGCAGCGCCCCCGCAAACGTCCCGCCCGAGGAAATCCCGACAAAGATGCCTTCCTTCTTCGCCAGCTCTTTGCTCCACTTCAGCGCCTCGGCATTCTCAATGCGCAGCACCTCGCTGATCGCTCTCGAAGCCACCGCATCGCCCGTCAGCTTCGCGATAAAATCCGGGCTCCATCCCTGCATGGGATGTGGCTTCCACGAAGGGTGCGCCGTCGCGGCCGAACCGTCCGGATTGCGTTGCTGCTCAATCCCGCTCGAAAGCATCGGCGCTTCATCCGGCTCGCACACCACAATCTTCGTCTCCGGCCGTTCCTTGGCCAGCACGCGTGCCACCCCCTTCAACGTTCCGCCCGTCCCGAATCCCGTCACCCAGTAGTCGAGCCGCTCGCCTTCGAAATCACTCAGAATCTCCTTGGCCGTGGTCTTCGAATGAAAATCCGCATTCGCCTCATTCTCAAACTGCCGCGTATAAAACCAACCATGCTTCTCAGCCAACTCCTCCGTCTTTCGCACCATTCCCACCGCGCGCGCCGCAGCCGGAGTAATCACCACCTTCGCGCCAAGAAAGCGCATCAGCTTCCGCCGCTCAATGCTGAACGTCTCCGCCATCGTCACTACCAGGGGATAGCCCTTCGCCGCACACACCATCGCCAGGCCAATCCCGGTGTTCCCGCTCGTCGCCTCAACCACCGTTTGTCCAGGCTTCAGCTTGCCGGTGCGCTCCGCGTCTTCAATCACGCCCAGCGCCAGCCGGTCCTTCACCGAGCCAAGCGGATTGAACGCCTCTACCTTCACGTACAGGTTGATTCCCTCAGGCACCAGCCGATTGATCTTCACCACCGGCGTATTGCCGACAGTCTCCAGAATGTTCGCGTATCTTTTCCCCATACGACCTCCAAACTCCGGCAATTCTACATCGCGCGTGTCAACCGGAAACACTGAAAACATGGCCGCTCATCGTCAGAAATTGCCGGCGTCGCTGAACACAACATCGTGAACTACGAAGTAGAAGTAATTGCCGAGTTGCCCACGACTCGACCAGAACCGGAAAGGGCGCTCTAGTTGAGGAGTCCCGGCCACGCAAGGAGCACACCCAGCAAAGTAAGCAAAGTAAAAACCAGCGGGACAACGAAGGGCGAACCGACTCTATACATCCCAAGAGAGTTGAGTCCCTCAGACGGCAGTACCAATAAGAGCACAAGCATTAGCGTCCGTGGCCGATCCTGGCCCCCCAATGAGCTGACCAGGAATGCCACTGCCGCACCGACTGCGACCAATGATCCGCCCAGTGCCCGCAATAACTCTCGAACCAGTTTGCAAGCACGCTCATCTCCGCCGCACATCGCGACGAGGTTTGACGGCAGTCTTGGAACGAAAACGTCATAAAGGCCGCCAAGAGCGATCAAGGCTGCGGCACAGTATAGCGTGATCCGCGCGATTGTCGGCAAATGCGCCTCCAACCTGAAGGATAGATGGAAATTCGAATGGAAACGAATTTCATTGTGCTTGTCGTGGAGACAATCAGGAGTTCGGGGCGGTTGACCCTCAATTCGGAAATAACTAAGTGATCAACATCGAGCAAGCCGTCTGAAGATCAGAAGCCATTATGTCCGCCCGTTTCCCATAGGTGCTGCATGTAGAGCCACCAAATGGAACCAACCAGAATCCCGCGGCTCGAATACAATTGTCCCTGCCAATACCAATGACTTTGAGGTTCAGATCGATGACGCGACCAGTGCGGTTGAACGGAATGCCCCTTGGGGGTCTTCTACTGCTCCTGTGCACACATCTTGTAGCGCAAGGCGTTGCTGTTCCGGGCGATCCGTGCAAGCCAGCGAGTGCGCGAACGCAAGAGATAGGGTGCTGGATCCTGGCCGACAATCCCGTAGGTCAACTCACCAATCCACAAGTGTTCTGGCATCTTGACGCGTACCCAACACGCGTCGCCGCGCAAGCGGACAAGGGGCCGCGAGGCACTGTAGTCGAGTCGTTTGGCAAAGTGTGGTTGATGACCATCGCGGACGAGAACTGGAGATCGCCCCACGGAGAGCGCATTGCCGAAATTGGACCGCTTCCGATCGTCGCAGGAGAAAAATACTCGGCGCAGTTTATGGAAGCGGACTTCACCCCCGGAATGACCGCGCCCGCACACCTCCACTCCGGCCCGGAGGCTTGGTATGCGGTGGGCGGCAAGACATGCCTGGAGACCTCCGATGGCCGCATGCAGATCAGCCAAACGGGAGGCCCCCCGGTCATTGTTCCCATGGGATTGTCGATGCACCTCACCGCGATTGGCGCCGAAGAGCGCCGTTCGATCGTGCTCATCCTCCATCAGTCCTCGCAGCCCCCGACAACTATGGTCCATGATTGGACGCCAAAGGATTTGTGCAAAAGTAGCAAATGAGCCAAGCGCATCTGCAACCTTCATCCGACTGAAGGGCACCGTGGGCAGCGCCATCGTCCAATTTTGCAGGTTCTGGTCGAGTGACCCGCTATCCGTCAATTACTCTTTCTAAGGCAAGTTTGATCGTTACGAGTGGGCTCACCTAGTCCTCGACAAATGTGATCTCGACCAAATTCTTCTCTGAATCCCTCGTTGCGGGTCCTTTTCTCTGATCGGAAACGAGGACATCGCTCGGATCGCCATAGCAATGTAGGTCAACCGTGCTGGAGCTGGAACACTGACCTACTCGAACTGAGATCGGGAACTCTGAGTGCACATACACATCACGAAACTCTTTGTTCCCACTGATGAGGTGCTGCTGGGGAAGCAGTCGATAGGATTTGTAGAACTTCTTCGGCTCTTTCGTTTGAGCGTCTGTCAAAACCCCAGCCGAGCAGGCGATGAACAAGATAAGGGCGCACACCCCTGGAAACAATGTGGATTCTTTCATTGCGGGCATTATAACAACGCAAGACTCACACGACAGGTCCCGCGCACCCAAGCGTCCGCAGCTTGCTGAATCACTACTGCGCTCCCGGAATCAGTCCCAACACGGCCAGAAACTCGGCAAGACCTTTCGCGCTGAGGTGTCAATTCATCCATTTCTGCGCACCCTAACTCGAAACGCTCACCCTTCCACCGCCTCCTCCGCTCCGCGAAACAACGCACGCAGCGCCCGCCACACCCACCGGACAAAGAGAAGAATCGCCAGCACCAGCACCGCCGCAAGGCTAGCCGCCACATAAGGCTTCCACGTCGCCATCCACGTAAGGAAAACCGCGAGCCCATCTTCTCCCAGGCTCAGCGTGATGTTGCTGAACGGCTCCGGCGAAGGCGTGACCAGAGCGCGCGCCGCCGTCTTGCCTCCGTGCGCAGCCAGCGCGATCAGTCCTCCTGCAATCGTCGCCACCAATTGTTCTCCGGGCGTCAACGACGAAGTCGCCTGGTACGCCAGCACCGCCGCCACCGGCACGCGGATAAACGTGTGCAGCGCATTCCAGATCAGATCGAACGCAGGAACCTTATCGGCGAAGAATTCAATCCCAAACAACGCACCGCTCGCCGCAATCACATACCAGCTCTCCAGCAAATGCAAACCCGGAGGCAGCGTCAGCAAGCCCGCATGCGCCAGCAACCCCAGCGTGGCCACGGTCGCATACACGTTCAGCCCCGCGGCAAAACTCACCGCCACCAGCAGCGCCACCAGTTCCGTCCCACCCAGCCTCATCCCGCCAGTATAGGTCTGAGAGGTGCAAGCTTCAGTCCAAACATCTTAGTGACGGCAGCCCGGAATTTATGTTTTTTAGCTGTTCACTGACAACTGATCGCTGACAACTGTCTTTTTCACTTCACTCCCTTGCTGGGATCCCAAACCCCCTCCAGCTTCCGCACATAAAGAATTTGCCCAATGTGATACGCATTGTGCGCCCCCACATGCGCAATCAGCGACGCGTTATCCGCCAGCTTCTGGTCATCGGCCTCCTGTACGGCAGACTCCCACTCCGTCATCACTTCGTTCAGATTCTTCACTAGTTCGTCCCACTGCGCTGGAGTGAAATCGTTAAACGTCTCGTCGTTATTCCCGCTGAACGCCGGCGGCTTCTGCCCCTTGAACCGCGCCAGCGCCTGTGTATCCCAGAACCACAGGTGGTACGTCAGCTGCCCCACCGAATGCGCGTCCTTGCCCGGCGTCCACTTCGCCTGGTCCGCCGTCAGCCCTGCCACCGCAATGCTCGCCGGCACAAACCAGTCTTCCGCATCGTGCGTCGTCCGCAACTGCTCCAGCAGCACGCCCCGCAGTGTCGTCGGTGGCTTCTTGTCCTCCGCCCGCACACCTTGCGCCGTCCAAATCAAGATCAGCACCAGAAGAATTCCTCGCATGACTCCCACCCCCAAGGCAATAAGATGCCGGAAGTATACTGCCCACCCCGCGCGCTTTCGATTGCTAAGTGACGGATTCTCACATCCGCAGTCCGCTTCGCAATTCCCACGCGCCGGTGGACACAAAACCATTGGCTTTCCCTTCAACCTCGCGCTACCTTCCAGTTCTCATGAACCAGACCAGCACCTCAACACGCGTCCCGCTCACAGTCCTCCCCCTCGCACGCCCGGCGGCGCACGCAAGCGTCTTCCAAACCGCCCAGCAGCCCGCCCTCGTCCTCTGTGCTCTCGGACTCCTCGGCCTCGGCATCCTCGGCCTCATCTGTGGCGATTTCGCCCTCGTCTGGCAGCCCGTCGCCCCATGGTTCCCCGGCCGCACCGCGCTCGCTTACATCACCGGCACGCTCGAATTCCTCACCGCCCTCGGCCTCCTCTTCCGCGCTACCTCCCGCTGGGCCGTTCGCATCCTGCTCCCCGGCATCGCCCTTTGGCAATTGCTCAAGGTTCCCGATCTCCTCCTTGGCCCTTCGCATCTGGGCCCCTACCTGAGCTACGGCGAAACCGCCATCCTCCTCGCCGGCGCATGGACCTTCTTCGCCTGTCTCGCCAACCTCGCGCCCAGCTCACCCTTCGCCTTCCTCACCACCGAACGCTCTCTCCGCCTCGCCCGCCTTTACCTCGGCCTCTGGATCATCCCCATCGGCCTCTCCCACATCGTCTACCACGATGCGACGATTCTCCTGATCCCGCAGTGGATTCCGAATCGCTCCTTCTTTGCCTACCTCACCGGAGCAGGCCAGATCGCCAGCGGCCTCGGCCTCATCTTCAACGTGCTGCCGCGCGTAGCCGCCTATGCAGAAACCGCGCAGCTCTGCATCTACACGCTCCTCATTTGGGTTCCCGCCGTCGTCTTCGGCCCCAACGCCGACGTGCAGGCTGTCTTCGGCGCGTCGTCCGGTGCGCGCATGCCGTGGACCGCACTCCTCGTCACCTGGGTCCCCGCTGCCTGCGCCCTCGCCGTAGCCCAAAACACCCCTGCGAAGCGCGCCGCTTAATCGCGCAATCGAATATGGGTGCCCCAGGTCCCTGTTTTGGGACCTGGGATGGATGCATCAAATCCTCACAACATCCGCCGAATCCCAAGCGCGCGCTATCCTATCCCCAGAGGCGCCCATGCCCACTGCCCCCACAGACACCTGGCCCCCCCTCCCCCAATCCGCCTGGTCCGACACCTGCGCCACCCTCCAGCTCTGGACCCAGATCATCGGCAAAATCCGCCTCGCCCTCGTCCCGCACCTCAACCACTCCTGGAACGTCACCCTCTACCCCACCGTCCGCGGCCTCACGACACTCCCCATGGCGCACGGCCACCGCATGCTTCAAATCAACTTCGACTTCTTCAGTCACCAGCTGCTCATCGACGTCAGCGACGGCAGCCGCCGCACCCTCCCGCTCCAACCCACGGCCGTCGCCGACTTCTACCACCAGGTCACCGCCGCACTCGACTCGCTCGGTGCCCCCGTCCAAATCTGGCCCGTGCCGTGTGAAATCCCCAATCCCATCCCCTTCGCCGACGACCAAACCCACCACGCCTACGACCCCGAATTCGCGCAACGCTTCGCCCGCGTCCTCCTCCAAACCACCCGCGTCTTCACCCAGTTCCGCGCCCGCTTCCGCGGCAAGGTCAGTCCCATCCACCTCTTTTGGGGAGCGCTCGATCTCGCCTGCACCCGCTTCTCCGGCCGCCCCGCACCCGAACATCCCAGCATGCCCAACCTGCCCGACCGCGTCACCCGTGACGCCTACTCCCACGAGGTCAGCAGTGCCGGCTTCTGGCCCGGCGCCCCCGGCATCGAGCCCTTCTTCTACAGCTACGCCTACCCCGAACCGTCCGGCTACGCCGATTCCCCCATCGCCCCCACCCCAGCCGCCTACAACAAAGCCTTCGGCGAATTCATATTCGACTACGAAGCCATGCGCCAATCCCCCGACCCTGACGCCGCCCTGCTCCAATTTCTCCAAACCACCTACGAAGCCGCCGCCAACAACGCCCACTGGAACCGCCAAGCCCTCGAAGTCTCCTGATCGCCTCGCATTTGTTTTAGAGTTGTCATCCTGAGCGGAGCGAAGGACCTGCGGTTGCTTTTCGCGGTGGCCGTTCCGCCACAATCTGCGTGCCCCATCCTTCGCGTTCCTTGCGAAGGGTGGGAAAGCAACAAACCTAACCCACCATCCCGGACTCCCTCCGTGCCCCGGAATTTCTCGGCAGTCACGACCAGACCGTGTCAGGGCAGACTTCAGTCGTGCCAATGAATCCCTAGAACGAAGGGTTTCAGCCCCTGCGGGATCCGTCCGAAGACGCGCTGACGGCGCCGCATCCGTCAACGCAGATCACAGGTGCCCCATCCTTCGCGCTCCTTGCGAAGGGTGGGAAAGCAACGAACCTAACCCACCATCCCGGACTCCCTCCGTGCCCCGGAATTTCTCGGCAGTGACGACCAGACCGTGTCAGGGCACGACTTCAGTCGTGCCAATGAATCCCTGGAACGAAAGGGCTTCAGCCCCTGCGGGATCCGTCCGAAGACGCGCTGACGGCGCCGCATCCGTCAACGCAGATCACAGGTGCCCCATCCTTCGCGCTCCTTGCGAAGGGTGGGAAAGCAACGAACCCCAATCAACCCCTATTCACTGTTCACCGCACCCTGTTCACGGTCCACTATCCATCAGGTGCTAGAATTCCCGCGAGTCACTCCCATCGAAAGAGGACCCCATGCGCCACCGCCTCTCCATCGCCCTTCTGTTACTGTGCCTCGCCTCTCTCCCAGCCTTCGCCCAAAATCGCGATCAGGACCGCGACCAAAACCGCGACCAAAACCGCGACCAGCAACGCCAGTGGCAATGGGGACATCCCCAGCAGCCTCGCAGCGGCGCATGCTTCTATCGCGACGCAGGCTTCTCTGGCGACTACTTTTGCATGCGCGCCGGCGATCGCTGGCCCTCTCTGCCCCGCGGCTTCAACGACCAAATCTCCTCCATCCGCGTCTTCCACGGAGCCCTGGTCCAGGTCTTCGAGAACGGGGGATTCGGTGGACGCCGCCTCCGCATCGATCACGACGTCGACTCCCTCGTCCGCGCCCGTCTCCCCGGAGACCCCGCCAAAAGCTGGAACGACCGCATCTCCGCCATCGCCGTCTACCTCCCCCGCGATGCCTGGGACCAGGGCCATCCATAGCGATCGACCCACTCTGAATTCGCGTAGCTGAAGGGATCGAGGCGATTGCGCCACGAAGGAGGGACTGCGGAGATCCAGGAGTGCGATCCCCGCAGCGTTCAGGTAGGTGAGACTACGCAGCGAGAGAGGTGGGAAGCCTGGCGGGGTCTATGTTGCGGCCTTTTGATCTATGGATCTCTGATCTCGGTGTGACCCCTGCGCGGTGCGAACTGGCCTCGGCACTCCCGGCCGCCCGGCAGCAAGCAGCCAGCGGCGCGGGACACCCGAATCTATTCGGGCGGGGAAGGGTCACATCCACTAGTGATTCTTAAGCGCGCAGCGTTTCGCAGATCGACGCAAATATTCGATGGGAACATTTGTGCGGTCGACCACAGACCTAGGGAATTCTGGTGCGAATGTCGGCGCTGACCGCTTTGAGATATCTCTCTGCCGCCTCCACCGCATCGCTGGCCTCAACGCCGCTGATGATCGCCACATCATAGAAGGCGTCGTTGCGTTTGCGGCGCATGCGGTCAAACAGGGCAAAGGTTCCGGACGAGTTTGAGATCGAGATGCTTCTGCGCGAACTCGATAATCGCAATATGATGCCCGAGCTGCACCCGCGGCCGTTGCCCATGACTCAACATCAGACGCCAGCGAACCCTTCAACATCGCCTGGTAGGCAATCTGGTACGCAGCCTCTTCGTCGATCGCCAGATTCTTGCGGGCAGCGGCTGCCTTCTTCTGAGCATCAGCCAGAAACAGCTTGACCTGTTTTGGATCGACCTTTTGCGGCCTTGTCTTGATGAGTCTGGGTCTGATCATGCCCGATCAACTCGATTCGCTTGCCCTTCCAGACATCGGCGACAAACGGGTCGCCCTTTCTGAGCCGCCGCGCCAGCTCCCTGGGAGAGAGAACAGTGTAGTTGATCTCGCGACGCAGGGCATGTTCGGCCTTCCGCACTGCGGCGGCGAGCTTCGTCGGTTCGGGCTCCCCCACGATCAGCACGTCGACGTCGCTGGCGGCATCGGCTTCATTCTTGGCGAACGACCCATAGAGCCACGCGGACCGGATGCCTCCGACTGCCTCAAGCGCACTTTTGAGCGAAGGCACAACGCCGATGGAGCCCTGCAGCAGCGCAAAGAGCGGCTTCACATAAGGAGAAGCGGGGTTGAGGCTGTAGTAGAGCTGGCGGCCCTCCTGTTCCGAGCGCAGCAACCCTTCCTGCTCAAGGCGCGCCAGTTCGCGCGAAAGGTTGGTCGAGTCGGCCTGCAATGCCTCCGCCAGCTGGCGCACATAGACGCGCGCCTTCCGGTTCACATAAAAGAACGTGAGCAGCCTGCGGCGCAACTCGGATCGGAGCGAAAGCATTGCAGTAAAATTATACTGCATTTGCAGTAGATTTCTACTGCAATATAGAGGTGCGTTAGCGAACGAATCTCGGGTGAAGCTCTCGTGCTATGGTTTGAGCCATGGCCGTAACAGTCCGGCGTTCGAACCTGGGACCCATCCTGGCGATCGGGTATCTCGCCCTGTTTCTGGTGGCCGAGTGCCTCACCCTCAACGGCCTGGTCTTTCACACCGCGCAGTCTGAATTCTCCGGCCTCTGGATCATCCTCGTGGCCCTGCCGTGGAGCCTGATGCTCACTCAGGTAGGCAGCGCCGTGGGCTACGTCAACTGGTACAACCGGTTCGCGGGCACGCCGCTGGTCTATGGTCTGTTGGCGTCGGTAACGGTGCTGCCCGGAGTCGTCTTGAATGCGGTGATTTTGTACTGGATTGGGAGGGCAATCGGGCGGCCTGCGACGAAGTGATTTTGTTCAGGGCTGGCACCCCGGCATCAGCTCCGAGCGCCTATACGCTGGGTGGGATGTCTCTCGCATTCACGATCAAGACCTTGTGAGTTGATATCCGCGTCGTGCCACCGTCCAGAACGACTCAATCTCCACGGTTCCCACGAAACCCGTCCTGTAATGACGAAAGCTGGACCACGCCCAATCCTCCGATGTCGTGACGAGCCCGCGCTTGACCGGGTTGCGATGCATGTAGTTGAGTTTTTCGGTAGTCTTCTCCGGATTCCAGACATTGAAGTCGTAGTAGCGTGCCTGCCAGAACGGAGTATGCGCCTGTCTGCGGGAGACGGATAGCTTGAGGGCCTGCATCACCCGATCGAGTGTGCCGCGTGTCGGCTCGTTCACGAGCAGATGAACGTGCTCGGGCATCACGACATAGCCCACGACGAGGAACAGGTAGCGCCTTCGGATGCGTTCGAGGGACGCTTCGAACAGGTCGCGCGCGATGGCGCTGCGGAGATAGGGCCGCCGGCAATAGCAACTGAAGGTCAGGAAGTGGAAGGTCCCGGCCTGCTGAAAACGGCGTAGCCCCAGAGTCATGGAGGGCAGCTTAGGTCGTTAGCAGGAAATGGTCAGTGGTCAAAGTCACACACGAAGGCACAGTCACAAATCTGGGTGCCCCAGGGTCTCGATTCTGAGACCTGGGTGGGAACCTTCTCGCATGAGACACCCTCCGTGAGTCATGGAGCGTAGCTTAGGTCGCAGGCGGGACACGCTCGGTGGTTGAAGTCGCACGTCGACGCGTGATTACGACGCTGGGTGCCCCAGGGTCTCGATTTTTGGTCCCGGGGTCGGGAGTTTCCCGGATAAAATCCCGGAATCTGAGGTCTTCGTCGTTGACGGGAATGTCGGGAAGAAGTATCCCTCCCAGGTCTCAGAAACGAGACCTGGGGCCCCAGTGAGTCGGGGATTGGAGAGATGTGGCCACCCGCCCCCAAGTTTGGGTTAGGTCTAAGCGGACGGGAAACGGTCGGTGGTTAAAGTCACACGTCGACGCGTGATTACAACACTGGGTGCCCCGGGTCTCGATTTTTACCGGGGTCCCCAACGACAGGTCTTCGTCGTTGGGGTGGTTGAGACCCGGGGGGAAGTTTCCCGATGAAATGCCCTGGGATAGTCGAGGTTCGTCGTTCTTGTTTAGGTCTGTCGAAGGAGAATATTCCTCCCAGGTCTCAGAAACGAGATCTCCACGTTGGCGAAAAACGATCAATCGTCAAAGTCACTCATGCGTCGCGATCACGAATCTGGGTGCCCAGGGTCTCGATCTTGAGACCCTGGGTAGGAAGTTTCCCGGATAAAATGCCCTGGAATCGTCGAGGTTCGTCGTTCTTGTTCAGGTCTATCGGGAGAAGAATATCCCTCCCAGGTCTCAGAAACGAGACCTGTGGCACCCAGTGATGTGGAGATTTGGAGAGATGTGGGCCACCCGCCAAGTAACGCTGTGCCCACGCACCGCACAGCATGAATGCGTGCTTGACAAAGCCCTCGTCCTTGTCGAGGGACCCGACATTTGGAGAATCACGTTCTTCAATTCAAGCCAAGCTTGTTCTCTATAAAACTAGTTAGCAAATTCGTTGCAACGGGACCGAGTTTCTCGCCGAGACCGAATACGAATCCTTTGAGTTTCTGAGCACTCGTCAGTCTTGTAGCTTTGGGAATTGAATCGTCTGACAAGTTTTGTACCGCATCGATCAATTCCATCGACCGTGTGTCTGCGTGCTGCCGAATGAGGTCAAAGAGTTCTTCAGACTCCTTCGACGTGCCGACATTGCCGCGAATTTCGCTTGCCACGACACCATTTACGGTGCTGATTATTTGAGGGTTTAGATTGACCGTTATTGGAGAATGCCCGACCGAAGAGGAAAGCATAAGACTCCCTCGATCAAACATCGTTATCCCCGCAATGTTGAAAGCCTCTGGAATAGTGCTAGCGACAAGCCTGTCAATTATTTGCCAATCGGAATCTCCGGGTAAGGCATCTGCTAAATCCGACTCCAGGCGATGTCGTATGCTCAGGAGCTTTCTTTCCCGGTCTTGTTTGAGATCGACTTGCAGCCGTCGCACTTCCTTTGAGTAGCGAGTGAGAATTCCCGCGATCTCGCGAGGATCTACTGCCTTTTCGCGCAGAAGTGCTTCGGCTTCTTTGGGGTCAGAAACGCATAAATCCATAAATCGGGAAAAGTCTTGAAAATCGTTTGTGAGTGAAACAACGGAGGGAACGTCTTCGCCGTGAAATTCATACGAGACACCTTGATCCGTGCGAACTTGATCCAGACGAATGCCTTTTCTCCCAGTCTTCAAAAGGTATTCACGAAACAATTGCAGGATTTTGTCGACTTCATTCGCCCATAACCGGTTCGAAGGGACGTAGAGACGGAATAGTAGACCCTCGAACGCCTCCTGAAGAATCTGAGTGGCCGCGACCGTCACCTCGGCATTTGTCCGGTATGGAATCAGATTAAGTCCGTGACTTCTTAAGTTCTCGTTGACTATCGTAAGGACATTAATTGCCGGCTGATACATTCCGAAGTGCGACATATAGAAGTCAAGGTCTTCGTGGTCGGAAACATCAAAATCCATCTTTTGCTTGGTGTAATCAGCTCGCTTCTTCTGGTTAGAAGCCTGTCCGGAAAGTAGGTCTTCAAAGACAAAGACTGCATGCCGCGACGTTGAAAACCGTCCGAACAATTTCTTCGTTACCTCCAAATATTCGGGCCGCGCAATAAGGTCATATACGCGAGCGTTGAGTTTGACGATGACGGCACGGACCGAGAACTCATCAAAAAGTTCATCAATCGACGCCCAATTTTCTGGCCTTGAGTTGAGCAACTTCTTCTTGTATTGCCCGCCCCCGGATTTCAATGCACTTGTAATTCCTTCATGATCCACGTTCCCCAGGAGTAGCACGAGGGATTCTTTTGGCAAATCGGATCGATTTTCCTTCGGAAGCTGTGGAAAGAACGGGATTTGCATAGCCAATTAGATCATGATAGACATTGCCTCGCGGTCGTTCCAACATGCCGATGGGATACGGCTTATGTTTCAATAGAAAGGATGGTTACTCCCCGGAGATCCACGCTGCGCGGGCGCCGCATTGCGGCCACACGTAAGGCGCGCGAATACGCCATGGTGGCGCGCGCCCTGGCCTCGACCAGCCATCCCGTGCTGGCGCAGATCGTCCCTGCGCGCTTCTGCAATCTCTCCTGCGCCTACTGCAACGAGTACGACAAAGTCTCTGAACCCGTGCCTTTAGACGAGATGATCCGGCGCATCGATCACCTGGGCCGCCTCGGCACCGCCATGATCGGCATCTCCGGCGGCGAGCCGCTGACGCATCCAGACCTCGACGACATCATCCGCCGCATGCGGGGCACAGGCGCCATCGCCGGCATGATCACCAACGGCTACCTGCTCAACCAGGAACGCATCGAGCGCCTGAATCAAGCCGGCTTGGACCACCTGCAAATCTCCATCGACAACCTCGTCCCCGATGACGTCTCGAAGAAGAGCCTGAAGGTTTTAGACAAGAAATTGGAGATGCTGGCCGAGTACGCCGAGTTCCACGTCAATATAAATTCCGTAGTCGGCGGCGGCTTCAAAGATCCCAACGACGCGCTGGTGATTGGCAAGCGGGCTCTGCAACTGGGCTTTGAATCGACCATCGGGATTATCCACGACGGCAGCGGGCAGTTGAAGCCGCTGAAAGAAGACGAAGCCAAGGTCTACTTCGCGATGACCAACCGGAAGAAGACCAACTACGCGCAATTCGATGCGTTTCAGGAAGCCATTGCAGAAGGCCGGGCCAACGACTGGCGCTGCCGCGCGGGCTCGCGCTACCTCTACATCTGCGAAGACGGGCTGGTGCACTATTGCAGCCAGCAGCGCGGCTACCCCGGCGTGCCGATTGCCGACTACACCACCGCCGACGTGAAACGCGAATTTCTAACCGCCAAGAGCTGCGCGCCTAACTGCACCATCGGCTGCGTGCACCGCATCAGCCACATCGACCACTGGCGCGCGCCACAGACCAGCACCATTTCTCCGGGTAAACCAGGAACTCTAGGTGAACATGAAGCCGAGTCTCCGGTGCTGGTCAACATCCAAACCGCCGACTAAGCCAGAATCAGAGTAAGATTTGGCCCGAAGGCACGTCCTCCCGTTGATTTCTTCCTTAAGACCCCCTGGCAGCGGCATTTTGTGGACACTGTTACCGGGATTCTGCTTTATAAGCGTCCATCTGTTCACTCTTTCATTCTGACAAACTGATTAGTAATTGTGCGCAACGCGTTGCGCATCGAACGATCAACGTAGCGCGCTCTCACACTGCGCGAGGCTGTCGTGCAAAGCCGTTTTGCTTCACCGCTCGCAGAGTCGCTTCAATCCCGCGGCTTCCTTGGTGAGGTAATCCCAATTCAGATCCCTGAGTTGCCACGCGATCAGCGGACCCAGCAGACCCGCATAGTCAAGCACGAGAGTCACCTGCGTGCCCTCGCGGGTCGGGATGGGCTCGATGCGGTGAGTTGCCGTGATTCGAATGCCGGGCTTGCTCGTTACCCAGGTGAAGACGCCGGCGATTTCATCCAGTGCGATCACGCGCCATGTCGCGGCCATCAGTTTCGGCTGCCAGATTTTTGTGCGGCTTCCGATCGCCAGCGGCCCATTGTCCATCCGCTGCACCCGCGTCACAGTTGGGGTCCACTCCGGCCAGCGCTCCACATCGACGAGCACCGCCCAGACGTGCTCGGGCAGAGCGAAGATCTCAGAGGTGTAACGAAAAATTCCCATTGGGTTGGGGGCCCCGACAACTGTTGATGGCTCGCTATTTTATTTATGTGAGATGCGCGTCGCGGCTCCCTTGGTGTCTTCCAGCGCCTGGTCGATCAGCTGAAAGAGCTTGCTCCGGTCGACGACCTCGACAAAGGGCGCTCCTTTGCTGTTCGCCGTAACCACCCAGATGGTGGGCGTGTGCTCGATGCCGATACGCTGGCCCAGCGCGTAATCAGCTTTTACCTCGGCCAGCAGCTTGCCCATGGGATCCATCGCGAACGGAAGCGCGATGCCGTGGTTCTGCGCGAATTTTTCGGTGAATTGGCGCAGGCCATTCAGGTCGACGATCGACGGCTGATTTTCGAATACTTCGTCGCGGTATTCATCGCCGAGCTTCTTGCTCTTGGTATCGAACCAGCGCGCATTCACGGCCGCCTGCATGCTCCACGCGTGGAAGGGGAGCGGAAAATCGTGACGCTCCCAGGGGATGTTGTACTTGGCCGCGGCCTCTTTCAGCAGCGGGTTGGCGCGCGCGCAGTCGGGGCACTCCAGATCTTCAAATTCGACAATCGCCACGTGCGCGCCCGGCGGCGGCTTCAATGCCGATGGGTCATGCACCTGCGTTCCTGGGGGTGGAGGAGCAAACTGCGCGTGAGTGCCTGCTGCTGCGGCCAGCAGCAATGCGGCGGCGGCCAGGCTCGCGGGCAGGCCGGCGCGGTTCAGTCGGACATTTGAGCGAATCGCTTGAAAAAAGTGCATGCGGATTGGACGGCTCCCTGCACCTTATTGTAACGGCAGGCTTCGGCAAAAGTCGTGGTTCGCGGGTCTACCGCCGGTCGCGTCCTCGCTCGCGCACCCACTTCCGCCATTTGTAGTCGGCGACGAACGAGCCGACGACAAACACGATGACGACGATAGCGAAAACGAGCTTCATGGAGTTAGTTCGTAGTTCTGAGTTTCAAATTCGCAGCTCTTCGACCCCATCGCCGATCCAGGGATCCGGGGAATTCACCGTCCCACCACAATCACCGTAAAGGTTCCCGGTATGATCGGTGGACGCGGCCGCGGATTCTCCGGGGTCGCCGCTGGGCGAGGCCCAAACTCTGCGGTCACCAGGTAGACGCGGTCGGTTGCCGGATCATAGGCCATGGTGCGCGCACCACGCGCAGTTGGCAAGGTCTCGACGGTCGAATAATCCGATTTCGATGCATCCACGACGGAGAGAACGCCTTCGCCGCAGGAGGCAAACGCCAGCTTGTGCGCCGCGCTCCAGCCCGCAGCATCTGGCCCATCGCCAATGGTCGCGGTGGCAAGAGTCCTGCCGGTGTTGGTATCGACGATGCCCATCTTCTTGCCATCGCACACCGTGAAGAGCCGATGCCCCGGCACATCGAAGGCCAGCCCACTAGGCGATTCGCAGCCGGCGAGCGGCCACTCGGCTGTCAACTTATTCGTGTGCGCATCGAGCCTTACAATCTCGCTTTTGTCTTCAATGTTGTCGAAGACCGTGCCGGTTCCATCCACTTGTGGAAACTCCGGCTTACCCGGCAGGGCAATCGTCGCAACCACCTTCTCCGTTGCCGCATCAATCACCGATACATCTTTACTGCGCCCATTGAAAGCCCAGACGGTTTGCGTGGCCGGCTCAAAGATGATTCCGTCCGGATTGGCGCCTGCGGGAATCGTCGCCACGGTAGCCAGCGTCGTGCGGTCGAAAGCCACAACTGCATTGCCGCCGCCGTCCGAGACCCAGCCAATCTTGCCACCGGTATCCAGCGCGATTCCATGCGTTCCATGCAGGCCGCCGATGGTCCCCACCTGCCTGCCTGATTGCGCGTCGAGAACGTCCACGTGATCGCCGCGCGTGATGTAGATGCGATGCGCCGGCGAGTCGACCAGCAGATAATCCCATCCGCCCGCATCGGGCAGCTTCCAGCGGTCAAGAACGCGATAGGGCTGTTGCGCCGCGGCGGGAATTGCGGCGACTAATCCGCAGAAAAGGGCTGCCGAAAAAACGGCGCGGATCATCTTGCTCTGGAAATGCATGGGTTCTCCCTATTTTTTGAACTGCTTAAATAGCCAATCAACCTGCGTAAGCATTGTCCCACGCAAGAATGAAGAAATCCTTAAGGCGAGGACTTTTTTCCGAAGCGGCGATAAAACAGATTTCAGCGCGATTGGCCCGCTCTATTGCTTCGTATCCAATGGGTGTTGCGCATCCTGATAGAACTGGTTCTGCAGCTTGAGGCTCGCGTCGTCTGCCTTGATGGCCTTGAGCGCCTCGGCTATCTGACGCGACCACTCTTTCTGATCAAACTCGCCCAGTTCCTTCGTAGCCGCAGCGCCATCGCCCGCGTAATGATTGGGGAAGCGCGCATACCACCAGATGCCTGTATACACCGACTCAGGCAAAGGATCGCGCTTCTGGTCGGCACCGGATTGCTGCGAGGCCCGATCCTGATGCACAAGGTCGGGGCGCGCGATCATCATGTTTGAAGTCTCAACCTCACCGGCGTGCATGTCCATCGGGCTTTTGAGCGCCGGGCGACCCGGTACATTCTCGTTCGGCAAGCCGAACACGTAGACGACGTAGTCGCGCGGAGTAGCGAGCTGGGCCTGGGCGAAAAGCGGCAGCAGATACTCGTTGCCGCCGTGGCCGTTGACGATGACTACCTTCTTGCAGCCATTGCGCGCCATCTCGCTCACTGTCTCCTCCAGTAACGTGAGCTGCGTAGTGAGACTGTATGCGAGGGTACCCGGCTGATGCCTGGCCTCGAAGATTTGGCCAAAATAGTATTCCGGAAACACGACGGCGTATTCCTGCTTGACTGCATTCAGAGCAGCGAAACGTACATCGAGCAAATCGGTACCGAGCGGAAGATGCGGTCCATGCTTTTCAACAATGCCGAAAGGCAGCACACAGACGCCCCGCGACTGATGAATTGCCGCAACGAAATCGGGAGCGGTCAATTCCTCCCATTTCGGCGAGAGCCCAGTCTGTGCCCGGCTGGCGGCGGATCCAAAGGAAAAGGCGATCAGGACGAGTGCGAAACGAAGTGTCGATTTCATTGGACGAGTACCATCCCGCATTGAAGAAAGGGCGATGATATCACTCTCGGAAGACATTCTTGTGCCAGCGCGGGAACGCCTCGATCAGTTACTCTTGTCGTTGCAGCCCACCACGGTTCACGGATCCCTGCGTGCGCATCGTCCTCTCGAACATTGGCACCTTCGGCGACATCAACCCGCTCATCGCCCTCGCGCTTGAACTGAAGCGCCGCGGCCATGTGCCCGTGATGGCGCTGCCCAATGTTTATAGGCCTAAGATCGAACCGCTTGGTCTTGCCTTTCACGCTGTTCGCCCCGACATCGATCCCACCGACAGCGCGCTCATCGCCATGGTCTATGACGTGAAAAAGGGAACCGAGACGGGCCTGCGCGAATTTCTCTTTCCTGCCCTGCACCAGACCTACGACGACCTGCTCGCCGCTGCAACCCAGCCTGTGCGTGCCGACTTGCTTCTGCTCGGTGAGCTCAACTACGCCGGCCCCATCGTCGCCGAAGTGACCGGCATTCCCTGGGCCAGTTACGTGCTGGCCCCGCTGTCGTTCTTCTCGGCCTTCGATCCACCGGTGCTACCTCCCTACCCGAGGCTGGCCCGCGCGGATAAGGTCGCAGGTTTCGGCCGCGTCATCAAGCGCCTTGCCCGTTTCACGACACGCAAGTGGTCTGAGCCTATCTACGACCTGCGCCGCGAACTCGGCCTCCCGCGTGGATCGAATCCAATTTTTAATGCGAAGCACTCGCCGAACCTTGTTCTGGCGCTCTTCTCGCGGGTCCTCGGGGTCGAACAAAAGGACTGGCCGCCCCAGACGCTGATTACGGGATTTTGTTTTTACGATTCCGATGCGGGCAACGCTGCGCTGCCACCGCATCTCGAAGAATTCGTCGCTGCGGGCGAGCCACCTGTCGTCTTTACCCTGGGTTCCGCGGCTGTTCTTGCCGCGGGGGATTTCTATGAAGTTTCCGCGCGCGCTGCCATCAAATTGGGGATACGTGCCGTATTGCTCATCGGAACAGACCCGCGCAACCGGCCGCACCTGTCGCTGCCCACCTCAATCTGCGTCGCCGAGTACGCGCCTTACTCCGCGCTCTTCTCGCGCTCTGCCCTCGTTGTCCATCAGGGCGGCGTTGGGACGACAGCCCAGTGTTTACGCGCCGGCAAGCCGATGCTCATCATGCCCTACTCGCACGACCAGCCCGATAACGCCCGCCGCATGCGCCGCCTTAAGGTCTCGCGCACTATCCAGAAGGCCAGCTACAAGGCTGGCCGCGTCGCACGCAAGCTCCAGGCCATGTTGGACGCGCCTAAATTCGTTCTTCGCGCTAAAAGTGTCGCGCAGCAAATCTCCGCGGAAGACGGGGTGAAAACGGCCTGCGACGCACTCGAAGCGCTCTATGCGCGCAGCAATCGGAATTCGTGACAAGACAGGCTCAAAATCCATTGGCGCATCTCGAGGTGCTCCGAGCCACCGAAGCGGAACGGCCGATCCTCGAAAATTTGCTCGAGCTGTATATTCACGACTTCAGCGAGTTCCATGCGGTCGACCTCGGTCCCGACGGAAAATTCGGCTATCCGGATCTTCCACTCTATTGGCTTGAGCCGGGACGTCATCCCTTTCTCGCGCGGATCGATGGAGATCTAGTCGGCTTCGCGCTGGTGAGAAAGGTCTCATCGATCCGCCGCGGCGGAGCTGTCTGGGATATGGCGGAATTCTTTGTTCTTCGCGGGATGCGCAGGCGCGGGATTGGAACGGAATTGGCCCGAGAAGTATGGGCGATGTTTCCCGGCGCCTGGCAGGTCCGCGTGATGCAGGCCAATCAACGGGCTCAGCAGTTCTGGGCAAACGGCATTGCAAAGCACACCGGAGCGCCAATACAGCCGACCCCGTTCGAGAAAGATGGCGAACCTTGGAGTGTTTTCTCGTTCGAATCGCAGATCGAGTAAAGTAACGCGATCTTCTTCGGATTAGGTGAAGAGCGTAAATTATGAAATCGCTCCACTTGCAAATTCTTTGCCCTTGAGGCCAGCACCCACTTGGGCCATCAAAGGCAACTCCCCTCACACCCCCCTGCATCGGTTGATTGGATAGGGTGCCCGCCTGCGCGAACGCCAGTAGGGCACACACGACGTGGGAGGAACCCGATGAGAACATCGCGCATCTCAAGAACGCGCAACACAGGCAGGATTATTCTTTGTTCCGCAACGCTGCTGCTCACCAGCGCAGCACTCGCGCAAAGCCCCGGCGGGGCGCCGCAGCAGCCCACCATGCCGGGCCAGCAGCCGCAGGCAAGTCCCGGCATGGGATCGCCCGAATCTCCGGGCACCGCGCCCACTGGACAGAACTTCAGCGACCAGGCCTTTGTCGCAAAAGCGCTCGCCGGCGGAGACGCCGAAGTGCAGCTAGGTCAGCTGGCCGAACAGAAATCGCAGAGCCAGGACGTAAAGCAATTCGCGCAGAAGATGGTGTCCGATCACACCCAGATGGGCGACAAGTGGTTCAAGCCCGTCGCCAAACAGCTCGGCGTTTCAGAGCCAAAAGGGCCAGACAAGAAGGAAAAAAAACTCATCGCCAAACTGGAAACCCTCTCCGGCCCACAGTTTGACACCGAGTACATCCAGGCGATGGTCAAGGACCACAAGGAGGACCTGAAGGAATTCAAAGAAGAAGCACAGTCAACCCAGGATCCTAACGTGAAACAGGTTGCACAACAGGGTGCGAAGATCATCCAGCAGCACCTGCAACTGATTGAACAAGTAGCCAAGAACCACAACGTGGAGGTAGACGGCAAGGAAGTCTCCAGCACGAAGTAGTCGGGCTTTTCAGGAATGGTGTAGCGGGCGCTGACCGGTCGCTACACCCACTCGCCCTGGCGCATCAATGGCTCGATGGTGCCCGTTGACGTTTCGCCGTCGATGTCGAGCTTGCCTGACCCAATCATCCAGTCCACGTGGATCAGGCTGTCATTTGCACCGCGCGCAGCAAGCTCGTCCGGCGTCAGCTTATCGCCGCCTTGCAGGCACGAAGAGTACGACTGTCCCAGCGCGATATGCGACGCAGCATTTTCGTCGAATAGAGTGTTGAAGAAAAGCATGCCGCTGCTGGCGATTGGCGACGAATGCGGCACCAGCGCAACTTCACCCAACCGCCGCGCACCATCATCCGTGTCGATCAGCTTCTGCAGAACTTCCTGGCCGCGCGAAGCATGCGCCTCCACGATGCGCCCCTTCTCGAAGCGTACCTGGATCCCTTCAATCATCGTCCCCTGATGCGAGAGCGGCTTGGTCGCGGTCACCGTGCCATCCGCCCGATCCTTGTGAGGCGTCGTGAACACTTCTTCGGTGGGCATGTTGGGAATGCAGTAATTGCCATTGCCCGCGGTTGTCCCGCCGCCCAGCCAGAGATGCCCATCGGAGAGGCCCAGCCGAAAATCCGTCCCCGGCCCGCGATAGTGCAACGCCGCATAGCGCTTCTCGTTCAGCCGCGCGGCCCGCTTATGCAACTCGGCGTCATGCTGCTTCCACACGCTCACCGGATCGTCCACGTTGATCCGCGTCGTATTGAAAATCGCTTCCCACAACTTCTCCATCGCCACATCGGGCGCGTCGTTGGGAAACATCGCCGCGGCCCACGCCGGCGTCGCGCTGGCCACAATAGTCCAGTTGATCTCATGCCGCGTGATCAACTCGAGCGCTGGCCGATACGCCTGCGAGACCGCCCGGTTCGCCCTGCCCACTTTGTCCGGATCTTCATTCGACAACAGCGACGGATTCGCGCCAGTGATGGCCAGCCGCGCCGCCCCGCTCTTGAACGCCGCGCCCATGCCGTCATAGAGCCACTTCGCCGCATGGTCGAAGCTCGCATCGGGCGCAAAACGGTAGCGCATCAACGCAGCCTCGTCGTCGGTGTAAAGCGTCGTCACCAGCGAAGCGCCCGCGCGATACGCATGCTCCGTGATGCGCCGTGCCAGCGCCACCGAGTCGAGCGAAGCCGTCATTAACAGCTCCTGTCCAGCCTTCAGCCCAAGCCCCACCTTCACCGCGACCTCGGCAAGCTGGTCCAATTTCTGTGTGTGCGTCTGCTCGGTTGCAACCGTTGCTGTCTTCGTCATCGCGCGGCATACTCCTTGGTTTGTCCCGTGCGCGAATTCATGACGCTGAAACTTCCATCCGCATGGGCCACAACTTTAAAGTACGCGCCATCGGCGCCACCCTTCAAATTCGCAATGAGCGGATCAGGGCTATTGTGCGCCGCATCGGAATCCTCCGCCGTGTGCACCATGTATAGATCCTCTAGTCCCGGACTCTCGTGCACCGTCTGCCACGCCTCGGGACTGCCCGCCTTATGCGCGCCGTTATCCATGATCGCCACGCGGGGATGGATCGCGTCGACAAAGGCCTTCGAATTCGACAGATTGAATCCGTGGTGATTCACCAGATAGAGATCCACGTGTCCGATCAAATTATCCGGACACACCAGCGGAATCTCCTTCGCCTTGGTCAAATCGCCGAGATCGAGAAAACGGAATTTGCCAAAGCGCACCAATACGCCCGCCGAGCGCGGATTCTCCGTCGTGTCGAGATCCCAATGCGGCTCCGTTGCGCAATAAGGATTCGGCTCCGGCTTCACGCCCGGCACCGCAGCAATGTGTTCTCCGTCGGCCGTGAGCACAATCGTGGTCAGCCCCGGAATATCGATCGTGTCGCCGGGATGCACAATGCGGCGCGGCGTGTTGCCGATGGCTTTGATGTAAGCCGCGTAATCGTGGCGCGTAATATCCGAGTCTTCGCGGTTTTCGCCGTGATCCAGGAACTCCCCAACCTTGACGCGCTCGACCAAATTCGGCGCCCCGCCCACATGATCGACATGGAAGTGTGTAATGAGCACATGGTCGATCTTCATGATGCCCGCATCCTTCATCGCCGCCTCGATTCGGTCGGCATCACGGCCATTGTTGCCAGGCCAACCCGTGTCCACCAGCAGCGATGCCTTCGTCGGCGACACCAGCAGCGTGGCCTGCCCACCTTCCACGTCAATCGTGTAGATGACCAGATGACCGGCAGGCGTCTGCGTGTGGCCCGAGGTCACCGTGCACACAAAGAACAGCGCCAGTACATCGAGGGCAAGCAGCAGCTTGGGCAAATGCCGCAGGAATCGCAAAGAGAATCTGCGGCGGGCGGGAAGCAGGCAGTGGAGTTCGTCGTTTCTCATGTCCGCAAAAGTGTACCGCGCGGAGTGCGCCTCGCGAAACTCCACGCCTCGCCGCTGAAGCGAACAACTGCTAAAATAGAACCAGCCGCGCTGCGCGGCCATGCATCGCATCTTTATCCCCCAACCGCACGGCCCGCGCGGCCGAATCAAAGTAAAGGAAACCCAGCTTTCGTGACCCAGACGATACGCAATATCGCCATCATCGCCCATGTCGACCACGGCAAGACCACCCTGGTTGACGCCATGCTCCGCCAGGCCGGCACCTTCCGCGCCAACGAGCAGGTGGCCGAACGCGTGATGGACTCGAACGAGCTGGAGCGCGAGCGCGGCATCACCATCCTGGCCAAGAACACGGCCATCGTCTTTGAAGGCGGCAAAATCAACATCGTCGATACCCCGGGCCACGCGGACTTTGGCGGCGAAGTGGAGCGCGCCCTCAAAATGGTCGATGGCGTCATGCTGTTGGTCGACGCAGCCGAAGGCCCACTGCCGCAGACGCGTTACGTGCTGGCCAAGGCGCTTGAAGCCAAATTGAAGCCGATCGTCGTCATCAACAAAATCGACCGCCCGGATGCCCGCCCTCAAGAAGTGCTCGACGAAATTTACGACCTTTTCATCGATCTCGATGCGGAAGAATCGCAGCTTGATTTCCCAGTGCTCTACGCGGTGGCCAAGGCCGGCACAGCAACCACAGATATGGCCGTGCCAGGCACTGATTTGCAGCCGCTCTTCGAATCCATCGTTTCCACCATTCCGGCCGCCACCGGTGACGCAGATGCCTCCCTGCAAATCCTCGTTACCAATCTGGACTACTCCGACTACTTCGGCCGCATCGCGATTTGCCGCGTCTTTCAGGGCACGCTGCACGCGGGCGACGATGTCAATATCTCCAAGCGCGATGGCTCGCTTTACAAAACACGCATCACCAAGCTCTTCACTTTCTCAGGACTCAAGCGCACCGAGACCACGGAAACAACCATGGGTGACATCGTGGCCGTGGCTGGCGTCGAAGGCATCACCATCGGCGAAACCATCACGTCGCTCGAAAACCCCGCGCCCCTGCCGCTGATCATCATCGACGAGCCGACCATCGCCATCCAGTTCAGCGTGAACAACGGACCCTTCGCAGGCCGTGAAGGCCAGTACGTCACCAGCCGCAACTTGCGCGAGCGTCTCGAAAAGGAGTTGCTCACCAATGTGTCGATTCGCGTGGAAGAGACCGGCTCACCCGACAGCTTCAAAGTGCTGGGCCGCGGCGAACTGCAGCTTGCGATTTTGATTGAGATGATGCGCCGTGAGGGCTACGAACTGATGGCGGGCCGACCCGAGATCGTCACCAAGGTCGTCGACGGCGTACGCATGGAGCCCGTCGAGCACCTCACCATCGACGTACCCGAAATACATACAGGAGTCGTCATCGAAAAGCTTGGCCCGCGCAAGGGCGAGATGACCAAGATGCACAATCACGGCTCAGGCCGCGTACGCATGGAGTTTCGTGTGCCCAGCCGCGGCATCATCGGCCTGCGCAGCGAAATGCTCACCGAGACGCGCGGGACAATTGTCATGAATGCCCTATTCGACGGATACATTCCCTACCAGGGCGAAATTCCACAGCGTCCCACCGGCGCACTGATCTCCGATCGCCAGGGACAGACCACGACGTATTCGTTGAATGGCTTGCAGGAACGCGGGATTCTGTTTGTCGGTGCGGGCGTCGAAGTCTACGAGGGGATGGTTGTGGGTGAGCACTCACGCGACAACGATCTCGACGTGAATGTCGTGCGCGAAAAGAAGATGACCAACATGCGCGCGTCCACTGCGGACGAAGCAATCCGCCTCGTGCCGTACAAGACCCTCAATCTCGAGCAGGCCATCGAATTCATTGCCGACGACGAGTTAGTCGAAGTCACGCCCAAGTCGCTCCGCCTGCGCAAAAAAATCCTGCAGGCCAACCGCCGCCCCAGGCGTTCGGAAAAGGTGCTCGACTAAATTGCCGGGAGAAATCGATGAACTATAAAGCGATCAACTTTCAGCAGAAATTCGGCTTATTCTCGGAGCAATGGCAGCCCAAAGTCATTGCCGAAATGAACGATTATCAGTTCAAGGTCGTAAAACTCCAGGGCGACTTCATTTGGCACGACCACAAGGATACCGACGACACGTTCATCGTGATTGAAGGCAATCTGCGCATCGATCTTCGCGGCGGCGCGGTCCACGTAGGCCCTGGCGAAATGTTCATCGTCCCCAAAGGGGTGGAACACAAGCCCTACGCAGAAAAGGAAGTGAAGCTTCTGCTGATCGAACCCCGCGGAGTGCGTAACACCGGCCACGAAGGCGGCGATCGCACCGCGCCCAACGACGTGTGGATCTAGTTCTAGTCCCAGTTTTTGACTTTCGGCCAGAGCACGGCAAGCGGTATCCTCAATCCCCGGCAATAGTAGATATCGACATGGTTGTAGGGCATGGAGTAGGGATGGCTCACTTGGCCCTTCCACTCGACTGAAGTGAAGAGCTCTTCCAGGCGCGCGCGCCGATCGCCCATGACAATCATGCTTTCGCCCGTGTAGCCGCGCGGCCCCCACAAAAAGTAGCTCTGATGTCCGCTGATCGCTTCAGGCAGTCCGAGGTGCGGGCCAAACAGATCGATCGCGCCGGCCTGCCCATAGCTCTGGGCGAAGATCCCGGTGCGCGAACGGACATCTGGAGGCAGGCTGTTGTAGACGCTGGCCACCGAAGCGGCCATCTCCGGCCAACCAAACTGATCGGCAAACAGTTGCGGCAACGGACCCAGCTTGTGATTCTCGATCGGCGGCGGCTTCAGGTGCATAGCCGTCGTATAACGAATGTAAGTTTCAGGCGGCAGCAACGGTATTGCCAACGGCGCCAACACCGCGCCCCACAAGATCATGGCCGCTACCCACGTCCACCGCAACCACCCCAACCCGGGCCGCTCCAGCCAGCGTTCCCACAAGACCGCGCCACCTGCAAACAGAACCGGAAACGCTGGAAATAGATAGTAGACGCGCGGACTCACTGTGACGATCACCAGCGCCGTGATCAGCCATGCCCAACCCAGGAAGCGGAACGGCTTTCCCTCGCGCCGAAAAAAGAAGAACCACAAGCCCCCCACCCAGACCGCGAGACTCAGATGCAGCATGGCCTCCCACTCCTGCCTGAAGAACATGAGAGGCGACAGCGCCACGTTGCGGCCGCTCTCCCTTATGTTCCGCTGCAGTTCGAGAAATGGGAAGTGGTAATGGACATTCCAGAGCAGATTGGGCAGGAAAATAAGAAAGGCGATCGCGCCGCCGATCCAGAACCACCTGCTGGCCAGGAGCCGGCGCTGACGAGTAAGCAACAGGCCGGCCACCACCCCGAAACCGAAGATCCCCATCGAGTACTTGTTCTCGAGACCAATGCCGCCCACCACGCCAAACCAGAGCCACAGGCGCGTGTTGCCGGTATTGATCATGCGGACGATCAGCCACGCACAGCCCATCCAAAATAGCGGCTCCATGCAATTCATGCTGAGAAAATGATCGATGCCCAGCAGTCCGGGAGCCAGCAGAACGCACAAGGCGGCAAGACCCTGCGCGAAACGGCCGCCTCCTAGTTCACGTGCGAGCAGCCCGGTCATCACCACCATCGCCGCGCCGCAGACCGCGGGCAACAGCCGAATGGCGGAAAGCGAATCTCCTACCGTCGCGCGAAGCAGCCAGGTCATCACGGCGATCAACGGCGGCTGATCGACATACCCCCAGTCGAGGTGCCGCGCGCAGTCAAGGTAGTAGAGTTCATCGACGAAATACCCGTAGCTGCGACCGGCATAGAGATGCACGGCGAGCTTGACCAGGGCAATGACTGTAACCGTAAGTCCGGTGCCGAGCAACCAAGGTCTTGCGGATGCGCTACGGGCGAGTGCGACAACTTGTTCTTGCGAGCGTTCGTACACGGGTCCGCGATCTCCAGCTTGGATTCGATCTGCGCCTCAATACGCACAAGCGATGCAAATAGTTCAGGAAAGCCTTCTCTTGGCTTCCAGCACCCGCTGCAAGGCCTCGTCGGCGGTCGATCCAATGGCCGACAGATGTCCCATCTTCCGCCCCTTGCGCGGCGTGTGCTTCTCGTAGAGATGTAGCCGCACGCCGGGCACCGCAAGCGCCGCGGCGAAGTCGGGCTCGACTTCGCGATCGAGCCACACTTCGCCAAGAAGGTTCGCAATCGCACACGGAGTGATGAGGCTCGTTTCGCCAAGCGGAAGATTGCATGTAGCGCGTACCAGCTGCTCAAACTGGCTCGTCACGCAGCCGCGCTCGCTCTGGTGATAGCTATTGTGCGGCCGCGGCGCAAGTTCATTCACCAACAGCTCGCCGCTTGTCGTGACGAACAACTCCACGCAGAGCAAGCCTTCCATGTGCATTTTCGAAATAAGCGCCTCTCCCAGCGCCTGCGCGTGCAATTCCCGATGCCCAGACACTTCGGCCGGCAACACACTCCACGACAGAATCTGGTTCTCATGCTGATTCCGAGCCGCCGGGTAACTGCACACCTCGCCGGCGGGATTCCGCGCCGCCATCACGCTGATCTCGCACTCCAGTTCCAGCGCCTTCTCTGCAACAGCCGGCAACTCGCCCACGCTCTGCCATGCCGCCGCAATCGTCTCTTCCGTTGCGGGCCCATCGATCCCAATCCGCGCTTGACCACGCCCATCGTAACCACCGCGGCCAATCTTCAAGAACACGCGTCCGCCTAAATCGCGCACCGCCGCCTGCAATTGCGCCTCGGTCGTCACGATTCGAAATGGCCCGACAGGAAAACCGTTCTCCGCCAGCCATGTTTTTTGTAGGGTCTTATCCTGGATAATCCGAATCGGCTCGACGCCCGGCCGCAGCGGCGCAATCGCCGCCACTTCGCTAAGTGCGTCCACACCAATCTGCTCGATCTCCAGCGTCACTGCGTCCGCACCTCGTGCCAACCGCCGCGCCGCATCCACATCGTCCCAGCCGCCCACAATCGTCTCATCCGCCACAAAGCTCGCCGGACACGCAGCTTCCGGATCCATGACGCGCACGCGATACCCCATCGTCCGCGCGGCCATAGCCGTCATGCGCCCTAGCTGGCCGCCGCCCAGGATCGCCAGCAGGCCACCCGGTTGTACAACCTCGCTTGTTGAAGGAGAAGACGGTACGAAATACCTCACCCAGGAAGCTCCTGCTCCATCACTTCCTGCGTCCTCGCCGCGCGCCATGCGGACAGCCGTTCATAGAGAGTCGGGTCTGTCGTCGCCATCATCTCCGCCGCCAGCAGCGCAGCGTTGGCCGCCCCCGCCTTCCCAATCGCCAGCGTTCCCACCGGAACCCCCTTCGGCATCTGCACAATCGAAAGCAGCGAATCCAGCCCATTCAACTGCGTAGCGGCAACTGGAACTCCCAGCACCGGCACCAGCGTCTTCGCCGCCAGCATACCCGGCAAATGGGCCGCGCCACCCGCTCCCGCTATGATCGCGCGCAGGCCGCGTTTGTGCGCCGTTTCGGCATATTCAAAAAGACGGTCCGGCGTGCGATGTGCGCTCACCACCCGCGCTTCATGCGGAATCTCCAACGCACGCAAAATCTCTACGGCCGCCGACAGCACGTCGTAGTCGCTCTTGCTGCCCATCACCACGCCAACCAGCGGCTTCACCTGCATGCGCCGATTATACGAGGGCATGCTGGGATACTTCACCTTCCGCGGCCTGCTTTGGCGCAGAACGGTTGGGCCGAAAAAGCCACTTACCCCACTCCGACCGGATTACTTTCTGAACCAGGCATCCACCGCCACCTCGAGCACCGCAAAAACCACGCTCGCCGCAGCCAGAAAGCCCTTCGCACGCTGCCAGTTCTGTTCGTGCCGCTCCATCCGTCGCTCAAGTTCCGCAAGGCGCCCGCCGTTGCCATCGCCCATAAGGCCATTCATCTGCGTCTTCAGCACGCTCAGGTCGCTTAACACCTGGGCTTCGAATTCACTCATCATCCGCATGCGGCTCCATTAAATTGTTCAATCGCAGTTCGCAGAAAATGGCCGTTCGTGACAACTGTCCACACTCCACTGCTCCCTGTTCCCTGCTCCCTGTTCCCTGCTCCCTGCTCCCTGTTCCCTGCTCCCTGTTCACTGTCCACTGCCCAGCGGCAGGTTGATCAACAAGGCGGCCGAAAATTCCGAGTAATTCGGTGGCGTCGCCGCATCGTACATCCTCACATAGAAGCGGTCACTCGCCGAAACCCTCGTAAACGTCATCGTGGACTGCGATCCGCGCATCACCAGGTCCGAATCCTCTCCCGGCATAAATGCAAAATCGCGTCGACGGATCTCGAACCCTCCGCCTGCTGGCGCCGTCGCACCCGTATTGATCGTCACCGTGCTGCCGCTCAGTGCAATCACCGTCAGCGAGTTCAGATTCGCCAGCATGGTCGGATTCGCGGCCACGGGCAACCAAGTATCCGCAGGCACCGCTGCGCTAGTCTTAATCGCCAAGTCATCCGCCCAGTCATTGGCAAATGCAATCGCATACTCCACTAAGTCTGGATAACTCGCCAGATAACTCACCTTCACGCTGCGTACCACAACCTGGCCATTCAAGTTCGTTGACGGAGCATTGAGTGCGAGCGCATCCCCGGGCCATACGTCGCTTGCGAAACTAGCCCGCGCCCCGGTGTACATGCCGCTCCATAACGCGCTCACACTGCTCGCCGCCCGCACCATTGTTTGCGCCGCATTGCGGCAATCCTGCGAACTGCGCGCTCCAGGGCTTGTCACCGAACCTATCCACGCGCACACCGGCGGCATCCCCGCTTGCGTTAGTGTCTGCTGACTCGCCGGATTCACCTGGCGTCCCACTGCCCGGCCGACTGTTCGATAACTCACCGCGATCTGCTCCCCCACCGGTGGAGCATAGCCCGTATAAAAGACCACCCTGCCGGTGCTCTCCACACGGCACTCCGCAGCCTGCGCTGTCGTTCCCACACGCCGGGTAAACTGTGTTCCGTTGGCGGGCGTGCTCACCACCCATCCCGATCCGAGATTTGTCAGGTTCAACGCCCGCATTGTTCCGATCAAGTTAATACTGCTTGCAGCCACCACCGTACACGCCGAAGGAAGGCTTGCCATCGATCCGTCATACAGCGTCACAGGCATGCCGCCCACGCCATTCACAAACTCCTGGATCTCAAATTGCAGAAGGGCGCCGGCAACATTTGTCTGACCGCCATAAGTCACCGCTCCGTTGTCCCCATAAGACCGGTAAATCGCCAGCGCCCGCTCATCCTCGCTGCAATGCACGCGTATGCGCAGAGCATATTGGTTCGCGGGATTGATCGCATAGGTCGCTCCTGAAGCCACGCCTTGAATCAAGGGCTGCACCTTTACCGCGCCCGTTCCTCCCTGCGCAGTGACTTGAAATCCAGCTGTGCACGCGGCCTGCGTCTCCAAGCCGACAAAGAATCCGGCCACTACACCGGTGCTTCCAGCGGCCAAAGTAACACCTGTCGCCTCCAGAAGAAGCGTGCCGCCCATTTCGATCTGGTCCAGCCACGAAATCAGCGTGTCCCCATCAATGCCATTCCCACCTTGCATCGTCAGACCACTCGCGCCCAACGCAAGATATCCATTACTCCCAAGAACGCCCCACACACGCGGGTCGATTACACTCTCGTTGAATAGTTCGCGGATCAGCGCGCCCTTCGACGCCGGTAGGCAATATGGATCCGCCGCGAGATAGAACTGGGTGGTCACTCCGTCGCCGAGAAAGTATTCCGTCGCATACGCGGCAGGCTCGTGCTCGCCGCAAACCGTCACATCGTTCGCCAGCGCGCGCTTCACGCCCGCAGTCAAATCCAGGCTCGCCAGCTCCAGACTCCCGTCCGTCTCGTTCAATATGTGCACCGCGCCCGGTACGGCGTTTACGAGCAGTGCACCGTTCACCGCGCGATAAGCCGCCCGGGCCTGGCTCGCCACCTGTCCCGCGCTCTTGCTCCAAGGTGCGCCCGGATCGGGGATAAACTGGCTCACTGGCGCATTCAGTGTCACTGCATTGGTGCCCAGCGTCGTTGACCCGGTGCGCGTCACGAGCGTCGTGAGCAGCACGCCAGCCGTCTCCCCCGCTGCACCTTTGCTCACGGACATGCCGGATTGATCCAGCAAGATCTCGTCGCTCAGAGCCTGGATTGCAATGCGGTAAAGCGGACCATCAATCGCCATCCCGGCATATTCTGGCATCGGAGTTACCGCGATATACCCAGTAAAGTAATCTGTCCCATCGTCCCCAATGACGCTGAGCGATTGGTTGCGCACCGGTGTCGCCAACGGCCCAACCATGGGCAAGCACAGCCGAACCTGACATACGGATGGCTCATTTAGCTTGCGCTCGATCGCTAAAGGATGCGCAGCATCGAGCGCTGTCGAATAGTCCTGCCCTTGTATCGTAATCTTCATCGTTCAGTTACCCGCTTATCTCTTCGCTTAGATCGCCGCGTTCGCCGCGGGCAGGAAACTCCGATAACACAACACCCGCTCCCCATCCAGCGCATCGATCACCGGCAGTGCTAGAAACTGTCCGCGCAGAAGAACTCTTTCCAAACCCCCGCCCCGCTGCTTACCTTCCAGCGGAGTCGACGCCTCTTCGGCCCCCGCCATCGCCTGTAATCGCGGATAGTGAAAGAACACACGCTCGCCCTGGCTGCCCTGCATCACAAACAATGCGGACCATTCTTGATAGAAACTTCCGCCTTCGCGATCGACAAATCCGGCAATCCTCTGCATCTTCGCCCCCGCAAGGGGTGCCCCGCCGATCAATGGCGCCGCCAGCGTGACTCCGGTGCTGTTCGCCTGCGTGATCAATCCCACATTGAGTGTGACTCGGCGGATATAATCGACATCGGTCAGCGCCCGCCTGACATACGCGCCCGTGACCGGCGATCCCACATAGCCCGTCTGCCCAGCATAATCGGCGTCAACCGCAATCCACATTCCCGACTGCAAACTTCGCCGCATCCGTTGCCGCCAGCATAACCGCCGTTGCCGTTGAACCACTCTGCACCGCCACCGCGGCCGTAGCCTGCGCCCCATCCGGAACCGATGCCGCACCACTCGCCGGTTCCAGAAGATTCATGTGCTGCGAGCCGGTTGCAAGCGCCATCGTCAACTTGGTCCAACTTAGAAAATCGAAATTGACTTGCGCCTCAACAGTCGTCGCGTACCTGCTCCAGTGCCGCCCCCGGCATTCCCGTCAGTACCGCACCTGACTTGCTCATCGATTTGCGTACGAATCCCTGAATCCATCCCAGGTCCACCCAGGGACTCGGCGGAGCGTCGAGGTTGAATGTGCCCTGCTCCGATGCATCGAAGAGCACCGGCGTCTGCGTCGCTCGATTCACTGGCGCAAAATACGCGCGCACCCGCCGTATAACCGGCGCGGGAGCTCGAAACCATTCTGCTGCCATCTATTCCCCCTGCTCTTGGTAGCTGTACACCAGGACCTTCGCGGACCGGCCCAATCGATCCCGCTGCACCATGACAGGCGTAAAAGCACGGCTCATCCCAAAATATGTTGGTCAACATCGTCACCGGCGGCTGCGTCGTGTAATTCATCTTTCGTCGTGTAAGCGGCTGTAACATCGCAACTAACTCTTCGTCCATCGCGCTGAGTACCCGGCCACGATCCAGACCACCGAAGCTCTGCGTTCCGCACGTCTGGTAGATCACTTCGCATTCCTCGGCCGCCATCGTCGACGTAAGATCAACATCGGCGCCAAGCCCAAGCCACCGCAAAACAAATACGTCATTGGGCAGTTGACCGAACGGAGCTTCCGCCTCTTCCACCAGGATTCCCGGACGCACCGCCCCGCGCAGCAGGATCGTCCTCTCCGGATTGATGCGCCGCCAGCCGCGTGCGCAGTGCACGTAAAACGAATCTTTTGCGTTTTGCATAAGTACTCCATGTAGTTCGGAGATCGGGTTCACGCGTCGACACTGGATTACCGACAATGCCTTGTCCCACATCGCCGCGAATGAGTTATCCGGCTAAGGTGATCGCGGTCCGATAACCAATGATACGACGAACTGTGAACTTCCTACACGCCCTGCTGTCGCGCTTCGCGCAGCAGCAGCCGATATAGGTACACCTGCCCGAAAGCCTCGTTCGACGCATCGACTCAATCAGGTAATCCTGCCCGGCCACCGTGACCGCCAGCGTCATGGCAAACAGGGCCTGCGCTGACGCGAGATCGAGCGCACTCAGCTGCTGCTGCACGCTGGTGGCGGAAACCAGGAGTTCCCACTTCGACTCACCGCCCTCTTGCCACGTTGGCCGCAGCTTCCGCATGACCACCGGGCTTACCACGACATCGCGAAAAAGTTGTAGGCGATCAAGCCCATTTCCGACTGGTTCGAATCTGCATTCGTGCCCGTGACTCGTAGCAGGGCCGTCGTTCCGGAAACACTGCGCAGCAGAGCATCGGCCAGCATCTGCGGTGCTCCCACGGGATTGCGCGGCGCTGTATCGCTCATCGCTCACCCCAGCCTGTTCGCGATGTAGGGACGCAGCCATGCCTGCACAGTTTCGTCCACCAGCGAACTCGAGAAGTACTGCATCTGCATCGTGTCGATCTTTGTCTTGCTGGCATTCAGAGCCGGCGTCGACTGCGCATTGCGCACAATCTGCGCACATGCCGTCTTCACATCGTCGCCGATCGTCGGCAAGCCCGGCCGTATAAGTCACCATGACTTCGTTGTAGGGCAGCCCCAGCACATTCCACGGCAACGTCAGCTCGCCCGTATTCGGGTCAAAGTCCACCGAATTGGGATCGATCGCGGTCCACTGGCCCGGCAGCGAAAATGCCCATGCAATCTTCGAAGAGCGCGCTGTCGATCGTCTCGCCGCGCCGCGGCTTGGCATAGCGGCCTTCGATGCTGACGAGCGGCGAAGAAGCCGTGCCCAAAGCGGCCAAGCGGCAGATAACTCAGTCGCACCGTCCGCGCACCGCTCGATCACGCGCAGTCGCTCCGTGTACTGGATAACGTTCAGGTCCGGTCGCCTGCAAAAACTGTTGATCAGTGCCGTCGCCGCAGTGATCCAGTCCGCCGTCGTTCCGACCGGCAATCCATAGTTCGGATAGTCCGCTGGCTGCAAGATATGCCATACGCTTCCTTTCACAGAGTCGTGAACAAGGTCAGTGACAGAGATCGGAATGGGACCAGCGAACAGCAGCCGATCTTCCGGCTCGCTGTCCGCTGTCCACTGATCACTGTACCTGTGGATCGCTCTAGCGGTCCACCAGCACCTGGTAGTGCGCGTAATTCGCGCCCTTCACAACGACAGCGCCAAACTTGACGGCCACATACTGATGAGTCAGCGAGCCAGGCAGGCCGAGTTGGAAGATGCGCGGCGTGGGATCGCCGAGCCAGTGGTACTCGATCAGGTCTTCGGTCACGATGTATGCCGGCAGCACCGCCGATCCCGAACCCGGTGTGCCCGTGTAGCTCAGGCTCCAATCCGGAATCAGAGGCAGATCGCCGGCCTGCGTCGACAGCATCTTCACGCGGAAGCCGCCGGTAATCTGGTCGGTGTTCAGCACCACGTTGAACTCCGACTTCATCTCGCGATCGATCAGGTCCAGCAGCACCGGGTTCGCATAGATGGCCGTGGGCCGCACATGATAGCCGTTGTTGGCCACCATCTGCGCTACTGCCGACTTGATCCCGTCGACGATCGAGGCCGTCGTCCCGATGGTCGTGGTGTTGCCGCCGCCAACAATCTGCGCAGTCGCGCCCATGTATTGCGTGGTCGTCGGCGAGCTAAGGCTGGTGTCGTTGCCGTTCCACAGAGCCACGTCGTGCGTCACCATCACGCCGCTGACCGTGTCCACCAGGTCCTTGGCCTGCAGATAGGCGAACTGCTGCTGCTGGTTGCCGAGCTCAATGTCGAACAGGTTGTAGTTGATCTGCGAGACGATCGCCTTCAGCGGTACGCTGCGCTCCACGCGCGTGGGACTGACCACCGGCGCCACGATGCTGCGCGGATTCACAAAGCCTGCGGTACCGGGATTCGGAATCGCCGTCTCTTCAAAGAAGCGCGAAGGATGGCCGGTCGCCGGAACCTGCTTGATGCGCTGCCCGAATGGGCTCGAACGGCGGCAGATGTCGAAGATCTCGGTCTGATACAGAGGAACTTCAATGGCGCCCGGCCCGATAAAGTCGGCTGCCGCGTGAATATCTGCAAAGGTTGCGTTCATAGGCTTTTTCCGCCCCCTCCATGGGGCCCTGTTGGTTCGCTGGGCACAAAGTGCCAGGCTTGCAGTGAACAGTGAACAGAAAACGCCTACGCCAGCAAGCGATACGATCGACTGAAAACTGTTCACTGTTAGCTGCATCTTACGCGATCGCGCCGGCGCGCAACAGTTGGCTCTTCACCGCGATGCGCTGTTCCAGGCTCAAACCGGCCAGTGCCGCGTCCAGAGTCCGCACATCGACCGGCCCTTCGCCGATGCCGTGCTTGGCCAACATCTCCGTGGTCGACGCAGGCACAGTCTTGCGCAGCGGATTCAGAAGCATTCTGCGCTGCCTGCGGCCTTCAATTCCGCCACTTCCCGCTCGGCGGCAGCCAGCTTCTCGGCCAACTCCGCTTCGCGCCGGCTCTGCTCTACGGTCGCCGAAATCTTCTCCACCTCGCCGGTCAGTGCGCTCTGCCGCTCTTCCAGCCAGCTCAGCGCTCTCTCCAGCAGCGTTGTCGCGGCTTCAAGCCGTTCTGTCATCTCTCTTTCGTCTGTTTTCCATGTCGTTCCTTTCCTCGGTTGCCATCCATACCGAGTGATCTGTTTTTCCGCACGCAAATAGAAAAGGCTCCAAACTTCGGAGCCTCTCGCATAGAGCTTGTCTGCTGAGTTGCTAACTCGCCATGCGGAAACTGGTCGCCCGATATGCCGCCTTCTCGCGCAACAGGATTGCCGCTCCGGTAAAAGTAACGCGGGTCAGCTTCCATATTCGGCGCGCATATCTTCCACGCGTGCATCGGCTAACTCATAACTCATGCCCATGTCTCCGGGCCCGTGCCTCGATCGCCTGCGCCACTTCCGGGAAAATCGCGCGCATAGATATAGCCGCGCACCACCAGTTTGTTGCCGGCCAGGTTTGCCTCGGTCAGCAGTCCAATCTTGCGCCGCGCATCGTGCCCATCCCAACCCGGCCGATAATCCACTGCCATCCCCAGCAGCGAAGGCAGCGCCTTCTCCGCCGCTTCGCGCGTCAACATCACCCGATGCCCCCGTGCTCCCGCCGGCGCCTTGTCGCTGGCCGCGTTCACCACCGTCAAAACCCCTTCGAACGGCCACCCGGTTCGGGTGCCCGTCCACATGGGGAAACTTCACCGCCATCGCTTCCAATCGCATCGTGATCTCCGCCCACTTAATTGTCATCCTTCTGGTCATCCGCTCATCTGCTCGCCGTGCAATTGTTCCCCGCATTGCGCCGTCTTTGCGTCAACGGCGCCAGGCCTCGCATCGCGCGCACTTCGTCCACCGTCAACACGCCTGCTTGCAGAAGCTGCACCTGTACTGCCAGTTCCGTCTCTTCATCGCGCGCATTCAGATCGTTGAACACAAATTCAAACTCCCGCCAGCCGATGCATTTCGCGAAAAGATCGCGCGTCAAATGTCCCGCCAGCAGTTGAGCCAGCGGCAGGATCGCTCCGCGGAACGCCTCGTCCGCCAGCTCCGCCGCCGTCGAGCGATTCACGTCGCTCTCCAGCCCCAGCAGCAGCGGCGGCAATCCAAATGCATTGGCCACCATGCGAATCAGGAACTCCTGCCACGCCAGGCGCAAATCCGCATCCGTTCCCTGCGCAAAACGCAGCACCTCCGGCTTCTGCTCGGTCGAGAGCAGCGGCACGCGCCCCGTTCCTTCAATCTCATCCTGCCACCATCGAATCAGCCGATCGTGCTGCGTGGGCGTCGCCTCGTTCAGCCACAGTGCATATTGCGCCACCGAATTCGCCGCCAGCTTTCCCGCAAAACGATGCGCACTCAAGAACTGGTTCACCGTCTCAAATGCCACTTCCAGCGGTCCCAGCCCAAAGGGCGTAAAGCTGCGCGGATTCATGCGCACGTAGATCAGCTGGTCGTCGCATAGATCGATTGCGCTCGACTCCAGCTGTCCCGGCATCACCTGCGCGTAGCGCGGCGATTCTGTGCTGGCCATCCCACTTTGCGTTGATCCGGATCGACGCGCCATCGACGGGCCACAACATCGCCGGCCGTTCTGTCTTCGCCGGTCGGTTCCATCTCAATCGCGCCGAATCCGCCCGTCAGCGCATCCTCAATCACCTGCTCGATCAGGGTGCGAAAACTGTCGGACGCATTCGGCTCCTCGAGCGTGCGCCGCAGGGCTTTCAGGCGTCGCGATGTGTCGCAGGAATCGCTGGGCGCGCTGCCCCGCCGCACCCGCACCTGCCAATCCATCGCCGCGATCCGATCCTTGATTACGTTGATGGCCCGCCGCACCACCGGCGTCTCCGCAAAACGGCGCAGATTCATCGGCGTCGGCTTGGGCAAAAGCTGCCCTGGGAATTGCACCGGGCTCAACATGGCCGGCATCGCCAGTGTTTTGCGCTCCGCTTCCGCGGCGGCATCCATATTCGCCTTACCGCCGCGGCCGGTCGCCTGCCGCCACATCTCCCGCAACTGCTCCGCTACCTTCACGCGTACCTTCCTTTGAAAAGCAAAAGGCGCAACCCGCTCGGGTTGCGCCTCTGCGTTTGAGCCTCTCGCTGCTATCTTCTAACCGCGTTGATAAGTTCTTATTTCTTACTTACAAACCCGATGTTACAGGAAACCAGGATATATCTTCGCAAACTGCCGCAAAGTTCTTCTCCACTAGATTCGTACATAGCCTGAAAGCCGAATTCATACTCGCAGCTCGCGTCGCGCCGTCTCCGCCATTCGCCCCAGATCAGACAGTAGTCAGCACCCGAATCTCGTGCTCCTCCATCGTCTCCACGCCGAAGCGATAGAGCTCCAGCCGCTCCGGCTCCGCTTCCGTCGCACCCACCTTCGCTGCCGGCTCAATCACCGCAGTCAATTCCAGGCTTGCCTTTTCCACGCGCTCCACGCCAACCCGCAGGCCGGCCGCGGAGAACGCCAGCACCTTCGCCATCTCCAAGCCCGGCTCCAAGCTCACCGCGTGAAACATGCGGATCATCGGGGTCCCCGCGGACAGGTCTTCGTTCGCGGGGTGGCTCACACCGTTGGGCCGATAACCCGCATCGATCCGCAGCGGGTCGCCTGGGCGCGTGTACTCCGACGCCGCAATGCGCTTACGCATCAGATCCCACACACCCGCGCGCTCAAACTCCGTCCGCATCTTCGCGTGGATCGCTGCCCGCCCCCTCAGGTGCTCTGCGCGTTCCCGCTTGGGCGAGTCGACATAGAACCGCATCAGCTCGTCCACGCCAGCGGGCAAGCTCTCCGCTAGAAATCCCTTCGGCGCCGTCATCTGCACATTCAGCGACAGCGATTCGTCCAGAATCCGCATCAGCTCGCCTTCCGGATCCTCACTAAGCTTCCGTCGCAATTCGCTCTCCATTCCTTCAAGCTGCGCCGTGTCCGCCTCCGGATCCAGGCACCGAACCCGCCGCCAGTCCCGTGTGAATCGCACCTGCGGCAGGCTCGCTCCCGCCTTGGGCGCGCAGAATCACTCCAATATGCACATATTCGTTGCGCAACGGGTCCGGCACATAGCGAAGCAGCTGAAACTCGCACTCCCGCCGCTCACCGCCGCTTTGCATCTTCTCTTTCAATCTCTCCGCTCCGCCCGCCGCGCTATTCGTCTCTTCCAGTTCAGTGACTTGCCGTCCCTGCTCCGTGCAGTCTTTCGCCGCACCCACGATCCTTGCCCAATCCGCTTCGCTCCCATCATCGAACCACCCCGGCATCCAACTCCCTCTCCGTGCATCGACCCGTTCTCCTTTTTACATCACTCTGCCTTCGACGTTGTCGCCCCAGCGCGCATCCTTCCATCCCTCGTTCGGATGACTCCCGCGTGCCGCCCCCATTTCGGAAACGGCTTCCGATCCGATTTCCCGAATGCCTCGATCAGCTCGCGAATCCGGCTCTGCCGCGCCAGCAGCTTCTCCACCAGAGCTTCCATCTCAGCTCTGGTTCGCCGCCGTACCATTCAGGCGGCACTTCGTTCGCCGCATCCCAGATCGTATTCGCCGCCATCGTCTCCAGCCGGGTCAGCCACGGCTCAAACGAAGTCCCACCCGGTAATCTCCCGGTAAACATCGTTGCGGTAGTACACCCCCCGCAACGGAGCATCGTCAAAGCGCCACTCGCCCGCGTGAAAGCAGTACCCGAAATCGATAAATACCGCGCGGTAACGCCGCTCGCGCTGCTTACGTGCAAATACCGCCTGCCGCCCATTGGCGTTGCCCGTCCACTTATCCAGCGCCAGAATTCCCGCAAACTCGTTCAGGTTGCTCACCTCGTCCAGCTGCTCTTCTGGGAGATAGTCCACCACATGGCCCGGCATCAGTCCGCCCACGAACCGCGATCCAAACTGCAGTCCCGCCTGGCATCGCACCCGCGTCTTGCCCAGATCCATCTCCAGATCCGGCGTGTTCTCGACCAGCCATTGCCCTACATCAATCAACTCCGCTTCCGGAGCCGACAACCCCACCGCCGCCGCGATGCGCGAAGCCAGCAACTCATTGGCCAGCACCCGCATATGTTGCGGGTTGTTCTGGAACTTCACCACGTACGCGTGCCCATCCGCGCCCAGCATCAAGTGGCCCTGGGCGCCGCCCCGCATCCGCCGGATATGCTGCACCGCCTGAACCGCCAAGACCTCTCCCTCGGATCGTCTCCCAAATTCTACGCGGTCCGCGCTTCCAACCCGCTGCCAATTCGCATCAAGTCTCCTCCTATTCCCTAGTCCCTGTTCCCTGTTCCCTAGTCTCTAGTCCGTCCCACCATCTCCGCCCGCGCCGCCAGCCCGATCGCCATCGCCATCACCCGATCATCATGCATTCCCGGCCGCGCACCCGTGTTTCCATCTTGCATGCGCACAAAGCATCTGCATTCGGCCAGCAGCCTCCTGCTCTGGAAACACTCCGGCTGCTCCACCAGTGCCGCATCCAGCCGCCCCACCGCCGCAGGCCGGCTCACCGAATTCGTCAGCCATCCCGGCTGTCCCTTCTGTTGGTAAATCCGTGGATATCTGCACGACGTCTCGGCCAGCGCCAGCACGCCGCTGCCATGGTTATTGCGCTCCACCACCAGCCACGCGTCGTTATACTCGGCAGCCAGCGCCGTCACCAGATTCGCCAGCTCCAACCCGCCCACATGCCCCGCAAACTCCGCGCATTGCAAACCCGTCTCCAGCTCCAGCACCTGCGCGGCCGAATAGTCTCCTTCGCATCCACCGCCCGCCGGATCCACCGCCACCAGATATTTCTTTCCTTTCAGCGGAGGCAGCCAGATCTCCATCTCTCCGTTGTGCCGCAGTCTCCACCGCAGCCGGCGCCGTCGCCAGCCGGTCCTCTATCGCCGACAGTTCAAACACCGAATTCCCACTCGCCCTGAAACAGCTCTCGCTGTCCTCGGCATACTCCTGCTCGTGCCAGCCGCGAAAGTCCGCCCGCATCTGCCGCCGATATCCAATCTGCTCCAGGTCGAGATGCTCCCGCGCCCTCAATGCGCGCTCTTCATCGGTCAGGTTCGCCTCGTTCACGGCCTTCGCGCGATACTGCCGCTCCATCCACCACGGAAAAAAGTGCCGCACCATCCCCGTCTCCACGGCCTTCATCCACTCTTCGTGAAAGCACCCGCCCACGCCCTCCGGCGTCGACTCCAGGATCAGTTCTCCCTGCGGCGCCAGCGCCGCGCGCAATCCCGCCAGCGTCTCCGCCGGATCGCCCGGCCACCGCGCCAACTCGCTGCAATGCAGATTCTGCACCGTCAATCCACGCCCCGCATTCTTCTCCCCCGCCGACACCACAAGATACTGCGCATCCATCTCCGGAAATGCAATCGCCCGCGCGCTCGCGCGCGAAGTCCGCAGAGGCCCCGCGCGCACCGCATCCGGCAGGCACTCCACAAACCTGTGCACGATGCGGAAAATCTCCTCCGCCGCCTCCTGCGTGTGCGCAACCTGCAACGTCAGTGTCCCCGGCCGCGTCATCGTCCTCAAGAAAAACCGCGCAGCCGCCCACGTCGTCAATCCCAGCTGCCGCGCCTTCAGCACGATGTTCCGCTGCCCCCGCCGTCGCTCAAATGCCCACTGCACCGCATTCAATCGCAGCGGCTCCGTCTGCCCCTCACGCGTCCGCACTCGCAGCATTTGCGCGGCAAGCGCCATCAGCACTGTCTTTCCCTTCAGGCTCGCCGGCCGCCGGTCCAGAATCGCTCCGAACCCAACCAACTCCTCCCGCGTCAGCTCCTCCGGCGCCGGAAACCACGCTTCCAGCCGCAATCCTGTTTAGCATCCGCCGCTTCGGAAACCCCCTCCTCCGCACCCATGCTCAATTCCCATCGCAGTGGTAGTAGAGTCTCCCCGTCAACGACGGAAATGCGAACGTCACTGCCGTATTGCTGATCGTGCTCACATAGGGCACAGCACTCAACGACCCACTCGGCGTCGCTACGCAACTTGCCCAGCTGCTCCATCCGCTATTCGCAAACGTCAGCGTCACAGACGTCGCCGCGCTCAGCCCTGACACAAACCCGCCCGCATTCGTTCCCGTCACTGTGCCCGCACTCGCCGCCGGCGCCGTCCCCGCATTGTGCGTCATGCCGTTCAAATCCACGCCCCAGTTATTCGAGGGCCCCGCCAGCATCCACGCCGCCGACCCGTTCCCGCCAAACCCGACGTTGTAGTTGAACTGCGTTTTCCCGTTGTTGTTGAACACCACGTTCTGATAGCCGCCCGTCTGCACAAACGTCGCTACAAACGGATTGTTGATCCACAAACTCCCGCCACCCGTCTGCTGAATGTACCCTCCACCGGAGCCGTTGTTTGCATACATCTCAACCCCATCTGTCCCATCCACGCTCTCCGCCAACAACGGACTGCCCACACTCACTTCGCTCTCCGTCGTCGCATGCGGCGTGCTCTGCGGCAGTAGCGTCAAATCAATCACCGCGGCATTCCCATCGCCCGGAGGCGTCGCGCCCACCACCGGCACGGCCACAATCGCAGCCGAAGGAATGCTCGCTCCGTTGAAAGTCACCGTCACCGGAAACGACGACGTGCTCGACACATACACGTCCACATACTGGCTCAGTCCACTCTTCGAGACTTCAACCTTCGTTACCGATCCCCAGCTCCCATATTGATAAAGCGCCCGCCGCACCGACAGCGATGAGTGTTGCGCATACGTCCCGTCCGTGAAGTCCCATAGCGTGTCTTCTCCTTGGAACTGGCTCACCTCCAGCGTCCCCGCCAGCACCGCGGGTTGCTGGAACAGCCGCGATGTGTCGAGAATCCGATACCATCCCGTCGTCGAAGGTGTGAACACAGCCTTGGTCAACCCGTTGGTCGCGTTCGATTGATACGGCACGCTCTCGTTCCCCGCAAATGCCGGCACCACCACGCCGTAGTATTTGTCCACCACGCCGCCATGTCCCACCAGCGTGTCATAGCCCCACGCATTCGACGCGCTGTACATGCACGGCTTCGTCGCTTCGCCATTGTCCGCGCATGTCGTCCCGTGAAAGAACACACCCGCGGTCTTTGTTCCCACATACACCATGGGCGTGGTGTTATCCGGATCCGAATCCTGCTCCATATAGAGGTTCGTGAATACGAGATTGGTGCTTGCTCCCGCAATCAGAATGTTGGGCATCCCCGCCGGCGGATTGTTTGCCGTCATATCCGTGAATGACGTCGTAGTCGCTCCGCCCCGGCCCGATCCCCCACTTGATCCCGGATCGATTTCGAAAATATTACCGCTCGTCGTGTTCACGGCAGCCTGCGACAACGTCAGCGTGGTCGCAGTCGCCGCCGTGACTGTCGCTCCCACGGCAATTGTCTCGTCCGCGGCATTCGCACCCGTCGCCGTATTCCGATTATCAAATGAGTAAATGGACTTCCCCACCAGCGCACTGGGCGTCTTCGCCGTCGTTCCGCTATACGTCACCGTCGTGCTCCCGGCCGTCGTCGCTGCTCCGGTCACAATGTCTTCCTTGCCAATCCGCATCAATCCCTGCACGTGATCGAAACTATCGCCGCAGCACGTATCGTCCACCTGCCATCCGTAAGAGGCCGCCGCACTCCCGCCCGCAACAATGTAGGAGAAGGACGACTCATCGAACATGTGCTGCACGTGCACCGCGCCGTTAGCAAACGTCCCCGTCCCGGTCGATCCATACGACGCAAACGCCGCGAATCCCCGCGCCCGCACATAGTTTCCCCCACCCGCTCCGGTCGGATTCGGATCCGTGCAGTACAAGCTGTCCATATTGGTCGACCCGTTGTACGGCGCAAGAATCATCCGCACCGCGCCGCCCGTCGTGCTCTCCCCCACCAGGCTGTTGTTTGAAAACTGCTTGATCCCGCACGATGCCCCATCCGTGATGTTGAACTCCCAAACCGCCGACACCGGCAGCAGCAGTTCAACGCTCACCGTTCCGCTCGCCGCCTGTGTCTCCGAACCCAGGTCGATCTCTTCGGCGATCGCCTGCGTCCCGCCCAGTGCGCGCGCATCGCACGTACCCCCGCCAGCTGCAATCACGGCGGCAATGCACGCGTTCATCTGTACACCCGCATCCGCACCGGCAAACTGATCCGCTTCGAACTCAACACCCAGTTCATTGCTCGTCACGCGTCCCGCAAACGCCTGCGTCCCAGCGGCAGACAGCGACGCTCCGCCCAATGCCGTCAACGCCGCCGCTGCTGTCGTCGCGCCCGTTCCGCCCGCGCTCACCGGAACCGCATTCAATCCGCTCACCGCAGCGCCATTCGCGCCATAGTAGGCAATCTGTCCTGCGATTCCGCTGTTCACCGTGCCGCTGCCCGCTCCTGCTCCACAAGCCGCACCAGTGTTCGATAGATAACCGGTGCTATCAATTTGCACACAGTTATGCCCACTACCCGCGGCAAGCCCGGGAAATCGAATCGAGGTCGCTCCCGTGAACCCCGCATACAACGTGCTGCTGTTCCCGCCATAGATATTGAACGCCGCACCCGCGCCCGTCTCATAGTTCACGCGCACCGTGCCCGCCGCATTCGACGCATTGATGTACGTGTCTCCGCTATTCGTGCTCTGATAAGCCTTGAAGCTATCGAGCCCCCCCGTGGCCGAGTTCAGCGCCCAGTTATTGCTCGCATCCTTCACCATGTACCACTGGCTCACACCCGCGTAGTCTTTGTAGATATACGACTCTTTCTGATTCACCGTTGCGCCAGCCCACAGAAACGCATCGACCTCCGCATCCGCCTGGTTGCGCACTGTAATCGAACCGACAAAAGTCGAAGCTCCGCCCACCTGCAGCGTCCCAATAAACTGCGCATTTCCTGCGTTGTTAATGGTCGCCACGGTCGTTTCGCTCGGCCCACCCGATCCAAACACCACGCCGCCGGTGCCCGCGTTGTTTGACCCATTCAGCACCACCGCGCCCGTTCCTGCCGCGTTGATCACCGTCTGATTATTCGTACTCGACTGCCCGTTGTTGTACTGCCCAATTGACAATCGATACACGCTATTCAACTCGTCGAGAATCTGATAGAACTGCTCGCCCGCCGTTGCATCGCTCAGCCCCACCGTCCAGCGATAACCAAAGTCCGTCTGATACCGGTCATAGAGTCCCCGCTCATTTCCATTCCCAATCCCGAGCCGGTAATGATTCGTCACAGTGGCGTCCTGCTGGCTCCCATACCAATCGCCATTCATGCCGTTGAAGCTGCGATGAAATGTATCGAGAAAGCTGTTCCGTGTCCCGTTATCGGTAAGCTTTCCTGTAAACATCGTTCCGCCCGTGATCCAGCTGTTATACGAGCTTCCGCTGTCCGCGACCACTTGAAAGGTCGAATTCTCATTGCGCAATCCAACGATGGTGTTGTTCTGCGCATTCGCTCCCAGATGCAACGCCGTCGCGCATCCCTCTACATCCCCGCCCGTGAAAGTATTCCCATCGCCCTGCTGAAGGTTGACACCCACCGTCCCACTCACAGGATTCCCACCCGTTAACGGGCAATCGATGTGCAAACGCACAAACGTGCTCGCATTCACCCAATCGGTCGTCGCCGCATTTGCTGCCTGATGCCCGATCGCGTTCACCGCAATCTGAAATCCGCCAATCTCGTTGTCATAGAACGTCCCACCCGTGTAATTCCCTGTTCCGTCCAGCGTCATCCCCGTCTGATTCGAGTTACCCAGCAGATAGACACTCTCCACATCCATCTCCTGCGTGCGATACGCGACCAATGCCCGCGCCGTCGAGTTACTCGCCACAGTCGTGTTAATCACAACATTGTCCAAATGAAATCCCGCAGTGTCCGCCGCATATGTTGGATCGCCCACCTGGATCGCCGCCCGCCGCACCCGAATACAGGAACACCGTTCCGCCTTGGCTTCCACTCGCCGCGCTAGCCCCCCGCAGCGAGCATCCATGCAGCACAACATTGCGAGTCCCCGCCGTCACCACCACTTGATGAACCGTCGCAATCGTCGCGCACGGCAGCAAAATAGTCGCGTTGGCCACCGGCACCGACACGCTCGCCCCCATCGCCTGCGTTCCGCTAAAATTCCGCGCATCGCACGTCCCGCCATTTACCGTGCTGAGCCCTGCCACGCATCCCTGCAACTTCGCACCAAAATCCGCACCTGGGAACTGATCCACCTGGTACAAAGCACCAATCTGCATTCCCGTGATCGCACCGCTCGCCGCCCCGCCCGCCAAGGGCAGCGCCGCGCTGAAACTAGCGTCGACATAGTGCTTATCCGCCGCCTGCAACGACTGCACGGGATCGCCGTTCAAATACAGTGGTCCACTCAACGTTCCGCCCACAGGCGTCAGAGTCCCTTGCGCCAACGACTGAATCGCCGTATCCACATACGCCTTGCTCACCGCCTGCACCGCTTGCGCCGCCGGCATCACTTGCGCACGCACCTGCGCCAGGCTTACCTGCGCCGCCGCCGGCACCACCCAATACTCGGTGTCCAGCGTCCCATCGCTCATGTGATAAACGGCCGTATAGAACAGTCCCGCCGGCGAAGCCCCCAGGTTCGGCGTGAGATTCACGCTCACAAATCCATCCGCGCCCACAGTCAAACTCATCGAACCCGCGGCCACCGCCAGGCTGTTCGAGGTCGCAAACGCCGGCCAACTCAACTGCAGCGTTCCCGAACCCGGCTTCCCATTCGCTAGGTACACCGTGCCCTGCACCGTCGTCGTGCTGATCGTCTGCGCCGCCGCGCTCCAAACCAATGCCGCCATCGCCAGACAAATCACCATCCATCTGCCGACGTTCCAACGCGTCGTTTCCGTGAGCTTCATTCGTATCTCTCTTTTCTCTCTTGCGGCGCCTGAATTTCCCCTGCGCCCAAATGCAAAAATCTATTCGCGATGCGCCGAATCCGAAAAAATGCAGCAAAAAACCATGGCTTCCCGCCGGCGCTGGTCGCCACCTCCGCGCCGGAGAAAAGCCATGGCCATTCCCAAGTAAGTTTCAGTTACTTCAAGCGACTACCGAGTTACACCATGCAGAATCGAATCTAGGTTTATGACCATTCGTTTATGTACTACCCCCGTGCCCATCCTTTCGCTTTTTTGCTGGCGAAAGGGTGGGAAACCACGAACGTCAACAAACGAAGTCACGCGGTGAGAAAGCTAAAGTTAGTCCTCCAACTCCCGGCTTCCGCCTGCACTCTCCGCCGTCTCTTCGTCCACTTCGCCCACCCACAACGGCTCCGTGGTCCACTGCATCGCCAGGCTCCGCGCCGTCCGGATCATCTCAATCGCGCCAAGCTTGCAGTTTTCGTCCGCCAAGTCATACAGAAACTTGGCGCTTTGGATATGCCCTTTCTTGGATTCTTCTGCAAGGGCGAACGCAATGAGCTCGCTGTTTTGTTGCAGAATCCTGTCCGCCGCTTTGCGAAAACTTACCGCGCCGCTGCATCCGGGCTTTGGTTTCTCGGTTTCTTGCCCCCGCGGCTCACCCGCCGCCGCAGGTTTATCTTCCGTTTCGTTCATCTGCCCGCCGATCCCGGACAGCCCTCCACGTTCCTGATTGTTTTGCACCAAGCGCGACCGCATGCCAGACGGCCGCACCCCGCGCCTCACTTTCAGCCTCTTTCAACGGCCATTCGTCCGTGGAAGGAGTCCGAAAAGAAAATAGGAGAGCAACCCGCGCTCTCCTTCATACAAGTTCATTAGGAATGTTCTCAGTCTAACCAACCTCGACTAAATTCTTCGCAACACCGCTACGCCGCCATCCGAACCATCGTTTCAGCCGCTTATGTCGCGCTCGACCCACCGCGGCGGCGTCTTGCCAAATGCACTACCATATTTGGGTGAATACCCTGCCCGCCACCCACGATCCCACTCTCCTCGTTCACGGCGGCGCATGGGCCATTCCTCCCGACGCCGGGCCGGCCCACGAAGCCGGCGTGCGCCGCGCCCTCGAGATCGGTCACGAAATCCTCGCGCGCGGCGGTGCAGCCATCGATGCCGTCGAAGCCGCTGTCGCCCTCCTCGAAGACGATCCCACCTTCGACGCTGGGCGCGGCAGCTTCCTCACCGCCGACGGCCGCGTTCAACTCGACGCCCTCCTCATGGACGGAGGCCGCATGAAAGCCGGCGGCGTCGCCTGCGTCGAGCGCCTGCGCAATCCCATCCATGCCGCGCGCCTGGTCCTCGAAAAAAGCCCTCACGTCTACTTCGTCGGCGACGGTGCCGAGAAGTTCGCGCAAGCGCACGGCATGGAGCTCATCGAAAACATTGAGCTGGTCCTTGAGCGCGAGCGCCTTCGCCTCGGCGATGCCCAAATACGCCACGCCGCCGGACTCGCCGATCCCACATTCTCCGGGCTCTGCGATGACAAAGATCCTGAGACCGCCGTTCCTATCGCCGATCCCGACAGTGCGCAGCAAAAACTCCGCCCGTCCGGACTGGACTCTCCTGGCTTTGACTCGCACGACACCGTGGGCGCCGTCGCCCTCGACGCCCGCGGCAATCTCGCCGCCGCCACCTCCACCGGAGGCACCCTCAACAAAACCCCCGGCCGCGTCGGCGACTCGTCCCTCATCGGCTGCGGCTGCTACGCCGACAATCTTGCCGCCGCCGTCTCCCTCACCGGCTGGGGCGAGCCCATCATGAAACTCGTCCTCGGCAAGTGGGCCACCGATCGCGTCGCCGCCGGTTCAGCCCCCGAAATCGCCGCCCGCGAAGCCATCTCTTACCTTTACAACCGTCTCGGCGGACACGGTGGCATCATCCTTCTCGGCCCCGACGGACGCTTCGGCCTCGCCCACAACACACCCGCCATGGCATGGGGCGTAGCCACTCCCGGCGGCCTCCAAACCGGCCTCACGATCTAGTTCGCCCTTCCCAGAAGCGCTCGCTATTCACCCAACCGTTCTGCATTACCGATGAATGAAGGCGTCATCCCGAGAACCCGCGCGTCTGGGGCCCAGTTGACGATCCGGGTGCCCCATCCAAGCTCTGCTTGGGTGGGAAGAATCAACTCCTCCTGCCGGGGTGCCCCATCCAAGCTCTGCTTGGGTGGGAAGAATCGACTCCTCCTGCCGGGGTGCCCCATCCAAGCTCTGCTTGGGTGGAAGAATCAACTCCTCCTGCCGGGTGCCCCATCCAAGCTCTGCTTGGGTGGGAAGAATCGACTCCTCCTGCCGGGGTGCCCCATCCAAGCTCTGCTTGGGTGGGAAGAATCAACTCCTCCTGCCGGGTGCCCCATCCAAGCTCTGCTTGGGTGGGAAGAATCAACTCCTCCTGCCGGGTGCCCCATCCAAGCTCTGCTTGGGTGGGAAGAATCAACTCCTCCTGCCGGGGTGCCCCATCCAAGCTCTGCTTGGGTGGGAAGAATCAACTCCTCCTGCCGGGGTGCCCCATCCAAGCTCTGCTTGGGTGGGAAGAATCGACTCCTCCTGCCGGGGTGCCCCATCCAAGCTCTGCTTGGGTGGGAAGAATCGACTCCTCCTGCCGGGGTGCCCCATCCAAGCTCTGCTTGGGTGGGAAGAATCGACTCCTCCTGCCGGGGTGCCCCATCCAAGCTCTGCTTGGGTGGGAAGAATCGACTCCTCCTGCCGGGGTGCCCCATCCAAGCTCTGCTTGGGTGGGAAGAATCGACTCCTCCTGCCGGGGTGCCCCATCCAAGCTCTGCTTGGGTGGGAAGAATCGACTCCTCCTGCCGGGGTGCCCCATCCAAGCTCTGCTTGGGTGGGAAGAATCAACTCCTCCTGCCGGGGTGCCCCATCCAAGCTCTGCTTGGGTGGGAAGAATCAACTCCTCCTGCCGGGGTGCCCCATCCAAGCTCTGCTTGGGTGGGAAGAATCAACTCCTCCTGCCGGGGTGCCCCATCCAAGCTCTGCTTGGGTGGGAAGAATCGACTCCTCCTGCCGGGGTGCCCCATCCAAGCTCTGCTTGGGTGGGAAGAATCGACTCCTCCTGCCGGGTGCCCCATCCAAGCTCTGCTTGGGTGGGAAGAATCGACTCCTCCTGCCGGGGTGCCCCATCCAAGCTCTGCTTGGGTGGGAAGAATCGACTCCTCCTGCCGGGGTGCCCCATCCAAGCTCTGCTTGGGTGGGAAGAATCAACTCCTCCTGCCGGGGTGCCCCATCCAAGCTCTGCTTGGGTGGGATTGAACCGGCTCATTCTGCTGATACCCGCGTTACTCTGAAACAAGCGCCATGAACCTCGTCCTCGCCTCAGCTTCGCCGCGCCGCCGCGAACTCCTCACCCAGGCCGGCTTCACCTTCCTTGTCCATCCCGCGCACATCCCCGAAGACCTACTTCCCAACGAAGACCCGATCGCCTACGTCGTCCGCCTCGCCCGCCAGAAAGCCGAAGCCGTCTTCTCCGAAATCACAGAAGCGAGTGCGAGCGACGAGCGAGCGTCTGCCCCACCGCAGGTGGTCCTCGGCGCTGACACCACCGTCACCATCGACAACCTCATCCTCGCCAAACCCGAGAACCCCGCCGATGCCGCACGCATGTTGCGCTTACTTTCAGGTCGCACCCACCGCGTCATCACCGGCATAGCTGTCGTCACCGCCACGCACACTGAAGTAGCCGCCGAAGTCACCGGCGTCCGCTTCCTCTCGTTGTCCGATGAAGAGATCGCTGCCTACATCGCCACCGGCGAGCCTATGGACAAAGCCGGTGCCTATGCCATCCAGGGCCGCGCCGCCCGCTGGATCCCGCGCATCACCGGCGACTACTTCAACGTCGTCGGCCTGCCCCTCGCGCTCGTCACCACCATGCTCGAATCGATCGCGCCTTCCGTCGCCGGCCAGCCGTTCTTCACCACGACATGATCCGAAGCCCGCTCCGGCGGAGGAACGTCAACCGGCGCATACGTCACAGTGCAAAACATCCGGCGCATCCACTTCAATCCGCAGCGAGCCCGCCTTCTGCTGCACCTCGAGCGCATTTCCCTTCTTCTCAAAGCTCACTACCGGTTCGGCGGATTCCACTGCGCCCGCGCACCCTGCGCCGCAAACATCCCAAGCAAAATTCCAACGCAAACTTCTCCCCACCGAATCCGCTTCATTCGCAGCGCTTCCTTCTCATGTGTGGATTGCAAAACAGATCAGTCTACGTTGATCCGCATCGTTTCCCCATTGCGTAACCTCTGGTGCTGCGAACGCTCTGTCTCCTGGCAGAAGCAGATCGGCACGGAACATAGCTACTAAAACCACGAGCGCACGAATGAGCGGGGTACGAAGCATTGGTGGTGGGTCAGTTTCAAATCCAAACTGACCCACTACCGAAGCATTTTATTTACTACTTATCAAACAGGCCCTACCCCCAATCCTCTAACACAAAGTTAGTATGTCCCCGCTGTCTCAACCGAGATAGAATCACCTGTTCCGCAATCAGATTTACCTCAAGCTTCCGAATTCTCGAACCGAAGGATGATGTCATGCAGTCCCGTGCCTTGGTTTCTCTCATCGTTCCCCTTGCCTTCATCTCCTTCCCAACCTTCGTTCATGCGCAGTTCCAGCAGCCCACCAAAGAAGAACTGCAGATGACCGACGATCCCAAAGCTCCGGGCGCCGCCGCAGTCTATCTCTTCATTAGGCAAACCACCGACGATGAGCTTCATTTCAAGACCTATTACGCTCGTATCAAAGTCCTCGAGGAGAAGGGGAAAGAGTTGGCAACGGTCGAAATTCCATACGAGCGCGGCAGCTTTAAGATCACGGACATCAAGGGCCGCACAATCCATCCTGACGGAACCGTTATCCCGCTCTCCGGCAAGCCGGAAGACCTGCTGGTTGCTAGAGTCGTTGTCAAAAATGGCGAGAGAGAGCAGGTCGACCAAGAGGTCTTCAACCTGCCCGGAGTTGAAGTCGGAAGCATCCTCGAATACACCTACCAGATCCACTACGATGACAAATGGGTCTCCTCCCCGAACTGGGAAATGCAGAAACCCTATTTCATCCACCAGGCACATTACTCCTTCAAACCATTGCCCATGCGCCCTTTTCCACCGTCACGCAAAATAAGAGAATGCTCTGCTTCTACGGAGTTTCCTCGACCGCCGTCGTCTCCGTCCCACTCTGTCTGAACCTGAATTGGATCAGCCACGCGCTCTCCACGGGCTGCCCATCCTTTAAGGGCGGCTTGAATTTCCATCCGCGCGCCGCATCCAGCGCGGTTCGTTCGAAATACTTACTCGCGCCTCCGGCCTCGAACGTCGCATTCGTCACCTGCCCGTTCGTATCCGCCGTCACTCGAATCGCCATCGAGACTGTGCCGCGGATCGTGTCGCGCGCAAAGGCTGGCACCTCGGGCACAACGCGATGCACCACCGCGCCCATCGCCGTTACGCCCGGCTCCGCCAAAACGCTCCCGCTTGCCGAAACCTCTCCCGAACTCTGCTCCATCCCGGCCGGAACCCCGTTCGGCCTCGCATGGTTACGCAGGATCAACCAGCCAAGCACTGCGAGCACAACCAGCACACCCCCCACAAGCGGCAGCAAGCGCTTCTTCAACCCAACAGCCGCAATCGCTTCTGCGTCCGCCTCCAGGCCCGCCGCCATGAAAGCCACTGGCTCTCTCGCCTCCGACGCCTTCTCCGTCTTGGTCACCGGAAACTCGATCGGACGGCTCGGCTCAAGCCGCGCCTTGATCTCGCTCAGCGTCGGGCGCCGTTCAGGATCCCGCCGCAAACACTCCCGCGCAATCTCCGCAAACGGGCGCGGAATCGACGCGGGCACCACCGCCTCGCGATTCGCGCCGGCCTCCCACACCGGGGGCCGCTGCGTCAGCACTTCCACCAGCGTCGTCCCCAGCGCCCACAGATCCACTGAAGGCACAATTACCCCGCGCATCGACTCCGGCGCATCGCAGGTACACGGCATCTGGAATCTGTCGCGCAAACTCCCGGCCGCAATCACGTTATCCGCCGAAAGCTTCAGCTGGTCGTTCACCACCAGGATGTTCGATGGCTTCAGATGCCCATGCACGAAGCTCTTCCCGTGCAGATAGCCGACTGCATCGATCACCAGCTCCAGCATCTCCCGTGTCTCTTCCGGCGTCAGCGCCCGCTCCGGAAGAATCTGCGACAACACCTCATCGGCGCACTCGGTCACCACGTAAACCAGGCTTGTCGATCCGAACTGAAAACGTCCCGAACGATACACCTTCATCAGGTGCGGATGAGACAGATTCGCGATCTTCGCCCAACGCGCGAGGTGGACGTCCGCTTCGCTGCCCTCCGCAGGAATCAGCTTGATCGCGGCCCTCTTGCTGATCGGCTGTGGCAGTTCAGTAACGAACACGCCGCTGCTGGCCGACCCGCCCAGCCACTCCTGCAAGGCGAACCGCCCATCGATAACCCGCCCTACCCAATCCGAAGTGATCGCCGTTGGGCTCATGGCCCATCATTCTACCCAAGCCCAACCAAAAATTACCGCTTAAACGCCAATCCTTCGCTGGCTTTGCATTACTAAAGCCATGCCTGAGCCAACAATTTCACCCAGCCTGCTACCCTCGAACTGGGACTCGCCTGCATCCCTACCGAAGCTCGTTCATCCATTGCTGTAGGCCCACCCTCATTCCAAAGGCCCCCACTCATGAGCCATCCTCTCTTTACGCCCTTTCAGCTTCGTTCCGTCACCTTTGCCAACCGCATCGGCGTCTCGCCCATGTGCGAGTACTCCGCGCAAGACGGTTTTGCCAACGACTGGCACATGGTCCACCTCGGCGCTCGCGCTCAGGGTGGTGCCGGCCTCGTCATGCTTGAAGCCTCCGCCGTCGTTCCCGAAGGCCGCATCACCCCCGACGACCTCGGTATCTACAAGGACGAGCACATTTACGGCCTCACCCGCATCGTCAAATTCATCCACTCCCAAGGCGTCCGTGCCGGCATTCAACTTGCCCACGCCGGACGCAAAGCCAGCATGGCCTCTCCCTTCACCGGCGATAAGCTGCTTTCCCCCGCAGAAGGCGGATGGCAGCCCGTCGGCCCCAGTGCGATTGCCTTCGCACCCCACTACGCCGTCCCCCAGGCACTGGACCAATCCGGGATCGACGCCATCGTCCGCGCCTTTGCCGCTGGAGCCCAACGTGCCCTCACCGCTGGCTTTGACTTCGTTGAAATCCACGCCGCCCACGGCTACCTGCTCCACGAGTTCCTCTCGCCCCTCGCCAACCAGCGCACAGATGCCTACGGCGGCAGCTTCGATAACCGTATCCGCCTGCCCCTTCAGGTCGTCGACGCTGTCCGCGCCGCGTGGCCCAGTCACCTGCCGCTCTTCGTCCGCATCTCGTCCACGGATTGGGTGGAAGGCGGTTGGACCATTGACGACTCCGTCGCTCTCGCCGGCCATTTGCGCGCCCACGGCGTCGACCTCGTCGATTGCTCCTCCGGTGGCCAGGTCCCGCACGCCACCATTCCCGTCGGTCCCGCGTTCCAAACACCTTTCGCCGCACGCATCCGCGCCGAGGCTGCCATTCCTACCGCGGCTGTGGGCATGATCACCGATCCCCAGCAGGCAAACGCCATCATCGCCGACGGCCACGCCGATCTCGTCTTCCTCGCCCGCGAAATGCTCCGCGACCCATACTGGCCTCTGCACGCCGCCGCCGCTCTCGGCGAACCCGCAAGCTGGCCCGTGCAATACCTGCGCGCCGCGCCTCCGCATTCTCCAACGCGCACACCCATCCCACGCCCCGAATCCCACTAGCCCTCCAACATGTCATCCCGAACGAAGCGCTTTTCAGCGGAGTGAACGACCTGCTTTTGTTTGCAGACTCCACAATCACCGCCAACTCCGTGCCCCACCCTTTCCGTTTGTTTCTGCGGAAAGGGTGGGAAACCACGAACCCCTCCATCAATTTGTCATCCCGAACGAAGCGCTTTTCAGCGGAGTGAACGACCTGCTTTTGTTTGCAGACTCCACAATCACCGCCAACTCCGTGCCCCATCCTTTCCGTTTGTTTCTGCGGAAAGGGTGGGAAACCACGAACCCCTCCATCATCATGAGCGCAGCGAAGTCGGGTTCCCCAGACATAGTCGGCCCCTATTTATCCCGTGTACTCCACAGCACGATCCTCGATTTTCGTGCTGCCATCCGCGCGCGCATGGCCTATACTGCGATTAACGAACGGCGCCATCACCGCAACACACGCGCCCTACCGACTCTTATGGCCACGCAACTGTCCCCCAAGCGCGTCCACGAACAACCTGCGATTCCGGACCGTCTCTATTTCAAAATTGGCGACGTGGCCCGCATTTGCAAGGTTGAAACCTACGTCCTCCGATTCTGGGAATCTCAATTTCCTCAACTCAAGCCCGGCAAGAGCGGCACCGGTCAGCGTCTCTATCGCAAGCGCGATGTCGAGATGGCTCTCGAGATCAAGCGCCTCGTCCACGGCGAAGGCTACACCCTCTCCGGCGCGCGCCACGCCCTCGGCGCCGTCCGCCGCGCGGAACAGCAATCGCGCCTCCCCCTCGCTCCGGGCGAACCAGCCAAGCGCCTCGATAAGGCTGCCTCCATCATCGGCTCTGCGCGCGCCGAACTGCGCGAAATCGCCGGCCTCCTCGCATCGCCTGAGCCGCAAACTCCCCGCCGGCGACCCCGCATGACCAGCCTCCACGCCTCCACCGAATCCCTCTTCCCCTCCTGAAGCGCGCAGCCTCTCTCGTCGATCGGCACAAATTCCGTGCCCCATCCTTTCCGTTTGTTTCTGCGGAAAGGGTGGGAAACCACGAATCTCAATTGGCCGTCAGTAGGGCAGGGATTCGAAAAATCTGAGGTTGTTTTGTCTCTCCACTCCGCATCAGCAGGACTCTCTCTCTTCGAAAAGGAACATAAACAGTCAACAAGTGTTCGCTCCCCTGAAAAGTCACCCTTGTGGATATTTTCAGTTCTCGGGTTCGATCCCACGCGAGACAGCGTCCCATCCTCCAGCACAACGACACATTACCCCGCGCCTGCTCATTCGCCCGGCCCGGCCTGCACGGCACTTCCTCCATCGAACGCCGAGAAGTATTTAGCAGCCGCTCGAATATCTCGCTTCTGTTAGTAACTTAGTAAACACCTCAAGACAGTATTTTCTTGCATTCGAATTTACCTGTTACCTTTCGCCCCTGGGTAACTGATTCCCATTACCCCCATGCGTTTTCGCGTACGCGAAAGAGCTACCATTTGGGTCGTTTTTCGACACCTTTGCGCCATTGTTCCACCACCAATCCCGAGGTACTTTCAATACACAACGCCTTGGTCTACGCGAGGCTTCTCATCGACCCCGCGCCCGCATCAAAGAAAAATATAAGAGGAAACAATGGCCGCTTCTGAGCAGTACTTCAATCTTGTGAGGACCAGCAAGAGCAGTTGGATTGCCGTACCCATCAACCAAAGCGGTTCCTCCAGCGACGGCGCCGTCTACAGCCGCGAACCGGAAGCCACCATCCTCCGCAACAGTGCGCCTGTCCCCGGCCGGCTCTTCGCTCGTGCCGCGGGCTCCCGCGTCGCGTTCTCTGAACGCTTCCCACGCCTCACCATTGCCGTCATCGCCTTCGCACTCTTCACCATCAGCGTCACCGCCGAAGTCGAATTGCTCCGCCACGCCGGCTACTTCTGGCGCTAAGCGCCGGTAGCGCGCCAGGAAGTCTTTCCTTCATGGGTATGCCGTCGAGATCAGGCAGACCGTAATTCCCCTTTGGATTAAATTCGAGCTCGTAGAATACGAATCGGCGGCCCGCCTGTTTCCCGCTGCCTGATCGGAGTGCCCTTCGGCAAGGTTCTCTCATCCTTTGCCGGCGTTCTTGCGGATCACCGCCACAATCACCACCACAATCGACAACAGGTACAACAGAAATATCCAGCTGTTCCCTTCATTCGGGCGCGCCAAATTAAGCCCCGCTACATCCGTCACTGCCTGGATCCCGAAAAACGTGGCGAACGCAAGAAAAAGGGAATCGTGCGCGTCTCTCCAAAACCGGAGAAAGAACACTCCGGCCACCAGGGAAGCCGCCGCAATGAATCCCATCAGAAACGCGTCCGTCAGCGGATGCGTGATCGCGTTCATTGGCTCTCCCATATCAACCCATAAAGCAGCAGCGCCATCGCAATCGTGGTCGAGCCCAGCCGGTATGTGTACAAATCGACATGGGGAAGAAACAGTATGTCTACGACCGTCAGAGCGCGCGTCAAGGTCAGCACCGCAAAGCAAAGGCCGCTCCATAAGAGCAATTTCCGCCTCACTCGTACATATGCCCGCAGCAGAAGTACAGCGCACAGCAGCATCGTCAGACAAGTCAGAATGTAAAGCGCAGGCATCATCGGTCCTGCTCCTTCTTGAAGCGGAACGCACGCGCGAATTCGCGCACCGCGGAAGATGCTTTCGAATGGATCATCGTCGAAATGCGCACCAGGTCGGTCCGGTACGCCTCGTGGACTCTCTGCAGAATTTCATCTTGTTCTGCCGACCGCGAGAAGTAAGAATAGCGCGGCGGAGGACCGGGCGATTCCAGAATCAGCCACTGCCTCGTCAGGTCACGCACCAGTGCTACGACCTTCTCCGCCGGCAGATACAGGCGCACCCCAAGCTCGTCTAGAGTCCAGCTCGTCGGCCGGCTCGACCATAACAGCACCAGCGCCTCCAATTGCGGAACGCTGTCGATATGCTCCAGGATGAACGCATCTACCGTCATCTCTGGCCGAGGGCTTGTATCTGTCATGACCCGACGAAAAGCGGCTGCGGACCCCGGCAAGATTGCACTTCCCCATCGACCCGGCACCCCGCAGCTGAGGTGGCGCACCGTTTCGTTTGCCTGCGGATCTCTGGAATTAGATGTTCCGACTTCATGCAGGAGTTGCCTGTGGAAGACGAAGCGGTCCGCTATTTCAAAACGCGCAATCGTCTCAAGGACTACTACAGCAGTTCCACAATTGCTGTACCCCGAAGCCACCGCCGCCGAGTGGCATTTTCCTTAAGAAAATGACACCTTTCGCGGAACTGAAAAGGGCATGTGAACTGTGGAACTGCTCTAAGACATCGATTGGATGAGACGAGCCGATGGCAAACTCAATACCTGCCTATCCGCTTTTCGGCCCCGCAAGCAATCGTGAATGCTAGGCTTCTTTCTTAGAAAAGTAACTTACATTCGATCGATTTGCGCAGCAATGCTCGTTTGGGAAGCTCCCCGGACCCCCGCTCCAACGGGAAATGGAATGTGGGCTGGCGCCGCATTCTCGAGGGGTGGAGAAACAAGAAATGACGAAAGCCTGGCGCATCGGTCTTCTCCTAATGCTGTTCGGCACCGGACTCTTTGTCGTTACCGGGGAAGCCTTCCAACACTCAACCCCTCTGGGATTGATGGACTTCAAGGTTCTCTACCACGGAGCGCGTTGCTTTATTCATAACTGCGATCCTTACAACGTAACCGAGTTAGCGAAATTCTATAATGCCGATGGAGGGGAACACCCCTCGGATCCTCCGATTATCCGCTATGTTGTAACTGAATATGTCTACTTACCAACGACTTTCCTGATTACTGGCCCATTTGCGACTTTGCCGTGGAGCCTGGCACATGTGCTCTGGACCATCCTCACCGTCGCATGTTTCACGACTGCCGCTTTTCTCATCTGGGATCTCTGCGCGCGTGACGCGCCGGTCCTCGCCGGCTGCTTGATCGGCTTTTGGCTGGCGAGCAGCGTCGTGATCTTCGCCGGAGGCAATGCAGTCGGCCTCGTGATTAGTCTCTGCGTGATCGCCGTCTGGTGCTTTGTCCAGGAACGATCTCCGTGGGGCGGAATTCTTTGTCTCGCGATAAGCCTTCTTCTCAAGCCGCACGACGCAGGCTTGGTATGGCTTTACTTTCTCCTTGCGGGCGGCACGTATCGCAAGCGAGCTCTACAGACCCTGGCCGTCACTGCCGTGCTGGGCTTCGCGGCCCTCCTATGGGTATCGCAAGTTTCGCCCCATTGGTGGCAGGAACAGCATGCCAATCTCGCGGCGATCTCCACCCAAGGCGGCATGGATGATCCCGGCCCAGGCTCAACCGTCGACCGTACCCCAGGTTTGGTCATCGATCTCCAGTCGGTCGTGAGCATCTTTCGAAATAGTCCGCCAATTTATAACTCGGTCAGCTACGTGATTTGCGGCAGCCTGATTCTTCTATGGGCGGTACATACTCTGCGTTCGCAACCTTCACTAAGGAACACATGGCTGGCATTAGCCGCTGTCGCGCCACTCACAATGCTCGTCACCTACCACAAGCCTTATGACGCGAAGTTATTGTTGCTCACAATTCCCGCCTGTATCTTGTTATGGATCGAGGCCGGCCGAATCGGAAAGACTGCAGTCTTAGTGAACGCGGTAGCTATCGTGATTACCGCTGATATTCCTCTCGGCATCGTTGTATTTCTAACTAGAAACTTCCATTCAGATACAGGAAGCCTGCACGGCATGATTCTGACAGTCCTACTGACGCGTCCAGTCACGCTCATCTTGCTAATCATGTCCACCTTTTATCTATGGGTCTATATCCGACACACCATACCAAACACCAAGGCCTCCGCAGTCGCTCCAAGTTCGAGCAAATAGCCGGATGACGGCTGTCTTGCCCTCCCAGCGCACTGTGACGCAGGGACGCCGGCAACCGCCCGCGCTCTCAACCACAGTTTCTGCAACACAAAAAGGAGTAAGAAATGGTCGGGACGGGCAGATTTGAACTGCCGACCCCTCGCACCCCAAGCGAGTGCTCTACCAGGCTGAGCCACGTCCCGACACAATCAAGCCGGCTCGGGTGAGCCGGCCCTGGGGTTCGCTTTTCAGTTTACACCAACAAACCTCATCGCTCCCGCACCTCCAACTCCACCGGCTGCGCCGTCGCGCTCACCGCTGGATCGTAGTACTCATACACCCGCGACTCGAACGTCTTCGCCCGAATCGGGTACTTCGCCCGCAGCCGAAACTTCACGTTCACCGTCTGCCCTGGCGCCAGCCCGTTGAAGTACAAAATCGCCTGCGTCGCCGTCTGCGAAAACTTCTCCAGCCGCCCGCTCGCATCCCCCGCCGTCGTTTCCTGGAACGTCTGCAAATCCTCACTCAGCAAATCGAACCCCGGCGGAATCCCCAAATCCACCATCACCATCTTCGCGAATTCCGGCAAGTTATTCCTTACCGTGGCCGTCGCTGTTACCACATCGTTCTGTGCAAGCGCCGTCCGGTCATACGCCACATGGATCGTCAGCGCCTCACGCTCACGGGCGCCTTCATCCTCCTTGCTCCACGGCGTAAAGAACCGCCCCACCACCTGGTAAGCGAGCCCGCCCGCCCCGTCAAACTTCAGTTCTACCGTGTGTGTCTTTTCCGCGTCGATCCCCTTCAGCACAAACTGGTGCAGCAGATCGTTATTCTCTTCCGTCAGTTTCAACGTCTCCACGTCTTTGCCATCGGCCTTCACAATCACCACTCCATGCACATCCGCGGCACTCAATTCCGTCGAAAGCAACAGCGCGCGCAACGCCATGATCGTCGCCTGCGTAGTCCCCCAATTTCCAGATGCCTGCTTGTGCGCTGCAAGATAAGACAACGCCTTGCGCGCAGTCCCTGAAGCCTGTCCCCACTTCAACAGCGCCTGCGTTGCCAGTCCCGTGGTCTCAATCGCCGCACTCTCGCCCGTCGAGTACACGCCTGTCTCCTCCGCGCTCCACGAAACCTCATCACCCTTTTCCGTCCGCGCATCCATCAACGCATCCATCGCCCTGCGTGTGAACTCCCGATCGCTCTTCGAGTCCACTGCGAAATTCGCGATCACCGCCAGCGTGTATGAATCCGGTTTCGCATCCATGTGCGCCTCAACATACTGTCTCGCTTTCTCCACCGCGCCTGCCTGCGCACCCGCACTCTCGAGGGCCCACCCAATGTACGCAGTAATCCGCAACACATCAGAGTTGTACCGATTCGTCGCGCCCTCATTGATGAAATACGTATCCGGTTTCCAGCTTCCATCCGCCTGCTGCTGACTCGCCAACCATGCGCCGGTGCGCTCAATCAGCCGCGGGTCCACATCGGAAACTTTGGCCATATCGCTGAACTCCATCAGCCCATACGCCGTCAAAATCTTGTTTGCCGGCGCCTGGCCAAACCACGAAAACCCGCCGCCCGGCACCTCAAACGTCAGCAACCGCTGATATCCATTCGCGATGTAGCCCTCCGCTTTCGCATGTACCTCCGGCGTTAGCTTCTTCGTCCGCTTCATGTAGTCGAGCGCCAGCACATTGGGATAAGTGCTCGACGAAGTCTGCTCAAAACATCCACCCGGCATGCTGAGGATGCTGTCCATCCCTTCGATCACCTGGCTCAGCGGCCCCGGATACAGTCGCACCAAAATGCTCGTCGCATCTGGAATCGCACTCGCAGGAAACTTCAATTCATGTTCCACCGTTTTTTCCAACCGTCCATTAAACACCAGGCTCTGCTCGCGTCCATTCGGAATTACCTCAATCGCACGCACCACCACATCGTCGCGACTCTCCGCGCCATCCATATGCGCCGTCAGCGTCAGCTTGAACTTCCCAATCTTCTTCGCGTCAATCGTGAATTGCGTTCCGCCCACTCGTCCCGCTTCCACAACCACACTTTTCTCTGCGTCATCGTCCGGCGAAAACCAATCCTCCTGCTTCAAGACAAGCTTCACCCGTCCCATGCGTCCGGTGTAGTTGTAGGCCGCTACAGGCAGCGACACACGATCGCCCTGCGTCAACGTCACCGGCAAGTCCAAATCGACAAAGAAATCCTGAAACACCTTCAGGCTCGCTGTCCCCGTACCCAGCGCACCCGCCTCGGTAGAAGCCAGCATTGCCATCCGCCACGTCGTAATCGAATCCGCGATCGGAATCTCAACGCTCGCATCTCCCTTCCCATCCGTCACAATCTCAGGATTGATATAGAGCGCCTCCGGGAAATACGACCGAACATGGGCATCCCCTCCCCCCGCCGAACTGCCGTCCTTCTTCAGATCCCGCACCGCGCGCGTCTCCAGTTCCATGCTGTCCATCTCTACAAATTGCGCCCGCGCCTTGGCCGCCGCGAAGTTCATCGGCCCCCCTATTCCACCCGCGACAGCGCCGTTGCGCGCCATCATCATCGGCGCAGCCATCGGCATTTCCTCCACCGTCACTGCCTCGGTCACCGCGCTGACATTCAACGTCGCCGCAACCACCGCACGATCGCGTACCTGCAGATTCACTTCACTCGTAAGCCGCTCGAATCCCGGCGAAGCAATCTCAATCCGACACCTCCCCGCAGGCAATGCGGCCAGCGCGAACCTTCCCTCCGCATCGCTGTGCGCAGTCCGGGCGTCCCCACCCGTCAACAGCCGCACCGTCACCGTCGCTCCCGGCACCACCGCCCCGGACACATCCACGACCGTTCCATCTATCTCCGTGCGACCATTCCAAGGCCCCCATGCGTGCTGCGTCCGCACCTCGAGCCTCCCTCCGTGCCCCGGTTCGCCCACCACACTGCCGGTTCGCACTTCGAGATACGCGGCAAAATCGTCGCCATTTCCGAACTGCCGATCCGCGCCCGCGCTCCGCACAAGAAAATAGCTGTTCCTGCCTCGAGGCCATCGTGCCGGCTCCAAACGCAACGGCGTATTCCACGCATCCCTCGGTGCCGCTCCGTCCTCCAGCGCCTCGAAGGCCTTCACCACGTTTTCCGGATGTTCCCGAAGTTCCCGGCTCAACCTATCCGCAATGCCGCGCACCTGCTCTACAAACGCCGCGTGATAGCGCTCCTGGTACTCCCCAAATTTTTCCGCCGGCGGATTCTTTCCAAACTCCACGTCCAACTTCGCCGGCATCGCCATCTCCGTCGCCGCAAACAGCGCCCGCGCGCCCATATCCCGCTGTCCGTTCTCCACCGGCTCAATCGGATTCACGGCACTCTCCATCGAGAGCGAATGAATTTCGTACCGCGGCTTCATCAACTCCTGCTCGATATAGAAAAACACCTTCGCAAATCCCGGCTGCTTTTCCGCAAGCGCGAACACCGCCTCGTCCACCACCTCCAATCCCAGCGCCGCCTGCACACCTTCCCCGTGCGCATTCGACACGTGGAATCGAATCCGCGCTTCACCGCCGGGCCGATACACAGCCGCATCGCTCGTCGCCTCAATCTTCAGCTCGTCCGCTGGCTGCACAAACACCAGCCGATGGTCCGCCACCGGCTCTGCATCGCGCCCAAACAGATAAGCATCCAGATCCAAAGTTCCCGCCATCTCTGGCGTCGCCGTCAAGCTGAGTTCCGCCTGCCCATTCTCCAGATCCACATCGCGCGTCAGAATCGTCTGCCCGTTTTTCACAACGTCCACATAGGCGGTCCCGCGCGTGCGTGTCGACAACACCCTCAGCGCGATCCGCTCACCTGCCTTGAAAACCGCCCGCTCCGTGCGCAACAAAACCTGGTCCGTCCCCCCACGCATCTCCAGCGGCACCGTACTCGTCACGCGATTCCCCTTATGATCGTCCGCCTCTACGCGCAGCCGCTCCACCCCCGCGCCGGGATTCATCTTCAACACCGCAACACCCGCATCATCCGTTGACAAACGCTCCTCATGCCCATCCGGCCGATGCACCGTCAATGCTGTCTTGGCTGGGCTCCCATCCGCATACGCGCTCAGCAAGAACACTTCATTTTCAATATGCGGAATCAGCGTTCCGCCCTCCGGCACGGCCGTAATCAGCAACGGAGCCTCGCTCACCGTGATCGGTTCGCCCCGCGTCTCTGCATGATCCGCCGCGTCCTTCACCGTTGCCTCAATCAACGCGCGCGCTGCGCCCTGGCTCAGCGGCTTCCCCGCAAAATATTCCGGCAGCTTCAAATCGAATCGAAACCCGCCATCTCCGTCCGTCTTCCCCTTTGCCGATGCAGCTTCCACCACTTCCACGTCCATGCTCGAAACCTTGATCGTGACCACGGCGCCATCTACCGGCTTGCCAAAAAAATAGTTCGCGCGCACCATGCCCATCACATGATCACCGGGCCGATAATCCCTTCTCTCTTTCCCATCCTTCTTGTCAAACTCCACCGCTACTTTGAACTTCGGCAGCACATACCGCTCAACCTGCACCGCAATCTCCGCCGAGTTCACCGGCGCCTCTGCATCTCCCATCAACGCGCGCACGTGATAAGCGCCCAGATTCACTTCATCCGCCAGTGCGAACTCCGCCGACGCAATGCCGAATTTGTCCGTCTCGGTTGCTTTCTTGAAAACCTTGTTCCCCTTCGAATCCTCCACTTCGAACGTCAGCTTCCGCGCCGCATCCGCGTGGTGATTCGCCTGCTCCAGCGCCAGCGCCCGCACATGGATCGTTTGCCCCGGCTGGTACACCGGCTTCTCTGTCGTTAGCAAAATCGATGCTTTGTCCTTGATCTCTACAGGCTCGGTCTCCTCGGACGCCCCAACGGCCGTGTCCACCAAAAACTTCAACGCATACTTTCCCACCAAACCACGCGGCACCCGAAAGCCCGCCTCCACCGTGCCCCTCCGGTTCAGAGTCCCCGAGAACAACGTCCTCGGCTCTCCCTTGAGCCCAGCTAGCTCCACCCGAAGCGTGCCCGTCAGCGGTTCGTTCTTCGCCACGTCCGAAACCATCACCCGAATCGCCGCACGGCTCCCCGCCATGTACTCCTTCTGCCCCAGTACATGCACCACCGGCCTTCGCAGCACCTCTGCAATGGATTCAATGCCTTCAATTGCCGGCGTCTTCCCGCCATCAGGCTCGAACCGGTAGCGAATCCGCTGCCACACCAGGTCCTCTAGCGCCAACGGCTTCGCGGGCGCAATCGTCTCCTCCCAAATTCCGCCGCCCGCAGTGGCTCGCTCCGTGCCTTCCGCGCGCCCCAGCACGTGATTCTCTGGATCGAGAATCTCCGCAACCAGCTTGCCTGTTTCAGCCTGCGCCGCGTGATACGGAATGGTCACCGCCAGGGTCCCATGCCTGTAAATCGCACTCATCTGCTGCGCCGGCGCACTCGCCACGCACGCAAAAAAGAGAAAAACCGCAACGCAAGACAAATCCAGAAAACGGCCCATCGATCGATTGGAAAGCATGCAAGTTCTCCCGCGCCCGCCGAGATACCTTAGCTGCGCGCCTGACACAAGAACGCACCTCTCCCGAAAACTTGCAAAGATTTTTGGATTGCTTTCTTGCTAGAAGTGGTTGCATAAATGGCTTTGTGTCAGGGCACGACTTCAGTCGTGCCGAAAACCGCGCCAAAACTGAGGGGTTTTAACCCCTGTTGTTTTCAAGCTTTCGTCGGGGCCATTTATGCAACCAGTTCTAGAGGATCATCAAGCTACTTCCGCTTCCACACCAATCCATCCGCGCTGGTCCAGCGTTCGCCATTGTCGGTCATGATTTCGAATACCGGCCCCGATTCATCCTTCGCAAGGGATTTGGCTTTGAGCTCTATAAGGTTGTCCGCCTCCACCGTCACGCTCTCGCTCGCGGCTCCCACCTTCAACGAAACATCCGCCTCGTTCGGTCTCGACGGGACCACATTCACTGCCCGCTGCGTCTGCTTCTCAAATCCCGGCGCCTGCGTCGTCACGTCATACGTCCCGGGCGCCAGTCCGCCCACTCCATATCGTCCTTCTTGATCCGCAATCGCAGTCCCAGCCGCATGTCCAGCACCATCTGTCACCGTCACCGTCGCACCGCCCACTGCAGCGCCGCTCGCATCCCGCACGATCCCGGTCAACTCCGAACCCTGCGTCCCCGCTCCAGCCGGCGCAGGAACCCCCAAAGCTTGCGGCTTTTGCACCACGCGGTTCCTCCTCGCAAACTCCCCCATCCCCCCGCCCGCAACAGCCGTCCCGCCGCTCATTCCGTACGACACCAGGTCAGCCTTCACCGCCCGTCCCGTCCACACCGTGGGAACTGCAGCCCAATGCACTCCTCCATCCGCGCTCGCAAACACAGCGTTCCGCGCGTCGATCGCGACCACCTGCCGCCCACGTGTCGCCAATGACAACACCGGCAATCCGCTCGGCAAAGGATGCAGAGCCGGCGCGACCTTCATCTGGTCGAGCGCAAGGCTCGCCAAGTCCGCGTTTGAAGTTTCGATCGGCCCCCCAATCGCCGCCGGCGCGGTCTGCCGCATTGCACCAGCCACCGCTGGCAGCGGGGCGGGTCGAGCCGTCGGCGCATTTCCCGCAAATCCCTCTCGCGCCGCTAGGCTCCGATTCGATTGAAAAACTCCGCCGGCAGCGAACCCGCGCCCACCCGATGCCTTCTTCGCATCCAAATTCCGCTCTTCCTTCGCGCCCACCGTCGCCAGCGATTCTCCAGCCCGCTCCGCTCGCTCCTCTTTCATGTCCCGGACTGGCGACGGCCTACTCACGGACCGTTCTTCCATCTCCGGCCGCGCAGGTGCCCGCGATTCCGCCAGCTGTGTCGGCTCGCCCGCCCCCCGCCGCACCAGAGCCTCGTGCCGCATATAGATTGCAAGCGCGACCATCGCCGCCAGCGCCCCCGCAACCGGCCAAGCCACCGCCCACCCTGCGAACCACGGCCTTCTTTTCAGCACTTCCGCTGCAACCGCGACAGGCTCCTCAACCTCTTCCGCAACCTCTTCTTGAGATCCCTGCGACAGCCTCACCGTAGCGCGGCATTCCGGACACACCGCCAGGTGCGCGAGCATCTCCTCCCGCTCATGCGCCGGCAGCGCGTGCTCCACAAACGCGCTCATCTGGTCCGCGTCCGGATGCTGCACCGAGCCACGCCCGAATTGAATCGTCTCTCTCATCCCTGATCCGATGCCGCCGAGACTCCACTCTCTCCCGGAGCCGCACTCTCCCTGGCCTCTCCTTTCCCAACGTCCTGTTCGTGGAACGCAGCAATCTGCGAACTTTGCAGCAAGCTTCTCAGGTTTATTTCAACATCGCGCACATCCACTCCCAGCGCTTCTTCCGCCGCACGCTTGCTCATCCCGCTTCTCCGCAGATTTCCGATCAGATCCTTGCGCACATCCGCCACCACCCGCTTCAATCTACGGCTGATTGTCGCTTCATGGACCTGCAAGGTAAGCGCGATCTCCTTCAGCGTCTGCCGATCCAGAAAATACGCCGCCAGCAAGAACCGATCGCCTGCCTCCAACTCACCCAGTGTGTGCGCCACCGCATCGGTCAGCATGCGCATCTCCGTCGCCACCGGCGCCTCTGCAGCCGGAGCCGCGCAATCTATCTCTTCCAGCGGACTCTCGCGATGTGTACGTCTGTGGTGATCCCTGAATCGCTGCACCAGCGTCGTGCGCAGCCATCCCTGCAGCGAGCCTCGCCCCGAGTACGACGCAAACGGCGATCGCCGCTCTCCATCGGCCTCGCGCAGCCCATACAACTCCGCATACAGCGAATCGGCCAGCTCGGCTCCCAGGCTCGCCGACCCCGTGATCGCTGTCGCAGTCTGCGTCAATCCCCAGCGATACAACTGCAGAAATCGCACCCAGGCCGCTTCTTTCCCCCGCGCGCATCCGTGTGCCAGTGCCAACTCACCCAGGTGCAGCCCGAGAAAAAATACCTCCCGCTCTTTGCTTCCCGCTTCCACTCCTGCGGGAATGCCGTAATTGTGCTTGGCTCCCACGCCCGCAAGAACGCTGCCGAATTCCCCCAGCGACAACCCGCACGTCTCTGCTTCCGCCGCAACCCAAAGCTCCTCGAGCAGTTTCTCCGGCAATCCCGCGAGCTCAAGCGACACGATCCCCGTTGCCTGTGCAGCGATTCCGTCAGGCACAGCGACCTCATCCGGCTTGGGCGCAGCCGCGTCCACGTTCCCGAGCATACTCCGTATAGACACCAATCGGCCGCGTTAGGGAGCGAGCGCAGCGAAGTCGAAAGCCTGCCCTGAGCGAAGTCGAACGGGACCTGCTTCTCGCGAAGCCTCAATCCCCACAACCCTCCGTGCCCCATCCATTCCTCTCTTTTCTGGGGAATGGGTGGGAAACCACGAACCTCAACCAACCACCGGAATTGGGTGCCCCATCCTTTCGAGTTTTTCCTGTCGAAAGGGTGGGAAAGCACGACCCGCAATTCGCCGCCGTCCTCCTGAGCCATTCTCGATGCTGTCATCCTGAAGCAAAGCGAAGGACCCGCTGTTGTTCTTCACAATGCCTCAATCCCACAACCCTCCGTGCCCCATCCATTCCCCTCTTTTCTGGGGAATGGGTGGGAAACCACGAACCTCAACCAGCCACCGGAATTGGGCGCCCCATCCTTTCGAGTTTTTCCTGTCGGAAGGGTGGGAAGGCACGAATCCAAAAGTGCGAAATCACGCGCTCGGAGACCTCTCCAATCACCCGCCCTCAACGCATCTGCTTCAGCGCCAGCCGTGCCGCGTTCGCGCCGCACATCCCGTGCACCCCGCCGCCCGGAGGCGTCGAAGACGAGCACAGATAGATTCCCTTCGTGCCCGTCGCATAATTGCTCATACTCGGTCGAAACAGAAACTGCCGCAGCGTCATCGCCCCGCCGCTGATGTCCCCGCCCACCAGGTTCGCGTCCATCGCCTCCAGATCCACAGGAGACGACACCTTCCGCATGAGCACGCAATCCTTGAATCCCGGCGCGAACCGCTCAATCTGCGCCTCGATCCGTTCCGTCATGTCCACGGTCGACCCGTTCGGCACGTGGCAATAAGCCCACAGCACATGCTTCCCCGCCGGTGCGCGCGTCTCGTCGTAGAGCGAAGGTTGTGCCGCGATAACGAACGGCCGCTCCCCCCAGCGTCCGCGTGCCATCGCATCTTCTGAAGCAGCAATCTCGTCGTACGTCCCACCAAGATGCACCGTAAGCGCGCGCTGGCAATCGTGCGCCTTCCACGGCACAGGCTGCGATAGCGCATAGTCGACTTTGAAAACGCCCGGCCCCGGAATAAACTTCTTCGTCGTTCCCCAAAATCCTTCATTCACGTGCTCGCGTGCAATCGCCAGCAGCCCGCGCGGTGTCGTGTCAAACAGCGTCAGCGTCTTCTCTCCGCCCAGTTCTTTCCAGGCCTGCGCGTCGATGCGCCGCGAGGTATGCACCGTACCGCCCAGCTTTTCAAGATGCGCAATGAGCGCTTGCGTAATCGCACCAGACCCACCCCGCGGCACCGGCCATCCCACCGCATGCGCCGCTGCGCCCAGCACTATGCCGATCGCCGAACTCAGCGGCTGATCGAAACTCAAAAATGAGTGCGCCGCCAACCCCGCAAACAGCGCCCGCGCACGTACCCCCTCCAGCTCGTTCCGCGCAATCCATCGCGCCGGTTGCACGCCGCTCAATCCAAACCGCGCCATGCGTAACGGATGTCGCGGTAGCCGAATCACGGGCCCCAGCGCATCTTTTACAAATTCATCCCAATGCTCCACCAGCGGCTCCAGCAGCGCGCGCCATCGCCTTCCATCCATCCCCAGCACGCGATCCGCCGTCGCGAGATCGCGCTCCAGTATCACCGCCGTCCCATCATCCAGCGGATGCGCCAGAGGCGACTCGCCGTGAACCCATTCCAACCCATAATCCGCGAGCGGTAGCGATTTGAAGAAAGGCGAGCTCACCGCCATCGGATGCACCGCCGATCCAAAATCGTGCAGGAATCCCGGCAGGGTCAGCGGCAGTGTGCGCGCACCTCCGCCCGCCTCGGCCTCCGCTTCGTACACCTCCACGCGCAGCCCCGCCTGCGCCAGCGCAATCGCCGCCGCCAGCCCATTCGGCCCCGATCCAATCACCAGCGCGTTCTTCATCCCGTCAGTCTCCTTGGTTCACGACCGCTTCGCCCATGTGCGATCTTCCGTGCCCCATCCTTTCGCCTTTTTCCTGGCGAATGGGTGGGAAAGCACAAACCTCAAAACTACGAAATCACGCGACGAGAAATTGGTTCAATCATGGGGCGCCAATTCCTGCGGCCACTCCACCACCGCGAATCTTCCCTCCGCCGTCCGCGTCATCTCCGGCGCATACAGCCCAAGATACTCCCTTCGCCACCAATTCCCCGTCCGCCGCTTCTCCTCCAACGAAGTAAACCAATACCGCCACAGAACCGCTCGCACCATCTTCGGCGCCGACCGCCCAAACGGGTTGCCCTTGAAAAGCGCCACAACGTCCGCGTCGTTTTCGAGCAGCCGCTCCTCCGTCAGCGGCACGATTTCGTTCTGATGCCAGTCGCCCAGTGACGCAAACCATAAATTCCAATCGAACCGCGGCTGATAGGGCGCATAAATTCGCGGCGGCTCATTCAGGAGCTGTGGCTTATTGCGAAAAAGATACGGCGTCCAGTTCTCCCCATCGTTCGATCCCTGAAACTCAATGTCGTAGCGCCCCCGGGTCATCACCGCAAAAAGCCCGTATTGATTCGCAATTCTGAAAGGATCTAACCAAGCCACAGGGGCCATTGGGAGTGAAACCCCACGGAGTGGGATCCCAATCATCTCCACCGTAGTGTCATACGCAATCCACGTCAGCATCACCGCGCTCACAGCCAGCCCAAGCGCGCTCCCATTCCGCGCAATCCGCTGGCGCCACGTCATGCGTGTCAATTTCTCTTCCTCCGCCGCTGTCGTCGCCGCATCCTCCGCGACGGCGCTTCCTTCCGTCGCTGTCAAAATCGACAACTGCTCCTCGGCTTCGATCTCCGGAGTGCGCACCACCACCGGAAGCCTCCATCGTTGCGGCACAAACCGGGCCAGCGTCCTGTCATCCAGAAGCAAGAATCCCAGCGACAGCACCAGGTAATTCAGAAACGTGTAATTCGCCGTTAGAATCACCCCGATCTCCCACGGCGTCACAATCAAAAAACAAATCAGCCGAACCTTCCGTGGGAAAAACAGCATCAGCACAATCCCCAACTCCATCACCAGCGTGCCCAACGCTGAAGCCGCATGAAACCAGTGCGGCAGGTGCTCCGCATACCATCCAATCCACGTCGGCAGCGGCCCGTTCTGGTAGTACTCGTCCATCGCCGTCATGTTCCGCCACTGCTCATCGCCGCTCAGTAGTTTCACCATGCCTGACTCGAAATAAATCCGAAACCACTCCCACTGCAGCAGCCACAAACTCGCACGCGACGGCGGATCGCTCGTCCCCCATCCCGGCATCAGGCCGCGTGGCGCAAAAAATAGCGCCAGAAATCCCGCCTCCAGCAACATCCCATCCGACTGGTATCCGGAAAACTCACCCGACGCAGCAACAAAAGACAGGAAACACACAAAGCAGATAAAGAAGCTCAATCGCGGCCACAAATTCAAAAACGCGATTACCGACGCGAGCAATCCGACCCACATCACCGCCATCATCATTTGTGAACTGGATGAGATCCAGAACAACGACGGCGCGTACCAGCACTTCGCCGAGCCGAGCGAACGCGCCACCGCCGCCAGATATTGCCTCGATGGCAAAATCCCGTCAGGCCCGATCAGCCCTTTGATCTGAAACAGCAACGAATAGAATGCAGAGAAGTAAATCGCAGCCAGCGCACGCAAAAAGATCCAGCGCGGAATCAGCCTGTCCGCCGGGCCGCAGCGGCCATCGAACAACCATCGCAGTATATTGCGCGGCTTCGTCATTGCAGCAACAGCATAGCCGCTTCCACTCTGTTTAGGATGCGCTGCATCGGGCAACACAATGATGGGTGCCCCATCCAAGCTCCGCTTGGGTGGGAAAGCACGAACTTAAACCAGCTGCAGTCATCGAAGTGTCTACTGAGGCAACGAGGTTCCACTCGTTAATCCCTTGATGATCTCCACCTCGCGCTCCCGGTACGGCTTTCCATCTGGATGAAACACATCGTGCTGCCAGATCGCCGGCTGATCGCTTACATACGGCCTCTGCCACGAGTCCCATGGAATCCAAGTCTGGCTCTTGCCCGCCACCAGTCCCCAATTAATCGCACCCACATGTTCACGCTTCGCAATTGGAAGCACCGTATCGAACGTGCTCCCGATATTCCGCGCCATGTATTCCGTGCAAATCAACGGCCGATGAAACTGCTCCAGCATCTTCACGTGCGCTTCAAAGGTCTCCGGCCATCCGTAATCGTGAAAACTGATCACATCCGACTGCTGAATTTGAATCTGCGCTACAGGCGTCATCGCTGCCAGCGAACTCCAGTCGCCGTGCCACACGCCGCTCGTCAGCGGTTGAGAGGGTCGCGCCGATCGTGCCCATTGAAACACCTGCGGCAGCAGTTGCGCGATGATCTCATTCTTGTTCCTCGGCTCGCCCTTTGCATAGGAGCTCTCGTTGCCGTTGTCCGGCTCGTTCCAAAGGTCCCACGCCAAAATCCGCTTGTCGCTCGCAAACGCACCAACCACGCCTTTCACATATTGTTCCAACTTTGGATACTGCGTCGCATCGGCCAGCACCGCCGCGCCCGGCGCCTGCACCCATCCCGAATTGTGCACTCCCGGAATCGGCGGATGCTGCGGCCCCAGCTTCGGAAACGGTTCCCAGCACGAATCGAACAGCACAAACACCGGCCGGATATGATGCCGCGCTGCAATGGTCAAAAAATCATCCATTCGCTTCTGGAATCCCGGCGCATCCTGCTCCCACAACAGGTTGTGCAGAAACACGCGCATCGTGTTCATCCCGATCCCTTCGGCCCACCCCAGCTCGCGATCGATCGTCGCCGGATCGTACGTGTCCGCCTGCCACATCTCCAGCTCATTGATTGCAGTCGACGGCAGAAAATCCGCCCCCACCGGCCACGGCTGCTGCGCGTACCACGCATGCGCGCGCTCCTCCGTCCAGCGCTGTTGCGCGAAGACTGCCGGGACAATCATCGGCACAAGGAACGCCAAAAAAATCCACTCCCATCGCGCATGAATCCGAAAATCAACGGCTCTCCAACTCGTTCTCATCATCTCTTCCCCAGTCTCGTTCCTACCGCCGCGCGGTCGCATCCCTGTTCACTATTCCCTACTCCCTATTCCCTACTCCCTATTCCCCACTCCCGTATTCTTCTCCAACTGCTTCGCTTTCGCCCGTTCCGCCGCTGCATCTTCGCCGCGTCCCTGCCGCTCATAGGCAATTGCCAGTTGTCCATGCGGATCGGCAAACGTGGGATCCGCCGCAATCGATTCCTGGTACCGCGCAATCGCATCGGCAATCTGACCGCGCAGCATCAACTGGTTCCCCGCATTCATCGCGAAATTTGCTCGCTGCCGGTTCACCGCCCCCCGTGCAAGCTCAGCCGCTTCCTTCCTCAATCCCGCTGCCTCGCTGCGCAATGCCGTCATCTGCTTTTGCAGATCCGCAGACTTCGCCGAATCTCCAGCCCCCTGGGCCGCGTCGATCTGCGCGGCCAGATCTCCAGCCTCTTCTGCCAGCACTCCCGCCAGCGTCACCCGCGGCCCCGGCTGTCCCGGCAACAACGGAATCGCCTTCCTCAACGCATCCGCGGCCTCGGGCAAACGCGCATCCTGCTTCAACGTGCTCCCCAGAATCGCCCACGCGTCGCCGCTCTCCGGACGCAGCGCCACGGCCTTCTTTAGCTGGACAACCGCATCGTCGAGCTTACCCATTTGCATCAGCAGAATCCCCAGTGTATACGGTGGATCTTGCAGCGTCGGATCCATCTCTCCAGCGCGGCTTAACTCCTTGATCGCATCCTCATACCGGTCTTTGAATTTGTAAGCCAGCCCTAGGTCGTAATGCAGCTGCGGATCGTTCGGCTCCAGCGTCAGCCCCTTCTCGAAATCCGCAATCGCCTCGTCGAACCCCGACAACTGCACGTGCGCCACGCCCATGTCCTTATACACAACTGCGTCGTTCGAATCCAGCGCCTGCGCGCGCTTCAGAATCTCGATCCCCTCCTTCGCATTCCCCGTCAGCGTCAACGCCAATCCCAGATTCGTCAACGCGCTCGCATTTTTTGGCTCAAGCTCTACAGCCTTTTCAAACCACGGTATCGCCTCCAGCTGTCGACCCAGCCTCTGTAGCGCCATCGCCAATTCCAGCTGTGCACCGGCCAGCTGCGGGTCCACTTTCAACGCAGTCTCAAATTGAACCGCGGCCTCATCGTCTCGTCCAGCAACAACCAGCGTCCGCCCGTACTCGGAGACTGCACGCGCGTCGGACCCATCGGCTTTTGCCGCTGCTTCCAGCGTGGTTAGCGCATCCGCAACATCACCCTGCTCTCGTTCCAACACACCCAGATGAATCCGTGCGCTCGCCAGGAATCTATTCAGCACGAGCGCATGCTCGAATCGTTTCCGCGCCTCCTCCCAATTTTTCTCCTGCGCATAAAGCGACCCGATCGCATCCTCCAATTCCGCGCTCTCGCCCGCCAATTCCTCCTCCGCGACAAACTGCTCGATCGCATCCTCGGGCCGGCCCACCGCCGCCAGTGCGCGCCCATACGCGTCATAAAACTCCGCGTTCACCCGCGTGGGAGCGGCACTACCTGGTGGATGCTGCGCCACCTCAAAGTGCGGGATCGCCTTCGCCGCGTCGCCGGCCGCGGCATAAGCGAGCGCCAGGTTCGTTTCGTTTCCAGCCTCACCCGGCTTCAATTTTGCTGCCGCTTCCAGCTCGGGAATTGCCTCCGCCGGCTTGTTCAACTCCAGCAGCACCGCGCCCAGCGCTTCGTGCGCTTCGGCAATCTTCGGCGCCAGCTTCACGGCTTCGGCAAACTTCGTGCGCGCCAACCCAAGGTCGCCACTCTGCTGCGCGGCTGAATCCCGCGTGAAACGCCGCATCCGCTCTCTTCAGCGCCTCCGCATCCGCGGCCCTTCTGGCCTGCGCAGCAGCGTGCAAGCAGGCACTCAAAAGCGCAAATGCCAGCCCGCATCGCACCGCGGCATCCAATGCCCGCATCCCCTATTTCTCCGCCGGCTTGGGGTCGTTCCGATGCTGCAGGTCCACAACCATTTGGAACTCGCGATTCGCCGCTTCCACCTGCCCAGTCGCTTTGTAAGCCTGCGCCAGCAGGTTGTGCGTAATGTAGTTCGACGGATCCATCTGCACAGCATGAGCCAGGTAGTGCAGCGCCTCGATTGGCTCACTCAGTTTCAGAAACGTCGCGCCCAGCAGAATGTAAGGTCCCGTCGCGCTCGGCTCCAGCAGCACCGCTCGATTCAAGGTCTCTTGCGCCTTGGTATATTCTCCGGTTCGTACATACGCATCTCCCAACCGGTCATACAAATCCGGGTTCATTGGATCGAGCGTTCGTTCTAATTGCAGTTCCTTGATTGCCGTCGCCGCATCGCCGTGCGCAAGTGCCACTTCGCCTAGCAGTTCGTGCGCCAGGGGCAGGTTTGGTTCGAGCGCTAGCGCCTTCGCACCCTCCACGCCAGCTTGCTCTCGCAGCTCTCGCCGCAAAAACATCCGCCCCGCCAGCAAATGCGCGCGCGCAGAGTCTGGTTCGAATCCAAACTGCGCCGCAAAGGCGCGACGCGAGTCATCGTATCTCTGCACGTCCGCATAGCACAGCGCCAACACGTAATTCGGATCGACGTTCGCGCTCTCGACGGAAGCACGGCCTTTTTCCAGAAACGGAATCGCATCCGGCACGCGGCCCAGTCGAAAGAGACTTACCCCGTGCATCTCCATCGATTCGTGATCGCCGGGATCCTGCGCTTCAGCCTTCGTGAAAGCTTCAATCGCCTCCGCAAATCTCTCCCGCTGGTAGAGAATCAGCCCGCGCAATCGCTCCGCTCCCGCAGGCTCCGGCGACTGTTTCGCCAGCTCATCGAGCTGCCCCATCGCTTTATCGAGTCGCCCCTTGCCCGCCAGTTCCCGCGCCGACTCGATCGTGGGAGCTGCCCCCGCATCCGCACCGGCCGCCGGAGCGCTTTCGCTCGGCAATTGTGCCCATCCCGGAACAGCCACAACAACAAACAAAACTGCGGTAGAAATCACGCGCATCATGAGAAATCTTCTGAATGAAGTCTAACTCTTCGCAAGAAGCCATCGGCCTCCTGCCTGAACCATTACGGCGGTTTCGATTCCGGTGCTTGCAGAAAACCGATGCTGAGTGCTCTTTCCCAAGAAAAGGCCGCTTTGCTCGCTCTCGCACATCCACAAATGAATCGAAAACGCTCTAAAAATCCGCGCGCAATTCCGCTCGCGGCATGTTCAAAAGAAAGAGGGGAGCTCTCGCTCCCCTCTCCGTTGTGCTGCTCCTCGCACGAAACTAAAACTGAACGCGCAAGGAGAATTCAAGTTGCCGCGGTCCACAATCGCCGTTCGGGAAGCACCCATTTGCTTCACCGGTAATCGTTCCCGCCTCAGAGCCCGGTGCACCCTCGATCGAGCCACCGGGGTTACCGGGGTTGATGTGGTTGAAGGCGTTGAAGGCATCCATGCGGAACTTGATCGCCACTTGCTCCCAAATGCTGAACGCCTTGGTGAGCCCCAGATCCGTGCTGAAGAAACTCGGACCTCGATAGGTGTTCAAGCCCACATTGCCAATATTGTCCAAGCCAGGGTTCTTGAAGACGCCCGTACCCGGATCGGTGAGTAGGTTACTTGTTTGCGCCTGGTAGAAGCCGCGGTTGCCTTTCGCTGCGTTGAAGCCCGTCAGACTGGTCTTCATGTGGGCGTTCCCGATCGCACTCGGCCAGTTCGGCGCGGAGCCCGGTACGTTGGCCGACGACTCGGAATAACTGAGACTGAACGGCAAACCTCCCGCCCAGCTCATTACGCCGCTCAACTGGTAGCCGCCGATGAGCAGGTCCGTTAAGTGGTTCACGCCGGCCGCAAACTGCTTGCCTTTGCCAAAGGGGAAGTCGTAGCTGCCGTACATCGTCAATTGCTGGTCTCGCGTGTTGCTGTCGCGGCCATGAGTGATGTTGTGATCCCAGGTGTAATACCCGGTTTGCTCGTCGAACGCAGCGTCCCACTGGTAGTTGGCTGTGTAAGCGAGCCCTTTGGCAATCTGCTGCGCCAACGTAATCTGGAGCGCATCGAACTCCGTGTTCTGGTTGTTCCCCTGGTACGTAATGCTGTTCGTCCAGCCACACATGCCTGGCGCGAGGTTTGGATCGCCATCCACCGCCTGGAGAGCCGTATTCGAGATATAGTTCGCGTCCTTGCAAGCCGCCAGAGAACCGCCATAGTAGCGCGAGAGGTAATTGCTGTTGTTGACTCCACCACTGTAACCTGGCTTGAGTACTGCTCCAGGTCCACTCGGCCCGCTGGGATCGTAGTGCAACGTTTGTCCGGTGACGCTATACGCGGCAGGAAGATTGATAGCAGCCTCGTTGGGGTTGGTATTGTTCCCGTCTCCATCGCCCAGCGTATGAGTTCCCTTGTTGCCCACATAGGCCAGCGTCAGCGACAAGGTCGGGGTAAGTGCGCGCTCGACAGCTAAATTCCACGCATCGATCGTCGGGAAAGTGAGCGGGTTGGGGCGAGCCCTGGTCGACACGCTATAGCCGGGGTTAGGCAGCAGTCCATTGGATGGAACTGCTGGGAAAGTGTTGAGCGCCGGTCCCGCCGCCAGCGTGAACGCCGTACCGGTATTCGTTCTTGGATTGATTTGTTGGTTGGCCAGAACCGGCAGATTCTGGGTAACTGTGTGACCGAAGATCGAACCGAACACCCCCGTGTCAAAGCTGCGTCCATAGCCTGCGCGTATCACGGTCTTCGAATCAAGCTGGTACGCAGCGCCTATACGGGGATCGAACATCTTCCCATAACTGATTCCCCAACCCATGTCCGACCCGATGCCGCCAACGCCGGCCACGTGCAGGTATCCGTCGGCGAGATTCATTAATGCCCCATTTCCGGCGGCATTCACCGCCTCCGGGAAATAGAGCTCGTAGCGAAGACCCAGGTTCAAAGTCAGGTTGTGACTCACGCGCCACGTGTCCTGCCCATAGAAGAAGGTGCGTTTCTGGAACTCCTTCGCGTTAGTTGATACAGACACATAGCGGTTGAACGCCGGCTGGGCCCCGATGGTGAGTTCGGAGACATCGCCCAGCAGAAACGAAGCTGCACCCAATCCCCCTAAGGTTCCGGGGCCGGAGGTCGGGCCGGGGCCGAACCGAAGCACCCCCGCTCGATCGTTGTCGGAGGGCACGCGCAAGTTGCGGCCGTAACGCAGATCGGCGCCCACCTTTACAGTGTGATTGCCCATCACCCGGGTCCAGTTGTTGACGATCTGGAACTGATCCTCGCGTTCTGTCAGCGGACAATTGCACCGATTGATGCCCAGGCCCGCGCCATAAACCCATCCGCCGGTTCCGCCGGAAGGAGCGTTGTTTTGGCCTCCTGGAACATAGCGAATGATGAAGCCGGGAGAGCCGGAGGTGATGGGCTCGCCTGAGATGTTCACGTTCGGAATGCCAAGCGTATTGGCAAACTCCGTGCCTTGGTCGTACTTGGTGTCGATCACGTTATAGCGGTAGTAACCCAGACGGAAATCGGTCAGCAACTTGGGACTGATCGCAATGTCCATGCCCGACGCCAGGCTGTCGTTGGCGCCCTTCGAGTTGCCGCCGTAGTTGTTGATACCGAATCCAGGTCCACCCGCCACACCAAACAGGACCGAGCCGGACAGAACATCCGTGAACCGCGAGAAGCGCTCGAATACGTGCGACTTCTCGTTCAACGTATAGTCCACCCGCTCCGTCCATTGATTGCTGTTGAACAGGCCCGTCCCGGATCCGTTGTAGTTGGTATCCAGCCCGTTCACGCCGCCGGCGCTGCCCAGCGCGATGCCCTTCGTGTACGGCTCGAGATAGGTCAACAATGCCAGAGCCTGGCTGGAAAGTTTGCCGGTTGGTATGACGTTGTCGGGAAACGGCACAGGCGTCGCACCCGAATTGTCGTAAATGATGCCCTCCGAACCGAGCTGCTTTTCGTACTCGCTAAAATCGGCGCCCGCCACGGTATTCAGGCCGTCGAAGCCCGGGCCAACTGCCTTGCCGAGCGCGGTCTCCGTCAGTAGATTGGTCGGCAACGTGTCGGTGGCCGCAGTCCCGACCTTTTGGCGCTGTCCCTCGTAATTGGCAAAGAAGAAGGCTTTGTCCTTCAAAATCGGACCGCCGATGGATCCCCCCATCCGGTTCTTCAAACCCGCCGGAATCGTGCCGGGAGCCTGGCTGAAAGGATCGCGCGCCAGGTTCGCATTCCCCGTGCGGAAATCGTAAGCGCTGCCGTGGAAGTTGTTGGTGCCCGACCGGGTCTGCGCGGTGACCACCGCCGAAACCGCCTTGCCCAACTCGGCGTCGAAGTTCTGCGTAGTGATCTTGGTTTCAGTCACCGCGTCCATGGCGGGATTAATGACGATAATGCCCAGAATCGGATCCTGGTTGTCGGTACCGTCCAATTCAAACGCGGTCCCGCCGAACGCCTGACCGTCCACCTGGATCTGCGCGGAACCCTGCGGGTTCTCATCTGCTGCGTGCGACCATCCGAGCTTCTGTGCGCCCGGCAGCAGCAATTGCAGGTTGGTAAAGTTCTGGTCGCCCACCGGCAGGCTCGATACCTGCTGCTGGTCAAACACCGTGGATACATCCGCACGGTCCGTCTTCAACTCCGGCTGCGACTCTGCGTTCACTTCGACCGTCGTGTTCTCGGCGCCCACTTCGAGAGTTGGATCGATGCGTGGTGCAGTATCAGCCTCGACAGCGATGCCTTTCGCTTCAAAAATCTTGAAGCCCTTGGCCGCCACTTTCAGGTCGTATACGTCGGGTATCAGGTGAGGGACGCTGTAATCGCCGGAAGCATTCGATGTAGCGGTAACAACGGTGCCTTTGGCCTCGTCCTTAACCGTTAATGTAGCGTTCGGAATTGCCGCCCCTGAAGAATCGGTCACAGTGCCGAAAATCGATCCGTAAACCGATTGCGCGCTGGACGGCACGCGAATGGCCAAGCACGCGCAGGCGAATAACGCCAGCGCAAGCGCTGTACGCAGGTTTCTGTTCATGCGGTCTCCTGAAATAACTACCTTGGTTCTTCTGTCAACTTGTCATGTGTCTGCCGGCTGGCAGGTGTGATTCGGCTAGTCGGCTTGCAAGGCTCCCCCGCCGCAATGGCAGGATCGCTAAGGGTATCGGCGCCGCTGCTCCCGAATTGGTATCTTCTGTGAGAGCTAAAAAGACGGTCCCCGAGGCAAATCGAAACCTTATCCAAACTCTGCCAGCGCTGTCAACGCCCAAATGCAAGATTTCTCGGAAATGGCGCAGCAAAATCGCTATATTAATTCTCTCCGTCTCTCGTTGCCCCTTCGCAGAAGAGTCTTTTGCTCGCCCAATCCCCGGCTGCATCCTTAACTCGCTATAATTAAACCGATTTACTGAATATTCCCGCTGTTTCCCGCAGTGTTTCCCGCTCCCCCGCCTACTCCCCGATCTCTCCAAGCTGGCTCCGGTATCCCGCAGTCGATCCCCGCCCCCCTGCTTCGTTCGCTAACTCGCACGTAGCCCAGCCTCCGCTTCACCACTTCACCTTTCAACGCCCGCCGCATTCGTGCCGTCCCGCTCGAATCTCCGCTGCGAAACTCCGCGCCAGTCCATCATCGGGCGAGAACACAAGCACCCGCTCCAGCGTCGCCAGAGCTTCATCGCGCTCCCCTTGCGCGCACTCCATCACCGCCAGGTTCATCCCCGCCTTCAGCTGCGTAGGGTCATGGGCAAATGTATCGCCCCATAACCGGTTCGCCTCGCCCGCATTGTGTCTCTCCGCTTCGATGAAAGCCAGATCCCCCGCGGCCAACGAATCGAAGGCGTCTCCATCGAGAGCCTGCCGGTATTCCCTCACCGCATCATCCTTCTTCCCACTCATCTGATCCAGGAAACCCAGCTGCGCGTGCAGATCGTGGTCCTCCCGCATCCCCGCACTCCGCGTCTCCGCTCTCCGCAACAGTTCCATCGCCCGCTCACCTGCGGCCTTGTCGCCACGCACCGCCATCTGTGCGTACGCTAAACCCAGATCGCGCTCGTCAGATGCCATCCCTCCCACCGTCACCAGTTCGCCGCTGGTCGCAAGGGGCAAACGCTCCTGGCTCACTCTTTTTCTGATCCAGTGGTCCGTCACCTGCTCATGCGCAATGTCATTCGAAGGCGGCCGCGCCATGTGACACGCCGTGCAATCGCGATTCTCAGCATGATGTCTCTCCGCGAATCCCGCCGCGTTGTGGCACCCAAGGCAGCGTTGCCGATAAAACTCCACCCGCTCCCCGGCCGCCGGCGATCCATGCGGATCGTGGCAAGTCGTGCATGTCAGCTTGTCTCCCGACTTCTGCTTGCACGCGCTCTTCAACAGCGCTTCCCACTGGCTCGTCGCCCGTCCTCCCGATCCATTCTCGTTCCGATAGACAAAAAACAGCGTGTAGTCGAAAAGATCGTCGCCGGGCTTGAACTTCTCAATCTGCTTGCCCAGGCGATCCACACCCGCCTGTCCTTCAAGATGACAGTTCAAACACACCGAATCCCGCCGCACCGGCTCCAGGGCATCGAGGTTCTGCATGGGCGCCTTGCCGCCTGAAGCCAGATGCGCGCTTGCGTCCCCATGACACGCCGCGCAAGTTATCCCGCCCTCCGCGAACGGCTCACCCGCATAGTGATTGCGCGCATCCGGCAGCGCCGACGCCACTCCCGAAGCGTGGCAATGCAGACATCCCGGATCCACCGGCAACGTCAGCGGCATCTCGTGCGCATCGAGGTAATGCGGCGTCATATCCCAGACTTGTTTCTTCGCGTACCAGTTAATCGGCGCTTCAAACCAGTAGCCCTGCTGCTCAAATAAATAGGTGCGTCCGCGCTTCCCCGAACCGAGAAAGTAGCGCAGCTCCTGCCGCCCATCCAGCGGTCGAGCGAAATCGTTTCGCTCATAACTCAGCCAGACACGACCTTGATCTTCGGTGATCCGGTAATGAATCCCCGAAGCAGCATGTTCAAAATCCGCTGCGATAAATCCATCCCGCGCGAGCCCACTGGCATTCGCCATCGGCGTCTTCTCGCAGCGCTCGTAAATCTCCCGATGACAACGCGCACATGCAGCGTCGCTGCCCCGCCCACTCTCCGCATTGGCTTCGTTTCCGCTTTTCGAAGAGTTATCCCGTTCGCTCTGCGCGTGTCCCGCGGCGACAGGCCCCCCCGGCAGCGCAATCATCGCCGCCAGCGATCCGCACCACACAGTAAATGCAAAACAGGGGAATCGTCTGACCCGCAACACTCCCCAAGCATACCCCTGCCAAGCCCGTAAGAAGCGCCTTCACCCGCAATCGCGGATGCCGGCGCCCCCCCACTCAGAACACGCTCGATGGCGGCGTGTTGACCGTTATGCGCGTGCCGGTAATCGTCCCCTCCAGATGCTGCTGGAGGACCAGATTTTCGTCGTACTGATCGATCGTAAACGTCCCCTGGAAGCTCTGGCCGTTCTGCGCCAGGGTGATGTTCTCCTTGATATTTCCCGGTCCGATGATCTCTCCAGTCGGATTCCCCGCTGCGTCGTTCGGCCCCTTGGTCGGATCCCAGGCCGCCGCAAAGTGATTCAGCTTGTACTCCCACGGCCCAACCTGCGCCCAGACCCCGAGACAGAAATCGCCGGTGTTGGGGGCCCGTCCGCCCGAGTTCATAATCTCTGTCCCGTCGCTATGCCACTCCGAATATCCCGCATCCACTTCGGCGCCTTTGGGAATCCCACCCGGAATTCCGTATGTCACGCCGTCGGAGATGAACTTCACATGCCAAAAGCCCACAATCGGCGGCGAGATGAATTGGTCCAGATCCTCGCCACCGGCCGTCCTCAGCACCCTCGTCCAGCGCATAGGACTTCCCGCAAATTATTGACTATGCTTTATATAGCCGCCAACGGTGTCCCGGTTTGTGTTCCCACGCCATCCTTGCCGGCTCAGGCCGCCGGAACTTTACTGTGACGCTTTAGTAGCATTGCCCCTCAATCCATCCCTGGGGTATTTTGGGAAGTGCAGGGGGGACGTCCGCCCGGTTTAGCCTCGTCCCGGCATGAAGAAATGATGCTCACGGTTCTCCAAATCGTCGCAGTCACTCTGGTGGTCGGATACCTCGGCTACCTGAGAATTTCCGTGGGGCGCCGTAACGCGCAGTCCTGGGAATCGCTCATTGCCCGGTTGCAAACCGGCTGGAGCGGACGTCAGTTGAGCGAGCACTTCCTCTGGAAGGAAGGCCTCAGCTCCACTCCCGACGAAACATGGGTGCAGATTCAAGGCACCCGCGGCCTTTGGGCCATGTACAAAAATGCCGGCGTCATGCTCCAGATGGCAGACTTCGCTGCCCGCCACGCGGACTCCGTCGATCCCGAACTGCTCCAGGCTCTTCGCTCCGACGCGGTGCAGATCCGCCTCTGCACCCTGCGCACCATCGTCCAGTGCACGTTCAGCCAGGCCGGCGAGAGCGTTCGCTACAATGCCTTCCGCGCGGCATCGATGTATACCGGCATGACCGCGCGCATGACTCAACTCCTCGAGGGCAGCGCCTCCGCGGCTCTGCCCGCCTTTGTAGCCGCAATGTAATCGCGCCCCGCGCGCACCCCACAACACAAACTGCTGTCAATCCTGAGCCTCCGCCAACTCCAACTGCTGTCATCATGAGCGCAGCGCGGTCGGCGTCCCCGGCGATAGGTCTTCATCGCCAGGGTCGGAGTCGAAAGACCCGCTTTGTTTTTCCCGGTGTTTTCCGGAGAGAGCAGGGGCTGCGGAAAAACTCGTCCCAAGAGCGTTTTGAAAGGGCACGAGTTGACTCGTGCCGATAAGTCGATTCGATTGACGCCGGCTTTCGGGCTCAATCCTGAATCAGGGAACGCCATGAATGTTCAGTGGGTACCGCAAACCGCATGCTCGGCATCCGCAGGCTCAATACCATCCAGATAAGCAAACGCCAGCACATCCCAGTCGCAATCTTTGCAGTCCACCACGTGCTCGATATACGCGCACCGGGCCTTTTCGTAATCCAGGCTGGACCCAGCTCGACCGCCTGCCTCGGCAGTAGCCCAGTGCACGCTCTTGTCGTAATAGAGGTCGTAAAGTCTGCTTCCCTGTTCGCAGTGTCCCGGTTCCATCGCGCCCTCCACTCAAGACCCGCTGCACACCCTGCTTTCTTTGGGGAACTTCCTTAGGGATCTATTGTTTAGGATGCGGATTTACCGATACGGTGAGCGGCTCGCCCATTACGAAAGTTATGGAACGAGCCATCGTTCGCAGCTTCTGGCCTCCCTGGCCTTCCAATACAACCCACCCCAATCGGGCTTACAATCTCCGCGGGTCTCCTGCGAAGGAGCGATCCAATGTTTCTCGACCTCACCCGCGCTCTTTCCTTCTTCGTCTGCCTCGTGTCTCTCTACTGGGTCACGATCAGCGCCTTCTTCGTGCCCGGCACTAGCCTGCAGGAACGTCTCATCACCGCTCTCCTGCGTCTCGCCTTCGCCGCCTGCATCTCCTTCCTCAGCGGACTCCTTTTCTCCTGGCCCTCCCGCACGCCGCGCCAGTCCCATCAACCGCTCCTATCTACCCTCCCCGTACAGCTTTTCTTCTGGGCCCTCGCAGGAATTGCCATCCTCTTCCTTACTTCCTGGTACCTCGCCACCTACCCCTGCAGCATCAATATCAGCCACGACTGCAACCTCTAACTCCACTCCTTAATCCCGGAAAATCGCTCTTCGCAATGCCTCAATCCGCACGACCATGGGTGCCCCATCCAAGCTCCGCAAGAGCGGGAAAGCACGCATCAATCCGCAAGAGAATGGGTGCCCCATCCAAGCTCTGCTTGGGTGGGAAACCACGAACCCCATCCAAGCTCTGCAAGAGCGGGAGAGCACGCATCAATCCGCAAGAGAATGGGTGCCCCATCCAAGCTCTGCTTGGGTGGGAAACCACGATCCCAATCCAAGCTCTGCAAGAGCGGGAGAGCACGCATCAATCCGCGAGAGAATGGGTGCCCCATCCAAGCTCCGCTTGGGTGGGAAACCACGAACCCCATCCAAGCTCTGCAAGAGCGGGAGAGCACGCATCAATCCGCAAGAGAATGGGTGCCCCATCCAAGCTCCGCTTGGGTGGGAAACCACGATCCCCATCCAAGCTCCGCAAGAGCGGGAGAGCACGCATCAATCCGCAAGAGAATGGGTGCCCCATCCAAGCTCCGCTTGGGTGGGAAACCACGAACCCCATCCAAGCTCCGCAAGAGCGGAAAAGCACGCATCAATCCGCAAGAGAATGGGTGCCCCATCCAAGCTCCGCTTGGGTGGGAAACCACGAACCCCATCCAAGCTCCGCAAGAGCGGAAAAGCACGCATCAATCCGCAAGAGAATGGGTGCCCCATCCAAGCTCTGCTTGGGTGGGAAACCACGAACCCCATCCAAGCTCTGCAAGAGCGGGAGAGCACGCATCAATCCGCAAGAGAATGGGTGCCCCATCCAAGCTCTGCTTGGGTGGGAAACCACGAACCCCATCCAAGCTCTGCAAGAGCGGGAGAGCACGCATCAATCCGCAAGAGAATGGGTGCCCCATCCAAGCTCTGCTTGGGTGGGAAACCACGAACCCCATCCAAGCTCTGCAAGAGCGGGAGAGCACGCATCAATCCGCAAGAGAATGGGTGCCCCATCCAAGCTCTGCTTGGGTGGGAAACCACGATCCCAATCCAAGCTCTGCAAGAGCGGGAGAGCACGCATCAATCCGCAAGAGAATGGGTGCCCCATCCAAGCTCTGCTTGGGTGGGAAACCACGAACCCCATCCAAGCTCTGCAAGAGCGGGAGAGCACGCATCAATCCGCAAGAGAATGGGTGCCCCATCCAAGCTCTGCTTGGGTGGGAAACCACGAACCCCATCCAAGCTCTGCAAGAGCGGGAGAGCACGCATCAATCCGCAAGAGAATGGGTGCCCCATCCAAGCTCTGCTTGGGTGGGAAACCACGAACCCAATCCAAGCTCTGCAAGAGCGGGAGAGCACGCATCAATCCGCAAGAGAATGGGTGCCCCCATCCAAGCTCTGCTTGGGTGGGAAACCACGGTCCCAGATCATCCCGCTGTGGGTATCGCTTTCGCACGTACGCTCTCATCCCGAACAAAACCCAGCGGAGGCGGGGTCCCTGACGATAGGTCCTCGTCGCGGGGTTGGGAGTCAAAGGACCCTTTTTGCAACTCATGCTCAACTCAGAAGAGCGTAGGCGTTCTCTCATGATTGAGCAGCCAGCGCTTCCGCTCAAGGCCGCCGCCATACCCGGTGAGCGAACCATTCGACCCAATCACGCGATGGCAAGGAACAACGACAGCCACGGGATTCGCCCCGTTGGCAAGACCCACGGCGCGCACGGCAGCAGGTCGACAGATGCGTTCGGCGAGTTGTCCGTAGGAGACAGTAGTGCCGCAAGGAATCGCCCGCAGCGCCTGCCACACCTCGCGCTGAAACGGCGTGCCACCCATCTCAACTGCCAACGAATCCAGGACACCGAGCCGGCCCGCGAAATAACCGGCAAGTGCATCGGTAAGTCCATGCGGGTTCCGCGCAGCCTCAAGCAAAAATCCGTCGCCGCCGAATTGCTTTACCAGCTGGCGGCGCACAGGCTCCTCATCCTCGGCAAAGAAAGCAACACGCAAACGCCCCGCGGTATCGCAGACCAGCATCATCGTGCCAATGGGCGTGGCAAGCCGATCGATCAAGAGATGGAGCAGTGCGGGCATGACATGCGCAGCTAAAAACGATGAGCGATTCTCTCACGCCAACAAACCGTGCTTGAAGTTCTGTGGGTCGCTCCTTCACCCTTCTCCGCTTCCTGCGTGAACCCGCTCCCACCGCGCCCCCATCCTTCCAGCTCCCCACAAGGAGAATGGAAATCACTCAGGTCCTGCTGCGTTGCCGAAAGCGCTTCCTCAAATGAGAGAACGACACCGTTCCAGGACGCAAAAAAAGCGCCCCCCGGTAAGTCCTGCCTGGATTGATCCAGGTCTGGCAAACCGGAGGGGCGAGGAGCCGCAATCACAAGAAAACGCGCTTTCGTATGCTTCGGCGGCTCAGGACTTTCCTCTGCCACAGAGGCACACTGCCAGCACATTTTCTGGACCGGGAAGAACTATAGGATCAGCCTTCTGGTGCGAGATAGGTTCCATCGGGTAGCATCGCCCATAATTCCTAATGAAACGAGTAATGCAAATGGGTTAAGCAATCGTAGACAATCGATTTTCTAGGACGTATGATACGCAATGCAGCTGAGTGCAAGCCTCGATCCGCGTGGAGTTTTCCACACGTAAATTGCAGGCAGCTCAAGATATACCGGCATGGCTTTGACCGAGCCAGGCCGCGCTGCCACTTGGCAGGACAAGTCGCCAATATGCCGGAACTCCTCCTCGGCAACTGGGGATTTTGTCCGTCGACACTTGCCCTCTGGGTACTTTGAGCCGCATCAGGAGTTGGGACATGCCGGTCGCGCCGAAATCCATCCAAGATTTGGAGCAGCAGGTCCCCGCCCTCGACCCGGCAGCCGTCCGCGAACAGGTCGAGCGTCTCGTTGCCCATCCCCTCTTCGCCAACAGTAAGCGCTACCCCGTCCTCCTCGCCTACGTCGTCGAGCAGACCCTCCTCGGTAACGCATCCGATCTCAAGGAGCGCAGCATCGGAATCGAGGTCTTCGGCCGCTCCCCCAGCTACGACGCCAACGCCGACCCCATCGTCCGCATCACCGCCGGCGAAGTGCGCAAGCGCCTCTCGCAGTATTACTACGACGCCTCCCACGCCGGCGAACTGGTCCTCGAGCTCCCCATCGGCTCCTATGTCCCCGTCTTTCATCCGCCCGATGCCGCCGCCGAATCAGCTCCCCTCGAGACCTCACCTGAACCGGTAACTGCCTCGGGCGCACTACCCGCCTCGGCTTCAGCCGTTCCCCCGGCACTGCCCACCGCCCCGGAAGCGCCTCCCTCCCAGCCTTGGCGCCTCCGCTGGATCGTCGCCGGGTTCCTCGTTGTCCTCGCAGGGGCCATCGGCCTCGCCGTCGGGCTCCGCATCCATCCCGTGCCCCCCATCCCCCCTCCCTCCAGCATTGATCGCTTCTGGGAACCTGTGGTCTCCAGCGCCAACCCAGCCACCTTCTGTTTAGGCGAACCGGCCAAAAACCTTGACACCGAGTCCATCAACGACTTCGAAGCCCCCGTCAGCCCGCCCAAACCCGAAAAGCTCTACGTCCGCCTTCACTACTCCGGCAATCTCGCCCTCGCGGACGTCATCACACTCACCCGCACCGCTGCGAATCTCGAGACCAAACATAAATCCTTCCGCGTCGTGCCCGCCTCTGAAGCTACCTTCTCCCAACTCCGCGAAGGACCCATCGTTCTCATCGGAGCCTTCGACAACATCTGGACTCTGCGCGTCACCCAAAAGCTGCGCTTCGGTTTTGAATCCAAAGACGGTGTCGCCACGCTCGTCGATCGCAAAAGTCCACAGTCCACCTCCTGGGCCACTGCATGGGACCTGCCTTACGAAAAACTCTCCCGCGACTACGCCATCGTTGCACGCATCCACGACGGCACTACCGGCCAGCCCGTCATCATCGCCGCAGGCATCTCTGAAGAAGGAACCGAAGCTGCCGGCGAAATCCTCTATAACCCCGTCTACCTCGACTCGCTCCTCGCCAAGGCTCCTCCCGACTGGGAAAACAAAAACATGGAAGCCGTCATAGAAACCCAGGTGATTCAGGGCCATTCCGGCCCCCCCAACGTCCTCGCCGTTGAAACCTGGTAACCGTACAACGTAATCCTGAGCCACTCCTCGATTCTGAGCAGAGTGAAGCGAAGTCAAAGAACTAGGCAGTTAACCCACACAATGCATCGATCCGCGCAAGAACGCGCGACCGGCCCCGGCTCAATCATTCACTAAGTGAAGGACTCTTCTCTTCTTCTTCAGAAATCCCTTGAGAGTCTCCCGTCACATTGCAACGATTTCCTTCCCGCTCCCACCCTTCATATCTTTCCCGTTCCATTCCTGAACCCGCACTGACCCATTCTCACCATTTCCTGCTCGGCTCCATCCCCAACCGTCCTACTCTGTTCCCGAGACAACCGCGCCATGCCCATCGACATCGCCCAGCTCGAGCAACAACTCCTCGCCGCCTCTGCCGACGATGTGCCCGGACGCGGCTTCTGCGACGCTATCGCCGAGCTCGCCCGCACCAACCGCATCTATCAACTCCGCGGCGTCCTTCCTGAAGTTGTCTACGATGAGCTGCGTGCCCGCTACGGCCAGAATCCCGCCGCCTTCGTCACAGGATGGCGCAAACTCGCCCAGGAAATGCGCCACGGCTTCATCCAGCACGCCCGCCAACGCCTCACCTCGCTCACCCGCCTCCAGCAGGCGCCCACCGCCACCCCGGCCTGGCAGGAAATTCAACGCGCTCTCGACGCCCAGCAGAATGATTTGCTCCGCGCCGCTTTCGCCCTCGAGTTATTGGAGCTCGTCGAACCCGCGGTCGGCCGCGCCACCGAGCTCCGCGAGTGCGTCGTCATCGCACCAAGCACTGAAGAAGCCGACCGCTATCTCGACGAAGCCACCCGCTGCTATTTCTATGGCCTCTTCACCGCCTGCGCCGTCATGTGCCGCTCCGTCCTTGAAGAAGCCATCAAGCAGAAGCTTCCACCCCAGCTCGCCCGTATGGTCCGCACCCGCTACCGCAACACAGCCACCCTCGGCAACCTGCTCCACGAGGTCAATAACAACCTCAAGCTCGCCGGCATCGACCCCGACTTCCCCCGCGTCGCGAATCAGGTCAACGACACGGGCAAACGCGCGGTCCATCACGGCCTGCTCTCTGAAGACGAAGCCCGCCAGTGCCTCCGATCCGCCCGCCACGCCCTCCAGCTCCTCCTCCGAAACTGAAAAATCCCCGTCGTTGCTTTGCGCTCTTCATCAATCCGCGCGTGCCTCCGTGCCCCATCCTTTCGCTTTTTTCCTGGCGAAAGGGTGGGAAAAGGCGCATCCACCAACAAACCTCCGTGCCCCATCCATTCCCCTCTTTTTCTGGGGAATGGGTGGGAAAGCTAAAAGGCCTCCGAGCGCTCTCATCGCTCCCCCCTAAAATGCGTATCAACCGGCACACCCCGTACCCCATCCTTTCCGTCTTCTTCCTGGCGAAAGAGTGAGAAAAAGGCGCATCCACAAACAAACCTCCGTGCCCCATCCATTCCCCTCTTTTCTGGGGAATGGGTGGGAAAGCTAAAAGGCCTCCGAGCGCTCTCTCATCGCTGCCCCCTCAAATGCGTATCAACCGGCACACTCCGTGCCCCATCCTTTCGCTTCTTTCCTGGCGAAAGAGTGAGAAAAAGGCGCATCCACAAACAAACCTCCGTGCCCCATCCATTCCTCTCTTTTCTGGGGAATGGGTGGGAAAGCTAAAAGGCCTCCGAGCGCTCTCTCATCGCTGCCCCCTCAATTGCGTATCAACCGGCACACTCCGTGCCCCATCCTTTCGCTTCTTTCCTGGCGAAAGAGTGAGAAAAAGGCGCATCCACAAACAAACCTCCGTGCCCCATCCATTCCTCTCTTTTCTGGGGAATGGGTGGGAAACCACCGAACCCAACGCGCATTCCGGAGAGAGCGCCAAATCTCATCAGCTCGGTGATACCCATCCCCACGTGGCACACCAACTCCGCCCACGCGGCATCTCTCTCTCATTACTGACGACTTGCTGCCTGTTACTTTTGCTTTGTCGCTTTGACCTGCCCCCACCCGCTATGATGCAACCGCAGCCTCGCGCTCCGCGTCCCATCGGCATCTGAGTTCTAGGTTTGTTCCCTTGAGTTTCAGTTTCGTGTTCCACCTCGTGTTGCGCCCTGTTCCCGCACTTGGGATGCTCTCCCCTGCTTCTCTTGCAAGTTGCCTTGTGAATCGTGACGACCCGATGGTTTTCCTCATCGGGGTGCCAGGCCGGAGCAAGTCCATCTAAAACTCCGGCATTCCCCTGCTGCCAGTTGTTTGCGAATGAACGAGGGCCTATGCAAACCAAGGAATTCTGCGTGTACAACGAGACCAGGGAGAACTATCTCAGTCCCAAGGTCACCGTCATTGACACCAAGTCCGACCCGCTGAAGGCGGTCAAGGTGCTCATTGAAGGCCTCGGCCCCAATGCGGAAACTGGCCTCTGGCTCAATCCACTGAAGAGTGTTCCCACCGTCCCTCGCCTTTCGCCTTACGATCTCGTCTACCTGGACCAGGATTGCCGCGTCATGCACGGCGTAGCGCTCGTGCCCGACGACGAGGCTCCCCGCTTCGACGGACAAGCCACCAGCGCACTGCTTCTCCCTATCCACACCTTCTCAACATCCCAAACTCATCCCGGCGATCAAGTCATCATTTGCTCCGCCGAAGAGATGGAGCACCGGCCTCAACGTCTTCCCGTCTCAGCCCCGCCCGCTCCCGCATCGCCCGTCCTCGCGCAGGCCGCCCGCAATACCGAAATCCATCCACTCCTCATCGCCGCATGTGCCAGTCAACCTCAGGCTGCAACCGTGCCCTCAGATGCCGTCAACCCAGCTCAATCCCCCAGCCCTGCAAATCGTTCGTCGAGGATCCGGTTCCTGCGGAACATTGCCCGTCTCCGCGTGCACATCTCGATCTCCATCGCCAACGCTCCTTCTGCGCAATCCGCCAGCTCCCAATCTCTTCAACCGTCCGTGGAACCGATCGATCAACTGCCCGCGCCAGGATCGTCCTTCAAAAATCGATTCCTGCATCCATCCCCGAAATTTTTCGCTCATGCCAAGGAGATCGTCGTCCCCCAGCGTTTCCGCTCCGCCATCCCAGCCGTCTCAGCGTCAGTAGCGAAAACCATACGCGCCGCGACCACGAATCTTGCGGCAGAATGCACCGCGGAATGGAACGTGCTCAAGGCCTGCGGTTCGTTTTGCGCCGAAGCATTCCTCCGCTGCGTCCGCCCTTCCATCGCAGTTGTGTCTCGACTAGCGGCCAGGGCCACCCGCGCCTGCGCCCGGAAATGCCAATTCTGGAAACTTCAGTATGTGCAATGGGCCGACGAATTCGTGTTCCGCCCCCCACGCCTTCCCGCCCATATCGAAGATCAAGCCACGCGTTCCGTTGCGAAGCGCGCCGCAGTTCGAGCCCGCGGCCAACAATGGCTCAAAGCCCGTTTCCTCCGCTAAGCGGTTTCACAATTGCTGTACACCGAAGCCGCCACTGCCGAGTGGCATTTTTCTTAAGAAAATGCCACCTTGCACGGAACCTCAAGGGCACATGAATTGTGGAATCGCTCTAGCCCCTGAGCCTTCTCGCCGGTTCTAGCATCCACATCCATCCGCACGAAATGGGTGCCCCATCCAAGCTCTGCTTGGGTGGGATCGATGCCGCAAGGCTTCTACCCTCATCCTGAGCGAACTCGAAGGACCTGCTGTCGTTTTTCCAAGGAGGACGCAGGCCCTGAATCGATCAATGAAAAAAAGAGCGGCCTTCAGGCCGGAAGAAATTCCGCATCCGGAACAAGAATCAAGCCAGCGCCACAAGGTCCTCACGGCTGCGCTCCAGCATCTTCTGGTAAAGCCCGCACACCGCGTACTTCGTGAAATGAGGCGACTGCCGATGGGCGTCTGCCGCAGCCGAGTCCTTGTATTGCTCGTAGATAAGAACCGCGTCAGGATCGCCCTCGACGCGATGCGGTATGTAGCTTATGCAGCCTGGTTCCTGCCGCGAAGCTTCGGTGAGCAGACGCAGAAATTCGGCGACATCTTCCCTGTCTTCAGGCGCGAACTTCATCCGGACTGTAAAGCTGATCATAGGGAAAGAATCCTTCTTGTTGCCCAAGAGTCTTTATCGAACCGCATCTTTTTCCACCCGCTCCAGAGAGCCAACCGTTTGGCCTTGCGCAGAGATGAGACCAGGTCACCGGGAAGTGGCCTCAAAATTCCTGGACGGTCTGGGGTTCGTTTAGTTTACCCATGAATCTCCTCGAGCGCAGCCCCAAAATTAGGCAGCATGATCGTCTGCTCCCGATCCGGGCCCGTCGAAACCATCGCGATCTTCGCCCCGCTTTCCTTCTCCTGGAAGTGCAGATAATCACGCGCCGCCTTGGGCAGCTTATCGAATTCCGAGATCCCATCCGTCGGCTCGCGCCACCCCTTCAGCGTCGTGTAAACAGGTTTGATCTGCTGCAATCCGTGCACATCGGCGGGGATTTCGTCCGTGACCTTGCCGTCGATTTCGTAGCCGGTACAGATCGGAATCTGGTCCAGCTCGTCAAGCACATCGAGCTTGGTCACCACGAGCCATTCCGCCCCATTCACCTGGTTCGAATAGCGCAGCAACGGAATATCCAACCATCCGCAGCGACGCGGCCGTCCCGTAACCGCTCCATATTCGTGCCCCCGCGACCGCAGCGTTTCGCCCACCGCATCATGGATCTCGGTAGGAAACGGCCCTTCGCCCACACGCGTCACATAAGCCTTGGTCACCGAGATCACCGTCCCAATCGCCGTCGGCCCCACTCCAGTACCGGTAGCCGCACCGCCCGCCGTTGCCGAGGACGAAGTGACAAACGGATAAGTGCCATGATCGATGTCGAGCATCGTCCCCTGCGCGCCTTCGAACATCACCGAACCACCATTCGCCAGAATCTCGTGCAACAACCGTCCAGTGTCGGTGACAAACGGGCGGACTTGCTCCGCCGCCGCTAGGTATTCCTCGTACATCTTTGCCGGATCCAGTGGGTCAGTCCCAAACAGTGCATGCGCAATCGCATTCTTCTCCGCGCATGCCGCGTCAATGTGCGTCTTCAGCAGGTCAGGCCGCAACAGATCGACAATGCGCAAACCGCTCCGCGCCATCTTGTCCTCGTACGCCGGCCCGATGCCACGGCTCGTCGTCCCGATCTTCTGCCGACCCGGCGCGCTCTCCGCCGCCAGCTCAATCATCCTGTGATACGGCAAAATCACCTGGGCCCGATTGGAGACAAAGAGCTGGCCGTCGACAGCAACGCCCAGATCGCGCAGCTTCGCCACTTCTTTAAGAAACGCGATCGGATCCAGCACCACGCCGTTGCCAATCACGCCCTTGCACCCCGGCCGCAGCACGCCGCAGGGAATCAGCTGAAGTATGAATTTCTGCTCTCCGTGGATCACGGTGTGCCCGGCGTTGTGCCCGCCCGCGTAGCGCGCCACCGCGCTGAAGCGCTCACTGAGCACATCCACAATTTTGCCTTTACCCTCATCGCCCCACTGGGCGCCAAGCACTACCGCCGTCTTCGCTCGCATCACTCGTCCACTTCCCGCTGAATCAGAAATTCATTTGATACCGAAAAATCCTTCACTCACCCGAAAGCCTTGTCATCCCGAGCGAAGCACGCCGGGGGCCCCGCGAACGAGTCGTTCGTGGGGTAAGCGGAGCGAAGGATCTGCTTCTTTCGCAGCTTCCCTCCCGCATTCTAGTTGCCGCCCGCAAAATGGCCCGCCGCAGCTCGCCTCACCGGCATCGCTACCCGGACAAAACTCAGGCGCAGTGGATAAACCTGCGCCTACCTCGATGATAAACCCAGCGGCAGCTCACTCTCCCACTGCCGGATGCCGGAACCCTCCAGACATACAATGCCGCATAGCTTCCGATGTCCATCCTGCCAATGCTGGCGTTGGTAGAACGCGTGGTGATCTACTTTGCAGGTAGGAGTTGCTGCCGCATGCCAACTTTTGTAATTTTATTGCGCGCCGTCAATGTCGGCTCAACGGGCAAGCTCCCCATGGCCGACTTCCGCAAGCTGCTCGCCCATTCGAACTGCACCAAAGTCGAAACCTACATTCAGAGCGGCAATGCGGTAGTGGACGCGAAGTGTTCCGCGCCAGCACTCGCCAAATCCGTCGCCGCCTCTCTGGCAAAGTACATGGGCGCGCCGGTTCCCGTCATCGTCCGCACTCACGCCGAGCTCGAACGCGTAATCGCGGCCAATCCCTTCGCCGCCGAAGCCGCGGCCGACGGCGCCAGGGTCCACGCAGTCTTCCTCTCCGCTCCTCCACCGGCAACCAACACCGCAGCCCTCGAGCAGGTCATCGCAAAGTACCCGGCGCGCCGCGATCGCTATCATCTTTCCGGCGACACCCTTTACCTGCACCTGCCCGATGGCGCAGCCGACAGCAAATTCACCGCACAAACCGTAGACCGCGCCCTGGGCGTGACGGCGACAGCCCGCAACTGGAACACTGTCCTGAAACTTCACGCGATGTCCGCCCGCTAGTGTCCACTCCGCGAAGCATCAATCCCCACGAACCGCCGTGTCCCATCCTTCCGCCTCTTTATTGGCGAAAGGGTGGGAAAGCACGAACCCAACCCCGTCACTTCGCGAAGCATCAATCCCCACGAACCGCCGTGCCCCATCCTTTCGCCTCTTTATTGGCGAAAGGGTGGGAAAGCACGAACCCAACCCCGTCACTCCGCGAAGCATCAATCCCCACGAACATGGGTGCCCCATCCTAGCTTCGCTAGGGTGGGAAACTACAAAAAAAGTCCGAAATCAGCTGATCGGAACCGCGCTAGCCTAATCCGCATCCAGCACCCCATCCGCAATCCGCGCCGCTTCCACCGCGCGTCGCACATCGTGCACCCGCACGATCGAAGCCCCCCGCAGAATGGCGGCAATCATCGCGGCAACACTCGCGGTCTCACGTGCATCCACAGGCGCACTCTTGCCACCAAACAGCGGGGCCAGCGCATGTCCCAAAAAAGATTTCCGGCTGAGCCCCGCAAGCAGCGGCCGCCCCAACGAAAGCACCTCGCCCTGTCGCGCAAGGAGAGAAAAATTCTCGTCGAAGCGTTTCCCAAAACCATATCCTGGATCAAGGACGATCGCCTCAGACGCAATACCCGCGCCGGCAGCAGTCGCGACGCTGGTAGCCAGCCCCAATCGCACCAAGTCGATCAGCGCATCGCCGTCAAGCCGCGCCTGCGTCCGCCATTCCTCCGGTCGTCCCCGCGTATGCATCAACACCACCCCGCACCGCGCCTCTGCACAAATGCCCGCCAACTCCCCATCCCACGTAAAACCGCTGACGTCATTGATAACTTCCGCACCCGCATCCAGCGCCGCCCGCGCTGTAGCCGCCTTGTACGTATCCACCGACAGCACCGCATCAGGCCGAACCCTCAGGATGCCTTCAATCACCGGCAAGAGCCGCCCCTGCTCTTCCTCTGCGCCGACCGCAGGAGCGAATTCCGATCCGTGCGCCCCGCCTGCCCGCGACCCTGGACGCGTACTCTCCCCGCCCAGGTCCAGCAAATCGGCGCCTTCGTCCAGCAGCCGTACCCCATGCGCCACCGCAGCTTCAGGATCGAGAAAAAGCCCTCCATCGCTGAAGGAATCCGGCGTAATATTGACAACGCCCATGACGAACGTGCGCCCGCCAAGCGCCAACGTGCGCGTGCGCAGCCGCCAAGCGCAGAGAGTCCGAGAGTAATTTGGATTCGGCAAAACCAAGCGATCGCCCCGCGACTCCCCATTCTAGGGGACAGCAGCGGCATCCCCAGCCGTGCTCATCTTGAATCTCTCCTGCTAAACTCCGGCCATGGCAAGCCCGCGCGCCGTTTGCTTCATTCTTGCTGCTTCTCTATTCTTCTCGAACGGCCTCCCGGCGCAGACGCATCATGCGCAGCGGCCGTCAAAGCCTGCGTCCGCGCATGCGGCCCCCGCGCGCGGTCTGATCGCGGAACGCATTCAAGCGATCCTCTCTGAACCAGCGCTAAGCCATGCCCAGTTCGGCATCAGCGTCGCGACCCTCGATGGCCAGCCCCTCTATGGCCTGAATGAAGGGCGGCTCTTCACGCCCGCGTCCAACGCCAAGCTCACAACCACCGCCGCCGCCTTCGCCCTCCTGCCTGTCGATACATTTACGTGGACCACCAACGTGGTCGCCACCGGCGATGTAGATGCCGCGGGCGTGCTGCATGGCGACCTCATGCTCATGGGCGTAGGCGATCCGACGCTCAGCGCGCAGAAGTATCCCTACCAGCCGCCTCCTCCGAATCCCGCGCAAAAAAACGCGCCCGGTGCCGCCTCTCCCGCAGTCAAAGCGCCGCCGGCTGCAAATCCCCCCGCAACAACCGCCGCTCCCCAGGCACCCCCAAAGCCGAACTCCATGACGGTTCTGGAACTGCTGGCCGAGCAGATAGAGCAGGCGGGCGTGCGCACGATCGAAGGCAACGTCGTTGGCGACGACAGCTTTTTTCTCAATGAGCCCTACGGCACCGCGTGGGGTTGGGACGACTTGCAATGGGCCTACGGCGCACCTGCCTCGGCTCTCAGCTTTAACGAGAACATGACCGAACTGCGCGTGATGGCCGATGCATCGACGCCCTCTGGCGTGGCCGCTGACTGGAACCCAAGCATCGAGTACTACACACTCGAAAACAGCATGACCATTGCCGCGCCCGGCGAAACGCCGCATCCGGGACTGCAGCGCATGCCCGGGAGCATGCTGGTGCGCGCGTGGGGCACTGCGCCCCCGGCGGGATTTCAGACCGAGCTGGCCGTCGAAGAGCCCGCCGAGTTTACCGCCGCCGCTTTCAAACAGGCTCTGCTCATGCGTGGAATCTCCGTCACCGGATCGGCGGTAGCCGCCCATCGCGATTCGAATGGTGCCGGCGATTTTGTGGGCGAACGCGCCGAACCGCTCCGGCTCGCACGCACCGATCTCACCAACGCGGTCGCTCCCATCACCGCTCGTCGCGTCCTCGCAACCCACATCTCGGTTCCGGTCGCCGAAGACATCACTGTAACCAATAAGATCAGCCAGAACCTGCACGCGGAACTTTTGCTGCGCCTCCTCGGCAAGGTGTTCGCGAAAGACGGCAGCCTGGCGCAGGGCGCCCGCGTCGTGCGCCAGTTCCTGGTGGACGCCGGCATCAGCGACCAGGACTTCTTTTTCTACGATGGCTCAGGCATGAGCATGGATGATCGCATCGCTCCACGCGCCAACACACGCCTGCTCGCGTATGCCGCGCGTCAGGCGTGGGGTACGGCGTTTCGAAACACGCTCCCCGTGGCCGGAGTAGACGGCACGCTCACCAATCGATTCCGGAATTCGCCCCTGAAAGGCAAGCTGTGGGCCAAGACCGGTACGCTGAATGAAGCAGTCGCCCTCTCGGGCTACCTCACCGCAGCCAGCGGAAGAATGCTGGTGTTTTCCGTGATGGTCAACGGACACAGGCCGGGAAGCAACGCTGAGTCCACAGCCGTGGAACGAATCTGCGAAGCAATCGCCGCCACTGAATAAAGTTCGCGATCGCAAGCGTCCGACCTTGGCGAAAACCCAGGGAAGCCGTGCCGGAAAATTCACCAAGTGTGCGCCGAACTGGTGTCGCTGTTGCGTTACGCTGATCCGAGGAGAATCGTTGTGACCCGCCCGAGCCTGGACCCATCTCCATTGCCGAAAGATGCACTGAATGGTCCCGCCCTTTCCCTCAGCGGCCTTCGCAAGGCCTTTGCCGATGTTGTCGCCGTCGATGGCATCGACCTCGAGGTGCAACGAGGCGAGTGTTTCGGCCTGCTGGGACCAAACGGCGCCGGTAAAACCACCACCATCGAAATCTGTGAAGGCCTCACCACACCGGATGGGGGCGCCGTGCATCTCCTCGGCTTGGACTGGCAATCTTCGGCCGCCGCCTTGCGCCAGCGCATCGGTGTCCAACTCCAGGAAACACAATTCCCCGAAAAGCTGACCGTAGAGGAAATCCTTCGCTTGTTCCGCAGCTTCTTCCAGCGCGGCATTTCGGTCGAAGAAACCATCCGCATGGCCCAACTCGAAGAGAAGCGCCGCGCACGCATCGGCACTTTGTCCGGTGGACAGAAGCAGCGCCTCGCCATGGCCTGCGCATTGGTAGGCGATCCCGATCTCCTCTTTCTCGACGAGCCGACAACCGGCCTCGATCCTCAAGCGCGACGCCATCTCTGGGACCTCGTGGACCAACTCCGCAGCGCCGGTAGAACGATCATTCTAACCACGCACTACATGGACGAAGCCGAGCACCTGTGCGATCGCGTCGCCATCATGGACCACGGAAAAATCATCGCCCTCGGAACGCCACAGCAACTGATCGCCTCCATCGGTGGAGATCATGTAGTCGAGTTTGCAATTCACGTGCAGGATACGGAGAGCGATTCCGTCAACGCTCACGCCCTCACCGCGATTCCCGGCGTTCAGGGCCATCGTGTCGACGCCGGACTGCATCAGCTTTCCGTCGTGGAACTGCACACCACCGTACCACGCATCTTTTCATCCCTCGCCGAAATGGGCCTCAAGCCAAGCGAATTCCGTACCCACTCCGCCACGCTTGAAGATGTCTTCGTCGGACTGACAGGAAGGAATCTGCGCGATGAGTAGCCTGTCCGAGAGTTCTCTTTATCAGCTCACCAGCACGCGTTTCCGCCTGTTCCTGCGCGAACCCGAGGCGCTGTTCTGGGTATTCGTCTTTCCCATTCTGTTGGCCGTGGGGCTAGGCATCGCTTTTCGCAACCGTCCCGCCGACGTCCTCCAGGTAGGCGCGACAAACACGCAACTGGCGCAGGCGCTCAACAGCGACAAGGGCCTGACGGCTTCCCTAATGGACGAATCGGAAGGCGCGCATGAGCTCGCAATCGGCCGCATCGTCCTGCTAGCAATTCAAAAAGACGGCGGAGTTTCCTACAAATACGACGACACCAATCCCGACGCGCGCGTTGCCCGGCTTCTCGCCGATCGCACAATTCAAAAATCGGCGGGACAGAAAGAAGCCTTGCCTGCTTCCGATGACCTCATCCACGAGACCGGCGCGCGCTACATCGACTTCGTTGTCCCCGGCCTCCTCGGAATGAACCTGATGGGTTCTGCAATCTGGGGCCTCGGCTTTTCCATCGTCGAGGCACGCCAGAAAAAACTTCTCAAGCGGTATGTAGCCTCGCCCATGCCGCGCTGGCAATATCTGGCCTCGTTCCTGCTTACGCGGCTGGTGCTGCTGGTGATTGAAGTACTCGCGTTTCTTGGATTCTCGAAGCTTGTTTTCGGTGTCCCGTTCCGCGGCTCGCTTTGGCAGCTGGGGCTTCTCTGCGTCCTGACATCGCTGTCGCTTTCATCGCTTGGTTTGCTGATTGCCTCCCGCGCGAAGACGACGGAAGCCGTATCGGGGCTGATGAATCTTGCCATGCTTCCGATGTGGATACTTTCTGGAATCTTCTTCTCTGCCACGCGATTTCCGAAATTCATTCAGCCTGTCGTGCAGGCATTGCCCCTGACTGCGGCCATCGATGCGCTGCGCGGCAACATGCTCCAAGGGATGAATCTTTCGCAATTGGCCGCGCCCATGGGCATTCTCACAGCGTGGCTGGTAATTCCCTTTCTCATCTCGCTGCGCATCTTCCGCTGGCGCTAAAAGCGTAAAACGAACGGCGTAGAACGAACGTTCGCTCTAAAAACGTCGGCAGTCATCCCAGCTGATCGAGCCGTCCTGCAATCCGCCCAACCCACCGTGCCCCCTCCTGTCATCCTGAGCGAGCGCAGCGAGTGGAGGGACCTGCTTTTCGCGAAGCTCCAACCAGCACGACCATGGGTGCCCCAGGTCTCGCTTTTGAGACCTGGGAAAGCAACGAACCTCCCCATCCGAAGGGGGGTCGAAAGCCCGCTCGGAGCGTAGTCGAAGGACCTGCTTTTTGGTCTCGGGCGGAAAGGGTGGGAAACCTCAACCCTCACTACCACCGTTTACGGCCAGGCCTGAATTGTTCTAACGCTCTTCTTCCGTCGCGCTCACTTCGGTCTTTCCGCGCGTGAAATAAAATCGCAGTGTCCATACGCTCGGCTCAGGATGCCCATGTGTCTGCGGCGGCGTGAACTTCCACGACTCCGCGGCGCGCAACGAGATGCGTGCGAAATAATTCCCAGGTCCTTGCGTAATATATTCAGCTTTCGAAACCGCGCCGGTTCGATCCACGACAACGCGCGTCTCCACCACCACCGGCCCATGCATGCTATCAATCGCGCTGTGCGACACGTTGGGCAAAACGCGACTCGCCACCGCGCCCTCCGTTGTCGCCTCGCTCGCCGCCGGCGACGGTAATGGGGTTTGCGGCTTGACCTCCCCAGCAGGTGCGGTGCGAGTTGAGCTCGATGGAGCTGCAGGAGCTGGCTGTTTGGGAACGGGTGAGGCCGCCGCGCTTGGAGCTGCACCCGCCGAGGCCGACACCGGCTGTTGTTCCGGAGCAGATCCGCCCGTTGCCGCTGTGCTTCCCGTCCCGCCCGGCGAAGGCGAAGCAGCCGGAACTTGAGGCTGGCTCTCCGACGATGTATTCCCTGACGCGCTCGCCTCCCCGGATGGGACCGCCGGCGCCTCCGGCTGCGCAGCCTGCTGGCTCGGCGTGCTTTGATTTTGAAACGGCCACGGAATTTTGAAATCGTTCCGACGCAACAACACAAATGCGACCACTGCCAGCAGCACAAGAGCGCCAATCAAAATCGATATCTGCGGCAATCTGGACCGGCTCGTTTCCTCATAATCTTCGAACAGCGTTGGAAGCGGAGCCGGCTCGTCATCTGCTTCCCAGCGGCCCACTGGCTGTACAGCCGGAGCGGGCTCCTTGGCCGCGACGGCTTGTTCCTCAAACACAGGCGTGGATACCTTGCGACCAAAACCCCTGGTGCCTGGCCCCCTCGCGCTTGTCCACCCGGTCCCCATCTCACTCCGGTCCCCAGCGCGCGACCCACCGCGCCCTTCGGTCTGTGCCACCGGTTGAGACTCAATGGGGGCCACAAGCCGGCTCTGGATATCCGCAATCGAGCACCGCTCCGCCGGATTCGGCCGAAGACATTCCGGCACAATTTCCAGAAAGGGTGGGGGTAGAGTCTCCGGCACAAGCGGCACATCCCCCGCCGCAGCGTCCCGCGAAGGCGGACGTTGCGTCAGAGCCTCCACCAGTGAAATCCCCACCGACCACACGTCCGCGGCCGCAACCATCATCCCCGCCGCCACCTCCGGCGCATCGTAGATGCCCGGCTTCCTGGGCGGCCTGGGCACCCCGTCCGCAACCAGGAAATTATCCACCGAAACCTTTAACTCGCCGCCGGATACCAGGATGTTCGATGGCTTGATGTGGCCGTGGACGATCCCATTTTCGTGAAGATACGAGAGCGCCTCTAGAACGGGTGTGAAAATATTGCGCGCCTCGTGCGCCTGCAGCGGCTTCTCCGAAAGAAACTTTGACAGAACTTTTTCAGCATGTTCCGTCACCACATACAACACGTCGGTGCCTTCCACCGCACAACGGCCCGCTTCCAGCACCCGCATCAGGTGGACGTGCGATAGAGCTTTGGCCTTCTCCCATTGCGCCAGGTAGGCATCCGCATCTACGTCCCCGGCTGGAATGAGCTTGATCGCGGCCCGCTGCACCCCGCCCAGAACGGTGAGAAAGACACCGCTATCCGCAGAGCCGCCGAGCCATTCCAGAAGGGCAAATTTTCCATCCACACTGCGCCCTTCCCAGTCCTCGCGAATCGAAGCAGTTCCCATGGGAACCGATTCTATCGAAGAGGGCGAGGGTCCATCAGTGGCATACGCGCGCAACCGCGCCTTTGATCGAAGTGAAGGCATTTTTTATACCCAAATATAGGAATCCTCAGGCGCTCGGGATCTCTGAATTTGCGTCACACCTATTGGATGCAAATCCCCCTACCTCGAAGGATAAAGTCGGCGTCGGCCATACCCGTCATCCGACAGATCGAATCGATTCAGTGAATCACGCCCATTCTTACTTCGACGGATCCACCAGCGCTCCATAGACAGTCGCATGACTGCGGTAAAGCAGAGCATGATTGTCGGGGCTCGTCATCCGCTGAATCATCCCCACAAAGACAACATCGTTTGTGGGATCGACCCAGAACCACGTGCCCGCCGCGCCATCCCAGAAGAAGGTGCCCTTGCCATCGGGCAGGTTCGCCTCCGGCGGGTCAAAGACCACAGCGCAGTTAAAGCCATACCCGAATCCGGGCCGCATGATGTGTTGCCCAATGCCGAATTGCCCCGTGAGAATCTCTGCAGGCAAATGATTCGACGTCATCAGCTTCACAGTGGCCGGTGACAGGATGCGCTTGCCATCAAGCTGGCCGCCGTTCGCCAGCATCTGCGCGAACCGGTAATAGTCTTCAATCGTCGAAACCAGCCCTCCACCGCCCGAAGCCATCGTCGGCTGCGTGGCATAGTCGGTCGGCGCGCCTCCCGTAGTAGCGCTCGGCACCAGTTGCCCCTGCGGATCGTCGCGATAATTCGTCGCAAAGCGCGTCCGCTTCTCGTCCGGAACAAAGAACCCCGCATCCCTCATTCCTAGCGGAGTAAAAATATGATCCCGCATAAAGTCCGGCAGCGTTTGTCCTGAAAGTTTCTCGACAATGTACCCCTCGATATCCATCGAGACCGAATACGTCCATCCTTTTCCCGGCTGGTAGTTCAGCGGAATCTTCGCCAGCTTGTCGATCATCTCCTGCAGATTCGCCGACTGCGTCGGCTTCAGATCCTTGTACATCGCGTCCACCGGCGAATTGCCATTGCCATACGAGAAGCCGGCCGAATGCGACATCAATTCGCGCATCGTCGGCGCGTGGTCTGGATCGACCAGGATCATCTTCCCGTCCGCATCCACGCCCTTAAAGACCTTGAGGTGCGCGAACTCCGGAACGTATTTCGCAATGGGATCGGTAGGCAGCCACTTGCCTTCCTCGTAGAGAATCATCATCGCCACGCCCGTCACCGGCTTGGTCATCGAGTAGTCGCGGAAGATCGTGTCCTTCGTCATCGCCGCGCCCGTGGACATATCGCGCATCCCATAGGTGCGATAGTCCACAATCTTCCCGTGACGCGCCAAAAGCGTGATCGCGCCCGCCAGTTGCTTGTTGTCAATCTCTCCCTGGATCAGCGCATGCAGATTATCGAGGCGCTGGGTGGAGAAGCCGACGGATTCGGGGTTGGCGATGGGCAGAGCAGAGGCCGGGCGAACCGCGGTTTGAGCCGGGCAGGAGAGAGCGGAAAGAAACAGTATGGAGACTAGCGACCGTGCGAAACGCATGTCTGGAACAATCCTCCTTGACCACCAAACTTGACCACCAAACTCGATCACCAAACCAGACCACCAAATCTTACACGCGCTTGCCCGCAATGCGATTGCGCAGTTCGAGCACAAGCGGGCTGCGAGACCGGCGGCAGCCAAAAGGTCCGCTACGAAACCTGCAGTGGACGAAACCGGCGATACGCGAGGAGAATCGGGGTATGTCGCGTGCCGAACGGCTTCTTCGCTTGATGCAGATGCTGCGGCGTCATCGCTATCCGGTGAGCGGGGCGACGCTGGCCGAGGACGCAGGCATCAGTCTGCGCACTCTGTATCGGGATATCGCGGCGCTGCAAAACCAGGGAGCGCACATCGATGGCTCGCCGGGCGTGGGTTATCTTCTGCGGCCCGGATTCATGCTGCCCCCGCTGATGCTCACGCAGGAAGAGATTGAGGCGTTGGTGCTGGGCTCGCGCTGGGTGCTGCGGAACGGCGATCCCGACCTGCACTCTGCCGCGGCAAATCTGCTCGCGAAGGTGGATGCTGTTTTGCCTGCGGAGCTGCGGCGCGAGATGGAGTCGTCGGGCCTGCTCGTTGGTCCGGCGCGCGATGAGCCAATGCGGGCTCGCGAACTTGCGACCCTGCGCAAGGCTATTCGCACGGAAAGCAAGCTCAGCCTCCGCTATGTGGATTTGGCCGACGAGGAGACAAGGCGCACGGTATGGCCGTTTGCGCTGGCTTATTTCGATCGCGCGTTAATTTTGGCGGCGTGGTGCGAACTGCGGCAGGGTTATCGCCATTTCCGCGCCGATCGCATTCGCGAGTTCACTCTGACCGAGGAGCATTATCCGCGCAGCCGCCGCACCTTGCTCAAGGAGTGGCAGATGCAGCACGGTGTTCCACCTTCGACTGTGGAGCTGCTGGCCAAGCCGCGCACTACTGACAGAATCTGACACAAGCCGCCTATAGCCTTCGTGTGTGGCCAACCTGGACACAGATTTCAAACGAAGGAGAAATTGCAATGGCGAATCCAAATTTCGTTCTGCTGTATGTGGCGGACCCAATCCGCAGCGCGAATTACTACGAACCCATTCTGAAGACGAAGCCGGTCGAAAAATCCCCGGGATACTCGATGTTTGTACTTCAAGGCGGATTGAAGATCGGTTTCTGGAAGCGCGACGAGGTGCAACCGGGAGCCGAGGGCGCGCCAGGATCGATGGAACTTGTGTTTGCCGAAGCGAGCGATGCGGAGGTAGACGAGCGCTTTGCGCAATGGACGGGAGAGGGCATCGTGATTGCGCAGAGGCCCACGCGGATGGAGTTTGGCTATACATTTGTTGGGCTCGATCCGGATGGGCACCGGCTGCGGGTATATAAGCTCACGCAGTAAACGCAAAGTGGCGAACTTCGTGGTGGCGACCGGGTATCATGAAATCAAATGCAGACGTCGAGAATCGTCACGCCGCTAGCGGTTTGCGCTCTAAGCGCCGTGCTCGGCCTGGCCGGTTGCCGCTCCCTGCCGCCCTCAAAACCTTCCTCCGAGTGGACACCGGAGGAAGCGCGAGGCGCGCAGGTCTTCCAGAAAAGCTGCGCCCGCTGCCACTATCCCACCACCACCGCGGGGTTGCACGGACCGGGACTGCAGGCCATCACAAAGATCAAGGCGATGCCCTCAGGCGCACCGCCAACCGATGAGCGCCTGACAGCCGTAATTCTACGTGGCCGCGGCGAAATGCCCGCGACGCGTTTGGACGATCCAGAGCTTCAGGATCTGCTGGCGTATCTGCACACCCTATGAGCGAAGAAACACGCAGTGACAACGAAAAACCCGCCAAAGCGCCTCTGGACAATTCGTCGAACAACCTCCCAGACCACCTCCCCAGAAACCTCACCGACAGGCGTGTTCAACCAGCGCAGCGCGATTGGGCCCCGCTGCCGGGCCTTCTCGCCATCGGCCTCTATCTCCTCGTCCTCGCCGGCGTCATTATCTTGGGCGTAGTCGGGCGCCATTACCCCGCAATCTTTCTGCTCCTGGCCGCGGCGTTCTTGACCGCCAGCGCAGGCCTCGTTCTCCTGTTGCGCTGGGCTTGGGCCGCCGCACTGGCCGCCGTCTTTCTTCTCGCCTGCTACAACCTCTGGATCTTCGGCGCACAGCGCGAAGCCCCCGCGCTCGTGCAGGGTCTGCTGAATCTGGTTTTCTTCCTCTACCTGGTCCGCGCCGAAGTGCGCGAAAAGCTGCGCTGAGTCGCGTCAGAATCTACCAGAGCAGCTTGCATGCAGCCGCTCGCTGAATCCTCTCGTCTGCAGTAATCAGCGTGAGGTCATTCGCCAGCGCCGTGCCCACAATGAGGCGATCCATCGGATCTTTGGGAAACGAATCGGCAAGACCCGACGCGTGCAGCACCACCGCGCGGTTCACCGGAAGGACTACCAGGTCCTTTTCCATCTCCGCCAGGAACTGACTGCACGATACGAAGAGTTCCAATTGCTTGCGCGCGCTCTTTTGTGCGATCTCCCAAAGCGTCATCGAAGATATTGCCAGCGCCTCACCGGAGTTCTCCGCTTTTCGAATACGGCTGCGCGCTTTCGTCGATAATTTTTCCGGAGCCAACGCAATCCACAACGCACAGTGAGTATCGAGGAGGATCACTTCCGTTGCTTCTTCCCCTGCGGCCACCGTTCGGCGGCCATCCGCTCCCATTCCGCATCCGAGAATTCAGAGGCCACGATATTCCCGTGGAGGACGCCCAGATGTTTGAGCCGGCCCAAAATCGATCTCTTCTCCGGCCGTAATTCATCCAGCGACGTAAGCCGGGCAACAGGCTTCCCCCGTTTGGTGATTAGAACGGGCTCTCCCGACATCTTCACCTGTTCGATCACCGCGAGACACTTGGCCTTGAATTCGCCCGCTGCGATGGTCTTCACGGCTTCACCCCGGTCATAGATCGAACATAACATGACCATAGTCAAATGACCATGGTCATACGAGTCTCATTCGTTCCGTGGACACCTTGCGGCCCCTTGCCAATCTCGCCCAGCGCCGGACATTCGTCGAGGCCTCTCGGCGCAGGTTCAACGCGCCGGCCCGCCGAATATCGCGAAAATCCACGCGATGAAAAGCAGAAACGCGCCTGCAGACGTGAGCAGAACCCCTAGGAGAGCGGGAACGCCAGCCGTGGTGATGTATATGTGAACAGAAGCCGCCGCCAACGAATTTCCAAACGTCATGCCGGTGCTCCCACTGCCATACCCGAACACCAGTCCAAGACCCACCGCAAGACACACGACAGAAATAAGCAACAGAGGCTTCAAGTGAGTCTCCCCTCGGGCAGGATTCTACTCCTGCGCATACGGACGCCCTCGCGTACATCGCCGCCCGCTACAATAAAGCCTGATGGAACTGGTCCAGATCGAGTCCGTGCGCAAAGCCCCCGCGCCCAAGCCGGAATGGTTGAAAACGCGCGCCCCCATGGGCGAAAACTACCACGACCTCAAGCGCCTCGCGCGCTCCCTCGGTCTGCACACCGTCTGCGAAAGCGCGCATTGTCCCAACATCGGTGAGTGCTGGCAACACAAAACGGCCACTTTCATGATGCTCGGCAACCTCTGCACGCGCCGTTGCGGCTTTTGCGCCGTGCCCAAAGGCCGCCCCGACCCCATCGATCTCGACGAGCCGCGGAGGATCGGCGAAGCAGTAGCGGAGTTAGGACTGCTCCACGCAGTGGTCACCAGCGTGAATCGCGACGACGACCTTGTTGGCGGGGCCCGCATCTTCGCCTCCGTCATCGACGAGATCCGCCGCCAGGCCCCCAGCTGCCGCATCGAAGTGCTGATTCCCGATTTTCAAGGAAATAAGGAAGCGATTCGAATCGTGGTCGAAGCCCGCCCCGAAGTCCTCAACCACAACACGGAGACCGTGCCGCGCCTCTATCGCGTGGTCCGTTCAGGTGCCCGCTACGAGCGAAGCCTCGAGCTCTTGCGCTACTCCAAAAAGTTGAACCCCGAAGGGCCCACAAAGTCCGGTGTGATGGTAGGCCTCGGCGAAGAGACGCACGAATTGTTCCAGGTCTTCCACGATCTCGCCGCCGTCCAGTGCGACATCCTCACCATCGGCCAATACCTTCGTCCCTCCCGCGACCATCTCCCCATGGCGCGCTTGTACACGCCACGCGAATTTGCGGAGCTAAAGACCGAAGCTCTCAAGATGGGCTTCCGCCACGTAGAGTCCGGCCCTCTCGTCCGCTCCAGCTACCACGCCCACGAGCAAGCCGCCTCCCTCGAAACACCACAACAACAACAGTAGCCTGGAGTTCTTTCCCGTCACCGACGGACCTTCGGCAGTGCATCAATCACCGCGAGCATGGGTGCCCCATCCTTGCGCAGCAAGGGTGGGAAACCACCAACCCAAATCAACCCGTGCGCGATGCCCCAATCGGCACAACCCTCCGTGCCCCATCCATTCCCCTTTTTTCTGGGGAATGGGTGGGAAACCTCGAACCCAAATCAACCCGTCCGCGAAGCCTCAATCAGCACGGGTAACCCAGATCGGATGTCTCCGCGCTCAGGTCGTAATTCGGTGGTTCGAGGTACTCGATCTTGAGACCTGGAAAAGCACAGAGTTGAATAGACAGAAGGAAGCGGTCAAAAGTTCTACTGATGCAACGCCCGGATCTCCGGCGCAAACAGGATCCACGCCAGCAAGGCCACAACCAGCCCGCCGGTAAAGGCCAACCACGACCACTTTGTCCAACGCAGAGTCATGCCAAAACCGCCTCCCCGCGGCGGCGGCGGGAGCCGCAACCCCAGGACCAGGACACTCAAAGGACGTTCCGGCATGGAAAACGGCAGCTTCCCAAAGTCCGAAAAAATGCTAATTCCGAGGATTTCCCAGTTACCGAAGAGTCCCAGAATCCCGCCAGCTCGCTCTCTTTTCTGAGCGAAGAGTCCACCAACCCGATAGGCCCTCCCTTTGCACCAACCGGAGAACCCCTCAACCCGGAAAAACGCCGTACTATATTGTTTTGGACCGAACGAGGAGAACGATGGCAGTCTCAATCATGGCCGGCAACCCGGCGCTCAAAGATCTCGCAGCCGACTTGAAGCGGCGTATGGACCAGGCAGTCAGCGGCTTCCAGGGGAACCTCGCCGCAACCCGCACCGGGCGAGCAAGCGTGCATATGCTCGACCAGTTGCGAGTGGACTACTACGGCACGCCGACACCAATCAGTCAGATGGCCCAGGTCTCGGCGCCCGAGCCGCAAATGATTTTGATATCGCCCTGGGATCCAACCAGTCTGAAGGAGATCGAAAAAGCCATCCAGAGCTCCGATCTTGGCTTCAACCCCATCTCCGACGGCAAAGTCGTCCGCGTTCCCGTCCCGCCCATGACCGAGGAGCGCCGCCGTGACGTGGTCAAGCACCTGAATAAGGTGCTCGAAGAGCACCGCACCGCAATCCGCAATGTCCGTCGCGATGGCAACGACGCCCTCAAGAAGCTGGCCAAGGAAAAGAAAATCAGCGAAGACGAAGAGAAGCGCGCCCTCGAAGAAGTGCAGAAAATGACCAACGACGAGATTCTCCGCATGGAAGAGCTATCCCGCAAAAAGGAAGCCGAAGTCATGCAGGTTTGACCGGGCTTGCTCTATCGCTCGAACCGCACCCATCCAAAGACAACACCACAAAAAGCGCTCGCCGGCTGGGACCCCCTGATTGTGCCTCTTGCAATCGGGGGTCCCAGCCGGCATGGCGCGAATTCCGCGGTTGCATAGGTTCGCTCAACCGCGGAGAGCAAATCTGGAAAAGGTTCCTAGTCGGTCAGACGAAGCGTGGCCCGTCGTTCGGTCCGGTCCTCGCGCAGGTCCGGTCGACCCGTGCGGCGATCGGTGTGAACTGACATGTCGGGCAGAATAATGGTGCGCCGGCCTGCTCCCTCTCTATGTACTCCGTCCGTCTCCAAATCGTCGTGCTTTGAAGAGCTTGCAACAGTGGCTCCGTTCGTCAGCATCTTGTTCAAGACCGGCATATTCACGCGCTGCGTCTCGACAAAATCCACCCCGTCAGCGGTCAGCGTAAAATCGGAGTTGTCGGCGCGCGTAATGTACCCCTTCCGCAGCAAGTACCAGGTCGTAAAGTCCAGGTAGTCGCGCGGAAAGCCCATCTGCTTCTCGATCTCAGGCAGACTCACTTCAGGGTTGTGCGGATGATTGCGGCGGCGGTAATAGAGCACCGCAAGCACCGCCAGGCGGCGATTCTGCTCGCCTTCAAACTGATCCATGAAATCAACGCTCGAGGACAAAGGCGTCTCATCGGCCTCGTCACCCTGACGGCTCACATCGTATTCCGCGCGCTTGTCTGAATCCGAAAGAACGTCATAGGCCGTCTTCAACATGAAGAACTTTTCCGGATCGCCCGACACCGGATTGTCCGGATGGAAGCGGGCCGCCAGGAACCGATACACACGATGAACGGTGTCGGAATCGGCATTCGGGCTGATCTGCAGAAACTCGTAATAGTCCAGGTTCTTCATCTCGATCATGGTGCCTCTCCCCGATTCGTTCAGCCCGTGTCTCGCTTGGCCCAGAATCTTTCGCTTGCCTGAATCTTTCGCTTGCCAGAATCTTTCGCTTGATTGACTCGAAGTGTAGACCCGCCCAGAAGGGTCAACAATCACACTCTGAGGTCAACCGGCGACCGATAGTGGGAGGCCGATAGGCCACCTGGGTGAGACTCGATGACCCCCTTGGGGATAGCGCCACAACTACCTGAAAACAAATAGGCTTTATCTCAGATTGGAACTGCCTATTCTCCCGCGAAGGGGTTCCGGTAAGGGGCGCTTTCGTGGGCTGATCGAGCCCGCTCCAGCCGCGATTTTTCCCGCGGCTCCGCAGCATCCCGCTGCAGCAGAATCGCCTCATGCTGCAACATCCGCGACTCGGCACGCAGCAGTGCGGATTTTGACCGCAGCATGCGGCTCTCTTCGAGGAGAACGGCTATCTGTTGAAGCCATTCCACCGGAGGCGTAAGGCTGGGGACGACCAGGTCGAAAGCGGATTCGGCGTACGAATGGTTCGAATCCCGAAACAGGATCAGCGGCGCCACCGAACGGGAGCGCGTCAACGTGATCGCGTCTTGCGGGAGCTTGCCCTCGTGATCCGTCATCAGCACGGCTTCAGCAGGACAGCTGGAATCGAACACAGCTTCAAGCTGCAGCGCGGAACAGCAATTTTCGATCGTGTAACCGGCGCGCATCAGCACCGGAAGCCGGTGGCAGGTGTCCACCCCGAAATAGACAATGTTTGCCGCCACACCGCAACTCCGTCGATTTTTGTTGGGAGTACTGGTAAAGGCAACTTCCAGAACCATCCGCGAGGGGCGGATTTCCGGACCGCTACGTACCTCAAGGGAAAAGAATAGAACGATCCCGTAAAAATTCGACACCAAAAAATACAAAAAGTTGCAGAAAGATCGGCCGGAAGCGATGCCTGTGAAAATCCCCGTGCTCGGCGTAGTAGGTGGAGAAAAGGCGCATCCATCAACAACCCTCCGTGCCCCATCCATTCCCCTCTTTTCTGGGGAATGGGTGGGAAAGCTAAAAGGCCCCAAAGCGCTCTCATCCGTGCCCGCGGCATTTCAGGAAAACCACGTCGAGCCACGACCTCACTCGTGCCGCGAACTTGAAGTGCTGCAGCTATACTCGGCTTTTGGAGCGAAGTCGCGACCGACAGCGGCACGCACCAGGAGAGGCCCGTTTGCCTTTGAACCGCCGAGGTTTTTTGAAGTCCTTGTCACGGACCGCAGTTGTGTTGTCCCTCGAAGATATTTTGAGCTTGGCGCGCCCGCTCTTGGGTCAAGCCCCTGCACAGAAACCAACCGGCAGCGCCCGCCAATCCTATGAAGCCCCGGTGCGTCCCGCGCCCAAAGGCGCACCTTCGCCGGTCACAGGCACCCCCCTCGGCATCCAGTTTGTCGACGTCGCCAAACAAGCCGGTCTCAATATCGAAACCATCTTCGGCGGCGAGCACCGCAACAAATATCTCCTCGAAACCACCGGATGCGGCGCGGCTTTCTTCGACTACGACCACGACGACTGGGTCGACATTTTTCTGGTCAACGGATGGCGTCTCGAGGGCTTTCCCAAAGGTCATGAGCCTGTCTGCCATCTCTTCAAAAACAACCGCGACGGCACATTTACCGATGTCACGTTGAAAGCCGGACTCGCGCGTAGTGGCTGGGGTCAGGCCTGCTGCGTGGGCGATTACAACAACGATGGCTGGAACGACCTCTTCGTCAGCTACTACGGGCAAAACGCGCTCTTCCGCAACAACGGCAACGGCACATTCAACGATGTCACCAAGGAAGCCGGCCTCCTGCAGGACCGTCTGCGTTGGAACTCCGGCTGCGCCTTCTTGGACTACGACAAGGATGGCCACCTCGACCTCTTCGTCGGCAACTACATCGACTTCGATGTAAAAACCGCGCCCGCGCCCGAAGACGCAAACTGCACCTACAAAGGCATCGTCGTCGCCTGCGGTCCGCCCGGCCTCGAAGGCGGCAAGAACATCCTCTATCACAACAATGGCGACGGCACCTTCACCGACGTGAGCGCGAAAGCCGGCATGAACGGCACCCTGGGAACCTATGCGCTCAGCTGCGCCGCCGCCGACCTCGACAACACCGGCTGGCCGAATATCTACGTCGCCAACGACTCCACATCCGCCACCTACTACGTCAACCAGAAAGACGGCACCTTCAAGGATCAGGCCATCGAAGCCGGCGTCGCGTATTCGCCCGACGGCAAGCCGCAGGCCGGCATGGGCGTCAGCATTGGCGATTACAACCGCGATGGCCTCCTCGACATCGTCAAAACCAACTTCGCCGGCGACACCGACTCCCTCTTTATGAATCTTGGCGACGGCTCCTTCGACGACCGCACCTACCAGGCGGGCCTTGGCATCAACACACGCCTCCTCGGCTGGGGCATCAGTTTCATCGACATCGACAACGACGGCTGGCTCGACATTCTCGTCTCCAACGGCCACGTCTATCCCGAGGTCGACGGTACCCAGGTCGATGCAAGCTATGCGGAAAGAAAATATCTCTACCGTAATTTGCGCAACGGTCAGTTTGAAGACCTGAGCCTCATCGGTGGCCCCGGCATCACTGCAGAAGCAAAGGCTCGCGGCTTCGCCATTGGTGACTACGATAACGACGGCGACATGGATGCAATCGTGAATTGTGTGAATGCCGTCCCGCAACTGCTTCGCTGCGACTCGACCTTCAAACGAAGCTGGATCAAAATCCGCCTCGTTGGCACAAAGAGCAACAAGACCGGCATCGGAGCGCGTATCAAGGTCGTCGCCCAGACCGGAACACCGGTCCTCACCGCCAAACCCGGGGCGCCCCTTGCCCAGATCGAAGAAGTCCGCTCCTGCAACGGCTATTTCTCGGCCAGCGACCTGCGCATCCACTTCGGCCTCGCCGAAGCAAAGAAAGTCGACCTGGTCGAAATCCGCTGGCCCTCCGGAATCGTGGACACACTGAAAGACTTGGACGTGAACCACCTTTACGTCATCGAAGAGGGTGGCCGCATCCTCAAGAATGATGCTTTGCTCGCTGCGCGCAGAGTCTGACGGCGGATCCCGTACGCCGATTCCATCGACGATTTACCCCTCTGATAGCGGTGGCCCGCCATTCACCCGGATGATCGAGGGCGCTCTGTTTCCCGGAGGGAAACCACGAAAATAGTCCAGGGAGGAGCGCAGCGGAACCCTTAGGACCGCGTCTGAACCAAAGCTGGATACCCGTCCGCTGCCACTGAACCGGACAATCCAAGGCTCTGTTTCCCGGAGGGAAACCATGAAAGTAGCCCAGGGTGGAGCGCAGCGAAACCCTGGGACCGCGTCCCGCGTGTTTTTCGCGTCCCGTAGGGCCGCGTTGGAACATCCATCCAAAAAGCAACGGGGGGCCTGCGCCCTCGCCGCCTCCTCGACGCAAACTGCCAAAGACTACTATCCTGTAGTGTTGCGCGGTGCTCCCCTCGGCTCCGGTGAAACCGGGAGCACCCGCCTCCACACATGAGCAAGCCATCCATCGCCATCCACCTCCCCGACGGCTCCATCCGCGAAGTCCCCCAAGGCACCACGCCCCTCGAAATCGCCAACTCCATCTCGCCACGCCTCGCCGCAGCCTCCGTTGTCGCGAGAATTACGCCTGTTACCGCCACCAACTCGGCGAACGTTGCCCGCGACGGCCAGTCGCCTGAAGGCGAATCCGAAGCCGCGATGTATTCCGCCGAAAATTCTGCCGCCCCGCGCCTCGTCGACCTCTCCACACCCCTCACCGCCGACACCCATCTCGAGCTCGTGAAAGAAAACGATCCCGACGCACTCAAGGTCGTGCGTCACTCCGCCGCGCATATCCTCGCCACCGCGGTCCTCGAACTCTTTCCTGAAACCAAGCTCGGCCACGGCCCCGCCACCGACTCCGGCTTCTTCTACGACTTCTACCGCGACAAGCCCTTCACCCCCGAAGACCTCGCCGCGATTGAGAAGAAGATGGCCGAAGTCGTCGCGCGCAACGAGCCTTTCTCCCACGAATTTGCTCCAAGAGAAAAAGCCCTGGAAGGGTTCGAAAAAGACGGCGACTTCATGAAGACCCACTTCGTCACCAAGTTCACCGAGCCCGGCTCTCAAGTCAGCTTCTATCGCAACGGCAGCTTCGTCGACTTCTGCCGCGGCCCCCACGTGCCCTCCACTGGCCGCGTCAAGGCCGTCAAAGTCACAAAAGTTGCCGGCGCGTATTGGCTCGGCGACGAAAAAAATCCCCAGCTCCAGCGCGTCTACGGCACCGCCTTCTTCTCCCAAAAAGAAATGGACGCTCACTTCGCGCGCCTCGAAGAAGCGGCCAAGCGCGACCACCGCCTCATTGGAAAGCAGCTCGACCTCTTCAGCATTCAGGAGCTCGCCGGCGCCGGCCTCATCTTCTGGCATCCCAAAGGCGCCATGATCCGCAAGGTCATGGAAGACTGGATGCGCGACGAATGCCTCCGCCGCGGCTATCTGCTCGTCAACACCCCCCACGTCATGCGCCGCGAACTATGGAAGGTCAGCGGCCACGAAGGCTTCTACTCCGGCAACATGTATACGCCGATGGAGCTCGACGACGCCGAATACCGCCTCAAGCCGATGAACTGCCCCGGCCACATCCTCATCTACAAAAACTCGCCCAAGAGCTATCGCGACCTGCCCCAGCGCTACGCCGAACTCGGCAACGTCTACCGCTACGAGCGTTCCGGCACCATGCACGGCCTGCTCCGCGTCCGAGGCTTTACTCAGGACGACGCCCACATCTTCTGCATGCCCTCGCAAATCGAGGACGAAGTCGTAGCCTGCATCGACTTTGCCGAAGTAGTCCTCAAGACCTTCGGCTTTAACGAATTCAAAGTCGAGCTCTCCACCTGGGATCCCAACGACCGCGCCCACTACACGGGCTCCGACGAAAACTGGGCAATTGCCAACACAGGATTGCAACACGCCCTCGAGCGCAGAAACGTCAAATACACAACCATTCCCGGTGAAGCTGCCTTCTATGGACCCAAAATTGACATCAAGCTCGTCGATGTCCTTGGCCGTCTTTGGCAGCTCTCCACCGTGCAGGTCGACTTCAATCTTCCCGCGCGTTTCGAACTCGAATACATCGGCGAAGACGGCGCGCGTCACCAGCCCGTCATGGTCCACCGTGCCCTCTTCGGCTCTCTGGAGCGCTTCTTCGGCGTCCTCATCGAGCACTACGCCGGTGCCTTCCCCCTCTGGCTCGCGCCCGTGCAAATCGGCCTCGTCCCCATCAGCGAGAAACACCTCGCCTATGCCAAAAAGCTCGAAGCCGAACTCAAAGCCGCAGGCTTCAGAGTAGAAACCGACGACCGCAACGAAAAAATGAACGCCAAAATCCGCGACTTCGCCAACCAGAAAGTCCCCTACATCCTCGTCTTCGGCGACAAGGAAGAAGCCGCCAACGCCGTCAGCGTCCGCACCCGCGGCAAAGGCGACCAGGGCTCCATGCCCTTAGCCGACTTCCTCGCCAAAGCCAAGTCATTAGTCGCGAGCCAGTCAACCGAACTGTAGTGAATTTTTGCAGCTGGGGTGCCCCATCCAAGCGCAGCAAGGGTCGGAAAGCAAGCGTCAATCCGCAAGAGAATGGGTGCCCCATCCAAGCTTCGCTTGGGTGGGAAACCACGAACCCGAACCGATCAAAGTTGTCATCCTCAGCAAAGAAGCTATATTTTGCCGGGTGCCGGGTGCCCCATCCAAGCTTCGCTTGGGTGGGAAACCACGAACCCGAACCGATCAAAGTTGTCATCCTCAGCAAAGAAGCTATATTTTGCCGGGTGCCGGGTGCCCCATCCAAGCTTCGCTTGGGTGGGAAACCACGAACCCGAACCGATCAAAGTTGTCATCCTCAGCAAAGAAGCTATATTTTGCCGGGTGCCCCATCCAAGCTTCGCTTGGGTGGGAAACCACGAACCCGAACCGATCAAAGTTGTCATCCTCAGCAAAGAAGCTATATTTTGCCGGGTGCCCCATCCAAGCTTCGCTTGGGTGGGAAACCACGAACCCGAACCGATCAAAGTTGTCATCCTCAGCAAAGAAGCTATATTTTGCCGGGTGCCCCATCCAAGCTCCGCTTGGGTGGGAAACCACGAACCCTAACCGATCAAAGTTGTCATCCTCAGCAAAGAAGCTATATTTTGCCGGGTGCCCCATCCAAGCTCCGCTTGGGTGGGAAACCACGCGAGCGAGCCTGCAGACCTGTAGCGCTGCCCCTTACCTCTGACTCATCGAATCGGCATCAAATTGGAGATGCGGCTGTATCTCCGAGAGACTGGTGTCCTGTCCATCGGCTAAACGCTCCTGGGCTTGCTCCTTCTGGTGCGGCGTCATCACAGTCTCGAGATTCTTGAGATTTCGCGTAGCCAATGAGTCGCCGGCCGAAGCCGCACGGCTGAACCATAGATAGGCACTTACATAGTCGAGGGGAACGCCGCGCCCCGAGGAATACAGGACCGCGAGATTAAACTCACCGCGGGTCGCACCGTGCGTCGCCGCCTCCCGGTACAAAGCAGCCGCCTTCGAATAGTCCTTCTCGACGCCGAGGCCGTCCTCGTAGATCACGCCCACATTGCTTTCCGCTTCGGCCAGGCCCTGGGCTGCAGCCTTTCGGTACCAATCGAGCGCCTGAGCATAGTCCCGGGTCACGCCCATGCCGTGGTGATACATGGCGCCGAGGTTGTTTTCCGCTGCCGCGTTTCCTTGCTCTGCGGCCTTGCGATACCACCCTGCCGCTGCCGCATCATCGCGCGGGATGCCATGCGCGTAGTGGTAGATGTTGCCGAGCTTGCACTGGGCGACGGCGTTGCCTTGCTCGGCCGCTGCGCGGTACCAGCGCGTCGCCTCCTCGAAATCGACTTTGCCTCCATATCCCTTTTCATAGAAAGCGGCCAGATTAACCTCGGCCTGAACAAAGCCTTGAGAGGCCGCCGCCGTAAGCCACTTGAAGGCTTCCTGATAACTCTGCCGAACGCCTTTGCCGAAGGTGTAGTAGAAGCCGAGGTTGTTCTGCGCGACCGGATTCCCAGCCACAGCCATCCTCGTGAGCGATTCAATGTCCGTCGGCTGGTTGGTGTTGCTTGGCTGGGCCACTGTGGGAGCCGCCAACCGCTGGGCACTTTGGCCGCCCAGCAACGCGGGAGCCGCCAGCGCCACGCAAGCAACTGCGAGCAATCCAGATAAGCCGGCTTTCATAGGACACTCCTTCCCGACATGCAGAAGGGAAAATCCTAGCTCTATTTACATACTCTTCTCAAGAAATTAATCGAGCGTTAATGACGAAAGTGCCAAGACGGGAAATTACGCGACGCGTTTTGCACAGTTTTTCTTTTTGGTCCAAGGCAAGTCCACTCGCCTCGTGGACGACCTGGCTTGATTCAACTGTGTACACGCCGCGAAAGCGATGGGCGATCGACCACCCAACGACCCGCGATTCGTCGTCGTTGGTGAAGTTGGTTGCACAGACGAACGCGCTGGTTGCATGTTGCTTGATGGCGCTCGAGAAAGCGGCTGTGGATGGCATTGCCCGGCAACCAAGAATGTTGCCAGTTCAGACTCGTCGACTTGCGATTCGGAAAGGCCGCGAAGCGGCAGTTAGCCCCACCGCAGGTGGCGGCAGTTGGCCCCACCGCAGGTGGCGGCAGTTGGCCCCACCGCAGGTGGCGGCAGTTAGCCCCACCGCAGGTGGCGGCAGTTAGCCCCACCGCAGGTGGCGGCAGTTAGCCCCACCGCAGGTGGCGGCAGTTAGCCCCACCGCAGGTGGCGGCAGTTAGCCCCACCGCAGGTGGCGGCAGTTAGCCCCACCGCAGGTGGCGGCAGTTAGCCCCACCGCAGGTGGCGGCAGTTAGCCCCACCGCAGGTGGCGGCAGTTAGCCCCACCGCAGGTGGCGGCAGTTAGCCCCACCGCAGGTGGCGGCAGTTAGCCCCACCGCAGGTGGCGCAAGGGGTTTAGGCGTTGATCGCCATTCCCTCGACGGCCGCATACGCGTCCAGCATCGCCTCGCTCAGCGTAGGGTGCGCATGAATCGTGAACATCAATTCATCCACAGTCCCTTCGAGCTCCATCACGGCCACGGCTTCAGCGATCAGTTCCGTCGCCTGAGGCCCGATAATATGCACGCCCAATATTTCGCCGTACTTTGCATCCGCAACGATCTTCACAAACCCATCGTGGCTGTTGACAATCGTCGCCTTTGAATTCCCCGCAAACGGAAACTTGCCCACCTTGACGGTGTAGCCCTTTTCCTTGGCCTGCGCCTCCGTCAAGCCCGCCGAGCCAATCTGCGGCTCGCAATACGTGCACGCAGGAATTCGCTCTCTCCGCACCGGCCTGTACTTCCGTCCCGCAATCTTCGTCACCGCGACAATCCCACTCATCCCGCCCACATGCGCCAGTTGCGGAAAGCCGGCGACAATATCTCCGATCGCAAACACGCCTGGTTCCGCCGTCTCCTGCGCCTCATTCACTTTCACAAATCCGCGATCGAGCTCGATCTTCGTCTTCTCAATCCCCACGCCTTCCGTGCGCGGCGCGCGTCCCACCGCCACCAGCACCTTCTCCGCTTCCTTCTCCACTGTCTTTCCATTCGCCGTCGTCCAGGTCACCTTCACGCCCGCCGCGGTCTTCTCGATCTTCTCCACCTTGCAACTCGTATTGGCATCGATGCCGCGCTTCTTGAAAACCCGCGTCAGTTCCTTCGAAATATCTTCGTCCTCCGGCGGCATGAGACGAGGCAGAAACTCCACAATCGTCACCTCGGTTCCATAGCTGCGAAAAATAGACGCAAACTCCACCCCCACCGCACCCGCGCCAATCACGATCAGCGACTTCGGCACCGCCGGAATCGAAAGAATCTCAATATTTGTCAGAATGCGATCGTCCGGCTTCAGCCCGAAGATCATCTTCGCTTCTGAACCCGATCGCGAGAATCACATACTTCGCCTTCAGCTCGCTCGTCTTCCCATCCGACCTGTCAGCTCCACCGTGTGCACACCATCTTTTGCAGAGCCGGTCAACTTGCCATACCCCCGCACCACCGTCACCTTATTCTTCTTCATCAAAAAATCGAGGCCCTTGGTGTGCTTGTTCACAATCATGGTCTTGCGCTTCAGCACATTCTCCCAATTCAACACCGGTGCAGGCACGTTATCGATTCCATACTCCGTCGCGTCCTTCAGGTGATCCCAAATCTCCGCATTGAACAACAGCGTCTTCGTCGGAATGCACCCCACGTGGAGACACGTTCCACCCAGCACGTCGTCCTTTTCGATCAGCGCGACCTTCAACCCCAGCTGACCGCCGCGAATCGCCGCCGTATACCCGGCCGGCCCACTCCCGATAATCGCCACGTCATAGATTGTGTTCGTCTCTGCCACAACAAACTCCATTCCGGCGTCTCCCCGCAAGAGATCGCCGCGCTTCCTCTTCAAGTTTAATGGCCCCACCAGAAAGGCCTGTCGTCCTGAATCTTGATGCGACCTGTCACTGAGCGACCGGAGCGGAGCGCAGGGAGTCGAAAACCTGCCCTGAGCGAAGCCGAAGTGGACCTGTGGTTGACTTTCCCATCGCTTCAATCAGTACGACCATGGGTGCCCCAGAGCCTGCCCTGAGCGAAGCCGAAGGGTCTCGCTTTTGAGCCCTGGGAAAAGCACGAACCCATCAGCCTTTGTGCACCATATCCATCGCCGCGCGAACCGTCTCCGCCTCATCTCCGAATCCTTCGATCCATCGCACCTCAGGCTCGCGCCGAAACCAAGTCATCTGCCGCTTCGCATAATTCCGATGCCCCTGCTGCGCTTCCGCGAGGGCGACCTTCTCGCTCACGCCCTTGATGAGAACGGAAACTGCTTGACGGTAGCCAAGCGAGTCCAGCGCCTTGATCGGTCCGTAGCACGCCAGCAGAGCCCGTGTTTCCTGGAGCAGGCCCGCAGCAAACATCTCCGCACAACGCCGATTCAATCGTTCATACAACGCTGGCCGTGGCGGATTCAGCCCGATCCGCAGCAACCGAAACCCCGTCAGCGGATCCTTCGCGACCTCGGGACTCGCCAGCACCTCCGACAAAGGCTTCCGCCCAGCCAGACAAACCTCGATCGCACGAATCAACTTCGCCGCATCGTTGGCATGAATTCGCGCCGCCGAAGCCGCATCCAGCCGCGCCAGCACCCGATGCAGCCACGCAACCCCACGCTTCTCCGCACTCCGCCGCAGCCGCGCGCGCAAATCCTCTTGCCTCACCGGCCCAGCAAACAATCCTTCCGTCAGCGCCCGCAAATACAGCCCTGTTCCCCCCGTCACAATGGGCACTCGCCCGCGCCCCGCAATCTCCCGCAGCGCCGCCCGCGCCTGCCTGCTGTATTCGCCCGCGGTAAACGCCTCGTCCGGATCGGCAACGTCGATCAAATGATGCACCACCCGCGCCCGTTCTTCCAGCGAAGGTTTTGCCGTCCCCAAATCCATCCCGCGATACACCGCCACCGAATCGCAGCTGACAATCTCGCCACCAAACCGCTCCGCCAGCGCCAATGACAGCGCCGTCTTCCCACTCCCCGTAGGCCCCAGCAGCAGCACCGCAAGCGGGAGTCGCATGGCCGAATTCGAATTAGGAGAAGTCGGCAAATGTTTCCCCGGATCCAATTCTGGACCGAATCCCGTGTGCGAAGTATTCTGCATCGAATCGACGAGTTTCTTCCCTTGGTTAGAACGATCCTGCTTTGTAACAGGGCACGACTTCTAGTCGTGCCGAATCAAGTACCTTATAGAATCCGGCTTTAGCCGCTGTGCGCAGTATCTCTTCCTTCAATTTCCTAGTAAGTCGAGAAATCATGTTCGCATGCTTGCGGCGCAGCCGCCATCCTCCGTCCGCGCAGGACTTAGAGCCTCCACCACCCCGGCGGAAAAAGCCACTTCGGATTGGTATGAAAAAGCCACCACGCGCAGATCGCCGCCGCTAAGATCACCAGCCCAATCGTCTGATTCCGCACAAACGCTCTTCGCTGCGCCACACGGCGTTCGTGCTCGGCAACTTGCTCGCCATGCGGCTTAATGCGTGGGTCCACCACGGCGTTCCGATCGAGCCGCTTGTTGCGCACACAGGGCGGCCGCCCCTCCTCAGATTTTGCAGGCTTCAGTATAGGAGTTCGCTCATCCCGCGCCGAAGGCGCAGTTCGCAGCACGCGCAGTGCCCGTTTGACTTCCCACCCCCCCATTGCCGACCATAGCCTGTCGGGGGAAAACCAATTCCATGAAAGTCCTCATCCTGGGTTCAGGGGGCCGCGAACACGCGCTTGCCTGGGCCGTCGCTCGCAGCCCACGCGTCACTGAAGTCGTCTGCGCGCCTGGCAACGGCGGCATCGCCCAACTCGCCCGCTGCATCCCCGTCGACCTCAAAAATCTCGACGACATGATCCGCCTCGTCGAATCGGAATCGCCCGGCCTCACCATCGTCGGCCCCGAGCTGCCTCTTTCCCTCGGCATCGTCGACGCTCTCCAGTCCCGCGGCCTCCGCGTCTTCGGCCCCACCCAGGCCGCCGCGCGCCTCGAATCCAGCAAGGCCTTCGCCAAGCAGTTCATGAAGCGCCATCAGATCCCCACCGCCAAATACACCGTCTGTACCAACTCCGCCGAGCTCGACGAAGCCATCGCCCTCTTCCATCCCCCCATCGTCGTCAAAGCCGACGGCCTCGCCGCAGGCAAAGGCGTCATCATCTGCGAGTCACGCAACACCGCCCTCGAAGCAGCCCATGGCCTCTTCAAAGGTTCGCTCCTCGGCGAGCCCTCCCAGCAGGTTGTGTTAGAGGAATTCCTCGAAGGCGACGAAATCAGCTTCATCTGCCTCAGTGACGGCACACACGTCGCGCCTCTCGCTCCCGCGCAGGACCACAAACGCATCGGCGAATACGACACCGGCCCCAACACCGGCGGCATGGGCGTCTACTCCACTGACTCCATGCTCGAGCCGCATATGACTGAATGGATCATGCGCCACATCGCCGAGCCCACCATCCGCGGCATGGCCGAAGAAAACACTCCATTCGTCGGCGTCCTCTACTGCGGCCTCATGATGACGCCGCGCGGCCCGGAAGTCCTCGAATACAACGCCCGCTTCGGCGATCCCGAAACCCAGGCCATCCTTCCTCGCCTGGAATCCGACTTGCTCGAAGCGCTCGAAGCCTGCATCGATGGCCGCCTCGATCAAACCCCTCTGCGTTGGAGTCCCGGCGCGTCCGCCTGCGTCGTCGCCAGTTCCGCCGGCTACCCCGCAGGCTACAAAACCGGCTTTCCCATCACCGGCCTTACCAATGCAGCCATGGTGCCAAGCGTCCAGGTCTTTCACTCCGGCACCGCCCGCGTCGGCAGTCAGCTCATCACCAGCGGAGGCCGTGTTCTTTGCGTCTCCGCCCAGGGAGAGTCTCTTCGCGAAGCTCTCGCCCGTGCCTATCAAGCCCTCGCCGAAGTTCAGTTTGAAGGTATCTATTTCCGCCGCGACATCGGCTACCGCGCACTCAAGGCCAAACAATGACCGTCGCCATCATCTCTCGAAGAACTGCTGATCTGGAATGAAGAAAGCCTCCGACTTCTGGAAAGCGCCTTCTCGAAGACAATCCGGCGCTGCTCGAGCTCCCCTGCGGCATAGGCGGCGCACGCCGATGTGCAGCAATTCGTCCGCCACATCTGGGGCGCCGAACTGCGCTGGGCACAGCGCCTCGCCGGCTAACCGATAACGCATCGCGACGCAGTCCCCACCGGCCCGCTCGACGCGCTCTTTGACCTCCACTCACTAGGCTATCCAGCTCATGTGCGAGCTGCTCGCCGACCCGTCGCACGACTGGCAAGCAAATACACCCTCGATGTCAGTTGGCTTCCGCCGCAACGCGCGCACCTCAACCCACGCGCAAGGTCCTCGCCCATGCGCTCTTTCACAGCCAGCGCCATTATGCGCAGTTGGCCACACTCGTCCGCGCCGCAGGATTCTCCTCCGGCTTCGGCGGCGACCTGCTCTTCAGCTCGGCGCTGGGCTAGGATTCGTCGCGGCCGGCGCCTTCTGCTTCTTTGAGAAACAGGTACGGCACAGCACCGGCCTGCCTTGCGTCGGCTTGAACGGAACCGTCGTCTCTTCGCCGCAATCGGAGCATTTCGTGCGCGTTTCCGCACGCACCCGCGACCCGCTCGAGCTCCGCTTCGCCTTGCACTGCTTGCAGCGCTTCGGGTCGTTCATGAATTGCTTGTCGTGGAAAAAAACCTGCTCGCCGGCGGTGAACACAAACTCCGCCCCGCAATCGATACACGTTAGGATTCGATCGGTAAATACCATGGCCGTTCCCCGAAGAAGGGATCCCAGAAATCGGCCATGAAATGGGCAGCTTGCCGGTCCCGTTTCCCTGTCTTTGTACGTCTTGCACTACAAGGGCCCGGGCCGCGATAAAAAAAGAGCGGCAGTGTCAAAAGTCTCCGCGGAAGCGGAAGACTGGGTTGTGTCCGCCTGGTATATGCACCGGCGAAAAAGCCAAAGTTCAAAATCGCGACGCGTCGCCTCAATCTTGTCTTCTTACTTGCGCCTTCCACTTCTTCCGCTGAAGGCGCTGAGACGGCTCGTCGCGATTCGGTTTTCTAAGGGCCTGCCATCAGACCCCGTAATCAGTTAGTCCTGCTCTTTACGAGCCTTCTTACGATTCCGCTTGCGCGCCAAAGCTGCCTTCACGCGACGCTTCTCCCCCGGCTTAAGGTAGTAGGAGTGACGCTTCACTTCCTTGATGATGTCCTCCGTCTGTACCTTCCGCTTAAACCGGCGTAGCGCATTCTCGAGCGGCTCGCCTTCCTGTACGCGAACCTCTGCCAAAGAAATCCACCTCCAAACCTGCCAAAGGGCCACTCTAATGATACCGGAACCTGCAACCCTCAGGTCAAGCGCAGCAAATTCAATCGTTTGAAATTTTCAATCGGGCGTCAAAATCGCCTCGAAAATTCTGCCAGGATTAAATGGAATCGCTGTTGGCAGAGACCCTACTCTCTCCTCGCACCCCTGTATGCTCGATACCGGACATAGCCGTTCCCCCAACGAATCTCCGTTCGGCCGCTTTTCACAGTGCGTCAATCCCTTCTAACCACCGTGCCCCATCCTTTCCCCTCTTTTCTGGGGAATGGGTGGGAAAGCAATGAACCCATCCCTCCGGCAACCCCGCGAACCTCCGTGCCCCATCCATTCCCCTCTTTTCTGGGGAATGGGTGGGAAAGCAATGAACCCATCCCTCCGGCAACCGCACGAACCTCCGTGCCCCATCCTTTCCGCTTGCCCCAGGGGTCCCCACGGACAGGTCCTCGTCCGTGGGGCGGCTTCCCGCCGAAAGGGTGGGAAACCGCAAACCCAAACCAACCGTCAGCCACCTCACGCCACCCATGTTTTAGACTGCCCATGAGGTCGGTTTTCCAATGATCCGCAGTTACCAGGGCCACACCCCGCGCATCCCCGAAAGCTGCTACGTCGATCTCTCCGCCCAGGTCCTCGGCGACGTCATCCTCGGCGAGCACACCTCCGTCTGGATGAATGCCGTCCTGCGCGGCGACGTCCACTCCATCAAAGTCGGCGCCAACTCCAACGTCCAGGACTGCTGCGTCCTCCACGGCCAGCGCAATCTCTACTCTGTCACCGTCGGCGACTGGGTCACTGTCGGCCACAACGCCACCGTCCACGGCTGCATCGTTGAAGATGCAGTCCTCATCGGAATGGGCGTCACCATCCTCAACGACTGCCGCATCGGCGAAGGCTCCATCATCGCCGCCGGCGCCGTCTTGCCGGAACACACCGTCGTCCCGCCACGCACACTCTGGGCTGGCGTTCCCGGCAAACTCCGCCGCGAACTAGCCGACTCAGACCGCGCCCTCATCCTCGAGTACGCACAGAACTACCTCGACTACACCGAAATCTACCTCGCCGAAATGCGCAAGTGACTTAACGTCTTTGTCGCATCAACCACACGAACCACCGTGCCCCATCCATTCCCCTCTTTTCTGGGGAATGGGTGGGAGAGCAACGAACCCGCGTCTGTTCTTCATCTCGAGCAGTTTGTGACTGCTGCATCCGGAAACGCAGTCGAAGGACCTGCGGCTGCTTTTCACAGTGCGTCAATCCGTTTCGAACTACCGTGCCCCATCCATTCCCCTCTTTTCTGGGGAATGGGTGGGAGAGCAACGAGCCCATCCCGCCGTCATCCCCTGCGCCCTGAATGCAGTGAAGAGCCGCCGAAAGTCTGCCTCTGTTCTTTGCGCTCCGACGACGCCGAATCGCGCCGCCGGCCTCAAGATGACGTTTTGTTCATCGAAGCCCTTCCCGCGAGTCGTTTAGCATATTTAGACACCGTGAGAAGTTCGAAAAATATCCCCCTGCCATTCAAAACCGCTGTCCTTGTTCTCATGCTGGCGCTGGCCCTCAGCGCTCCCGCCTACTCCCAGAACAACGGAACCACGCTCCCGGACGCGCCCCAGCCTCAAGCCCAATCGCAGGACGACACCAACCCGCCCGTCACCCTCCACTCCGTCCCGCGCAACCTGCTTCAGGATCAAATAGCCATCTGGACCAGTCCCGCTCACATCGACGAGTCGAACGCCATCATCCCCGTCGCCCTCGTGCTTGGTACAACCCTCGCCATTACCACCGACCACCAGGTCATGTCCTCCTCCAAACTCCAAAACGCCTCTCTCAACAGCCACGCCTCCACGGCCTCCGATGGTCTGGTCGGCGGATTCATCGTCGCCCCCGCCATCTTCTATGGCATGGGCTATATGCACCATGACGAGCACGCCACGGAAACCGGCATCCTCGGCGGGGAAGCCATTCTCGACAGCATCGGCGTGAACGAAGTCCTCAAGATTGTTGCTCAACGCGAACGGCCTACCGTCGACAACGCAAGAGGCAAGTTCTTCCAGACCAGCGTCGGCTTCAACTCATCGTTTCCGTCCAACCACGCCATCATCGCCTGGTCTTCCGCCGCCGTCATCGCTTCCGAGTACAAAGGCCCGCTCACCCAGATCACCGCCTACGGTCTCGCCACCGGCGTGAGCCTCACACGCATCCTTGCCCGCCAGCACTTCCCCTCCGACGTCCTGGTAGGCAGCGCAGTCGGCTGGCTAATCGGCCGCTACGTCGTCCACCACCACCATCACTCCTACTGAATCCCACCTCAAATCCGCAATCCTGAGTGTCCGCAATCCTGGGTAAAGCGGTCCGCGCCCCGCAACCCCGTGCCCACCGTTTCAGGAAACCCACTTCCCTAGGCCGCCAACGTCCATTGAAGCCAAAGAAAAAAACCGTGTCAGGGCACGACTTCAGTCGTGCCAATAAAACGCTAGGGAAGACTTGGGCTTTAGCCCCTGAGTCAGGCGGAAAACAACGAAGCACACATCCACCGAAACGAAACCAGGTTTTCCCCCACCGCCGTTTTTGCATCTCAAGTGATCGGCGAATGATTTCGCCCGGAGAATCTATCCATGACCGACTATCGTGTTAAGAAGGGCGAAGCGCACGAGGACCAGCTGACAGCCGCCATCGAGCGCGTCACGGCGCAAGCCCCTTCCTCTCTCTTCCTTGGCCTCGCGCTCGGGTCCATGGCCGTGGCTTTCGGCCTCCACCTCGCCAACCGCAAGCATGAGGCGCAGTTCGTCGGCCAATGGGCCGCCCCATTCCTCATCCTCGGCATGTACAACAAGCTCGTGAAGCACCACGGCTCCGACAGCTCCGCGGAAATCTCAGCGGCCTGACGCTCAACCACCAGCCGGTTGCCTTTCAAAAAGCATCCACCTGCCAAAACCCTGCGTGCCCATCCTTTCCGCTTGCCCTGGGTCCCCACGGACAGGTCCTCGTCCGTCGAGCCGGCTTCCTGCGGAAAGGGTGGGAAACCACGAATGCAAACCAACCGCTGTCATCGTGAGCGAGTCGAAACGCACGCTGTTGCCTTTCACAGTGCATCAATCCCCTGACCCTGGGTGCCCCATGTCTCGATTTGCATCGGGGTCCCCGGCGACAGATCTTCGTCGCTGGGATGGTTTGAGACGTGGGAAAGCAACGAACCCCAGAATGCCTGTTCCCTATTCCCTGTTCCCTATTCCCTGTTCCCTGTTCCCTATTCCACCCCAGCCCCCCAGCGTAAAATCGAGATCTGCGCCAACCTCCCATGCCCAACGACTCCAAACCAGAACTGGATGTCCATCGCGGTCTCCGCTCGTCCCTTCTCAGCATCGTTTCGAATTTCTTCCTCGCCCTCTGCAAATGTTTCGCCGGTTTCTCCGGACACTCGTTCGCTCTGGTCGCCGACGGCATCGAGTCCCTCTCCGACGTCTTCAGCGCCACCGTCGTTTACATCGGCCTCAGCGTCGCGATTCGCCCTCCCGATAAGATGCATCCCTACGGCCACGGCAAGGCCGAGCCCGTCTCCGCCGCCATTGTCAGCCTCGCCATGGCCGCCGCCGCCTTTGCTATCGCCGCCGAAAGCATCGCCCTCATTCGCAATCCCCATCCGCTCCCGCGCCCCTACACCCTCTGGGTCTTGCTCTGCGTCGTCGCCATCAAGCTGCTGCTCTCGCGCTACGTCTTCTCCATCGCTCACACCCTGGAGAGCACCGCGGTCCGCGTCGACGCCTGGCATCATTTAAGCGACGCCATCACGTCCCTCTTCGCCTTCATTGGCATTTCACTGGCGCTCTTCACCGGCGACCCCCGCATGGACGACTGGGCCGCCCTCTTCGCCTCCCCCGTCATCCTCTTCAGCGCCTGGCGTCAGCTCCAGACTCCCCTCGCCGAGATCCTCGACACCGCCCCCCCTCCCGATATCGAGCAGCATGTCCGCCAGGTCGCCGAACGGGTACCCGGCGTCGTTGGTCTCGAAAAATGCTTCGTCCGCAAAGTCGGCTTCCGCTACTACGTCGACCTCCACGTCATCGTGGACGGCGACATCACCGTCCGCTCCGGCCACACCATCTCCCACCGCGTAGAAGATCGCATCCTCGGCGCCGTCGACCGCGTAGCCAAAGTCCTCGTCCACATCGAGCCCGAAGAAGAACTACTCAACCCCAGCCACAGCGACATGTAACCTCGACACAATCCGTCAATCCCCACGGCTGCTCTTACAAATGTGGAAATCAAAATTCGCCTCTGCTTTCGACTTGTCATCCTGAACGAAGCGCATTTCAGCGGAGTGAAGGACCTGCTTCTATTTTTTTCGTATCAATCAGCAAGAAAATGGGTGCCCCATCCTTTCTGCGCTCTTTGCAGAAAGGGTGGGAAAGCAACGAACCCAAATGAACCGCTGTCATCCTGAACGGAGCGCATTTCAGCGGAGTGAAGGACCTGCTTCTGTTTTTTCTCGCATCAATCAGCAAGAAAGATGGGTGCCCCATCCTTTCTGCTTTCTTTGCAGAAAGGGTGGGAAAGCAACGAACTCAAATGAACCGGGCTGTCATCCTGAACGAAGCGCATTTCAGCGGAGTGAAGGACCTGCTTCTATTTTTTCTCGCATCAATCAGCAAGAAAATGGGTGCCCCATCCTTTCTGCTTTCTTTGCAGAAAGGGTGGGAAAGCAACGAACTCAAATGAACCGCTGTCATCCTGAACGAAGCGCATTTCAGCGGAGTGAAGGACCTGCTTCTGTTTTTTCTCGCATCAATCAGCAAGAAAGATGGATGCCCCATCCTTTCTGTTTTCTTTGCAGAAAGGGTGGGAAAGCAACGAACTCAAATGAACCGGGCTGTCATCCTGAACGAAGCGCATTTCAGCGGAGTGAAGGACCTGCTTCTGTTTTTTCTCGCATCAATCAGCAAGAAAGATGGGTGCCCCATCCTTTCTGCTTTCTTTGCAGAAAGGGTGGGAAAGCAACGAACTCAAATGAACCGCTGTCATCCTGAACGAAGCGCATTTCAGCGGAGTGAAGGACCTGCTTCTGTTTTTTCTCGCATCAATCAGCAAGAAAGATGGGTGCCCCATCCTTTCTGCTTTCTTTGCAGAAAGGGTGGGAAAGCAACGAACTCAAATGAACCGCTGCCATCCTGAACGAAGCGCATTTCAGCGGAGTGAAGGACCTGCTTCTATTTTTTCTCGTATCAATCAGCAAAGAAAATCCCTGCGCCTTCACATCCACTTCCACCTCGCCCGAAACAACTGAGGATTATGCCGCAGCTCCTCGTCCTCAGCCAGCAAATCAGCAATCCCGAAACTGGACTTGGCCACCCCATGCGCCGCGTGCCCCGCGTTCTGCGTCGCCACATGCACCCATTCATGCAGAATCACGCGCGCCATCGCTTCACCCATCACCGTGTCGCGCCGCTTGCTGTTCATCCCCAGCACCAACGGTCCCAGCTCTTGGGCAATCTCCGCGCAGTCCACGTGAATGAAAGGTTCAATCCGCCCATGCACCCGCCACACCCATCCCAGCGCGCCCGCCAGCGTATACCGCGGCATGGGGATCAGTCGGCAATCGCCATGCAGATACACCGAAATCGGCTTCTCCAATTGGAGCCCATGCACGATCGTGTCGCCTCGCAGCAGGTCTGCGCCGCCCTTGAGCGCCGGCGCTTCCTCCGCTGCGCCCCGCGCGCCCTTCTCGAGCGCGTCGAACAACGCCGCCCACTCGCTGTCCGTCATGCGTTTCTGGGCGAAGATCACCAGCGTCGTGCGCGCCTCCACGTGTGCTCCTGTTTGTGCATACGCCCTGTCCTTTGAGCACGCGGAGATCAGGAGCGCAATCATCAGAAGAAATCTTGCCGGCCTGCGAGGCCGGCGGGGAAGCTCGACTCTCATGCTCCGAGTCTGCCGCCGCTCGTGCAATCTGTCCAATAGATTGCTATGATGTTTTCCATCTGGTATGGAGATGGACTCCGAAACGCTCCGGCTTGACGTAATCGGGGGAATGGTTGTCATGCCGGCGAGGATGCCTTTCATGCATCTGATGCTCGCCGATCTTGATCGAGCCCGCTATCCGGTTCTTGCACCCAATTCGCCTTCACCCAAGTTCGTCTGACCCGGAGGTTCTCAAAACGCCATGGAAGTTCGTCAACTCCAGATCTTTCGCACCCTCGCCGAAGAATTGAATTTCACCCGCACCGCCGAAAAAGTGAATACGGTGCAGTCGAATGTCACCGCGCAGATCAAGGCACTCGAAGAAGAGCTTGGCGTCCCACTCTTCGATCGCCTCGGCCGCCGCGTTACCCTCACCGATGCGGGCCGCCGCTTTCAACCCTTCGCCGAACAGGCTCTCGTCGCCATGGAGCACGGCCAGCGCGCCATCCGCAACGGCGCCGAGCCCAGTGGCCCACTCCGCATCAGCGCCCCCGAAAGCATCCTCACTTATCGCCTGCCGCCAGTGCTGCGCGTCTTTCGCCGCCGCTTTCCCAACGTCGAGTTCGTGTTTGTGCCTCACGTCGGCGACGGCTTCGCCGCCGAACTCGAAGCCGGCAAAATCGACGTCGCCATCAACATGTGCGACACGGTAGCCAATCCGCAGTACAAGTCGTACTGTTTGCGCACCGAGCGAATCTTTCTCTTCGGAGAGCCCAGCCATCCCCTCGCGAACCGCAGCACCGTCAAGCCCTCCGACCTCGCCGGCCAGACGCTCCTCCTCACTGAAGCCGGATGCGGTTATCGCGCCAAGCTAGATCGCGCTCTCGCACTGCAGAACGTGCGCCCCGGCATTATCACCGAGTTCTCAAGCATCGAAGCCATGAAACAATGTGTGCGCATGGGCATGGGCCTCGCGCTCTTGCCGGCCATCGTCATCTCTCGCGAACTGCGCCAGCACTTGTTCAAAGCACTGCACTGGGCCGGCCCCTCACTCGACGTCACCACCCACGTCGTCTGGCACAAGGACAAGTGGGTCTCCCCCGCAATGGCCGCCTTCCTGGAACTAGTGCAAAGCCGCGTCGACGACGCACCCCCTCCAGACCCCCAACCCGCCACATCTTCCCGCCCCTGACTCGCACCCGTAGTTGTCATCGCTGAGCGAAGCGAAGGACCTGCTTTTGTTTTCTCCTGTGTCAATCAGCAAGAAAAATGGGTACCCCATCCATTCTGCTGAATGGTGTTTTTGTCAGAATGGGTGGGAGAGCAACGAGCCCAACTATGCTGTTGTCATCCTCTTGTCAATCAGCAAGAAAAATGGGTGCCCCAGGTCTGGACTTTCAGACCTGGGAAAGCAACGGACCAAACCGACTGTGGCTATTCCCTGTCTCTCACGCCACCTTCTTCGCACTATCCTTCAACAATCCAAGCTGCATCAGGCTCTCCGCCGTAGCCACCACTGCGTCCTCAACCGACCGCGGCATCCACCCCAACACCCGCTGCGCCTTTTCACTCGTAGCATTCTTCCGTTTCCCGAGCTCCGGCAAAATCTGTTTCACTGCGGGATCTTTCAACGCCGCCAGCCGTACCAGCCAATCCGGCAACTCGCGCGTAGGCACGCGTTTCGCGGCCGAGCCCAGGCGGCTCTTCAGCATCCGCCCAATCTCCACAAGCGACACAAAATCGCCGGCCACCGCCAAAAATCGCTCACCCTTTGCCGCCGGATGACTCATCGCACGCAGATGCAGATCGGCTACATCGCGCACATCCACACCGCCAAACACCAGCCGTGGACAACCCGGCATCGCGCCGTCCATCATCTTCTGCACAATCAAAATAGAAGTGGCATAATCCGAGCCCAGAACCGGTCCAAACACGGCCACCGGGTTCACCACTGCCAACTCCAGGCCGCCGCCTTCCTTCGCAATCAGCTCCCACGCCGCGCGCTCCGCCAGCGTCTTCGACTTCACATACGCCGTCAATCCTTCGCCGTTCAAGTCCGTCCAGCTCGTCTCGTCAAATGGTTTCGCCTGCTCCGCATGCCCATAGCCCACCGCCGCAAAGGAAGAGGTCAGCACCACGCGCTTCACGCCTGCATCCCGCGCCGCGCGCAGAACCCGCACCGCCCCTTCGCGCGCCGGCACAATCAACTCATTTTCATCCTTCGGCACACTCGCCGGGAACGGCGAAGCAACATGCTGTACATAATCGCAGCCCGTCGCTGCTTCCTTCCAACCTGCGTCCTTCATGAGATCAGCCGCAAAGAAGCGTACTCGTGCCTCCGGCTCCGTGCCGCCTGGTCGCAGCACCGCCCGCACCTCTGGTTCGCGCCGCAAATCCCGCACCGTCGTACGCACGGTGTGTCCCGCCGCCAGCAGCTGCAAAATCACATGACTGCCGATAAACCCCGATCCACCCGTCACCAAAACTGTACTCATCCCAAATCTCCAATCGCTGCTTCCCTGTTCCTGTTTCCTGTTCCCTGTTTCCTGTTTCCTGTTTCCTGTTCCCTGTTTCCTGTTTCCTGTTCCCTGTTTCCTGTTTCCTGTTCCCCGATCCCCGATCCCCGATCCCCGATCCCTGATCCCTGATCCCTGTAATTAGATCGAACGTTCATTCTAGTCGATGCACAAAATACTCAATGACCCGTCCGTGCCATTATTCCGCCGCAATCGCCGCCCATACCGTCTCTGCAATCTGCCTCAGCGTCTCTTTCGAAAATTCTTTTGGCGCCTTCGCCAGGCTTGCCGCCAGTCCCAGCGTCAAGCTGTCAATCGCCTCCGCTGGAAGGTCTTTCAACACGCCGCCATGCTTCTTCGGCCGCGCCCACTTCAAGATCCGCTTCACTATCGGATCGTCTATCTCCGCCTCGTCACCGCCGCCCGTCTTGCAATACGGCGAATTCAGATACTGATCGAGAAAACGCGCCTCTTTCCGATGCGTCCGATAAAAGCGATACGCATTCAGCCAGATGTGCAGCAGCGCCTCGCGCGCACTCATTTCGTGCGAATACCCCTCGAATAAAACCTCGTGCTTCACCGCCGCCACGCGCTCATAAACTGCGCGAATCAATTCGTCTTTGCTGGGGAAGTAGTGATAAATCACGCCTGGACTCGCTCCCGACCTGCGCGCCAGGGCGGACATCGGTGCGTCGTGAAAGCCGCGCTTCACTACCAGGTCAAGCATCGCATCCAGAATTGCTGCTTTCTTGTCGATCTTCTTTGCCATGCGCGGTCCGCCGATCGGAAACGATAGCGAAACCAGAGTCGATGTATCCAGAGACCACTGCGCTCAAGTCGACGCGACCACCAGGGAGCGGCGACCCTGCACGAAATTCAAAAGGGCACTGTGATTCTGGGTTCGCTCTAGAACGATCATTCTAACACCGCATCAACAGCGTTTCAGCCTTCTTCAATCGCCCGCCGCAGCGCCGCCCGCGCCAGAAGCCGCGTTGAATCCAGCACCGGCAGCGGCGAGTTCGCATCCGTCATGATCAGCGGAATCTCCGTGCACCCCAGCACCACCGCATCGCATCCCGCTTTCTTCATCCGTGTCATCACCTGCTGGTGATACGCAATCGCTTCCGGCTTGATCGTGCCCGCCACCAGCTCTTCCATAATGATGCGGTGAATCTCATCCCGTTCGTCGTTGCGCGGCCGCACACACTCCAGGCTGCGCTCCGCAAGCTTAGCCGGGTAGACATCGCTGTCCACCAGCCAGCGCGTTCCCATCAGTCCCAGCCGCCGAAAGCCGCGGTTTGACGCTTCGTGCGCCACCACGCTGGCAATGTGCAGCCATGGCCGGGGCGAGCGCAACTCCACATAACGCATCGCCTGGTGAATCGTGTTGTCCGGGCAAATTAGAAAATCCGCGCCGGCCTGCGCCAGCTTCTGTCCCGAGGCAATCATCAACTCGCCCACGCCCTGCCAATCGCCGCGCTCAATACGCTCCACATACATGGCCAGTGAAAAGCTGTGCAGCGTCACCTCAGGATGCGCATGGGGCTCAAGCCACTGCGCGCCTTCCAGGCACACCGTCCTGTAGCAAAGCGCCGCGCCCTCCGCCGAACAACCCACGATACCGATATGTTGCGGCATCCCCCGATTCTACGCCGCCGAAAAATATTCCCCGCTGCTGTCGAAAGGACGCGCCCCGTGCGTCATGGTCTGACAGGCCTGACCCGAGCCTGGAGGCAGCAGTTCCTGTCGCGCGCCCCTTGTCTTAAACTGGACTCTCCATGTCCGTGCGCATCGCCATCCCCGAACCTACCTCATCTGACACCGAGTACAACCAGCGCGCCCTCCCGCAATACATCGCCGCCCTGCAATCCACCGGCGCACACGCCGTGATTGTTCCCCTCCACGAAACCCCCGAGCGCGTCGCTCGCCTTCTCACCAATGTCCAGGGTGTCCTTCTTCCCGGCAGCGGCTTCGACGTCGACCCCGAGCGCTACGGCGAAAAACCCATCTCCGCCTGCGGCCCTTCCGACCCAGCACGCACCGCCGTCGACGAGCTCCTGCTCCAGGACGCCTTCAATCTCCACAAGCCCATCCTCGCCATCTGCCACGGCGCACAAACCCTCAACGTCTGGCGCAACGGCACCCTCATTCAGGATCTCGAAACCGTCCTCCACACGCCGGTCAATCACCGTCCCGGCCGCGAAGTCGTCGAAGCTCACCCCGTCGCAATCGCGCATGGTTCCCTCCTCGAGACTCTGCATAGCACGGCAATGGGTGCCCCAGGTCTCCAAAGAGACCTCGGAAAGCACGATTCCCAACCGATGCAGTCTTATGTGAACTCCAGCCACCATCAGGCCATCCATCACGCAGGCGACAACCTCCGCGTCGCTGCCGTCTCCCCCGCCGACGGCGTCATCGAAGCCGTCGAGCTCGACTCACCCGATCACTTCGTCCTCGCCGTCCAGTGGCACCCCGAACGCACCTACTCGGTCAGCCCCTTATCCCGCGCCCTCTTCGCTGCCTTCGTCCACGCCGCCGAAACCTGGCAACCCCGCCGCATCGACGCGCCAAGTTTTATTCGCTAAGCCGCAATCGGCAGAAAAAGTATCCACGACGAAACCGAAAACTGGGAAGTGTTGCGTCAGCCCTCCAACGCTCTTCTGTTCCCTGTTCCCTGTTCCCTGTTCCCTCCTAGTCCCTGCTCTTCAGTCTCTCCGTCGCCGCCCCTACCACATGCCCGGTCTGTGGCTCCACAAGAAACACCACCAACCGCACCGGCCCGCTCGCTTCGTCCTGATGCGCTAACCCACTGCCACCGAGCTTCAACGCGCGTCCATCCAGCGCATCGCTGCCAAACTCTTTCATCACCCGCACCACCGCCACATGATGCAGCGTGCGCCCCGCATTCTCGCCCCGCGCTACTTCGGAGTGCGTGGCATCCGCGGCCAGCACTGCAACCAGCCGCGCATGTAAGCCCTCACGCCCATGCACTGAAAACTCCACCGCACCATTCGCCCATCCAGCATTCTCGATCGCGATCTCCTCCTTAGGTCGCGCCACCGCACTCTTCAACGCCGCCGCCAACGCCCGCGCATCGCTCCCCACAAACTGCGCCGCTCCGTCCACAACCATCTGCGGCGTATAGATGTCCTGCAGTCCAAACCGATCTCCATATTCCTTCTGCCGCTCCGTCATCGCCTCCAGCGAAAAAGGATCGCGCCAACCCAGATGATCCCAATACGTCACGTGTTCGCTCAGCACAATCGCATCCACGCCCGCAATCGGCTGCGTCTTGTCCAATTGCTCGAGTAACCGATCCGCGGGCGGACAATCCGAACATCCCTCCGAAGTAAATAGCTCCACCAGCACCGGCTGGACCGGCCTTGCCGAATCCGTTGCCGCCGCATTCTGCGCTGCCGCCGGCCACACCACCGCATTCCACGCCATACCGCACACCAACGCAAGCCACACCCAACCTGAACGCTGCATCATCAAACTCCCACCCTTTTCTGACTCTCGATCAATCTGAGTCTCGATCTTGACCGCGCGTTACATAAAACTCAACACCGCAGCAGTGAACCGGCCCCACAATCCCGCCATCCGGTCACACGGACCTTTCGGTACCCCATCCTTCCGCGATATGACCGCGGAAGGATGGGAAAGCAACGAACCCAACCAATCACCCTCTGACCGCGCGCCCCGGTTATGCTGAACCCATGACCGGCTCTCCTTTTTTCCGGCTCGCTACCTTCCTTTTCGTCGCTGCCGCATCTGCCCAAGCCCAAACAACAGCGCTACCCTCTGTCTCGCTCGCGCCGGCGATCGTCGTAGCCGGCTCACCGGAACTCCTCCGCATCGCCGCACCCGAAGCAAAATCTATCGACGGCGAATGGCTCGACCGCAAGCTCGAATTCTTCCCCTCACGCGATCACCGCACCTGGTTCGCCCTCGCCGGCGTTGATGTAGAGGCTCCCGCGGCGACCTCGACTCTTCAAATCCACGAACACCTCGCCAACAACACCACGCGCGAACTCACCGAGACCATCGAAATCCATCCCGCCCACTACCGCACCGGCGTCCTCACCGTCCCGCCTAAATTTGTAGAGCCCGGCCCCGACGAACTCAAGCACATCGCGGCCGACAGCGAGATCAAATCCAAGGTCTTCGCCACAAGCGCCAACCAGCCCCTCTGGTCGGGCTCCTTCCGCGTACCCATCCACTCCCCGCCCACCGACAGCTTCGGCACCCGCCGCATCTTCAACGGCAAACTCGCCAGCATTCACAAGGGCATGGATTTTCGTGCCCCCCTGGGCACCGTAGTCCGCGCAGCCAACAGTGGCACCGTGGTCCTCGCCCGTCCGCTCTACTACGAAGGAAACTGCGTCGTGATCGACCATGGCCTCGGCCTCTACACGCTGTCGATGCACTTCAGCCGCATCGACGTCCACGAAGGCCAGCACGTCAAAGCCGGCGATCCACTCGGCCTCAGCGGCGCCACTGGCCGCGTCACCGGCCCCCATCTCCACTGGGCCGTCCGCTGGCAAGGCGCCTACCTCGACCCCGCCAAACTCCTCCGCCTCAACCTGAACGCCGCCCACTAGCTTCGGAGCCGAAGAACTGCGTTTGCTTTTAGCGCTGCGTCAATTCGCAAGAAAATGGGTGCCCCATCCTTCCGCGGCCCTATCGCGGAAGGGTGGGAAAGCACGAACCTCAAGTCGATCCTTTAGCGCTGCGTCAATTCGCAAGAAAATGGGTGCCCCATCCTTCCGCGGCCCTATCGCGGAAGGGTGGGAAAGCACGAACCTGCAGGGCCGACTCTCACCCACCGCAACGCAAATTCCTACCCCGCCACAGCAATCTCCCCAGCATCCGCTACCCGTTCCCTTACCACCGTCCGCGTCACCGTCAACACCGTGATGTCATCCTCCTGCCCAAACTCCCGCGCAGCCGCCGCAATTGCCCCCGCACTCTGCGCACTCAACAGCCGCGTGCGCGCAAATCCAAAAAGCGACCCCTGCGCATCGCGCGCTTCCACCACGCCGTCCGACAACAACGTCAACTGGTCTCCAGGCTTCAAATAAAACATCCGTTCTGCATATTTTTCTTCCGGCGCAATGCCCAACGGCAGATCCGGCGCAAGCTCCCACTCCTCCCCATTGCAATAGGGAGCAAGGTGTCCGGCATTCGCAACCGTCACCTCGCCGCTTCCAGTAATCCGCACACAGACACACGTGATGAATCCGCCATCGCCTGTTTGGGCGAGCTGCGCATTCAACCGCGTCAGTACCGCCGCCGGTCCCAACCCCTCGGCAGCCAGCGTGCGCAGCGCTCCCAACGCCAGCGTGCCCGTCATCGCTGCCTTCAATCCCTTCCCGCTCACATCGCCCACGACCACCATCTGCACGCCGTTTCTTTGGTCGAGCACCTGATAAAAGTCGCCGCCCACTTCGTCCGCGGGAAAATACGCCGCCTCCAACTCATAGCCGGCCACCTCCGGCAACCGTGCCGGCACCAGCCGCTGCTGAATCTCGCGTGCCGCGTTCAGCTCCGCCGCCACGCGCGTCTGCTCCCGGCTGACTCTCGTGAAGCGGAAGAACATCACCACCACAATCGCCAGCACAAACAGAAAATCGCCCACATCGGTCAGTTGCAACGGAATCGGCCCCAGCGAAATTGGATTCGTAAGAAAATCCAACTTGCCCCAACCCGTAAAGATGGAAACCGTGCCCACGTCGAACGCCGCTGTTGCGGCCGCGGGGAAAAGACTCGGCAGAATCAGCCATCCAGCTTCGCGATTGCCCCTCCGATACCACGCCAAAAGAAGCACGGGCAGCAACAGCGCCGCCGGCATAAGCAGAAGCGCTTGAATCGAAATGTAAGTGCTGCTTGAGAGCGCTCCTGTTTGCGACAGCGCCGCCGGAATGAGACCCAAAATCAGAAGCACTTCATAGACCCGCCACCAGCGCCCCAAAGACCGGCCCACAAAACTGAACGTGAATTCCACCTGCGTGATTGTGAATACGTAGATCAGCGGATCCCCAAGCAGAACATTCCACGCCAGCGCAATCATGCCGTCCGACGAGCAATTCGACGCCAGATTCGATACGCCCAGAAACAAAAGATACAGCCCCAGCCACCAATACTCTTTACGCATCCGCTGATCGAGAAACAGCGCCAGGCTTCCAAAAGCCGCCAGAATCACGCATAGATTGATCGCAACCGAGGAAAGGGCTGGGTAGAGCCGCTGACTCTGCGCTGCGGCCCGCGCATCGCCTATTGCCTCCGGAGTACCCAGTTCGAAATTGAGAAACAGTGGCAAATGCCACGCCGTATAGCTGCTCGGTGCGTGGGTTCGAAGCGCCAGCTCCAGATCGGCATTCCCTTTGCCTATCCAGATCACACGCTCCGTCGGACGTGAGACGCCCAACCAAGAGCGCAGTTCCGGCCCAGCTATCTTTTTCCCGTTGACATAAAGCTCATATGTGCCGTCGCCGCCTTGCACAAGCAAATGAAGAAACGGATGATCGTCTGCCAGCTTCACATGCAGCCGATACCACCGCCATCCAGCCTGCGCCGCCCCCAGATTGTCCAACTCCACCGTCTTCCATCCGCTGTCATCAAACTGCGCCTGCGCCCACGCCATATCGTCGCCGTCCTGCGCACGCCACCCTTCGGTCAGGTCCACCGTACCGGACTGCCAATGCGTCGCATCTACGGCCTGCCCCCAAGCTCCAGCGGCCATCAGCCAAAGCCACGCCAGCGCCCACCTACGCATTCCGCCCTCTCGCTTCATCTGGCGCCATCAATGCTCTTTTCCCAAGCGATTCTGTAAAGCCACCCCGCCCACGTAGCTCCAAAGCGAAAGTCTCCCAAAGAAGAAAGTATCAGCAAATTCAAACGCTGGACTGACGCCCCGCGCACTTCCTCATTCCTGTTTCAAATCCCCTGCCGCTTCCCCGCGACGGATATCTACGGAAAAGTACATTTAAGTAATTAAAAGAACAGTAGTACCCGTAGTTCGCACTGGAAAAGTGGATATCTGCACTTACCCATTTGCTTTACGTCATATAACAAGTGGCTCGCTTTTCTAAATCCCACCCGTGCGTTTCAGGAGAATTGGAAAACCGTCCCGCCACTGCTCTCACCTGTCCCTGTTTTCCCACCTCTTCCACACCTCGATAAAAATCCCCTGTGCAAACTGAGCGCGTTTTGTGGAGAGCCCGTCCATCGCCGCATCCCGCCATCACTTCCCGCACCTGTGTTCTGCACAAAGGCGGGTCTTCCACAGTCTCCACAGAGGATGCACAAAAAAATGAAAACCCCGCATAAAACTCCCGAAGTCTTCTGTCGCTGCTTCTCTGTTCGAATGGACGCAGTTCGCCTCAAGCTCCGCGTCTCGATCCCCCAAACGCCTTCGCTGGCACACCTGGCGATGAGAGAGTGACGAGTTGCCCACGATTCGCCTGGAAGATGCACAAAGAGTCTCAAGCGCAAATCGATAAGCGATCAGACGTCGGAGTCTGGGCGACGCCAGCCTGAAATTTGTTGCGCAAAATGCGATGCGGCCACGTTCGACAATTGATCGCGCGGGCGAAGGCCACCACCGATCCACTGGAGAGAAGTAATGTTCTTGAAGCGGTTGCCGAGGTGGCTGATCCTAAACTGAGCGCGCGTTTTGTGGAGATCGCGCTCGGACCCGATGCTCCGGCCGGAACCGCGCCGATGCTGCTGGCGACTGCTGCGAGCTTCAATCCGGACACCTTTCGCGGAAATGAAAAGGGCACGTGAATTGTGGAACTGCTCTTTCTCACTCCCCGGCCGCAGACCCCACCAGCAGAATCGGCGCAGTCGGTGTATCCGAGCCTTCTGCCCGCTCCACCGTGACGCCAAACGCCTTGGCCGGAACACCCGCGGGCAGCGGCGGTAAAATCACGCTCGCACTTCCCGTAGCATCCGGCTCGAACACCCCCGCCGGAATCGGAGCCTTCCCATTCGCCGGAATCACCCACAGCTCATACGCTTTGCCCGTGGGCAGAGGATCGAGATTGTTCGCCTGCAAAATCAAGCTGCCGGTCGAAGCTAGATACACCGCACGCGCACTCGGCGCAGGCTTGGTCTTCGCCGCTGTCAGCAGCACCCTCTGCGCCGACTTTGCCGTCAGCACATCCAGCACGCGCTGCGCGCGCGAACTCGCCTCGGCCTGCTGCGCCAACTGCGCCGTCTTCTGACGCAGCTCGCGATTCATATCGCCGATTTTCAGTATCAACGCGAACGCGAACACGATCATCGCCGCCACCGCGGCCCATGGGATCGACATGTAAATCCTGCGCACCGGCTTCGCGCCTGCAATCGACACCACGTTCTTTGTCGCCGTACGCCCCTCTTCCTCGGCAGCAGAGGCAATCTTCTCGAGCAGCCTCTCCTTCGCGCCCTCGGGCAGCGGTTGCGGATCCGCGCTCAGCGCCACCAGCGCCAGATCTCCCGACAGTTCCGCCACTTCGTTCCGGCACACCGCGCACTCCTTCAGGTGCGCGCGCACCACCGCCGCCTCTTCTTCTGAGAGCGCCTGCAGCGCGTAGAGCGCCAGATCCTCCTGCGGAATGTGTGCCTCTGCCGTCACGCCTGCACTGCCTTTCGTAAACTCATCAGCGCCGTTCGAATCCTCGTCTTCACAGTGCCCAGCGGATCGCCCGTCTTCGCCGCGATCTCCGCATGCGTCATCCCTTCAAAAAAAGCCAGTTCCACTGATTTCAGCTGCTCCGCGGGCAGCCCTCGCATAGCCAGGCGCACCTTCTCCATCATGTGCGCACGCTCAAATTCTGAAGCAAGATTCGTATTCGACAGCAGCACCACGTCTTCCACGGGATCGCTCGGCTTCCTGCGCCGCAGCACATCCACCGCGCGATTGCGCGTCACCACTGCCAACCACGCCCCCAATGAGCCGCGGCCCTGCTCAAACGCGCCGGGGTTTCGCCACACCTGCAGAAAAACCTCCTGCATCAGATCTTCCGCCTGGCTGGCGTCTTTCAATACGCGCAGCGCGATCATGTACACAAGGCTCCCATAGCGGTCGCAGAACTCCGCCATCGCGCCCTGGTCGTTCGCTTTTACGCGATCGAGCAATGCTCCGTCCTCGGCCGGACTTGTCCGGGCCTCGATGCGATGTTCTGAAACTCTGTCTATGGTACGGGCCGCCGTCTTCGCCGGATTGGATGTTTTGGAGGGATTTTCGGTCATCGCGAAGAGGCGTTCTGCTGCCAGGCAGTATTCTAGCCGACCCGTCTCAAAATCGTGGAAATCCGTCCGCGAGATCGGCGCGCACAACGCGGATTCGCCACCGACGGCAACTTAGAGGCAAAATAACAACGATTCATTTCGCAGGAAACAGGGACCTTTACAGGCTGCGGAAAAACTCATCCCAAGACCGGTTTTGAAAGGGCACGAGTTTACTCGTGCCGATAAGTCGATTCGATTGACACCGGCTTTAGCCGCTGAGGGATGTATTTCGCAATTCTTCTCGAAGCTTTTGACTTTTTCCAGCCTGTTTACGCCCCCGAATCCAGATGCAGGTTTCACTGTCTTTCTACTTCACTGTTTCACTGCCCCACTGCCCACTGTCTTCTCACTTGATCGTTCCGTTCAACCCGTTCGGAAAGAATGCTCCGCCCGATGTGCCGCCGCCATACACAATCTTCAGCACCTGGGTGGTCGTCCGGCTGAACGCGATCGCGTTCGAGTCCGCATCCACAATCGTCGCCGCCCCATTCGTCACGCCGACGCCCACATCGTCGTTGCCCGTGCCGTCCAGCGTCGCTCGCGTCGTCGCAATCGCGGTCGCCGCCGACTGCGCCGAAGCCCCCGCCTGAAAGATGCGCAGCCGGATACTTCCCGCGTGATACGCTTCCACTGCCAGTATGCCCGCTGCCTTGTCCAGATACGTCTTACTTTGAATCAGCCCCGCTGCCCCGTGATAGGCCGTCACCCCCACGTCTTCGAAGATGAACGCACCCAGTAAGAAATTCGTCTCGCTGGCAAACGGATCGAATGTGCTCCCCAGCCCCGCCGCCTGTGCCAGAGCGTTGAAGCTGTTCATAAGATCGATGTTTGGCATCGCTACTGCATTCGTAGCCAGCGCCGTCCGTAAAAACGCCACATGGTTTTGCTCGTCCTTGGCTGTCTCCAGCGCAAACTGCTGCAGAAGCGGCGTGGCAAACGGCACCATCGGGTTAGCCTTCACAGTCACCGTTCCCCCCGCCGCGCCGCTACCGCTGGTGATGCCCACTCCAACTTGGTCGATCGTCTGCCCCGTTGTCGCCAGCGTGTAAAACTGCGCTTCAAGATACTCCAGGTTCAATGCAAAGTTAAGAATGTCGGTGTCGGTGACTGCCGAAGATTGTGCCGACGCTCTGCGGCCCATCGCCATGCTCGCCATTGCTGCACCGCCCAATAGCACCGCCGCGCGCCGCCCAAGTCCGCTCGTTTGCGGGCGTTCCAATTCCTTTTCCATCGTCTCCATCTCCACTCTCCTCACCTCGTCTTTGCCGCGTGTCGGTTTGTCGTCGCCATAACCCAGCTCGCCGTTACGGTGGCTTAGCTCGTCGACGCCGTAATCGCCCCGTTCATCCCTGCGGGGAAGAAGCCGCCGCTCTTCACCACTCCGGCTGTTGCATCCAAATAGACGATGTGCAGAACCTGGTCGGTGGTCCGGTCAAAGGCAATTGAATTCGAGTCGGCCGCGACAATCGCGTTGCCCGCAACCGCAACCTCGTTGCCGCCGCCCGCCGCTGCGCGCAACGCGGAAATCTGATTGGCATAGGTCAGGTAATTGCCGCCCAGTTGCGTAAGCAACGTCCGGATTTCCGCGGCATGGTAGGCTTCCGTTGCCATAATGCCTGCAGCGGCGCCAAGGAGCGTCGTACTGGTCAGCGAGCCCGCTGCACCGTGATACGCCGTCACGCCTACATCTTCAAACGTGAACGCCCCAACAATGAAAGCGTCTTCGCTGGCAAACGGATTGAAGGTGCTGCCAATCCCCGCCGCCATCGCTGCCGCGTTAAAGCTGTTCGTCAGGTCGATCGCTGGCCGAGCCACCGCCAGCGAGCCTAAAGCGTTGCGCAGGTATCGCACATGCTCCAGCTCGTCGTTCGCGATCTCCATCGCGTATTCCTGAATCGCTGGAGTCATGAAGGGTACTTGCCCGCCCCCCGTAACCGCGCCCGCACCCGAGCCACCGGCGTCCGTCGCCGAAAGTCCCGATCCCGTCGTCGCCCTCAGGTAGAACTCCGCTTCGAGATACTCAAGATTGAGCGCGAAATTCAGAATGTTCGTGTCTGTGACTTCCGGTGTCGTCGGCGTCGTGGGGTTCGTGGGGTTCGTGCTCGAACTACTACTACCCCCGCAGCCCGCTAGGGTCAGTGCAGCCGCCGTGCCGCTACACCCCACACCCGCCAGAAACTTGCGACGGGATAAACCTCTCCGGATAAAATCCTGGAGTTGCTCCATGCTTGCGCCTCCTCTGTTCCGCTTGATTTCGATAAATCTGCGTACAGATCAGGAACGCGGCACGCGCATTTTTGGATTGCCCACCCTCTCCCAACCGCTTCTCTGTTTCTCTCCCGCCGGCCATGTTGTCGCGAGCAGCAAAAGGCCCGCCGGTGTCGGCGGGCCTCTCTGCTTGCATTCAAAGTCTCTCTCGGTCTCAGACTTCAATCGCACATCTGCACACCGGCTGCATGGTCAGGCGCTTTCGTTGCACCGCGTGACCGGTCGGCAGACGCATACCTGTCCTTGAAATGACACAAGCTTCGTCTTGCTCTCCAAGGGGAGTCGCCCCGCTATCTTGAATCGCCGCTCTCATCCTCGCCAACTTTAAGCGGAGTCAAGTGAAACGGCACCACGGGCGACAGGTTCCGGCCAAAGGGTGCACACAGCCTCAAGACTGCGTGCCGCAATCCGCTTGAACCTCAACGTCCGAGCCGCACCTGCTAGGTCCTCGGTGAACCCCACTCTTGTCTCTGGAGAAATCCTGGAAGGAGTTCTACGACTTCGACTTTGCCTTTTGCGCAGCCCAGCGCTTGCGTTGCGCATCGGCAATACGCTTCCGCGCTTCTGGACTCAGCACGCGCTTCTTGCGGCGCTTGGTCGTCGCCTTTGCCGCTTTCGTATTCGCAAACTTGGGGGCTGACTTGGCCGTATTTGCAAGCAAGGAACGTACCTGAGTGAGCCGGGCAATCTCAGAGTCTAATTGTGCGAGGATTGAATCGATCGTCATAAATCGAGAATAACTCAGATTCCTGCCGTTTTCTCCAACTAAGTTGAACACTTTCTCCACTTATTCGCAAAAAAACCAACCCTATTCGGCTTTTCCCACGGTTTCTTCCTTATAAGCCTTTTGAAGTACATAAAACGCCTGCTTCTTTTGCCCCTGGTCCGAAATAAGCCCCTTGCGGTTGAACTCATCCTGGATGCCAGCCAAAGGACGATTCGGCGAACGGAAGTCCATCAGCACCCATGGACTCATCCCCCTAAGTTGCGCTATCTTGTTCAACATCGGCAATTGGTGGCGAAACACATTCGCCTGGTACTCCTCCGTCCAGCGCTCGTTCTCCCCGCCATGCAGCCCCGCCTTCGCGTCCGCTCCAAATTCACTCACGATCAACGGCTTTTGATAATCGATCTGCCACTGAGTAACATCCGCGCTCCCCGCGTGTCCCTCGTACCATCCGATATATTCATTTACCCCGATCACGTCCAGCGCTTTGCCCAGCGGATCGTCCACAATCTTCGTGTTCCCCCGTGCACGTACCAGCAATGCCGCCGTAATCAGCCGCGACTCATCCATCGCCCGCGCCCGGCTGGCAAGGGTTTCAATAAACTGCGTGCGCACCGCAGTGTTCGGTGTTTCATTCGCCATTGACCACAAGACGATCGACGCATGGTTTCGATATGTATTGATCTCCTCGTCCAGTTGTTGCTCGGCCTTCGCCAGCACCTTGGGGTTATCGAACTCCAGCGCCCAGTACACCGGATTCTCCGACCACACCAGTACTCCCATTCGATCCGCTGCACGCAACATCGTTTCATCGTGCGGATAATGCGCCAGTCGCACGAAGTTACAACCCAGCTCTTTCGCCCACCCCAGCAGCGTCTCCGCATCCTTATCGGAGTAGGCGCGCCCGGTGCGATACGGCGCTTCCGCATGCACCGAGACACCACGCAGAAAGATCGGCTTCCCGTTCAGCAGGATCTCTGTTCCCCGCGTCTCCACTGTGCGAAAGCCCATCAGTTCATCAATCGAATCCCCGCCCGCGCGCAGGTCAACCTTATAGAGCTTCGGCGCCTCCGGCGACCAGCGTTCCAGTCCCTTCACATCAAAATGAATTGCCGCACGCCCATCATCGCCTGTCGTTGCCGTTGCCCGCGCGCCTAACTCGGGAATCGCGACTTCCACGCTTTCGCCCGCTGCGCCTCCAACCACATGCACCCATCCGGCAATCGCCGCGCCGCCTCCGCGCTCCAGGTGCAAATCGTATTGGTCGATATAGGCATCGGGTACTTCAATCAGCGAGACCTCTCGCGTTAACCCTCCGTAATTCCACCAATCCGTCTCCAGTGTCGGCACATTGTCCTCATGCCGCGTACTATCTACCGCCGCCACTACAAAATTGCCCCCTGCATCGATGACCGCAGTCACGTCGCAATTGAATGCCGTGTAACCGCCCTCGTGCTCGCACACCTTCTTCCCGTTCACCCAGAACCAGGAATGATAATTGGCCGCACCCACATGCAGAAACACATGCGTGTGCTCCTTCGGCGCGTAAGTAAAGTCCCGCTCGTACCACATGGGTCCCTCATAAAATAGAAGTGACTCCCGCTGCGTGTTCCAGTCTCCCGGCACCTTTAACTTAGGCGCCTTCGCATAGTCATACTCGGTCGGAAACGGATCGCCCGGCTTGGCTTTGTAGTTTAAAAACCAACCATCCTTCTTTTCTTCATGATGAAAACTGAACAGCCCCGCGAAATATGGATCTACAATCGAAGCCCACTCGCCGTTCAGCGAAGTAGCCGGCCGTCGGTCCGCGCCCGTCAACACAACCGTTCCTTGGGTCGCCTGCGCACCTAACTGAAGTGCCGAAACCGCTAGCACCGCAACCCATCCCCACGTGCGAACCTGCGCCATCGAGCGCCCTGACCAACACACCCAAAAGCCTCTCATCCCAGAACCCCTAACTTCGAAGGTCGCCTCGCATCCGCCGTTCAATGCGCTCGCGCGTCAGCATCCTTCGGACCCGCCATCTTATCCTCCAGCACGCGACCTTGTATATTTGTCTGGCTACCTCGACGCCCAATAAAAAGGCGGACTCATTGAGCCCGCCTTTCGCACCTCACTCGACCAAACCGTGTCAGGGCACGACTTCAGTCGTGCCATAAAAGAAGCAAGTAAGACGGCGGGCTTTAGCCCCTGAGTATAAAAAATCGATCCGAGAGCACATCAAGCAACATGTCCCTGTTGATGAATTGGAGGAAAGCCTCGACCAACCGTGTCAGGGCACGACTTCAGTCGTGCCCTAAAAGAAGCAAGTAAGACGGCGGGCTTTAGCCCCTGAGTATAAAAAATCGAACAGGAAGCGTCAGGCAACTTGTCTCTGTCGCTGAATTGGAGGAAAGCCTCGACCAAACCGTGTCAGGGCACGACTTCAGTCGTGCCATAAAAGAAGCAAATAAGAAGGCGGGCTTTAGCCCCCGCGGGATACCTTCGTCCGCAGAATTGGTCTCGTCCCACTTACGCCACCACTGCCGCCGGCGCCCGCCGCCACGCATACAGCGGAAACTGATTTGCCAGCTCCGCCACTTCGCCGCGCATCCGCTCCAAGGCAGCATCGTCGTTCCGCCGCTCCAGCGCCTTCGCAATCCACGCCCCAATTGTCCGCATCTCCGCTTCCTTCATCCCGCGCGTCGTCAACGCGGGCGTCCCAAGGCGTATTCCCGAAGCCTTCAGCGGAGGATTCGCATCGTAAGGAATCGTATTCTTGTTCACCGTGATCCCTGCCTTGCCCAGCGCCAGCTCCGCTTCCGATCCAAGAATGCCCTTCTCAAACACATCCACCAGCAGCAGGTGATTGTCCGTGCCGCCTGAAACCAACCGGTACCCCGCTAGGCGCAGTGCGTCACCCAGCACCTGTGCGTTGGCCACAGTCTGCGCCGCGTACGTCCTGAACTCCGGCCGCAGCGCCTCGCCAAACGCCACCGCCTTCGCCGCCACAATATGCACCAGCGGTCCGCCCTGCTGTCCAGGAAACACCGCCTGGTCGACCGCCTTGCCGATCGTTTGATCCGGCTTCGCGCCAACCTGATAATTCTTACCGCACAAAATCAACCCCGCGCGCGGCCCACGCAGCGTCTTATGCGTCGTCGTGGTCGTGATGTGCGCATGAGGAACCGGGGAAGGATGCGCCCCGCCCGCCACTAATCCCGCAATATGCGCCATGTCGAAAACATAAGTCGCGCCTACCTTATCCGCGATCTGCCGCATCCGCGCAAAATCCCACAGCCGCGGATACGCACTCCCTCCGCCAATAATCACCTTCGGCTTTTCGCGCTCCGCAATCGCCTCTAGCTCGTCGTAGTCGATCGTTTCTGTATCGCGCCGCACCGTATAAAACGTGGTCCGATACAGCTTGCCGCTGAAACTCAACTTATGCCCGTGCGTCAGATGCCCGCCATGCGCCAGGTCCAATCCCAGAATCGTATCGCCCGTCTGCAGCACCGCCATGTACGCCGCCGCGTTCGCCTGCGACCCCGAGTGCGGCTGCACGTTCGCATGCTCGGCGCTGAAAATCTGCTTTGCCCGATCGCGCGCCAGGTTCTCCACCACATCGGCGTACTCGCACCCACCGTAATACCGCCGCCCCGGATAACCTTCCGAGTACTTATTTGTGAACACAGATCCGGCAGCTTCCAAAACTGCTTCCGAAACGAAGTTCTCGCTCGCAATCATCTCGAGGCCTTCATGCTGGCGAAGCGTTTCGTGGTCCACGGCTGCGGCAACTTCAGGATCGGCTTGGGCAAGTGAAAGGGCCATGCGGTCAGTCATACAAAAATCATAGCGCGTCCCCCGCCCCCAGTTTTCCGTCGCCTTTCGCGCCTCATTTTAAGGTTGTCATCCTGAGCAACCTGAACGGAGTGAAGGAAGCCGAAGGACCTGCGGTTGTTCTTCCACTTGCTTTTGAATTGTCATCCTGAGTGGAGCGCGTTTGGGGCCCCGCTGACGAAGGAAGCGGGGTAAGCGGAGCGAAGGATCTGCGGTTGTTTTTGCATCTCTTCAATTCGCACGATCATGGGTGCCCCATGTCCCTGCTTCTGGGACATGGGAAAGCGATGAAGCCTCCATCAGCCACTCTGGGATTCTGCGATCACCAGGATCCTCCGTGCCCCATCCTTTCCGTTTCTTTCTGCGGAAAGGGTGGGAAACCAACGAATCCCCATCAACCCGTGATACCTCGCTCCAGCTTCACCTTTCGTCCCGCTCTACGGAATCGCCGCCTCCCATCCGCGCCCGCCCGCTCATCCGCGTATTAGCATAGACAGGTTCCGGAAAGTCCTCGGACCGCGCACGCACAGGAGAACAAATGGTCACGCGACGAGAGTTTCTCGACACACTTGCAGTCGGCGCAGCCGGCCTCGCCATCACCAACACTGCTAAAAGCTACGGCCAGATCATGGGCGCCAACGAGCGTCTTAACTTCGCCGTCATCGGCCTCAACAGCCGCGCCTACGCGCATCTCTCCGGCCTTCACGCCAATCAGGCCGCGGCCCGCATCGCCTGCGTGTGCGATGTCGAAACCAACATCATGGCCAAATTCGCCGCCGCCGCTGAGAAGCAAATGGGCGAGGCTCCCAAAACAAATCGGGACTTTCGCAAGGTCCTCGAGCTCAAAGAAATCGACGCCATCTCCATCGCCACACCCGATCACTGGCACGCACCGATGGCCATCCTCGGTCTGCAAGCCGGCAAACACGTCTACGTCGAAAAGCCCTGCAGCCATAACCCTGCTGAAGGCGCGCTCCTCGTCCGTGCACAGCAGAAATACGGCAGGCTCGTCCAGATGGGCACCCAGCAGCGCTCCTCGCCTCACACCATCGAAATCGTCGAGAAGATTCACAACGGTCTCATCGGCCGTGCCTACTTCGCCAAGGCCTGGTACAACAACACTCGCAAATCCATCGGCTATGGCAAAGACGCGCCTGTTCCCGCAACCCTCGATTGGGATCTCTGGCAAGGCCCCGCGCCGCGCCAACCTTATAAGGACAACGTGCAGCCCTATAACTGGCACTGGTTCCGTATTTGGGGCACCGGCGAAGCCCTCAACAACGGAACCCACGAAGTCGATGTCTGCCGCTGGGCTCTTGGCGTCGACTATCCCAATCGCGTCACTGCCTCCGGAGGCCGCTATGCCTTCAAGGACGATTGGCAGTTCTACGACACCCTCGTCACCAGCTTCGAATACGACGACAAAATGCTTTCCTGGGAAAGCACCTCCTGCAATGGCATGCGCTACTTCAACCGCGGCCGAGGCTCTCTCATTGAAGGCACCACCGGCACCGTCATGGTCGATCGCGACGGATACGAAATCTACGACCTCAAAGGCAAAAAGACCGGCGAATTCAAAGTGGCCACCAACGGCCAAACCTCCACGGCCGATCTAGTCGGCGCCGACTCCATGACCGACGCCCACTTCGCCAACTTTATCGCCGGCATTCGCACCGGCGCCAAACTCAACGCGCCCGTCTCCATCGGCAACGTTGCTGTCACCATGCTGCAGCTCTCCAACATTGCATGGGAAGTGAATCGCGAACTCACCCTCGACCCCACCGACGGCAAAATCAAAGACGACCCCGAAGCCATGAAAGGATGGAACCGCACCTACCAACCCGGCTGGGAACCGCGCATTTAGAAACGCAGAAATAGCACGAGCTTGGGTGCCCCAGGTCTCGATATTGAGACCTGGGAAAGCTCGAATTCTATACACGCTGCCCGTTCTTTGAATGTCATCCTGAGCAAAGCGAAGGACCTGCTTTTCCATGCCGCAAACGTCCATGGAAGCCAATGAAAAAACCGTGTCAGGGCACGACTTCAGTCGTGCCGCAACAGCCCCGAAAAGATCGCGGGCTTTTGCCCCGATCACAATGCCGCCAACGTTTATGGAAGCCATTGACCAAACCGTGTCAGGGCACGACTTCAGTCGTGCCGCAACTTTCTGAAAATCAAAAAACAGACCGCTCGCGAGGCATCCGAATCATGACCATCTCCCGCCGCACCTTCCTCCAATCCACCGCCATCGCCGCCGCCGCGATCGCCACTCCGTCCCTACCCGCCCCCGCCGAGCCCAAACCAATTTCCGGCCCCCCATCCCCCATCCGTCTCGGCCTCGCCAGCTATACCTTCCGCAATTTCCCCCGCGCCCAGGTCATCGCCTGGATGAAACAACTCAACCTCACCGGCCTCAACGCCAAGGACGCGAAAGACCACCTTCCCATGGATCCCGCCGCGGAAGCCCAGGCCGTCGCCGACTACGAAGCCGCCGGCATCCATCTCCACGCCGTCGGCACAGTCTACTTTCCCAAGGACGAAGACGACGACATCCGCGCCAAGTTTGAATACGCCAAACGCGCCGGCATCAAGGTCATCGTCGCCGGCGACCCCGCGCCTGCCACTCTTCCGCGCATCGAAAAATTCGTTAAGGAGTACGACATCCGCCTCGCCATCCACAACCACGGCCCCGAGGACAAGATCTACCACTCGCCGCTCGACGTGCTCAAAGTTGTCGGCTCCATGGACCCGCGTCTGGGCTGCTGCATCGACGTCGGCCATTGCGTCCGCGCCGGCACCGATGTGGTCGAAGCCATCCACGCCGCCGGCCCGCGCCTCTTCAACATGCACATGAAAGACCTCACCGACTTCACCGCCAAAGAAAGCCAGGTCGCCGTCGGAGAGGGCTTGATGCCCATTCGCGCCATCTTCGAAGCGCTTATCAAAACCAACTACCCCGGCTGGGTCGACCTCGAATACGAAATCCACGGCGACGATCCCATGCCCGGCGTCACCGAGAGCTACGCCTACATGCGCGGCGTCCTCGCCGGTATGGGTTACAACCCCCACACCTAGCGAATCCTATTCACGAAGCTTCAATCTTCGCGCCCATGGGTGCCCCATCCAAGCTCCGCTTGGGTGGGAAAGCACGAACTCTTCGCAGCCAGTCTTCACGGAGGAAGCAGAGGCCGTTGAGGTCACCATGGACAGGGTCCTCGTCCGTGGGTGGTCTTGGGTGGGAGTCGAGGCTTCAATCCGCACAAAGCTCCGTGCCCCATCCTTTCTGCTTCTTTCTGCGGAAAGGGTGGGAAACCACAAACCTCAATCGACCCTTGTCGCGAAGCATCGGATTCCGCGCCCATGGGTGCCCCATCCAAGCTCCGCTTGGGTGGGAAAGCACGAACTCTTCGCAGCCAGTCTTCACGGAGGGAGCAGAGGCCGTTGAGGTCACCATGGACAGGGTCCTTGTCCGTGGGTGGTCTTGGGTGGGAGTCGAGGCTTCAATCCGCACAAAGCTCCGTGCCCCATCCTTTCTGCTTCTTTCTGCGGAAAGGGTGGGAAACCACAAACCTCAATCGACCATTGTCGCGAAGCATCGGATTCCGCGCCCATGGGTGCCCCATGTCTCGCTTCTGAGACATGGGAAACCACAAACCTCAATCGACCGTTGTCGCGAAGTATCGGATTCCGCGCCCATGGGTGCCCCATCCAAGCTCCGCTTGGGTGGGAAAGCACGAACTCTTCGCAGCCAGTCTTCACGGAGGGAGCAGAGGCCGTTGAGGTCACCATGGACAGGGTCCTCGTCCGTGGGTGGTCTTGGGTGGGAGTCGAGGCTTCAATCCGCACAAAGCTCCGTGCCCCATCCTTTCTGCTTCTTTCTGCGGAAAGGGTGGGAAACCACAAACCTCAATCGACCCTTGTCGCGAAGCATCCGTTTCCGCGACTGAGGGTGCCCCAGGTCTCGTCCGCCGCGGCGGAAGACCTGGGAAAGCAACGAACCTTCACCAACCACTGTCATCGGAGGGATGGGGGATCGGACCCTATATTCTGCGGGGCCCCCAATCGACAGGTCTTCGTCGATGGGGTGGCTACTCCCCGCACGTCTCACTCCGCCCTTAGCGCCTCCACCGGGTTCACCGAAGCCGTCCGTCGCGAGGGCAAATAGCTTGCCAGCGCCGCCGCCCCGCACAAAGCAAAAACCGCACACCCATACGTCAATGGATCCATCGGGCTCACGTGAAACAGCAACGACCGCAGCAGCCGCGTAGCACCCAGGGCCACAAGCAGCCCGCACACCACGCCGCTCCCCGCCAGCAGCAATCCCTGCCGTACAAACATCCCGGTGATATCGTTGCGCTGCGCACCCAGCGCAATCCGTATCCCAATCTCCCGCCGCCGCTGCGATGCCGAATACGCAATCACGCCATACAATCCCACCACGCCCAGCAGCAGCGCAATCGAAGCCGCCACCCCCAGCATCACCAGCGTAAACGAAGTCCGCGCCATCGATTTGTTGTAGTAGTACTCCTCCGTGTGCACATCCGATAAAGGCAAATTCGCATCCACCGACCACACCGCCTGGCGCACATCCTTCATCAAGCTCTCCGAACCCGCGCGCGAGCTGCGAATCGCATACGCTACGTACCGCCGCACATTGTCGTCCTTGTCATCGCCGTTTTCAAAATGGCTCATCAGGATCGGCCAATACGCGATCGTGGGCGCATCCTTGTTCATCCCGTCATCGTGCATGTCGCCAACCACACCCACAACCTCGCGCCAATCATCCTTCGTGCTCACGCGGATATGCTTGCCCAGCGCCTGTGCGGGGCCGCCCCAGTATTCGCGCGCGAAATTCTCCGACACAAGCGCCACCGGCACTTTCTGGTAAATCTCGGCCCACGTGAAATCACGCCCCGTCACCAGCGGAATCCCCACCGTTCCGAGAAATCCCGGCGACACAAATTTGAAGCGCCGCAGCGGCGGCATGGCTCCATCCGCGTAGCTCTTGTCCTGCGCAAACACCGGGTCGAACCAGTGGTTCCCATCCATAGGCACAGAATTCGCCAGCGCCACATGCGTCACTCCCGGCACTGCCTCAATCTTGTGCAGAATCGCCTCTTCCATCCGCATCACGTTCTCTGCCTTCGGAACCTCCGCATCGGGAATCGCCAGCCGCACCGTCTGAATCGGAGCCGTGCTGTCGAACCCGGCATCCACATGCGTCAGCGCACGAAATGTCCGAATCATCAATCCCGAGCAGATCAGCAGCACAAACGCCAGGCTCACTTGGACCACCACCAGCGTGTTCCGCGTGCGATGTCGCTCCCGTCCCTGGCTCACGCTCCGTCCGCCTTCGCGAAGTCCCGTCCCCATCCGCGCACTCGCATACCGCAGCGCCGGAATCGACCCGAACAGCAGACTGCAGAACAGCGACACCCCCACCGTGAAAGCAAGCACCGTCCAGTCAATGCCGATATCCTGCAGCCGCGGCAGACCCTGGGGTGCAATCGCAATCAGCAGCCGCAGCGCGCCGAACGCCAGCCCCAGCCCCAGTGCGCTTCCCAGCGCGCCAATCACAATACTCTCCAGCAGAAAATCGCTCACAATCCGCCACCGGCTCGCGCCCAGTGCCGCACGCACCGCCAATTCCCGGTGACGCCCTTCCGCGCGTACCAGCAGCAGGTTCGCCACATTCGCGCATGCAATCAGCAGCACCACACCGATGCTTCCCATCAGCACCCACAGCAGTTTTCCAACGTCGCCCACCACATCTTTGCTCAGCGGCCGCACCTTCGGCCCCAACCGCGCCTTGTGAAAGAGCCCCACGCTGAAACCCGGCGGCGCGGGAAAGCTCGTCCACACCGTCGGAATCATGCGCGCGATATCCGTATTCGCGTCCGCCAGCGTCACGCCCGGCCGCAACCGCGCAATTCCGTCGAAACTGAACTGCCCCAGCACCGTCTTGTTCCGATCGAATTGCAATGGCAAAAACAGCTCCGGCTGCTCTCCATCCAGAAAACGAAAATGCTGCGGCATCACCCCGATCACCTGCCGCGCCTTCCCATCCACCGTGATCGTCTTTCCCACAATCGACCGGTCGCTCCCGAAGCGCCGCTGCCAATACCCGTAAGCCAGCATCACCGTTTCCGCCGCATGCGGCGTCACATCGGCACGGTTGAACCACCGTCCCAACATCGGCGTCACACCCAATACCGGCAACACCCCATCCGTCACATCCAGCGCCTGCACTTGCTCGGGACTGCCTTGCTTCGTCACCGCGACCGAATCGCCTTCATAAACCCCTATATCCTGGAACACGCGATTCTGCTCGCGATAAATGAAGTAATTCGACGGCGCCATATTCACTTCGTCCAGGTTCAGTCCCGGTGCCGTATGCCACACTCCCACCAATGTCTCCGCATGTGGATAAGGCAACGGCTTCAGCAGCACCCCTTCCACTACGCTGAACACCGCAATGTTCGCGCCCACCCCTGCGGCCAGCGTGATCAGCGTGACAATGGTGAACAACGGCGCACGCCAAAGCCTGCGCAGAACCTGCTTCAATTGGCTCGTCACGGAATTCATAGGGGGTGTCTCCCAGGCTGGATTAGAGGCTGCACTCAGGGTGAATACAAGATCCGAAGCATTACCGCGGCAAACCGCGCGCAGCCTGTGACAGGGCTACGCGCCCCCGCAAACAAAAGTTCCCCCTTGCTTTCTCGCCTGCAGCGGTTCCACAATTGCTGTACTCTGAAGCCGCGACTGCCAAGTGGCATTTTCCTCAAGAAAATGCCACCTTTCAGGGAACTGAAAACCGCACTCGAATTGTGGAATCGCTCGAGCAGAATTGTGACCAAAAGAATCTGGCCCCTCTCCCTACCTATGCCCCTCTCTCTACCTATATAGATAAGCGACGCCCGGCCAGCGCCGGCAATCCCGGTGCAGCAAGCTGCGAATGCTTCTCTCCGCGCCTTCGCGCAAATCGGGAAAATTCTCCGCCTCATCCCAATTCCGTCCCGTCGCCCCACTTTCCTCGCCCCATTCAAATCCATCCCCTCAAGGAGCGACGGCAGAAGCCGATCTCGTGAGCCAAAGAGGCAAATGCGATGGTCCGGTATCACTCGAACTCGTGGCTCCAATGGAAACTGCGTTTGCGCCTTCGTCTGCAGCCAACCCCGCAACTTCATCTGCGTTTTTGCCCTTCCCCCAACAGGTCATCGCCCGCCTCTTCGCACGCACCTGCAGAGCAAATCAAGGCCGGCCTCCTCGTCGAGCCCCGCACATGCGAGCCCCCCAGCATCGAGCCCGTCCAGATCAAGCCCGACCCGATAGATTCCGGCACGCCAAACGACGCAGCCCCGCTATCCGACAATCAGGATCTCCCCGCCGTACCCGAAAAACACCGCGCCCGTCCAGGCCTCCCGCCCGCTCTCCTCCTCGTCCTGACTCCCATCCGCAAACGCCTCGCCTCCCGCGAATTCTGGCTCGGCGCCATCGTGGTTGCCTGGGCCATCGCCGCCCTCACCATCGGTTGAATGCATCGGAAAGTCGCGCATCGATTCGCTTCAATCCCTCAACGCAGGAATGCTTGCTCGGACTGGATGACCTTCCCCTCCATCGACCTTCTCTGGCCGCTCTCGTGATTCGATTGTGTGCTATGTACGAGGGATGGGCTTTAGACTCCTTGGGACTGAACGCGAGAAATATCGAATTGATTCGAAGATATCGCTGAGCACAGCGCCCGTCGCACACCCCAAACTCATGCGATCGGCAATGAATGAGAACGGAGACCTCGAACATGAAGCCGAATGAACCCAGCCGCACAGCCCTGATGATCGCCCGGCAACGCGCTGCTCATCAGCTGCTCGATCATGGCTCAATCCTCTATGACCCATTTGCTATGAAGATTCTGCGTGAAGACGAAAAGGACGTGCTTCAATTTGCGAACCAACACCCCCTGGCCAGCATCGGACGTCTGTTCACCGCCGCGCGAAGCCGGATTGCCGAAGATGCTTTGTCGAAAGCTGTCGAAAGTGGAATTCGGCAGATCGTCATCCTTGGCGCCGGACTCGACACTTTCGCTCTCAGGAATCCCCAGGTCGCACTTGAGATCCATATTTATGAGGTGGACCACCCCGCGACCCAGGCAGGCAAACGCCAGCGCCTGGCTGAAGCTGAAATCGCTTTTCCGCCCTGGCTAACTTTCGTGCCAGTCGATTTCGAGCACGACGATCTGGGAGAGAAACTCGCCGCCGCAGGCTTTCAGCCGAACGCGCCCGCGTTTTTCACCTGGCTCGGCGTTGTGCCCTATCTGACAGAGGATGCGATCGGCCGCACTCTGGACTACATATCGTCAATTCCGAACTCGGAGGTGGTGTTCGACTACATGCAACCTCCCGAGGCATTCTCAGAAGAGCTGAGGCAATTAGAAAAAGCGCGGGCCGAACAGCTTGAGAAAATGGGTGAACGTGCGGCCACCCGTTTCGAGCCGGATGGCATTGCAGCGATTCTTCGCCTGCACGGATTTTGTGCCCTGGAAGACATCGATTTCCAGCAGATCGCGTCCAGGTTCGGTGGCGCCGTTCAAGCCCTCGCCCCCGGACACGCCGGCCTTCATGTTGTCCACGCAAAAGCATTTTCAGCGAGGATTGCATCCCGAAGTGATTCTTCGCGGATCTTCCCAATGATGTGATCTGAATCACATAATGCGAACTCCCTCTAAAGCAATAATTGAGTTCACTCCAAGCGACCTAGCTCGATTCTCCTCACTGTCGCGCGGATCGATGAACTCCCTCAGTCCTCGATGGATGAATTTGTAGCGAAGCCGGGGGTTCTTTCGAGGAGCATACCTATGGGCCCCATCGGCCCGAAGCCCCGGACCACAAACGGCCCCAAAACGATTTTGCGGATCATCTGCAAATATGCTTTGTTCGGGGCAACATGGGTTACCTGCTCCGATATCTTTGTTTTTCTTCACGGCGGAGAAACAGCTCAAGCTGCTGCTCTCAGCCTTTCCAAAGGCCTGCTGTTTGTTGCCGTATCAGCCATCCTTCTTTACCCAATCATCGCCAATTCCGTGCGCGACACCCTCCGCGAAAGGCTGCGCAATTGGAATCTGGATGCAAATGACATCGTCTGGCTGCTCGACGAGAACGGCCGCGTCTTAGAAGTGAATGACCGCGCAATCGAAGCATACGGCTTCAGCAAGACAGAGCTCTGCCAGAAGAACGTCACCGATCTTCTGACGGACACGGCAGGGTTTCAAGATCGATGGAATAGCTTTCTTCAAGACGGATCACTCAGATTAGAGGTAGACCATCGGCGAGCAGACGGCACTACGTTTCCGGTTGAAGTCAGTGCCCGTCGACTCGATATGGGCAGCTCGATCCTCGTCCACGTCGTTCTTCGAGACATGACTGAGCGTCGCGAGGCTGAGCGGCAGTTGGTGAAACTGAAAGACGCATATGCTGCATTGTCTCAAACAAATCAATGCATCAATAAGTGCTCAAACCCCGATCAGCTCTTTCAGCAGACATGCGCGATTGCTGTTCAGTACGCACATTTGAAGCTTGCCTGGGTCGGAATGATCGATTCTTCGCGCGAGAATGTCACCCTCGTTGCCAAGGCTGGTGAAGCCATTGCTTATGCCGAAGATCTTCAAGTATCGGTAAACCCAGCTTCTGACCTGAGCAGCGGTCCGGCAGGACGCGCAATTCTGACCGGCGCGCCCGTAATTACCAATAATCTTTGGAAGTCGGAAGGATTTCAGCCGTGGACGGACCGGCTCGCCGCCCACGGCATTCAATCATGGGCCGCATTTCCGCTCTTCTGTGACGGGCGAGTCACGGGCGTGCTCACACTCTATTCGGATGATCCGCAATTCTTCACCTGCGAGATCACAGAACTGCTCGGGGAAATGTCGGATGATCTTTCCCTCGCCCTGGATCAACTGGCCCTTCGATCGAAACAGGCCGCACTTGAGGCCGAACTAAAGAACCTGAGAACCGCCGTCGAACAAAGCCCGGTTGCTGTTGTTATCTCCGATACAAGTGGCTCGATTCAATACGTGAACCCGGCATTCACAATAACATCCGGATATCGCGCCGAAGAGGCGCTCGGAAGAAAACCGAGCATCCTGAAAAGTGGCAAGACAAGCCCGGAAGAATACGCCTTGATGTGGCAACGCCTCGTGCGCGGCGAATCGTGGACAGGCCAATTCCATAACAAACGAAAGGACGGGAGTCTCTATTGGGAGGAAGCCGTTATCTCCCCCGTAAAGGATTCCCAGGGAGTCATCACCCACTTCATCGCCGTGAAGCAGGACGTCACTGCACGCCGCGAGGCGGAAGCGAAGGCGCACTTCCTTGCCTTCCATGACCCGTTGACGGAACTGCCGAACCGATTGGTCGCCAAGAATGAAATGGCCGAAGCCATGGAGATTGCGGATCGCTCTGGAGGGAAAGCAGCCCTGTTGTTTCTAGACGTCGACAATTTCAAAAGAGTGAACGATTCACTAGGGCACGCCGTCGGCGATCGTCTCTTGCAGGCGCTTGTGAATAGGCTCACTTCGTGCCTGCGCGAGAAAGATGCACTCTCTCGTATCAGTGGAGATGAATTCCTCATCGTCACCAGGGGTATTCACAGTTCCGAAGTCGTTCCCGGTATCGCCGAGCGCATCCGCAACTCACTGTCTTCCCCGCTCATCGTGGGTGGAATGGAAATAGCCACCACGGTTTCCATCGGGGCCGCAATCTACCCCGATGATGGCCTCAGCTTCGATGAATTGCATCGCCGCGCCGATCTGGCTATGTACTGCGCCAAGGGGGAGGGGCGCGATGCATTCAGAATCTATACAAAACCGATGGAAAACAATGCCCACGAATACGTGCTTACTGTGAACGGTTTGCGCAGGGCCTTGGAGCGCGGAGAATTTGTGCTCCACTACCAGCCCCAGGTTCACTTGAAGACAGGACACGTGCAGGCCGTTGAGGCCTTGATTCGTTGGAATCACCCTGAACTCGGCTTGGTGCCGCCCGGTAAATTCATCCCTATCGCCGAAGATAGCGGGCTGATTATTGAAATCGGCAAATGGGTGATCAAAGAGGCGTGCCGCCAGGCCGCAAGCTGGCGCGACAAAGGCCTCTCGGACCTGCGAGTTTCGACCAACGTCTCCGCTCTTCAGCTGCGGCGCGGCGACTTCGAGCAAGTGGTCTCGGCCGCCTTGCACGACTCAAATATCGGTCCAGGAGTACTGGAGATCGAACTCACGGAATCGGTACTGATTCACGACAATACCGACGTCGCCATGCTGTTGAAGGCCCTCAAGCAACTCGGCGTGCGTATCGCACTGGATGACTTTGGAACTGGATATTCAAACTTTACCTATCTGAAGCACTTCAATTTGGATCGTCTCAAAATCGATCAATCCTTTATCTGCAACGTCACCTCAAGCAAGGGCGACATCGCGATCGTCCGTTCAATCGTGCAGCTCGCTCGGAATTTTGGCTTTGAAACAGTTGCCGAGGGCGTTGAGAACGAAGAAAGCCTCAAAGTGGTGCGGCGAGCCGGTTGTGATCTTGCTCAAGGTTTCCTGCTCGCAAGACCAATGCCGGCCGAATCCGTTCTGGATTTCACATTGAAGCGTAAAGAGTCTGTCGGAGCACCGGCAACCGCATGGCCCGAATCCGACCCATATCCGAAGCTGATTCAGTGAAAGCTAACTGATCGGACTCGATTCATGCTTGGGCGGGACCACACAGATCCCAGGGAAGGTGCTGGATATAGTGATTTGCTGCCACCTGCCGGCTCCCGGAATATGCCAAATTCTTCCAACAAGGACGGGAGGGCTCCATCGGCCTCGATCCTGTTTACTGAGGAATAACTAATGGGATGGTCCGCCGCCTGAACCTCAGGGGAGGTATAAGGGGTGAACAGGAGGCGTCCCATGGAGATCCACACAATTGGCATCGATCTGGCTAAGACGGTCTTTCACTTCGTTGGTTTAAATGCGCGTGGTGAAGTTGTGGTGCAGAGGAAGTGTTCGCGCAGTCAGCTGCTTCGCTTCACCTCGAACCTTCGAGCGTGCCTGATCGGCATGGAGGCATGCGGAGGAGCCCATTTTCTAGGCCGGGCTCTTCGCGATCAAGGGCACGATGTGCGCCTGATGCCTGCGCAGTATGTGAAGCCGTACGTAAAGACGAACAAGAACGACTACATTGATGCAGAGGCCATCGCCGAGGCCGTTGGTCGGCCAAGGATGCGTTTTGTGCCCATCAAGACGGACGATCAGTTGGATCTGCAGTCGCTGCACCGCATTCGTGAGCGGTGGGTAGTGCGACGCACCGCAGTGATCAACCAGATCCGCGGGTTGCTGCTGGAGCGCGGCATCACCATCCGCAAGGGACGGCGGTATATCGAAGCTTCGCTGCCTCAGATTCTGGAAGATGCCGACAACAAGCTCTCGGGCATATTGCGAGTGCTGCTGGCGCAGTTGCAACTGGAGATGCAGTATCTGGGAAGACAGATCGATGAGTCCGACAAGCTGATCCTCGAAATCGCCAAGGGAATGGATTCCTGCCGCCGGCTGATCGCGATCCCCGGCATCGGGCCGCTGACTGCAACAGCCACGATCGCAGCGATCGGTAACGGAGCTGGTTTCAAGAAGGGCCGCGGATTTGCAGCGTGGCTGGGAGTCGTTCCTGGCGAGCAATCCACTGGCGGCAAGCAGAAGCTGACCGGCACCAGCAAGCGTGGGAACAAGTATCTGCGCAAACTGTTCGTGCAGGGAGCGCACACGGTCTTGCTGCAGAAGACCAAGCAATCGACTGGCCTGAGTACGTGGCTGGCTGATCTCACGGCACGCAAACGCAAGCAGGTTGCGACGGTCGCGATGGCCAACAAGATGGCTCGCATGGTCTGGGCGGTGTTGACCAAAGGAGAAGCCTATCGACCGCCGCTGTTGCCCTTGATCGCGAAGAGCCCGGCCTAGAAAATGGGCTCCTCCGCATGCCTCCATGCCGATCAGGCACGCTCGAAGGTTCGAGGTGAAGCGAAGCAGCTGACTGCGCGAACACTTCCTCTGCACCACAACTTCACCACGCGCATTTAAACCAACGAAGTGAAAGACCGTCTTAGCCAGATCGATGCCAATTGTGTGGATCTCCATGGGACGCCTCCTGTTCACCCCTTATACCTCCCCTGAGGTTCAGGCGGCGGACCATCCCATTAGTAACACTTCGGTAAACACTCCAGCACGCCTCCGGCATGGATAATGCTGCTCATTTCTCTGGACTTCACCTGGCAGAATTCCAATATACCGACTGGCAGCTTAAGACCGTATCGGGTGGCAGCTTCACAGTGTAGTCAGTGGCAGGATTGACCATAACAAGCAAAGGAGGATCGGCACCGTTGTCCGCATACAGTTTTCTTGACGTTGTAGGTAGCTGGGTCAAGCCGGCAAGCGAAAATGGACGACGACTCACCCGCGACTCCAACAACGAAAAACGCGAACTCCCGCATTTTGCATTGAACCGGCGGTTCCTATATGCTGAGTGGCCGAAGAGGTTAATCCGTTCATGCTTAATCGCTTTTCTTCTGGAGTTTCGCGCGCTGCTCTTTTCCTTATCGTTGCAGCGTCCTCTCTGCCCGCCTTCAGTGCGGATTTCGCGATGCAGGTTGCCGACAACGACTACCTGAGTACCCAGGGCTTTGACGTAATGCTTTACGACAACTCGTTCCATCCCGTGTTCGTCGACGAGAAGAATACCGCCCTGCAGATGATCCTTCATGGCGAACGCATCGCCACCGACGGCGATGTGCGCCTGATGCCCACGCCCGAGCAGTGGGATCTCGTCGCCAAGCTAAAAAGCCGGCACGCCGACAAGGAGCATAATCTCCTCAGCGCCGATCTCTCCTTCCCCGCGTACCAGATGGATTACCACCTGGAAGTGGCCGCCGAGCCTGGCGGCATCCGCGTGAGCGTGAATCTCGACAAGCCCCTGCCCCAGAAACTCGCCGGCCGTGCCGGATTCAACTTGGAATTCCTGCCCTCGATTTACATGGACAAGACCTATGCCGTCGACAACCGCATCTTCGGCGTCTTTCCTCGCAGCCCGCAGGAACAGATGCACAAGGTGCCGCCCTCGCCCGACGACCCGAAAAAACTCCCTTATCAGGAGCAATGGGACGAAGAAAAGGGATACACGCAACCGCTTCCCCTGGTCAGCGGCAACAGCATTCTCTTCGCTCCCGAAGATCGGTTGCATTCACTTAGCATCACATCCGAGACCGGCCCGCTTTCTCTCTTTGACGGCCGCAACCGCGCGCAAAACGGCTGGTTCGTCCTCCGCACTCTGATTCCTTCCGGCAAGACCGAAGGCGCCGTCGTCTGGCACATTCACCCCAACGTCATTCCCAACTGGACACGTCCGCCCATGGTCGCGCACAGCCAGGTCGGCTACGCGCCCAACTCCGCAAAAGTCGCCATCATCGAGCTCGATCCGAAATTCGACGCACCCAAAACAGCGAAGCTGCTGCGCCTTGCAGACGACGGATCCTACAAGCAAGTTTTCGAAGGACCGATCTCCGAGCCCACACCATGGCTGCGCTACACCTACGTGAAGTTTGATTTCTCCTCCGTCGAAGATCGGGGTCTCTACGCAATCGAATATGCGGGCGATCGCACCGCATTGTTCCCCATTGCGGACGATGTCTACAGCAAAACTTGGCAGTCCTCGCTCGATGGATATCTCGCGGTCGAGATGGACCACGTCTCCGTGCGCGAAGGCTACCGCTTGTGGCACGGTGTTTCGCATCTCGACGACGCGCGCCAGGCCCCACCCAACACGCGCCATTTCGATGGAGCATGGATGGGACCAAACACCGACTCGTCGTTCCAGCCCGGCCAGCACATACCGGGGCTGAACGTGGGAGCTTGGTATGACGCCGGCGACTACGACATCCGCGCCGAGAGCCAATATGCGGTCATCGAGAATCTCGCCCTCGCCTACAAGGAGTTCAACCTGAAGTGGGATGAGCTTACCGTCGACGAAACCGCCCGCACCGTCGAGATGCATAGGCCCGATGGAGTTCCCGACGCAGTCGAGCAAGTGAAACACGGAGTCTTGGGCGTGCTCGCGCAAATCAAGTCCGTCGGCCATCCCTTCCCGGAGATCATGGAGCCGACCCTGCGTGAATACACGCACCTCGGCGATGCTGCCTCCAAGACCGATGGACGCATCTATGACGCGAAGCTCGGTCCGCACGAGGTGAAAGGCGACTACTCCGGCGCTCCCGACGATCGTTGGGCTTTCACCACCAAGGAGCCAAGACTGCAATGGGGAGCCGCCTCTGCGCTGGCCGCCGCCTCGCAGGCGCTCAAAGGCTGGGACGACCCGCTCGCCAGGGAATCCCTGGAGACTGCCATCAAGTTGTGGCAAGACGAACGTGCGCATCCGACAGCGACGCAGTACCCGGCAGACTGGGGCTTTCCAACAAGCTGGGCAGACGAGGTCGCCCGCAATGAGGAGTGGAAGGCCACCGTGCAATTGCTGATCGCCACCAACGGCGGTGAGGAATACAAGAAGCATCTCATCGAGATGTTTCCCGCGATGCAGAAGCGCTTCGGCTTCAGCGGCTGGATGGCTGTTCTCGCATTGCCTTATATGGACGCAAACTTCAAGCAGCAAGTCGAAGCAGCAGTCCGCACCTACAAAGCCGATCTGGACAAAGAACTCGCTGCGACTCCGTTCGGCGTGCCACCGAGCCTGCGCAGTTGGGGAGGCTCGGAACAGGTAGTCGATCTCGGTGTGCGCATGTACTTCCTGCACAAAGCGTTTCCCGAGATCGTCGGCCCTGAATACACGCTCCGCGCCGCCAACTACATTCTCGGCACCCATCCAGTCTCGAGCACGTCGTACGTGTCTTCGGTCGGAACCGTCTCGAAACTGAAGGCCTACGGAAACAACCGTTCAGACAATACGTTTATTCCGGGCGGCGTGATTCCAGGCTACATCGTGATCAAGCCTAACTTCCCTGAGTGCATCGATGACTTCGGCTTCCTCTGGTTTGAAGACGAATATGTAATCGACATCGCCAGTCGCTGGGTGCTCGCCGCGAACGCTGCAAACGCGCTGGTGCAGTAAGTCACTCCCGGATTCGGAATTACCTGTCCGTTCGAACGGACTTTCCATTGATCCGGATGTTAGGCAGAAAAATGAACGTCCTTTGTTCGCGCTCGTCTATTCGAGCTCAGCAGGCGGGATTGAAAGATCGGCGTCGACGATGAGGCTTTGTGAATCGTCCGCCTTCACCGATGCCGGGGCGACCAAATCGGCAGGTTGGGGTTCATCCGCAGATTGAGCGCTGGCAGATTCCACCGCCTGGATCGCTTCGAGTTCAGCGATGCGGCGGAGAAGGATGCGTTTCAGCTCAACCATCGCCTCTGCGTCTTTGTCGTGCTCCGCGCTCTGTTCGATCTTCAGCAAGGTTAGACGCAGGGAATCGAGTGTCTCATGTGCCGGTCGTCCCTTGATCGCCGCCAAAGCCCATCCCCTGTAATTGATTAGATGCGGCTCGCAAATGAACGGATGTCTAATGGTCCGAATGTCCCGCAGATGACACGGGGTGCGACCGCCTTCCGCGTCAGGACTGGGGCCTCAATCCACTCTTCTCAGATCGACTCACAATCCACCCAGACGATCGATTCAATTCGAGCGCTTGAAGCTCGCGAAGCAGATCGAGGCTCGTTGTTTGAACCTCGGCCCTGCGTATGAGAGCTTCCGTCTTTCGCCCCGGAGAAGTCGATGAACACAGAACCTCTCGTGCCAGGATCTCTCTTTCTCGCTCACACGACGCTAGCTTTGCTTCGAGCGCCTGAATCATGAATAGGCGAACCACGTTTTCCATACTCAACCTTGGCCCCGTTACCGCCTGTTTTGGGGGAGGGGGTAACGGTCTAGGTTCCCATGCGATGATTCGAGACGATGTGATGCAGCTCACTCTATCGTTCGGTCGCGCCACTGTGCTTCTCATACCCGACTTAAACCGCTCGATCCAATCAATCCGTTTCAAGGCCAAAGAACCTTGGACCACCAGAAGCGACTCCGGTCTCCGATCGCTTCCCCTTGCACCACGTGACGCAAGCTGGTGCTGAGTGAGACCATTTTGCGCATGGATCGCCATCTGCGGAGAATGGTACTGATCAACATACCGGCAACCGTCGCCCCCACGTCGCATTGGCAGGGTAGATGTATGTTCTCTCGATAGGCGCTCCGCTTGAATCCGTCGAGGAACTCCAACCGGCTCAAGTCTGTTTCGTCAGATTCAATAGACTATTCCCGATCTGCACGCCAAATTTCTCTCGAACAACACGAAACTGCATCTCATCGCAGGCCGCGAGCGGTGGACAGACATATTCAATGATGGGAGGAACATTGTGCGGTCTCCCTCCTCCTTGCCCTTCCTCTCTGGCATGCATGAAGTCATAGGTGGGCACTTTGGTGTCCGGCATCCTCCCGGCTCCCCCCGTAATGATCAGGCACTTATAGTCTTCGCGTGCCGGAATCAATTGCGAAGAGAAGAAGTAGGCCTTCCCAACCTCGTCAAGTCTTCGCTGAAGATACGGAAGACTCGACGGCGGTCCAAGGATGCAAAACGAATCGTACTGCTGGATCACGAATTCAACCGCAAGACGATTCATGAGGAAAGAACAGAAGTGAGTTGCCGTGTCGAACGCGAAGTAGTTCTTCGGCTCGCCTGATCGTTTCCGAAAATCTCCATTCCGAATAAAGTCGAGCAGGAACTGCTTGAATCTCTCCACCCACACAGGATTCTTCAGCTTGTCGGCGTCGGAGACAAATTTGCGGAATTCGCAAAAATGCCATTTCTCCGTATAGGCGCGGAACTGTTCATGAAAAGCCATGCGCAGGATGGGAATCCCCAGGTAGTGCTCGAGATGATCCAGCGCCGGGTTGATCTTCTCAGGAGGAATGTCGCGGCCCAGCACAACGCTGCGCGGCAGTAGGTGATGGTTCTGCGTGTAGCGCTGCATGCGATGTCCGAGCATCTCCGCGTCCGGATGCATCGTGAATTGAAAATCCAGAATCGGATAAGCGCAGAACGGAGGCAGTCGCAAATTATCTTCATCGTCCACAAGAATCAAGCTCGCGTTCTTGATCTTTTGCAAAAGAGTGGAGAGCACGCCATACGCGGGCAGTGGGTTCTTGGGCTGAAAGTAATCATGGAAGATGAGATCGCAAAGAAGGATGGGGGCCGGAGGCACACAGATATGTTCGAAATGCACCGGAGCGCCTGCGACTTCCGCGAGCGCGGCAAGATACGCATCGTCGATGTAAGGTTTGTCCGCTCCCATGCCGACTCGCGGTCCGTCCACAAGCGCGACAATCGAAAAAACATCGCCCGCCGACGTTTGGTCGCCCTCACTGCCCCCCTCGCTTCCTAATGTCGCGATCCGCTCCAGAGTCAAATCCGGATTGAAACCAATGCCGCGCTCTTCGCAAAGAAGGCGTACGACAACCTGGCCGAGCGAATCAAGCTCCTTCCCAATCGGCCTGTCCCGCGGAACCCCAGGAAACTTCTCGGCCAGCTCCTGAGCGAGTTCCCGTTCTCCACCGGACGTCGGCGCAACGCTCACAGCCGCCCGCACCGCGCGCGATTCTTGCACCGCGCGCCAATCTTCCAGGCATTTCTTCCGGTTGATCTTTCCCGAGGATGTCTTGCTGATAAATTGTGGCGGAACAAAATGAACTTCGACCCATTCGAGGCCAGTCGCTTCTCTCACCAGCCGGCTCGGCTCTGCTGAGCGTTCAACTTCCCAGAAATGTGGGTCTTCAATCAGGAACATCGCCTTCTCGGTCCCCAGCGTCGGATCGAAAACCGCCATCGATGCAATGCGCCCCTTGGAAGAAGGGAATATCTCGCCAAGTGCAAAATCCAGATCGTTCAGCAGAACCTTGCGCCCGCCAATGTTGGCGAGATCCTGTTTGCGGCCGGTGATCACCACTTCGCCTTCATCCACGAAGCCAATGTCGCCTGTCGCGTAGTAGCCCTCCTCGTCTCGGATATCCGCGCCGTCTTCATAGGCCACGATCGAATGCGGACTGCGCACAAACAGTTCCCCGGATTTCTCTCGGACTTCGGTTCCGGGAATCGGACTTCCGCAGCTCACGTAACGTTTCTCGTCCCGCTCTAAGACCCGGTAACCGGAACTCTGCGTGACCGCAAAAACATTCTCGGCCATGCCGTAGCAGGTCGAAACCGTCGAGGCGCTGGCCCCGGTAGCCTGCATGAACCTTTCCAATGTGTCGGCATAGGTCGGTTCCGAGCAGCTGATCCAATGGCGCATCGAGGGGAACGGCCCCGCCTTGCCCGGCTTGGCCATCACTTCAAAACCGAAATTCGGCATGTAACAAACCGTGCCGCCATGCTTCTGGATAGCGTCGAAAAGCAACTGCGGGCGATGCACCCAGGTCATCGGATCGATAAACACCACACGGATCCCCAGCAGCAGAGGCATCGTCAGGCACGCGATAAAACCCATGTCGTGATACAGCGGAAGCCAGGACACGATGCAATCCTTTTCAGTTAATTGCAGGACCTGGTTATAGAGAGACGCGTGCGTGCGCAACGCCTCGAAGCTGAACCGAATCGGCTTCTTGAACCCTGTTGTTCCCGAAGACAACTGCAGAATCTCCCCCTGCGCTGGAAAGGCAACCTCGTCGTCACCCGCCGCCGAATCATCGAGACCATCGACGAAATGACAAGGCGCCAGTTCCTCCGGCGCATAAATTGAAAGCGCGGGATCGCATAAAAGTGCGCCAATGCCGCATTTCGAGATCGAATCGCGCACCGAGTCACGCCAATAAACCTTGCTGATCTTCGAAGTCGGGTACTGCAGAATCAGCGGAACTCTTCCCGCTGCGAGCACCCCGAGCCAGGAAACCACCAGCTCCGGGCCCGTGCGGAAGATGAGACCCACACTCTGCGAGGCCGCCACGAGCCGCGACACAATCTCCGCAACATGCCGAATGGAGCCGCTGCAGCGCGATAGATCGAGAGTCTTCTCGGACTCTCCTCCAAAAAATGAGACCCGTGGAAGACGCGAGGCCTGGAACATATTGCTCTTCATTTGATCCCATCGCACGAGGACACAGCAATCGATAAGTGCGCGAGAGTGCCCCAACCGCCAAGGCTTATCGGGCGCGCCGTTTCAGCCTCTTTCGAGACAGAGGAGCCTCGATCGTTGAATGGGTGACTAGCGATGACTCCCATGAGACAACGCGGCGAACCCCTTCACTCGGCCCGCAGCGATACCATCGGATCGGAACGCGCTGCGCGGCGCGCTAGGCACATACGACGCAATCATCCCCCGCCGATCCCTTCATTCTGTCAACGGTTGTTCTGCTTGTGCTTTGGAGTCGGTTCCGCCTGCACCTAAACGGAGAAGCAACCGTCATTCTTCCCGTAGGGAAGATTCGAGAATAGCCCAGGGTGCAGCGAAGCGAAACCCTGGAAAACAAAACCGCAGATGGCTCCGCGCCCCGTAGGGTCGCGGCGAACCCTTTCGAAGTGCCGCCCGGCACGATCCGCAACTGTTCCCTGTCGCCGCTCACTGTGCGCCGGAAAGATGCTCCAGCAGTGCATCGAACTCCTCTAGCTTCCCGTACTCGATAATCACCCGCCCGCGACCCTGTTTGTCCTCAATCCGCACCCGCAAGCCCAACGCCCTTTGCAGCCGCTCCGCCACTTCCTTCACGTTCGGATCGACCACCGGCTCCGGCTTCGCCTCTTTCTGCCCCATATCCGGAAACAAAATACTCTGAACCAGGTTCTCTGTTTGGCGAACAGAAAGCGAAAGCGCGCACACCCGCTTCACCGCCTGCTCGATCCCCGGATGATGCTGCAGCCCAAGCAACGCCCGCGCATGCCCGAAACTCAGCTCGCCGGTCTCCACCCGGTTCTGCACGTCAATAGGTAACTTCAACAAACGAAGGAAGTTACCTATTGTTGCGCGATCCTTTCCTGTGCGCAGCGACATCTGTTCCTGCGTCATGCTGAATTCCCGCGAGAGCCGGTCGAACGCCCGCGCTTGCTCCATGGGATTCAAATCGGCGCGCTGCAAATTCTCGACGATGGTGATCTCCATCGCCTGCTCATCCGACACTTGCCGCAGAATCGCCGGAATCGTCTTCTTCCCCGCCACCCCCGACGCCCGCCAGCGTCGCTCCCCGGCAATTAACTGGAACCGGCCATCCGCCTGTGGCCGCACCAGGATCGGCTGGATCACCCCGTTCGCGGCAATCGAAGCCGCCAGCTCGGCAAGCGAATCCTCATTGATCCGCGACCGCGTCTGATAAGGATTGGGATCGATCTGCTCCAGCAGAATCTCGAGCGGCTTGCCTCCACCCCCCTCCCCCTCATGGGCCACAGCGGTTGTCGGTGCAGCAACGGCGGGCGCATGCACCCGTGGCAACAGCGAATCAAGTCCCTTGCCCAGGGCGCGTCGTTTTGGATCGGCAGCAGAAGTTGTCATTGGAAGGGGGCCTCGTACCCGGCCTCATTGACCGGTGGTTTTTTGATCTTGAGATTCAAGCCGGCAGCTCATCGCGAGTCACGAGTACGGCCAGAAGCGCACCTCGACTTTGGGCGCATTGGCGGCGGCAACTTTGCGTTCGAGGCTGCGCGGACTCTCTATATTGTTGCGTGCCAGAAACTCGCCGGTCAGCTCGAAGTACGCCTCGGTTCCCCGCGACCGCGCATCGTAAAGCGCAACCGGTTTGCCATGGCTCGGAGCCTCGGCGAGACGAATATTGCGAGGAATCACGGTCCGGAACAGCTTTTCCTTGAAGTACTCACGCAAAGTTTCGGTGACCTGTTGCGCCAAATTTGTGCGGTCGTCGTACATCGTCAGCAGAACGCCTTCAATCGAAATCCCAGGATTGAAGGCAGCCCGCACACGTTCCAGAGTCGAAATCAGCTCGGAGATGCCTTCCAGGGCGAAGTATTCAGCCTGCATAGGGACAATCAGCGAGTCTGCGGCCACTAAGACGTTCAAAGTCAGCAGATCGAGAGCCGGCGGGCAGTCCAAAATTACCAGATCGTGGTTGCCGCGGATCGGGGCCAACGCATCGCGCAGCCGGCCTTCGCGCCCTTCAACCCCTGTCAATTCAACATTGGCACCGGTGAGATTCTTCGACCCGGGCAAGAGCCAGAGGTTCTTGATATCCGTAGGCAGAATGACCTGCTCGGCCGGAGCATTGCCCACGAGCACGTCGTAAATGGAGTGACGATTGTCATCCCGGGGGATGCCGAGCCCGGAAGTGGCATTTGCCTGAGGGTCGCAATCGACTAGAAGGATGTTCAGGCCCTCGATAGCGAGGCAGGCAGAGAGGTTGATTGCGGTGGTAGTTTTGCCGACTCCACCTTTCTGATTGACCACGCCCAGAATCTTGCCCATGGCCTTTCAGGTTAAAACTCGAGGCCTATTCTGTGCAGGCCGTTAGGCTGTGGAGAACCTGGGACCATTGTGGAAAGCCTCCGGACGAGGCACTGTGCGCTGGCTGCAAGCGCATGAGGGCAGGGGAGTTGTGGAAAATTTTTGAGCTGAGGCAACCAAGGGAGAAATCAACAGGCAGGGCCAAAAAGATTTATGAATCCAAATGAAACGGGGCCGATAAAGCCGAAGGCGAGGAAGCGGACCAGGCGAAATTGTTCCACGTGGAACAATTTCGTTTCGCACGGGTCTCCGGGTCGCCAGATTGTTCCACGTGGAACAATTTGGGAACCGTCGACGAGTTTAGGTCCCGAATTGGGAATCCCAGACCAGACCAGGACCCATCAGTCATGAGCAGGCCAGCCCTCCAGAATTGTTCCACGTGGAACAATTCTGCGGAACGTCGTATCTACATCCTCAGCCTCAGCGCGACGCATGGAGTGTTTGCTCGCTGCCCAAACGAGAGGCTCATCCCAAATTGTTCCACGTGGAACAATTTCAGGCTAAGACTCCACTCGGAAAGGGTTGGAGCGAGTTTTGACATCCTTGATGGGGGCTTCGGTTCCGAGACAGGGTTCCAAAATTGTTCCACGTGGAACAATTTGACCTGCGGCGCTGGGTGCCTATGGCAGCGATGAATCGGGCGGAGGAATGTAAGTTTCGGGTTTTTTACTCTTTTCGGCTCTGGATGGGAGTCAAAATTGTTCCACGTGGAACAATTTTAGGGAGACTGGTGACTTGGATTGTTCCACGTGGAACAATTTGAGAAGAGGGGGAGTGAAATGTACGATGGCCCAATTTGGTGGAATGAACAAACGCCCTTCGAATTGATCCAGCGAACAATCTGAGGCGAGTCCTGTTGATGGGGCTATGTAGCGAAGCTAGCTTTCGGATTTGTGGGCCAAGGCCAGGATGCGGCTTTCGCCGCCGGGGAGGGGGGTGGGGGTGGACCATTGGAAGGCGGAGGTGGCCGCGCTCTGGAGGGAGGGGAAGTCTGCGCCGGTGGTGAGGATCGCCAGCCATCCGTCGGGGGCGACGAGGCGTGTGGCGGAATGGACCGATTGTTCCATCTTTTCGACGGCGCGGAGGGTGACGCAATCGAATGGGGTGGTGAGGGTCTCGGCGCGGCCGGAGTGGACCTTGGCGGAGACGCCGGTGACGCGAACGGCTTCCTGGAGGAAGGCGGCTTTTTTGCCCTGGGATTCGGCCAGGGTGACGGCGATCGCGGGGCGGCAGATAGCGATGGGGATGCCGGGAAAGCCCGCGCCGGAGCCGTAGTCGAGGAGTGTGGCGATGCCCGCAGGAAGGGCTTGGGCGCAGGCGATGGATTCGACGAAATGGCGGGCGAGGATGGTCTCCGGGTCGCGGACGGAGGTCAGGTTGGTACGGGCGTTCCAGCGAAGAATTAGCGAAAGATAGTCGTTAAACTGTTTAGAATGTGATATTTGAAGCATTAGAAGACCGGCGCGTTTGAGCAATTCATTCAGGCTGTCGGCGGAAGAGTGAGATCCCATCACGAGATCAGTGTAAGGGACGTTCAGGATGAAGCCGAATGCGTTGTTGGAAGTTAATACCATGGCTGGCTCAGGTCTTCCCACGTTGGATTGGCGGATTCGATGAGCGCGATCTTTTTGGCGCGGGTCCAGCCTTTCAGTTCCTTCTCACGCTGTATGGCTTCGCTTACTTCGGTGAATCGTTGAAACCAGACGAGGCGCTCGCAGTTATATCGAGCGGTGAATCCGTCATGTTTCTTCTGTTTGTGCTGGAAGGCGCGCTTGACCAGATCACCGGTGACGCCCACGTACAGGGTGCGGCTTCTGCTGGCCATGATGTAGGTGAAATAGAGCCGCTCGCGCATGGGGCGAATGTAGGACTTTCCGCAGGGATGCTGCGTGCTGGTGGTCACTCGATGCGGGGGCGTGCGAATTGGTGCTGCGCGAGAAGCAGATCCTTCGCTGCGCTTACCCCACGTACGCTGACGCGTCCGCGGGGCCCCAAGCTGCTCCGCTCAGGATGACACCTTTGAGGGAAGGAGGGTGAATTCGTGAGACTGAAAAGGCCGAAACGCGCAATTTCTTGCGATTGACGCGGCGCGAGAAGCAGATCCTTCACTTTGTTCAGCAGATCCTTCGCTGCGCTTACCCCACGTACGCTGACGCGTCCGCGGGGCCCCAAGCTGCTCCGCTCAGGATGACACCTTTGAGGGAAGGAGGGTGAATTCGTGAGACTGAAAAGGCCGAAACGCGCAATTTCTTGCGATTGACGCGGCGCGAGAAGCAGATCCTTCACTTTGTTCAGGAGATCCTTCGCTGCGCTTACCCCACGTACGCTGACGCGTCCGCGGGGCCCCAAGCTGCTCCGCTCAGGATGACACCTTTGAGGGAAGGAGGGTGAATTCGTGAGACTGAAAAGGCCGAAACGCGCAATTTCTTGCGATTGACGCGGCGCGAGAAGCAGATCCTTCACTTTGTTCAGCAGATCCTTCGCTGCGCTTACCCCACTGCGTGGGGCCCCAAGCCGCTCCGCTCAGGATGACACCTTTGAGGGAAGGAGGGTGAATTCGTGAGACTGAAAAGGCCGAAATGGTTCATGGGTAGTTTACAGTCGCGACGTGGTGAGGGATTCGGAACGGCAGGAGCCGAACCGGATCGAATACCGATGCTGCGTTAGGCTGCGGAGGCGGGGTTGTACAAGTCGTCGGATGGGACGACGTATGCGCGAGTCCAGATTTTGTCGATTGAGGAGATTCTGGAGGGGAAGCCGCCGGCGTATCCGTTGCATCGGTGGGATGCGACGTTCAAGAAGGCTCCACGGAGCCGGCCTGCGGCGGCGGAGAACTCGACGTTGCCATTGTTGCCTGGGGATGAGGTTTGAGGGTTCGTGCGCGGGATGGGTTCGTGGTTTCCCACCCAAGCAGAGCTTGGATGGGCACCCATTTTCGTGCGGATTGATGCATGGTAGAAGCGGGTTCGTGGTTTCCCACCCAAGCAGAGCTTGGATGGGGCACCCATTTTCGTGCGGATTGATGCATGGTAGAAGCGGGTTCGTGGTTTCCCACCCAAGCAGAGCTTGGATGGGGCACCCATTTTCGTGCGGATTGATGCATGGTAGAAGCGGGTTCGTGGCGGGATGGGTTCGTGGTTTCCCACCCAAGCAGAGCTTGGATGGGGCACCCATTTTCGTGCGGATTGATGCATGGTAGAAGCGGGTTCGTGGCGGGGTGAGATTCGTGGTTTCCCACCCAAGCAGAGCTTGGATGGGGCACCCATTTTCGTGCGGATTGATGCATGGTAGAAGCGGGTTCGTGCGCGGTCTTTTCCCTCAGGGGCTGAAGCCCACATCCCGTTGAGCCGTTTGCGGCACGACTGAAGTCGTGCCCTTTCACAGTGACTTCCTCAGTCTGGCTCGGAGAGTGAGGCAGGCGAGCCTATGTTTGGGTCAGGATGACACGAGTCGGGTTCGTGCTTTCCCACCCTTTCACCAGAAAGAAGGTGAAAGGATGGGGCACGGAGTTTCGTTGGGTTGGGCGCGCAAAAACAAAGTAGATCGTTGGCTACGCTTACCCCCGCGCGAAAACTTTGAAGAACATGGACCTGCCCGTTCGCCGCCTATTTGCAGTCGTTCCGCAATACCGGTGCGCCAGGGATGTTGGTGTCGATGCAGGGAATGGCGCTCAGATACTCGTAGATGGCGCGGATGTCGTGTTCCGTCATGTTTTGGTGAACGGGCCAGGGCATCACTTGCAGCACCTCCCCGTTGAACGGAGGCAAAAGGCACGTGCCATCGGTGGGTCCCATACAGTTTGGATGAACTAGGTCGTAGTCTTTTCCGGTACGCAGGATGGTGAGGAACTCCTCAAACGTGTGACCTCCTTCGGGCCGCCCCGTCTTGTCCGGTGTCAAGTTGCGGGAGTAAAGATGCAGCAGCTCTGATTTGCTACCGAACGGACCGAAGTCCCGGCCGCCGCCCAGGTAGGTGGCTGGATTGACATGCTGGGTCCCGGTGAATGGACCTTGGGGAGGAGAGAGGAGGTAGGGGTTTCCCGGTCCAATATACTCGGTTGCCGGACCTTGGCTATGACACCCGTTGCAGTCAGATTGTGCGTTGACGATGTAGCTGCCCAATCCAACCAAGCTTCGATCTCTTCTTTCGTAGGTGAGAGGAACGGGTGCGATTGCCAAACCTATCTCGATCTTGATGTCATCCTGTTCGCGTTCAGATTGCGGCCCCGCGCTCACGCGGGGAGTCTTGATCGAAAGCAGTAAAACAGTGAGTGCGACGAGTGCCGCAGAAACTCCCAACAGTTTGAAAATTGGTCTCGACTTGATTAACGCAGCTGGAACTGCAAGCAATCTCATTAGCTTGTTCATACGAATCTCCCGCAGGCCGGAGGCCTGCGTCCGGTTAGGCGCGAAGTTGCACGAGTTGCTGCACGATGTGGTTCGGGCAGCCGACTGAGTATTTGGCTCACTGGTAAATGAAAGGGGAAGTCCTGAAGCGACTGGTGCGCAGGATAGTAGGACTGATTGGACGAGGATGTCAACAGGATTGTTCAGGCACTTTGCAGTCATTTAAGACAGCGCGGTCAGTTCGTGGCGCAGTTGGGCGATTACGGTGTCCCAGTCGCCGAAGGTGGGCTGACGGAATAGGCGCATGGTCGGGTACCAGGGGGTGTCTTCGCGGTGCATCAGCCAACGCCAGTCGGGCGCGCTGGGTAGCAGGACCCAGGTTGGTTTCGCGAGGGCGCCGGCGAGGTGGGCTATCGACGTGTCCACTGTGACGATCAGGTCGAGGTGGGTCATCAGGGCGGCGGTATCGGCCAGATCTTTGATTGCGGGGCGCAGATCGACGATCGGCGTTTGGATGGCGTCGCGTTGTGCGGCTGCCGGACCCAATTGCAACGAGAAAAAATGCAGGCCCTCGAGATTGAGGAGAGGCTGGAGATTGGACAGCGGCATGGAGCGGATCTGGTCTTCGGTACATTTGGGATTGCCGCTCCATACGAGTCCAACGCGCCGCTTCGCACTGGGCCAGTGGAGATTGCTGGCGGCGCGCAGTGCCTCTTGTGGAACGGTCAGATAGGGGACGTGGCCGGGAATGGAATCGAGGGTTGTCTTGAAGGCCAGCGGCAAGCTCATGAGAGGGCAATGCCGATCGAAGGCCGGCGGAATCTCATCATCTATTGTGAGGGTGTCGACTCCGGGCAGGTTGGCCGCCAAGCGGGCGAGAGTGGAAGGAACGCTGAGGATCACCTTGCCGCCCGCGGCGTGCACCATGGGCACGTAGCGGAGGAATTGAAGGGAATCGCCCAGGCCCTGCTCGGCATGGAGGAGAATGCGCGCGCCGTTGAGCGGCTCGCCGCGCCAGATGGGCTGGGGGAAGTTGCGTGGTCGATTCTCTTTCCGCTGGTGACGGATTTCATAGCCGCTCCAGCCGGCGGCATAGTTGCCTTCCAGCAGATCGAGCAGACAGAGGTTCCATCGAATGTCGACTGACTGGGGATCGAGAGCAAGAGCGCGATTGGAGCTTTGGCGTGCTTCGGCCAGCTTGCCTTGCTTGCGCAACGTATAGCCAAGGTTGTTGTGCGCCTTTGCCAAATCCGGTCTGAGCTGAATGGCTCGCTGGTGGCTGGCGACGGATCCTTCGAGGCGGCCAAGATCGCGCAGGGTGTTTCCGAGATTGTCGAAGGCTTCGGCGGAGTTTGGGCGTAAGGCTAGCAGCTTTTCGAAGCGGGCTACGGAGTCATCGAGGTTCCCCAGTTGGCGTAAGAGGACGCCGAGGTTGTTGAAAGCTTCGGCGTAGTCGGGGCGGAGGGTTACTGCTCGCTCATAATGCGACTTTGCTTCTTCGAGCTTCCCGTGTTGGCGCAGGACGAGGCCGAGGTTGTTGTGCGCCTCGGCGAAATCCGGCCTGAGAAGAAGCGCTTTTTCGTGGCAGGCGATGGATTGGTTGAGATCGCCCAGATTTTGGAGAACGACTCCCAGATTGCAGTAGGCCGCGGCATAGTCGGGCTTGAGGGTCACGGCACGTTCGTAGTGGGTTTTGGCTTCTTCGAGTTTGCCGGTGGATTGGAGGAGTCCCGCGATGTTATTGTGGGCGGCGGCAAAATCGGGTTGGAGGGCGAGGGTGCGCCGATAGGCGGCGAGAGCTTCCTCTGGTTTTCTTTGAGCCTGGAGGGCGCCTGCGAGGCTGAAGTGGTACGTGGGGTCGTTGGGACTGGACGCGATTGCCTTTTGCAAGAGGCGAACGGCTGTGTCGCAATCGCCCGCCTGGTGAGCGATGAGGGCGAGGCCATAGAGACTTCGGGGATGTTCCGCATGCAGGGCGAGCACCTGAAGATACTGCTGCTTAGCTTGATTGAGGCGCCCGGCCTCGTGGTCGCGGATTGCGTCGGCCAGCAGACGCTGCAGTTGGGGAGATTCCGGCGGGGGCTTGCTGCCGGACTGTTCTGCGTCGTGAGGGGAGGTATCGCTCATGGCACTACGAATCTACAAGGAAGGCGACCTGTTGGTTCAAACCGAGCGTATCACGCACGGATTGAGTGGAATCGGGTCGAAGCTGAGCTGTTCCCATTCCTGGTTGTAAGTTCCAGAGCCGGTCTATAACACTTTGGTTTCGGTCGTGATGTGACATAACTCACGACGGGACACGTTAAGACGGGTAAGCTCACTAGTAAGGATAGAAGCATTTGTCTCTCCTTAATCGATTTGGCTTGAGATCCGGAATGAGAATTGGTTCGCACGGTACGTCGGTTCCACGCGTCTCGATCTTACTGGCGGCGATCCTGCTGGGTATCGCGATTGGCATCACCCTTGTGCCCAACTGGGTTCTCATTTCGGTTCGCCCGACACTCTTCTCGTTTGGCCTCGTGGTTGCGACGGTGCTTTGCATCGCGGCATTTATTCTGCTTGGGGTTTCCTATCTTGCGTCGACGACAGATCGGAGCCATCAGCTCGATCGAGATTTGCTCGAGGCTTTTCTTGAGCATATTCCGGACAATGTCTTCTTCAAGGACAAGGAGAGCCGGTTTATCCGGATTAGCCGGGCGATGGCAAACTATTGCGGCTTGAGGGACCCGGCGCACGCCATTGGTAAGACCGACGCGGATATCTTCAGCCCGGAGCATGCCGGCCAGGCTTTGGCGGACGAACAGCGGATGCTGCGCACGGGTGAGCCGATGATTGAGAAAGAGGAGAAGGAGACCTGGCCGGATGGGCGCGAGACCTGGGCGCTGACCACGAAGATTCCTCTCAAGGATCGCAGCGGTGAGGTGATCGGCACCATGGGAATTGCGCACAACATTACCCATCGGAAGCAAGCCGAACAGCGGATCCAGCATATGGCGGTGCATGATGCGCTGACCGGCCTGCCGAACCGCGCACTGCTCGAAGATCGTCTGCGCCAAGCGATTGCACTGGGTCAACGGGTGCATAAGCACGTTGCGGTGCTTCTCCTCGATTTGGACCGCTTCAAGAATGTGAACGATTGTTTTGGGCACTCGGTTGGCGATCGTCTTCTGGTTCAGGTTGCGGAGCGGCTGACGGTGTGCATCCGCAAGTGCGATACGGTTGCGCGGCTTGGCGGAGACGAATTTGCCATCGCCGTGCAAATGACCGAGCGTCTCGAAGGCATTGAATTGGTGGCCAGGAAAGTGCTGGATACGCTATCGGAGCCGTTTCAGGTTGAGGGTCGCGAGTTACAAATCGGGGCGAGTATCGGCATTTGCCAGTTTCCCGAAGATGGTAAGAGTGCGGAAGACTTGCTGCAGTTTGCCGATGTGGCGATGTACGAGGCGAAGGAGCGGGGGCGGGGCCGGTTCTGTTTCTTCTCGCCGGCACTTACGGAGGCCACGCGGCGGGAGCAGAAACTGGAGAGCGACCTGGTTCAAGCGTGTGCCCACGACGAATTCGAAATTCATTACCAGCCCATTGTGGAAACGAAGTCGGGCCGCATTACAGGAATGGAAGCGCTGCTCCGCTGGCGCCATCCGGAGCAGGGATTACTTTTCCCAGGGCAATTTATTTCGAAACTGGAGGAACTCGGCCTGATCGTAGAAGTTGGCCGTTGGGTTCTCCGCGTCGCTTGCCGTCAGGCGATGGAATGGCAGCAAAATGGGTTTGCCCCGCTTCGGGTTGCAGTGAACGTATCTTCGCAGCAGTTTTATCAGGGCAACATCGCCGAAGCGGTTGCCAAGGTTTTGCAGGAGACGAGGCTCGATCCGAAATTGCTGGAGCTTGAATTGACCGAAAGCCAAACCCTGGATGACTCCGAAGCGACGATCAATATCATGCTCGCGCTGAAGCGGCTGGGTGTCAGCCTCTCGCTGGACGATTTCGGTACGGGGTGGTCCTCGCTCTCTTATTTGCGGCGCTTCCCTATCGATCGGATCAAGATCGATCGTTCGTTCGTGAAGGATTTGCACACGGAGGCGGCGGCAGAGGAAGTGGTGAAGACCATCCTGACTTTAAGTCGAAATCTGGGGATCACCTGCATTGCCGAAGGGGTTGAGACGCACGAGCAACAGGATTACTTCAAAAAGCACGATTGTGCGGAGATGCAGGGATACTACTTCAGCAAGCCGATACCGGTGTTAGATGTGACGGCGCTGCTGCGTTCCCGGCAAGTTTTGGGTCATGTTCTGAAGTAAGCTGGTCTGCGCTCAGATGACGGCGTTTGATTTGGGTTCGTGGTTTCCCGTGTCCTAAACTCAGGGACATCCTCACGCTCGATTTCGGAAGATACAAGGACGGGGCACCCAGGATCCACGGATCCACAGTAGATCCGAGTCTTTGTCGGGCGCGGCTTCACGCGTTCCCTGGTTGTCTCATGCGTGCGCGCGGACTTGGGTAAGTTGGGTCTTAGTTCGGTCGGCGGTCCTTGTCGAACGCAGGAGGATCAGTTTGTCCGGTGTGCAAGTGACTTGCTTTGTTCCGAGAGCGCAGCCCAGATGAGCGACGGTCAATTTCCAATCTTCTTCCATCAGCCTGCGTTTTCCATCTTCGATTGATTCGCCTTCCACTAAGGAGAGACCCGGGACGGCGAGGGCTATGCCACATTTGCAACGGAAGCCGACGCGCCCGCCTTCCGGCATTTCAATGATTCCCATCGTGGAAAATCACCTGTGTGTTCGAGACTTAGAGAAACAGAAAAAGACGGCCCACAGAAGTGCCGTTCTAGATGCATGAACCAGAAGCGGCAACGCGGCAAGTGTCTTTCGATGACCCGTGAGGATGTTGCGGATGCTTCAAAGAGGGATCGATTTCGGGGCGGAATATGAAGAGCAAGTGAGCCAGAGCAACCCGGTAAGGCGTCGATTCGACAGTAGGGAATCCTGTGCGTAGGTGGTTTAGCCCCACTGAAGGTATGAATGTCAATCATGTGCTCAACAGCCTTGGTTCCATTCGCATTATCTGGCGCCCCTAAGTAGCTGCCTGATCCGGAGTCGCGTTCTTTGCCGGTACAGCGGTATGGCGCAAAAACGCACGTCAGTTGCACAAGGGGCGGAGGGCGCCCTAGGTTCATTTATCTCATCGTACTGTCATCCCCGGTCCCCAAGTGCGAGGGACCGGGGGCACCCTCATTGTGGCTGGAATAGGACCTCAAGACCGAGGCCACCCGCCGATCGAACCTGCACTGGAGATGGTCGAGTTGCGATCAGCCGAGTTCCGCGAACACAGCGTGAAGGCGTGGTTTTGCCTGTCGGGCCGGAAGCACGAGCGCGTGCCCTGCCGCAAGTGTTCTCCCACAGGCAACTGGCCCCCTCGCCGGAACGCGGTCCGCGGCGATTCGATCTCCACCGCGCCCTTCACGCCTGTTGCGTAATGCCGGAAGCTCGACCACGGCCAGTCCTCCGGCTTCGCAACCAACCCGCGCTTGACCGGATTGCGATGGATATAGCGAATCACTTCGGTGCGCGCCTTCTCTCCGCGATTGTTGCTGTCGTAAGAGCGGCTCTGCCAGAACTTCTCGCGTGGCCCGCGCAGCTTGCGCGAAGTTACCTGCTTAACTGCCTTGAGAAACTGCGCCAGCAGTATCTGCGCCGGCTCATTGACGAGCAGCTGAACATGCTCGGGCATCAGAACGTAGGCGTAGATCCGAGCCTGATGCCGTGTGCGCGTTTGCTCCAGCACGGCCTCGACCGTCTCCCTGGCTCCCGCCGCTTCAAGCAACGGGAAACGGTGAAAGCAACTGAAGGTAATAAAGTGGAGAGCTTCTGCTTTTTGAAACCGCTTCAGGCCGCTGGGCATGGCTCGGTCCTCATTCGGAGACGATCTTAACGCAACGCCCGCTTATCGCTGAAGAAAAACACGGCTGGTTGAGGTTCGTGGCCTCCCACTCATCCACGATAAAACTGTGGATGAATGGGGCACTGCAGCTCTTGGTCATTTTATGACCGGGCCACCTGCCCACTCTGACCACCCCCACCACCGGAACCGCCATCACACCCGGGCAGAAATCCGCCCATCTCAAAACCGCACCACGAGGGAAAACCAGGAAAATGGATGGGTAGGCGACCGGGATAGAACTGTAGGAGAGCCCACTCGATGATGGCTTCGTTGCCTGACGGGTCCATGCCGTTGACCGGATCCGCGGAGGCGTATTGATAGCGCCGCTGCCCTTGGCCTGCCTGCGAGTCCACGCTCAGGAAGCGGCCGGTGAGCGGGTTGTGATAACGCGCCCGCAGGTAATACATTCCCAGATCAGGGTCGAACTGTTCGCCGCGATAGAGATAATTATTCGGCGTTGTGCCAGTGGAATTGATCTTGTTGCCGAAGGCGTCATAATCGTAGGTGTCGATGAAAAGCTCGACCGCTTAAGGATGTGACCGGACCCAGTCGAACCACATTACATCGCCATCGTAAAAGTACGTAAAGCCTTGCTCAGCGTTATCTGCCAGACGACGAACACGTAGTCTTCGAATCTCCCGGAACCACTCCGATGATTTTCGTTCGAAGAGACGCGCTCCGGTAATATAAGACACAAAGAGGGAATCGGGAGACCACGAAAGCCCCGTCTCACCGTCAGCTTTGAAAAGCAATTCCTGCTTCCGGTCCCTTAATCGGAGCCCATAATAGCTGCAGCCAACGAGCGAAGGTGGACAATAGAGAAATGCGATTCTCGTTCCATCAGGAGACCACGTAGCATGGCCTCCTCGGGCAAGAGCAGTTGATTTCCCTGTCAGAGTATTGTAGAGCTGAACGATTTGTACGCCCATTGGCTGATTTGCAGTGTAGACAATTTCTTTGTCGTCAGGCGACCAACACTGAGGGTCGACGAAATAATCAGGTCCTTCTGCTAGCATTTGTGTTTGGCCAGTCTTTAAGTCCATGATCTGCAAACCGAATTCATTGTCAGCTTCTCCCTGGCGCCTGCGATTTACAGTTAGCACGAGTTTGGATGCGTCGCGAGACCAGCACATGTCGGTTCCTGGATCTCCTAAATCCTGAAACTTCTTAACGTCATTCTGCTTGATATCTATCGTTGCTAGAATAGTTTTCCCGCACGCGTGGAATTCCCTCGCGTACAATTCATCAGAGTTCGCGCAGAGCGCAACAGCTGCAAATAATCCATCCCGAGACAATCCGCCCATAGCTCGCATTCGTAGCATCCGTAAATAGCCGCGTTTGACTGAGTGAATTGTTTTCGAAAGAAACGGTAAAGATGAGACTATTTCGGAGGGAAACCAAGCGGTAACCATCCTGATTCTCGTGCTGGATCAAGTCCGACTTCACAGATACCTCGTCCGCTCGATCTCGGCAAGATGTAACGGAAATGAGAAGCGCCATTCCGAAGGCGCAGATCGAAGCGGTCGACTTTGAAAGCCTCAAGTGAATCGAGTTGTTACACCAAGATCGCAGCATAACGGCACTCTCCTCGATGCGGGATGAGTCAATAGATAACAAACCGCGAGTTATTCAATCACTAATAACAAAAGGTTACGATCACGCCTGAGCACCAGCCGGGTGCCCTGGGAGGCGCCGTAATATTCGTAAATCCAGCCTCATTGCCGAGATAATGGGCGAAGGTATTGCTGTTCCACGCCAGCCCTATATGGTATGGCGTGTTGGGATGGAAGAAGTCCCAGTTGTTGCCCTCAAATTCCAAAGTGTCCACCTCCTCTGGGCTCGGGTTAGTTGCCTTCCATGCTATCGGAGTCGAAAGGGCATTATCATCCGGGTTGTAATGTCCCATCGAACCGTAAGTTGCCCAACCGAGTAGTCGACCACACCTTGGCACTTTATTATGTCCGGAAACTCCGCAGTTCTCGACCTCAGGGGCCGGTGGCCCGGTCAAGTTTTTCACTTCTGGTTCTCCCTCGATGGATTGTGCCCCATCCAAGCTGCGTCTTTTGCGGCTTGGGTGGGGAAGCACGAGCGCGTGCCCTGCCGCAAGTGTTCTCCCACAGGCAACTGGCCCCCTCGCCGGAACGCGGTCCACGGCGATTCGATCTCCACCGTGCCCTTCACGCCTGTTGCGTAATGCCGGAAGCTCGACCACGGCCAGTCCTCCGGCTTCGCAACCAACCCGCGCTTGACCGGATTGCGATGGATATAGCGAATCACTTCCGTGCGCGCCTTCTCTCCGCGATTGTTGCTGTCGTAAGAGCGGCTCTGCCAGAACTTCTCGCGTGGCCCGCGCAGCTTGCGCGAAGTTACCTGCTTAACTGCCTTGAGAAACTGCGCCAGCAGTATCTGCGCCGGCTCATTGACGAGCAGGTGAACATGCTCGGGCATCAGAACGTAGGCGTAGATCCGAGCCTGATGCCGTGTGCGCGTTTGCTCCAGCACGGCCTCGACCGTCTCCCTGGCTCCCGCCGCTTCAAGCAACGGGAAACGGTGAAAGCAACTGAAGGTAATAAAGTGGAGAGCTTCTGCTTTTTGAAACCGCTTCAGGCCGCTGGGCATGGCTCGGTCCTCATTCGGAGACGATCTTAACGCAACGCCCGCTTATCGCTGAAGAAAAACACGGCTGGTTGAGGTTCGTGGCCTCCCACTCATCCACGATAAGACTGTGGATGAATGGGGCACTGCAGCTCTTGGTCATTTTATGACCGGGCCACCTGCCCCGGCAGTAATCGAGTTCCAAGCCGTCGCCGGATTCACATCCGGTATTGCCAACAATCGGGGAGGATTCGTGCCCGCCTGTTCTCAATGCGGGCTACGTTTAGCTTCACACGGTCCTGTGGCCTTGGTCACAGTTTCAGAATGCCTCTCATTATGTCCAAACACACTCAGGAAAAGTTGGTTCGCATACGAAGCACAGTGACACGGGTTTCCTTGATCGATCGGTTTCATCGTAGTTGGATCTACGACGAGACACGTTGAACAAACGCAATGTTGCACTGTCATAAAGTAAATTGCGATTACAGTTAGACAGAATAATGTTACATACAATGACAGTCGGCCTTTCGCCATCCGATTCCAAAGGAATAATCCAAGAGATAAAACAACGGCCCAAGGAAGCAGATGTCCCCAGAGATATGATCGGAAAATCGTCCAACCGAAATATTCTGGCAACCGGACTCGATTCCAATACCAGTACCAGTACACCACCGTGGTCCCAATTTCGAGTGCTATAGCGGCGACCAGATAGAGTGATCTACGAAGCCACAATCGCTCCGCTTTTGCGTTCTCCTTCGAGCCGAACAAGCGATTATCCCTCTTGGCCAACCATGTCATGGCCAAGCCAGTGAGACCGATCAAGACCAGAATTGGAACCCAGAATTGCAATCTTCCAGTTTCAAATTCTGCGAAACTAGGATACCCCAGTCGGATGTTGTCGTCTGGAGACGAATACCAGACCCTCCAGGACGAAACGACCTCTGCGATAAAGCACAGCAAGGTCCAACAGAGCACACGAGGTCGATGCATCCACATACCAACACCTCCATAAGGCCTTCGCCACTCGGTTGCCCTCGGCATCGTAGATATAGCCGGTCATGCTCCAGGTTCCCGGAATCGCTTCGTTTCTAACCGCGCACACCCGGCCCTCGGCGTCGTACAAATACGAGTTTCCCGTGGTGCGGCTGTCGGCATTCAAATCGCCTGCTGCATCGTAGCCAATTTTTCGCGTTGGGTCCCACGGAAAGCTGGACATTCGCCACTGACAGCGAATCCACAACTTTGGGAATTCGGCTCGTCCATGCCTGTTTTGGCCAAGAATTGCCTGTTTCCAAATGCCGAAAAACTGAATTAGAAATTGCTTTTCAGATTCTCATCGGCATGAGGACATAGCGGGATTTGTATTCGGCATCCGGGATCTTCGGGGCGCATCTGGCCTGCCGACTGCGAGTCTTTGAACTCGAGGCGCACTTCGCCTTCGTTGCCCGAGCGCTTTCAAGAAGTCGATGATGTAGGAGGAATTGAATCCCACCACAATTGGATCGCCGGCGTAGGGCGTATCGATCGTGTCTTCGCTCTCGCCGCTCTCGGTGGATTGCGAGCTGATCTTCAATTCATTGCTTTCGAGGCGCAGGCGGATCGCTCCCGAGCGCTCATCGGCAAATTGCGCTACGCGTTGGATGGCAGCAGAGAGCTCGCTGGAGCGGACCACGGCGAACTTGGTGTTGTCGCGCGGCATCACGGCTTCGTAGTTGGGGAACTGGCCGGAGAGGCGGCGGGTGCTCAGGGTGCGATGGCCTACGCGGAAAAACAGCGTGTGCTCGTCGTCGGCGAATTCCACTTTCTCGACGTCGGTGTTCGCGAGCAACTGCTGCAATTCCTGCAGAGCCTTGCGCGGAATCAGGACACGCTTCTCGCCGCTGATGCCTTCCAGTGTTTCGCCGGGCTTTTCGACAAAGGACAAGCCGATGGCCATCGGTGGCGACCATGGCGAGGGATTCGGCTTTCAACACAAGGAGCGCGCCATTGAGGGTGTAGCGCGATTCTTCGTTTGAGATTGCGAAAATGGTGCGGGCAATCAGAGTCCGGAGCGCCACGACGGGAATGCTGGTCGCCGTGACGACCGGGAACTCGGGCACCTGGGGATAATTCGCGCGGGCCATGCCGACCATTTTTGTATTGGAGCGGCCACTGCGGATCTGCACCCAGTGGTTTTCGAGCATCTTGATGGAGATGTCGCCGTCGGGCAGGAGCTTGATGTAGTCGTAGAGCTTGCGCGCGGGAATGGTGCACGAGCCCGGCTTCTTCACCTTTACGGTTGCGCTGGTGCGGATGGCCTGGTCGAGATCGGTGGCCGTGATGTTGAGCCGCTCGCCCTCCGCCTCGACGAGAAAATTCGAGAGGATTGGAATGGTCGTCTTGCGCTCCACCACGCTTTGGGTCGCGGTCAGCTCTTTCACCAATTCCTGGCGGCTTACGGTTATCTCCATCGCTGCCCCCTGCGCGGCTGGTTTTTCGACTTCTGTCTCGACTAACGGCATAATCCCCACCTTGTCGACCGCGGATTCGGGCAAAAAAGCCGGCTGGTTCCGCGATCCGCTGGTCGATCCTCGACCCTGAATTTCAGCCAGCCGCCTGGTTCGAGCCTACAACACACACCAAACCCGTCAGAAACGGCAGGCGTTTCTGCCTCTGATTGTATTCACCTTCGCAAGCACCCATCCGTGGAAAACCGGTCTGGTTTTGTGAATTAGAGCAGTTCCACAATTCACGTGCTCTTTTCATTTCCGCGAAAGGTGTCATTTTCTCAAGGAAAATGCCACTCGGCAGCGGTGGCTTCGGGGTACAGCAATTGTGGAACTGCTGTAGGCGTCCGAAGCTCAGCAACTCCGTGCACCGGCGCGAACGAGAATGCCCCATTCCTGGTGGGCTGTGCGTATCTGGAGCCGGAAAGGCGGAACCGAAGAATCCCGGGATCTGCCCTTGCTGGGCGCTGGGGCCATCCCCACGCCGAGGTTGTGCCGGCTTTGGGCAACGACCTGGCGCAATGACGCCATGGGAAACCTCGACCCTCGATCCGTCGCCGTTCGGCCGAGAATCTTTACTTCTGATAGAATGTAAAGAGAGGAGAATCTCGTCTCATGGAAGCTAAGCTGAGTAGTAAAGGGCAGGCAACGATCCCCAAAGCGGTTCGTGATCGCCTGCATATAAAGTCTGGGGACCGGTTCAAGTTCTTCTTCCACCCTGACGGCGTGATCATTCTGCCCAAGATTTCAACTGCTCGACTCAAGGGTGCTATTCCAAAACCTGCCAAGCCGGTATCTCTTGAAGAAATCGATCGGGCGATTGCAAAAGGCGCAACAGAAAGATTTCGGCGAAGAAAATGATCGGTCTCGATACGAATGTCCTCTTGCGCTACCTCGCGCAAGACGATCCAACGCAATCTCGCCGTGCAACTGAGATCATCGAACGGCGCTTGACCGAACAAGAACCGGGCTTCGTCAGCCTCGTAAGTATCCTTGAAGTTGCATGGGTTCTCAAGAGCCTTTTCAAGCGTTCCCGGCAGGAGATTGCGAACGATATCGAAATGCTGTTAGCGGCGGATACACTCGAGGTTCAGAATGAGCAAGAGGTCTATTACGCCGTAGTTTCGCTCCGCAATGGAATCGGAACCTTCGAAGACGCCTTGATCGGCGCCCTCGGCGTCTGGAGAGGTTGTTCGGCAACCTTGACCTTTGATGAAGACGCCGCCAATCGGCTACACGGGTTTCAACTGGCCTGATTGACTGATTCCCCTCCCCGGTCTCCAAAGGCGAGGGACCGGGGGCACCCTCGACTTGATAGTGCGCGGTATGGGACCAGGGCCACCCGCCAGGTGGCTGGATCGGTGAGTGGTCCACCTGCCAAATGTTGCGGTCACTGCTTCAAGTAACGCAGCGCGACACTTCCTGATTTAAAAATCCTGGTCTCGACAAGTTTCAGTGGCTGTCTCTGCGGCAGGCTAACACCTTGCAACAACCGTCTTCCTTCTCCTGCAATGACTGGCCCAACCACAAAGCGATATTCATCCACCAGACCAAGCTCTATGAGTTGTGAAGGAATATCGACGCCGCCGACCAAAATATCTTTGCCTTGTTCTTGTTTCAACTTCAGTATTTCGTCCTGAAGGCTCCCACGAACAATGGGCGTATTGCTGTCTTCAACACTGTCTAACGATCGCGAAAAGACAACTTTGTTTGTGGAGACAAATGCCCGCGCAAACTCGGTATCCGCTTTTGTCTCAGACTGGCCTTTGAGGACATCAGGCCAATAGGGAACCATCAATTGATAGGTTTTACGCCCAAAGATTTGCAGGCCAACCTCGCGCGTGAGGTGCGTAAAATATTCAAGTTTCTCTTCATCGACACTTTGTTTGGTGTGGTCGACACAGCCGTCCAACGTGATGTTGATGGCATAGATCACATTTCTCATGGATTGTCGTGGCCTCCTCTTACTCGATCGGTCAACCTCTCGACTGTTCATCCTATAGTCGTCGCTGGGAGAGAAAATCGACAGCAGAGATGAACTTTTTTATTTCGGCGTGGACGGCAAGAACGCGCGGCCCACTCATCGCGATAAAGCCGCGATGAATGGGGCACAGACTTATTTGCGAAGCTAGGGGGGGTGGCTGGATCGGTGAGTGGGACCCTGCCAGTTCTGGAGAGAACGCTGAAGGAGCAAATAGCCAAACGGCGTTTCTCAACCGCCCCGCCGTTTTCTGCGTGGGCTGCTCGCTAGTCATTTTGGGACCAGCGATGGTAGTATTCTGAGTCTCGCCCCGAAACTCTCCGAAGGAATTGTCAATGAAACTCAGATCGCTGTATGCCTGTTTTCTCGTTTGTGCCGCCGCTGCGGTTCCCTCGCTCAGCCAGGCGAAAAAGACGGTCAACAACGAAGCCGATCTGCCGCGGTTCAGCTTTCCTCTCAGCGAGCCCGCCAGCCAATTCCTCACCGCGGACGATGCCACGTTCGCACCGTTTGCCAAGCAGGTTGGCTCTGCCGTGGATTCCGTACTTTCCGGCTACTCGATCGCAGACAAGCAGACCATGCGCGATTTGTTATTCGCCAAGGCCCAAGTCGAGCTACTGGGTGGAAACGCCAAGGATGCGCTGGTTTTGCTCGACCAGGTTCGCGACCTCCAGGAGAAACCTTCGGCAAAGCTCACGTCCGGCCTGTCGCTGCGCTCCATCGCCAAGGCGTATGAAGATAGCGGATCGGTGAGTGGCCCGGCTTTTGAGCAGGCGTTTCAGGAGCACTTTTCTGAAGCGATCAATCCCCTGCCCTGGACTCCCGTCCAGGACACGGTCAAGAGCATGCGCAGTAGCTACGAGATCATGTCTCCCGGTTTGCTGGCGGCAAACGTCAAGCAAGAGCTTGATCCGCAGGTGGCAAAGACCGGCGGCCTCGATCTTCCCAGCGCGGAAGAGCTGGTGAATATTCGCGTCGTTGGCAAAATGCAGCTGCCCCTCGCAAAGACCGCTCTTGGCGTGCTCGAGCCTTACATCGCCGCGCATTCGGTGAAGAAGCCCGACATCTGGGCTGCGCGCGAGGTTACTCTCACGCCACAGGACAAACTGAGCCGGGTGCGCATCGCCATCTTCGACTCCGGCGTGGATACTTCGCTCTATCCGAATCAACTTTTCGTCGATCCCAACCCGGATGGCCACGGTCCGCACGGCCTTGCCTTCGACACGCAGGGCAATCTTTACGCCGGCGACCTGCAGCCTCTCACCGATGAGCAGAAGGCTACATACCCAAAGTTTCTTTCACTCTCGCAGGGATTCGACGATCTGCAGAACGGCATCGACTCCGAGGACGCAGCCACGACGCGCAAGACGCTCTCGTCGATGCCGCCCGACCAGCTTGCGCCATTCTTGAAGACGGTGGACTTTCTCGGGCAGTACGCGCACGGGACGCACGTAGCGGGAATTGCGGTGCGAGGCAATCCTGCTGCGCAGCTTGTGGTGGCACAGTTCAATGATTCGTTACCCGATCTGCCCTTCGAACCCACTGCTGCATGGACGGAGAAGTTCAAGGCCGATTTCAAACAAATTGGCGACTACTTCCGCACCCACGGTGTGCGCGTGGTCAACATGAGCTGGGGGGATTATGTGAGCGAGTTTGAGCAGTGGCTCGACAAGACCAGTTCAGAAAAGGATGCCGAAAAGCGGAAGCAGATGGCGAGCGCCCTGTATGCGGTGTGGCGCGAAGGCATTGACGACGCAATCAAGGCTGCACCCAACACGCTTTGGATTTGCGCGGCGGGGAACTCCGACAGCAATGCCAGCTTCCAGGGCGATGTGCCGGCCTCGCTGGAAGAGCCAAACCTGATCGCGGTAGGCGCGGTTGACCAAGCCGGCGACGAAACCAGTTTCACCAGTTACGGCAAGACGGTGGTGCTTGATGCGGACGGATACGAGGTGGAAAGCTATCTGCCCGGCGGCGCCAAAATGCGGTGGTCGGGGACGTCGATGGCATCGCCCAACGTGGCCAACCTGGCAGCCAAGCTTATCGCAGTGGACCCCAAGCTGACGCCTGAGCAGACGGTCGCGCTGATGAGAGAGGGCGCGACAACCAGCGCCAGCGGCCGCCTCCACCTCATCGACCCCAAGAAGACCATCGCACTGCTCAAGGAACAGATAGCGGGGAAGTAGCCTCTTCAATGCTTATGGTCGGGGGTTTTTCTTCGACGACCCCGCGTGACGTGTGCGGACTAGTGAAGGCCGACGGGGCCGTCGATTGCCAACTAAGAGTGACGGTCCAGGTGCGTCATGGAATTCGGATCCAGTTTTGTGGTTCATGAAGAGAAGAGGTGATCGGATTTTGCGCAGCGCAGGAGTATGCTGGGAACTCTTTACAAACTTGGTTCAGGTATGGAGGCTTCGATTCATGTTTCGACTCCGGAACTCGATTGCACTGTATTGCGTTCTGGCGACGGCGGTGGTATCGCTCGCCGCTGATTTCAGCTATCAGCAAACCACCCAGGTTACGGGCGGCTCGATGCTGCAAATGATGAAGATGGCGGGAGCTTTCAGCTCACAGGCGCGGAAGGCGGGCGAGCCGATCACGACGACGGTGTATTTGCAGGGCAATCGCAAGGCGACGGTTTCGCAGGATTCGATCGAGATCATCGATCTGGACAAGGAAGCGGTGACGCATGTGGATCTGCTGAAGCACACCTGGTACACGCTTACCTTTGCGGAGATGAAGGCGCGGATGGAAGCGGCGCAAGCGAAGGCGGAGAAGGCCGAAAAGAAGCAGGCTCCCGCACCTCAGGACACGAGCGCTCCAAACAACAATGTACAGGCCAGCTTTGACGTGAAGGTGCGCAACACGGGAGCCCATAAAGCGGTGAGCGGCCTGGATACCAGCGAGTCGATCCTGACCATGACGATGACGGCGACCGATACGAAGAGCCAGCAGAGCGGGGCGATTGGCATCACGAACGATATGTGGATGACTCCGGAGATCCCTGGGTATGAGGCGCTGCGTGACTTTGACAGGCGGTATGCGGAGAAGATGGCCTCGGTCATGGGAATTGGAGCGGGTCAGGATTTTACGGGCATGCTGATGGCCCATCCGGGAGCGACCGAGGCGATGGGGAAGATGGCGGTCGAGATGCAGAAGCTGCATGGCATCCCGGTCATGCAGATTATGCGCATGGGTCCAACGGCGGACGGGAAGCCGATTCCGGCGGCCTCGGAGGCGCCGCTTCCACCACCGAGTCCATCTCCCTCGGGTGGGGATCTGGCGAAGCAGGCGTTCGTGAACAGCCTGCCTTTCGGATTCGGACACAAGAAGAAAGACCAGGACCAGAATGCCGGCTCCAATGGGGCCCAGCCCGCCGGGGCCCAAAGCGGAGTGGCCGCGATTCTGATGGAGACACAGATCACTTCGTCCAATTTCAGCTCGGCACCCGTCGATGGGTCGCACTTCGAGCCGCCGGCGGGGATGAAGCAGATCACTGCGCCGGAAGGCCGATTCTGAACGTCCTCCCTTTGGAGCCATTTGCGGATTGAGGCGTCGCTCCCACCCAAGCGGAGCTTGGATGGGGCACCCGTCGATGGGTCGCACTTCGAGCCGCCGTTGGGGATGAAAGAAATCCCTGCCCGGATGGACGATTCTGACCCTCCTATTCCTTCGGAGCCATTTGCGGATTGAGGCGTCGGTCCCACCCAAGCGGAGCTTGGATGGGGCACCCGCCGATGGGTCGCACTTCGAGGCGCCGTTGAGGATGAAAGAAATCCCTGCCCGGATGGACGATTCTGACCCTCCTATTCCTTCGGAGCCATTTGCGGATTGAGGCGTCGCTCCCACCCAAGCGGAGCTTGGATGGGGCACCCGTTGATGGGTCGCACTTCGAGGCGCCGTTGGGGATGAAAGAAATCCCTGCCCGGATGGACGATTCTGACCCTCCTATTCCTTCGGAGCCATTTGCGGATTGAGGCGTCGGTCCCACCCAAGCGGAGCTTGGATGGGGCACCCGTCGATGGTGATGGCTACCAGGACAGGGTGACGGTTAGAGGTTGCCAGCCGGAGCCGGATCCGAAGCCGGTGGTGGAGCTTTGCGGAAAGTGGAGGGTTAGCTGGATGGGGACGGAGGGGTCGTGGTCGCCGGCCTCGTCCGTCGTGATGGATGCCGCTGGTGTGTTGTTCGCGTTGTTCTGAGGGGAATCCACTTTTAAGCGTGGGAGGAGGGAGCGGCGGAGGATTTCGTACGTCGCGGTGGAGCCGGCTTGGCCTTCGAAGACCAAAGTTGCGCTGGCGGGGGCCCATATTTCGCTGAGGATGCGGGTGTTTTCGGTCCTTGCTCCGGGGAGTGGTGGGACGAAGGGTACGGAGATTTCGAGTGGCGGAAGCGGGATGCGGATGCCGTTGGAGCCACTCGGCAGTTGGGCGGATGTTGCGCTGGGGAGGTCGCTGCGCAGACGGTATCCGGTGTGATGATTGTCACTCGCGGTGACTTCCAGCACGTTTCCGTTGCGATCGAAGGAGAGCGTTTCCTCGCTGCCTTTTTCGTCCGTGGGAAGCGGGAGATGGTTAATGGCTGCGTGGTCCCATGACGCGGGGAGATGCGGGTTGACGGTGATGGTTTTGGATTGGGCATCGATGGAGATGCCGAAGAGGCCGCGCAATGTTGGGGTGATGACCATGGCGCTGGACCAGAGCTGGTGACTCGTGCTGCGGCCGAAGGGGACGTAGAAGTCGCCGCTGAGGAGTTCGGTGTCAGCGCCCAGATCCTGCGCCCAGGTGAGGTTGGCGTTTTCCTTTAAGAGTTGATAGCCGGCGAGGGGTTGATTGGCGCGGTATTCGGCGAGTGCGGCCCAGCCGGTGAAGAGAGGCCAGACGGAGCCCTGGTGGTAGCTGAGGCCGTCGTAGATTTTTTCGGTGTTGGCTACGTCGCGGGCGCCCCAGTCGGTGTCGATGGCCGATGCAGCGAATTGCTGCAGGCAGGCTTCGGGGTGGTCGAGGATGGATTTCTGGTTGGCGGGATCCCACCACGCCATTGCCGGATAGATGGTGGTTGTGCGGTCGTTTGTTCCGTCGAGATTGTGGCTGAAGGCGTAGCAGGATTTTTGCGGGTCGTAGTATTCGGCGTTGATGGTTTTCGCGATGAGCTCCGCTCTTTTACTCGCTTGAGCTGACTCGGCAGGGTTGTGCAGCAGGCCTTCGATGGATGCCATCGCGGAGGAGGCTTGCTGATCGAGTAGTGCGAGGTAGATTTCCTGGTGGGGCATGCCGCCGGGCCAGCTCTCGACCCAGCCGGTGCCCTGAGAGTTGTCGTAGATGCCGTCGTGGTCGGTGTCGTGGGCGGGATCGGTTTCGAAGGCCCAGGCTTTTTCGATGGCATCGCGATACTCGGTGAGGAAGGCGGTGTCGCCGCTGGCGCGGACGTAGTCGGCGACCGCGAGGAGGAAGAGCGGGGTGGAGTCGGCGGCGGCGTACATGTAGGGGAAGGATTGCCAGTCGATGGCGGCGGCGGTTTGGGAGTATTCGTGCATGATTTTGCCGTCGGCGCGCTGGCGGTGGATGAGGAATTCGAGCTCGGATTTGGAGAGGGCGAAGTCGCCGTAGCCGTTGACGGCATAGAGGGTGTAGAGGGCGTCGCGGCCGAAGAACCAGCCGAAGCCGGGGCGTGCGGAGTCGGCGGAGGTGAAGTAGCCGGCGACGAGGGCGGTTTCTTCAGGATCCCCGGTCCCCGAAAGCGAGGGACCGGGGGCACCCAGAGTAGGTGGTGGTGGGGAGCTTTGGCCGGGGATGATTCTGGTCTTTAGCTGCTCGATGGAGACGATGGCCCATTGGAAGGCTTCGTTGAGGGATTGGTCCGGCGTTTCGATGGAGACGGAGTTGGCGAGGAGTTTTTTGTAGGTTTCGGCGTGGGTCTCGTAGAGGGCGGGGATGGATGCGTTGAGCTGGGCGAGGGTGGCGGCGAGGGCGGTATTGGTGGCGGTGGCGGTGCCGAGGCCGGCGGCCATCAATAAAGGAAAGAGCTTTTTGTGGTCTCGGACCGGGTCGATGTGGAGTTTGAGCTCGACTGGATGGAACTGGGGGCGTTCCTGGTAGGGGGCGAGGATGCCGGGTTGGGCTCCGGGGATGGTCAGGGCGGCGGCGAGGTTGGGGTAGTCGGTGTGGAGGATATAAAAGCCGCCTGCTGCGGTCGGATTGCGGAGGTCGGGCGAGACCCATTCGGGGCTGGGCGTACCTTCATTGCGTTCGGGCCACATCCAGCGGAGTTCGGGGGTGAAGTGGAAGGTGAAGTCGGTGGGGCGGAGGCAATCGAATTCGAAGAGGACGATGGGGCCTGTATTAGCAGCGTTGGCTTGCGCGCGTTCGGCGGCAGAATTGGCTTGATCTCCCACCCTTTCGCTCGCTGGCGCGAACGAGAAGGATGGGGCACCCACGGCACCCGCGGGCGAGAACATGATCTGGCGGACGGTGAAGGCGGGATGGGAGTAGGTGATGACGGTGCGATCGGGACGCACTTCGATTTCCGCTGACTGTTGATTGACGTCGATGGGGACGCCGTAACCTGCGACGTCGGCTGAGATGTTGAGGTGGGAGAGGATTTTGACGGGAAGGATCCAGGACTCGAAGACGCCGTCCTGTTGACCGACGAGGACGCCGCGCTGTCCGGCTACGGTGAAGGGCTTGAGGGGCTCGGTGTGGGCGCGGATGACGGGGCCCGTGGTGTCGAAGGCGATGGGCGCGATGGAGGTGAAAGTCGGCGCGGGGCGAGCAGACGTTGCCTGGGCTGGGCATATCACTGGCTGCAGCCAAGGAAGTAGCAGCCAGGGGAGCGCGAAGAGTGGCGCAAAGAGCAGGGTTAGTTCCCTGCGGGGAGTATGCGCGGAACTGGGCATTGCGAAGTCCTCTGTTGCGGTTCAAAGGGAACAGTCTACTGCTACCGAGCGGTTTAGAGGATTTTTCGGAAGGGGTTCGTGCTTTCCCACCCAAGCAGAGCTTGGATGGGGCACCCATGGTCGTGCTGATTGAGGGATCGCGAGAAGGAGGGTGTTTGGGTTCGTGCTTTCCCACCCAAGCAGAGCTTGGATGGAGATCCATGGTCGTGCTGATTGAGGGATCGCGAGAAGGAGGGTGTTTGGGTTCGTGCTTTCCCACCCAAGCAGAGCTTGGATGGAGGACCCGTGGTCGTGTGCTGATTGAGGGATCGCGAGAAGGAGGGTGTTTGGGTTCGTGTTTTCCCACCCAAGCAGAGCTTGGATGGGGCACCCTTGGTCGTGCTGATTGAGGGATCGCGAGATGGAGGGTGTTTGGGTTCGTGCTTTCCCACCCAAGCAGAGCTTGGATGGGGGCACCCTTGGTCGTGCTGATTGAGGGATCGCGAGAAGGAGGGTGTTTGGGTTCGTGCTTTCCCACCCAAGCAGAGCTTGGATGGGGCACCCATGGTCGTGCTGATTGAGGGATCGCGAGAAGGAGGGTGTTTGGGTTCGTGCTTTCCCACCCAAGCAGAGCTTGGATGGGGCACCCATGGTCGTGGTCGTGCTGATTGAGGATGATCCGATAAAAACGGATTAACAGATGAAGAATACGAATTTCAATAGATTTGTATTGAAGAGTTATTCGAAGTGCAAGCGGGAAACTGCTTCTGACAGACACTAAGCTCCAGGGATGCAAGGAGTTGCCGAGGGTGAGATTGGGCGTGGCTTTTGGTTCGCGAATTGCTTAATCAATTCCAGCCGGAGAATCGCCGCTGTGGTTTGAGTATTCCAGCGTGGTTCCTTCTCGACCGGCTGTCCGAGGCGCAAGCAAGATCAGCGCGCAAGCAAGCACAAGAAAGAAAAAATCTGAAAGGCCGCCCCGAGCGCCTTGATTCAGGAGCTAGCCATGTCCCCCATGCGCAAGTACCTTGTCGCCGTTTTGCTGTTTTTTGCCGCGATCGCTTTTCAAGCGCAAGCCCAAAATGTCTATGCCGCCCTGCATGGCACGGTGATGGATTCGACCGGTTCGGCGATTCCGAACGCCACAGTGACCGTGCAGAACACGAGCACCGGCATCACGACGGTTCGCGCAGCGGACTCGAACGGGTATTACATTTTCACCCAGCTGCAGGTGGGGGGACCGTACACGGTAACGGTTTCATCGCCTGGCTTCGAGAGTTTCGTCGCGAGAGGGCTGACCCTCAATGTGAACGACAACCGCGAGGTGGATGGCAAGCTGCAGGTGGGTGCAACCTCGCAGACGGTGGAGGTATCGGCGTCGGCGCTCCAGGTGGAGACCTCGAATACGCAATTGCAGCAACTCGCAACGGCAGACCAACTCGAGGGGATTCCGCTGGAGGGCCGCGACCCCGATGGGTTGCAAAAGCTTCAACCGGGTGTGGTCGAGTCCTCTGACCGGATGGGGTCTTACTCCAGCAACGGCAATCAGACGACGCAGAACGCATACATTCTGAACGGCACGGACATCAACGACGGTCCGTTGCAAGACGAGGGGATTTTTGTGAACCCCGACGCGCTTCAGGAAGAGAACATCGTCACCAGCACCATGAACCCGGAGTTTGCCCGCAATTCCGGTTCAGTCGTCAACCAGCTTCTAAAGTCCGGGACCAACTCCATCCATGGGAGCGGCTTCGAGTTCTATCGCGATACTTTCTTGAACAACCGGAACTTCTTCTCGCCGGTGAAGCCGGTATTCCATCAGAACTTGTATGGCGGCACGTTGGGTGGGCCGATCTTCAAGAACAAGCTCTTCGCCTTTGCTGCCTACCAGGGGCTGCGCAACCGGACCGGCACAACGACTTTGGCAACGACGTTGACCTCGGATCAGTTTGCCGGCAACTTTACGGGGGACTCGAACTATGCGAGCGGCGGCCTCAACAGCGGGGGACTGACCAGCAATCCGATTCCTTTCAACATTGTCACGAGCACCGGTACGTGCGTTGCCCCCGAAACCTGGGCAGAATGCTTCAGCAGTGGGAATGTGGTCATTCCGACCACCTCGTGGAATCCCATCGCGTCGAAGCTGGTCAGCAGTTATGTTCCGGCTGCCAACGTTGGAACGGACCAGTATTTCTTCAATTCACCCAACACCGACGCACAGGATCAAGGGATTCTCCGGCTCGACTACACGCCCAGTCCCCAAGACAGTATCTGGGCCTCGACTCTGTTCCAATCCAGTCCCTACTTCAATACGCTTGCCTTCGGTGGGGCCACTTTACCTGGCTTCGGCCAGGTTGCCGCGGAGCACTACAAGATATTCAGCGGCTCCTGGACCCATACTTTCAGTGCGAACAAGTTGAATGAAGTTCATGGGGGATATTTCCGCTTTAACTATCCAGACGTGATTCCTGCCACGCCCAGCCAGCCCAGCGCTCTAGGTTTCGCCATTACTCCGCAGTCTCCTCTGGCCGGAGTCCCCTTCATGGAGATTGGAAACAGCTACATCGACTTGGGGAACAGCCCTGAAGGTCCCCAGCCGCGCATCGACACCAATCTGAGCTACGGGGATAACTTCACTTGGGTTATCGGCAACCACTCTCTGAAGATGGGCGGCTCCTTCGAGCAGTTCCGCGTCCGGAACACCTACGGGGCCCAAAATAACGGTGAATACAAGTATGAAGGTGGCGGAACGTACAGTTCAGGCGATCCGCTGATCGACTTCGTGCTCGGCATTCCGGACACCTACGCGCAGACGAGCGACGGCTTCATCGATGCGGTTGCTGTCGAGTGGTATGGCTATGTGCAAGACAACTGGAAAGCGACGCCTGACTTGACCATCAACTTCGGGACCGGTTGGGATTCTGAAGGGCCCAACGAGAATCGCCAGGACGGCGGTCTTGGCATTATCTGCTGGCAAAACAGCAGCGCGACTTCGAATGTCTTTCCCGGGGGACCTCCGGGGCTAAGCTGGCCGGGCGATCCGGGTTGCAATGCGGCCGGCGGACCCACCGCGCACTATAACCGCTTTGGGCCGAGAGTCGGTTTTGCCTGGTCGCCCTCTTCGGGGCCAGCTGCCCTCATCGGCGAGCCAGGCGCCCACACTTTCTCTGTCCGCGCCGGATTTGGTCTTTACTACAACCGCGACATGGAAGAGCAATCGTTGCAGAATCTCGCCGATCCGCCCTTTTTCTTCACGTCGAATGGCGCAGCCACCGTGGGGGGCAGCCCTGGGTTTGCCAACCCTTTCGCCGACGTGACAGGCGACCCCGCGGTTTCGGAGGCAAATCCATTTCCGTACGCTGCGCCTAAGAGGGGCGCGGTGATCGACTGGAGCACGCAGAACGAGCTGGACCTTGCGGCTTTCAGTCCGTCGTACAGCGTTCCCTACACTTACAACTTCAACCTCAACATTCAGCGCGCACTGGGTTTCAATCTAATCGCGCAGGTCGGCTATGTTGGTTCTGTCAGCCACCGGCTTTCTTCCTGGTATGAGGGGGATCCAATTACGCCCGCAGGGCACGCGGCTTGCCTCGCCAGTTCGTGCAACCTGGCCGCAATCCACCTGCTCAACCCGCAATATACGGCTCAACCCGCGACCACGGCGGGAGGCGAACCATGGTATCTCTCGGTGGCCGACCAAACCACCGATGGGTCCTCCAATTACAACTCCTTCCAGGCAAGTTTGATCAAGGCTCCATCGCACGGTCTGCAGTTCACGATTGCTTACACGTACTCTCACGCGCTCGACGATTTTTCTGGATATGAGAGCTCGTTCGGCGGTGAAGCATCCGGTTACGGCAGCTTCAACCGCGAACTGAACTATGTGCCCGGCTTCAAGTACCTCAACTATGGTTCCTCGGACTTCGATGCCCGCCATCACCTGTCCACCTCGTATGTGTACACGGTGCCCGTGGCTGGTTTCCTGAGGAGCAACCGGATTCTTGCGGAGACACTGGGCGGCTGGGGGATCAGCGGCGTTACCGCACTTCAGAGCGGCAATCCGATCGGGATCAGCTACGGAGCGCCAAACTCGGGGTGGTGTGACGAATTCAGCTATTTTGGTTGCCCCGATGTGCCGGAGACCTCGAGCTACAAGGTAGCCAGGTACAACCCGCGATCCAAGCCAACCGGCACTGGGACCTATCAGTACTTCGACACAACCCCGTTCTCGCCTGAACCGGCGGGAACGTTTGGCAACACGACCCGTAATTTCTTCCGCGGTCCTGGATTCAATTACACCAATCTCAGCGTGACCAAGAACATTCACTTCACGCCGGAGGGCAAACAGTATTTGCAGTTGCGGCTGGAGGGGTTCAACGTCTTCAACCATGCCAACTTTCAACCTCCATCAGGAATTTTCCTCAGCCCGACCTTCGGGCAGACCGGGAGCGTGGTTCAATCGGCCGAGGGGAACGGGGATCCTTCGCCTGCGCGGTCGGTTCAGCTTGCAGGGAAGATTTATTTCTGAGGTGAGGGGTGTATGCGAGAGGGGTGTTCGCTGCGGCGAGCACCCTTTTTGTTTGCAATAGAGAAGTGGAGCAGTCGAGAAGTAGAAAACAGAGAAGCAGTCAGAAGAGAACGGCGGGGTTGGGTTCTGGGTTTCCCACCCTTGCTGCGCAAGGATGGGGCATCCAGCACCCTTTTTGTTTGAAACGGAGAAGCGAGGAAGTGCGGTCAAGCGATGGCGGGGGCTTTGAGGAAGTCGAGGGCGCGGATCAGGTAGTTCTTTAAGCCGCGACGATGGACTACGGCGTCGAGGAAGCCTTTTTCAAGAAGGAACTCGGAGCGCTGGAAACCTTCGGGAAGTTTCTGGCGGATGGTCTGTTCGATGACGCGGGGGCCGGCGAAGCCGATGAGGGCTCCGGGTTCAGCGATGTTGAGGTCGCCCAGCATGGCGAAGCTGGCGGTGACGCCGCCGGTGGTGGGGTCGGTGAGAACGCAGATGTAGGGTACCTTTGCTTCGTCGAGTTGCGCGAGGGCAGTGGAGATTTTGGCCATCTGCATGAGGCTGACGATGCCTTCCATCATGCGCGCTCCGCCGGATGCGGCGATGACGATGAGGGGGCGGCGGGTGATGCGGGCGCGATCGACGGCGCGGGCGATAGTCTCTCCGACGACGGCGCCCATGGAGCCGCCGATGAAGGCGTATTCCATGGCGCTGACAACGACGCCGTGGGCACCGAGCTGGCCGATGGCGTTCAGGATCGCGTCGTCGAGGCCGGTCTCTTCTTGTGCTTTACGCAGGCGCTGCTTGTAGGGCTTGAGGTCGACGAAGTTGAGCGGATCGGTCGAACGGAGGCCACCGTCGACTACCTGGTAGCCGGGATCGAGGAGCAGGTCCAGCCGCTGGCGCGCCCCGATCTTAAAGTGGTATTGGCACTTGGGACAAACGTTGAGGTTGGCTGCGAGGTCGGGATTAAAGATGGCCTGGCGGCAGCCGGGACACTTGGTCCAGAGGCCTTCGGTGCGGACTCGTCTTTCTTCGTCGCCGTTGTTCTCGGGGCCTTCGAACTCCCCGTCTTCGCGTTTGAACCAGGACATAGGGCCTCAGTCATTGTATATCTTCAGTGGACAGGGATCAGGGAACAGGGATCAGGGATCAGGGATCAGGGATCAGGGAACAGGGAACAGGGATCAGGGATCAGGGATCAGGGAACAGGGAACAGGGATCAGGGAACAGGGAACAGGGAACAGGGAACAGGGAACAGGGATCAGGGATCGGGGAACAGGGATCAGGGAACAGGGAACAGGGATCAGGGAACAGGGATCAGGGATCAGGAAGAGGGAATATGACTGGGAGGGTTTAATTGCGGAGGGCGGTGCAGGTGGAGCGCAGGGTGAATTCCAGCGATTCGCGTGGAACGCTCTCGACGAAGGGTCCAATCACCCAGGCCAGGGCGGGTGGAATGGAGCGCGAGAGGGAGACAGACTCGATTTGCATGTAGAGTCCGCCATCGCGCTGTTCGAAACTCCAGTATGTATCCAAGCGCCACAGGTAGCCGTGTTCTTCGCTTGAACTCAACGCGTGTTCTTTTGCGGTACCGGGCGCATCGATTTCCGCGATGTTCGTGCTGTGGGCGATGCTGTATTGGTGCTGAAGATCGAGGCGCCCGTAGGCAATGTCGGAAGAAATGTCGTACACGACTGTGATGATGTGGTGCTGGCGGACCCGCATCGACGCCTGCAGGCGATCTCCGTGTTGCGCGATCACTTTCGCCTGAAGAATCTGCGGGGCGAAGTATTTTGGGTAGGCGTTGAAGTCGCGGGTCACGCGCAAAAAATCTGCGGCCGTGGCTCCGGCGACAAACGCGGTACCGCGCCAGTGGTGCAGCATGGCTCCTGGCAAGTTCGGCACAGGGGAGGGGGTGAGTTTGTCGATGATCAGCTCGCCGCGACGGAGACGTGTCTCGGTTTCCGGAGCGGGAGCCAGCGGCGTGAGGAACGTCTTTTGCGAACGATGCTGTTCGGCGAGGCGCGACTCCACCGCATTGATATATGCGTTGAAGGCGGAAACTGCGGCCGGCTGCGGATCGGCACGAACGCAAAGGGGAACCGAGACCACGATGAGAAGAACGCAGAGTGAGAATGGAGGCCGGGATCTCACGGGCAGTATCAAGTGTAGCGCAGGCAGTGGCGGTTGTTCCGGCCCCCAAAGTGGGGATAGGGCGCGACGTTGCGCTGAGGCGCTTCATTCCTAGGTGCTCTTCGGTCAGGACAGCGAAGGTGCGAGACGGGGTCATCGCAATTGCGGTGAGGTCCAAATTGAGGTTCGTGCTTTCCCAAGAAAAGGAACAACGTCTTGACCTTCTACAGGCACCCATTTTCTTGCGGACCGATACAGAGAGAAAAGAAATCAAGCGAATGCGGCCTTCGGTGGGTCAGGCGTGGGAGCGTTCGACGAGGTGCAGACTTTCGCTTGGCACCGGCTTATCGAAGGCCGGATGGACGGTTCCGAGGAGGGCGGGAATCCGATCCGAAGAAACGGGCTGCGACAGCAGATAGCCCTGGAACAGGTCGCAATGCAAATCGCGGAGACAGGCGAGCTGCTGTGCAGTTTCTACCCCTTCCGCCACTACCTTGTGACCCAGCGTGTGCGCCATGGTGATGATGGCCTGCACGATTGTTTGCGTATTTTCAGTACAGCCCGGGGTCATGAAGGACTGGTCGATCTTCAAGATGGAAGCGCCGAGGTGGCTCAACCGGGCAAGCGAAGAGTGGCCGGTCCCGAAATCGTCGATTGAAAACTCAATTCCTTCGGCGGATAGTTCTTTCATCTGCTCGGTTACGTCGGCCACATTGTGCATTGCCGCGGTTTCGGTGACCTCGATGTGCATCAGGCGCGGGTCGATGGCATACCGTCGAAGCGTGGCCATAAAGCGGCTCGCAAAATCGACATGAACGATTTGGAGACCGGAGACATTCACCGCAACAGGCAGGAGCGGCACTCCGTTCGACTTCCAGATGAGCAATTGGCGGCATGCCTCCTCGATGACCCACTCGCCCAAAGGAACGATAAGGCCCGCGGCTTCGGCGATCGCAATCAACTTGATGGGAGGCACCACGCCGAAGTCCGGATGATTCAAACGCAGGAGGGCTTCCATGCTGCGGACGGTTCCATCGAGTCCGTAAATAGGCTGGTAGGCCAGATGGAGACCGCCCTCGTCCATACGGGTCCGCAAGTAAGCTTCGAGCTCCACTTGTTCTTCGGCGGCTTTGCGCAACTCGGATGAAAACCAGGCGGCGGTGCTGCCGCCGGATGCCTTTGCTTCGGCGCGTGCACGTTCAGCGCCGCGCCACAGGGCCACGGGGTCGACCCCGTCGTCGGGACCGACGGCCACGCCAATGCTCATGGGAAGATCGATTTTGTAACCCTGAACGACGAGGGGATGTGCCAATGCCTCGGTGAGATCGTGCACCGCTTGCTCGGCGGTTAGGTTGCTTTTCAGTCCGGTTACCACGATGGTGAACTCATCGCCGCCGGTGCGGGCGATGACGTCCATCGACCTCATGCGCGACGCGAAGAGTCCTGCGAGGCGCTCGATGCACTCGTCGCCGATGCGCAATCCGTAGACATCGTTGATGCGCTTGAAGCGATCCATATCGAGCGACAGCACCGCGAGCTTTTCGTTTGCCTCGACGGCGTGCTTGACGGCCTTGGCCAGCAAGTCGGGCAGCATCATCCGATTTGGCAGCCCGGTCAGACGGTCGTGTCCAGCCTGGTGGTCGAGCTGCTGCTGGAGCTCTTCGCGTTCTGTGACATCGAGGGCCATCACGAAACGGCAGCGCTTTCCCTGGAAGCGGATTTCCTTCGCCGTAATGTCCAACGAGAGGCTGGCACCGTTCTTGCGCAGGTGGCGCACGGCCCGATGCTGCGAACTTGTCTCGGGCGATCGCACGTCCGAAGCCGCGGGGCGGTGAAGTTCAGGAGGCAAGACGTCGGTGAGCTTCAACTTCAAAAACTCTTGGCGAGAGTATCCATGCAGGTCGAGTGCGGCCTGATTCGCGGCCAGAAAGCCGAGGGTTTGAACCTCTGTAATCCAGAACGGCTCCGGATTCGCCTCGAAGAGCAGCTGGTAATCGTCCCCAAGGGCACGCGCCGCGCGCGTGTCTTCTTCGATCACGACCAAAATCATCCCCACGGCCACGCAATATTTGGGTACGTTCCACACTTCGGGATTGATGGCGACGTGAGGCCAAAGCCGCGACGCCCAGTAGGCGGTCGGAAAGACCGCGCCCCACGCCACAAATCCGCAGATCATCGTCCTCAGGGCTGCGGATTGATACCAGCCATTCGCGAGGAAATCGATGGCGGCAATCGAATAGATCTCACCGAGCAGCGCATAGATAACGATCTCGGGGTGGCCATGCAGAACTCCGGTCAACATCCATGCGCCATTGAGCCCGCAGAAGACGACCGTGGTCCACGCGAACCGCGGCCGGTATTGGCGTGCCTTCAGGACGAGAGCAATTGCGACGGTCTCTCGGGTTAAAACGGCAAGGGCAAGGATTCGTAGCGAGGGCCGGCCGGAGATCGTCAGATCGAGCGTGATGAGGGTGAGCCAGGTGAGGGCGGCGCCCATGTGTCTGACTATCCCGCCGGGGGAGCGGAGAAGTGTTGCCGAATAAATGAAGCATGTCCCAGCAATCGCAAGCGCATCGATGCTCAGGCAACCCTGCAGAGTCTGCCAGCCGTGTCCTGCGGGCTGCCAGAGTTCCGCGAGGAAATGAGCCAGAATGCTCAGCCAGCCGGCCGTCCATAAGCGCAGGCGAACATCCCTGCGTCCTGAAGACATGGCTGCAAACAGAAAAACAAACAGGCCAACGATCACCGCATCGACTAGAATCTCTTGCATTTCGCTCGCCTACCAGTTCCACTTCCGGCTATCGCCAGGCCGTTTTCCGCTTTTTGGGGGCTTTGCCGGGGGCGTGCCCTGGGGGCAGATAGCGATCAACGGAAATCCTCTGAAAGTTGGAATCTTCTAACTCATCGACAGCAATTGAGTGTTCCCTGAGTCCAAAGAGGTGCTGCTGGTTTTTTCGGTCACGGCGGTTTCCATTTTGGGACTCAGGGGAATCGCATGAATTCCTGCGGAATGAATTTTTGTCTATCTGGAATTGACCGGGGTAATCCTTCCGGTCTACCATCCGATACGCCGATGAGGAAATCGGGCCGCCATTTCATTCCCATCTCCAACCGGAGCCTTCTGACCGGTCTGGCAGCGCTTTTGGTATTTGGCTTGGCGGTTTCAATGAGGGCGATGCCGCGGGGCGAGCGCCACGAGGTTCGACTGAAGATCGACCGTCTGGAAGATCATTGGCGGGATGCGATTCTGAGCCGGAACGTGGCGGCGATGGATGCCTTGCTGGCCAACGATTACATGGCCATCACGCCCAACGGGACGCTACAGTCCAAAGACGAGACTCTGGCCAACTTACGCAGCGGGGCGGTGAAGATCAAATCGCTGGAAATCTCAGACCGTAAGGTGCGCTTCTATGGGTCGACGGCGTTGGTGACGTCGCGTGCGGAGGTGAGCGGCAGCACGCCGGAGGGCGATCTGACCGGAAGCTATCGCTATACGCGCGTTTATGTGCGCGATGCGAGCGGTGTATGGCGCATTGTGAGCTTTGAAGCCAGCCGGATTCGCGATGTGGGCGAGCACAAGTAGGATTTTTCCGGTGTCATTGGCAGCGGGCGAGGCTTCGGTGTCGCAACCGCGAGTTGACTAAAATAGAGGAATGCCTGAACTTCCCGAGGTGGAGACGATCGCTCGCGGGGTAGATGCGCGGGTGCGCGGCGATCACATTGTAACGGCGTGGTTTGGGTCTCACCGGGAGCCGTTCAAGACCCCGCCGAGCGAGCAATTGCGAGGGCTTGAGGGGCGAATCGTTCTGGGCGTGGAGCGGGCCGGTAAGCACATCGTTTGCAATCTGGGGTCGCGGCAGAGCGGAAAACGAGTATCCGAGTCTTCGGTTGGGCAACGGCCTGAGGCACAGTGGGTTGTCCATCTTGGCATGACGGGGCGTCTGCTGGTGACGACTCCGGATGCCCCAGTTGCCGCTCACACGCATGCGCGTCTGACGATGGCCAGCGGCCGCGAGGTGCGTTTTGTTGACCCTCGGCGGTTTGGACGGCTCGAATTTCGGGATTTGGCGCATGGAGAAGGTTTTGGGGCTCCTGGGGCTGAACCGCTGCGCATTGAGCCTGATGAGTTTGCGTCTCTTTTTCGGGGGCGGCGTCTGGCGATCAAGGCCGCACTGCTGAATCAGACGCTGTTGGCGGGGGTGGGGAACATTTACGCCGATGAGAGCCTGTTTCGGGCGGGTCTTCGGCCACGCCGCAGCGCCGGGCGGCTGACTCGCGTGGAGTTGGAGAGATTGAGACTTGCGCTACGAAAGGTCTTGCAGCATGCGATTCGGCTCGGTGGGTCCTCGGTGTCGGATTACGTGGATGCTGAGGGGGTAGAGGGATTTTTCCAGCTGAAGCATTGTGTCTATCAGCGTACGGGGGAGCCGTGCCGGGTGTGTGGAACAACGATCAAGCGCATCCTCGTGGCGGGGCGCAGCACGCATTATTGTCCTCATTGCCAGCGGTAGGGTGGGCCTAAATTCGGTGTGGTGGCGGCTCGGGAAAGTGAGCTGTCCTCAGATGATCGTGCCGCAGCCCCGGATGCCATGCTTGTGGATTCTATGGTTTTTGAGAGACCTTGCCCGATGGGGCTATTGGATTCCAGAAGAATCTGGTCTCAAGCAAGGAGTAAACTGTTGAAAACATGGATGCATGGGAACGGCACAGCGATTGCTACCAGTGGGGTGCCAGTGATGTACCGGCTGCTGGAAGATTCCGGCGAGCCCACAAAAAAGCAGGCACTCGGCAAGAGCATCCGCCATTGAGCGGTCCCGCACTAAGGGAAACCGGCTGAGGGAGTCTGCGACAGGTGCGGTGGAAAACCATCGGCCATGATTTGCTGGGAGGCCAGTGACCAGCACGGGAAACGCAAAACGCCACCTGGAGAAGGTGGCGTTTTGTGCAGCTACCGCCTAAGTTAACGCACTCTTAAGTTACACATCATTTTGATTACTGTCGTTCGAAGCGCGGACTTGCGCAGCAGGTCATGTCGCTGTAGTATCGAAATTGCCTATCAAGGCGGCTGATGCGGACCACCCGTTAAGGGAAGTGAAAGCTCGCCGCGGATGAAGGGATTCTTCGCCAGCCTCCAGAGACTTTAGTTGTCCGAGTGCAGCGAACGCCCAGAGAAAGGGCATTACCCAGAAAAGGCGCTGACGGTCGCGTGCCGATCCTCACAACTGGAAAGAGTTGTTGTTGGGTTTTGGCGTATCAGATAGCTGGAGTGTTTTTCAGGTGGCAGGGCCCTCGGGAGCAGCTTTAGAGCAGTTCCACAATTTATGTGCCTTTTTCAGTTTCGTGAAAGGCGGCATTTTCTTAAGGAAAATGCCACTCGGCGGTAGTGGCTTCGGGGCATGGCAATTGTGGAACCGCTGTCGCTTTGTTTGAATGTGGTTTTGAGTATGTCTGCTTCGGTACCCTAAGGGTCTGGCTTGCTGTGAAAAGACTATAGCTTCGCAGGAACGATGAAAATCTGCGTGTGAAGGGTGTTTCGCCGCGTTTTTTCCGGTTCCGGATGGGAAAGAAAACTGCTCGCCACCAATTCCCCCGCCCCGACCAGGACGTGTGGCGCGCAAAGGGATGCAGCTCCCGCCATGGGAAGACTGGATCCCGCAACGCAAATGCACAATAGAGAAATGTGCCAGGAAGTACACGCATGACGACAGAACCGACCCAGCCCCAGCCAGAGATGGGGCCGGCTCCGACCAATGGTCTTGGGCCGTCGCAGGGACATCGGCGCCGCAGGCGCCGCCGCAAGAACAAGTCCAGCCAAGCGGGCGCCCCGCAGGCGCAACCGCAGCAAGTGCAGCAGGCGCCGCCTCCGCAGCAGCAACCGGGGCAGCCGTCGGGACAACAATCCGGGCAGCAGAAGCCGCCTCACGTGCGCCAGAACCAGGGGCGGAAGAAGAAGAAATTCTTCCAGAAGGGCGGCGGTGGCGGGGGCGGTCAGGGCCCGCAGCCGGGCAACAGTATTAACGGCTCAAACAACGGCAGGCGCAAGGACAGGCAAAAGGGTCCGCGCATGTTTGTGGGGCCGATGGATCATAGCTATCGTACCGTGAACGGCAACGTAGCTGACGGTCCACCTTCCACGATTCCCACGTCGTCGAACGGGCACGGGAGTTACTATCCCGACGTCTACCAGGCGATCCCGCCTGCGCCGGTGCGCGAGGATGCGCCCACGCGGATTTTCTGTTTTATCGAAGATCTTTTCTTCCAGGCCAAGATCCAGGAGACCTCGCGGAAACTTGGGATTAAAGTTGAATTCGTGAAGGGGGACAAGGAAGCGGTTGCGCGTCTTATCGATACGCCCGAAGGCGCCAAGCCCACTCTTGTTGTTTTCGACCTGAACAACCTGAACGCCAAGCCGCTGGCGCTGATTCCCAAGTTCAAGACGAAGTTCAAGAAGGCGACGTCGATCATTGGCTTTCTGAACCACCTGCAGGGGGACCTGAAGGCGAAGGCTGTGGAAGCGGGATGCGACACTGTCATGCCGCGTTCGGCATTCTCGCAAAGCCTGCCGAACCTGCTTCGCCGCTATGGATTGGAAGAGGAAGACGAATCCATCGCGCAGCCCATGGGATGAAAAACAGGGATTAGGGAACAGGGAATAGCACCGATGAAAAGAGCGCACCTTGTGGGTGCGCTCTTTCCATTGGTGCAAAGGTTTCGTGCGGAACAGCTGTTTTACACTTTCGGGGCTTTTCCTGTTCCCTGTTCCCTGATCTTCCCTATTCCCTATTCCCTATTTCCCTGCCCTTCTCATCCTGGGGGCCAGGTCATGGGGCGGCCGCCTAGCAGATGGACGTGAAGATGGGCGACTGTTTGACCACCGTCTTCGCCGGTGTTGATGACCACACGATAGCCGTTGGCCAAGCCCTTTTTTGCGGGCTAGATCTGCTGCGACCCATAGCAGGTGGCCGAGGAGGGCGGGATGTTCCTCGCCTGCTTCGGCGAGAGACACCAGATGCTCGCGCGGTGCGATCAGGAGATGTACTGGCGCCTGGGGGTGAATGTCTGCGAAGGCGTAGCAACGGTCGTCCTGGTATTCGGGATTGGACGGGATGCTTCCTTCGATGATCTTGCAGAAAAGGCAGCTCATAACTGGACCAGTGTACTAGGATGACTGGGTTCGTGCTTTCCCACCCTTTCGCCAACGCCCCACAGACGAAGACCTGTCTGTGGGGTCCCCGGAGAAAGGCGAAAGGATGGGGCACGGTGCGTCTTTGGGATTGACGCATTGTGAACATGGAGGGGTTAGGTTCGTGCTTTCCCACCCTTTCGCCAACGCCCCACAGACGAAGACCTGTCTGTGGGGTCCCCGGAGAAAGGCGAAAGGATGGGGTACGGCGGGTCTTGGGGATTGACGCATTGTGATGATTCGCAAGAAAGTCAGAGCTTGTGAACCATCTGCGCGCAATCCACATCCAACTCAGGGTCGGTGTGCGCGCATACTGTGATTGGAATGGGCGACGGCCGACACCAGTGCGCTCGCCGGAGAACAGGACAGAGGGCGGGCCACCTCCAGTCACATCGTGGAATCGCACTCCGGTATAAGGCTTGCCTGTTTCGATACGTATTCAACCTGTATGGTCAACCTCCCTACATGCTCGACCGACGTGCTTATCGTTGGCGCCGGTCCAACGGGCCTGGTGCTGGCGTTGTGGCTCGCGCGCCTGGGAGTGCGCGTGCGGATTATCGACAAGACTTCAGAGCCCGGCACAACGTCGCGCGCTTTGGGAGTGCAGGCGCGGACGCTCGAGTTCTACGCGCAGCTTGGCATCGCGGACTCGGTTGTCCAGCAAGGGAGATGGGCCTCGGCTGCAAATCTGTGGTCGAACGGGCGGCCCGCAGCGCATCTTGAATTCGGAGCTCTTGGCGCTTCGGTGAGCCCGTTTCCTTACGCGCTCATTTATCCGCAGGATGAGCACGAGCGCTTCCTGATCGATTGCCTCACGGAGCTTGGCGTCACGGTGGAGCGCTGTACGGAGCTGGTCGGGTTCCAGCATGCCGATCTCTCGGTACGCACGCAGATCCTGAAGCCGGATGGGACGAAGGAGTTCTGCAGGGTAGGTTATGTGGCTGGTTGCGACGGTGCGCACTCGACTGTGCGCGAACGCCTCGGGATCGGTTTTCCTGGCGGGACCTACGAGCATCTGTTTTATGTTGCCGATGTGGAAGCGGATGGCAAGGCTCTGAACGGAGAATTGAATATTGTCTTCGATCGCAGCGATTTTCTTGTAGTTTTTCCGCTCAAGGGCGACAACCGCGCACGGTTTATCGGGACGGTTCGCGAGGAGCAGAATCATTTTTATGGCGAACTCACTTGGGACGACGTAAGCAAACACATCCTGGAGCGGATGCGGATTGCGGTCGAGAAGGTCAATTGGTTCTCGACTTATCGCGTTCATCATCGCGTTGCCGGCAGCTTCCGTTCGGGGCGCGCGTTTCTGCTGGGAGATGCCGCCCACATTCATAGCCCCGTGGGCGGGCAGGGCATGAACACCGGGATTGGCGATGCGGTGAACCTGGCGTGGAAGCTTGCCGCCGTGCTGCGGAGGCCGGGCCAAACCTGCTCTACTCGACATCCTATGAACCGGAGCGCATTGCCTTCGCACGCAAGCTGGTGGAGACGACGGATCAGGGTCTTTACCGAAGTGACGAGCTCACGGCCGAGCGCGCGCCTGCTGCGGCTGCGGCTTGCGCCATTTTTCGCTCCGCTTTTCTTTTCGCTCGAGCCGACGCGGAGGCTCTTGTTCCGCACTATTTCGCAGACGGCGATCAATTACCGGGGAAGCAGCTTGAGCAGCGGCATTGCGGGCGCTGTGCGTGGGGGGGACCGGCTGCCCTGGGTGAAGATGGGATCCAATGGCAGCGGCAGAGACAACTTTGCGCCGCTGCGTTCGCTCGATTGGCAAGTGCATGTGTATGGGGAGGCCAAACCCGCGATGGAGGATTTATGCGGCGAGCGGAGGATCCCGCTGCATGTTTTCGCTTACAGCGAGGCAACGCGGCACGCGGGCTTGCGGCGCAATGCTGCGTACCTGCTGCGGCCCGATGGGTATGTTGCGCTTGCGGAACCCGACGGCATTGCGGATGAGGTGGCATCGTATCTCGACAGCCGTGCGCTGGCACCGTTGAGCTGAAGGCGGGACAGGAAATAGAAGACAAAGAATAGGAATTGAGCGGATTCCGGCTTGCCGCTCGATCGACGTGCCCCACTCCTCGAAGATCAGGTGGTAGTGTTCGGCGAGCGAATCGTAAAAACCGACGGCTGCATCTCTCCTTTCGAGCTCACAGTTTGTGTGGCCTGCGCGGCATTCAGCTATCTGCAGGTGAATTGCCCGGACTGCTGACCAATTCGGGGCCACTCACGGGTGTCCGCAGGCAGGTTTGATTTCTGCCACGGTGCTTGGCTTCATACAGAGCTCGATCGGCGAGGTCGACGAGGGCTGCCGCGCCGATGCGAAACTCGGCGTCGCTCACGCCTGCGCCCACGGTCACCGTCAATCGGCCACCTATGGGCGACGCGCGGTTTTCGAGATTCATGTTGGCGACGGCCTCATGAATGCGGTCGGCGATTGCGGCTGCGCCGTTGGCACCTGTGTCGGGCAGCATAAGAAAAAACTCGTCACCGCCATAGCGCGCGAGCAGATCGTAAGGACGCTTGGCCTGGAGCGCCAGCATGCGTGCGACGCTTACCAGGCAGACGTCGCCGTAACTGTGACCATGGACATCGTTGATACCCTTGAAAAAATCGAGGTCGATCAGCAACAGGGCGATGGGCTTTTTTTGGCGCGATGCGCGGCGTCCGGCCTGGTCGAGTGCCAGATCAAATCGTCTGCGGTTCGCGGTGTTAGTGAGGGGGTCCAGCTGAGACAATTTTTCCAATGCCGCGTTTGCTTCCCAGAGGTCGCGTTCGCGATCCATCAACTGCGCCTGTCCGGTAAGGTATTTCCTCTGCAGCACGCCTGCTTCGAGGCCCTGCACGATGAGAAGCAGAAAGATGGAAGCCAGCGCCAATAGAGGGAAATGGGCCGTGACTGAAGCTGCCAGTGCAAAGACACCGATGGTCATGAGCAGTGGCGACAAGGTTCCGACCAGCATGCGATTACGTCCCGATTGGACATGGAGCGGGGCGGGTTCTGTATCCAGCGGGAGGTAGAGCGCGAGGCAGCCGGCGACGCAGAAGGGAACGCTCCACAACAAATCGAAGAAGTTTCCCGCGTGCAGATTCCAATGCAGCGTCGCGTAGTCCATGCCTAATTCGACGGGAAGGTAGGCAGCGAGAAAAGCGAGGATCGACCCGATGACGCGCCTCTCTTCTTGAGAAGTCCAAGTGAGGAAGCGGAGCGCGGAGAGCATCACGAGCAGCCCGCACACGACGGCGTAGATGCTGCCCATGGCGGTGGATGCAGCTTGGGGTGTCATCGGAGTGCGGAAAAGTAAAACGTAGGTGAGCAGAATCGCAAGGCCCATCTGGCCGCAGTTCAGGAAGAAGATGGAGCGATGTCCTTCGGTTTCTCGCGTGGTGGAGAGCGCGAACAAGAGGGGAAAGGCGGCGATTACGTAGATCAGGTCCGACGGATCGACTGCCAGATTGCTGGCCGCATTGGTTGGCCCGAGGATGGTCTCGACAAGATGCGCCAGGCCCCAGAGGAAGATTCCCGCGCTCAACCAGCGGAGCATGGCGCGCTCGGGCCTTGGCACCTTTTGCGCGCGCAACCAGGCACATGCGGTCGCGAGGAACACCAGTGCGACCGTTGCGTAGCGGGATGCCGCGATTGCGTGGGGCTGCAGCACAACCAGCAGAGCCACGTGCAGGGCGAATACGAACGCCAGGGCCCCGGCGAGCACGCCGCGCAGCGGGATCCGCGCATCTAGTTGTCTGGCGATTGGCGCTTCAGCGATTACGGGATCCAAGTGGCCCCAACCTTTGAAAGACTCACTTCAGAACTGGGCTGCATCCATTATCGTGCCTTCCAGCGCTTCAAATGCGATAAGGGGCATGCCGCAACAACCCGCGGTGACGACATCGGAGCGCTGTGTCAGCTGGTGTGATCGAGGACAATCTTCCAGCCCTGCGGGCCTTTGCGCCAGACCAGAGAAAAAATGCCGTCGTCCTTTTTGGCTTCGCCTTTGGCGGCGCGTTCGAGGTGAAATTTTCCTGTCACGAGAGCGATTTCCGCTTTGCCGCATGCTCCGGGGAGCAGGCGCACGTCGAGGTCGTTGAATGTGAGGGTGCCCATCTGCTCGCGGGTGGTGTAGTTCTCCTGGTAGCGCTTGAGAATCGGCTGAAAGCCTTTGCGCAAAGTGAGGCCGATGAACGTGGTGTCGGGCGAATCTTCATAGGCCTTCATGAATGCAGGAATATCGGCACGGTTCCACGCATCGGCCTGTGCCTTGATAGCTGTCCGGATCGCGGTTTCATCGGGCCCCTGTGATGCGGCGGACGGCGCTTGCGCGGCCTTCACGAGACCGGACCCGAGGCACAGCAGCATCAAGAGAAATACTCGTCTCATTGCAACACCTCCGCCTTCAGAAAATATGGCTTCAGCTTACAATGAATGCATGGCCGCCGCAGGCAAATCCCCCTTTCATATTGTGCATACTGTCTGTTCGCATGATTGTCCGGACAGCTGCGCAGTGTTGGTCACGGTAGATGACGAAGGCCGTGCCGTCAAGGTGCAGGGCGATCCCTCGCAGCCCGTCACGCAGGGATTTCTTTGCGGTAAAGTTGCGAAATATCTCGACCGAGTTTACGCGCCGGATCGCATTCTGTATCCGCTGAAGCGCAAGGCGGGCGCGGCGAAGGGACCGCTGAAACGAGGCGAGGAGCACGCAGCTTTTGAGCGCGCGAGTTGGGACGAAGCTCTCGATGCGATCGGTGCGCGGCTGAAGAAGATCGCCGATACTTATGGCCCTGAGTCGATTCTGCCCTACAGTTACGCGGGAACGATCGGCGTGTTGGGTTACGGCTCGATGGACCGGCGCTTCTTTCATCGGTTCGGCGCGAGCCAGCTTGACCGCACGATCTGCTCAGAGGCGGGCGGCGTGGCTTGGAACTATGTTTACGGTAAAAAGCTCGGCACGCCGACGGAAGACTTTCGCCTTGCGAAGCTGATCGTCGCGTGGGGCGCGAACATCCACGGCAACAATGTGCATCTCTGGCCGATGGTGGAGCAGGCCCGGCGGAACGGCGCGCGCCTGATCGTCATCGATCCCTACAAGACGCGCACCGCGGCTCTCGCCGACTGGCATATTGCGATACGACCTGGCACGGATGGTGCGCTGGCGTTGGGCATGATGCACGTGATTCTGCGCGAGGGCCTGGAAGATCGCGCCTACATTGAGGAGATGACGCACGGCTTCGATGCGCTGGCCGAGCGTGTGCGGGACTACACACCGGAGCGCGTGGCTGCATGGACGGGCATGACGCCCGGTGAAGTGGAGCATCTGGCTCGCGAATATGCGACTACGAGACCAGCCGCTTTGCGGCTCAACTACGGCGTGCAACGGAGTGAGAACGGCGGCACCGCGGTGCGCGCGATTGCGATGCTCCCGGCGCTGACTGGCGCGTGGAAATATCGCGGGGGCGGCGCGCAACTCTCTACGTCGGGCGCATTCCAGTGGAACAAGAGAGCGGTCGAGCGTCCGGAGCTTGCGTTGGCTTCGCCGCTCAAGCGGCTGGCGCGGGTAGTGAACATGAGCTCACTGGGCTACGCGCTGACCGAACTCGGCCAATCGATTGATTCGCGGACTGCGGACGGACCTCCGGTGCAGGCGCTGTTCGTTTACAACTCGAACCCCGGCGCGGTGGCTCCGAATCAGAACACGGTGCGGCGTGGTTTGCTGCGCCCCGACCTATTCACCGTGGTGCACGATCTTTTTTTCAACGACACGACGGACTTTGCCGATTACATTTTGCCGGCGACGACGTTTCTCGAGCACACGGATATTCAAGGAGCCTACGGGCACTACTTCGTGCAGCTCTCGAATCAGGCGATCGAACCGCCCGGCGAAGCACGCTCCAACGTGTGGCTGTTCAGCCAGCTCGCGCAACGCATGGGTTTCACTGAAGAGTGTTTCCGCGATACGCCGGAAGAAATCATTCAGCAGGCGCTCGGCATTGCGACGGGGAATGGGGGGCACGCGACCAATGCCGGGATGGAGCACATTACACTCGAAGATTTGAAACGTGACGGCCATATTCCGCTTGCGTTTCATCGCGATCCTGAAACGCGGCCGTTCATGCCGAATGTGTCCGGGCGGGTGCCCACGCCTTCGGGCAAGATCGAGTTCTATTCTGAAGCACTGGCGGCGCGGGGACTTGATCCGTTGCCAGCTTTCGTTCCTCCGACTGAGTCGCGCTGGAGTAATAGCAAGAAATACCCACTCGAATTTCTGGGGCGGAAAGCGGATAACTACATGAACTCCACGTTTGCGAACCTGGATGGACATCGAAAAATGGAAGCACGCAAGGCGCACATCCTGGAGATGCACCCCATCGATGCGATGACGCGGGGCATCGTCGCCGGCGAGTCTGTGCGCGTCTTTAACGACCGCGGCTCGCTTCGACTGACGGCGCATGTGAACGGCAGTTTGCCTGCCGGGGTGGTGGCGGCGCAATTGGATTGGTCGAAACTTCACAGTGACAGTAACAACGTGAACAGCCTCACCAGTGAGCGTCTCACCGACATTGGTGAGGGTGCTACCTTCTATTCCGCGCTGGTAGAAGTAGCAAAATAGTAACCAAATAGTAATCTAAGTTTTCCTCAGCCGAAAATTCTTTGTCATTCCCAAAAACCCGCGTAAACTGGGCTCGTCTCTTAGCATGGGATTGGCTGCGGAGGCCGTTGGGCCTCCACAAAACAGGCGTGAAGCAGCAGCGCGGGAGTTCATTTTTCGTTAACAGCGTATCGATCCCTCCCCTTAACGACGGGCCCAAACAAACGGAATGGATTTCACAGAAATTGCCTCGGCATTCTGGCGATGGGGCATTTCATCGCTCAATACTCAAACTCGGAGGCCGTCGCAGTTTCGGCATGAGCAGCGCGCGACGGAAGAGAGGGAGCGCTTTATGACCGACACGTATTGGACCCTTTATGCATTTGCTGTCGTGGGCCTATTCGCCTTCATGGTGATGCGGCGCAGCGGGCAGATCTCAAAGAAGCGAGCGGCTAATTACGTCAGGGGCGGCGCTCTTGTGGTGGACGTCCGCAGCCCTCACGAATTCAGCACCGGTCATTTGTCGCAGGCGTTCAATTTTCCTTTAGAGGAACTCGAAGGCTTGTTGCCAGAAAAAATCAGAGACAAGAATCGTGTGATTCTGGTTCATTGCCGCACCGGACTGCGCAGCAAGAAGGCCAAAGAACGTCTGCAGCATATTGGCTACAAGAATGTTTTTATCCTTGGGTCGTATGAGCGTGCCTTCAAGATTGTCAGCGGAAGAATGCTGTAAGGTCGAACGCTATTGGAACCTGAGGCGCACATTCATCAGATGCGCTCCGGTGTCGGCGATGCCCTCGGCGTGCGGATGGATTGGGGGGGCATCTTTCGGCGACTTGGGAGCGTTCGCTCCCAGCCACTTCTTCAGGACTTCGGGGTTGTAGCGCTTCCCCTCGATCTCCTTCCACGCCGTGAGCAGCCTCTTCTCTTCGCCGGGCATTGGCTCTGCGCCATCGAGCGTGAGCTGGCCAAACAGGTATGGATACCCTTCTTCGACTTCGACTGTAACGTCGATGATGCGGTGCTCTTCGTTGACCGCGATGGCGGGAACTGCGCCCACATCGGCGAAGCCTTGCGCTTCATACATCGACTTCAGCTTTTCAAGCCCCGCGCCGATCGAGCTTGCGTTGAACACGTTCCCGGCGGAAATCGGAAACTGGTTTCGGAGCACGTCCTTCTTGAATTGCGTTGCGCCTTTGAAGGTGATCTCGCCCATGGCGTATTGATTTCCCGCTTCGAATGCGACTGACACATCCGCGGAATTTGCCGAGCCCTCCGGACGCCTATTGGTGAACTGGGGATTCTCGATATGGGCGAAATAGTAGCCATGGTCGCGGAGTTTCTGCTGGATGCGATCTTCGAGATCTTCCGCGCTATAGGAGCCGCCCTCGAGCGAGGCGGCGATCGGCCGCCAATCGGCATTGGGCAGATCCGTCGCCGTCAGTGTCAGAGTTCGCACGTGTACGGCTGCGTCGGACGGCTTCGCCGCATCCTGTGCCGCCGCTACGGCTGCCAATCCTGCACACAGAACCATGCTCATTGCAATGCGCATCGTGCTTTCTCCCACTGGGGATCGTGGCAGCCATTCTACCGCGTCCAACTTAGTTTCTGAAGGCGCCGCGCTCGCATTTGCAACCGTGCGCTCCTGGTCCGGACGCCGTCAACGAGGATCGGTCGTTGCGGGCAACAGCTCAATGTAATCGAAGGCTGCAGGGTCGCTCGCGTCGGGCGTGCCTTCGAGACGGATGGTGTCGCCGGGCTTGAGCGCGACGTCTTCGACGATGTGGCGCGTCGAGTTGTCGCCGTGGGGGCGGCGCGTTGGCAGAATTGCATCCGCGGTCCAATTCGATTGCTGTCCCGCGGGTTGGCCGTTGACCTTCAAGGCGAACTTCGCGACACCTCCCTGGAGGTCGAAGTATTGTACGGCGATGTTGAAGCGGCCGGGGGCTCCGTTATACGTCCATTCTGCCGAGCAACTGCGATTCACCTCAGGGGCTAAAGCCCCATTCAAGTTGGCGGCGTTATCGGCACGACTGAAGTCGTGCCCTGATACAGAGCGGATTGAGTTTCTTTTGTCTGCAACAGTTGAATCACCCGAGCGACCAGGACCTGCAGTCGGGGACGCCGATGAAGTCGTGATCTGACACGTAACAGCTTTCCCGCGGGATGCGTCTTCCCACGGCTTCACGTCGATGACCTGATAGCCATCGAGCTTTGCGTCTTCTGCTTCCATGCGGCCGGGGAAATGCCCCGCGCGGCCTTGGTCGTCGGGGATGCCGCTCAGCTTGAAGAAATATTGGACGATGGCGTCGCGCCACACGACGGCGTGGCCAGCCTGGTACTCGAGGCGGGGCAGCACATTGTTGTAGAGTGCGGGCTGGATGTGTCCCTGGAGAGTTTTCCAGCCGCGCACAAACTCGGCTGCCTGCGCCGCGCCCTCGTAGTGGCTGTCGTAGAGATACTGAATCACGGTTTTGCCGTCGTGCAATTTGTAGGTGTAGGGCACGTGGTGGAAGAAGAGCAGCAGATCGTCGGGAGTGGTCGCGGCGGACTCGTACATTTTTGCGATTTGCGGGGGATATTGTCCTGCGAATCCTGTGCCCGTCGCGACGGTGCGATCCATGCCGACGCCTTGATGGTCTGCGCGGTGCCACTGGCCCCAACCATTGTTTTCGCTGCCTTCGATGCCAGGGCCGTAGTGGCTGCCGGTGATGTCGGTGAGGGTTTGCAGGCCAAGGGGGCCGGTGTAGTCCTCATAAGCAGGCCAGGATTGCATGAGCATCCTGACGACTGTACTCACAACTGCAGAATCGGCGCCGATAGTCTGGCGGGTCCACTCAGTCGCGATTTCGTCCGGGGAAAGATCGGGGTTCCAGGCGAGGCGTCCGAAGGCGTAGAGATTGGCAAGGGCCAGGGGTGAAGCGAGCCAGGCATCGCGGCCCACACCGGACACGCCGACCATTCCACCATTCTTTCGGGCGATTATCTTTTTGACGGGAGTTGCGGAACCGGCGACGCGCATGTCGAAGTCGAGAACTTGTTTCCACATGGGTGCGAGGTAGACAAGGTGGCGTTGCTGGCCGGTGTACTCCTGCGTGATCTGCAGTTCCATCGCCTGACTGGTTTCGGTCAAGCCGCCGAAGAGCGGCGAGACTGGCTCGCGGACCTGGAAATCGATGGGCCCTTCCTTGGTCTGCACGATGACGTTCGGCGCGAATTTGCCATCGAGTGGATGAAAGATGTCGTAGGCAGCGCGCGCGCGATCGGCCTTGGGGTCGGTCCAGTCGAGGTGATGGTTGTAGACGAACGCGCGGTACAGCACTACGCCGCCATGTGGAGCGAGGGCGGCAGCGAGCGTGTTGGCCGCGTCAGCGGGAGTGCGTCCATAACTGGCGGGTCCCGGCTGACCTTCGGAATCGGCCTTGACGGTGAACCCGGCGAAGTCGGGAATGAGCGCATAGATTGCGTTCACTTTTGCGTTCCACCACGCTTTCACTGCGGGGTCCAGTGGATCGTACGTGGGGAGGCCACCGATTTTCTGGGGACTGGCTACGTCGACGCTGATGGCCAGATGCACGCCCCAGGGACGCATCGTGTCGGCTATGCGGGCGAGGCCTTGCAGCATCCGCGGATCAACGAACGGCGCGGCATTGTTGACGTTGTTTACATTGCAACCGTTGATGCCGATGGAGGCGAGGAGGCGCGCGTATTCGGCCACGGGGTTCAAGTCGTCGCGAACTTTTCCGCCTTCGAAGAAGAGGCTGCGGCCTGCGTAGCCGCGCTCGATGGAGCCGTCGGCATTGTCCCATTGGTCGACCCAGCGGATGGGCATGGCCGGCGCACTGCGCGCCGCAATGCCCTGAAGCTTCTGCTGAACGGATAGAGCGCGCAAGAAGGCGAACGTCCCGTAGAGTGCGCCCCTGGGGTCTGCGCCCGCAATCACAAGGAGCGATTTAGCGCCTAGCGCCTGGGTTGCATAGATCCAGTAGCCATCCGGCTTGAGATCGGTCGGGACAGGCAAATTGGGAAAGGCTTTGCGCACTTCTTGCACCGTTCCCACGACGGTTTGCCCTTCGAGAGCTTGTTGAGCTCGCGCGGTAAAGCCGGGGCCGGGTGCGTTCTGTCCCGCGAGGCGAGCCAGGTCGCGATTCAGTTCGCCGATCGCGGATTGCTCGAGAGAGCTCGTGCCGAGCGCGCGCACGGAGATAGACATGCCGGGATGCGCTTGGCCGGCGATATCAGATTTGAGCCAGGCCTGATCGGCAGTCTGCGCACCTGTGCGCGAAGCTACGGCCATGGCGACGGCCAGACAAAAGGAAAGAGCGATTCTTCTCGGCATGAGCTGCATCTTCTGGTCCGTTTGCTTGCTGCGCACCGTTTTATCAGTTCTTAGTTCGAAGTTCTAAGTTTAAGTTCCGAATCTTTCGAGCCAATCGATGGTGACTTGGCGCAGGCCACGCAGTGCGTTGGTGAGGTAGATGGCGTCAGCGGTTTTCAGGTCTTCGAGATATAGGATCTTCTCTTGTATTTCGGGGCGCGTTGCCAGCAGGTGGCGCCGGTAGATTCCGTTGAGCAGGCCGCACTCAATGGGTGGCGTGACCCAGCGGCTGTCTTTCTCGACGAAGATGTTGCTGACTGCGCCTTCCGTGACTTGTCCGTCCCGATTCAGAAAGAGCAGGTCGGCAAGGCCTGCTGCGGCTGCTGCTTTGGTTGCTTCAGCGTAGATGGGGCGGTTTGTCGTTTTGTGGAAGAGGAAGCGGTCGCGTGCGTCGGTGCGCTGGTTCGCGATGCAGACTCGTGGTGGACGGGATTCTTCGGTCAGTGGGGACAGGAGTTCGTGTGCGATGTGGAGATGCCCTTCTGCGTCGAGGAGGAGCTTGACTTTGCGCGGCGCGCGATCCGGGAAGGCCATTGCTGCCTGGAGCAGCGCTGATTTGATTTCTTTGCGATTGCAGGGAAAGCCGAAATAGGCGGCGGAATCTTCGAGGCGGTGGAGATGCAACTCGAGAAAGGAATATTCGCGTTGCCATTTCATGGTTTCAATCAGGGAGAAGCTTTCGTTGGCGTGGGCCAGGAATTCTGCTTTGAGGAGGCATTCACGGTATTCGTCAGAGGCATTGGAATCGATGACTATCCCGCTGCCCACCCCCATCACGGCTTTTTCTTTGTCGATCTGCAATGTGCGGATGGCTACGTTGAAAATGGTTTGCTCGCGCGAAAAAAATCCGATGGCACCGGTGTAGACGCCGCGCGGGCCGGGCTCAAGCTGCGCGAGCAGCTGCATGGCCCTTATTTTTGGGGCACCTGTGACGGAGCCGCAGGGGAAGAGAGCGCGGAAGACGTCGTGATAGCCAACGTCGGGGCGTAATTTGCCGGTGATGGTGGAGGTCATCTGCCACAGAGTTGGGTAGCGCTCGACGGCAAATAACTCCTCGACGCGCACTGTGCCGAAGCTGCACAGCCGGCCGAGGTCGTTGCGGAGAAGGTCAACGATCATGACGTTTTCGCTGCGATTTTTTTCGTCGTTGCGGAGTCGATCGGCGATCTGCGTATCCTCGGCGTTGGTGCGGCCGCGCGGGGCTGTTCCTTTCATGGGACGGGTGACGATGTGGCGGGTTGTGCCGGCGTGGTCGATCCGGAAACAGAGTTCGGGCGAAAAACTGAGGATGTAGCGGCTCGGCTGCCCATGGATCAACGCTCCGTACTCGACGGGCTGGCGTGCGCGCAGGGCCGCATACAGCGATGCGGGCTTGTTTGCCGTGTGGAGATGCAATGGAAATGTGAAGTTGAGCTGATAGACATCGCCCGCGCGAATCCATTCGTGAATCGTCTCGATGCGGTCGGCGAATTGGCGCTCGTTGAGGCCGGCTACGAATTCGAGGTTCGTCTCGGGAGTTTCGTCTGGGGAACCGGAGGATGCGCGCAATTCGGCAAGGCCCGGCGGTTCGCTGCCTACGAATTCTCCGTTGAGATGATCAAACAGGTAAGCGCGGTCGTAGATTCCGAACCATGCGAGCGGGGTTTTGGAATCGCCTGGGTGTAACTGTGCTTTGGGCTCGAAGGCCTGCCCGCACTCGTAGGTGAAGAAGCCTGCGGCGATCTTTCCATCTCGGACTGCGCGGTCGATCTGCGTGAAAAGTCCGGCGATTTCCGTGGGCAGGCGCGCTTCGAGCACACGGACGGGGGACAGAAAGATCCGGCTTGTCTGCTCTTTCGAGTGCGGCCGCGCGGACTCGAGGAGTACAGAGCCGGGCGTTCGTTCCACGAGAGAATAGACGGCAGTGGGAAGCGAGTGCCAGGCCTTCATGCCGGTGCGGTTTACTGGACGGTGAGGACGATCGTAGTGGAATGCGTGGTTGCGGTGATGCCGTTGCTGGATTGCGCCGTGACCAGGAGCGTGTAGGTACCGGTGGGCGTGGGCAGATTCGGCGACGGTCCGTGATTCTTGTAGTAGTAGAGCGGATTGCAGGCGGTGGTACCGAGCAGGGCGATCAAGCCTACACCGGCCATCAAGAAAATCCGACTCAGCCAGCGGCGTCGACGTGAACCAAATGCCAATCCAGCGAGGCTCAGCGCGCCTGGCAGCAGGAACGCCCAGGCAACGGGATGCGTGGTTTCCTTCTGCGGTGAAGCTATGCGGGCGGTTGAGTTGGATGCGGCGGTGGCCAGAACCAGGGAGCTTGTGACGGGTGCGGTCGCGCTGGGGAGTATCTCAATATTTTCGGGAGTAAACGTGCAAGACGACTGGTCGGGAAGCCCAGAGCACGAGAGCGTGACGAACATTGGCGCGGTGAGAGACGAGGCATTCACCGGCGTCAGTGAGGCCGTGATCGATCCGGACTGGCCTTGCTTCAGGGAAAGTGTGGCGGGAGAAACGCCGATGGAAAAGTCCGGCGTGGTGCCGGTTACAGCCCGTACCGGAGTCACCTGTGACACCGAAGTGAAGTGCGTGGTATCTCCGGTGTACGTAGCAGAGAGAGAGTGTTGGCCCGGAGGGAGGGAGAGAACCGTGGATGCGTGTCCTTCCGAATCGAGCGCCAGGCCCGCCAGTTGAGTCCCCTGGTCCGCAATTGCCACTGCGCCGTGAGCGGGCAGGCCATCCTGGGCGGTCACGCTCACCGTGATGGCAGCTTGCGTACGCCCATTCAGGTCGTGAGTTTCCGCGGTCAGCATCGTCTCAGTGGCGACGCCGCGCGAACTTGCGGCGGCCAATGCCGGCAGAGCCAGCGCCAAACCCAGTCCTGCAACCAACTCCAGCCGCAAGGCGCGGCCCATCAATCCTGTCACGTCCACCTGCTCCAAATCTCGAGAAAGACTGCACCATGGCGCACCGTTGCCCTGGCAATCCCAGCGGAAATAGCTTCGTCCGTGGGGCGATTGTGCGTGAGTCCATTGTATCTGGCCGAGGCTAGGCCGAGCGACCTGCTCGCTCCAGCACCCGGGCGGCACTATCTGTAGAGTCTTGGACGCGCGGGGTCGCGAAAAGCAGTGGCGGGGGCGTGACGGACAGGGGCTTGGCGGGTCGTTTCGTGTGTTGAGTTCGTGCTTTCCCACCCTTTCGCCAGAAACAAGGCGAAAGGATGGGGCACCCATTTTCTTCACCGATTGATGCGAGCGAAAACAGCAGCAGGTCCTTCACTCCGCTGAAATGCGCTTCGTTCAGGATGACAGGGGCAGGGGGGTCTCTGGGGCTTTGTTCGCAGGTTCCCTGTTTCTTACTCTTCTTCACGCAGGAGCTGGTCGGGATTCACGCTGAGTGCTCGGCGCGCGGGGTCGCGAAAAGCAGTGGCGGGGGCGTGACGGACAGGGGCTTGGCGGGTCGTTTCGTTTGTTCGGTTCGTGCTTTCCCACCCTCTCGCCAGAAACAAGGCGAAAGGATGGGGCACCCATTTTCTTCACCGATGATGCGAGGAAAAACAGAAGCAGGTCCTTCACTCCGCTGAAATGCGCTTCGTTCAGGATGACAGGGGCACGGGATCTCCGGGGCTTGTTCGCAGGTTCCCTGCTTCTTACTCTTCACGCAGGAGCTGGGCGGGATTTACATTGAGTGCTCTACGCGCGGGAATCCATGTGGCTATGACGCCGATGAGAACCATCGCCGCCAAGGCGCCCAACAGGACCAGCGGATCGCGCGGCGTGGCCTGGTAGACGAGGTACGCGAGCAACCGGCTCGCCAGCACACCCAGCGCCAATCCCGAGACCGATCCCACAACGAGGACCAGGAGTGGACGGCCCAGCGCTGTGCTCATAATCTGTCCACGATGCGCGCCGAGAGCTGCGCGAATCCCGAGTTCGCGCATCCGCTTGGATACGTTCGAGGCGGACATTCCGAAGACTCCGGTGACGGCGAGCATCGCGGCCAGCAGGCCCATGACGCCGAGCGCCGCGGTGGCCACGCGGGCCGGGAAGAGCACCAGGGCCAGGCTGTCCTGCCAGGGCTGGATGGTGAAGGGCAGGCTCGAATCAATGCCCATGAGAATCCGGTTGAGCGCCGGTGCGATCTGTTCCGGCGGCAACTGGGAGCGGACGATCAGGGTCGTGTTGCCTTCCCTGTTTTGCGGAAGGGGAAAGAACATGGCCGGGGTTGGATCTTCGGTCAGCGATTCATACTTGCCATCTTCGAGGACGCCCACGATTTCGCAGCTGGACTTATCTCTTTCGAGGAAATGACGGCCCACCGCAGGCGTGTTGCCGAACATTTTTCGGGCGAAGGTCTCATTGACCAGTGCGATCCTGGGCTTCTTGGCGTCGTCCTGCCAGGTGAAGTCGCGTCCTGCCAGCAAGCGGGTTCCGGCGGCTTTCAAATAGCCGGGCGAAATGTTGAAGTAGCGCGCATCGAAGACGCTGTTCGTAGGACGGAGGTCCGCGGTGCCTTCGCGGAAGACGTCCGAAGAACTGCCGCCGCCGCTCAATGGCGGGTTATCCAATGTTCCCACGGCGGTGACGCCAGGGATTCGCGATGCCTCGTCGATCATGCGCCGCTGGACCGGCAGGGCCGAGTCGTCGGTGTAGCCGGCCATGTGCATGTCCGCGCTCGCAACTACGGCGCCCTGCGGCTCGAATCCCAGCGGGGCGTGCAGCGACCGCTCCATGCCGCGGAGGGAGACAAGCGATGCTGTTACCAGCAGCGCACACAAAGTGATCTGCACGCCGAGCAGTGCATCGCGCAGGGTGAACCGGCGAAGTAGACTCGGATTGGCATTCCCGCTCTTCATCGCCTGCATCGCGTCTGTGCGCCAGATCTGGCGAGCGGGCAAAAGGCCGGGAAGCAGTCCACTGGCCAGCGAAAGCAATATGGCAATCGCGAAGGTACGCACGTCCGGCGTCACGGTGACATGGATGGGGAATTGCGCAATGGGCTGCCAGCGCGTGAGCGCGCCCAGAAGCGCGGCAGCGAAGAATGTGCCCGCTGCGCCTCCAGCGAGGGAGACGAGCACGGCCTCGGTAAGAATTTGCCGCAAGAGGCGACCTCGTGTCGATCCGATGGACAAGCGGATGGCAAGCTCACGCGCGCGATCTGCCGAACGAGCGGCAAAGATGCCGGCGAGATTGACGCATGCGGCGGCAAGCACGAGCAACGCCAGGAGCATAATTGCCGTCAGGAATGTCTGTGCCGGGCCGCCGAGCACATCGCCCATCAGTCCCGGTTTCACGAGCCGCGCGGCTAGTCCGTCGTCATCGCCTGGATACTGTTTGGCCAGCCTATGCGCGATTGTATTCAGATTGTCGGTCGCCTGGCTCATCGTCACGCCGGGCTTCAACATTCCAAGCAAAAAGATACCGTGGTTTCCGCGCTTGGTGAGGAAGCTGTAGCCCTCCACCTGCTCCTCGTTGACCATGGGCATCCAAAAATCCGGCCAGAGAAAGATTTCCGTGCCGTTAAAGGTGCGCGGCGCAACGCCAATGATTGTGAATGGATGCTTGTTCAAATCCACGGTCATGCCGACAACGCGCGGGTCGGCGCTAAAGCGGGTGCGCCAGAAGGCATCGCTGAGCACGATAAACGGCGCGGAGTTGGGCCCATGCTCATCGCTTGCGTGGAAGAAGCGGCCCAGGGCAGGCTGGACTCCGAGGACGTCGAAGTAATTTCCTGAAGCCTCGTACATCCAGCATTGCTGCGCCGAGCCGTTGGTGCTCAAGCCGGCCTCGTCGATGCGATAGGTTGCGATGCCGCTGAATGCCGTGTTGCGCGCGCGGTAATCCAGAAAATCGGGATAGGACTGGGTGAGATTTCCCTGTTCTTTCTGGACGATCTCGAAAAGGCGGTTGGCTTCCGGAATGTGGAGCGGCTGGAGAATCAATGCGTTCAACACGCCGAATACGACCACGTTGGCGCCAATGCCGAGAGCGAGGGTGAGAATTGCGGTCAAGGCGAAACCCGGCGAACGGCGCAGCTGACGCAGGGCGTAGCGCATGTCGCGAGCGAGGCCGGCGAGGCTCAATGTGGCGTCGGCGGCCGTCACACGTTCGCGTGTTGAGGTTCGATTGCCGAAGCGCACGAGGGCGTCGCGGCGGGCGTCTTCGCGGGACATGCCGTGGGCCACATTCTCGTCGATGCGCATTTCGATGTGCGATTCCAACTCGGCATCGATCTCGCGATTGACGCGGGAGCGGCGGAACAAATTGGTGAAGCGGCGAAAGGTGGCCACGGGTTCCTCCGTTCTTGTTTTTTATTCACTGCGCAGAGCCTTCATGGGATCGACGCGCGATGCTCGCCGGGCAGGAATCCAGCTCGATGCTAAAGCGACAGCGGCAATTGCAACGGCAATGCCCATAAACACGACCGGATCGTCGGGACGCACGCCGCGGAGCAGGTTCGCGACCAGGCGGGCGAGGCAGAATGCGAGCACGAGTCCAGTGCCGAGCCCAATGGCGGTAAGCCGCGTGGCCCGGCGCAGAATCATACCTAAAACGTCTTCGCGCCGTGCGCCCATGGCGAGGCGGACACCGATCTCGCGGGTTCGTTCGCCGACCAGGTTGGCCATGACGCCGAAGATGCCGATGGCGGCGAGGAAGAGAGCGACCAAGGCATCGAAAGCGATCATGCCGGCGGCGTACATCAGCCCCACGAGATTCTCATTGAGCAATTGCCTGTAGGTTTCGAGGGTGTCGAGGGGCAGTCCGGGATCGATGGAGGCGAGGGCTCTACGGGCAGAGCCGGCCAAGGCAAGGGGATCGCCGTCGGTTGCCACGGCATAGGTAGCGCCGGCGGGAGGAACTTGCGCCGCATCGAGATATACGGCGGCGTATTCGTTCTGGTCCCACAGTGTGTACTTGGCTTCATCAGCGATGCCCACGATGGTGACCCACGGCTCGCGTGAATCGCGCCCACCCATGCGGATGCGATGACCAAGGGGATTCTGGGTGGGGAAATAGCGGTCGGCAAACCTACGGCTCACGATAGCCACGGGCGTGGACTGCGCCGAATCGCCCGTTTCGAATTTGCGTCCGGCGACGATGCCGATGTGGAACGCGGAGAAGTAGTCTGGGCTTACCGGGAGATCCAGGGCGCTCTGATCTTTGCCGGGCGCGGCCGGACGATATTCGATTTGGAATTCGCGATTCCGGGCGTAGTCGCTGTAGGGCAGAGCGGTAGTCACATTGGCATGGGTTACACCGGGTAGAGCACGGAGCTTTGCGAGGCTATCGTTGTACCACGCAGCTTGTTTTTGCGGCGTGTCGTAACGCGAGGCGGGCAGGGTTATGCCGAACGTGAGGATCTTCTGCGGTTCGTAACCGTCGGCAACATGCAATTGAGCCCTCATGCCCTTCGACATCAAGGCCGCGCCGATGACGAGAGCGACGGCCAACGAAACCTGCGCGATGGCGAAGATGCTGCGCAAGCGGTGACTGCGCGCGGAGCCAGTGGTTCCGCGAGAACCGGCCTTGAGCTGATCGCCGAGATTCAGACGGAGGGCCTCCAATGCGGGAGCGAATCCGGAGATTAATCCGGCCAAAAGCGCGAGGAGCAGAGAGAATGCAAAAACGCGACCGTTGAGTGAGATGTTGGACCAGCCGGACATGTGGCGCGCGACGCGCTCAGGCATGAGCACCAGCGTAAGGCGCAGGTAGAGTGCGCCGAAAAGGAGGCCGCCGACGGCGCCAATGAGACCGAGCAGGAGGTTCTCCGTGAGCAACTGGCGCAGGAGCCGGGTGCGACTGGCACCAAGCGCCGTGCGCATGGCGATCTCCGGGCGGCGCTCGATGCCGCGAGCGAACTGGAGGTTGGCGACGTTGGCGCAGACGATGAGCAGCACGAACAGCGTCGCGCCCATCACGAGGCGATAGTAGAGCGGCGTCAGATCTCCGTTGATTCCGTCGAGCAGGGGCTCGATGCGCACCGTCCAACCAAGATTGGTGGACGGGTAAGTCGTGGCCAGGTGTTCGGCGATGGTGCGCAGTTCTGCCTGTGCCTGGTTGACGGTGACGCCATCGCGGAGGCGTCCGTTGACTAGATAGTCGTGGTCGCTTCGATTCGCGATCTGTTGCGGCGAGGGCGCGAGGGGCAAGAAGATATCGGCCTCAGAGGGGTATTGCACCGATTTCGGCAGGATGCCGATGACGGTGTAGGTGCGGTGGTCGAGATCGATCTTTTGGCCGACGATACGGGGATTGCCGGCAAAACGTCTTTGCCAAAATCCGTAGTTGAGCAGGGCCACGCTGTCGCGGCCCGGACGGCATTCATCGGCAACGAACAAGCGGCCCAGCACTGGCTGAATCCGCAACACAGTAAAGAAATCGGCCGAGGTCATCTCGGCATGCACGTGCGCTGCGTCGCCGGCGCCGGTGAGGCTCATGTCGGCGCCGGTGCGGACGGCCAGCTCTTCGAAGGAGCGGGTTTGGCGGCTCCAGTCAAAGTAATTCGCCAGCGCCACAGAGCGATCGCCGCTGCGGTCCTGGCGCTCGAAGACGGTGACGACGCGATCCATGGCCGGGACCGCGAGGGGGCGCAGAACGACTGCGTCCATGCTGCTGAAAATGGCAGTGTTTGCGCCGATGCCGAGGGCGAGCGTGATGGCCGCCGTGACGGTGAAGCCGGGCGACTTGATGAGTTGGCGCCACGCGTAACGAACGTCGGCCCAGAAGGATTCGATGCCGAGCGCTGCATCGGCGGCGAGCACGTGCTCGCGGGTCGCCGTGGTATTGCCGAAGCGTACGAGCGCGTCGCGGCGGGCTTCAACCGGTGCCATGCCGTTGGCGATATTTTCGTCGATGCGCATGGCGATGTGCGACTCGAGTTCAGCATCAATCTCGCGGTCGACGTTTGAGCGATGTATCAGGTTTGCAATTCTGCGGAAGATGGCCATCGGTTTCCTTTCACGCGTAACGCAGCACTGCGCGCACGCCCTTTACCAGCTGATCGAAGCTGTCTTCAGCCTGCTGCAACTGGCGGCGGCCCTGGGCTGTCAGCTTGTAATACTTGGCGCGGCGATTGGTCTCGGTCATCGACCACTCCGCGGCAATCCATCCGTTTTGCTCCATGCGGTGGAGGGCTGGATAGAGCGAGCCTTCTTCCACGCGGAGCAACTCGCCGGACGCGCTCTGGATGTGCTGCACGACACCGTAGCCGTGCAATGCGCCATTCTGGGCGAGTGTTTTCAGAACCAGTAGATCCAATGTTCCCTGAAGGTCGGTCTTTGCCATGCTGTTTATACCCCTAGCGATCTTGGTACAGAGAAGTCTAGGCCTAGAAAGCTAGGGGTGTCAAGATATCCGTGACGAATGGGGCAGGGATCGAGTGCGATCAGTGAAAAAGCAGATCCTTCGTTCGGCTTACCCCATTGTCGATTTCATCGTCAACGGGGGCCCAAACGCGCCGAAACTCAGGATGACACGGCGGTGGGAAAGAAAGGGGACGACAGGATGCGAATAGCGGTAAGGAAGAACAGGAGAAGAGCAGGGAACAGGGAATAGGGAATAGGGAACAGGGAATAGGGAATAGGGAACGGGGACTAGCGACTAGTTGCCGCCCCCCGGGGTGCTGACTACTGCTTTTGGGTGGCTGAAGGCGGCGGCGGGGATGTCGGTGATTGGCAATCCGGGGCCCTCCCACAGGACGCGCGGCGTGCCTTGGCTTGCATAGTGCAGACCCTCCACATGGAGCGTGTGCAGGCCGGCGCGGAGGCCCAGGGAGCCGCGGTCATAGCGCATGGCGTTGCCGGCTACGCCGCAGACTTGCGCAAAGGGAGGACCGGTCTTTGCAACCTCAACGCCATCGATGACTACGCGCGCGCCATCGCGAGCGAGAAGGTGAAAGGTGTAGCCTCCGTCGACCGGGACATCGAGAGAGCCGTCCCATGCCGTGGCGTAGCGCGTGAATCCATGCGGATCGACTTGAAGGTCCGCTGACTCGCCGGCGAACACAGACGTCTCTTTGCCGAGATCGGGCAACTCGGTCCACGCGCCGGGGTACAGGTGCCAAGTCAGGCCTGGAACGCTGGGTCCTAGAGCGGAGGTCGCTTCGCGCCACTTGGCGACGACGACTACGGCGCGTGCCGACCAGTCCTGGGCCTGATTTTCACTCGCGCCGGGACCTGCGCCCCGACTTTCGACATGGAGGAGTACGCGGAAGCGGCCTGCGCCGTTCGCACCGTCGAGCTCTGTCCCATCGGCATCGGCGAATTTGTGGGTTACTTTGCGGCCATGGGCCTGGGCCCCGTCGCCGAAGATCCATGTGTAATGCGCATGCGGAGAGGGCTCGGCGGTGAATGTAACTTGCTCTCCCGGCGCAATCACGGGTGGTTCGACGGAGAAAGCGGCAATGGGACCCTGAGGTGGCGGAAAAACAACGGGGGCTGCGCCGTCCGTGACCGCCAGTGGTAGATCGGCGTTGGTTTCGACGCGGTGCTGGCCGTATTTCACGTTGTCCAGCGTCACGCCGCTGACCTGGCCCATGATCGAAGAGCCGAGCAGAGGAGGTTGATCGAGGGCCCAGATGTTGCGAAAGGTGAAGCCGTGGAGAGCCGGCTCCTCCTGTTCCATTTGCAGGAGCGAGTACCAGTCGTCGAGGAAGAGATTTTCAAAGGTGTAATTCGAGTGGTCGCCCTTGGAGCCGTTGGCACCCCAAAATCCCAGAAGGCCAAACGGCTGTCCGCAGGCGCCGATCCCGGCGTGCAGTATGTCGGAATCACGCAGCGTGAAATTTCGTGAATTGAAAATCTTGCGCGGCCATCCGGCACGGACGATGTTGGAGATGCTGGTCGAGAGCTCGCTCTTCTCAACAAGAATGTCGTGAACGTCCTTACCGGGACGCAGTATATCGGCGTCGGTGTAGCCGTCCCAGTTGCCCATGAGGGCGATGACGTCGTCGGACGCGCGAAAGAACGAATTGCGCACGATGCCGTCGCCGCTGCCGATCCAATCCATGCCATCCTGATTGGCATTGCCGGGGTTGCCGCCCATCACGCGGAGGTCGTCATAGAGGAAGCCGGTCGAGTCTTTCATCTGCACCGACCAGGTGCGTGAACGAATGACGCAGGTGAGACCGCTGATCTGGATGTCGTGGGCATCCAGGGTGCCGATGCAGTGCCAGTCGGGCTTCTGCATCCAGCCCTCGTCGTTGCTGGGGTCCTGGGGTCCGTCATAGACGATGGTGCCGCGGCCGAGCACTTTCACACCCTGCACGCCGAACAAGTTCAGGCTGCCGAAAAAATACGCGCCCGGTTCGAGGTAGTCGGTCTCGCCGCTCTTGGGGTTGAGGCTTTGCCGGTAGACGCCCGCGGGATAGACGTGAACATCGGGTCCTGTGGGAGGCGGTGCGGGAGGTGAACCGGCGAACAGGAAGAGCATCTGGGCATGATTCAGAAAGTCACGCGGGCGGGCGATGGAAAGCTTCGCAGGGGCCTGCAATTTGAATTGAATGGTCTGGCCTTGCCGTTTCGGGCGCAAACCGAGACGCCAGGGCTGAATGTCGACGCCGCGATCCCAGAATTCCGGGTCGGTGGCGGTGATCGCGATTTCAACAGGGCCTGTGATGTCGAAGTTAACGAAGTCGTAGCTGGCGGCGACGTGGGCTACGTCGATCGGCTTGCCGTTTACGGTGACGGTGAAGGCGGAGGAGCGCATCTCCGGGGGGACCGGCACTGGCTGTACACGGGGCGCGGCGACGGCCTGGTGCGCAAACGCAAGAGCAGCCGCCAGCAGCGCGCAAGAACGAAGCAAGAAGCCAATCCCCGGAGGTGAAGTGGAAAGGTCCAGACTAGCACTGCGTCAAGTTGGACTCGTGTAGCGGACGGCAATTAAGTATGGGGCCCAGGGGTGGAGATTGTCGGGTATAATTCGGGACGCGAACAAAGTGGGCTTTACGCGGGCCCCTGCAAGGAAAGCGCTGAGCAAGGTTGGTCGGAGGGTCCTGCATTCCCTCAGGGGCTAAACAGGCTGCGGAAAAAGTCAAGGGTTCCGAGGAGAGTTGTGAAATACATCCCTCTGCGGCTTAAAGCCGGCGTCAATCGAATCGACTTATCGGCACTAGTAAACTCACCTTTCAAAAGCGCTCTTGGGACGAGTTTTTCCGCAGCCTGTAAAGCCCCATTCATTTGGCGGCATTTTGCGGCACGACTGAAGGTCGTGCCCTGTTACAAAGCCGCTACGAGAGTCCGTTGCACTTCGCTCTATCTAAATTGATTGAAGGAGAGATCATGTCGCACCCTTCCCTGCTCCGTTGCTTCAGAATGACCGTGGTTGCGGTTCCTGCGTTTCTTGGGGCTGTTTCGCCGAGTTGGGCCTCGCACAAGAGTCAGCCAACCACGCTCGATTCCTCCATCACGATCGTCGAGAGCGCCGATGAACCCGGACCGGTGCGGCGGGCCACGGAGGATTTGCTCTCCGATTTCACCAAAGTGTTTGGACAGAGGCCGGCGCTTGCCAACCAGCTGGAGGATTCTGGTCCGCTTGCGATTCTGATCGCCGAGCATTCAAAGGTTCATCCTGGAATCAACTGCGCGACCCCGCATGGGCCGGAGTCCTTCGCCTTCTCAGTTCTGCGCGTGCCAGGGAGCCAGCCACTGAAGCATGTGGTGTGCCTGACCGGCGCGGACATGCGCGGCACCATTTATGCGATCTACCAGTTCTCGCAGACCTACCTCGGTGTCGATCCGATGTATCTGTGGACCGATAAGGAGCCGGAGCGGCGGACTTCGATTGAGTTGCCTGCGGATTTCACGCATGTGTATCCGAGTCCCGTTTTCCGGTATCGCGGATTCTTCCCCAACGACGAGGACCTGCTCACGGGATGGATTCCGGCGGGGAAAGGCGAAGGGACCGGCATCTCGCTGAAGGTCTGGGACAACGTGTACGAGACCATTCTGCGGCTCAAGGGGAACATGGTTGTGCCGGGCACGTGGATCTTTCCTGACGATGCGCAGGTGCATGCTGCGACTGAGCGGGGCCTGATCGTGAACCAGCATCATGCGATTCCGCTGGGCGTGAATGTGGCGCGCTGGCCGCGGGATGTGCCTTACAACTTCTCGACGCATCCAGAAATTCTGGAGCGGGCGTGGACCAATGCAGTCGCGAGCTACAAGCCGGACGAGGAAATCTTATGGAGCGTAGGCCTGCGCGGGCTTTCCGATTCGAGCTATGCGTCGCTCGACCCCAGTGTGCGCGACAATGATCCGCTGCTTGGGCAACGCATCAGCGACGCGATTGCGGTGCAGATGAAGATCGTCCGCGCGAAGTATCCGGAGGCGCAGTTCGTAACGGATCTTTGGCAGGAGGGCGCGCGCTTGATGCAGGAGGATTACCTGAGAATTCCACCAGAGGTAGCGCTGGTGTGGGCAGATACCGGCTACGGCGATATGCAGGATGGCGGCAAAGTTGCGGCGGGGCAGGGCGCCTACTTTCATGTGGCGATGATGAACGGCCAGTCGAACCAGCTTTCGGAGATGGTACCGGTCTCGGTGATCCAGTCTGAATTGGGGCGGTATATCAAGGCGGGGGCTACTTCTTACTTCCTGGTGAACACGAGCGACATTCGGCCTGTGGCGATGACTACGCGGGCGGTGATGGACATCGCGTGGGGTGGGGTTCCGACCGATGGCAGCGATGATGGTTTCTATAAACAGTGGGCCACGGAGGAATTCGGCGCGAAGTCTGCCGATGCGCTGGCCGCTGTGTATAAGGAGTATTTCGATGCCCCATCCCTTCGGGCTCCGTTCGGGCCTCCGGGATTGACGTCCGCGGGGAACGCGCCGCCGCCTCCGCCGCTGAGCATTGTGAAGCGCTTCAATGGCGATCAGCATTACCACACGGAGATTCGCCGGCTGATTCTCGACGATCTAAGCGAGCACCAGGTCGCAGCGGTGCCCAGCCAGTCGCCGAAGTGGACACCACCGCGCTTGTTGCCGGCGTTGGATGCGGACACCCGTGCTGCGCTTCTGAAGCGGGACATTGAGGAGTGCGAAGGGGCGCAGCCGCGCTGGGATGCGGTGTGGAAGCGCGCGCAGCAAGCGGAGAGCCTGGTCGATCCGGATCGCCGTGACTACTACCGGGCGGCGGTGCTGACCATGATCACGATCAACCGGGAAAGCAACTGGGCGTTATTGCTGGTGGCGCGTGCGCTGAAGGATGATGCTAACGGAGACACGGAGAAGGCGCATACCGAAACAGAGGAGGCTCTGCAGGCGCTCGACGCGATTCAGCAATCGATGAGTGCCGCTGAGTATGGCAAGTGGAAGAACTGGTACCGCGGCGACTGGCTCACGGGCGTCTATCGGACGCGCGAGCTGGTGCAGGCTTATGCCGATCATCTCAAAGATCCGATGGCGAAGTTGCCTGCGCCTGCGGCGTGGAGTGGGTGGGAGGCTTACTTCCACATCATGGAGTACGAAGGGGATCGGTCAGTGGACGTGCATTGATCCGGTTGACGGACGCCGTCGGTTGTCCGGAGCGGTGTTCATTTTTGGACAGGGTTTCTCGGCTTCGCACGGCCCTGGGAACCGCCGGCGCGGAAATCTCGTTTTATATCATTGAAATTGCGGGTCGGACGCTCGGTTCTGTTTGGCTTCAGAATTGCTCGTCAATCCGTACCTATTCGTGTCTGCGAGGTCTATATGCAGAATCTCTTCTTCGATCTCCGTTTCGTTTTTCGGCAGCTGCGCAAGTCCCCAGGATTCGCACTGACAGCGGTGCTGATGCTGGCGTTCGGGATTGGCGCTACCACGGCGATTTTCTCCATCGTCGAAGGGGTTCTGCTGCGGCCCTTGCCGTTTCCGGATTCGAATCGCCTGATGGTGCTTGCCGATTGTCTGCAGGGAGCAGATCTGGGGGGCAACTGCGAGGCAGGCGTCACGGTGCCCGACATCCTCGCTTACACGCGGGAAACGCACTCCTTCAACGGGCTCGGCGGCTATCAGTATGCAGGCTACGAGCTCTCCGGCAACGGTGAGCCGGCGCAGGTCACCGCCGCCCGCCTCACTGCCGGAGTCTTCACTGCGCTTGGCGTTGCGCCGCATCTTGGACGTGTGTTTACCGCAGACGAAGACGAGCACCACCAGCAAGTCGTCGTGTTGAGCTATGGTGCGTGGCAGAGCCGCTTTCACGCCGACCCTGCGATCCTGGGGACCAAGATTCTTCTGGATCGCAAGCCCTACGTCGTGATTGGGGTGATGCCGCGCAATTTTGAGTTCCCGCTCCAGTCTGGCCAGCTCAATCGAATCGAGTTGTGGGTCCCCATGAGCTTCCAGCCCGCGGAACTCACTCCCGGCGCCTCGGCCAACTGGAGCTACCAGATGGTTGGACGGCTGAAGCCCGGTGTCACCGCACAACAGGCGCAGGGCGATGCCCAGCGGGTGGCACAGGAGATCATGAAGAACTATCCGGCGATGATGGCGAATCTGCGCATCACCGCGATGGTACGGCCGCAACAGGAGGAAACCATCGCGCAGGCGCGGCCTTTGCTGCGTACGCTCTTTCTTGCGGTAGCGGTAGTGTTATTGATTGCCTGCGTCAATCTGGCGGGGCTGATGCTGGTGCGCGCCATTCGCAGCCAGAGAGAGATCGCGGTACGCCTGGCGCTGGGTGCGCAAGCGGCGGCGTTGTTGCGGCAGACGATTCTGGAGAGCCTGGTGCTTAGCGTGAGCGGCGGGGTGCTGGGCCTGATGCTTGCTGCCGTGGCGCTGCGCGTGGGGAAATCTCTGCTGCCGGAAAGCCTGCCGCGCGTCAGCGAGATTGCGCTCAATTGGTACGTGGTCGGATTTGCCCTCCTCCTCGCGGTTGTGACTGGGCTGCTTTGCGGCATTGCCCCGGCCTTCGCGGCGCTGCGCACGAACGTGAACAGCCACTTGAAAGACGGTGGGCGGAGCGGAACGGCGGGTGGCGGCCATGCGCGCCTTCGCTCCATTCTGGTGGTGGCGGAGATTGCCATTGCACTCGTTCTTCTCTCGGCATCGGGACTCCTGCTGCGCAGTTTCGAGAAGATGCGGTCTGTCGATCTCGGCTTTCGGCCCGAGCATGTCACCACCGCTTCCTATAATCTGCCGCAGCAGCAATACCCGAAACAGGACTTGGTGAATAACTTCAACCGCGAGCTGCTGCGCCGGCTGGGGCAGCTTCCCGGCGTCACGGCTGTGGGGCTGACAAGCTTTCTTCCGGCCTCGAACAACAACAGCAACCAGACGTTTGTTGTTGACGGCTACGTTCCGCCCAAGGGCGCGACCATGAATCTCGCCACTCCCGCTTACATCATTGGCGATTACTTGCAAACCATGGGCATTCCGCTGGTACATGGCCGATACTTCACTCACGACGACCGTGCAGGATCCCAGTTGGTGACGATCGTCAGCAGGCAATTCGCGCAGCACTACTGGCCCAACCAGGATCCAATCGGCAAGCGCATTCGCGTCGGTACGCCGGAGATGCAGACGCCTTGGCTCACCGTGGTTGGAGAAGTGGCCGATGTAAAGCTCAGCTCACCGGATGAAGTGACCAAGGATCAGTATTACTTTCCCGTGGCCCAGATCGAGGAGGATTTTGGCGCGCTCGCAAATCCGGCCGTCGATCTGAATGGGAATGGCGGCTATATCACGTTGCGGTCTTCGTTGCCTGCGGAGCATATGGAGAATGCGCTGCGTGCGACGGTGCGATCGATCGATCCGCTGCTGCCGTTGACGCAGGTGCAGACGATGGAGCAGGCGGTATCTGAGAGTGAGGCGCCGCGGCGCTTCAACACGGTGCTGATTTCGAGCTTCGCCTTTGCTGCGGTGCTGCTGGCGGTGCTGGGGATTTACAGCATTATCGCTTTCTCGGTCGCATCGCGGGTGCAGGAGATGGCGATTCGGATGGCGCTTGGTTCGCAGCGTGCGGCGATTGTGCGTCTGATTCTCGGATCCGGCGCGAAGCTGGCTGCGGTTGGTTGCATTCTTGGGCTGGGAGGGGCGCTGGCTGCTTCTGGATTGTTGCGGTCGCTGCTGTTTGGGGTGAGCCCATTCGATCCGATGGTGCTGACCCTGGCGGTGATTGGGGTTTTGTTGCTGGCTGTCGCGGCTTCGGCGCTGCCGGCGCTGCGCGCGGCTTCGATCAATCCCATGCAGGCGTTGCGGGGGGAGTAGGCCGTCGCGACCATCCAGCGCCGCAAATTGCGGCACGGGATCAGATGCCTTCGCCCATCGAGACGTAATCGCGCATATAGTCGAGTTCTTTGCGGTAGGCGGTGCGGTCGGCTTCTTCGGATGCGAACGGCACAGCCTGTCCTGGCTGTGCGCCGAGGCGTTCTTCCAATTCTTCGACGCGGGCCGAGAGGGCAATGAGCGCATCGGAGAGCGGGTCCTTGATGTCGTGGGGATCGGTGATGAGTACGCGCTGTCCGGCGCGATAGACGATGTGGGCGGGGACGCCGACGACGGTGGAATTCGGTGGAACATCGTCGAGGACAACGGATCCTGCGCCCACGCGGGAGTTTTCACCGACGCAGATGTTGCCCAGGATGTTGGCATTGTTGCCGATGAAGACACCGTCGCAAATGGTTGGATGGCGTTTGCCGTGGCCCTTGCCGGTTCCGCCCAGGGTGACGCCCTGATAGATGGTCACGTCGCTGCCGACGATGGCTGTTTCGCCGATGACGACTCCGGTTGCGTGGTCGATGAAGAGGCGACGGCCGAGCAGTGCTCCGGGATGAATGTCGACGCCGGTGAAGAAGCGGGCGAGCTGCGAAAGAACGCGTGCGGGGAGGCGCAGATTTGCGCGCCAAAGCCGGTGGCTGGCGCGGTGATACCAGACAGCCCACAGGCCCGGATAGCAGAGGAAGACTTCCAGGCGGGAGCGCGCAGCGGGGTCGCGGTCCATGACGGACTGGATGTCTTCGCGGATGCGTTCGAACATGGACATGGGTCTTTGTTGAAGTTCGGAGTTCTAAGTTCTCAGTTCAGAGTTCTTAGTTCGGATTCCGTGGTCGTTGTTCGCCAAGTTCGTTTTGTTGATGATGGTCGCCTTGCCAACTTCCCTCAGGGGCTAAAGCCCTCGCTCATTTTGACCTCTTTGCGGCACGGCTGAAGCCATGCCCTTTCACAAAACATCGACTCTGTCTTACAAACCAAGAACAGCGAACTCCGAACTGCCTTTCAAAGCGTTACCGGGTGAGTGGGTAGGGCGAGTGCTTCCTGACGCAGCGAGTCGAACAAGACGCTGGATAGATAGCGCTCGCCGAAGCTGGGCAATATGGTCACGATAAGCTTGCCTGCGTTTTCAGGGCGGGCGGCTACTTTGAGGGCTGCGACTACGGCAGCACCGGAGCTGATGCCGACGAACAGACCCTCTTCGAGAGGCAGCCGGCGGGCCATGGCGATTGACTCGTCATTCGATACCTGGATGACTTCATCGATGAGCCTGGTGTCCAGAATGCTGGGCACAAAGCCGGCGCCGATGCCTTGAATCTTGTGGGGGCCGGGCTTGCCACCGCTGAGAACAGGACTGTCGGTTGGCTCGACGGCGATGGCCTTGAAACTCGGCTTGCGGGGCTTGATGTATTGCGACACTCCTGTAATGGTGCCACCGGTGCCTACACCTGAAATCAGGAAGTCGATTTTGCCATCGGTGTCGTCCCAGATCTCCGGGCCGGTGGTCGCGAGGTGAACGGCCGGGTTGGCGGGGTTGTCGAATTGCTGGAGGATGACGCCGTTGGGTGTGTTGGCGAGAATCTCGTTGGCTTTGGCGATGGCGCCCTTCATGCCGTTGGGACCGGGAGTGAGCACGATCTCGGCGCCGAAGGCCTTGAGGAGCACGCGGCGCTCGAGGCTCATGGTTTCGGGCATGGTCAGGATCAGTTTGTAGCCCTTGACAGCAGCGACAAACGCGAGGGCGATGCCGGTGTTGCCGCTGGTGGGCTCGATGAGGACGGTCTGGCCGGGCTTGATGCGCCCCGTTTTTTCCGCATCTTCGATCATGGCGAAGCCAATGCGGTCTTTCACGCTGGACAGCGGATTCTGACTCTCCAATTTTGCTAACACTGTCGCGGGCAAACCGGCGGCCACGCGGTTGAGGCGCACGAGCGGAGTGTGCCCAATGAGTTCAGTCACATTTGCGGCAATACGTGCCATCGTTCTCCTCTTTCTCGGGAATCGGCCCCGAATCAGGTCAAGTGAGTCCGGGTCAGGTGAGTGAGATCAAGCGATGCCGGATCAACTTAGGTGAGTTCAACAAAGTTGGCTGGGAGTCGACTCGTCTCGTCAGGCGGGGCAGCTCGCGCGCTTGGCGCGCACGTGCATCGCAGCAGTCACCAGGACGGTGTTAGCGACATCGACGCATGACGACAGAGTATTCTCGCCCTGCGGTTTATGGCAAGTGGGGCTGGGTGAGGGCCGGGGTACGGTTGCTCGGGTTGAGCCGCCAGATGGCGGCGTTCAGGATGGCGGCAAAGGTTGTCGAAGCCAAGCAGGGGACCATGAGACTTGCGGCCGCTGGTGCGACTTCGGCGAATATCAGCGCGGACCGCGGACCTGGGTCACCCATTTTCCCGCGGATTGATGCCTCGCTAAAAGCAGGTCCTTCGACTTCGCCGGGATGACATGGTTTTGGAGCACGGGAGGACAACTTCGCTCTCAGGCAAGGGCGGCGTCGTGAGGGGCGGCGGCCGATGTCGTGCGCAATTCGTCGATGGTGGCGCGGAGAAGGCCGGTGAGTTCATCGGCTTGGCGGATGGTCAAGCCCTCCGTCGAGATGGGTTCGCCAACGGTGAGGGTGAGCTGGCAGGGATAGAAGTGGCGGGTGTGTATGGGGAGAAGATCGTAGACACCGCTTAGAGCGATGGGGATGAGCGGGACCTTGGCGCGGATGGCGAGATAGGCAGCACCGGAGAGAAAAGGCTGGAGCGCTCCGGTGGGGGTGCGGCCGCCTTCAGGAAAGACGAAGAGGGGCATGCCGGCGCGGAGGGCACGGACTCCGGCGCCGAGGCTGGAGAGGGTGGCGTGGGTGTTGACGGTGTCGATGGGAATCTGGCCGGAGCGATTGAGGTGCCAGCCGATGAAGGGGATGGGCCACAGTTCTTTTTTGGCGAGGATGCGGAACTGGAAAGGGAGGGTGGCGAAGATGACGGGCGTGTCCATATAGGACGTATGGTTGGCGGCGTAAACGGCGACTGGGTGTTTGTGGAGATTTTCTGCGCCGCGGATGGTGAGGCGCGAACCGGAGAGGAGGATGCCTCCGCGGGCCCAGAGGCGGGCGACATGGTGCTGGAGTTGGCCATCCTTCTCGAAGAAAGACATGCAGAGTGAGAGCGTGCCGCAGGCACTTGTCCAGAGAAAAAAGAGTGGGGCCTGGAGGAGATTGGTGCGCCAGCGATAGAGTCGCGGAAGCGGATGGGGCGGACGGGTCACGCCGGAACTCCTGCGCGGGCCAGGAGGAGGGCGCGGGCTTCTCCGACTAAATAAACGGAGCCAGAGACGACCACCACTGCGGAGCACCCCGCACCGCTGGAGTGGGTGGAGGGGTTCGCAGAGGATTCAGCCAATTCAATAGCTTCGGCGACAGAGGAAGCGGTCGTGGCGGGCGTGCCGGTGGATGCCGCGGCGGCGAGCAGGTCGGGCATGGGTGTGGCGCGCAGACTATGGATGGGCGCGAAGATGACCCGGTCGAAGATGGGGAAGAGGATCTGGGCCATTTCGGCAATGGGTTTGTCGCGCAGGCAACTGAAGATGAGGGTTGGTGGCTGTGCGTTGGGTGCATCCAGGTCGAAGAGTGAGCGCAACGCGGCGCGAAGTGCCCAGGCGCCGGCAGGATTGTGCGCGACATCGAGAATCCATTGCGTCGGCAAGTGCGTTGCGGCAGACTGTTCCTCGGGGTAAGTGAGGATTCGCTCGAAGCGCGCGGGCCAGCGGGTGTTGCGAATGCCGGCGCCGATGGATGCCGGCGTAATGGGAACACCGTGGTGGAAGGCGAGTTCGACTGCGGCCGCGATGGCGAGAGCGATGTTGCGCTGCTGATGGGCACCCTGCAGGGGAGAGGCTACTTCGATGGAAGTACCAAGGGCCGGGACAAAATAGGAGCTTGGCGGCGCGGCTTCGGCGACCGTTCCTAGCCCTCTTGAAGCTGGGTTCTCCGACGGCATATAGGGAACCGCGCTGACAGCGCGGACGCCGAGCTCGGTGGCGATTTCCCCGAGGACCTGATTGGCCTCGGGGTGCTGCGGCAGGGTGATGAGAGTGCCCCCGGCACGAAGGATACCGGCCTTTTCGCGGGCGATAGCGGCGATGGTGGGGCCAAGCCATTCGGTGTGGTCGAGCGAGATGTCGGTGATGATGGAGAGCAACGGATCAACGATATTTGTCGCGTCGAGGCGACCGCCCATGCCCACTTCGAGGATTGCGATGTCGATATTGGCCTGGGCGAAGTGGAGGAAGGCCATGGCGGTCAGGGTCTCAAAGAAGCTTGGCAACTGCGCGAGTTTTTGGTCGAGCACCAGTTGCTGCGCGCAATTGTGGACGCGGAAGTAGAGGTCTGCGAAGGCGGTGTCCGAGATTTCTGCGCCGTTGACGCGAATGCGCTCGTTGGGACGCGTCAGGTGGGGTGAAGTGAAAAGCCCGGCGCAGAGGCCGGAGGCAGTGAGGATGGAGGCGAGGGTTGCGGCGGTGGAGCCTTTGCCGTTGGTGCCGGCTATGAGGACGGAAGGAAAGCGATGGTGCGGGTTGCCGAGAGCGGCGAGGAGGACGCCGATTTCGTTGAGCGAAAACTTGCGCCGTGCGTGGCCGGGCTGAGTGAAGAGCTCCGGCGTCATGGCGCTAAGCTGGTCGATGGCCGCCGCGTAAGACATGGAAACTTCAGTATAGAAGGACGGGAAACAGAAAACAGGAAACAGGGAATAGGGAATAGGGAATAGTTCGGCCTATGGCCGGCGCTCCAGACGCGGGGTCCTTCGACCGCGGCTTTCCGCGCGGCGGGCGGCTTTCGGTCAGGGGGACAGAGGTTAGTTGGGTTCGTTGCCTTTCCCATGTCTCCAAAGCGAGGTATCCACCCCAGGGACGAAGCCCTGTCGCCGGGGACCCGATGAAAATCCAGACCCTGGGGCAGCCGAGATAAGGTGGAAGGCTTGAGGCATCGATCCCACCCGAGCATAGCTTGGATGGGGCACCCATTTGGTGCGGATGGATGGATCGCGCAAGGGTTGATTTGGGTTCGGGGGTTTCCCACCCTTTTCGCACCGCTCCACAGACGAAGACCTGTCTGTGGGGGCCCTGGGAAAAAAGCGAAAAGGATGGGGCACGGAGGGTGGTGTGGGAATTGAGGCGTTTCCGACTTGTGGTGGGTCAGTATTCGATGCCGCGCTGGGCGAGGATGCCTTTCTGGTAGGCGTGTTTGACTTCGCGCATCTCGGTTACCGTGTCGGCGAGCTCAACTAATAAAGGGTGGGCGTTGCGGCCGGTGAGAATGACGTGGACCATTTCGGGGCGGGCGCAGAGGGTTTCGACGACCTGCTCAGGCGCGAGCATACCGTAGCTGATGGCGTAGTTGATTTCGTCGAGGATGACGAGATCCCAGTCACCGGAGAGGATGGCTTCGCGCGCTTCGGCCCAGGCGGCTTCAACGAGACGAATGTCTTCTGGATCGGTTTCGGCGCCGCCGACTTTGACGAAGCCGCGGCCCATCTGTTTGAGCACGAAGTTATCGCCGTGGGGCAGGACAGCGTCGAGCTCGCCATAGTGCCAGGAGCCTTTGAGGAATTGAAGCACGAGCACGCGCATGCCATTGCCGACGGCGCGCAGGGCGGTGCCGAGGGCGGCGGTAGTTTTGCCCTTGCCGGGTCCGGTGTTGATGAGGATGAGGCCTTTGCGCGAGTCGGCCATGTCAGGTGACAGATTACAGATTACGGATTACAGACGACAGATTACAGATTACAGATTACAAATCCGCCGCGTCTTCAGTGGCCGGTGTGGTAGGGGTGGCCGGTAAGGATTGTGCAGGCGCGGTAGAGCTGTTCGGCAAGGACCAGGCGAGCGAGGGCGTGTGCGAGGGTGAAGGAGCCCAGGGAGAGAAGCAGCCTGGCGCGGGGGAGTGCGGCGGGGGACCAGCCACTGGCGGCCCCGATCGCGAAGACGATGTGCTGGACGCTCTCATTGCGGCGCGCGCCGATCCAGGTGGCAAAGGCTTCAGAGGTCATGGAGCGGCCGCGGCTATCGAGCAGGACTGCGAAAGGCAGGGTACGTCCCTTCTGACCATCGAGCCATGTGAAGAAGGCGTCTTCCGTTTTGAATGCCTGGTCGTTGAAACTCCGACCCTGGGGTGCATGGCTCTGGGAACGCAGCAAACCGGAGCACCGTTCGAGGTAGAGGGCGGTGAGCGACTGGAAGGGGTCGCTGGCCGGGAAGCGGGCACCGATGTGGGCGAGAGTGACCTGCATGGGGAGGAGGATAACGCAGGTTTAAGGAAGGATAGCAATTAGATCAAATTCCCCAAAAACGAGAGGTGGAACCCATTTTCTGAATATTCAGGGAATAATATTCTGATTTTCATAGAAAGCGATTTTGGTACATCTTCTGTGGCATGACCTAAGTCATGTGTTTTCAGGTAATCACAAAAAGTTTCCATGGTTTGGTGGGATTGGCAACTGTCATGCAAAGTTCACATTCAGCAGTCACCCGCTTTATTCAGGTTGTCGTTGGGAGCGTGGCTTTTGAATCCGCCAACCGGGTTCAATTTCGTTTTTTCCTTTGCTGACGTTTTGAGAAATGAGTCGCGAAACCGCTCTATCTGACAGACGGATTCGCACGGCACATTATCTGAATCGCGAAGTTCGTTGCCTGACTTCCGGTTCTTTTCAATTTGGAGGAGTTCGATGCGATTTTTCCGTTTGCAAGGCGCGGCAGTTGTTTTTGCCATCGCGCTCGCCCTGGGCTTTACGATGATCACTCCCCTCGAACAGCCGGCATACGGTCAGGAGACGACCGGCGGCATCCAGGGAACGGTGAAGGATTCATCGGGGGCAGTGGTTGCAAAAGCGAGGGTGTCTATCAGTGGCACAACACTGGTGGGCAGCAAGGAATTGGTGACGGATGCGAGCGGCTATTATCGCTTTGCCAATCTCCCCCCAGGCGAATACGAGATTACGGTAAAGGCGGAAGGGTTCGACACACTGAAGCGTTCAGGTATCGTGCTTGAGGTCGGCCACCTACCGACGATTGATCTTGCTCTGAAAGTCGGAGGAGTGACCAGCGTAGTTGAGGTTGCGTCGGAAGGTCCCATGATCGACACGACTACCACCACAACGCTCACCAACATCTCCGAACAAGAGCTTTTGAATATCCCTCACGGAACCTCGTTTCAATCCGTGATTCAATTTGCGCCTTCTGCCCGCAACGAGCCCCTCGAAGGGAACAACTTTTCGAGCAATGGCAGCGGTTCGGCTTCTCCGGGCAACGGCAGCAATGGCGGCCACTTCGGCTTCTCGATTGGCGGCGGCTCCGACTCGGAGAACTCCTACCTGGTAGAAGGTCAGGAAACAGCCAATATCATCGGCGGCTACTCGCACACCAATGTGCCGATGGACTTCATCCAGGAAGTGCAGATGAAGAGTTCTGGTGTGGAAGCCGAGTACGGCGGCGCGCTGGGCGGCGTGGTGAATGTGATCATGAAGAAGGGGAGCAACCAGTGGCATGGTTCGATCTTCACTTCTTTTCAAGAGAGCGCCATGAACGGCTCACCGAACGCATACCCCCGCTACGACATCAGTGCAGCTGGTGGTCCGACGACCACGACATGGGGGCAACTGGATCCCGTTTATCAGGTCTATCAGCCGAAACGGGACCACAGCAGCGATACCTTTCCTGGATTCACCCTCGGAGGTCCGCTGTTGTCGATCATCCCCAAAATGGGCGGCAAAGATCGCGTCTTCGCCGAGATCGGCTTCTCGCCGGAGTTCAATGCGTTTGAAAGAAAAGTGAACATGACTGGAGTGGGCGTCACGCCCTTTAGCCAGAACACCCATACTTTCTATACAAACGGACGCGTCGACATTGAGGCCACGCACAACATCCGCGTTTTCGCTTCCTACCTGTATCAAGGCCAACGCCAAGCCGGTGAATCGCTTCCTTTCTCAGACTCGGTTCAAGGTTTCGAGAATCCAGATGCGGGAAACCCGATAGCATCGTATGCGCACAACATCGGCTACAGCGCTCCGAATATCACGCTCAACACCGGAGCGGATGTAACCATCACCCCGAGCATCGTGGCCACGTCGCGCTTCGGCTACTACTTTGAGAACTACCACGACTTTGGTTATCCAACCAGCGGCACGATGTATAACTTCCAGGCCAGCGGCGTGGGTGGCACGGACACGAATGGCGCCCCTCTGCCTTCTGACTATCAACAGTCAGCCGGATACAACAACCTCGCGCTCGACAGCGCGTTTACCCACTTCAACGCCAATAAGGCAATCCAGTTCGATCAGGATATTGCGTTGTTCAAATCCGGTTGGGGGGGGACCCACAACTTCAAGTTCGGGTACCAGCTGAACCGCAACTCAAACTACATTCTGCAGGGCTACAACACGGCCTACACACAGGTTTGGCCCGGAACCTCCAACCCGTACACTCCCCAGGGTGCGACCGGCCAAGGCAACTGCGCAGCGGAAGAAGCGTTCACAGGAAATCCGACTTGCGTTGGCACGTACGGCACGATCGATGTGTACGACTTCGGCAGCGGTGGCCGGGCCATCGCCTACAACCATGGCTTCTACGGCCAGGATGCATGGACAATCGCCAAGAGCGTAACCCTGAACATCGGCCTTCGCGCCGAGCGTGAGTATCTGCCCGCAGAGAACCAGCCCAGCACAGCGAAGATCAGCAAACCCATCAACTTCGGTTGGGGGGACAAGATCGCTCCTCGCATCGGCGCGGCGTGGGACGTTTACAAAAACGGGAAGATGAAGGTCTTCGGCGGCTATGGCCAGTTCTTCGACCAGATGAAGCTGAACGTGGCCATCAGTTCCTACGGCGGCCAATACTGGCAAGAGTGCTGGTACGCATTGAATACGCCCACTCTCACCGGCATCAATCCTGTGTATAACAATGGACGGGACTGCTCTGGCTTCAGCTCCACCAGCCAGGCCAATGGCATCACGAGTACTGCCACGCCTGCCGCTAACGGTTTATTCTTCCTCGAAAACCAGAACCTTCGCGCTTTCCCCACGTCCTGCTCAACGTGCAGCGTTGCCCAGGAGGGAACTGCTCCGGGGTTGAAACCGTACGCGGAGCACATGTCGGACTTCGGCGTGGATTACCAGCTTAGCCAGAATCTGGCATTTGAGGCGAGATGGGATCGAAGGCGGCTCGACCACGTCATTGAAGACTCAGCCATCTACAATCCCGCGGTCGGCGAAACCTTCGTGATTGTGAACCCCGGCCAGGGCGTCAATCGCACGTTCAACGGTTTTTATAACTTCCTCTACGGTACGACGCCTACCTGCGGGGGGGATTGCCCACCACAAACAGTAATTCCCGCAGCACGCAGCTACGACGGCCTGGAGTTCCGCCTGACCCGGGCGCCCACACACCATTGGGCTGGCACGTTCTCGTACACATGGAGCAACTTCCGCGGCAACTACACGGGCCTGACCAGCACGCAGGTGGCGGACGGCGGCGGCGGCCGCAACGCGCCCAACAACAGCCGGGCTTTCGACGAGCCGTACTTCTCCTGGAACGCGAACGGTGGATCCTCCAGCGGTCTGCTGCCTACCGATCGCCCCAACGCGCTCAAGGGCCAGGCGTACTACGAGGTGTCTTGGCTGAAGAAGTTCGCGACCGACTTCGGCATCTTCCAATACGGCTACAGCGGCACACCGCTCTCGAGCTACGTAGACGTGGGCGTGGCCTTCCCGAGCGGTTTTGGCCCGATTCCCTACCCGCCGAGCGGCGCGTTCCCAACCTGGATTGTGGGCCAAGGCAAGTGGATTGACGTCACCCAGGACCCAACCACGGGCGCCATCACCACAAGCGCGCCCTATACCAAGCGCACACCGTGGTACACGCAATCGGACTTCAACATCAAGCAAAGCTACAAAGTAGCGGAGTCGAAAGAGCTGAGCTTCGATGCAACATTCACGAATCTGTTGAACCAGCGCGCGGTGGTTTCGACCGATCAGGAGATCGATTCAGGTTTTGCGCCGAACTTTATCGCGCCGACTTCTTCAGCGTGCGCTGCCGACAATGCGGCGAATAACGTCACGTCGTCGAGTTGCCTGCTGGGCGACGGCGTTGATGCCTATGCAGCGTACATGCACCCGTACAACTACACGGCGCTGATGAATGCTGCGCCCCCCAACTCTGGCAATGGCGCCGGCGGACCGATCACGGTCAGCAGCCAGTACGGCAAGCCTTATCTGTTCCAGACAAGCCGCAATATCCGGTTGGCGCTCCACTTTACGTTCTGAGTCAACTGAACCGCACAAGCAAAAAGGGGTCTGAGCAATCAGGCCCCTCTTTTGCGTCTGCAGATTGTTTCGCGAAAGTATAGCTGATCGCCGAATCGCTCACCTCGATCAGGCCGTTCGGTGCGATGCGAACCTCATCCTGCGAGGAGGGTTGCCGAAACGTGGGTGCGTTCAGGATTTCTTGCTGGATGGCTTTTTCGCGACGGGCTTTCGTGGGGATTTCTTGGCCACGCTCTTGGCGGGTGCCAGTTGCTTCTTCGCGCCTTTTTTCGGCTTTGTCTCGATGGAGGTTTTCGCCCGCGCCGGCGCGGTTTTTGCTGAGGTTTTGCTGCGCGTGGCGCGGGTTTTGGCGGCCAGAGCGGCTTTGAGTTCGGCGTCGAATTCGGCGGGGGTGAGAGGGCGTGCGGATTTACGCAGGCGTTCGATGTCGTAGAAGGCGCGGCGCTCGGCCAAAAAGACGTGGACGACGAAGTCGATGTAGTCGAGGAGGATCCAGTCGCCCTGGCGGCGGCCTTCGACGGAGGTGGCGTAGACGCCGTGGTCGCGCTTTAGCGTGAACTCGATTTCGTCGGCGATGGCCTGGGCCTGACGGTCGTTGAGTGCCGAGGTGATGAGAAAAAAGTCAGAGAGGCCTGCATCGATGGGATCGAGTTCGAGGATGCGCGTGTCTTCGCCTTTTTTGTCTTCACAAACTTTAGCGGCGGCCTGAACGAGGATGCGGGTTTGCTCGTGCGCTTGCGAGGTGGTCATTCGAGGGAATCGGTCTCCAAAGGTCATGGTAGCAGCGGACGGCGATTAGGGAATAGGGACCAGGGATCAGGGACAAGGGAACAGGGAACAGGGAACAGGGAATAGGGAATAGGGAATAGGGAATAGGGAATGAAGGCTTGCTGATTGCGACGAGCTAAGAACTGCGAACTATGAACTGCCTCACCTCACCGGTAGAGGTTGTGGGCGGCGATGTAGTCGAAGACGGCGTCGGGAAGGTCGCTGTGGTGGCCTTCGCCGGCGGGGATGCGCGCGACCTCGCTTTGGACTTCTTCCCGAATGGCGGTGGCACTGATATCGATGTGGAGGCCGGGCAACAGGTGGAAAGGCGCAGTGGCTCCGTCGGCATTGCGCAGGGTGCAGGAGCGCAACTCGACGGCGGCGACTGGGGAGGAAAAGCAGGGTTCGAGCGAGAGGCCTGCGGGGAGGGCCTCGGCCAGGTCGGCGAGGTTCTGGCCGGGGCGCGAGGCGACGACGAGGGGCGCAATCAGGGGGATTTCGGCGCCTCGATGCCAGTGCTTCAGGGTCAGGAAAGAGTCGGCGCCCAGAAGGCAGAAAAGCTCACTGTGTGGGGGAAGGTCTCGCTTGAGGGCGACGAGCGTGTCAAATGTGTAGTTGGGCGTGTGGTTGGGTGCGTCGTTCACTTTGGGAGCGTCGGCGAGGGAGAGAGCGAAGCCGGGCTCGTTGGCGATGGCGAGACGCGTCATGGCGACGCGGTCCTCGAAGGCGGCGGTAGAACCGAGCGGCTTGAGCGGCTGTGCACCCACGGGAGCGAAGAGGACGGTGTCCAGATCGAGAGCAGCTTGCGCGGCGTGCGCGACGGCGAGATGGCCGCGGTGGGGCGGATCGAAACTTCCGCCAAAAAACGCGATACGGGGAGCTTTGGGCACGGGCTCGATCATGGGTTCATGGTAATGCCCTAGGATCATAGATGCGATGATGCGCTGGGTGATTGCGATTTTGTCTATGGCTGGCGTGGTGGTTTCCGCGCTGGCGCTGCAGGTTCACTATTCAACTGCTACGGAACCCTGCTCGATCAATGAGAAGTGGGATTGCGGTGTGGTGAATCATAGTCCGTTTGCAGTGATTGGGCATGTACCAATCGCGGCGATCGGCATCGTGGGCTACCTGGCGCTCGCTGTCCTGGCGCTGACGCGGCAGCGGTTTCTGCTGCATGTGGCGGCGCTGGTTGGATTGATTTTCGCATTGCGCCTTACGTTCATTGAGGAATTCGATTTGCTGGTGTGGTGTCTTTATTGCGCGATTTCGCAGGGGATTATTGCGTTGATTTCGCTGCTGAGTTTGGGGTGGCTGGCGGTTGAGTATTTTGGGTTGAAGCGTGGGACTCAACGTGTGGTGTGACTCGGCTGCGGATGAAGTGGCTTAGATGGGTCGTGCTTTCCCACCCTTGCTTCCGCAAGGATGGGCGGATGCAACGGCGGGTTGGGTTCGTTGCTTTCCCAGGTCTCAAACCACCCAGCGACGAAGACCTGTCCTGCCCCACAAACGAGGACCTGTTTGTGGGGACCCCTGTCGCCGGGGGCCCCGGTATCGAGACCTGGGGCACCCATTTTCGTGCTGATTGAAGCTTGCTGAAAAGACTCCGGGGCTGAAGCCCGTCCTTTCTTTGTGCTTCGGTTCAGAGGCCTAAACAGGCTGCGGAAAAAGTCAAGGGTTCCGAGGAGAGTTGTGAAATACATCCCTCTGCGGCTAAAGCCGGCGTCAATCGAATCGACTTATCGGCACGAGTAAACTCGTGCCCTTTCAAAAGCGCTCTTGGGACGAGTTTTTCCGCAGCCTGTAAAGGCTTCTGCTCCCGCCGTCAATACCTGTCAATGCGGGTTCGTTGCTTTCCCACCCTTTCCGCAGAAAGAAGCGGAAAGGATGGGGCACGGAGATCGTGGTGAGCGTTGCTTCTAACCGCGATCTTTCGACTCCTCCGCTCTGCTGCGCTGATAAAATTGATGCATACCTATGTTTAAAAAGAGATATGCGCGTTGGATGTACGACTGGGAATACCGGCTGACCACGCGCGACGAGAACCGGGTAGTGCGCCCTCTGGAGTGGGGGTTCGAGTGGGTTGAGCCTTTCCTTGAAGCGCATGGATTTGGCGCGGCGGTGCCTAATCCGGAGAGCGTGCGGGACGAAGCGGCTGCTGAAGCTGCGATGGTGCGCATTAATCAGTTGCTGATTCGCAACAGCGATGTGTTTTTCGGGTATGAGCGGCCGACGGATTTTCGTTTGGAAGAACGATACCCGCTGCTGTTTCCGACCAATGTGCGGCCAGAGACGCTGGCGCAAGATGCGGAGATTCGCGAGCTGGCGGCGCAAGGAAAAATCGAGAAGGCGCAGTTTCTGCGTTTCACTTCGCCGGAGCGAACGCCTTATCCGGAAAATGATTTGGTGAATGCGCGGTGGTATCCGGCTCCTGCGCACAAAGACCCCAAGAGACCGAAGCAGGCGATCGTGGTGCTGCCGCAGTGGAATGCGGATGCATTTGGGCACAACGCGCTGTGCTCGATCTTCAACAAGTTCGGTGTGTCGGCGCTGCGGCTTTCCAAGCCGTATCACGATGTTCGGCGGCCGAGCGAGCTGGAGCGGTCGGATTATGCGGTGAGCGCGAATATCGGGCGGACGATTTCGGCGTGCCGGCAGGCGGTGGTGGATATTCGCTGCTGCGTTGATTGGCTGGAGGAGCAGGGGTACGAGCACTTCGGCGTGCTGGGAACGAGCCTGGGCTCATGCTATGGATTCCTGGCGAGCGCGCACGACAAGCGAATTCGCGTCAACGCGTTCAATCATGCGTCAACGGCATTTGGCGATGTGGTGTGGGCGGGGCAGAGCACGCGGCACGTGAAGCAGGCGCTGGGCGATGCGGGACTGACGCAGGATCGCATTCGCGCCTTGTGGTCGGCGGTGAGCCCGGTGAGCTATTACGACAAGATCATGCGCCCCGAGGTTGCCGGGGCGGACAAGAAAGTGCTGCTGGTCTATGCGAATTACGATCTGACTTTTCCGAAGGAGTATTCGCTCGAAGTGGTGCAGGCGTTCAAGCGCGTTGGGCTGAATTTTACGGCGCGCGTGCTGCCGTGCGGGCATTACACCACGGGCGAGACGCCGTTCAAATTCATCGATGGCTGGTACCTGGGATCGTTTGTGCACCGGGCGTACAAGGATCTGCGCGCGGAGAAGGCCCGGGGTGGGGATTCGGCGGTTGCGTGCTCGGAGAAGGTGGAAGAGGAAGTGGGCGCGGGGTAGGTCTCCGACCGCGTGAAGACGCACTTTGGGGTTCTGCTTTCGCACCCCTGCTTCGCAAGGATGGGCACCCATGGTCGTTGCGATTGAATCGTGCCTGTGGGGTTGGGTTCGACGCTTTCCCAGGTCTGAACGTCAGACCTGGGGCACCCATGGTCGTACGGATTGAAGCCTTCTAAGACGCAGATCTCCACGCTTTCGCCAACGCCGCAGAGGGATGCTCAATCGATCGGGTGGATGAGCAGGTATTGGCCGAGCTCACGATCCGTTGTGCTGGTGTGGTCTTTGACCCAGTCGGCAAGGAAAACCAAATATTCGAGTGTGGTGGCATTCTGACCGCTCTCGAACCTGTCAGCGAACTCCCGGGCACGGTTGGCCAACTCTTGATGCTCGAAGATGTGGTGTTGGCGGTCTGGGTAGTCCGCTTCATACATGAGTTCCTCTTCATGGGCGAAATGGCGAAAGGTGTATTGGGTAGTTTCGGCGAGGAGAGTTCGCAGGATCTCCTTCCCGGCGCCGTTGAGTAAGGCCTCGTGAAATCCACTGATCAGGGCAAACCACTCCTGATGCTGCCGGTCGATCTCTGCGTTTTGAACTGAGTATTTGGTGTCCCATTTGAGAAAGGGAATCTCCGGGCCATAGCTTTCTTTCATGACCTCTCCGTCGGATCTGTTGAGTTCATCGGCAGAAAGCGGTCGAGGAACACAAGGAACCTAGTGATGAAGGCGTGCGGTGAGGTGAGGGCGGCTTGTCGGGGTTGCCACTTTCGAAGCTGGAACGCCAAAAAAGTCCTGATTGGCCCATGAGGTGCGGGGAACACTTCCCTGGGGAGAGACCGCGTGGCAAGGATCGCGGCGGAATCCCATATTTCACAGGTGCTTAGGGGATGCGCCGGAAGTTGCATTGCCCCACAAGAGCCGCCCCCTCTAACTTAATTGGAGCAGCTTGCGACAAGTTTGCTGAAGCGTTGAGTGGCCCATCGAAGTGGCCCATTGAGGCGCCGCCATGCTTTTGAGCTCATTCCAATTCGCCGCGGTGCTTTTTGCAGCCCTGTTTCTGGGGCGGTGGAGAGCCGGGGTGCAGCGGCGGAATGGGCAATCGTGGGAATCGCTGATTGCCCGTTTGCAGCATGACTGCAACGTACGGGAAATGAGCGCTCATTTTCTTTGGAAAGAGGGATTGAGCGCCAATCCTGAAGAGGCCTGGGCGCGCATCAAGGGTCCGCGGGGCTTGTGGGCGATGTACAGGAATGCGGGCGTCATGATGGAGATGGCGGAGTTTGCGGCGCGCAACAGCAACGTGGACGATGCGCTGCTGGAGACGCTGCGGAGCGATGCCGCGCAGATTCGAATCTGCGTTCTGAAAGCGCTGGGGCAATATGCGATCCAGCGGGCGAGCGAAGGCGTGAAGATGCGCGCGTTCCGCGCCGCCTCGATGTATACCGGGATGGCAGCACGGATGACGCAGTTGCTGCGGGAGCATGCGGTTGGGGCTTTGCCGGAGTTTATGGCGGCGATGTAAGGCGCGGCCCCGAGCTTCGCTTGGGATTACAAGATCAAAACTGGTTGAGCGTGGGATGGGTTCGTTGCTTTCCCACCCTTGCGACAGAAACAAGTCGCAAGGATGGGGCACGGAGATTCTTGCGGATTGGCGCTGGGAAGGCTGTGCTCTCTTCAGGTCGTGCCCCCACTGTTGCGGCGAAAACGAGTCGCGAGGACGGTCACCATTTTTGGTCGAGCGATGCGCCTAAAAGCAATGGGGATGTCGCTGCCTCTGCACCGTATCTTGTGCAGGCAGCGCGAGGGAGGCGGGATGGGACAAAAGTAATATGACCTCCGTGATTAAAGGCGCATGACTGAATGCAAGGGTACACAAGCGCCCACGTTACGATGATCGGATACAACTGTAGCGGAAAGAAGGAGCAAAGACGTGGGCGCATTTGAAGAAACCAAATGCAGACGCAGTATTGTCTCCGATACCTTTCAATGCCTCACAGACCAGGCGAAGCGCTTGCGGGAGAAAATCGACCTGCTTGAAGCGGGACAACGCCTGGATCGGGATGAAGCGATTGCCGATCTTGGGCACCTGTTCGATGCCTGCCAGAATCTGCGCGACGCGATTCTCTCCGAAGACAGTGGCGCGACTTGGAAGAACACGGCTGAATTGCATTCGCTGGTAGATCGTCTGGATGAAGTTGCGGCGAAGCGGAAGCGGTATCTGGATCTGGCGCAGTTACTGGTTGCGGGGACGGTCTCGCATCGACGTGAGCGAACAAAACAGGAACGTCTGCGGCAACGCGATGCGGCAGTCGCGGAGTTGATGGAAGTATCGGCGCAACCGACGCTGGCAGAACTACCGGGGCCTGCGGTGGGAGAGTGGTTGAACTGGGCGTGCAGCCTGGATGACAGCACCGACGATCCGGACCTGGCGAAGTTGAAGAGCACGTTTGCCGCGCGTGGATGATTTTGTACGGCAGCTGGAAATTGAGATGTGGCAGGATGGGCCCGTTTCGATTTCCGAGCAGATGGTGGACGCGGTGCCGGCAATCAAGAACGAGCCGCATGGGGCCGCAGATGGGACCGGACCTGGGGCTGGGCGTGGGACTTTAGGGAACCCAGTGGCGGGGACTCCGGTGAATGACGGAGGCGGAGAAGCGGAAACTGCGTCGGGCTCCGGAAATAGCGTTCTGCTTCAGGATGCGCCAGCGGAAGCGGCGACGAGTCCAACCGAAACGGCAGGGGCGGAAGCAGACATCGCGGAACCGAAGGCCAGTGATGAGCCGGAGTCTTCACCGAAGGCGCCGAAGCCGGCGAGGAAGATTGTCACGGACGGCAAGAGGACGCTGTTCTTCGATCCGGAAGAAGATTGGAGGCTTCAAGCGGTATATCGAAGAGGCAAAGACGGAACCGAAGTCGTTGCGGAGTGTGCGCTCGCTGTTGGGTATTTCACAATGGCTTTTGCCGAGCCGACCAGAACCCGATTCTGCATCCGACCTTCGGCATTCGTGCGCAGGTTGGGTATGCGGGGAGTTCGGATTTGCTGGCGGTGGGCGCGGAGGAAGCGGCACGTGCGATCGATGCAGAGAGCGACCTTCTGCTGTTCACGGGGGGTGCGGACCTGCTGCGGTGGAGCATTGCCCAGAGCGCGGAGGGTCATGAGGACGGGATCGCCGCAATTCGGCGGCTGACGATTGAACAGATTCGGGCGTGGTTTGGCGAGGTGTACAAGATCGAGCTTGCCGAGCCGCAGGTATTGGACATGTTCCGGCTGACGACGGGAATTCCGCTGCTGGTGGGCGAATTGCACCGGCTGGTATTGCCGAATCCGAAGACGCCGCCGACGTGGCTTGGCTATGCGATCTGGACGAATGTAAAGACGGCGTTTGAGCGTCGCCTTCCGGTACTGGCGCGGGAGCTGCGCAATGGATCGCCCGCGGTACGGCTGACGGAGCAGGAGATCCGGGTGCTGAAGATGGTCGTGATTGCGAGCGACGATTCGACACCGGAGACGATCCTGACGAATCTTAAGGACAACTGGGATAAATATCACCGGCCGGAGATTCAGGCGCTGAGCACGAAGGACGAACCGAGGGTGAAGCTGCTGCAGACCCTGGGCCTGTTGCCGATCAAGACGGGTGCGGGTGGCGGGCCGCTGAAAGCGCTGATGCCGGTGCAACCGGATGACGCGTTACGGCAGATCGTAAGTTATTTATAGCTGGAGAGATTACATTAACTTATCGAGATTCATCACTTATAGATAGATGGGGTGGGAAACCGACGTAGATGTAATGCGGAGAGATAAGCGGGGCGGCGATGAGCCGCCCCGCTTAGCGTTTGAGGGCAGTGAAAGGCGGACAGAGCGGACGAATTCCTTCGAGCGTGTTTCACAAATGTAGGCGGCGTGCTGATTGAAGTTGCTCAGGGGTTAAAACCCTTTGTCCTTTTTCTCTTCGGCACGACTGAAGTCGTGCCCTGTTACAAAGCGGATTTATGAAATACGCTCCAGTGTCCTGTCTCTAAAGTTCTTTGTAAAACTCCTGAAAGAGCAAAAGCAGATTCTTCGCTCACCACCCCCGAACTCTGCCCCAAAGAGCAAAGACCGCTCTTTGGGGACCCCATGAAAAGCGTTCGGGGCCCCTTTCGCTCAGAATGACAGCCCTGTTTGGTTATGAATTTAGGGACAGGACACTAGAGCAGTTCCACAATTCACGTGCCGTTTTCAGTTCCGCGAAAGGTGTCATTTTCTTAAGGAAAATGCCACTCGACAGCGGTGGCTTCGGGGTACAGCAATTGTGGAGCTGCTGTAGAAAGCCCAACTCATCCTGATTCGCCGCTGCGGCCACGAGTTAGTAAGTCAGTTGGCACGGAGCGCGACCATGGGGCTTATGCGCGAGGCGCGGCGAGCCGGAATGTAGCCGGAGAGGCCGGCGACAGCGAGCAACGCTGCCGCCATCGCGAGGTAGGTTGCTCCATCCCAGGGAGACGTGGCAAAGAGCAGCGAGGCGATCAGCTTTGCTGTGGCGAGCGAGGCGAAGGCGCCCAGGAAGACTCCGACCAGAGCGAGGCGAAGAGTGCTGACGAGGATCTGGCGCTCCACAATGCCGGCGGAAGCGCCGAGAGCCATGCGAATGCCGATTTCCTGGGTTTGGCGTGTGACCGTATAGGAGATGACGCCGTAGATACCGAGAGCGGCGAGGAGAAGACCGAGGCCGGCGAACGACGCGACCAGCAGCATGAAGAAGCGGCGCGGCGAATTAGCGTGATCGACAATCGACTGAATCGGGCGGAACTCGGCGATTGGCTGTTTGGGATTGAGATCGCGCAGAGTGTGCAGCACGCTGGTGGCGAGCGTCGCGGGAGGCAAGGTCGTGCGGACCACGAGTTGGGCGCCAGCCGGACTGGCCTGCGTTGCTGGATAGTAGATCTGCCAGCCAGCTTCGCCGTCGACATTCTCTTCGTGGACGTCGTCGACGACACCGATGACATGCAGATCGTTCTTGGGGTCGATCTCGTTTGACGTGACGATTTGTCCGACTGCGTCGTTGTTGGGCCAATGGGCAAACGCGGCCAGGTAGCGCGCGTAGGACTCGTTGATCATTACGACGCTCTCACTATGGGGGCCGTCGGACCAGGCGAAGTCGCGGCCGCGAATGCGCGTGCCCATCGCGCGGAGATAGCCTTGCGTCACAACGTATACGAGCGGTCCGCTGTCGTTGCCTTCGGGACGCTTGACGCCCTTCGGAAAGGGTATGCCCCAGGAGCGGTTCTGGCCGAGGGGCAGGAAGTCGACGAAGCCGGCGGCTTCGATGCCCGGGATTTGGCTGACGCGGCGAAGGATCTCCTGAAAGATCGCGGTGCGTTTTTGTGTGGTGAGATCGCCTGTCTTGTCTCCCGGCACGCTGTCGTCGTAGTCGACTTTAATTGCCGCGGCGCGTTCAGGCTGGAAGCCGAGGTCGACGTCGAGCACGTGCATGAAGCTGCGCAGGAGAAGGCCAGCGCCGACGAGAAGCATACAGGCTAGAGCGACCTCGGTGACGACGAGGATGGAGCGGGTGCGCTCATGTTTGCGGCTCTGGCCTGAGCCAGCGCTGGTGTCCTTGAGGGATTCCTGTAAATTGCTGCCGGCCATGCGGAGGCCGGGCATGAGGCCAAAGAGAACCGCGGCGAAGACGGCGATGAAGACAGTCCAGCCGAGGGACGCCCCATCGATGCGCAACGTACTGAGGAGCGGGAGTGCGATTGCGCCCTGGTGGGCCAACCATTGGACAAGAGTCAGAGCGAGCAGGAGACCGAAGGCCGCGCCGGCGCCAGAAAGGACGAGGCTATCCGTCAGGAGCTGACGTACGATGCGTGTGCGGCTGGCGCCGAGAGCGCCCCGCATGGCGAATTCCTTGCTGCGCGCAGCGGTGCGGGCCAGCAGCAGGTTGGACAGATTGACGCAGGCGATGAGGAGGATGGCGCCTACGGCGAACCACAAGACAACCAGGGCGCGACGCAGTTTTCCGCCGACGTAATCTTTCAGCGGGACGGGGACCACGCCGCCCTCGCCCTTATGCTCTGCGTATGAACCGCAGGAATTCGGATATTTGTTGTTCCAGCACATCGTGGGTGCTACGCGGTCGGCATCGCCTCGAGCTTGGACGAGAGAGACGCCGGGTTTGAGGCGGCCGATCATGGTGATGATGTTGCCCCAGTCGCGCGGCGGACCGTAGAGATTCAGCGGCGTGATGGCGTCGACCTTTGTGCCGGGAGCGAAGACGGCCCCGAAGTCGAACGACGCAGGGAGCACGCCGATAACGGTCGTTTGATGGCCATTGATGTCGAAGGCCTTGCCCACGATGTTGGGATCGGCGTTGAACTGGCGTTTCCACCATGCGTTGGACAAGAGAATCACGGGTGAAGCGCCGTTGCGGGCATCTTCGGCCCTGAAGACGCGGCCCATCGCGGGCTGCACGCCGAGCAGCTGAAAGAAATTCGCGAGGACATCGATACTGGTGGCAGTGACGGGTGCACTGCCGAGTTTGAGGCTCAGGTTGTCAGGGCTTGAGAAAGCGAAGTAGCCGGTGACGTCCTGATAGGAGCGGCTGCCAATGCGGAACTCATCGTAGGCATCGGTGGAATAGGTGGCGCAGGAGAGTCCGCACTTTGTGGGCGGTGGCGCGATCCAGAGGAGCTGCTGGGCATTGGGGAATGGCAGCGGGCGAAGCATCAGCGTGTTCACGACGCTGAAGACCGCGATGTTGGCTCCGATAGCCAGCGCGAGAATGAGCAATGCGACAGTGGTGAATCCAGGGTCGCGGCCCAAGGTGCGCAGAGTGTATTTCAGGTCCTGCAGAAGAATGTCGAGACCCATAAGACCACGTGCCTCCCGTTGCTGTTCTCGTGCCTGTTGCATGCCGCCGAATGCGAGGATCGCGCGGCGGCGGGCTTGATCCGGTGTCATGCCGCGCTCGATGTAGTCTTCGACGGCGAGGTCGATGTGGGCGGCCAGCTCGGCATCGCGTTCTTCATCGAGGCGCTGCCCGGTGAAGAGGGCGCGCAGACCGCCGGCGGCACTGCGGATGAGGCTCATGCGGGATTCTCGCTTTCGCCGAGGACCTCGTCCGCCTCTCTGCTCCTGCCGAAGACGCGATCCATCACGCCGGTGAGGCGCTCCCAGTGGCGCGCGTCGGCTGCGAGCTGACGGCGGCCGGCCTTGGTGATCGAGTAGAACTTGGCTTTGCGATTATTGCCGGAGGTACCCCATTCGGACTTGATCCAGCCGCGCTGTTCGAGACGAACGAGGGAAGCGTAGATGGTGCCTTGATTGAGAAGGACTTCGTTTCCGCTGACCTGCTCAATGCGGCGCGCGATGCCATAGCCGTGGAGCGAGCCCATGGCAGTGAGGGTTTGCAGGACCATGAGGTCGAGCGTGCCCTGGAGGAGGTCGAGCTTGCGGGGGTTGACCAATGAGTCTCCCTGTGGTGTTACCACATGAGGATAGTGCAAAACCTGTGGGGATACCACAGGACGGAAAGGAAATGTGACGAATGGCGGCGCCACGGAGAAAGGCGCTTGGGCATGGAGCAGCACCGGGTATCCGTCCCTACGAGATTGAACCGGCTGTACAATTCTCGATACCGTCGGCTTGAGGCAAGATTTGCGCCTGCCGTGTTCGAAGCGCATAAAGAAGAGCGACCCCGATGATGTGGAAGCCCGATTTTTCAGTGCAAAGACCTGCCTTGGTTACGCTAGTCCTCAAAGAGCTTTCTGCCAGCGCGGGAATATGGGTGCTGCTTGCGCTGCCGTTGGGGGCTCAGACGGCTGCGGCTTCGGGACCGTCGGCGGGAACGGACACTCCGATGACGGAAGTACATGCCAATCCCGATGAAGTGATGATCGACATGGTGGTGCGCGATAGGAAGAACAGGCCGGTGACGAACCTGAGCTTGGCGGACATCCGAGTGAGCGACGGGGGAAATCCGGTGCAGCTTGCGGACCTGCACCTGATCACGCCGGAATTAGGGAGCACAGCGTCGATCGCTTTGCTGTTTGATCGCATGTCTGCGGATTCGACCAAACTGGCGCGGGACATCGCATCGAAGGTGGTGGCGATGGCGCCGGAACGAAGTGAAATTGCGGTGCTGGGAGTGGATCGAGGGCTGCGGCTGCTTGGAAGTTTCTCGCAGGACCGCCTGGAGACGGGGAACGCAGTGAATGCGGCACTTGGTGAGATGCCACCGCAAGAGCTTGCGAATGCCGAGAAGGACCTTCTTTCAGTGGTCCGGACTGGTGAGCTCGTTTCGGGGGCGCATGTGAGCGTGGAGGCGCGCGCAAGGGCGCAGCTGCTACTCAGGGCTTTGGAGGAGTCGCAAAAGATTGTGCAGGATGAGCATGCGCCGGCGGCGCTGGCCGGATTGCTCGCCTTGAGCAGGGTGCAGCAAAGTCTAGCTGGACGGAAGGTTATTGTTTATTTCTCGCAGGGATTGCGCTCCAATTCCGATACGGAAAGAACGGTGCGGGAAGTGGTTCAGACCGCGGAGCGGGCGGGGGTTAGCATTTACACCGTCGACACCAATGCGGTAGACGCGAAGTCATTTGACATGTTGACGATGATGTATCAACCGTCGGGGCGTCCCACGCCGCAATCCACCGTGGTGAATCCGAAGTCGCCGACCGGCATGTATGCCAGCCCGGATGTAGCTCGGATGGGCTTCATGGGATCTTTGACAGAGGATGCTCGATCGGCTTCCAGCGTGGACGAGGATCGCGATGAGGCAAAGGGAAGCTTACTGGCTTTTCTCGCCAAGGGCACGGGCGGATTCTCGATCAGCGGTGGAGACAAGTCAAAAGAGGCGTTGCACCGCCTGATTGCCGACATCGGAACATACTACGAGGCATCGTACACGCCGGCGCTGAAGGATTATGACGGTCAGTTTCATTCAATAGATATTGAGCCTCTGCGCGGAGGAGTCACGGTTCGCTCGCGCGCGGGCTATTTCGCGCTTGCTCCCGACGCGGAGGGCGCAACGTTCATAAGGCCGTTCGAGATGCCGATGCTGAATATCCTGCGGGGCAAGATGCTGCCGACGGATGTGCCGTTTCAACAGACAGTGATGTTCATGGGCGGAGACGCGGGGATGACGACGAACGAACTCGCGATTGAAGTCCCGCTTTCGCACGTGGAACTGCACGAAGATGCGCACACGCGGCTCTATGAAGGGCGAGTGTCGATTTTGGCACAAGTGCGCGATAAGTCGGGTGTTGTCGTGGAGCGCTTCAGCGAAGAGGATACGCGCAAGGGAGCACTGGAGGCACTGGATGCAGCGCGCGCCGATAGCGTGACGATGCAACGCCACTTTGCGGCCGCGCCGGGCGATTATGTTCTGGAGACCGTAATCCTGGACAGGGTTGGCGGGAAAGCCGGTGCGGTGCGGACGGAGTTCACGATTCCTGCGCGGGCGGACGGCCCTTGGCTCAGTGACGTGGCGATGGTGCGGCGGGTACAGCCGTGGAAGGGAACGCCCGATCCACTGGAGCCGCTGCGGTATGGCAAGGCACGCATCGCGCCGAATCTATCGCACCAAGTGAGGGTGGGCACGCAGCAGGTTTCCTTTCTCTTTCGAATGCACGGGAACCCGAAGCTGGAGGGCGGCGCCGGCAGACTGGATGTGGTCGTGAAGCGGGACGGGGAGGGCGTCTCGCGCTCGTCCATCGATGTGCCGGGAAATGCGGGGAGTGAGCCGGGGACGGCGGATCACGTGAACCTGGCGACCATCGACTCGGGATCGCTGAAGCCAGGCATTTATCAAGTGGCGTTCGCGTACTCCCAAGGAGAAAAGAGCTTCACGCGGACGATGGACTTCACGGTGGAGGGCGAGCCGACGGCGGACGATGAGAGCGCCAGCGATGACGCTGAGGATGCGCGCGCAAGCGAAGCAGGGGCAGCGGTCGATTTAGGATCGGGGCTGGGGCGTTATGTCGTTTTGCCCGGCGGGACCAGCTTACGAGCAACGGACGAGAAGTATAGGAACGATTTGTTAGCCGGGGCCCGCGAACGCGCGCTGGGATACGCGGATACGCTGATGAATTTTAAGTGCATCGAGGTAACAGACCGTTATGTCGATCGAAGGGGGGCAGGAAAGTGGACAAAATACGATAAGCTCTCCGAGCTGGTGACGTATGAGAATCACGAGGAGTCGCGCAGAATTGTGGAAGTCGATGGCGCCCCAAGGAACACAAAGCCGACGGATCTGAGAAGCGGGCGGCTGACGGGCGAATTCGGCGAGATGCTGGAGACAGCGTTCGATGTTGCGGCAAAGGGCGCATTCACATGGAAGGAAAAAGGCGAGCTGGATGGGAATCCTGTAGAGGTGTTCAGCCTTCACGTCGATGCAAAAGATTCGAAGTTCTCAGTGGCAGCGCTGCCAGCGCCGCCGATTTTTGTTGCGTTTCACGGGCTTGTTTACATCGATGCGGCCACGCGCGGTGTTCGGCGCATCACAATCGAGGCTGAGGGGATTCCGGAGAAGTCCCCGGTCCATGCTTCGGCGGTGACAGTCGATTACGACTATATCTCGATCAACAACCACGATTACCTGATGCCTGTACGGGGCGAGATGCGGATGCAACTCGGCAAGCGCGAAAAGATACTGCATCAGATTGAATTCCGCGACTACCATCGGTTTGGATCGGAGGCCAGAATCGTCGGCGTCGATCGGAAGTAGGCGCAGAAGGATGGCGCGCGCGGAGTTCGAACGATACGACTTTGCACCCATTACCGTAGTTTGTCACTCGTTCGAGGTATTGATTAGTTCATATATACAATCGTCACCAAACCCGCATGGACAGGGGCGAAAGTGCATATTTCATTCAGCGGGAATCAGGGGCAACTTGCCTGCCATTTGCATGCGCGCGGTTTGGCCCGGAAGTAGCATTGTTCGAGACAAGAGGGTCGCTTAGGCTGCGAAGTGGAGAAGAGTGTGCGCTCTCTCTTCGCCGACCTCAAGGTAAGAGGCCCTACGATTCTCGACTCTTATCTCCAAATCGCTCTTTTCGTTTCGGTCGCCGTCTATCTCGGGCAATGGAGTGCGGGACTGCATCGGCGCAATGCGCGTTCGTGGGATGCGCTGGTGGCAAGGCTGGGGTTGAATTTGAGGGAGGGCGGGTCGAGCGCCGACCTTGCCGCGGAGATGGACCGTCATTTCACCAGCGAGGAGATCGCACAGCGTGCGCTGACGGCGCAAGGCCGACGGGCGATGTTTCGCGAGGCGGGCGTGATGCTGGAGATGGCCGATTATGCGGAGCGGAACGGCGGTGCGGAAATTGCGCCGCTTGTGGCGCGGCTGCGCAGCCACGCGCTGGCGATTCGGATGGGGACGCTGAAGAAGCGGGTCGGTCCCCGGTAGAGCGGTGAGTCAATTCTGACTCCGATGCTCGAGGTTCATTCGTGCTTTCCCACCCTTTCCGCAAAAGGAAACGGAAAGGATGGGGCACGGAGTGTCGTGCGGATTGACGCATCGTGAACAACAACGGCAGGTTCTTCGCCTGCGGTCGCTCTGCGACCTTGTTCATAGAAGGATGACAGCGGTATGTTTGGTTCGTGCATTCCCACCCTTTCCGCAAAAGGACGGAAAGGATGGGGCACGGAGTGTCGTGCGGATTGACGCATCGGAAAAAAACGGCAGGACTTTCGACTCGCTCGGATGCGACTCGCTCAGGAGGGTAGCGTGCAAGAAACGAACTTTGATAGCGGCTTACTTGGTGAGGGCGCGATCGAGGTGGACGTAGCCGCCGTCGACGATGAGGTGCTGGCCCGTAGTATGGGCGGATTGCGTGGGTGAGAGAAGGAATACGGTCGTGGCGGCAATTTCAGACGAGAGTGTCATGCGATGGCCGAGAGGGATATTGCCGGTGATGCGTTTGAGCTCGGCGTCAGGGTCATCGAGAGCGTCGAGCAAGCGACGATAGAGGGGCGTCATGACCTCCGCGGGAAGAACGGCGTTGACGCGGATGTTGTAGGGCAGCAACTCGGCAGCCCATTCGCGGGTTAGTGCGAGCTGCGCGCCTTTGCTGGCGGCGTAGCCGGAGGTATTGCCCTGTCCGGTGAGCGCGACTTTGGAGCTGATGTTGACGATGGCGCCCTGGGTGCGTTTGAGCGCGGGCAGCGCGTAGTGGGCGAGCGCGTAGTAATGGATCAGGTTTTTGTTGAGGCTCTCAATAAAGCGCTCGACGCTTCCCTTCTCCAGGCCTGCGCCGTCGTTGACGCCGGCGTTGTTGACGAGGCCGTAGATGTCGCCGTGTTGAGCGAGGATTTCGGCGATGGCGGATTGGCAGCGCGCTGGGTCTTCGAGGTGGGCTTCGACGAGGAAGCAGGGGGCGTGAGCGGCTTCCATTTCCGTCATGAAGGACTCGACGTTTTGGGAGCGGCGGGCGAGGACGACGACGCGCGCGCCCTCGTCGAGGCAGGCGCGTGTAATGCCGGCGCCGATGCCCGCGCCGCCGCCGGTGACTACGATGAGTTTGTCTTTGAGAGCGAGATCCATGCTGTGCCTTGTTGGTGAGTACGCGATCGATTGCCAGTATAGACGGGCACCCATGTTCAGGCATGGGTCGCGGCAGGGACAGCTGCGGATGTGGTGACGAGAGGGCGCACGCGGGCAAGAAGTTCGGTCAGGAATTGGTCAGGTTGCAGGAACGCGGCAAAGTGACCGGCATCTCGGATGAGAGCAAAGCCTTTGACCGGCGCGGTGACGTGGTTGCAATAGGCTTCGGCGAGGCTGGGCAATGTGAGGACGTCGTTGTCTCCCTGGAAGACGAAGAACGGGACGTCGAAACGCGTGCATTCCTGCCAGGCATCGAAGCGGACGGCGTAGGGAAGCAATTGCTCGAGCGAGAAACGCATGCCGCGGGAGAAGTCCCAGATGTCTCTCAGGCTGTGTGCGGGCGAATACCAAACACAGTCTTTGAGCAGCTTCATGATTCTGCGGCAAGTGGGAGGGTCTGATTTCATGGTCCACTGTGCGACGGCGAGATAGTCGTTGGCTGTCCAGCGGGAGGGGTCGGAGCCGATTTGTTCCAGAGCCTCCGCTCCCTTATCGAGCCGGGCAGCGCGCAGTCGCTGCAGCGTGGCGCGAAGCACTTCGTCACGGCCGCGAAGCATGCCGATGTTCTGGTCGGTTCCGACGTAGGCAGAGAAGAGATCGGGGCGTCGCTTGATCATGGAGAGGGCGAACGTGGACCCGAAGGATTGGCCTATGAGGATTATCTTGCTTACCTGAAGATGCCGGCGCAGGTATTCCGCGACTTCGATGCCGTCGCATGTGAGGCGATCGAGTGTAAGTACGCCGGTGGCGCGTTTGCCGGTGTGGCCGAGGGTCTTGCCGCTTCCGCGCTGATCCCACTGCACAATCGTGAAGTGCTTTTCCCAAGTGCGGATTCGTGGTGTGAAGATGCTGCAGGATGCGCCAGGACCGCCATGGACGAGGAGCAAGACCGGGTTGGACCTGTCGTCGCCGCGGATGGCAATCCACTGCTCGATGCCGCCGATGGGGAGGTAGCATTCTTCGGCGATCCCGTTGGCACTGTGAATGCGGAGGGCAGCGGCGATTGTTTGCTGGCGCATCCTGCGGTGAATCAGAACCGCGGCAGCGGAGAGGACGGGGAGGGTGCCTAGCACGGCCAGGACGGAAAGGAGCATGGTGGGGCCTCCAAATTGTGTATAACATACACAATTTGTCCGATGCAAGTTCGAGAGGAGGCGCTATGATCGAATCCGGAATCAGTTCTTCTCTGAGAGACACGAGTGCCTGCCAGAAAACGCAGACAAAATCCGATCCAATTGCCGCGGAGTGTCAAGGCGCTATGGGATGAACGAGAGCGCCCGAGCCGGGGGCCGAAACCCGCACTCAGTGCCGACCAGATTGCACGCGCGGCGATTGGGGTGGCTGACGCCGAGGGGCTGGGCGCGGTTTCGATGCAACGGATCGCGCGCGAAGTGAACGTCACGACGATGGCGTTGTACCGCTATTTCTCCAGCAAGGAGGAGTTGATTGACCGGATGATTGAGTCGGCCGGCGGTCCGCTTCCGCCGCGAATGTCAGGCGCACAAGGGTGGCGGCAGAGGCTTGCCGAGTGGACGCGGGCGTGCTCATCGATTTACCGGGACCATCCATGGTTTCTGCAGGCGGCGACAGCGCGGCGCCGGGTGATGGGGCCGAATGAATTGGCATGGTTCGATGTGGCGCTGAGCGCACTTGGCGACGCAGGCCTAGTGGGGAGCGAACAGATGGGCGCTTTCCACGTGTTGATCGGACACGTGCGCAGTCAGGCGGAATTCCGTGCAGGAGAGGCAAAGGGACTCTCCGCGGACCAGTGGGTGCGCATCACGATGGAACTTGCAGCGAAGCATCCCGAACGTTATCCCGCTCTGGTGTCGGCAATCGAGTCTGGCGCTTTTACACAGCCCACCAACGGCGGTGTTGGCTTTGGCCTGGAGTGCATTCTGGACGGGATCGAATCTCTCGCGCGCAAGAGGCGGAAGCGAAAGCTGTCCACACCGTCGCCGAGCGGAAGATCGGGTCGATAGGGCCACGCGACCTCGTCTGTCAGCTGAGGCCGGAGAGGACGAGCATGCGCGGCTCGGTCATTTCTTCGATGGCGGAGCGGACGCCTTCGCGGCCGAGGCCGGAGTCTTTGACACCGCCGTAGGGCATGGGATCGAGGCGCCAGCTGGGAGTGTCGCCGACGATGAGCGCGCCGACTTCGAGCTCCCGATAGGCGGTAAGGATGCGGCCGGCGTCGCGTGTGAGCAGGCCGGCTTGGAGGCCGTATTTTGAGTGATTGACGTCGGCGAGGGCCTGTTCGAAATCTTCGTAAGGCTCGACGAGGACGACGGGGCCGAAGACCTCTTCGTCGCGGATTTTCATGCCGGGCCGGGTTCCGCTAAGGATAGCGGGTTCGATGAGGGAGCTTTTGCGTTCGCCGCCGGAGACGAGCTTGGCGCCGGCATCGACAGCTTCCTTGATCCAGGTTTCGACGCGCTCGGCTTCACTTAAGCGAACAAGGGGGCCGACCTCGGTGGCTTCGTCGCCGGGGTCGCCGGAGACGAGTTTGCCGGCAACGTCGACGAGTTTCCAGACAAAAGTCTGGAAGATGCGGCGTTCGATGAAAACGCGTTGCACGCTGATGCAGGACTGGCCGGCGTACCCGAAGGCAGCGTGCGCGGTGCGAATAGCGGCTTCGTCCAGGTCGGGCCAGTCGCCGTGGATGATGAGAGCCGCGTTGCCGCCTAGCTCAAGCAGAACGCGCTTGCGGCCGGAGTGGGTTTTGATGTCCCAGCCAACTTTGGCGGAGCCGGTGAAACTGACAAGTTTGATGCGGTCTTCCTTTTCGGCGAGCCATGCGGTATCGGCGTTGGAGAGGGTGAGGATGGCGAGAGCTTCTTCGGGCCATCCGGCTTTGAGGATGATTTCGCCGAGGGCGAGTGCGGTGAAAGGCGTTTGGGGAGCGGGTTTGAGGATGAGCGGACAGCCAGCGGCGAGTGCCGGAGCAACTTTGTGCGCGACGAGGTTCAAAGGAAAATTGAAGGGCGTGATGGCGAGGACGGGACCGACGGGAAAACGCTGCACGACGCCCCAGCGGTTTTCGTTGCCTTCGGTGAGGTCGAGCGGGATGGATTCGCCGCCGAGGCGGACAGATTCTTCGGCAGCGGTTTTGAAGGTGAGGACGGCGCGATCGACCTCGCCACGGGCGAGCCGGAGAGGTTTGCCGGCCTCGGCGACGATGAGCTGGGCGAAGCGGTCCTTTTGTTCGAGGAGCGCGGCGGCGATGTCTTCGAGGATTTCGCGACGCTTCCAGCGCGGAAGGGCGCGGGTGCGGCGCAGGCTGGCGACGGCATGATTGACGGCCTGGCGGGCATCGGCGCGGGTGGCGATGGTGACGCGACCGACGAGGCCCTGGTCCCACGGCGAGCGGACTTCGAGGGCTTCGCCGTCAATCCATTCCTTACCGCAGAGCAGAAATCCTGTTTGCGTTCCAGGACGCATTTTCATTGGCTTGAGTGCTCCTTAAAGAACTGTTTCGTTTTCAGGTGAGGGCATGGGTGGCTGCCAAGTTTGAACACGCCAGCCATATATCCATAGATAGAATGCGCTCATCACCAGCAATATCAACGAGGTTGGTCGCATCAGTAATATCGTAGCCGTCCTTCCCACCAACCCGGACGGTTCGATATGGAACTGCCTGGCGAGGAGTTGAAGAATGGCTGCAGGGATATCATTCGTCAATATGAACCCCGCAGTGTTCATCACGACTGCCAAGCGTCCAATCTTGTCACCCTTGGTCCAGAGGATGGCGCAGGCCGGGATGGTGAGAAGAACCAGTTTCGCGTCGTACCGTTGATGATAGGTCAGGAGGGGGATTAGTGGTGCAATCGCGGCGAGGGCGACCCAGGCTCTAGAGCAGTTCCACAATTCTTTCTTAAGGAAAATGCCACTCGGAGGGAGTGGCTTCGGGTACTGCAATTGTGGAACTGCTGTAGCTTTCGAAATATGGGATCGCATTGTGATCGCAATCCAAACCAAAAGAAATAGCGCGCAAGCAAGATAACTGATGGGATTGTAGATCCTCGGATCGTCACGGAAGACGCTTACGATTGCTTGTAAGTCGATGACACTCCCGGGGGAAGCTGGACCCGGGTCGGCGACGACACCGTGCGCCGAAAGGGCTGCCAGATTGGACTGCCACTCAATGAGCCAATGCGAAGAGGTTTGGGTGATCCATGAAATGGCCAGGAAGCCTAGCGCTCCAGTCAGAGCCAGAGTTTGCAGAGCATACTTTCGATATACACCGCCGGCAAGCAAGAAATAGAGCCAAATAAAGCCCGCGTCATTGGGCTTTATGCAAAGGCTTACCGCGAGGCATAAGACGCCGACGGGCACAAGCCTTCCCTGGAGAAAGCACCAGACGGCGATGACGCAAAGGCTTACGGCAATCCCCGCTGCATTACCAGTCCCAAAGAGAACCTCGCAGTTGGCAAGGGCGATACAACAAAAAGCGAGAGAGACGCCGGGCGCATCTGGCGATGCGAGGCTCCACATGACGCATACCGCAAGGAAGACGCTTCCCACGAGCAGAATCATCCAAAGGGTGTGCGCAATCTCCCATGGCAACTGCGCGAAAGGAGCAACGATTGGGAAAATTGTCGGCAGATAGATAAGCGGCGCGACAGCCTCTGGACGGTCGATCGATTCAGAGCGAGCCGTTCTTTGCTCTGCCGCGTAGACTTGTCTTAATTCCTCGAGGTTATAGGGATCTCGATGTTGAAACAGAGAGCGCGTGGCGAAGTATACGATCTGGAAATCTACCACGCTGCCATATCTACCCTCTGCAGTCACTGCCCAAAAAACGGAAATTGCCTCGCTTAGCAGCATCAATAGCAGACAGATTCGGCGCGCGTTCGTCTTCCTCATTTTCTGCTCATTCCAGCCTGGTCGTTAAGGCGAGTATATTCAGTCATTGTGCTCGTTCAAGGCGTGTGTCGGCGCGGAACTGCTTTGAGTGGAGAGAGACTCATTTCGTCTTCAATAAGGCGCCTGACACTGGAGCGGAGAAGAGACGAGATTACTACCCGCGGGATATCGACGACAAGGCAAAGGATCGCGATCGCAGTGCAGCTTCATCACGGCAGTAGCGCACGATACACTGGTCGCCTATGATGCACGAAACGCGGACGCGGAGGAAGCTGCCTTTTGATGCTGAGGAGGCAGTGGCGCATCTGAAAAAAAACGATCCGAAGCTTGGTGGTCTGATCGAGCGCGTGGGCGCGTTCAAGATGCTTCTCGATTCATCGCCTTCGCCGTTCGAGTCGCTGCTGGAGGCGATCCTTTATCAGCAGTTGAATGGGAAGGCGGCGGCGACGATTCATCGGCGGGTGCGGGAGTATTTCGGCGGCGATCCTACACCAAGGTTGTTGCTTGATGTGCCAGACGAGGCGCTGCGTGCGGCGGGGGTTTCCGGAAACAAGATTCGCGCCATGAAAGATCTGGCGGCGAAGACACTGGATGGTACGGTGCCATCGCATGCCGCGATCATGAAGATGCCGGATGCGGATATTGTGGAGAGGCTGACCGAGGTGCGCGGCATCGGTTCGTGGACGGTGGAGATGCTGTTGATTTTCCGTTTGGGGCGTCCGGACGTGTTGCCGGTGACGGACTACGGGGTGCGCAAGGGTTATGCGCTGACGTTTCTGAAGCTCCCGAAGACGAGGCCGGTGGAGGCAGCGGATTTGCCCAAGCCGGATGTGCTGTTTCGGCGGGGGCGGAAGTGGGCGCCGTTTCGCTCGGTGGCGAGCTGGTATTTGTGGCGGGCGTGCGATTTGGCGAAGGCGACGAATGCGGCGGGCGCGTGAATTGAGACGAACCACTCGTCCAAACGTGGGTCGCCTTCGACTTCGCTCGAGAGATTGATCTTGGTTTGTTGGTTTCCTACCCAGGGCAATCGCATGAGCAGAACATGGTTGCGATGGGAAGTTCAACGCGGCCCTCCGGGACGCGCGAATCTATGCTGGATGCTGTCCCAGGGTTTCGCTGCGCTGTACCCTGGGCTATTCTCGTGTTCTCCCTCCGGGAGAACGAAGGCCGTCCCTCCATTTTGCGGCAGGCAGATCCGGCCCCCCCCGGATAATAATTCCTTCATGCGATTGCCCTGGTTTCCCATCGTTTTCGTTTTCGCAATAAGAAAACGGAAAGGTGGGGGCACGGCTTTCCTGGACTTCGCAAAATCGCAAAGCGACTGATGAAGGCTTATCGCTTTCCTATGCCCCAAAAAGCAGGGACATCGGGCACCCATTTTCGCGCAGATCGCTGCGCCACGAAGGACAATCGAAAGCGAACTCTCGAGTCAGGACACTAGAATAGGCATTTGAGCTTATTCCTTTCCGTGGCAGATGCGATGTGCGTTGCATTTGCGAAACCGGAACGAGCATTGACGCTTCGATTCTGATTGGATTGATTCATGGCCCCTAGCAAACGTTTTGTCTGCATTCATGGGCATTTCTATCAGCCGCCGCGCGAGAACCCGTGGCTCGAAACGGTGGAGACGCAGGATTCGGCCGCACCGTATCACGACTGGAACGAGCGCATCTGCGCGGAGTGTTACGCGACCAATGGAGCGGCGCGCATCCAGAACGAAAAAAACCATATCACGCGGATTGTGAATAACTACGCGCGGATCAGCTTCAACTTTGGGCCGACGTTGTTGAGCTGGTTGCGGGACAACGCACCGCGCACATACCGGATGATTGTGGACGGGGAACGGCGCAGCCGGCGCAGCTACAAAGGCCACAGCTCGGCGATGGCGCAGGTGTACAACCACATCATTATGCCGCTGGCGAACCGGCGCGATCGGATCACGCAGATCCGCTGGGGGATTGCGGACTATCAATATCACTATGGCGCTCCGCCGGACGGGATGTGGCTGGCGGAGACGGCGGCGGATACGGAGACGCTGGAACTGCTGGCGGAGAATGGAATCCGCTTCACGCTGTTGGCGCCGCACCAGTGCAAGCGTATTCGACCACTGACTAAGCCGAGCGCAGCCGCGACGAGTGCGACTGCGCCGAGCGACGGTGGGATGATACCGAGTGCAGAGCCGCCGTGGACGGATACGCCGAATGCATCGGTGGATACGATGAGGCCGTACGTGATGCGTTTTGATTCGGGCAAATCGATGGGGGTGTTTTTTTACGATGGGCCAACGTCGCGTGCGATTGCGTTTGAAGGACTGCTGAACTCGGGGGAGAATTTCGCGGCGCGCCTGAAGGCGGGATTCAAAGAAGGGACGCAGCCGCAGCTGGTGCATGTGGCGACGGATGGCGAGTCGTATGGGCATCACCACAAACATGGGGAGATGGCACTGGCGTATGCGATCCGGCTGCTGGAGCAGGACAAGACCGTCAAGCTGACGAATTATGGGAATTACCTGGCGCAGTTTCCGCCGGAGTACGAATGCGAGATTGTGGAAGACACGTCGTGGAGCTGTGCGCATGGCGTGGAGCGGTGGCGCTCCAATTGCGGTTGCAGCAGCGGGAAACCGGGATGGAACCAGGAGTGGCGCGGGCCGTTGCGCCAGGCGCTTGACGAGTTGCGGGACGCGATTGCTCCGCTGACGGAGGGATTGGGCGCGAAGCTCTTCAAGGATGTGTGGGCGGCACGGGACGGCTACATCCATGTGATTTTGTATCGCACGGACGAATCGACAGACCTATTTTTGATGGAACACCAGAACCATGGGCTGACGGCCGGGGAGCGAGTACGGGCGCTCGAATTGATGGAGATGCAGCGGCACGCGCAGCTGATGTACACGAGCTGCGGATGGTTCTTCGACGATATTTCAGGAATCGAGACGGTGCAGGTGATCGCATATGCCGCGCGCGTGCTGCAGCTGGCGAAGGAGTTGTTCGGCGCCAAGGCAGTGGGGCTGGAGGCGGCGTTTGTGGCGCGGCTGGCGGAGGCGAAATCGAATGTGCCTGCCGCTGGTGACGGGGCACGGATCTTCAACGAGAAGATTCGTCCGATGGAGCTGGGCCTGGAGCAGGTAGCGGCGCATTACGCGATCAGCAGCGTGTTTTCTTCGTTTGGGGAAGAGACGGAGTTGTTCTGTTATGGGGTGCGCCGCATTTCTTACGATATTTACACGTCGGGACGGGGCCGGCTGGCCTTGGGGCGGGCGCACATTGCGAGCGCGATCACGGGCGAGCAGCGGAGTTTCAGTTTCGCGGTATTGCATTTTGGGGATCAGAACATTACGGCGGCGGTGAGGCCGTATGTGGAGAGCGACGCTCAAGCATTTGACGATTTTGCCGCGGCGGCAGCGGACCAGGTGCAGAAGGCGGATTTCCCGGATGTGATCCGGCTGATCGACAAGTATTACGGGCACGTGGATTATTCGCTGACTTCGATCTTCAGCGATGAGCAACGGCGGATTGTGCAGCTGATTTTGAATTCGACGCTATGGGATATCGAGAATTCGCTGACGAATATTTATGAAGATCATGCGAGCCTGCTTCACTTCTTGTCGCAGGCGGGACTGCCGAAGCCGCCGGCGCTGACGCTGGCAGCGGGTTTCGCGATCAATGCGGGTTTGCGGCGCGCGCTGGAGGGCGAACCGATCGACGTGGCGACGATGCGGTCGCTTCTGCAACTGGCGAAGGCCGATCAGGTCCCGCTGGACACGGTGACGCTGAGTTACATTGCGGATCAGCGGATGAAGCGGGCGATGGTGGAGTTGCAGCTTTCGGTGGGGTCACTGGAGGCGCTGGATCGCGCGTTGACGCTGGCGCGCCGGCTGGCGGAGATGCCCTTCGATTTGAATTTATGGCAGGCGCAGAACATCTGGTACGAGATTCTGCGCAGCTCGGGTTACGCGCTGACGGCGCTGGCGGAGGAGGAACGGCCCAAGTGGGAGAAAGATTTCCGCGCGCTGGGCGAGTGTTTGTCGATTGACTGTGAGGCGATCGGGCAGCAGGATCAGTTGGCGGAGACTACGGGGGATTAGACGGGCAATGATCGGTTACGAAAGGCCGGAGTTCCGATGCCCCGTGGAGTTGATTTGGAGGATAATTGGGGCATGGCCACCTTACCCAATACGGAAGAACTCTGGACCGTCCGGGAATACCTGCGGACGAGCTGGAGCCCCGACCGCGAATTTGTGGATGGGCGGATCGAGGAACGGAACTTGGGCGAGAAAGAGCATTCAATTATTCAGCGATATCTTACAGTTCTATTTGCGATCAATCGGGCGGATTGGGGCGTTGAGGTATTTCCGGAACTGCGCACGCAAACTCAATCGAGGCGATTCCGGGTTCCGGATGTGCTGGTGGTGCGTTCGGGTGAGAAGTTCGACCGCTATGTTACCCAGCCGCCATTGATTGCCATTGAGATTCTCTCGCCGGAAGATACTCTGACCGCGATGCGCGCGAAGGCCGCTGAGTATCGCCAATTTGGCGTTGAGCATATCTGGATCGTCGACCCGGAGGCGCGGATTGCTCTTCGGTCTACCGATGCGGGGCTTGAAGAAGTGCGGACCGGTGAATTGGTTGTGCCGGGGATGCCGATTCGGGTGGTGTTGAACGAGATGTTTGCGGAGCTGGATCGGGCATAGCTATTCTTCTATACGACTCATTTCCCCACCCACAGAACCCTGCTGTTTTCTTTCCACTCTCAGAGTGCAATGTCCGCCCGGATCTCTGTTGCCATCACGATGCTTGCGAGTCTTGGTGCGATCCGAGTCAGGGTAGATCAACCCTGGGATGAAACAAAGCGCCATTGCACCGCGCGATGCGAGCACGCGCCTGTCGGAGACCTTTGATCAGGCCGTCTCGTTCAAGGCAGACGATAGCATAGCGCGAGCATGTGGGCACATAGATGCATTGTCTTTTGAAACGATCGGGAACAAGGATCCGATAGCAGTGAATCAAGAGAACGATCAGCCATGCCAGAGAGAAAACCTTCGAGCCGTGATTGGAGCGACAATTCAAGGCGACGCTTGCGTCCGGTTCCTCTTCTTCGGGCAGGGAGAGGGCGGAGTATGGCACTTGTGCACTCGTTGGCATCATCATGCGGCGGTCTGATGTTCGAAGACGCAAACCAGCCAGGCCGCTTTCTCCTTACTGCACCCGGTCGACGCCATCACCGACCGATATTCGCAAGAATGCAGTTTCCAGCCCTGCCTTGCGTATGCGTTGAGAAACTCCTTGAACTGCGCGCAGCGCGCGCCGTCCCAGCCCTTATCGCTTTGCCCACACCCGGCCGCTGGAGGAGCAAAAGCATCGACATGATATTCGTACATGAGGTTCTCCGAAGCGAAAAGCTTGGTCGCGAAGCTACCATGCCTTCTATCTGGAATCAATGCAATTCCGCAACGTTTGTTTGTATAGGATGGTCCCCTTGCTGGAGTAAAGCGGAAGAGCGCAACAGCAGATCCTTCGACCCGCTTACCCCTATCGCACGCGAGTGCGACAGGGGGCCCAGACGTGCGGGTTCTCAGGATGACAATTCATCAAGAATGGCCAGGGATTCAGCGGCACTGGGGCCCTGCTTCCGCGCGAGAACGCGTCCGAGTTCGTGCTTTCCCAGGTCTCAGAAGCGAGACCTGGGGCACCCATGGCCGTGCTGATTGGAGCACCGCGATTAATTGCGTGAGACGACGCGGATGTGGAGTTCCTTGAGTTGCTGCTCGGTTACGGTGGTGGGGGCGTCGGCCATGAGGTCGATGGCTTTCGCGGTCTTGGGGAAAGCGATGACTTCGCGCAGGCTGGGCGCACCTGTGAGCAGCATGACGATGCGGTCGAGGCCGAGGGCGATGCCGCCGTGGGGGGGCGTGCCGTATTCGAGTGCGTCGAGGAAGAAGCCGAAACGCTTGCGCGCGTCTTCTTCACTGATGCCGAGCGAAGCGAATATCTGCTGCTGGACATCTTTGCGGTGGATACGGATGGAGCCGGAGCCGAGTTCGAGGCCGTTCATAGCGAGGTCGTAGCAATCGGCGCGGACGGAGGCGGGGTCGCTGACGAGGTTGGCCATGTCGGCTTCGTAGGGCGCGGTGAAGGGATGATGCGCGGGCATCCAGTGGCCGGTGGCGAGATCGTACTCGAACATGGGAAAGTCGACGATCCAGATGGGGTGAAAGGCTTTTGCGCCGTCGATGGATTTGCCTGACTTTGGGTCGGCGCTTTGGACGGTTTCGTCGGTGACCTGAAAAGCCTTGTGCTTGTCGGCGTATTTCTTCGCCAGCTCGGTGCGGAAGTTGCCGGCGGCGGAGTAGACGTTGATCTCGCGCTCGGAGAGGCGCCCTTCGAACTTGGTGTCGCTGGCTTTGATGTGGTGGGCGGGATCGCCGGCAACGATGATGACGAAATCGGCGTCGGACGCGCCGGCCAGTTCGCGGACTTTGGCCGCGGATTCGGGAAAGCTCTTGGCGAGGCGCTTGAAGTCGTCGATGAATTTCGCGCCCTTTTTCTGATCGAAGAGCGGGTGGTTGTCTTCGCGCTCCTTGCGGCTGAGTTCGCCGACGCTGGGAATGCGGAGAGCGACGACGGGGAGCGCGGGATCGATTTGCAGCGTAGCCAGAGCTGCGTCAGGGAATGCCGAGCGCACATCGGTGAGGCCGGGCAGGCGTAGGTCGGGCTTGTCGGAGCCGTATTGGCGCATCGAGTCGTCGTAGGTGATGCGCGGAAAAGGCGTGGGCAGGGTGACGCCGGCGGCGGCGAAGGCGGCAGCGCAGAATTTTTCGACGACGCCGAAGACGTGCTCGCGGCGGGGGAAGGACATTTCGAGATCGACTTGCGTGAACTCGAGTTGGCGATCGGCGCGCTGGTCTTCATCGCGGAAGCAGCGGGCGATTTGGAAGTAGCGATCGAAGCCGGAGATCATGAGGATCTGCTTGAAGATCTGCGGCGACTGTGGGAGCGCATAGAATTCGCCGGGATGGACGCGACTGGGGACAAGAAAATCGCGGGCGCCTTCAGGTGTGGACTTGTTGAGGACGGGTGTTTCGATCTCGAGGAAGCCTTGCTGGGCGAGGCTTTCGCGGACGGCGTGCGTGATTTCGTGGCGTAGCCAGAAGTTGCGCTGCATTTCAACGCGGCGCAGATCGATGTAACGATATTTGAGGCGGACTTCTTCGTTCTGGATCGCTTCTTCCGCGGGGGAGAAGGGCGCGAGGCGTGCGTCGTTGAGGACGCGGATCTCGGTGGCCTCGATCTCGATTTCGCCGGTGGGCATTTTGGGATTGATAGCGTCCGGGTCGCGCAAGCTCACCTTGCCGACGGCGGCGACGACATACTCGGGGCGGACCTGCTCGCCTTTCAGGTGGCCTTCGGGGGTCAGCTCCTTGTCGAGGACGACCTGGGCGATGCCGGTGCGGTCGCGCAGGTCGAGGAAGATGAGGTTGCCGTGATCGCGACGGCGGTTGACCCAGCCCATGAGGACGACTTGCTGGCCGGCGTGGGCGGCGCGGAGGTCGCCGCACATGTGGGTGCGTTCGAGAGTACCTAAGAAGTCGAGCAATTCCAGATTCCTTTGTTGGGCTTCGGCACAAAGGCTCGTGCCGATATTCCCTCAGGGGCTAAAGCCCCAATCGTTTTCAACTGTCATTTTCGGCACGGCTGAAGCCGTGCCCTGTTACAAAACAAACTACAACAGCAGATCCTTCGCTCCGCTTACCCCGTTGTGCGCTGCCGCACCCAGCGGGGCCCCAAGCACACTCCGCTCAGGATGACAATGCGGAGTGAGTGCGAGCGGTTTCACTTGGCCAGGAACGCGACCAGTTCGGTGCGCGGAACTTTGGTCTGTGTGCCTGAGGCGAAGTCCTTCACTGTCAGGATACCGGATTGGAGTTCGTCTTCGCCGAGGATGACGATGCGGCGGGCGACCTTGTCGGCGGTTTCGAAGGACTTTTTGAGACGGAAGCTGCCGTCGCCGAGTTCGATGCTGAGGCCGGCGTGGCGGAGTTCGCGGGCGAGGGCCAGGGCGGCTGCGTTCATGCGCATGAGGGCTGCTTCATCTTTGGATCGCCGAGTGGAGCGATGAATGCATCCACCACCTGCGCCACCTGCGGTGGGGCCAACTTTTCCTGGGTCTGGATGGTCAGGACGAGACGATCTTCGCCCATGGCGAAGCCGATGCCGGGGGCCTTGGGTCCGCCGATGGCTTCGCTGAGGCCGTCGTAGCGGCCGCCGCCGAGGAGGGCGTTTTGTGCGCCGAGGCCGCCGTGGGTGAACTCGAAGGTGGTGCGGGTGTAGTAGTCGAGGCCGCGGACCAGGCGGTGATTGCGAGTGTAGGGGACGCTGGCGGCATCGAGAGCGGCAAGGACGGCGGCGAAGTGGGCCTTGGAGGCGTCGTCGAGGGAGTCGACGATTTTTGGGAGTGCGTCGATGAGGGGTTGGTCTTCGGGGACTTTGCAGTCCAAGACGCGCAGGGGGTTGGTGACGGCGCGGCGCTGGCAGTCTACGCACATTTTTGGCGCGACGGGGACGAGGGCTTCGCGAAGAACCTCGTTGTAACGTTCGCGGTCGGCGGAGGACCCGACGGAGTTGATTTCGAGGGTCCAGCCGGTGATGCCGAGCTCGTCGAGGAAGGTGGCGAGCATTTCGAGGACTTCGGCGTCGCGGAGGGGGGATTCGCTGCCGGCGGAAGGTGGGCCGATGACTTCGGCGCCGATCTGCGAGAACTGGCGGTAGCGGCCTTTTTGGGGGCGCTCGCGGCGGAACTGCGGGCCGATGTAGTAGAGCTTTTGCAATTGGCCGGTTTCGCCGAGCTTGTGTTCGATGTAGGCGCGGACCACGCCGGCGGTGTTTTCGGGGCGAAGGGTGAGGGACTGCGGCTTTTCGGATTGGGCGCGGGCGCGATCCTCCCAGGTGTACATCTCCTTCGAGACGATGTCGGTTTCTTCGCCGACGCCGCGGGCGAAGAGAGCGGTGTCTTCGAAGATGGGGGTGCGGATTTCGCCGAAGTTGTAGCGGGCGAAGACGGCGCGGGCGGTGGCCTCGATGCGGTTCCAGAGGGCCGTTTCCGGCGGGAGCAGGTCGCGGGTGCCCCGCACGGCTTTCAGGGTTGGACTCATAATGATGCTAACCTTTACGGCAACTTCTTAGGATACAAGGTGGGCGCGATGGTACTTCACGGCGTGGCGATAGTTGCGATTCTTATGGATACGGTGCAACAAGCGCCGAGTCAGATCCAGTGTGTGCAATCTGCGCCGGAGCCGCCCTGGAAGTCCCTGCTGCTAATTGCCCAAATCGTAATCCCGGTTGCGGGCGGTGTATTGATTGCTTGGATCGCGTTTCATTGGAATAGGAAGAAAGAACACAGACAGTGGGTGCTCGACCAGAAGAAAGCGGAGTGGAAAGAGGTTTCGATTGCCGTCGCTGCAATCGAGAAGCTTCTCCCCTTGATTACTACTGGCTTGCCATTGCTGCGTGGCAATTGGCGGAAGCGCAAAAAGGTGCGGAGTCTCTGCAATAAGGGATGTTTGTGAATTCTTAGCGAGCTATGCGACTTACAGTTACATCGAATCAAAAATGCAAAAGCAGATCCTTCGCTCCGCTTACCCCACAAACGATGACTCGTTTGCGGGGCCCCCAGCGTGCTCCGCTCAGGATGACAACTGGGAAGGATCGGCTGTGAATTAGGGACGGGCTGAAGCCCGTACGCTTCAATGCATTGAGATGGCATCGATCGGCGGAATCCCGATCATCGATGCTCTCTTCTTGATTGACTTCAGCAGGGTGCTGTCGATGCGGGTTTGCCAGCCGGGGCCGGCCGATTTGAAGTGCTCAATCACCTCGGGCGAGAGGCGCAGCGAGACGAGTTTCTTCGTCGGCGTCTTTTGTGGGCCGCGTTTGCCCCGGCGCACGACCTTGCTTTTGCGCATCAGATCGGCCTGAGCGAACCATTCACGTGCGGCTTCGGCATCATTGGGATCGTAAAGGCCGTCTTCCGGCGCGTAGGGGATTTGGTCGCTTTCCCGGAGAGCCTTCACGCGGCCCCAGTCCGTTTCACTTTGCATCTTCTTCATGCTGTTTCCGCTCCTCTCGGCTGGCCGGCGGGAATGAGGTCACACGCTTTCGCTTTGGCTCATCCCAAACAAGCAATTATTTAATTGTAGCTACATTTTGAGCTGGAAACAAGCCCGCTTTGTCGGAGCGGATGCCGGCCGAAGGAGCGAAAACAATAGCACTTTTTGGGCGGTTACCTTGATGTTAGGGGCGGTGCGGATTGTCTTTACTGCTGTTTCACGGGGTATCTACAATTCGTACCGTCTTCGAGGTGGAACTCTGGAGAAGGCTCGGATGCGGTTGGGTGCCGTGGCGTTGATCGTGGGGTGTGCGCTGACCGTCCCCGTGGCGGGGCAGACCCGTGTCGATGTAGAACCGATTCGGCTGTCGGGCGCTTCCGGCACTTGCGCCTACACGCCGAACAGTGTCGAGAAAAACTACCTTAACAATGTGAGCAAGGCCGAGACGGTGAATGGGGCGGGGGGAGACCCCTATTCCATTCACGGGAAAGTTGGGAAGTACATTGCCTGGTTTGGAATCGTGCGCGGAGTGACGCCGCCGATCCAGACGGGTGGGAATGTGCAGCTGCTGGTGGAGCACCGGTACTTTGACGGGTCGAGTGACTGCCGGATCATGGCGGTTTCGCAAACCGGGGGCGGGGATTTTGTGGCTGGCCTGCGGATCGATCCGGCGATGATTCCTCCGCTGGCGCTGGTGAGGATTTACGGGTTTATCCTCAGAGAGACGGACCATGTGCCGCAAGTGCTGACGGACTACATGCGCGTGTGGCCGTGGCACACTTTCACCTTCACGCAGTATGGGCCAGCCGATCAGAGCAATCCGCGGTGGGCGAAGCTAACGGCAGCCGGGGACAGCGGACCGATTTACAACCCATCGCCGACCGAGGATTATTATCGTCGTGTCCTGGGTGATCCGTTGGTATTCGGATTGAATCTGAAGCCCAAATAGGGTGTCAGGACCTGTTGCTCCCCGCAGTCTCAAAAACAGGAACCCCTGGGCCGCCGTCGTTCGTGCTTGCTGAAGCAACATAAAACATCACTGCTTCTTTGACCCTCCATCCCTGTGTTCGGTCGATTGGGACAACCTGTTGGGGTGGGCTTGTTGCCTTCCCAGCCCGTTCGGATGGAGGCGGAGAAATGCGAAGCCTATTCCAGAATTGCTCGGCCGATGTGAACCCACCAGCCCGAAGCGCCCAACCAGGTGTAAGTCACAAAGGCCTGGATGACGATCAAACTGGGAAGCGCATAGAGATACACCTTGTGGATGCGGCGGTTCACGATGACGTCGCGCAACACGCCGAGGAGAATGACGCCATCCAAGCACCAAAAAAAGAGGCCGTGGTTGAAGATATAGTCGTAGCGGCCAAAGGCTGCGTCCAGCAGCCCGCAAGTCGCAATGAAGATAAGCCGGCGATGCAATTCGGGCTTTTTGCGGCACCAGACGGCGAGGCCGAAGAACGCAGCGAAGGCAACCATGTCGTAGAACGGAACGATCAGAAAAGCATCCGCGCCTGGCTCGTGCTTCTGATAGGTATCAAAGCGTCCCATGATGATGGATGTGACCACGCCAAGCGGAACCATCACCGCGCCCAGCGCCGCTCCAAACCAACCGAAGAAGCGATGCCACTTCACGTTGTGGGTGCGCACCAGCGCAGACTGAAAGATGAAAAAGGCCACCCATCCTGAGAATGCCGCGGCGTGAAACCAGAGAATCAAGGGGCGCGGCACGGGAGGATGGAGGAGATTGTCGTTCACTGTCCGGCTGAATCCCGACACCACGATCGCGGCAATGAGCAGCGACATGCCGAGGTAAAAATACCTGTCGACGAACCCATTGCGGCCCGTGATTGCGTTGAACGGGCGTGGAAGAGCGCCTTCAGACACAGAAGCCATCTCGCGAACCTCGATCCAGATTTGAAAGCGGGGGATGAATTGTTTCCGCGCGGGGAGTGCGAGGAGTCTAGCACGGGAAATGATGGAGACTCAACGGCAAATGCGCGGTACTTTTTAGGAATCAAGATCGGAGGTTGAGAGAACCAACCCGCATGAAATTCTCTTCATTTCTGGCGGAGGAATGAATCTTTCCAGCCGGTTGGCGGTCCAATAAAAATGACACTGAATTCCTGGTTCCCCCTGGAATCCTCTGCCGGGCGCGTCGGGCGATGGTCCCGCGCATCGCTCATCGCATGGATTGTTCGGATCGCTCCTTTGTTCGTGCTTGTGAATTGCGTTGTGGCTTTGTCCACGGCGGGGCTTGCTGAACAGGCATCGAGCACGAGCGGCACCAGTTCGAGTGCTGCGTTGCCGGATGCGCCGCAGAGTGCTCAATCCCCTGCGCAGAAGGCCAGCGACCCGATGGTTGAAGAGCGTTTGCCGCAGACCAAGCGCATTCTCGGCATCATTCCCAACTTCCGTTCGGTCAGCACCGATGAGACGCTGCCGCCGCAGTCCGTGGAGGATAAATTCATGGAAGCGACGCAGGATTCGTTCGATTACTCGTCCATCATCATCCCCGGCGTGATTGCCGGCTATTCGATGGCTTCCGACGCCTATCCCGAGTTCCACCAGGGGGCAGCCGGTTACGCACGGTATTTCTGGCATGCTGCAGTCGACCAGACGAGTGAGAACTACATGGTGGAATTCATCGTGCCGGTGATCACCCGCGAGGATACCCGTTACTACACACTGGGGCGCGGGGGATTTGCAAAGAGAACCGGCTACGCCTTGAGCCGGGTTGTGATCACGCGGAACGATGCCGGCAATGAGACATTCAACATCAGTGAAATAGCCGGTGCGGGCGCGTCGGCGGGGCTGTCGAGCTTGTACTATCCGTCGCGCGAGCGCAGCTTTTCCAACACGGCATCGGAGTGGGGTGTGGATCTCGGGATCGATGCAGCCTCCTATCTAGCCCGCGAGTTTTGGCCGGACATCAATCGGCATGTGTTCCACGGAAGAAACACGATCGACAGTGCGGAAAGGTAGGAGTGAGTTCTTAGTTCAGAGTTCTTAGTTCGTCGTGAACAGTTGGCAGGTCGATCTGAGAACGTTGCGGCATGGGCCGGGAAAACTGAGAACCTAAAAACTCTGAACGAAGAACGGTACGGGGCATTTGCATCCGGGCTGGGGTTGTCGCATTCTAAACGGCATGGAATACAGATTGCTGGGAGGCTCGGGCCTCAAGGTTTCCGCATTGAGTTTTGGCGCTGCGACGTTTGGCGGCGGCAATGAGTTTTTCAAGGCGTGGGGCAACACGGATGTCGCTGAGGCGAGCCGGCTGATCGATCTTTGCATTGAGGCGGGGGTAAACCTGTTCGATACGGCGGACGGTTATTCGAACGGGCGCTCGGAGGAGATCCTGGGCAGGGCGCTGGGGGCGAAGCGCGACGGCGTACTCATCTCGACGAAGGCCTACTTTCCCATGGGCGAGGGGCCGAACGATCGTGGAACGTCCCGCTATCATTTGCGGCGCGCGCTTGAGGCGAGCCTCAAGAGGCTGGGAACGGATCATGTGGACATCTACCACATGCATGCGTTCGATGCGCTCACGCCGATTGATGAAGTGCAGGACACGCTGAACCAGTTTGTGCGCGAAGGCAAGGTGCGCTACATCGCGGCATCGAATTTTTCGGGCTGGCATTTGATGAAGTCGCTGGCGGTGGCCGATCGCTATGGGTGGACCCGGTTTGTCGGGCACCAGGTTTACTACTCGCTGATCGGGCGGGACTACGAGTGGGAGTTGATGCCGCTTGGACTCGATCAGAAAGTGGGCGCGCTGGTGTGGAGTCCGCTGGGATGGGGACGGCTGACGGGGAAGATCCGGCGCGGGCAACCGATGCCTGACGTGAGCCGGCTGCACAAGGCAGCGGAGGGTGGACCGCAGATGCCCGGCGAATATTTGTACACGGTCGTGGATGCGCTGGACGCCGTGGCCAAGGAAACGGGCAAGACGGTTCCGCAAATCGCATTGAACTGGGTGCTGCAGCGGCCAACCGTTTCGTCCGTGATTGTGGGCGCGCGGAATGAGGAGCAGTTAAAGCAGAACCTGGCGGCGGAAGGATGGAACCTGACCGCGGAACAGGTGGCTCAGCTTGACAAGGCCAGTGCGGTCACGCCGGCTTATCCTTACTGGCACCAGAGGAACTTTCCGGAGCGGAACCCGCTGCCGGTGTGAAGGGCAGTTCGTAGTTCTGAGTTCTTAGTTCATAGTTCCACAGCATGCAGGTAAAACTTTGAACTCAGAACTCTGAACTGTCTCTCCGCGATGCGAGGAGATGCAACGCGGGCTTGATGCGATAAAACCGGGCTCGTCTTTACGAAAGATTGATGGGTTTTCCAACCAACCGGAGGCGGTTCACTGGCAGCCCGATACCAGGCACAGGCATCTCAACAAAGAACGAACGTCCGTCAGAGAATATTTGTGTCCCGGAGAATCGATGACGGGCTTTGCTATCCCCGAATCCGCTACTGCCGTTCTGCTTCGGTGTGAGGAACTGAAATCGCACCTGGAGGCGACGAAGGCACAGCTGAACCAGGCTGCCTTTCAGCTGGAACAATTAACGCGGGTTTTGCTGTCAGAGAAGGCGTCGTCGCTCGGGCCGGGTTCGCGCCCATGGCTGGATGAATTAGCGTTCGGCCAACTGATTGCGGATGTGGTGGATGCTGGGCGCCGGCTTGCCGAGGCGCGCTTGGTTGCGGCTGAGATTGGTGTGCCCCTGCCTCAGGGCTTGAAGTGAGCCGATTTTGCGGACAAGCATTTTCTGGGTCTAAAGCCGCCTCTCTTTAAAGCGTAGGTTTCTTTGGCCGCTTGTAGAAAGGTAGAGGGACCTGCTTTGCTCTGACGCGGTTGCCGCGTACGTCGATGAGGACGTCTCTGCCCGACGCTGCCGCGCTTGCCGGCACCAGGGCCATGGCGATGTTGGTCTTGAGGAAGGGTGCGGGCGAGCCGGATGTCACTGTGCCGATTTGTTCGCCGTCCAAAGACAGGACGCAGTAACCGTCGCGGGCGATGCCGCGATCGATCATTGCGAGGCCAACGACCTTGCGTTGCGGGCCGCCGCTTGCCTGCACTTTGAGAAGCGCTTCTCTTCCCAGAAAATCTCCTTTGTCCAATTTGAGCCAGCGATCCAGGCCGGCTTCGAGGACGTCGATGTTCTCTGAGATTTCGTGGCCGTAGAGACTCATGCCGGCCTCGAGGCGAAGGGTGTTGCGTGCGCCAAGACCGCAGGGGCGGATGCCGAACTCGGCGCCAGCGTCGAGGAGTGCGTTCCACATCTTTACCGTGGTGGCTTCGTCGGAAGGGATATAGACTTCGAAGCCGTCTTCGCCGCTGTAGCCGGTGCGGGCGATGAGGACGTTGTAGACGCCGGCGACCTGTCCCCAGGTGAACCAGTAATTCTTGATGGCGGCCAAATCGACCTTGGTGAGTTTCTGCAAGGTCTCGAGGGCGCGCGGGCCTTGCAGTGCCAGCTGGGAATAATAGCTGGAGTAATCGTTGATGTGGATTCCAGGAAACGTGCCGGCTTGCTTCCTAATCCAGGCAAGATCCTTTTCGGTGGTGCCGGCGTTGACGACGAGCAGGTAATCGTTGTCGCCGAGGCGATGGACGAGGATGTCATCGATAAATGTGCCCTGGGGTGTGAGGAGCGCTGAGTAGTGGGCCTGGCCGTCTTTGAGGCGGGAGGCGTCGTTCATGGTGATGTGCTGCACGGCGGCGAGGGAGCCAGGGCCGCGGAATTGAATCTCGCCCATGTGGCTGACGTCGAAGAGGCCGACGGCGGTGCGGACGGCCATGTGCTCAGCGATCAACCCTCCACCTGGACAAGGATATTCGACGGGCATGTCCCATCCACCGAAGTCGACCATTTTGGCCTTGAGCGCGCGGTGTGTGGCGTTGAGTGCGGTTTTCTTGAGCGCGGGCGCGACAGGTGTGGAGGACGTGGCCATGGGTGTTCCTTTCAGAGCGGAGCCTTACTGTACCCTTTATCCACGATAGGGACGTGTACAGGGCGGGGTCAAACGCGGAGCGAATCAACATTGGGTTGCGCGATGCGCACTTGAGGTGAGCAGATGGAACAGGCGCGAGGCATGCTCATGCTTTTGGCTGCAGGCGTGGCGTTTTATCGTGGGTGGAAGATTCATACGGGGCGCGAGGCGCTTTTGGCGTTTGGGCTGGGGGTGCTGGCGCTGGGGCTTGCGGTGTGGCATCTGACGCGGGCCAGACACGCGTAGGAAGCAGATCAGAGTTCACAGGAACAGCGGGTCCTTCACTCCGCTCGACCCAACGAACTGAGTGTTCGTTGGGTCCCCGAAAGCGCTCCATTCAGGATGACACGGCTGTGGGGAGAAGGAGTGTGGTGGACGACAGGATGGGACTTTACAACCGGATTCAGGGACGGAATCTTGAGCGGCTGGCGGCGCTGAGCGACGGGATTTTCGCTGTGGCGATGACGCTGCTGGTGCTCGATCTGCACATTCCCACGGCCGTCCAAGTTCATAGCGAACGGGAGTTGGCGGCGGCGTTGTGCGCGATGGGACCGCAGTGGCTGACCTATGGCATGAGCTTTCTGACGCTGGGGATTTTCTGGGCCGGCCAGCAGACGCAGCTCAACCACATTGGCGAAGGTACACGCGACCTGACGTGGATTCATCTTGGATTTCTTTTCTCGATCACGCTGATGCCCTTGTCGACGCGCCTGCTGGCAGAGTTCATTGAATACAGGCTGGCGCTGGGATTGTACTGGCTGAACATTTTTGTTCCTGGTGCGATGCTGTATTGGAGCTGGGCGTACGCGACGCATGGGGGGCTGATCAAGACGGATACGCCGGAAGAGGTTCGCGGGAGCATTTGCCGGCGCATTTTGATTGCGCAGTCGCTCTATGCGGCGGGGGCCGTGCTGTGCTTCATCCATACCTGGGTGAGCATTGCGGCGATTGTGCTGGTGCAGTTGAATTACGCAATTGCACCGCGCTGGGGCGGGAAGCGGAATTGAAGCACGGCCTTTCTTCCTGGATTGCTTTCCGTCGTTTTACAGAGAAACTAAGCGGGATCGTCAGTGTCTCAATGCGTACGGCTCTGTGTGAGCGCGGGCCGATGCGAGGAAGCGACGATGGCGATGACGCACACGCTGGCCGTGATGAGCTGGGTTCGGATGAGTGGTTTACATGGCGCCCCGGACGGAGGCTTTGGGACGTTTCTTGTGGGCGTTGTGCTGGTTGGCGTGGTGGCGTGGATCGTCGTTCGACGCGATCGGGATGCTGCGTAAAAGCGGCAGCGCTCGATGCGCCAGGTCAGAGCGGATTCACTACGGCTATTTGCGGCGGGCGCGCCAGAAAGAGCTGACGCCAAGATAGAAAAAGATCACGACGACCACGGCGGAGGCGATGAAGGTGCGGTGGTCCGGACCGTGTGCATAGCTGAAGCGTGTGCGCCAGAGCGTGGGTGTGAAGACCAGAACGGGCAGGAAGAAGAAGACGCCCGTGACTTCAAGCCAGAGAATGCCGCCGACTCGGCGGAAGGGCTTGAGAAATCCGCCTACACCGCGTGCCAGGCCTGCGCTGGCTTTGCCGGAACGCTGTGCAACCGTGGCGTTGGCCCCGGGGCTCTGAGGCGATGGATCAGAAGTGGAGGGTGTTGGTTGCGCGGCGGCGCCGATGCGCTGGCCGGCGACGCGGCCCGCCACTCGTAACCCGATTCCGAGTACGCGACCGAAGGTCTCAGGTCTCATTTCGATATGATGGTAACAGTGGGGCTGGGGCCCTGCTTTGCACGAATTTCAGTGCACTCTAAGTTGCTCCCGGCCCGCTGTGGCAGTAAGGTAGAACAATCCACGCCGCTCCCTGCGCATGAGGTCGCGCTGGCCGACGTTCTGGAGGCTTAAGTGACATCAAAGCTGCGCGAATTGATCCAACAACTTGGCGAAGCGATCCACGAATCGGTGATTGAGAGCGAGCAGATCGCGGGAGTTGTGCAGGACATACGGCGGCACGGCTTCGATGTGTTGCTGATGCTGGAGGCGACGATCGGCCTGAACGAGGTTGCGACCAAGGAGACCGAGGACGCCGAGCCAGGCACGGAAGGCGGGGCTGAAGGTGCGCCTTTTACAAAGAACGATGTGAATTTTCTGCGCTCGCTGCGCATTTCCGTCGAGGGTGAGGACGAGGAAGACGATGCGGCGGAAAACGACGAGGCGCAGGCGGGATAGGACACCAGCTCTGAGAGGATTTGCGGGCCGAGGATCGGAGGATCTTTGGCCCTTGCCTTTTGGGGGTACAGCGGACGGGAGAGTGCGTTCCCACCCTAGCAAAGCTAGGATGGGGCACCCGGCGGTTCGGTGGGGCATTCGGTTTGGTGCGGATCGAGGCATCGGTCCCACCCAAGCAAGCTTGGATGGGGCACCCGGCGGTTCGGTGGGGCATTCGGTTTGGTGCGGATCGAGGCATCGGTCCCACCCAAGCAAGCTTGGATGGGGCACCCGGCGGTTCCGTGGGGCATCCGGTTTGGTGCGGATCGAGGCATCGGTCCCACCCAAGCAAGCTTGGATGGGGCACCCGGCGGTTCCGTGGGGCATTCGGTTTGGTGCGGATCGAGGCATCGGTCCCACCCAAGCAAGCTTGGATGGGGCACCCGGCGGTTCCGTGGGGCATCCGGTTTGGTGCGGATCGAGGCATCGATCCCACCCAAGCAAGCTTGGATGGGGCACCCGGCGGTTCCGTGGGGCATCCGGTTTGGTGCGGATCGAGGCATCGGTCCCACCCAAGCAAGCTTGGATGGGGCACCCGGCGGTTCCGTGAGGCATTCGGTTTGGTGCGGATCGAGGCATCGATCCCACCCAAGCAAGCTTGGATGGGGCACCCGGCGGTTCCGTGGGGCATCCGGTTTGGTGCGGATCGAGGCATCGATCCCACCCAAGCAAGCTTGGATGGGGCACCCGGGTTCGTGCATGACATGCGGCGCATCGACAACCGCAGATCCTTCGACTCTCTCCGCTACGCTCCGATCGCTCAGGAGCGCCAGTGGAGTTCGACGGGGCCGTCCATGGGGTGTCTGGGTGGTGTGCCGTTGGCTGCGGCGTCGAGGCGGGCTTGCTTCAATGCGAAATACCATTTTGCGGGCTTGTCGGCGTCGTCAATCAACATGAGGCTGGGATTGTGCTTGAGGCCTTCGGCCTGCTGGATCATGGTGATCTGATCCTGACGGACGAATTTCGCTCCGAAGAATTTGGCAATGGGCGTGAGGAATGGGACGTAGTAGAAGACGTTCCATGCGGCGATGACGTCGATGCGGCAAGTGGACGCGGTGACGGGAGTGACGGTGGTGAGCGAGGAGAACCATTTGTCGCCGCGCGAATGATCTCGGTGCGGCGATTGGGCAGCGTGAAGTCGATGGTGGTTTCGACGGGTTGGCCGTAGACGCCGAGGAGCTTGTAGGGGGCGGAGTTGGCGCTGGGCGCGTGGGCGCTCATGCGGAAGCCTTCAGGGATGGGCTCGAAGCGCTTGGTCTTTTCGCGGATGCTGGCGCGGCTGCGCCACCACCATGCCTGATGGACGAAGGGTCCATGGGCGGGGTCCATGAGGCCGATGATGCCGTGATCGACATTGCAGGGAAGGTCGGCGGTGAGGAAGGCGGTGCGGTAGCGGGGGCCGAATTTTGCCAATTCGGGTACTGCGCGAGGCTTCGCGCCCTGCGCATGTTTCCCCGAGCCCGGGCCGGGAACAAAGACCCAGGCGTGGCCGTCTCGTTCTTCGCAGGGAAAGGCGGTGGCGTAAATCTTGGTCGCGTCGAGATGGTCGTGGCTGGAGAGCGAAGGGATGAGCTCGCAGCGGCCACTGCAAGGCTCGAACTCCCATCCGTGATAGCGGCAGGTGACGCGGTCGCCGTTGAACCATCCTTCGCTGAGGGGAATGCCGCGGTGCGGGCAACTGTCGCGCATGGCGAAGAGCTTCCCGCTCTTCAACCTTCCAAGCACCAGGGGAAGATTGAGCAGCATGGCTGTGGCCAGTTTGCCCTTGCGCAACGTGTCGGTGCGCAGGGCAGGATACCAGTCGTCGTAGAGGAGCGTGGCGCTGGGGCCCTGGATGGGGACGCCCGCTTCGGTGGTTGTCGCGAACGGCATTTGGGAGAAGGCTAGCATTTGGCGGGTTGGGGGCGCCAACAGAGGCGGGGTTTACTCGAAACGCAAGAATGCGCACCCAGCGCGAAGGCCGGTGCAGTTTGAGGCATCGATCCCACCCAAGCAAAGCTTGGATGGGGCACACCGGGGGGTGAGGCTAGAATCGGGTGGTCGTCAGAAGGAGGATCGGAGTTTGCCCATGAGATACGCGATTGGATGTGCGGTGTTGTTGGTTCTGGGTTTCGCTGTGCGGCCGGCGTTGGCGGCACGAAACGTGCCTGTTCCCTTGCGGTGCACTGCGCAGGTGAACCAGGGCATGGCAGACCTGATCGCTTCGGGGACGCGCCGCGATGTGGACAACATCCTGGTGTGCGGTACGGCGATCGAGCGGACGCGAGTGCATCGCGGCGGGCCGCATGGAAGTCATCACATCACAACGATCGCTGCGCCCTTGCCGAACGGACAGACAGTGAACGTGCAGATTGTGGTGAATGACGACCTGGATGGTGTGGTGACGGCGCAGGCGAACGATCCCGTGTTCGCGTATGGGCAGGGATACATTTCGCACGGATTCTGGGCGGCGGGCGTGCATGATGTGCATTGTTCGACGCACCCCGGGGCCGATAACGGATGGGTGGTGGTGGCGGGGGTGAAGACGCCGCAAAGCTGCTCGAACCGCTGAAGGAGCTCCTCGGTGGGCATCCGGTTTCGTGCGAAGCGAGGCATCGGTCCCACCCAAGCAAGCTTGGATGGGGCACCCGGCACCCGGCTGTTCCGTGGGCATCCGGTTTCGTGCGAAGCGAGGCATCGATCCCACCCAAGCAAGCTTGGATGGGGCACCCGGCACCCGGCTGTTCCGTGGGCATCCGGTTTCGTGCGAAGCGAGGCATCGATCCCACCCAAGCAAGCTTGGATGGGGCACCCGGCACCCGGCTGTTCCGTGGGCATCCGGTTTCGTGCGAAGCGAGGCATCGATCCCACCCAAGCAAGCTTGGATGGGGCACCCGGCACCCGGCTGTTCCGTGGGTATCCGGTTTCGTGCGAAGCGAGGCATCGATCCCACCCAAGCAAGCTTGGATGGGGCACCCGGCACCCGGCTGTTCCGTGGGCATCCGGTTTCGTGCGAAGCGAGGCATCGATCCCACCCAAGCAAGCTTGGATGGGGCACCCGGCTGTTCCGTGGGCATCCGGTTTCGTGCGAAGCGAGGCATCGATCCCACCCAAGCAAGCTTGGATGGGGCACCCGGCTGTTCCGTGGGCATCCGGTTTCGTGCGAAGCGAGGCATCGATCCCACCCAAGCAAGCTTGGATGGGGCACCCGGCTGTTCCGTGGGCATCCGGTTTCGTGCGAAGCGAGGCATCGGTCCCACCCAAGCAAGCTTGGATGGGGCACCCGGCACCCGGCTGTTCCGTGGGCATCCGGTTTCGTGCGAAGCGAGGCATCGGTCCCACCCAAGCAAGCTTGGATGGGGCACCCGGCACCCGGCTGTTCCGTGGGCATCCGGTTTCGTGCGAAGCGAGGCATCGATCCCACCCAAGCAAGCTTGGATGGGGCACCCGGCACCCGGCTGTTCCGTGGGCATCCGGTTTCGTGCGAAGCGAGGCATCGATCCCACCCAAGCAGAGCTTGGATGGGGCACCCGGCACCCGGCTGTTCCGTGGGGTATCCGGTTTCGTGCGAAGCGAGGCATCGATCCCACCCAAGCAAGCTTGGATGGGGCACCCGGCTGTTCCAATTCATGTGAAATCTTTTACTTAACAGTTCGTCACAACGTAGCTTCTTTCTCCTTGACAGCTTAGGAGAGTGGGGCTAATCTCCTAATCACCTTAGGAGAACCACCATCATGGGCGACCAGGCGCAGCTGCTTCCCGGAACACTCGATCTTCTTATCTTGAAGGCCGTCTCTCTCGGCCCTTTGCATGGCTATGGGGTGCTGCTGCGGATTGGGCAAATCTCGGGCAGCGCTCTGCTGATTGAGCAAGGGGCGCTGTATCCGGCGCTGTTTCGGCTGGTGCGGCAGGGATTGCTGAAGGCGGACTGGGGAATCTCCGATAACAATCGCCGCGCCAAGTTTTATGAGCTTACGGCGGCGGGGCGGAAGCGGTTGCGCGAGGAGCAGGATGGGTGGAACCGTCTCGCCGCTGCGATGACGTCGGCTCTTGCTGCACGGCCGGAGGAAGTATGAATCTGCCGGGATATTTTCGATCCGCGATGTTGAGGCTATTTCGCCGTGCAGAAATCTCGGAAGACGTAGATGCGGAGCTTGGTTCGCATATTGAACACCGCGCGGACGATTTGGAACTCGGCGGGATGGATCGAGCGGAGGCAGAGCGGAGGGCGCGCATCGAGTTTGGCGCGCGCGAACGCTATAAGGAGGAAAGCTACGAAGCATTGGGCGGGAATTTTGTGCAGACGGCGGTGCAGGATGTGCGCTTCAGCGGGCGCGTACTGCGGAAGTCGCCGGGATTTGCAATCGCTGCGGTTGCAACCCTGGCATTGGCCATCGGCGCGAATTCAGTGGTGTTTGCGGTACTGAATGGATTGTTTCATTCGGCCATTAAATGTGCCGCACTCGCAGGATCTTTATTCGTTGCAGCGGGGCAAGGATCCGTATATTGTCGCAGTCGTATCCGGATTATGTCGATCTGCGCGATCGTAATCGGAGTTTCGATGGCCTGGCAGCTTATAACAACTCTGGCGTGGCGATTAGATACGGGCAAAAATCCAGCCTCGCGTCTGGCTCTATGAAATAAGCGGAAACTATTTCGATGTATTAGCGCATTCAGCCGTATCTCGGCCGCTTTTTCCACGCGTCGGATGAGCATGGCCTGAACAGCGCTCCGTATATTGTGCTGACCTACGCGTATTGGCATAGCTATTTTCAAGATGATCGTGGCGTGGTGGGGCGCGTGGTGCGCGTGAATAAGCATCCATTCACGATTCTCGGAGTGGCGCCGCCAGAGTTTATGGGAACGCTGTTGTTTTTCTCTCCCGATTTCTTTATGCCGCTGGTGAATGAGCAGCAGACCGATGGAGTTGGATCGATCTGAGTGCGCGTGGAAACGCGTTGGGTATTCGAGATGCTGGGCCATCTGAAGCCGGGGGTGACGACGGGAACAGGCGGAGGCGGATTTGAGTTCGATCGGCGCGTATCTTGACAAGGCGTATCCCAAGGAAGATGATCAGGCGAGCTTCAGCCTGGTGCGGCCGGGGTTGCATGGGAATTTCTTCGCCCCGGCGGTACGAGCGTTTCTTGCGGGGTTGATGCTACTGGCGGGATTGATTCTGCTGGCTGCGTGTGCGAATTTGGGCAGCCTGTTCGCGGCGCGTGCCGCGGATCGATCGCGGGAGGTTGCGCTGCGACTGGCGCTGGGTTCGAGCCGCTCGCGGATTTTGCGGCAATGTTTACCGAGGCTGTTTTGATTTCGCTTGCCGGAGGCGCTGCCGGATTATGGGGCGGCGTGATGATGTTGCACTGGCTGAGTGGGTGGAAGCCATTTCCGCAATTCCCGATGAACATTCCGGTGAACCCGGACGCGAATGTGTACGTGGTGGCATTGCTGCTGGCGCTGATCAGCGGATTACTTTTTGGCGCGGTGCCGATGAGGCAGGTGTTGCGCACCAATCCGTACGAGATGGTCAAGGCGGGATCGACGGCGCGGATCGGACGCGGAATCGCGGTGCGCGACGTTTTGCTCGTGGTGCAGATCGCGATATGCGCGGTGCTGGTGACATCTTCGATGGTTGCGGTGCGCGGATTGATGCGCTCGCTGCATACCAATTTCGGTTTCGATCCGCAAAACACTCTGCTGGTGGATACGGATCTGCAGATGTCAGGCTATCAAGACGATGAAATCCCGGCCATGCAAAAGCGCATGACCGATGCGATGCAGACGATTCCCGGCGTAATCGCCGTGGGATTGACGGATAATGCGCCGATGCAAATGGGGTGGAGCCCTGTGAATATTTTTTCGGACCAGACGGCTGATTTCAGGCCCTCGAACGCCGCGGGAGAAGCGATCAAGTACCAGGTTTCTCCGGAGTATTTCCGAGCGGCACGCACCGCGTTGCTGACGGGCAGGACGTTTTCGAACCATGACGACATGAACGCGCCACGGGTCGCGGTGGTGAACCGCGAGTTTGCGAGCAGGGTCCTTGGTTCCGCCACAGGCGCGATCGGCAAACATTTGAAGTTGTGGGATGGAACGCGCATCGAAGTCGTGGGGATTGCAGAAGACGGGAAGTATACCGCCAACATTGCCGAAGAACCGCAGGCGGCGATATTTCTCTCGATCCTGCAAAGGCCTGCGAGCGCGACGCACATAGTGGTTCGAACAACTCCCGAGATGGGCCGCGATCCGGGCCAACTGGCGTCGGCGATTCGCGGCAAGCTGCGCGATCTCGATGCGGGACTGCCCGCCTTCATGCAGACATGGGACGAGAATATGAACGGGGCGCTGTTTGGATCGCGGATGGCCACGGCCTCATTAGGTGTGCTGGGCGCGATGGGAGCGATGCTGTCGATCACCGGGATCTTCGGGATGGCGGCCTATTCGGTTTCGAAGCGGCTCAAGGAGTTGGGGATTCGCGTGGCGCTGGGCGCGCAGCGGAGAGAAGTGCTCGCGGCCGCGCTGGGACGCGCCTTTAAATTGTTAGCGGTGGGTTCGGTGACGGGATTGATTCTGGGGCTCCTTGCCACAAAGATTCTTGCGTTCATCGTGTATCAAGCCACTCCACGCGATCCGCTAGTGCTGTGCGGCGCGGTGCTTGCCATGGCTTTGCTGGGACTGCTGGCAACGTGGATTCCGGCACAGCGAGCGCTGCAGGTAAATCCGCTGGTTCTGTTGCGCGAGGAATGAAGAATTAGATCGAACGCTCGTTCTAGAAAGTCGGCCACGTGGTCTCGTGCTTTTCGGATTGCGCTTTCCCACCCTTTCGCTAGAAGAAAAGCGAAAGGATGGGCACGGAGATGGTACGAGAACAATCGGCCAGCACACTGAGTGGAGGGAAAGATGAAGATCCTCGACGCGGTTCGTATTCGCATCGCTGCAATTTTCCAGCGTTCCGAAGTGCGTGCAGACATGGACGAGGAACTTCGCTCGCATATCCAGCACCGGGCGGACGATCTGGAGCGCGGTGGGATGGCTCGAGCCGAGGCGGAGCGGCGAGCGCGGATCGAGTTTGGAGGGCGCGAGCGCTACAAAGAGGAAAGCTACGAGGCCCTCGGCGGGAACTTCATGCAGACACTCGCTCAGGATTTGACGTTTGCGGTAAGAATCCTGCGCAAGTCGAAGGGATTTACGATTGCCGCAATCGTGACCCTGGCGCTGGCGATTGGGGCGAATGCCGTGGTCTTCGGTGTGCTGGACGCACTGGTGCTCCACACGCTCAACGTGCCGGACGCGAAGAGCCTCTATGGGACGGAATACGGCGCCGATATAGGGTTTCAGTCGTATCCGAGCTATGTCGATCTGCGCGAGAGGAACCAGAGCTTTCAGGATCTGGCGGCATTCAATTTTACGCTGGGGACAGCGATCGACCCCGGAAACGATCCAAAAGCGGCGGGTGGGTTCTCGACGACGGGAAATTACTTCACGGTTCTGGATGTGCATCCCTACCTGGGCCGGTTGTACACAGTAGCGGACGAGCATGGAGCTGGGAGCGCGCCGTATTTGGTGCTGAGCTACGGGTATTGGCACTCGCGCTTCCAGGACGATCGCGGCATCATCGGGCGGGTTGTGCGGGTCAATAAGCATCCTTTCACGGTGATCGGCGTAACGCCGCCGGAGTTTCGCGGAACCATCATGTTTGTCTCGCCGGATTTCTTTCTGCCGGTTGTGGAGCAGGAGCTGATAGGCGGGAATTCGCTGACCGATCGGGCGAATACGGCAGCTCTGTTCGAAACGTTCGGGCATTTGAAGCCGGGGGTTACGCGTGAGCAGGCGGAAGCGGATGTAAACCGTGTGGCGGCGGAGTTGGCGAAGGCGTACCCCAAGGATTTTGAAGCGAAACATATGGTGCTCGGGCGGACAGGGCTGTCCGCCTTTAGCGACGGGGTGCACGGATTTGTGGCGGCATTGATGGGGCTGGCGGCCATGATCCTGCTGGCGGCCTGTGCCAACCTGGGCGGCTTGTTTGCGGCGCACGCTTCAGACCGTGCGCGCGAAGTTGCGCTGCGTCTGGCGCTGGGGTCGACTCGCAAGAGAATTCTGCGGCAGTTATTGACCGAGGCGGTTCTGATCGCGCTGGCAGGAGGAATGCTGGGGGTGCTGGGAGGAATGCCGCTTCTGCGGAGGCTGAGCACATGGCATCCGTTCGCGGGAGCGCCGATCCATATCCCGGTGACGATGGACGCCCGCATCTACGCAGTCGCGCTGGTACTCGCGCTGGTGAGTGGATTCCTGTTCGGGATCGTGCCAGTGCGGCAGGTAATGCGAGCCAACCCCTATGAGGTGGTGAAGGCGGGCTCGATGATCCGAGTGGGGCGCAAGGTTACGGTGCGCGATGTGCTGCTGGTGGCACAGATCGCGATTTGCGCGTTGCTGGTCACGGCTTCGCTGGTGGCGGTGCGCGGTTTGATGCGGAGCATGAATGCCAGCTACGGGTTCGAGCCCCGCAATGCGATGACTGCCGGCGTGAATCTGGCCAACGCGGGCTACACGGGGAAGCAGATTCCCCAGTTCAACCGGAGAATGATTGATGCGATGACGGCGATCCCGGGTGTGGAGGCCGTGGGCCTGGTGAACAACTATCCGCCGCTGGTGTACACGGCTGCGTTTCGCGAGAAGGTATTCACTGAGCAGACGCGGGATCTGACGGCATCGAATGCAGCGCTGTCTCCTTTTCGGTTCGACGTTTCGCCCGGATATCTGAAGGCTGCGGGAACAGCGTTGCTTGCCGGCCGGGACTTTGTATGGCACGACGACAAGAGTTTCCCAGTGCCGGCGCTAGCCAACCGGCAATTTGTGCTGCGGATGTTCGGGAGCGCGAACGGCGCGGTCGGAAAACACTTCCGCCTCGGCGACGGAACGCTGGTTGAGATTGTGGGCGTTGTCGAAGATGGGAAGTACCTGTCGCTGACCGAGGACCGCGAGCCGGCCATTCTGCTGCCGTCGATGCTTTATAACGATCCGCTGGACTACCTGGTCGTCCGGTCGAAGCGCGATCCGGAACAACTGCAGAAGCTGATGCGGAAGAAGTTCCGCGAGCTCGATGCGGGGCTGCCTGTCGATATTCAGAGTTGGAACCAGCTGCTGGAGGTGGTGCAGTTCCCGGCGAAAGTGGCGACGATGGCGCTGGGCGTGATGGGCGCGATGGGTGCGATTCTGTCGATGCTGGGTATCTTCGGCATGGCCGCTTATTCGGTGAGCAAGCGGATGCGGGAGTTGGGTATCCGTGTGGCTTTGGGGGCGAAGCGGAACCAGGTGCTGGGTACAGCTTTGGGGCGCGCGGTGAAGCTGCTGAGTCTCGGGTCCGCGGCGGGATTGGTCCTGGGACTCCTTGCGACGCGGGTGCTGGGTTCGATCGTGTATCAGGCGACGCCGCGCGATCCTGTGGTGCTGGCCGGGGTGGTGCTGGCGATGGCGCTGCTTGGCTTGGTCGCTACCTGGATTCCCGCGCAGCGCGCGCTGCGCGTGGACCCACTGGTTCTGCTGCGCGAGGAGTGATACGCCTCGGAGGGCGAGGTATCCATCGCTTTCGGGGAGAGATTCGAAAAGGATGGGGCGCCGGTTGTGCAGATTGAGATATCCCTCCCACCCAAGCGGAGCTTGGATGGGGCACCCGCACCCGTCACCCCGCACCCGCGCCGGCCGTGCAGATTGAGACATCCCTCCCACCCAAGCGGAGCTTGGATGGGGCACCCGCACCCGTCACCCGCACCCGCGCCGTGCAGATTGAGATATCCCTCCCACCCAAGCGGAGCTTGGATGGGGCACCCGCACCCGTCACCCCGCACCCGCGCCGTGCAGATTGAGATATCCCTCCCACCCAAGCGGAGCTTGGATGGGGCACCCGCTTGGATGGGGCACCCGCACCCGTCACCCCGCACCCGCGCCGTGCAGATTGAGACATCCCTCCCACCCAAGCGGAGCTTGGATGGGGCACCCGTCACCCGCACCCGTCACCCCGCACTCGCGCCGTGCAGATTGAGACATCCCTCCCACCCAAGCGGAGCTTGGATGGGGCACCCGGCAAAGCTTGGATGGGGCACCCGCACCCGTCACCCGCCCCCGCGACGTGGAGATTGAGACGTCCCTCCCACCCAAGCGGAGCTTGGATGGGGCACCAGAAACATGGCCGTGGGTACTCGGGCCGGTGACGCGACGGAGTGTGCGAATTCGGACAGTTACTGAGCGGCAACGCACAGAAGGGGACGTGATTTAGGACACAAACGAATCGGCAAGGTTCGCTCGATGCAGGAGTTAAAGGTGTGTGAGCTTTGGCACGGCGCATGCCAATCAGGAAGGCATACATACTCTTTCAACGGAGAGATGGGATTGGGAGGCGCCGAATGGCTGGGCTGCTTCAGGATGTCCGCTACGCACTCCGGCAGCTTCGCAAGAGCCCGGGCTTCGCGATCACTGCCGTTCTGATGCTGGCGTTGGCGATCTGCGCCAACAGTACAGTTTTCAGCTGGATCGATGGCACGATGCTGCATCCGATTCCGGGGGGGCGAGACACCGGCGCTCTGGTGAGCGTGATGCGCGGGCTGTGGAACATCTCGCCGACTCCGCCGCTCTCCTATCTCGATTATCGCGATCTTCGGGAGCGGAATCACAGCTTCGCGGGAATCCTGGCGTATCACCACGACTGGATTGCGCTGACACAAGGCGGAGCGATGCCGGAGCGAATCTATATCGGCAATGTGTCGTGGAACTACTTCGATGTGCTGGGCGTGAAGCCTGTGCTTGGGCGGTTTTTCTTGCCCGAAGAGGAGACGCGGCCGGACGCGGTGCCGTATGTGGTGCTGAGCTATTCGACCTGGAAGACGCGCTTTGCGGGGGACGCGGCGATTGTGGGCAAGACGCTCGAGATTGCCCGGCACCCGGTGACGGTGATTGGCGTGGCGCCGGAGGGGTTTATTGGCGCGATGCCGGGGCTTCGGCAGGATGTGTGGGTGACACTCAATCCTCTGGGGACGAGTGAGTGGCAGATGCGGCATCGCAGTGCGAACTGGCTGAACGTGGTGGGAAGGCTGAGGCCGGGAGTGCCCAGGGAACAGGCAGCGCAGGATCTGGATACGATCATGCGGCAGATCGTGGCAGCTTATCCGAACGATCACCTGGGCGTGAACACGATCTCGCTGGACCCGATGTGGCGGTCGCCGTTTGGAGCGAACGGTTACATGGCGGCCACACTGCCGATTCTGCTGGCGATTGCGGGGGTGGTGTTGCTGCTGACCTGCGCGAACGTGGCGACGCTGACCCTGGTTCGGTTTGTGTCGCGGCGGCGGGAGATTGCGATCCGGCAGTCGCTGGGCGCGGGACGCGTGCAACTGGTGCGGCAGATGGTGTTCGAGGGGGTGCTTGTTTCTCTCTGCGCAGGAGCGATTGCGCTGCTGCTGACTGCGTGGACAGCAAAGTCGTTCGCGCGATTTATTCCGCCGAATGCAAGTCCGATCGTGGTCAATGGGGCTTTGGATCACAACGTGGTAATCGGGATTGTGGTTCTGGCGGTCCTGGCCAGCGTGTTGTGCGGTGCGTTTCCAGCATGGCGGTCTTCGCAGGTGCCCGCGGCGGAAGTGCTGAAGGAGGAGTCGGCCAGCATTGGGGGCGGCGCGCACAATCGGCATGTGCTGAATGCGCTGGTGGTGGTACAGATCGCCCTGTCGCTGGCGCTGCTGGTGTGTTCGGCGTTGTTTCTGCGCACTCTGCGGAACATCGCGCAAGCGGATCCGGGATTTGAGCAGGATCATATTCTGACTGCGTCGGTGGGTCTGAATATGACCGGCTACTCCAACGACGAAGCGGACGCGATTCGCCGCAGGATTGTCGAACGTGCGTCGGCGCTGCAGGGCGTGACGGTGGCATCGCTCACGGATTGGGTTCCATTGACCTTGAGCCGGAAGACTGTGGATGCGTATCCGGATGGTTACGTGCCGCGTCCCCACGAATCGCTTGAGGTGGGGAGGGCCGATGTGACGCCGCGGTACTTCGAGACCATGGGCATACCGATCCTGGAAGGGCGCGACTTTACGCAGGACGACAGCAAAAAGACGCCGCGGGTGCTGATCATCGATCAGACGGCGGCGAGCCGGTATTGGCCGGGGCAGGATCCGCTTGGAAAGAAGCTCAGGATATGGGGCGGGCTCTTCACCGTTGTCGGCGTGGTGAAGAACTCGAAGCACTTGATGATGAGCGAGCTGCCGGGACCGATGATCTACATGAGCTACTTCCAGCAGCCCGACAACGAGACGATCGTTCTGGTGAAGACGCGAAGCAATCCGGCGGATTTGGCTTCAACACTGGAGCGCGCGATTCAGGAGATCGGCGGGCAGTTTCCGGTGTTCGATGTGCGCACGATGCGCGAGACGACGCAGATGGCCAACAGTTTCGCGGTCATCCAGAGCACGTTTGCGGGGATCTTCGCGCTCGTGGCTTTGGTGCTGGCGGCGACGGGAATCTACGGCGTTGTGGCTTACCGCACCGAGTTGCGCACGCACGAGATTGGGATTCGGGTGGCGCTGGGTGCAGCGCGGGGCGACGTGCTGCGGCTGGTGCTGCTGCAAGGGATTCGCCTGACAGCGGTGGGCCTGATGCTGGGGCTGGTTCTCGCATTTATGCTGACGCATTTTATGCGAGGGCTTCTGTACGGTGTGTCGGCGACCGATCCATTGACGGCTGGGTGCGTCACGGTTCTTCTCGCGGGCATTTCTATTCTGGCGTGTTGCCTGCCGGCGCGGAGGGCTACGCATGTCGATCCGGTGACCGCGATTCGCGCGCAATAAAGAGTTTCTGGCTTCCCCCCTTTTCGCCAGGGTATCGAACAGCAGGTCCCCTTCGGCTCCGCTCAGGGCAGGCTTTCGACTTCGCTGCGCTCAGGATGTCAGAAAGGATGGGGCACGGAGCAGGTGGGTCTGTGGGTGCTGCTGCGCGAGGAGTGAAGGGGTAGATCGAACGTTTGCTCCAGATATCTGGCCGCGTAATTCTTCACATTGGGGATCGTGGTTTCCCACCCTTTCGCCACCGCCCCACAGACGAAGACCTGTCTGCGGGGACCCCAGGAAAAAGGCGAAGGGATGGGGCACGGAAGCTATTCGTTCGATACGCGGTCAGCGACCTGATTCCCTACATGCTGCCGCGGCTGGCGGGGGGGATGATGCTGTTCATGCGCAGGTACTCGACCATCTGGCCGTAGTGATCCATGAAATGCGCAATGCCGAAGGCTGCCTGACCGGCGCGGGTGCCGTGCTCGGTCTGGATGAAGGCATTCTCCGGAGTGATGGCGTCGACGTAGGCGTGGGCCTGGGCGAAGGAGTCCTTGAGCGCCTGCACGATCTCGGCCTTGGTTTTGAGCTTGGCGATGGCATCGCTCTTGGCCTTCCCTTCGGCATCGGTGGTCTTTGGATCGCCGAAGAAGTAGTAGTTGGCTTCGGTCACGTGCTTGACCTGTTCAGAGAAGGTGCGGACGCCTTTGAAGTCACCGGCAGTGGTTGGCGGCGCAAAGTCGAATTTGTCTTCAGGCATGGCTTCGGCGGCGCCGACAAATTCGCTTTCCAGCAAGCTGAGAAGGTGTCCGTAAATCTGAGCGGGCGGAACGGCTGTTCCGACGGCCGGCTTGGCCGGTGCGGCAGCCTGGGCGACGGCGAAAACTGAGGCGGTGGCAAGCAAACAACAAGCAATGATACGAGGGGTGCGGAAACGCATGAAGTCTCTCCTATTGCGGCTCTGTTCGATTCTCTGATTCAAAGATGGACGGTGTAAAGAGGTGTTCGACAGAGAGTCGTTGTAAGCCGCGTGAAGGGAATGTAGCAGACGGCTGGCGGGTCCCGATAGCGTCATTCTGTGAATCTGTTGCGGGGCGCGCCGGGAGGCGCATCAAGCGGACAGATTGCGCATCGCTCAAGGAAGTTTGTGACGAGTGGCGGGTGGGCAACTCGAAAGGATGGGGGCACGGAGGGTTGTGGGATTGACAGCGCTTCGTTGCGGTCCGTGCTTTCCCACCCAAGCAGAGCTTGGATGGGGCACCCAAGTGAGTCAGGATGACAGGATCGAATGGAGGGTTTTGGTTTCCCACCCTTTCCGCAAAAGGAAACGGAAAGGATGGGGCACGGAGGGTTGTGGGATTGACAGCGCTTCGTTGAGGTCCGTGCTTTCCCACCCAAGCAGAGCTTGGATGGGGCACCCAAGTGAGTCAGGATGACAGGATCGAATGGAGGATTTTGGTTTCCCACCCAAGCAGAGCTTGGATGGGGCACCCAAGTGAGTCAGGATGACAGGATCGAATGGAGGGTTTTGGTTTCCCACCCTTTCCGCAAAAGGAAACGGAAAGGATGGGGCACGGAGGGTTGTGGGATTGATAGCGCTTCGTTGAGGTCCGTGCTTTCCCACCCAAGCAGAGCTTGGATGGGGCACCCAAGTGAGTCAGGATGACAGGATCGAGTTGAGGGTTTTGGTTTCCCACCCAAGCAGAGCTTGGATGGGGCACCCAAGTGAGTCAGGATGACAGGATCGAATTGAGGGTTTTGGTTTCCCACCCTTTCCGCAAAAGGAAACGGAAAGGATGGGGCACGGAGGGTTGTGGGATTGACAGCGCTTCGTTGAGGTCCGTGCTTTCCCACCCAAGCAGAGCTTGGATGGGGCACCCAAGTGAGTCAGGATGACAGGATCGAATTGAGGATTTTGGTTTCCCACCCAAGCAGAGCTTGGATGGGGCACCCAAGTGAGTCAGGATGACAGGATCGAATGGAGGTCAGTGCTTTCTCACCATGGTGACGTAGAAACTGCCGCTAGGATGGGGCACCCCCTTCGATACTTGATGGACGCGGAGCGGGTTCAATCTTGTGCAGAATGCCTTTGGTTACGGTGAACCGTTCGTCGCGCCAGACGATGGTGTTGCCGGCGAAACCCGCGGCCCAAAGACCGAGGGCGGTGAGGTCGCGTAGAGGGAGGAGCCAGAGATTGGGCAGCACAGAATGGTCGGCGAGGACCTCGGCTCCCACCATCATGGCGAGTGTGAGGCGCAGGAAGAAGCTCAATGCGAGAAGCCACAGGCTGAGTGGGCTGAGGCCGCTGGCAAGGACGTTCAGAATTGCCCATGCCAGACCGTGCGTGAAGACGAGACCGGCGTAGCCCTTTGGCCGCGCATCGCGCACGGTTCTGAGCCAGCGTAACTGATGATCGGCGAAACCGCGCCAGGTGTAGGGCGGTGTGCTGGTTTCGACTACTTCCGCACTCAGGGCCACGGTGTAACCGGCCTGCGCGATGCGCGCGCCGAGTTCGTAGTCGTCGGCGAGGTGGTTGACGAGCGCTTCGAATCCGCCGATGCGGTTGAGGGCTTCGCGGCGCACGGCGAGCGTTGAGCCGAGGCCATAGCGCATTCCGCCTTCGAGCATTCGGGAGAGCAACACGCTGGGTTGAAAGTCGGTGGCGATGCCCAAAGCTTCAAAGCGCGAAAACAATGTGTCGTGCGCGTGACCGCGGTAGAGGGCGGTGACGAGACCTACGGGCTGGGAGCTGCGATGGCCGAGCGTGGGGGGCTGCGAGAACGCGATCATCACGCGTTGGAGATAACTTGGGCTGACGGTGATGTCGGAGTCGCCGATGAGGAGGAACTCGTGTTGCGCGTGGGGAACGAGTTGGGCGAGGGTGCTGACTTTGCCGTTGGCTCCGAGGCGTTGCGGGCACTCGATGAGATGGATGGCGTGACCGGGAAATTCGCGCTGCAATTGCTGGACGGTTGCAACGGCGGGGTCGTTGAGGGAGGAGACGCCGAATAGGAGTTCATACGTGCCGGCGTAGTTTTGGCGGCAGTGACTGCGAAAGGAATCGAGCATGCCGGTGTCGATGCCCTTGAGGGATTTGAGAATGCTGATGCTGGGTGCGAAGGGTGGGAGCGGTTTTCGCCGGGCAGTAATGAAGGCGCGGGCCGCGACGATGGCGACTAGGAAATAGCCCATCCCTGCCACGGCCATCGCCGTCGTCACCATTTCCACGGCCAGGGCCAGAGCGTGCACGGTCATTGAAGCCAGAATACAGGGAAGAGGGACTGGGGCAACAGGGAACAGTAGTGTTGTGGTAGATCGGCGCTTTGCTTTCCCGCCCTAGCAGAGCCAGGACGGGGCACCCGGCACTCGCGCGCAGCTCAAAAGTTCACAGTTCGTAGTTTCTAGTTCATCCTTCAAAACTCCGGCACTCAATTACTCGTAGCGCAGGGCCTCGATGGGGTCGAGGGAAGCGGCTTTCCATGCGGGATAGATGCCGAACAGAAGGCCGATGGCGCAGGCTACGGCGAAGGAGATGATGACCCAGGTTGCGGAGAGCGCCGCGTGCAGGAAAGAGACAGCAAAGTGCAGGATGAGGGTGAAGAGAGAGCCAGCGAGAATACCGAGCAGACCGCCGACGGCGCAGAGTGTGACGGCTTCGAGCGTGAATTGAAGAAGGATATTGCGCCGGGTGGCGCCGATGGCTTTGCGGATGCCGATTTCGCGGGTGCGTTCGGTGACGGAGACGAGCATGATGTTCATGACGCCGACCCCACCGACCATGAGGCCGACGCACGACACGGCAACCATGAAGATAAAGAGGCCGCCGGTGAGCTGATTCCAGAGGCGTGTGAGGGTGTCTGGGCCGAAGATGGCGAAGTTGTCTTCCTGTTGGGTGCGCAATCCCCGGCGGACGCGAAGCAGCTCGCGAATCTCTTCGGTCACGAGTTCCTTATTGGCGGGGTTGTCATATTTGACGGTGATCCAAAAATCCTTGATCTCCGGATGAATTTTGTGAAAGGCGCCGAGCGGGAAATAGGCCGAGTTATCCTGCGTGTTGCGCCCGGTTCCGAAGGGCTGCGGCTGCTTATCGAGCACGCCGATGACGGTAAAGACATCGCCACCGCTTTCTATGTCCTTTCCGATGGGCGAACTGTCCGGGAACAGATCTTCCGCGGCGTCATGGCCGAGCACCACGACGCTGGCGTTGCGCTGTTCTTCTATCTCAGTCCACATACGGCCTTCTATGAGTTCGATGTCGATGGTCTTTTTTACTTCGGAGGTGTCGCCATAAATGATGGTGTTCTGGATCTTGTGGGTGCCGGCCTTGAGCGAGACGTTGCCGATGCCCATTTGAAAATTCTGATAGGTGACCGAGGGATCGACGGCAACGACGTGCGGGAGGGCACGCATGGCCACGCCGTCGTCGTAGGTCAGCTGCTTGCGATTGAGTTCCTCGGTGGTGAGACGGTGTCCCCAGGGATCGAAGCGAAAGACCCAGAGGTCGTTGGTGCCGAGAGTTTTCACGAATTGATCGATATTGCTGTTGAGCCCATTGATCGCCGATGAGATGAGGATGACGGTAGCGATGCCGATGGAGATGCCGAGGACGGTGAGGCCGGAGCGCAGTTTGTTTTTGCGCAGGGTTTCGAGCGCCATGTGGATGGATTCGTTCGAGTCTCGAAGTCGCATGGATTTGTTGCTCCGCAACAGTTCTTAGTTCTGAGTTCTTAGTTCTTAGTTCTCTGATCTTGGCGGTTTGAGAGACTCCAACAATCCAAAGAGCATCTTTCTTACTTCTTCCGATAGAGCTTCCGCTTCGGAGATTCTTTCCGGTTGTCCGAAGTTGAGAGCGCGTGCGATTTCAAGTTGAGTTTGCACCTCACAATTCGAGCCACGCGCTACGCCGATGAATTATCTGAATTCACCTGTGCTTGTTCTTCCCTGGCCTTCTGCAATGTTGCTTGGAATGGATACGACCGCTCGCCGAATCTGACTCGTGAGCCCAAACTGCTCTTCTCGAGGAAACCCCTGACTTAGTCGATAAACGGCCACAGTCAATTCCATCGCACGCTGCCAGACTGTCAGTTCTCTAAATGTCTGTCCCATAGTAATTCACTCGCTTTCCGTTCCCGATTCGCGCTAACCGAGACCTCTAAACTAAGAACTCCGAACTAAGAACTGTTCTTCTCACAGCTCCGCGCGGAGTGCCGCGATGGGATCGAGTTGAGAGGCTTTGTGGGCTGGGTAGACGCCGAAGAACAAACCGACCGCGGTGGCGACGAACAGGCCGACCAGGACAGACCAGATTGCCACTTCCGACGGAAAGGCGATGAGCATGGTAATGACTTTGGCCACACCGATACCGACGATCACGCCGATGACTCCGCCCGCAAGGGACATGGTTGCTGACTCGATGAGGAATTGCAGGAGGATGTCTTTGCGGCGCGCGCCCAGTGCTTTGCGAACGCCGATCTCGCGGGTGCGCTCGGTGACCGAGACGAGCATGATGTTCATGATGACGATGCCACCGATGACGAGCGAGATGCCGGCGATGGCCACGACGACGGCGCCGAAGTTATCGAGAATTCTGCCCAGCATGTTGCCGAAGGTTGCGCTTGAATCGATGGAGAAGGTATCTGGCACGCCGGGAGCCAAGTGGCGACGAATCCGCATGATGGTGCGCAACTCGCCGGAAACTATATCCATGGCATCGGGGCCGCTTCCGGCATCGACGTAAATGTCCAAAGTGGCGTGCGAACCGTGGGACTGGAGAAAAGCGGTGAGAGGAATGCCTACCCAATTGTCCATGCTGGAGCCCATCATTTTGCCCTGGCTTTCGGCAACGCCAATCACGGTATAAGGAGCGCCGTCGACACGAAGCTCCTTGCCGAGCGGGTCGCCGGGGCCGAGCACGTTCTCGACGACGTCGGCGCCGACGATGGCGACGTGGGCGCTGTGTGTGTCCTCAAGCTCCGTGAAGGAGCGGCCGATGGCGATGTTGAGATTCGACAGGGCGGGCATGGTCCAGGTAATGCCGCGGATGTTGGTGTCCGTGGAGGACCTGGTCTGGTAGACGATTCTGCCGACGGTGGCGCGGTCTGCGCCTACGGAAAGGCAGGACTTGCATTCAGAGAGAATGGCCCGATAGTCGTCGTAGGTAACGTCCTTCCGCTTCTGGAAGTCCAGATACTCATCAATGGTCATGAAGGTCTGCGGCATTTTCCGGATGGTGATCACGCTGGCGCCGTAGGTGTTGATCTTGGCAGTCACAAATTGCTTTGCGCCGTTGGTGAGCGTGACGACCATGATGACGGAGGCGACGCCGATGACGACGCCGAGCAGGGTGAGGATGCTGCGCATCTTGTTGGCCCAGAGAGATTGCAGCGCGAGCTTGATGGCTTCAATCAGTTCCATGAGTCAGCTTTCCCCTGCGATACAAAGGACGCTTGAGCGGCCCGCAACGCGGAAATTGTGCCTGGGAAATTGGAGCAGTTCTTCTAAAAACGAAGCGCCGGTGCAGATTCCCCAGGGCCTGCTTGCGGACGGGTAGGGCAGGCCGGAAAGTGCCGGTTCGCAACGTTTCATGACCCTGAGCAATCGGGCCGGGGGATTGACCTACGGTCATTGTTCGATATCCGGTTCATCTATTCATACCGCAAAGCTTCAATCGGGTCCAGATTTGCGGCTTTCCATGCGGGATAAATGCCGAAAATGAGCCCAATGGCGCAGGAGACGCCGAAGCCGATCAGAACCCATAAGATTGAGAGCGTTGCGGGCAGGCCGATGGGCAGAAAGTAGACGATCCACGTGAATATTGCGCCCAACAAGAGGCCGATGACACCGCCGACGGCGGACAAGGTGACAGCCTCGGTGGTGAACTGGGTGAGGAGGTCCCGCTTGGTTGCGCCGATGGCTTTGCGCACGCCGATTTCGCGGGTACGCTCGGTCACGCTGACGAGCATGATGTTCATGACGCCCACGCCGCCGACCATGAGGCCGACGCTGGAGACGGCGATCATGAACAGGACCAGGCCGCCGGTGAGCTGGCCCCACAGCTTGGTGAGCGAATCGGGTCCGAAGATCTCGAAGTTATCTTCCGCTTCAACTCTTACCTTGCGGCGGATGCGCAGCACTTCTCGAACCTCTTCGGTGACCAGCGACTTGTATTTCTGATCGTCGAACTTGACGCCGATGTACATGTCTTTGATCTCGGGGTACAGATTGTGAAAGGTGCCCAGAGGAAAATAGACGCCATTGTCCGCCGGGTTCTTGCCGGAGCCGAAGGGCTGCTTACGCTTGTTTACGACGCCAATCACCGTGTACAGCCCAGTGGCGACATTCACATCCTTGCCCATCGGGTCTTCGGCGCCAAACAAGTCTTCGGCCGTGTCGTGACCGAGGAGGCAGACGTGCGCATGGCGCTGGTCTTCGGCGTCGGTCCAGAAGCGGCCTTCCTGGGCGACGAGTTCGGAGGTCATTTCGAGCGCCGCGGTTGAACCCATGATGAAGGCGCCCGCCACTTTTTTGCCGTTGTATTTCACGCTGACATCGCCCACGTGGAACTGCTGGTTTACGTGCTGGTAGGTTCCGTCGACAGCCAATACGTGCGGCATGCCGCGCAAAGCGAGTACGTCGTCGAGGTTCAGCTTTTTGCGGGTGAGCATCTCTGTCGTCGGACGCACACCGATCAGCGGCATATGGAAGACCCAGAGGACATTCGATCCCAACGAGGTAACCCAGTCGGAGACGCGCTTATTCACCCCGTTGATCACGGAGGAGATGGTGATGACCGTGGTGACGCCGATGACGATGCCGAGGATGGTCAATCCGGAGCGCAGTTTGTTGGCCCGCAGCGTTTCGAGCGCCAGTAGGACGGACTCGCGGGTTTGCCCTTTTGCCATGGAGAGCAGCTTTCAGTCGTCAGTTTTCAGTAGCCATTGGGCGGAAACCTGCCGATTTGCGCCCAATGTTAGTCCCGATCCTGGCTGTTTGCTGTGATCTTCGACAGCTACTGACGACTGAAAACTGACTTCTGAGAACTGCTTTCACTCATACCGCAGGGCTTCGATGGGGTCGAGGTTGGCGGCTTTCCATGCGGGATAAATGCCGAAGAGGAGGCCGATGGCGCAGGAGACGCCGAAACCGATGATGATCCAGGTGGTGGAAACGGTGGCGGGCAGGCCGATGGGCAGAAAATAGATGATCCAGGTGAGCACGGCGCCCACCAGGATGCCGATGACGCCGCCGACGGCGCACAAGGTCACGGCTTCCGTGGTGAACTGGGTCATCAAGGTGCGCTTGGTAGCGCCGATGGCTTTGCGCACGCCGATTTCGCGGGTGCGTTCGGTGACGGAGACGAGCATGATGTTCATGACGCCGACGCCGCCGACCATAAGGCCGACGCTGGAGACGGCGATCATGAAGAGCACGAGGCCGCCGGTCAGCTGGCCCCATAGCTTCGAGAGCGAATCGGGCCCGAAGATTTCGAAATCGTCGGGGGCCTCGACGCGGACGTGGCGGCGGATGCGGAGCAGTTCGCGAATTTCTTCCTGGACCAGGGCTTTATTTTTGGGGTCGTCGTATTTCACGCTGACCCACATGTCTTTGTCTTCGGGGTGCAGGTTGTGGAAGGTGCCGAAGGGGAAGATCGCCATGTTGTCGTTGGGATTTTTGCCGCCGCCGAAGGGCTGCTTGCGCTTATCGATCACGCCGATGACGGTGTACATGCCGGTCTCGATGTTGACTTCTTTACCGATCGCATACTGGTCGCCGAAGAGCTGTTCCCAGGTATCGTGCCCCAGGAGGACGACGTGTGCGGCGCGCTTGTCTTCATCGTCGGTGTAGAGGCGGCCTTGGAGCAGAGTGATGTCGGAGACTAACGAGAGTTCGGCGGTCGATCCTTGAAGGATGGTGCCGGCAACTTTTTTGCCCTGGTATTTGACGCTGACCGCGCCGACGCGAAACTGGCCGACGTGCTGATAGCCGCCATCCGCGGCGACGACGTGGGGGAGGGTGCGGAGGGCGATGACATCGTCGGCGGTGAGTTTTTTGCGGGCCAGCATCTCCGTGGTGGGCCGAACGCCGATGACGGGCATGTGAAATACCCAGATCACGTTGGTGCCCAGGGAGCTGACCCAGTCGTTGACGCGATTATTGAGGCCGTTAATGACCGACGAGATGGTGATGACGGTAGTGACGCCGATGACGATGCCGAGGACGGTCAAGCCGGAGCGCAGCTTGTTTGTCCTCAGGGTATCGAGGGCCATCTTGATCGATTCGCGGGTTTGTCCTTGAGCCATGGTGTTGCTCCGCAACAGTTCGAAGTTCTAAGTTCGGAGTTCTTAGTTCCGAGTTACTTGTTCGGTGATCCTGCGAATCTTGATGACCGGGAACTGTGAAGTAAGAACTTAGAACTATGAACTGCTCTCACATTTCCGCGCGCAGTGCCACTACCGGATCCAGTCTTGCGGCTTTGCTGGCGGGGTAGACGCCGAAGAAGATGCCGACTGCGCCGGCTAGAACGAGTCCGAGGAAAATGGCCCACAGCGGAACTGCGGTGGGGAAGCCGACAACGATGGTGATCAGCTTGCCCACGGCGATGCCGCCGAGGACGCCGATTGCGCCGCCTACCAGAGCGAGCGAGGCGCTTTCAATCAAGAATTGCATGAGTACGTCGCGCTGCTTGGCGCCGAGTGCCTTGCGCACACCGATCTCCCGGGTTCGCTCGGTGACCGAGACCAACATAATATTCATGATGACTACGCCGCCGACGACGAGGGCGATGGAAGCGAGGCCGAGCACGACCCAGGCGAAGAGCGAACTGATCTGTTTCCAGATGTCGAGAAAGGTGTCGTTGGTTTCCAGATCGAAATCGTCGGGCGTGCCGGGCGCGTTGTGGCGCCGAGTACGCATCATGACGCGGACTGAGTCTTCGGCGCGCTCCATCTCTTGCGCGTTGCCGTTGGTGCGGGCGTAGATGTCGACCGAGTCGTTGTACCCGTAAATCTGCTGATAGGTGGTGATGGGGATAGCAACCCAGTTGTCCTGCGACTGGCCGAGGGTTTTGCCCTGCCGGTCGCCGACGCCGATGATGGTGTAGGGGATGCCGTCGACGCGAATCTCTTTGCCGACGGGGTCGCCATCGCCGAGCAGATTGTCGACAATATCGTAGCCCACGATGACGTTTTTGGTGGCGTGGTCCTCATCGGCGGGAGTAAAGCCGCGGCCGAGCGCGATGTCGATGTTGTTGAGCGAGAGCATGGTCCAGGTGTAGCCGCGCACGCTGGTGTTATTGCTGGAGTGACCGTTGGCGACAACGTTGGTGGATTTGCTTAGTAGTGCTCCCACCTCGCTGCATTCGGTGCAGGCCTCTTTGACGGCCTGGTAATCCTCAATGCGAATGATTTTGCGTTTCTGGTAGTTGAGGTACTCTTCTGCCGTAAAGATGACGCTGGGCATGCGGGTGACGGTGAAGACGTCGGCTCCATACCCCGAAAGCTTAGTACTGACATATTTGTTGGCGCCGTTGACCAGAGTAATGACCATGATGACCGAGGCGACGCCCATGACCACGCCGATGAGCGTGAGGATGGAGCGCAGCTTGTTGCCCCAAAGAGACTGGAGCGCGAGTTTAAAGGCCTCGATCAGCTTCATGGATTCGCTTGTGGTCCCCAGCTTTCAGTGTACGCAAAGTTCGCTCGCCCGCCGTTGCTTTGGGACGAATGGGGGGCATCGTGCCGCGAGCAGCGCAGTCGGGGATCGCCTATCCCTCTTGACTGGGAATACGCGAATTGGGGAGCGACGGTTCCCTGGGATGGCGCTGCGCAGATCATTTATGCCGATTCGAGGGGCTGAGATCGCAGAGAAAGGAATCGCGAGCCGTTGCAACGAGAAGGTATATTGGTTCCTTGCTGCTCAGGCCGATGGCCGGCCGGACGGTTTTTCCGCAGGCATCATTTCGACGCAAGCCCATTTCTGAGTTGGAGTGAATCGATGTTCCAAGTGAACCCGCGCAAGACGGTGTACGACGTCTGCATCATCGGTTCTGGGGCGGGTGGCGGGACGGCCGCGAAGGTGCTGACCGAGGGTGGACTGAACGTAGTGATGCTCGAGGCTGGGCCGCGGCTCGACCCGGATCGGGATTTTAAGGAACACGTCTGGGCCTATCAGCTGCCGCATCGTGGCGCGGGCATTGGTGGATTGGGAAGTAACTTCGGCGAGTTTCTCGCGCCGAACGGCTTTTGGGAGATTGAGGGCGAGCCGTACACGGCGGCGCCGGGGTCGTCGTTTCGGTGGTTCCGATCGCGGATCGAGGGCGGGCGCACGAATCATTGGGGGCGGATTGCGCTCCGGTTTGGGCCGGCGGACTTCAGGCCGCACTCCACGGATGGCATGGGGGATGACTGGCCGATCACCTACGACGAACTTGCGCCTTACTACGACAGGGTAGAGGCCTATATCGGAGTTTTCGGATCGAAGGAGAATGTTCCCAATGCGCCGGACGGAATTTTTCTGCCGCCGCCGAAGCCGCGCTGCACTGAGACGCTGATCAAGAAGGCTTGCGACAGGCTCAACATTACGTGTATTCCGTCGCGGATGGCGATCCTGACGGGGGTGGGGGCGCATTGTCTTGCAGCAGCGGAGCCGGTGTCCGGTAGAGAGCGCTAAAAAGAAAGAGGGAGTGCCTTTGTGTCTACGCGTTCGATCGCTACACGGCACTCCCTGACCGGCCCTCGTTGCCGGTGAAAGCTTATTTACGAAGCCGCGGAGAGAGGCGCGCCGCGGAACTTGTTGAGCGGTTTTGCGGGGGCTGCGGGTTTTCCGAATGCGCGTTGGGTTGGCGCCCGGTCGCCTGTCTCGTCGCCGACTTTGAAGGCGCCGACCAAACCGCTGAGTTCATTTGCCAAGTGCGAGAGTTCCTCGCTGGCGTCGACGGATTGCTGCGAACTGGATGCTGTCCGCTCGACGATGGCTGTGATTTCGCCCATGGTGTTCACTACGGTCTGGGTGGAGTAAGACTGTTCTGTCGCGGCGGCAGCGATCTGAGTGACCATTTTCTGCACAGACACCGAGCCATTGATGATGCTGGTGAGTGCATCTCCGGCAGAATTGGCGGACGCCACGCCGCTCTTGACCTGTTCCATGCTGGAGCGCATGGCTTCGACGGCGATGTGAGTTCCATCCTGAATGCCGCGGACTGTAGTGTCGATCTCTTTGGTTGCAGCACTGGTGCGTTCAGCCAGGCGGCGCACTTCTCCAGCCACGACCGCGAAGCCGCGTCCGTGCTCGCCGGCACGCGCTGCTTCGATGGACGCGTTCAGAGCCAGCAGGTTGGTCTGATCCGCGATCTCGACGATGACGCTGACGATTTTTCCGATGGCATCGCTGGAGCGGCCCAGTTCCTCGATCCGCGCCGAGGTTTGCTGATTGGCGGTAAGAAGCTCTTGAATCGCCTTGACAGTGGTTTGCACGGTCTGGCCGCCGGATACCGCGCTTTCCTCAGCCTTGCGTGCGTCTTCCGCGGCTCGCTGCGTGGTTTGGCTGATCTCGTTGACGGCTGTCGACATTTCATTCATGGTCACGCTGATGCGCGCTGACTGTTCCTGCTGCTGTTTGGCCTGAGAGGCAGTTTCCTGGGCTGTTTGCGCCAGTTCGGTGGCGGCAGAGCCGAGCGTTTGCGCGTGAATGCTCACGCGGCGCACGATGTCCTCGATGCGGCCGATGAAGTCGTTGAACCACACACCCACCTCGTCGATCTCGTTGTCGCCATGGATTTCGATACGGTGGGTCAGGTCGCCTTCTCCCTGGGCTATATCGCGCAACCGCATCGCCAGCGCGCGCAGAGGCAGCACCACTTTGGACTGGGTGACCCACCAGGCTGCGCCGCAGACGAACACAACAAAGCCGAGCATGGCGAGGCCGGTTACGCGAGTCCGCAGCGAATATGCATCGACGGTGTCCAGTTCTTTTTGGAAATCGCCGGCGATGGCTTTGTCGAAGGAAGTCATGGCATCGGAGAGCGACTTGTTCTCTTTACCCAATGCACCTACCTGGGCCATCAGGGTGTCGGTGGGTCCATCCTTGGCGGCGAGAATGGCCGCATACGTATCGCGATCGCGCGAGCGGAGGGAGGAGAACTGGTCGAGCAACGCCTCGGCCTGTTTTTCGAGATCGCCCATGCCGCTCAGAGACTGCTTCACCTCGGTGAGTGCCGCCGCTGTGGCCTCGGCGTCCTTGTCGGCTTCAGTCAGTGCCTTCGTATCCTGCAGCACGACGGCGTCGCCATAGTGCTTCTTCATGCGCTCGAAGGCCGACTCGGCCTCCTGCATGCGCAGGGCGGAGGGAAACAGAGAGGCGGAGATTTGCGACATCCGGCTGTGCGTAGCCGTGGCCGAATAATTCACCACTGCCAACATGAGCAGATAGCCGACCCCAAGAACAGCCACAATGCCGAGAATCCAGGTCTTAATTTTCAATTGTCGAAACATTGAGTCACCTTGTTGCCGGATATGCTGCCGGATTCATACAGCCTGGGGCGGTTAATGTTGATGGAGCAGGCCGGACGCGCATTCCCCAGGGAACGCGCGTCCGGTTTCACGATCACTTAACTTCGAGGGTCTTCACACCGTCTGCAGCCGTACTGCTGCTGACGTAGCCAATCGCGCCCTTGGTCTTTGCCACATAGGACACCACCTCGGCATCGTTGGCGACGGACTTGGGCATCGAAGCCTTTCCGGTAAAGACGAGACTGCGGTAAAAGGCCTGAAGCGCCGAGTCGTTCTTTCCCAGATACGTCTTGAGGAAAGCCTCATGCGCCGCGCCGCCCTTGACCAGCACCGGTTCTACGTGACTGCCGCCCAGAGAGTCCTTGTCCAGTAAAAACACGGACTGAAGATCTCCGGAGGAAACTGAGGTTGCTGACACGCTGGGGTTAGCAATCACTTTGACATCCGCGGCCAGTGCGCATAGAGGTGCGACGAGCAGACAGCATGCAGCGGCCAAGAGAAGCGATTTGTGTTTCATTCTGGTCTCCTTATCCAAGATTTCTTTGGCCGGTTAGAAGTTGAAGGTGGTCCGAAGGACAAGCAGGTTGGTCTTGGGTTTGAGGCCCTTCGGGTTCCACTGGCTGTAGAAACCTTGCGTTTGACGGCTGTCACCGTAGCCATCCATGAAGTGGCCCTCGGCTTTTACGTCCCAATGGCTGTCCACGTCATAGCGGACCGTACCGACTTCGTCGTAGATGTGGTTGCTCGCCGTATTGGTGGGAACGGTCGGAGCCTCGACCTTAGTGCTGGAATGGTAGACACCGGCCTGGAGCTTGGGCGTGATGTGATAGGAGGCGGATGCGAACCAGTCTCGGGTGCACTTGTCCTCATGGATTGGCTTGCCGCCGCCGAAACTGATGTCCTCGTAGTTGTTGACGTAGCGGTATTCGAAGCTGCCCTCCCATTTGCCGCGCGCATAATCCGCGTACCCTGCCAGCGGGCGGTTGGGAGTGCTGTCAAATGTGTAGGGGGTCTTCCCTAAAAATCCAGTGCGGTGGGCCGTCAGGTCGGCTCCGGAAGCACCGAGGGTCATGCCCTTCACTGGAAGCCACTTCAGATCGGCGCCAATCATACGTCCTTTGATTGTCGAGATAGGGAACCCGCCGCCCGCGGTGTAATAGTAGAAGCCCTCACGGTTATCGAACGAGCGCACCCCCGCGTAAAGGGTGTACTCCAGTTTGCCAGCCTTCTTTAGCGAAATGTGGCCATAGGCATCGCCGCCCGTGTGCGCGATGTAGGTAGTGCGCAGATCGACCGGATACACGCCCTGCGGCAGAAGAGCCCAGGTGTAGAGGAAGGTCATGTCCTGGGTGTCGTTATAGAGACCCATGACAGTCTTGACCTTGCCTGCGCGGAGGCCAAACCAGCCGGCAAGCTTGTAGTCGCCATAGGCCCAATCCAACTGCGGCCGGAAATCGTCGAGGCTGCCGATCTTGCGCGAATAGCCTTGCCCGCCGATGCGGAACTTGTCTGAAATGGGCATGGACAGGTTGAGCGCGCCCTCGGTGAACGCCGGGCTGCCGTGGCTGGTGTTCATGGTTAGAAAATTGTTCTCGTTGGTATAGCCGTAGCCCTGTGAAGCGAACCCGTGGACTTGCACAGGACGATTGCCTATCTTGAATTCCTGCGCGTGCAGGGCTGGAGAGAATGAAAGAGCCGCGAGCGCTGCCGCAGCCATGAATCTGCAAATCACTAGCCTCATTGTTTGTCTCCTTCGCTGAATGTGGAGTGCAACGGCTCGTGTGCGAGTTAAGTCGACCGGTTCTCTAAATGTTGCGCGGTTGCATTGCGGGTCCCGACTACACGGCGACCCGTCGCCCAGAGGCTCGTGGTAATGACACTCCCCTTTGTTATCGGCGGTCATTTATGCAGCTTTAATCCGAATGGGAGCGGAGGCAGCAATTGCGCGGATCGCGTTGTATGGGATGTGCGCAGAGGCAGGTGGGGAGCCGATGTGTTCGCAAGTTATTGGCTTAGTGAACTCGCAATGAATTCAAAGGGCGCCGACCCCCGAAAGGAAGTGCGTGCAGATTTGAACTTATGCCACAAAGAACAAGCAGCCGAGCGGTCTCTCCCTGAAGAGGAAACCACTCGGCCGGATTAGGTGTGGCTCTGCCGATTTTCTTGGCGCCGATTTCGCGCTTTCCGTGCGCGATGCGCGGGCCGCCTTCATTGTTTACTTGACTTCGAGCGTCTTCACGCCTTCAGCCGCAGTGCTGCTGTTCACGTAGCCGATCGCTCCCTTGGTCTTCGCGACGTAGGACACCACCTCGGCATCGTTGGCCAGGGACTTCGGCATAGAGGCTTTTCCCGTAAAAACGAGGGAGCGGTAAAAGGCCTGAAGCGCCGAGTCGTTCTTTCCCAGATACGACTTCAGGAATGCCTCGTGCGCCGCGCCGCCTTTCTCCAGAACAGGTTCCACGTGGCTTCCGCCAAGCGAATCCTTATCCAGGAGAAAGACCGCTTGGAGATCCCCGGACGAAACCGCGTTCGCCGAGACACTGTTGTTGGCAATGACCTTGACGTCTGCAGCCAACGCGCACAGTGGCGCAATCAGCAAGCTGCAGGCGGCGGCCAAGAGAAAAGATGTGTTTTTCATTCTGGTCTCCTTGTCTCAATGTTCCCGACCGCTAAAAGTTGAAGCCCGTCTTAAGGACGAGGGCATTGGTGGTCGGCTGTAACGCCTGGCACACGTTTCCATCGCATGCGCCTTGCGCGTTGACCTGCGGATAAAATCCATCGGGATACATGAAGCCGGCATAGCCGTCCATGAAGTGGCCTTCTATCTTCGCGTACAAGTAGTTTTTGAGGTCGATGCGGGCGGTGATGACTTTGTCATACAGGTGGCGGTCGGGTGAACTCACACTTGGGGCTTCGATCTGTCCCGGAGCGGTCACGATCCAGTTGATCACGTAGTGGGAATAGTAGCCGCCAAGCTCGACCCGCTTTGCGATCCGATAGGAAGCCGAGCCGTACCAGGAGTCCGGATTGATGGCTCCTTCAAATTGGCCATTGAAGATCATGAAGTCGCGCCAGTAACGGCGATATTCCCCATCCACACGCAAGTTGCCTTTGGCGTATTCGCCATAGTACTGCTTGACGAACTCGTCTTTGGACCATTCCTTATAGGGCACCATGACATTGGGTCCGCCCAACGCAACCGACGGATTGAGGAGCCCCGTATTCGTGACATCGTTGTGTTCGTAAGAGGCGCCTGCCAACAAACCCTTGACCGGAGTAATCCAGCGGAGGTCCCCGCCGACGGTGGGTCCCCCGGAGTTCTTGATGTAGATGCCGTGGATCTCAAGCAGGTGCGGATATCCGCCATAGATGCTCTCGATCTGTTCGCCCCCATAGGCCGTGTAAGATAGCTTGCCGGCGCGTTTGCCGAGGGAGAATGTGCCGTACAGGTCGCCGCCGATGTGGGAGAGGGTCGAGTCGCGCATGTCGGTGGAATAGACAGACTGCGGGAGAAAAGCAAACGTGTGCAGAAAATCCATGTCCTGGGTGTCATTGAAGAGGCCCATCGCGGTCTTTACCTTACCCCCGCGGAACCCCAGCCATGGTTTGAGTTTGAAGTCGCCATACGCCCAATCCAAATCAGGATGCCACCGGCCCAGCTGGCCCAGGTTGCGGTCGTAGATCTGGGCTCCAACGCGGAATTTGTCGGTGATTTGCGTTGAGGCATTAGCGCCGAAATCGGTGAACTCGCCGCTGCCCACATTCGACGAATTCATTGTGAGCCAATTGTTGTCGTCGGTGTGTACGAATCCTTGCGACGCGAATCCGTGAACCTGTACTGTGCGGTTGAATAACTTGAAGTCCTGTGCGCGTGCGCACGACAGAGCACCCGCAAGCGACACGGCCAGAATCGCAACAAGTCGTTTCATTCTGTATCTCCTTGCATTCGAATTAGAGACGGAAGCGATCAGCGCGCTCGCGCGCAAGGACGACGATCGAATTTGCGGCCGCTCCGTTCCATTGCCATTGCTCAGCAATTCAATTGCTGCAATGGCGCCTACAGAATGCATCGGAGGCGGCGCGGAATTTACAAGTGAATTGCTGAAAGAAAATGGGGAAGACCCGGATGGGGAAGGAATCGCCATCGTCCCACTTCGGAACTCGGCACATTTATGAGATCCAGAGGATTTGGACTTGCGGCTGGAACCTAAAACGATGTCGTCAGCCGCAGCATGGCGCTGCGGCCGGGGCCGATGGCGTTACCGGAAAACAGGCCGCCGAAGTCGATGACGTCGAGGACATTTGTGAGGTTTTGGCCGTCGGCCTGGATGCGCATTGTGATGCGATCGGAGCGATAAAGATCGGCGCCGGCGGAGGCGTTGAGCTGGAATGTTGGGTCGATGCGGCCACGCGCGAAGTTGATGCGATTGACGACCTGCTGGCCGTATTCGGCGAGCACGGTGGATGAGTCGCCATCGAACTGAAAGGGAAGGCCGGTATCGTATTGCGCGCCGCCGGCAAACCAGAGGCGCGAGGCCGCCTGATAGCGCAGGCGACCGCGGACGGTGTTGCGCTGGTCCTGCGAATCGGGGAAATGTCCGGTGAGTTGCTGCTCGGCCTGCGTGGCGTTGTCGCCCAGAAACAGGCCGCCGGTAACGGGATTCCACGCATTGCCTACCTCGTAGGAATAGCTAAGGAAGCCCGAGAATCGTTTGCCAGCGGGGACGTCGAGCTTGCCTTCCGCGCCGTAGACGATGGCTTTGCGGAAGGCAATGGGAAAGCTGATGGTGGTGTTGTCGATCTGGTCGTCGTCGGCATAGTTGTTGACGAAGCGGCGGAAGTAATTGATATCGAGCCGTACTTTGCTGCTGAATGCTTTTGTGAGACCGCCTTCGTAGTAGTCGCCTTGCGATGGCTGGACGGGAAGGCGCAGGAAGACGGCTGGAGCCAGAGATTCGATTTGAACGGAACTTGAGAGCAGGAGATTTTGCGACGTGGGGGTTTGAAAGACGCGATCGTAGGAGAAGTGCAGGATCAAGTCCGCGGAGGGAAGGTAGCGGGCGATGGAAAAGCGCGGCTGAACGGCTTGTTTGTTGAGCAGGAGTTGGTAGTGGTCCCAGCGGAGTCCTGCGCCGATGGTCCAGTTTTTGAATCGAAGCAGGTCCTGCACAAATGCGGATTGTTCGAGGTCGGGGCGCTGGCCGGTGAAGGCAAAGATGGACGGTGTCTCCGCGGCGAACCGGGTTGGATCGGCGATGAGGTAGCTGAAGTCTTCATGCAGGAAGGTGTTGTCGGTTTCAACGCCGACCTTCCACTCGCCAGGGCCGTGGTCGGTGGTGAGACTTGCCTTGACATATCCTTCGCGAAAACCGTTGTGCTGGAAGACCTCGATAGGTGTTGACTGGGGGTTTGAGGTGAAGTCGTTGGCGTTGTCGCGAACCATGCCGCGCACGTCGGCGAGCGTAAGGGAAGAGAAGATGTGCTCGTACGAAGCGATGCCGATTGTTTCGAGGTTGTCCGCAGTCTGGCGCTGGCCGGCGGCCTGTTGCAATTGTTCATTGGGCAGGTCGTAGCGGGAGACTTCGTGGCGGAGGTTCAATCCGAGGCGGTCGTTGGGAGTGATGTCGCGCTCGTAGCGGATGGAAAAGTCGCTGCTGGTACCGGTGTTGGAGTAGTTTTGCGGAACTACGGGATTGAGGTAGTGATCGGTGCGGCTTCCGCTGGCACTGGCGCCGAGGGTGTTTTTGTCCCAGGTGTATTGGCCCCCGGCGAACCCGGAAGCGGTGTCGTAGCTTCCGCCGGAGGCCACGATATCGCCATGAAGACCGGGCTGCTGATTTTGAAATGTGTTGAGCTCGATGACACCGCCCATTTTGCGTCCGTACTCGGCGGGGATGCCCGCGGTGTAGATGCTCATGGACTGCACGTCGTCCGCTTCGATTTCGGGACCGAAGCTGGGGGAGCGATTGTCGGTGAGAGGAATGCCGTCGACGACGATCTGGGTTTGATATTCCGAGCCTCGCGGGTGCAGGACGGCGTTGCCCTCATAGAGCCATCCGGGTTGGGAATTCACGAGATCCTGCAGGGAGCGGCCAGGAATGGAGCCGAGGCGATGTTGAATGACATCCGAACCGATTTGATTGACGGAGCCGGCCTGGTCGGGATCGATCAGCGTGTTTTGCGAAGTGACGTCGATGGCTTGGGTGACCGTGGCCAACTTGAGTTGAATGGCGTGGCGCAGGGGAATGGAAGAAGCGATTGCAATGGTTTCAGTCGCGGGGGCGAAGCCGGTTTGTTCAATGGCCAATGTGTAGAGGCCGAAGGGGAGGCGCTGGAGGACGAGATTGCCTTGATTGTCTGTCTGCAGAATTGCGCGATACTGGTTCGCCTCGCTGGAGACGTGGACAGCTGTCTTGACGCCGAGACCCGACGGGTCGATCACCTTTAGCTTGAGTTCACCGCTGTTGCTCTGGCCTTGGAGGGACAAGGCGCAAAGCAAAAGGAGAAATGCGACTTTGCTCATCGACCCTCGCCTCGGAAATCCGCCACACACCATTCAGATGCAGAATCGGCCTCAAAAACCAACAGGATAGGGCCATTCTGCATCTGAACCCATGTAGGCGGCGTCGCAAGGCCGCCTGCATTGAAAGGAAGAAAATCGTGGCCAAGCAGAACGGCAAAGAGCCGAGCCAGTCGGTTCAGGATCTGATCAAAGCTCTGAATGAAGATCTGTCGCGCGAGTATCAAGCGATCATCGCTTACACCGTTTATAGCAACGTGCTGAGCGGAGCGCAGTGGATGCAGATCGCCGGGGAACTGAAGCTGCATGCGGCTGAGGAGTTGCAGCATGCGCTCATTATCGCCGACCAGATCGATTACCTGGGAGGGATGCCGACTGCAAGCCCGAAGGAAGTAAAGCTTTCAAAGAAGGCGGAAGAGATGCTTCGTTTCGATCTCGACAACGAGACTGAAACCATTCGCAATTATCGAGAGCGTGTGAAGCAGGCTGAGGCGCTGGGGCACTATGCGCTGGCCGAGCAGCTTCGCAAGATCATTTCCCAGGAGCAGGAGCACCAGCATGACCTGGCTACCGCGCTTGGGATCGATGTACCTAACGTTCTTCCCCAGGGTGCATAAGCTATTTCATGGAATTGTTGATCGGCGCTTGTGCAATGAGGTCGGGATTTGAGGCGTGCATAACGCAAAAAGGCTGCCCCCATGGCAGCCTTTTTGCGTTTCGGAAGAAAATTGTGAGATTCCCTAAGTTTTCCTCATGAATCACACCTATATTGATTGATGGAGCAGATCGGTTGAGAGGGCCTGTTATGTATTCGTTCGCAGGTTCGGTGCACCCTTAGTCCGCGTATCGCGGAGAGAAGCATTATTCCGGTGTGACCCCAGTTCAATTTACGCAGTTCGAAACTTGGCGCGCGGAGGTACTTACCGCGCTGATTCCGGCATCGTGTTTGCGAGCACGATAATCGTGCGACGTCGGAGAAATTCTGTAAGCTCGTGGGGAAGACTTCGACAATAACCAAGAGAAGTGCTTCCCGACTTATTAGGGTAGAGGAACATCTATGAGCAGGCTTCTCGTTCGCGCTCAGAAGTTCATCGGGTTGAGCGCACTCTTCTCTTTGATCGTGGTTTTTCCGACTCACGCTGCGTCGAGCCAGGCGACTCGTCTTGCATTCGGTTCCGCGGCCCAGAACGTACCGCTGGGGAGCTGCGCGGCTGTCCAGGTTGTCACACAGAACAATCTGATGCAACCCACGGTGGTGAGTGCAGCAACCACTGTCGCCATCAGCGGCGGCAATGGAAGTGTCGGGTTTTACAGCGATGCCGCGTGCAGTGTGTCGAACCCAGGCGTAGTGATTGCCGCGGGCCAGCAAACCGGAACCATCTTTTTCGAGGGTTCGAAGACGGGGGCATACTCACTGTCGATCAAGGCGTCGGGCTTCACGGGCGCGACACAGACAGAGACGATTTCTGCGGCCGCGTCCGCACCCTGCGCGGGCAATCAAGCGGCTCCGACCATGGCTCCGGCGCAAGCGAGTGCTGCAGGATTCAAGACGCTGGTATTTGACGATGAGTTCAATTCGACGAGCACTATATCGCCGAATAACTCGGGAACTTACAACTGGTATACCTACAATCCGTACTCGACTTCGGCTGAACTGAATATGAGCGATATCTCAGTCAGCAGCGGGTGCCTGACGATTTCGACAGATCTGAGCGGATACAGCGATGGATTGTCGACGATTGACGCGTCGAATGCGACTTCCGGAGTTTTCCAGCACGGGTACTTTGAGGCGCGGATGCAGTTCTATCCGGCGGGGTGGACGGCAGGAGCATGGCCGGCGTTCTGGTCGTATGCGCTGGAGGGTTTGCAGGGAAAGAGCTCGTTTGCCGAGTTGGATTTTCTCGAGGCTTATCCGGGCGGACTTGGCGGGGCCACGCAAGGGGCCAATGGCGTGACGCTGCTGACGACCGTTCACCAATGGACGACGATCAACGGGAGCAACGTGAGTGTGCAGCAGCCGAACGTTGTGCCGACGTTGCCGGCAAGTTTCAATTTCGATGCATTCCACATTTATGGATGCTTGTGGAGCACGGACAGCGTTACCTGGTATGTCGATAATCAGCCAGTCATGACGGTCGCCACGGGTCCAGGAACGAACTTTACGGCGTTGGAGCAGGACCACATGTTTCTGGTATTAGGGACCGGCGCGAACTGGCCGGTTACGTACGACTACGTGCACGTCTGGCATTAGAAGGGAGCCTTATCGGCTTCTAGACTCGAGTTGCTTTGCCCGCTCACTCTATTGGCTTATGCCGCCGAGTCCAAGCACTGGGCCATCAATGCGCTCTTCCTTTTCCCGATATTGTTTTCTGATCCAACGCTGGTATTCCCGGTCAGTTGCGTTCGCGACCCAGAGCGGATTTGCCACGTACCACTCGACTGTTTTACGGAGACCTGTCTCGAAGGTCTCTGCCGGCTTCCATCCGAGCTCGTTCTCGAGCTTGCGGGCGTCGATGGCGTAGCGGCGATCGTGTCCGGGACGGTCGGTCACAGTGGTCATCAGCTGGCGGTGCGGTCTGAAACGCGATTCGGGTACGATGCGGTCGAGCAACGTGCAAACTTTCTCGACGACTTCCAAGTTCGTTCTCTGGTTGCCCCCACCGATGTTATAAGTCTCGCCGATGCGTCCGCGCTCGAGGACTGCCTGGAGTGCGAATGCGTGGTCGGCGACATAAAGCCAATCGCGCACCTGCAGGCCATCGCCGTAGATGGGCAGCGATTTACCGCGCAGGGCGTTGATGATCATGAGCGGGATCAGCTTCTCAGGAAATTGATAGGGCCCGTAATTATTGGAGCAGTTGGTGATGATGGCGGGGAGCCCATAGGTGTGGCCCCATGCGCGGACGAAGTGATCGCTTGCTGCTTTGGAGGCTGCATAGGGTGAGTTCGGGGCATAGGGTGTGTCTTCGTGAAATGCGGGGTCTTCGGGTTTGAGGGATCCGTACACTTCGTCGGTAGAGACGTGCAGAAAGCGGAAGTCGCATTGAGCGGTTCTACCCAGTCCCTCGAAGTAAGCGTGCGTGGCTTCGAGAAGCGAGAAGGTGCCTTCGACATTGGTCCTGAGAAAATTTCTTGGCCCGGTGATGGACCTGTCGACGTGACTTTCTGCCGCGAAGTGGATCACGGCGGAGGGGCGGCGCTCCTCTAGAAGATTGCGGACGAGGTTCGTGTTACGGATATCTCCGCGCACGAGGGTGTAGCGGGGATCGGAGGAGAGCGAAGCTAAGTTCTCGACATTCCCGGCATACGTCAACTTATCAAGGTTGATCACCGGACCGAGGCCTTGCTGCAACCAGTTCAGAATAAAGTTCGAGCCGATGAAACCCGCTCCGCCTGTAACAAGGATCGTTCGCTGTGTATGCAAAGTATTCTCCGTGGCCGCAAGATTAAGAACATTTAACCTGGAGACGCTAGGCGTTGACCCGCCCCGGTAGCGGTTTTCTGCGCAGTGTTACGTCGGAGGCGAGGGCCGCGAAGTCGGAATCGGATGCCTGTTCTTCGCTCAGCCTGCGGTCGAGGTGATCAACGATCTGTTGATGAACTGTGGCGATGGACTGGCCCGCATCGACCTTCACAACTCTTTGGGCGTCGCGGTCGGCGATTTCACGATAGCGCTTTTGTACGCGCTGAAAGAAGAGAAGGCTCTCTGCTTCGAAGCGCCCCTGATTCTCAGCTTTCACGATCCGATCGCGAACCCTTGCGCGACTGAGGCATTTTTCGAGGTCGGCGTCGAGCAGGATGGTCATCCAGGGATACTGATTCTTTGCGAGCACCCTGTGCAACGTGCGCACGGGGCCTGAACCCAGCATGCGACCGCCTCCTTGATAGGCTTCGCTGGAATCCGTGAAGCGATCGCATAGCACCCAGCGCCCATTCTCGAGAGCAGGCAGGATTACTTCGTCCAAGAGCTGCGCGCGGCAAGCAAACATCAACGCGAGCTCCGCGTGAGGAGACACTTTCTTTCTTCGCGGGTCGAGAAGGATTCTGCGCACCTCTTCGCCGAGGACCGTTCCTCCCGGTTCGCGGGTGAGCAGTGTGTCGATGCCCCGCTCCGCCAATTCGGAAGCCAGGAGCTCAATCTGGGTACTCTTTCCGGTGCCATCGATGCCTTCAAAGGTGATAAATCGTCCTCGCATGATTGCGCTATTCATGATGGGAACCTTTCTTGAAAAGAAGGTAGGTATGGATGAAGAGATTGGAGCAGCAAAGGGAAAAATGGGCAAGAGCGAATGCCCTAGGGGCGGTTCTCCAATTTCCGTGGAGTCTCTAACATTCGTGCAGGGCGGCATTTTCTTGAGGAAAAGCCACTTGGCAGCATCGATTTCGCTCTGCGCCAATTGGAGAACCGCCTTAGCTTTCAGGGGTGGAGGCTTCGATTACGGAGGCGATTCCTCGTTTTTCGGTTGCGATGGCTGTTCCTGCGCCGTCGAAGACGTCGCGCCGCAGCAGGACCGACTTCATTGTTCTCCAGAGGATGACCCAGTCCGCACGCAGTGAAGCGGTGCGGATATAGGCGAGATCCATTTCGATTGTTTCCCTTTTTGTGAGGTAGTCGCGCCCCGAGATTTTGGACAGGCATGTGATGCCGGGCTTGACGGAAAGATATTCAGCTTTGTAGTCGCCGTAGAGGTCGAGCACATCCTGGATTTCGGGCCGGGGTCCGACCAAGGTCATATCGCCAAGGAGGACATTCAGGAAATTAGGTAACTCATCAATGCTGGTACGGCGAATGAATGCCCCTACGCGGGTAATTCTTGGATCTTCATCGTAATGAAAGCGGAAATCGAGGCCGCCGAAACGGGCATAGTCGTATAGATGAGGGAAGCGTTGGCGTGCGTCGCGATACATGCCGCGCAGTTTGAGAATGTGAAAGGGCTTGCCACCGAGGCCCACTCTTTTTTGCGGGAAGAAAGGATTCCCCTCTGACTCCAGGCGAACGGCGATGGCAGCCGCGAGCCAGAGGGGTGCGGTGAACAGAAGAAGGATCGATCCGACGAGAATGTCGACAGTTCTTCTGAAGGCTCGATCGACGAGCCTGGTTGGTTTGATGGGATAGGGGTAGGCGGGTTTCATAGTCCTCCAATTCTGGGGGTTATGCTGAGCCGGAGATCGGCGTCTGGCCATGGTCAAGCAAGGGGAGATCGAAGGGAAGGCCGGCGGACCGGGAATGTGTCGCCGCTATTTCGGCAGCCAGTGTAATTCTGTTGGCGACGAGCGGGGCGGTGAGGACATCTTCGACAAGCCAGCGACCAACTTCCTGGATGCCGCGCTCGATGGAGATCAAGGGTCTCCATCCGAAAACCGATTTTGCTTTCTCGCAACTGAGCACCGAGGCGGGGACATCGCAGGCGCGGTCTGGCAAGCGTGTGATCTGGGGCATGACGCCGAACTCCGCGATCATGATGGCGAGCAATTCACTGATGCTGATACCCATTCCACTGCTTGCATTGAACGTGCCGGTCGATGGCGATGTGGCGGCGGCATGGAAGAGACGAGCCAGGTCGCGCACGTGGATGAAGTCGCGCACCACCTGGCCGGTTCCCCAGATGGTAATGGGCGTATTGGTGAGCATCTTGCCGGCGAAAACCGAGACCACTCCCTGTACATGTTTCGGATCCTGGCGAGGACCGTAGGGATTGGCGATGCGCAGAACGACATATTGCAGTCCGTGCAGCTGGTGATACAGCTGGAGGTATTTCTCGAAGGCCAATTTGACGATGCCGTAGGAGCAGATGGGGTCTGTTGCGTCGTCTTCCTTGATGGGCAGATGTTTGGGGATGCCGTAGATAGTGCCGCCGGAAGAGGCGAAGACAAGCTTGGGCACTTTATGCGCAACGCACGCGTCGAGGAGCGGAATCGACTCCATCAGATTCGCGCGCACGTCGAAGGGCTTGTCGGCATTGGAGCTGCTGGGGACGGTGCTGGACGCCAGATGGATGACACAATCGAAGCCCATTGAAAGGGTCGCGTTCAATAAGGCGGTGTCGCCCATCCTGCCGGCGATGTAGGTGACACGCGGCAATGGATTGCGGAATTTCTCCGGAGTCTTGCCGAGGATGACGACTTTCCATCCCTGAGCCAGAAACTCATCGGTGACATGCGAACCAACGAATCCGCAGCCGCCGATCAGCAGAACGCTCTTTCCATTGAATTCGGTTTTCATGAGATTGACCTCCAGAGTGGAGAACTCAATCCGCGAGGGGCGGATGGAGAGGGACCCGCGGATTACCGCGGGCCTTGGATTGAAACGAGTGAAAGGTTTCTGTGAAGGGGAGAGGGGAGGGCTGTGACGTTTCGGGACGGGACTGCTCAGGATGCGAGGGAGAGAACGGGGACACCCTGCTGAACAACGTTGCCTTCGATCCATGTGTAGGTGCGGCGCAGGCCTTCTTCGAGGGAGATTTGTGGTTCCCAGCCGAGGACCTGGCGCAGGAGCGTGTTGTCGGAGTTGCGGCCGCGCACGCCCTGTGGGCCGGGCACGTGCTTTTTGTTGATGCGGATGCCCGCGATGTCGGAGATGATGTCGGCCAGTTGGTTGATGCTGAGCATGCGGTCTTGACCGAGGTTGAGAGGGTCGCGGAAATCCGAACGCATGAGGCGGTAGATGCCTTCGACGCAGTCGTCGATGTAGCAGAAGGAGCGTGTTTGTTCTCCGTCGCCCCAGATCTCGACGTCACGGTTGCCGGTGAGTTTGGCGGTAGCGATTTTGCGGCAGAGAGCAGCGGGAGATTTCTCGCGGCCGCCAGTCCAGGTGCCGAGTTCGCCGAAGATATTGTGGAAGCGCACGATGCGGGTTTCGATCTGGTAGTCCTCGCGATAGTGCAGGCAGAGGCGCTCGGTGATGAGCTTTTCCCAGCCGTAGGCGTCCTGCGGATCGGCGGGGTAGGCATCGGACTCTTTGAGTGGAGTCACTTCAGTTTCGCGCTGCAGGTATTCGGGATAGATGCAGGCAGACGAGGTGTAGAGATAGCGGCGGACCCCGTTGCGCCGCGCAGCTTCCAGGGTATGGAAATTGATCAGCGCATTGTTGTAGAGAATTTCGGCGTGGTGGCTTTGGATGAATCCCATGCCGCCCATGTCGGCGGCGAGTGCGTAGACCTCGTCGACGCCGCGAGTCGCCTGCAGGCAGTCGTCCCAGCGGCGAAGATCGAGCTGCTCAAATTCATCGGCATCCACTGCCGTGTACTCGGGTAGCTTGAGGTCGACGCCGCGAACCCAATAGCCGCGCTCTTTCAGATAGGTGACGAGATGATGGCCGATGAAGCCCCCTGCGCCCGTGACTAAAACTTTGACTTGTGACATGAAGTTCTCCTCTCAATTGAAAAGTGGTGTGGAATTTGCCTGCGCTTGCGTGAAGGTCGTGGTTACGACTGCCTGAGTGAATCTGCAACGACTGTCGGAGAAGACCCGCGCGCGTTCTGGGGGTGAAATGTTGCGGGCTGTTGAAGGGCCGATTCAAATGCCGCGAGGAAGCGATCGCGAATGGATTCGATGGCGAATGTGGTCGATGCATAGGCACGAGCACGTGTGCCGGACGTCGCGCGGAGATCCGGGTCGCCGAGAAGACGAGTGGCGCCTGCGAGAAATGCTGGAACCGTTGGTGCAGCGGCCACGCCGGCTCCGGCACGCTCGATGATGCGACTGGTCAGGTTGTCCGGCGGGGCTGCGACGAGGGACGCACGGCCGGCGCACATGTAGGCCAGAGTTTTGGATGGGACAGCGAAAGTTCCGCAATCTTCATCGAGCAGAGTGATGAGCACATCCGCGCTGGCGAGCACCTCCGCGTGGCGCTCGTACGGTTGAAAGGGCAAGATGCGCAGGATTGCGGGACAGTTCTGCTTCTTGAGCCAGTCGGCTCCGGCGCCTTGTGCGACGACGACGATCGCCACATCTGCGCGGCCTTGTAAATCGCGGGCCAATTCGAGGAGGAGTTCCGGACGATGCTTCATTCCCAGGGTTCCGGAGTAGATGAGGCGCAGTTTGTTGCCGAGGCCCTGTTCGGCGGCCCAGGCAGTCTCCCGGTCCTGGGGCACAATCTCGTCGAGCGGCGACCAGTTTTCGATGACGGAAACCTTGCGGTCGTCGATTCCCCACTTCCGCAACCTCTCCAAGAATTCGGGCGCGATGCAGACGATGGCGTCGCTCTGTTGCAAAAGGCTGCGCTCGAGGCGGGAGTAGACGCGGCCGGCGATGCCTGCGAAAGGGATTCCTTTTTTGCGAAGGACGAATTCAATGGCGACGCTCAGCACGTCCTGGAGCCAGAAAACGAAGCGTCCGCCGTTGCGGTGTGTGGCTTTCAGGAGCTGCTTTTGCGCATCAAGGGGAGTATTCGCGGAGATGACGATATTGGGCCGAAACTCTTCGACGCGCCGGCAGAGGGCCACCCCGTAGGCATGATCCGCTTTCCGCCTGGAGAGCGCCGAATGCTGCTTGAAAGTGCCAGGGATGGTGACGGCCTCAATTTTGAGACGGTCGGCCATTTCGGCATCTACGTCGGTGCGGCCTTTTGGGGTCTGGTAGGCGCCAAAGTAGGTGTGCAGAACCGTGTGCCCGTCGCGGGCAAGCGACCGGCTGAGCTGGAGCTGAAAGGGGTGCCCTGCATAATCGTTCACCAGGATGCGCATGTTTCTCCTTTATGACTAAGATTTGGCGGAACTGTATCGGCACACCGGGTATGGGGCCGAAGTTGAGAACTATCGAGCACGAAGGGGAACGAAAGCCCCGGCGTCGAAAGTGCCGAGCGGGGATGACGAAATTGAGTTCTTGCTGTACGTCGAGGATCGAGCAGTTGTCAGCGGGCGCGTGATTGCTGCAAGCGAAGCCAGCGATCATATCCGGATTGTGCCGAGCGCACAAAGATTCGAGAATCCATGAGTAGTTGAAACGACGCCAGTGCGACGATTCCGATCGCCCAGAAGCCGAGGCCGCGCGCATAGCTTTCCGTGGCGATTGCGGTGAAGATGCCGGAATGATTCTGCTGAACCGCGTTCCAGAGTGCTGCCAGTACAACGAGGCCAACAAAGGAACCTGCCAGGCCGCGAACACCGATCTTCCAGGAGTCGGGATGAGCTGCGTCGAGGCGACCAAGAAGAAAGGACGCCGATAGGAGAAGCTCCGCCAGAGCGAGCAGGATGAGATAGATGTTCAGCGAATGCAGGAAGACCGCAGCGACCGCGAAGAGAGAGGAGTAAAGGATGAATCCATATTGCCGGTGGGCGACGGCGGGAAGCCTTCCCATGCGGAACATCAGGTTGACGACGATCTGGTAGGAGTAGAACGGAGCGCTGAAAGCGAAGGTTGCGAGTACGGCTTGAAACACGAAACGATTCGAGTGGGTGAGCCAGATGGAGAGAACGCGCAGGTTATCGACCACGACCAGACCGGCGATTGCCGCGCCTAAGAATGTGCCGAGTTGCACGAAGCCGGCGAGGACGTTGTTGGCCAGTTCGGATCTTCTGGTGGATTGCAGCCTCAGGTATTCAACCGAAGCGACGCGGGCCATCTGCTGGATGGTGGTGCGGGAAGCGCCGAAGACTGCGCGGAGAGCAACGAACGTGGTGATGACCTGGGGCGGCGCGATGGCCTGGAGAATGAGCACCGGAAAGCCAATGCGCATCCAATTCGAGAGCGGTTCCGCCACCGTGTGCCTTGCCGTGGACAGCGCGGCGAAAGAGAGTCGCCGAGGGAGCGGATCGAACAATCCGAGAATCCCGAGCTTTTTGCAAAAGCGGCTTTGCAGTCCGATGCCGAGGATGGAAGTCGCCAGATACAGCGCGCCCAGGAATTGAGGTTGGGCGTGGAAGACGAGAAGCGCGGGAAGAGCAAGTCCCAGGCGCAGGACAGCGAAGGTGAAGTAAGTGGATTCGGCGGTGCTGTAATGTCCCAGCGAATCGAGATAGACGATGCGGACGATCAGGAGCGTCTCAATTGCGTAGGCGAGGGTGAGGCAGTCTTTCCAGAGGGTCTGAACCAAGTCGGCGTGGAACCAGGAATCTAAACCAGACCACAGGAGCAACAGCAGAGTGAGGGTGCAGACCAGAACGCGGATCCAGCCCCACACCTGTTGAAGCTGTGCTCCGGCAGCCTGGTCGCGATCCCTGACAAAGCGAAGTAGCTCGACATGACTCGCGGTTCTCAGGCCCAGGTCGGCGAAAGTGGTCATGGTTGCAAGTGCGATGGCTGCGTACCAACTGGCGGTCGCGGCAACTCCCCACTGGCGCAACTGGATGGGAAGGAGGACGACCTGGTTCAGCAGCAGAACGAGCTGGGTGAGCACTGCGAACGAGAAAAAGCGGAAGAGTTGCGCCATGAAGGATCGGCCTCCTTTCTGAGTCTGGATTGACTCGGGTTGCGATCAGCTCAGGTTCTGAATTCCTGCCAGTACGGGAGAAGCAGCAGAAGTTTGTGCGGGAGCGGCTTGGGCAGTGACTTGCGGAGCAGTTACAAGGTTTGGTTTCAGGTCACGTGCGCGCCCGCAGAGTTTCTTGTTCAAGTAGCGCAGCATCGGCTTCTCTACATAGAGAAAGAGGTAGATGGAGGCGATGACCGCGATGGTGACGGCAAAAAGGCATCCGAAAGCGGTTGTGATGTGAAGCCAAGGCAGCCGCTTCGCCACGATGCGATCGAGGACCATCTCGAAATAGGCATGGACGAGATAGAGCGTGTAACTGGCATCGCCGATGAGGACGATCAAGCCGGCGCGCAGGTCATTGCCGCCGATGGCAAGCAGGCAACTGCACCCGATGAGCAAGAAGCTTAACGGTCCGTAGCGAACGACAAGAGGCAGCGATGGAAAGAGGTTGAAGGATTCGATGACCGGAAGCAGAATGAGCGAGCATACGGCGATTCCGATCCACAGGTATTTGCCTTGTGTGCGCGCACGGTCTGGAAATGCCGCGACACAGGTGTAAGCCAGCAACCCGAAGACAAACTCCAGAATCACGGGATTGGAGTAGAAGGTGGCGATGGCGCTTATCGACGTGAAGAACGAGCTGACGCCTGCGATGCCGAGAATGAAGATTGACGCAACCAGGAGCGGCCGGCGCGGTGCGATCAAGATAGCCAAGCCGAGGAGCATGTAGAAATACATCTCGTAGTTGATGGTCCATCCGATGAAGAGGATGGGCTGAAACAGCCCATTGGACTTTTGGAAGGGGATGAACAAAAGGCTCTTGATCAGTTCGGAGGGCACAGCGCGGGTTGCGTTGAGCAGATGGGGGAACCTGGCAGCAACGCAGAAAAGAAGCAGGGTCAAAGCCCAATAGGACGGAATGATGCGGATGAGGCGGCGGCGTATAAAGGCATGCCTATCGGTGGCGCAGATGTGAGCCATGATGTACCCGCTGAGAAGGAAGAACATGTGTACGCCAAAGACGCCGAACTTGTTGACGCCAGGCAAAGTGAAGCCGGTATGAAAAATGACAACCGGTAGCGCGGCGTAGGCGCGCAGCCCCTGGAGATTGTTGATGCGGATCGGCGGTCGTGACAAGGAAGCACTCCTTATAGGTTCTGCAGAGCGAAGAAGATTGCACTCACGATGAGAGTTCGAGCCGAGAGTTCACGATTGATCGGGAAGCTGTGCGAGTTCTCTGACCGCGTGATTTCGCACTTTGCGTTTTTTGCTTTTCCACCCTTTCGCCAGGAAAAAGGCGAAAGGATGGGACACGGAGATGGTGCAAGTACAAGCCGTTAGAGACCTAGACGCCGTTCAGCCCAAGCCGGCGATTGTTTCGCCTGCTGGTTCCCAGGAATTTTCTGCGAGAGATTCGCTGAGCTCGGCGCGATACGAATTGACAACCGCTGCGGCGATCCCGAGGGCGAGCCAGAACGGCAGGAAATACGTGAGCGAGAAAGAGCAATAGGAGTAGAGCGTGGCGACCATGAGGAGGAGAGCCACCGAACGGCCGGGATAGTCGGTCGGCATCATCCATGCGCGCACGGTGAAGGTGAACCATGGGATGAAGAAGAGGGTTGCGCCGAGGGCTCCGCGTTCCATGAGCAGCATGGCGTAGTTGATGGTAGTGGTGTCGTTGCCTCCGGTAGAGGTGGCGACAGCGAGACTCGAAATGCCGTGTCCATACACGGGAGAATCCGTGATGACCTTCCAGATTGCGGGGAGGTGATCGACCCGGCCGGAGTCTGCGCGGTCATCGAGATGCACGGCCAGATCTACGCGTTCGGATAGACGATCAAACGCCTCGGGCACGAGGGGCTTCATGAGAGCGACAGCGGCGACGGCGGCGAGGATACCGAAGCCCAACTGCTTGAGTATTTGCTTATTGAGCGGGTTGCTCAACAGGAAGACCAAGAGAAGCACGAAGGCCCCGAGGACTGCGGAGAGGGATTGGGAGAAGAGAATGCCGGCAATCCCGAGGGCCAGGGCGATGTTTCGAAGCTTCCCGCTTTTTTGTGCAAGGCCGAGAGCCAGCAGCCAGAGACAGAAGAAACCTAGTTCCGATGGTTCGGAGAAGACCGACGAGGCGCGGGTGATGCCGTCCTTATCCCAATCCCGCTGCAAGCCTCCGTCGATGTAGTACTGCTTGTTGGTGATGGGGAGAAAGGCGAACGGAAGGTGCGCTGCGCGCGCGATCATCTGATATCCCGCATAGGCGACGATGGGCACGCCGACACCAACGGTGGCGCGGATGAGTGTCTTCAGATGTTTTTGCCAATCGATGGAGGCCGCGCCGCCTGCGAACAGGATTGCCAGCGCCTGAAGGACGGTTTGAGAAAAGATGTGTGACAACGGGACGTCTTCGATCATGGCGACGCAAAAGGCAAAGATGCTGGAGGCAATCGGTAAAACCAGGAAGCCGGCGTGATCATTTTTCCAACGGAGACAAAACGGAACCGAGGCGAAGAGGATGAGCGGAAAAGAGTAGCGGCCGACATCGAACAGAGTGAGGCCCTGGGTTGCCCACCCGAGCAAGAAGACGGTCAGTATGATGGCTACGTTCAACGCGTAATCTCCTTCACACGGCCTCGACGAGTCGAGACAACTGTTTCGCAGTGGCTTCTCTGGAGTGATGAGCTTCGACCCAGGCTCGTCCGTTCTCTGCAATCTTCCTGAGGCCTTCCGAGTCGGCAAGCACGTCTTTCAGGCGTTCTTTCAAGAAGACGTCCATATCCCAGTAGTGCTTTCCGGAAGCGATGGGAACGCCCTCGACACCGTGTGCGGTGCTGATGAGTGTTCTTCCAGCGGCGAGCGAGGTGAGAGTTTTGAGCTTGATACCGCCGGTGCTTTTCTGAATGTTCAGCGCCAGGCGGCCTTGCCGGTACACAGCGGCGTCGTCGTCGACGGTGCCGGTATATGTGACTCCCGGCGCCTCGATGGCCTTTCCGTAGAGCGCTCCGGCGAAGGTGATCGCTGCATCAGGATCGACGGAGAGAATTTTCGGCCAGTTGTTGCTGAGGAAGGACTGGAGATCGGACCAGCGGCGGTAATCCAACGTGCCGACGTGAATGAAGTGACGCGGCTGGCCTTCGCTGGTGGCAATCGACCGGTACCGCTCAAGGGGAATAGAGACGGACAAAACGTGGTTCCGGGTGCCGTAGAGCATTGCCAGGCGGTCGGCGTCGGTCTGAGTGATTGCCCACACCGCGTCGGCCTGAGCAAGAGAATCGCGCTCGAAGCGGCAGTAGCGCACGGTGTCGAATTTCACGGCAAGGCGCGACGGAAATTTTGTTCGAGTCAACTGCTCGTGCCGGACATCGTGCATTACATTGTGTGTGCGGATGACAATTTTGGCTGCGGGCACTGTTTCACGAATGAGAGGGATGTAGCCGGCCATCGAGACATCGTTGATGACCACGATTTTGGGCTGCCAATCGCGGAGAGCTTCTTTGATGCCGGCCATTGATTCCCTGGTGTAGAGGCGCTCCGAAGAGGGCGGAATCCGGCTCATGAGTCCGCGGATAAGCCTCACCACGAAGGAGCCACCGCTTACGCGGAAGTAGCGCGATTCGCAGGCTGTGACGGCGGGCGGTGTCCGTCGATCATACAAGAAAGTGACCACACCGAGGCTCAGCTTGCTATCGAGAATGGCTTGAATATCGCTGGCCATTGCCATGCGATGACCATCCGTTTGTTCGAACGGAGTGACTGGGCAAAGCACTGCGATATCGACCATTTGGCTTGATGCTCCTTTTAGATCCATGTGGATCGTTTGGCTACCTCGATGAACTGCCCGCAGGTTGAAGATTGTGCTTTCCCACTCTTTCGCCAAGAAGAGAGCGAAAGGATGAGGCACGGAAGTTGGTGCACAAAGGGGAGGCCACGAAACTAGACTGCTTCAAGCTCAATGTCAGCCGCGGCGATGCGGATTGAATGCTGGATTGCCGGAATGGCGATGGCGATGACTCTCGATCCAGCGTCCGTGAGCAGAGTGCCTTCGAGCCCGGCGAGGACGCCGCTGCGCACTCTGACTCGCTGACCGCGGCACAGCACGCCGGGAACCGCCGATGCATCGACACTGCTTTCACTCAGTCGACGCAGGTACTCGATGTGATCCTCAGGGATGGTCGGGAAGACTCCGCCGAATCTCACAAATGAATGCACGCCGGCCGTTTCAACTGTGCGCAGCCGCAAGCGGCTCGTGAGCGCGATTTTGACAAAGACGTATCCGGGAATCAGTGGCGTTGCAACGATTTTTGTTCTGTCGCTCCATTGACGTTTTCTTCGGGTGCACGGAAGGAAGGCATCCACTCCTTTGTTGGCGAGACGCATCTGGACTTGGATTTCACTGCCGACGTGCGCCTGGACGGCGTACCAGCATGGCTCGGCGAGTTGCGGATCTTCGGTCAGATATGGCCGCGCCGGATTTGCGCATTTTGGACGAAGCTTCGCCATTTGAGCCACAGATGTGTCTCCTCTCAACAAATTTCATCGGCAAATTGACTGCGAAAGGCCCAATGGGCGCTTCAGGGGAGCGCAGTTCCGAAACAAACTTAGATCCGGCGGTACAGACTGCTGGGAACAGGACATGACCAGTTATTGAGAACAGCACCCATGATCCTGACTCCCTGGGATTGAAGTGACTGAGCGACTGTATCCGCATCTCGACGAAGCGTAATGTTTGCCTCGATCATCAGGACAACAGCACCTGCTAATTCAGCGAGGGTTAAGGCATCTTCTGAATGCAGCAGGGCGGCAGTATCGATCAAGAGATATTGGAAGATGCCGGCGAGGGCATCAAGATGTTTCTGGATCTGGACCAACGGGAGGAAGCGGCCCTGATCGTCACGAAAGACCCAATCTCCAGCGAGCCAGAGATTGTCTTCGATCGGGACGCAGTGTTCACGGGAGAAAGTTCCTCGGCCGTTGGACGGGGGGACGCGATCTGGGAAGTAGAAAGATGTAAGGTTTTTCTCCGCGAAGTTGCCATCGAGAACGCAGACATGGCCTGCGTTCTGGCGCGCCAGCAAACGGGCGGCGCGGGCGCAAGTGAAACCGCTTGCCGCGCTATTGCTGATGGAGGCGAACGCAAGCCTGCGCGGAGCATCTGCGCGTGGAGAAAGAAAGACCCGATTGACCAGTAGCTGCAACTCCTTGGTGTGCTTGTCGAGCAAGGTCGGGCGAGGAGGCGCTTGTTCTTCGACCGCTTTTGCGGCCGGGGCAGTTTTTGGCGGAGCGTAGCTCTTGTCGGCGAGATCGAGCAGGTTGTAGCTAGCACTCATGGTCGGGAATTCCTCCTGGAATCTCGGGTGCGGCTTCAGTTGCTGATTTGCCGGTTGGGGTTGGAATTGCTGGCTTCAAGGGCGGCCAGCACCGGCGTGCCCAGGTAAAGGACAATTTCTTCCGGAGTACGGAAGGACGGATCGAGCCGGTCAATGGTGAATGCCACCGGGACGCTGATGGTGAATCCGACAAGGAGCATGAGGAGCAGCGAGCGCGCGGGGGAGCGGACCGGGATCCGGGGGACGGACGGCTGTTCCGCGATGGCGATGTTCACGATGCCCAGGCGGTCGAGAGCATCATTCATGCGGGCTTCTTCGCGCTTGCGAACGTAGAGGAGATAGTTGTCTTCCTGAAGCCGCGCGTCGCGCACGAGATCCTGCTCGGTTTGTGCTTCCTGGGCGATGTGTTCGGCAGCGAGGCGATATTTACCGGCGATGGTGGCGGCGGTTCTTTCGCGGGCCCTGGTTGCATCGAGGTTGGAGGTCGATTTGGCAATCTCCTGGGTCAACCAATCGAAGGAGGGATTGCGATCGGTGGTTTGGTGCACGACTTGCGCATGCTGGGCTGCCGCGACAGCTCCCTCGGCGGCGGCGATTTGCGCTTCTGTTTCGCGCACAAGCGCGTACGCGGGGGAAAACTTGGTGAGCTGATCGATGTGTTTCAGCTGCAGGTTGAGAAGTGTCGACTGCATGCCGGTGACCGACTGCTCATTCTGCGAAGTAGTTTCGGAACTCTCGACGCGCTGCGGGGTGTGATCCATCAAGGCTTCAAGGGCGCGAATCCGCTGCTGTTCCTCGGCGACCGATTGCTTTGCCTGGTTTGCGTCGGCTTCGAACTCGAAGGATCTTTGCAGAATCATGTCGCGCTCGGTTTGAGGAGCGACGACGCCATTGTCGCGATTGAAATCGATCAGGCGCTTTTGTGCCCGATCGAGGCCGGCCTGATATTGAGCGGCCAGTTTTTCGAAGAATGGGAACTCACCATTGGCGCGGCGCAACTCCATGTGCTTGGCGAGGTAGGCGTTGGAGAGAGACTCGAGAACGCGATAGGCGGATTGCGGATCGCGTGCCTCATAGCGAACGGCGATTACATCGGATTTGCGAATGGGCTCGATTTTCAAGTCCTTTCCGAGCTTGTAGACAGCCTTGGCTAGCCGCATATCCTGGAGAGCCCGGCGAGAAGAAACGGGGCATGGCTGGAATTCGCAAGGTTAGTGGAGGCCGCCACATCGCGGAGCAGATCGCGGCTGTTGAGCAACTCCACTTCAGAGTTCAAATCCTCTTCGCTCACCTGGTCAGAGCCCATGTCCGTATTGCCGTTGGCGGAGGGCGTGATGACAGTGTCGGCGCGCTGCCGATGCACGAGGATTTTCATCTCGAGCTTCATAAGTTGGAGTCCAGAGTCCGAAGGCGAACATGGCTAACATGGCCAGAACAAACACGGCGAGGAAGACGTACTTCTGGCGATAGACGATTTCCACAATCTCGCGGACGCTGAAAATCCTTGAAGGTGGCCGGGGCAGTGCGCGCTGTGCATTCATGGTTGCACCTCCTCAATAGCTGAGTGGGTCCAGAAAGACGTTGGTATTCGGGATAAACGGCTTGAGCTTCCCATATTGACTCTTTGGTACATAGAGCATGTCGCCTGGGTGCATGTACACGTCCGAGGTCATTTCACGGGCAGCAAGCAGTTTTTTCACATTGACGACGGTGGGCTGATACTGGGCCTCCGCCAACCGGCGGTAGAGAATCACGTTGGAGGTCTTGGCCACATCGGTAAAACCACCGGCAATCGTAAGTGCCTGTAGAACCGTGGTTTCCGACTGCAGATCGTATTTACCGGGTTTCACAACCTGGCCGGTCGCGATGAAGTATGGTCTCTCAATGTCAGTCGCCTTCAGCGAAAGCGCCACGTGCGGGTTGTTCAGGATGGAACGGTAGGCAGCGTTAATGGATGTCGCCAATTCTGAAAGCGTCGCGCCGGCAGCCTGGATAGTATCGGCGGCTTTCAAGCTGATAAGTCCATCGGGAGAAACCGTAAGAGTTTGATTGAACTCAGGGCAGAGATCAAAGACAAGATCGATGGAGTCGCCTTTGCGGAGGTGATATACGCCACCTCTGACTACGAGGGTAGGATCCGTCGCAACGGTGGCGGAGGCGGCGCTCGCATTGGCCGCAACCGGCATGAGGCCTGATTGTTGCGCCTTCGCGAACAATGGGCACAAGACCAGCAGAAGACAAATATGCGGAGCAAATTCCAGTCGTCTGAAATTCACAGTGCCCTCCTCGAAATACGGCTGCGGGTATTGCAGGGGGAGTGTCGAGCCGGTCGCTGTTGGGACGAGACAAGGTGAGTGTGACTGGAATGAGGACAACGCACAACGGCAGAAACTAGGGGAGAGCTATGGCAACTTTTAGCCATAGCGACGCAACACTTCTCGCCTCTCCTCTCGGCACTGGGTGTAATTGGACTGCAGGGGGTAGTTATCGCGATGTGCCTTTTATCCTGTGCAAACGCGGACGACTTCGCCGTTACTCATGGCGCAAAAGTAACTTAGAGCAACCATAATAGTAAGCTGCGCAGGAATTCGATTTACTTTTCACCGCGCACGTGTTTCCTTGAATTCATATCGATGCTGAATTGTACGGATTTTGCTCGATGAAATGCCTTGGGACGCTGCGCTAAGAACTCTTCCAATCAACGCGCAGCGTGGGAAAAGTTTGTTTCCATTCTGTTCTTTGTAAAGTTGAGGGACAAACACACTAATGCGCGCGAGGCTTGGCTTTGCCTCTTTTGCAAGCCGCCCCGTGTGTCTCCTCCCCTCTGACGGGAGAGAACCGTCACCGACAATGGCCCAAGGGAGAATCTTCAAATGAAGCAGCCTAATACTAGTCGCATACGTGTCGCGGTAGCTGATCCGTCTCCTGTAGTTCTTTCGGGATTTGCAAGAATTCTTGAATCGGCTGACAAGATTGAGCTGGTTGGATCCGCAGCCAGTTTGCAACTCCTGGAGCAATTACTGCAGCAAAACCGTCCTCAAGTGACCATTATCGATTGGGCGTTGCTGCGGGGAGATATGGAGAGAACTCCCTATTTCATAAAGGACATCAGCACTTCAACGAGGGTGCTGATCAGCGGCATGGCCGGGCACCTACGCGACTGGAAGCTCGCGTTTGAGTTCGGAGCGAAGGGTGTATTGAGCCGGCGGAGTTCTTCTGAAGAAGTGCGCAAAGCGATCTACAAGGTTGCTACGGGCGGGATCTGGATCAAGAAAAGATTTGCGGATGCCCTGCTGCAGGCAACGTTCACTGAAAACAGCGCCGATGGATCGGTGGATAACCGCATCAGGAGCCTGACCCCCCGCGAGCGGCAAGTCGTGGAATGTGTTTGCCGAGGAATGAAGAGCAAGGAAGTTGCCGCTTCTCTTCAGATTTCAGAGAACACGGTCTCCCATCACCTGAGCTCGGTGTTCTCGAAGTTGAACGTAAAGGACCGGGTGGGCCTCGTGAACTTTGCTTACTGGAACGAACTGCATGTGACGCGGAGTGTAATGGTGAAGCAATTTCGCGAGCCAAATTCTCTCGGAAAGACGCGAGGACTTGTGCCCCAGGTTCCAGTCGCCGATCGCCAACTCTCTTCCTGAAGCAGGCATTTCCGCGGAGGTCCAGCAATGTCTTCCGGAAAAAGCATCCCTTCGTTCCTGTGCTGTGGTCTGCAACCCGGGAGGGCGATTGCCGCCAGATTGGCCCCCATCCTTCTGTGTTCAGGTGCGTGGATCATTGGTGGCGGGGTAGGCTCTGAAAAGATTGTGCCACCGGCCATTGCGATGGCAGCGGATGGAGCACCCCGCATCTCGCCGTGCAACTGGACCTTGCCCGATCTCGGAAAGAGTGGCAGTGGGCCGTTGGGCAGAGCGGAGCTGCCCCTCTCCGATCAGGAGAACCGGGGCAAGTGGGTGCTCGATTCCTCGCTTAGCGATGAGTTCAATGGCGCGGCACTTGATCTTTCGCGATGGCTGCCTGGAATCGACGGATGGGCTGGGCGACCGCCGGCCCTCTTTCTTCCCGAGAATATCAGCGAAGGCAGCGGCATGCTGAGCCTCAAAATGGCGCATCAGCACGTGCCCGCGAAGTTTCTTAAGGCCGGCTATAGGGACTACACAACTGCGGCAGTGCAGAGTCGAAAGCCGGTGCTCTACGGCTATTTCGAGATCAGAGCTAAGATCATGCCCTCCGCTGGATCGAGCGCGTTCTGGCTGGCTGCGGAAACACCTCAGAACTGGAATGAGATCGATGTGTTTGAAATGGCGGGGAGGGCGCCGGGGGATCCGCACAAGGTCTTTATGGACGTCCATGTTTTTCGCAGCGATGGGAAGACGGCCAACATGTCCCTGCCGGGTGTGATGGCGACGGCAGAAAACATGTCCGACGATTTTCACGTGTACGGCCTCGACTGGAGCGCTTCGTCGATCGAGGTGTATGTGGATGGGCGGCGGGTGAGGCATATTTGCAATACGAGCTGGCACATGCCGTTAAAGATTATTCTGGACGCTGAGACCCAGGGGAAATGGTGGGGTCTTCCCTCATTCCGCGATCTGCCCTCTACCTTTCAGGTGGACTATCTTCGCGTGTGGCAGCACAGAACCGCGGGGATATAAGGATATCTGCAAGAGAGCAAAATAACTTGACTCGTGACGAGGCGCACTGTCTACCGTGAATCGTAGATAGAAGAATCTATATAGTTGGAACACAGCTAATCCACGTGGACAAAGAGCGGCTGCATTTGTGGTGCGGATACCCGGAGGATGTGGTCGACAAGGCCGCTCGCGACATTTGCGCGCTGCTTCTGAATGAAGAGGAACAAACGCGCTGGAAGGCGTTTCGGTTTGAGAAGCATCGCCGTGAGTACCTGACTAGCTGCGCTCTCGTTCGTTTTGCACTGTCTCAGTATCATCCGCTTGCGCCTGGGGCATGGCGCTTTCAAGTCAACGCATACGGTAAGCCAAGTCCCGAGCCGGAATGCGGCCTTCGATTCAATTTGTCGAATTCCCCTGGCCTGGTGGTCTGTTTGATCGCGCACGGAATTGAGGTGGGCGTGGACCTGGAGCCCTATGAACGCGCGGGAGAGATTGCGGGGCTTTCGGAGACGGTGTTCTCCCCGCTTGAACTCGCACAGCTTGAAGAATTACACGGGGGCGAGAAGACGGACCGGGCTTTGTCGCTCTGGACGCTGAAGGAAGCGTACCTGAAGGCGCGAGGGATGGGGTTATCGTTGCCGTTAAACAAATTTTCATTTCTGTTTGGAGGCGCGGCGGGGATCCGGCTGGAACTGGACCCGTGTCTTGACGATGAGGCTGAACGCTGGCGTTTCTGCCTGTTGGACCATGCCGGACACCGCATTGCCTTAGCCGTCGAACGCGCTGATGATTTCGATCTTCAATTCTTCGAGACGCGGCCACTGCTGGCTGAGGGTATTCGAATTCCACGCAAGACCGAGTTTGGTATCCGCTGCAACCGGCGGGCCCGGATTCGACAGACCCCACAACGCAAGTGCGGAGAACGTAAAGATGGGTCTTATTGCTACTAAGTCCGAATCCGTTTTGGCGCCGGTTGTTCTCGCTGATGCGCAGCGCATGGAAGACATTGCGGAAGAGCTGGCGCAGTGCGAGTACGCCCTCTCCAATTGTGCGGAACGGCTGGGTGTATTTCCGCGCCTCGGCGTAAATTTCTGGCCGGCCCTCCGGCGCAAATGGGTACCGGACAAGCACGACCGAGTCGATACACTGCTGGAACTCTTTATCGACGGAAATGACGTGCCGGTGGATCGCTTGAGGCAGCATGTGTCTGCCGCCTTTGTCGATGCGATTCTCGAAACTAGGCTCGCAGAGAAGGATGGGGCGATCCTGCGCTCGAAGCTCTGCCTCTTTCCTTGCTATGGGAAATACATCGTGACGGACCAGGCGTGCAAGAACACGGCCATCAATCAAGTGATGTGGCTCTGGGGAGAGAGTTTCATTCTGAGCGGATTGGTGAAGCGTAATACGCGCAAGCGCGCCATCGATCTTGGGACAGGTTCAGGCGTGCATGCGATTTTAGCGAGTGACCATTGCGAGAGTGCCGTCAGCGTCGATATCAATCCGCGGGCGCTGGAGTTCGCGCGGTTCAATGCGGCATTGAATGGGAAAAGAAATATCGAGTTTGTGCTGAGCGATCTTTTCCATTCCATTGAGGGGACGTGCGACTTGCTGCTTGCGAATCCGCCTTATCTGCCCGATGGCGGCGCGCAAGCGGGGGAGAACTTCTGGAGTGGGGGCATCGACGGCACTCATCTTCTGCGGAGAATTGTGGAGGCTCTTCCGTTGCGGCTGGAGCGTGGAGGGACGGCCCATCTAATCGCTCTTTATCCACTTCCTGCCGGCAGGTCACTCAAGGGCCAATTCGATTTATGGATGGGCGGTGCTCTTGAGCAGTACGAAGTGTTGGATCATACCTGGCCCGTTCCGCACTACCAGGACGTACTTTCGGAGAAGCCATTTGAAGGAGACAAATCCGCGTGGCGCTTCGGGGTGGTGAGCTTGCGGCAGTGCGAGAGCGGCAAAGGATGGTGGAAGGACGCTGGCGGCAACGGCATGTTCTTTCGCGAGGATGGAAGTTGCTGCGTGGTTGCGGACCACGACGAAGTTTGACCGCGTGCGGGCCCATACACCAATTGGAGAACCGCAGCAGGGTTCAGGACGGAAGAATCGTTTTTAGCTTCTCGGCAAAGCCGCGAACATAGGGCTCAAGGAGCATGGCCACGTGTGCGCTGGGGATGTCATGGATCTCCAGGCCACCCGCGGCGAGGTCTCCCCAGCCCAGCGTGGGGTGTTCGTGCCTGCCGAGAATCTCACCGCGATCCGTTGCCCTGAAGAGGATGATTTTTCCTGAATAGGGTTGGAAGCTATATCGCTGCAGGGCGCGTATGTGGGCTTGTTCTGCCTGAAAATAGTGGAGGCGAAGTGGAACGCCGCGGCCAAGGAATTTGTAACCGGCACATTGTGCGGTACGAATGCGGTAAAGCCAGAGCTCGCGCCAGTATTCCGCCTTTTCCCCGGCTTTTCGCCTCAAGTAAGTCAGACGCTCTTTTTGGATTTTCTTTACGAGTGCGTGAATCTTGCTTACCGTTTTCAAGCGCTCGTCGCTGCCGGGAACGCCTGCATCGATGAGCATGAGCAGTCTTGGCTCTGCACCCTGCGCACTCAGCTGCCTGGCCATCTCAAAGACGATGTGCCCACCCAGCGATGCGCCGAGGAGAAGATAAGGGCCGTTGGGATAAAAAGCCCGAAGCTCTTTGACATAGATGGACGCTAATTCTTCCAACGTCGTTTCGCGAATCTCCCCTGCGACGAGCGGAGATTGGAAAGCATAGAAAGGTTGATCTGATCCGAGTGCGTTGGAGAGAGGCTGATAGAAGAGAACATCTCCTCCAATCGCGTGGATACAGAAAAGGGGAACGCGCGTGCCATTGGTTTGAATGGGCACGAGCGACGACCAGATTTTTGGTTCCTCATGTGCCGTTTGCTTCTTTTTGGCAATCACCTCAGCGAGATGGCGCACGGTACGCGCTTCAAAGAGGACGGCGAGCTCGAGGTCGACCTGATATTTCTTCTTGATCTTGGCAAAGAGGCGGACACCGATCAACGAATGGCCTCCGAGTTCGAAGAAGTCGTCGTCCAGTGCGACGTGGTCGATTCCGAGGAGGTCTTGCCACCATACCGCCAAAGTTTCGTCGATGCCCTCACCGCCCGATGCGAGATCGGGGGCGACAGATGGAGCGGGCCGCGGTGATGCCGATGCTGGGGTGGATGCCATTTCATCGAGAGGTTCGGAGACGACTACTACCGCGGGCTGAATATTCTTGCGCAGAATGTGTGCCAGGGCGCGAACGGCTTCTTGCGGGGGGATTCCAGGACTGCTGACAATCTCGATTGGCTTCTCACCGCCGCTGATCCCGGTCTGGCGGAGGCCGTGTGCGTCGGCAGCTTCTACGGCATCCCGGATGCGGCGCATGGCAAAGCCTTCGATCTCCGCCAGCACCTGGTCTTGCTCATCGAAGAGGGTGATGTCGAAGGTTTCGACTTCTCCATGAAGTACGTTCTCCTGCCGGGCGCGCTTGTGACTGTACATCCGGGAAGGAAATGGGCGGTAGACGCAAATTCTCTTGTAGGAAAGCGGAAGGTGAAGATCGGCGGAGGACTCGTAACCGTCCGTCAGATAGAGAGCGCAGCCGGTGGCAAGATCGAGCAGCGCGGGGTGCATGAGGAATGTGGAGCAGTCTGCGGCGAACCTGGGATCCAACTGCAGCTCGGCCAATCCTTCGCCCTTCCCGATTTTTAGCCAGTTGAGGCAATGCCAACGAGGGCCAAAGTCGAAATAGAGCTCTTGTTTGGTCCGATGTTGTTCGTCGAACGCGATTTCGCGTTCGTTGCAGCGTGCGATGATTGCGGCGCGGTCGACACGCTTTGCTGGTCGCGCAGAGCATGAGGCTACGAGGCCGGTGGAATGCTCGACCCAATGGCTCGCCTGGGCTGAGGAGGGCTTCGCGAAAACCGAGAAGCGGAAGGTTCCTTTTTGCGCTGCTTCGTCGTCGAGCCGCAACTGGACGCGCACCTCCTTGGATTCCGAGAGCCCGAAGGTCAGGGGAGCAAGGAAAAAGACATTTTCGAATTGGATAGGGCTGCGGAAAACGCCGCGCGTGAAAGCTGCTGCGGCCATCTCAAGGTACCCTGTTCCGGGGATCAGGGCCTTGCCGATTTTCATTTTGTGTTCGGAGAGCAGCCATTGCCGTTCGATGGAGAACTGGCTTGCATATACTTTTTCGCGCGGCGTATCGAGCAAGCGCTGCTCGAGCCATGGATGGGGTGAAGCGGAGCGCGCGCCCATGCCGACCTCGCTCCATGCACCCCAGTTGATGACGGTCACCGGGCCTTTGCGGCTGAGCGCGAAAGCGTCGAGAAAGGCGTTGGCGGCGGCGTAGTCCACTTGGCCGGCGGGCGGAAGGATGGAGCTGATGGAAGAGAACAGAACAAAACAGCTGAGTGGCGCGTCGCCGAGCGCCTCTTCCAAAACCAGCGTGCCTCGCACTTTTGGATCGAGGACGCGGGCTGCGCTTTCCGCGGTCTTCAACAGCAGTGGGCCGTCGTCAAGGACGCCCGCCGCGTGAAAAACGCCGTCGATTTTGCCGTAGAGCTTTCGCGCCTGATCGACGACGCTCCGCATTTGGCCGAGATTCGTGACGTCTGCCTGAGTAACCAGAAGACCACCGGCGAGGGAGTCGATTTGGATCAGCTTTCGGATTCGCTGTTTATCGGACTCCGTTGTCTGGCCGTCTTCCAAGGCGGCTTTCCACTGGGTTTCCGGGGGTATCGCAGAGCGGCTTATCAGCACGAGGCGCGCATTGAATTCACGCGCGAGATGCTCTGCGACCACCAGTCCGATGCCACCCAAGCCGCCGGTGATGAGATACACGCCTCTGTTCTGCAAACGAGGACGTTCGGCGGCTGTTTCGAGGCTTATTGATTCGAGCGATTCTACAAAGCGCTCGCCGCCGCGGAACGCGATTATGTTCTTATCGCGGGCGGACGTTATTTCGGCGACGATCTGGGTCGCGCTCTGTTCAGCCTTGTCGGCTTCGAGGTCTACGTCGATGCTGCGGCAAACGAATCCCGGAAGCTCCTTGGGGATCACTCGCGCAGGACCGAGTAAAACAGCCGGAACCGGATTGCGCACTGGTTCGTCGTGGACCTGCTGCATCCGGTTTGAGACCAGCGTTATGTTTGCGTCAGAAATGTCCTGATTGGCCAGGGTCTGGGCGAGATACAGCGGGCTCAAAAAGCTGCGATCCAACGTTTCATCGAGCGGCGAATCGGTGTCTGGAGGCGCTGCTGACCAGAGATGGAGGATGTTCCTGGGAGAGAAGCCCCTTTTGATTACGTCGGCGATGAGGGTGTCATAGTCTGCGCGAACGCCGGGCCGGATTATGTATTCGCCTTTTCTGGTTTGCTTATAGCTCTTGCCAGCGGCGACAAGAATCACATCGTGTTTCCCTTCTCTGAGTTTGGAAACGACGCGATCACCGAGGCCGTGCGAATCTGTGAAGACAATCCAAGGGCCCGTCCTGTTGTTGGAAACGGGATTAGCGGAAGCGGGTTTCCAGGTGCGGCGATAAAACGATAACTCTTTCTTGCTTTCTTGGTGCGGAATGGGGGCAGCAGCGGGTGCGAGCGCGGATTGAATCTTATCCGGCTCGATCCAGAACTTCTGATGTTCGAAGGGGTAGGTGGGCAAGGAAACGCGTTGCACGGAGCCTGGGGTGTGGAGTTTGGCCCAGTCGACGTCAATCCCCGAAACCCAGAGCTGGCCGAGAGTCTGCAGCGCACAACGGAGGTCGGAGACCCTTTCACGGGGATGCGGAAGGGACTGGAACACCTTTGCTGTTGTTCCAACTTGCTGGCGCGCCAACGAGGTGAGCGCATTGCCGGGTCCCGATTCGATCAGAATCTGGCTGGGCTGATGGAGCAGCTCCGCGACACATTCGGAGAAATGCACTGTCTGGCGAATGTGATGCGCCCAATAGGCAGGGTCGGTGGCTTCGCTGGCTTTGATCCAGGTTCCACTGACGTTGGAGAGATAGGGGACGCGCGGAGGATGCATCGCGATTTTTGAAAGGCGCGCTGCGAAGGGCTCAAGGATCGGATCCATCATCGCGGAGTGAAATGCGTGCGAGGTGTGCAAGCGCCTGCAGGCGACTGACTGCGCAGCGAGAGTTTCTTCGAGCACCGCGATGGCCGGGGTGGGACCGGAGACTACGCACATGCCCGGATTGTTGACGGCAGCCAGAGAAATTACGCCGTTGAGATGCAGTTCGGTTGCCGGGAGCGGAACGGCGAGCATCGATCCAGGAGGAAGGTCGTAGATCAGGCGTCCGCGATAGGCGACGATGATCAGCGCATCTTCAAGGGAGAAAACTCCGGCGAGACAGGCAGCGACGTACTCGCCGATGCTGTGGCCCACCATGGCTGCGGGCTCGATGCCGAGAGACATCCACCAGCGGGCAAGCGCATACTCAATGGTGAAAAGAGCCGGCTGCGTGAGCCAGGTTTGATTCAGGCGTTCCGATGCGACGTCTTTTTCCTGTTCAGACGGATAGAGTGCCGTGCGGAGATCGAGCGAGAGAGGCGCAAGAAGGTGTTGTGCGCAGAGATCGACCGCATCGCGAAAGACGGGCTCGTGAGCGTAGAGTTCGCGACCCATACCGACGTATTGCGAACCTTGGCCGGAGAACATGAAAACCGCGTGAGGCGCGGCTTTGGCCGGTGCTCCCTTGGCCACGTGGAGGTGTTCGCCTCTGGCGAGGGCGGTCAATTCGTCGCGGGATTCTCCGATGACGAGCGCACGCCGGTGCGGAAAAGCGTGGCGCCCGAGGTGACAGGTGAAGGCAGCGTCGGCAAGGTTGAGATCGGGGTGCGCATGCAGGTGAGCGACGAGATTAGAGAGGCCGTGCTCAGCAGCGGCTTCGGTTTTTGCGGAGACCGTCAGAAGTTGATAAGGCTTGCTGTCGCGCAGCAGGATCGGAGGCGGGGCTTCTTCAAGCACAACGTGCGCGTTTGTGCCTCCGATGCCTAATGCGGTGACGCCGGCGCGCCGCGGCAATCCATTGGCCGGCCAGTCGGCGAGCTTGTTGTTGACGTAGAAGGGGCTGTCCTTGAGCTGGATGTGCGGATTCAGATTCTGAAAATTGAGGGTTGGCGGCAACTGCGCATGCTCGAGGGCCAATACAGTTTTGATGAGGCCGGAGACACCGGCTGCCGCATCGAGATGCCCGATGTTCGATTTGAGCGAACCGATTCCGCAATAGCCGCTGCGCGTGGTCGATTTGCGGAAAGCCTGGGTGAGCGCGCGGACTTCGATGGGGTCGCCGACGATGGTTCCGGTGCCGTGCGCTTCGATGCAGGAGATGTCGTCGGCACTGACACCGGCGAAGTCCAATGCTTCGGCGATGACTTCGGCCTGACCTTCGACGCTGGGCGCCAGATAGCCGACTTTGCGCGCGCCGTCATTGTTGAGCGCCGATCCGAGGATGAGTGCATGAATGTGGTCGTGGTCCTGCAGTGCATCCTCGAGGCGCCGCAACGCAACGATCCCCAAGCCGCTTCCAAAAATCGTGCCACTGGATGCAGCATCGAAAGAGCGGCAGTGGCCATCGCGCGAGAGAATCTCTCCCTCGCGGTAGAAGTAGCCGCGTCCATGCGGAATTTCGATGGTGACTCCGCCGGCGAGGGCCATGTCGCACTCGTTGTTAAGCAGGCTCTGGCAGGCGAGGTGAACTGCGACGAGCGAGGTGGAGCATGCGGTTTGTACGTTGATGCTGGGGCCGCGCAGATCCAGTTGATAAGAGACGCGCGTGGCGAGGACATCCTTGTCATTGCCAGTCTGCTTGAGTTGAAACAGGCCTGCCGTTTCAAGAAGGCGGCGATTGGCGAGCAGGTTGTAGATCAGGTAAGTGTTCATGCCTGATCCGGCAAAGACGCCCACCGTTCCATCAAAACCGTGAGGCGGATGGCCGGCGTCTTCCAGAGCCTCCCATGCACACTCCAGAAAATGCCGGTGTTGCGGATCCATGATGGATGCGTCTCTGGGACTCAAGCCAAAGAAGGACGCATCGAACATGGGGACATCGTCGAGTCGCGATGCCGATTTGACGTAATCGGGGTCGGCCAGCTCTTCAGGTGTGGCGCCGGCGGCCAGGAGTTCGGCGTCGGAGAGTTGCCGAACCGATTCGATGCCGTCGCGGAGATTCCGCCAGAAATCGGCAATGGTCGGAGCGCCGGGAAAGCGCCCCGCCATGCCAACGATCGCGATTGTGGCGGAAGGTTTCATTGCTTGCCTTTCAGCGCTGGAGGGCCAACCTGCGGCGCTGTGCGCGATCAGAAACCTGACTTTGCGGCTGTGTTCCCGCGAGATGGGCCGCGAGTTCTTTCACCGTGGAGAAATGAAAGAGATCGATGAGTGCGATCTCGCGGCCCAAAACGTCCTGAAGCCTTGCGTGCACTTCGGCGACGGTGAGGGAGTGAGCGCCGAGATCGAAGAAGTTATCATTCAGCCCGACGTTCGCTACGCCCAGCGCATCCTGCCAGGCATGGGCGACAATGCGTTCGATGTCGCTGGCGGGCTCACTGTGAGATTGCGGTGTGACTGCCCCTGTGGCGAAGCTGGGAGGTGGAAGCGCGAGCAGGGCTTTGCGATCGATCTTGCCGTTGTCGGTCAGCGGAAATGCAGGAAGAAAGACAAAGGCGGAGGGGACCATGTAATCCGGCAACTTCGATTCGAGCGCGTCGCGCAGAACCGCGGACGAAGTGGTTTGTGAGGCTTCGCCCACCAGGTAAGCGACCAGGCGCTTGTCCCCTTCGCGGTCTTCACGTGCGACGATGACGGCTTGTTTGACTCCGGGGAGTTGTTCGAGCACGGCTTCGATTTCGCCGGGTTCGATGCGGTGCCCGCGCAGCTTGATCTGGAAGTCGGCGCGGCCGAGGAAGTCCAGATTGCCATTGGGCAGGCAGCGGGCCAGGTCGCCGGTGCGGTAGATGGGCTTGTCTGAGAGCGAAGGGATTTTGAGGAAGCGCTCGGCAGTCAGATCGGGGCGGTTCCAATAGCCGCGAACCACGCCATCACCCCCGATGAACAGTTCTCCGATTTCCCCTGCGGGAACGGGCTTCAAATCCGGATCGAGAAGATGGATCTGCGTATTGGCGATGGGGCGGCCAATCGAAATCGAACCGTCCTCATTTTCGATGAGGCATTCTGTGGACCAGACGGTGGTCTCGGTTGGCCCGTACATGTTGTGAATCTCGCCCTTAAATACCTGGCGAAGAAGGCGGACGAGCGACGCGGGGACGACTTCGCCGCCAAGGAGCAGCTGCTTAAGCGAGCCGAGGGATGCGAAGGCGCGCGGATCGAGCGTCAACATGCGAGCCAACGAGGGAGTCATTTGCAAATGCGTGACACGGTGCAGGGCGATTTCATCGGCGATGGAACCCGTGCCTTCGTCGCCGTGGACGACGACTTTGAAGCCGCGGGTGAGTGTCCACAGAAGCTCGAGAACGGAAATGTCGAAGGAGACGCTGGTGACGGCGAGCCACACGCCCGGCTCACAGCCGATGGCGCGGTCCATGCCCGTGAAGAAGTTGACGACGTTCCGGTTTTCGATCATTACACCTTTTGGTTTGCCGGTAGAACCGGAGGTGTAGATGACGTAGGCGAGGTTGCTGCTGGTGGCATCGGAATGGACGGATTGAATGGGGTGGGTCTCTACCGCGAAAGCACCGGGGTCGACTGCGGTGAGCGGGCGGCCGCTAAGCGGAAGCTGGTTGTGCGTTTCGGGGGTCGTAACCAGCACCTGCATTTGTGAGTCTTCGATGATCCAGGCGAGGCGGTCTTTGGGATAGCGGGCGTCAAGCGGGACGTAGGCTGCGCCGGATTTAAGAATGGCGAGGAGACTAACGACGAGAGCCTCGGAACGCTCCACTGCGACGCCGACCAGAGTGTCCGGGTTCACGCCGAGTCCCTGCAGTTGAGTGGCGATACGATTGGATTGTTCGTCGAGTGCGCGATAGCTCAGTTGGCGTTTGCCTGCGGCCACGGCGATGGCATCCGGAGTACGGGCCACCTGCTGCGCAAAGAGATCCGCGATGGTCGCGTCGTGCGGATACTCCGCTTCGGTCCGATTCAAGTCAAGCAACGGAGCGACTGACATAGATATTCTCCAGAAATAGAAACTCTATGCCCGTACCTAGAAAAGTCTCGATCGCCTCTTCGGGCGTGTTGACGATCGGTTGTCCCTTGACGTTGAAACTGGTGTTCAATACCAACTGGCGGCCCGTGGTTTTGCCTACGGCCAGCAGCAGTGCATGGAAATCGGGATTATCTTTTTCGGAAACGGTCTGCAGGCGTGCGGAGCCGTTGACGTGGGTGATCGCAGGAAGAAGCGCGCGCACTTCCGGGCGCACGTCGACGACACTGATCATGTAAGGCAGGTCGGTTCCGGGAGCGACTTCAAACCAGCGATGGGCTTCTTCTGCGGAGCAGGCCGGCGCAAAGGGCCGAAAGGCTTCGCGCTTTTTGACCATGGCGTTGATGCGGTCGCGCATCTCCGGGCCGGCCGGGTCGGCTAGGATGCTCCGATTACCGAGGGCGCGCGGACCGTATTCCATCCGGCCGCGGTACCAGGCGATGACGTGTCCATCCGCTATGAGACGGGCCGCGCAGGCACAGGTGGCCTCGAGAGAATCGCAACGCTTCCATTGGATCTTGCCGTCGAAGCGCCGAAGGGCGGCCACGATGGCGGCATCGTCGTATTTGGGTCCGAAGAGCGGAGCGGGGAGGCGCCGGTTCGGGAACTGCTGGGCAAGCGAGGTGCGGTAGAGCGCGGCTCCGAGAGCCACGCCGTCATCGCCGGCCACGGGCTGCACGTAGACTTCGTCGAACAGTCGCGAGTGAAAGAGCTTGCCATTGGCCGTGCAATTGAGAGCGACTCCGCCCGCGAGGGCGATCTTTCGCAATCCGGTCTTCTTTCCGAAATGCTCGCAGACATGCATGACGGCGCGCTCGAGGCATTCCTGGAGGGCGGCGGCCACGTCTTCATGAATGGAATTGACGGAGTGATCCTGGTGACGGCGCGGGATCAGGTTCTTGTCGAGCCACGCGCGGGTTGCCAGATATTGCTCGCGCTCCTCGCGGGAGTGGTTCAGTTTGAGAATGGGGATGCGAATGGAACCGTCGTCGCGGAGTTCGACGAGCTGCTGGAAAAATGAGCGGAAGTGCGCGCGGTCGCCGTACGGCGCCAGCCCCATGATTTTGTATTCGTCGGAATTGAAGTCGAACCCGAGATGCAGGGTTACCAGCGAATAGAGGATGCCGATCGAGTCGTTGGCGCCGATGGTGTGCAGTTTTTCAAGTTGACCATCGTGAAAATCGTAGACGCTGATGCTTTCGATCTCGCCCATGGCGTCGTTCACGACCACGAGGCATTCGTCCCAGCCGGAGGTGTAAGCCGCGCTGGCGGCGTGTGCAAGATGATGACCGACGGGGACTACCTTCTCTTCAGGAAAGCCGGGCAAGTCGCGGCGCACCTGCGCGAGAAGGGCTTCGCGAGAAAAAACCTGGCTGATAAAGCTCAGCCGAGATTTCGTCTCGTAGATAGAGCTCCCGATAGGGGGAGTAATCAAAACCATGGGCAATTTCGTCGATTTCATCGATCGAGATGCCGGAGTCGGTGAGACACGATCGGATCGCATCGATGGGGAAATTGCCTGTATGTTTGGCCCGGCTGAACCTCTCCTGCTCGGAGGCGGCGATTAACTGCCCGTCGACCACCAGGGCGGCTGCGGCATCCATTCCCTGGGCAATTCGATATTCGCGTTCGTCCAAGCCGGGCCACTTGGCTCGTTTGAAGGGTACGGAGTTCTCTAATCCACTAATTCCTATAACTTTCATTACTGTTCCCTTCCGTCTAAGAGCGCCGGACATCGTCCTGCTCGATGCGCGACGAGTCTCTGCTGCTCTCTGCTGGGGGACAGCAGGCTATCCGAAACTTCTGCCTTCAGTGTGTTCATCTGAACGCGAATTGGGTTTATGTACAGTGATGCTTATCACAGACATGGCGTTCAGTTTCCTTGGGTTTTGGAGGGGGGTGGGACGCCGAAGTGAGCCGTGAAGAATTCGGGCAAAATCGAGAATATCAGCGAGGCGCCGACCGAGCGAGCCGATTGCAATGCTTCAAAAGTTGCAGTTTCAAAAACTGGCTAGCGTGGAAGCGAACCAGGTACACGTCGCAGCGCGCTGGCCTCAGGCTGGTTCACCTCGCCCTTGCCGGGGTTGAGATCGGGACCCCGCGATCAGAGGAGGTAAGGCACCAGGGCAGCCGTCTGACGAGTGTAGGCGGCATACGTCTCTCCGAACTGCGAACGCATCCACTGTTCCTCCATGCGGAGCTTGATCCAGAACACCAGGAGGATGAGAACGAAAACGATGAACCCGCGCACTTGAGAGATGGCGATCGCCATACCGAGGAACCCGGTGAGAATGCCGGTATAGATGGGGTGACGGACCACGGCATAGGGACCGGAGGTGATCAGCTCGTGGTCCTGCTTAATGGTGACAGAGCGGCTCCAGTTGCGGCCGAGGTGTTCTCGGGCCCAGACGGCGAAGAGAAGGCCGGCGATGGTGGCGGCAGCTCCCAGCCAGAAGGGCCAAAAGCCAACCGGCCATAGTTGGAGATAAAGCACGGACAGCGGGATGCGCGGTATTGAGAGGAGGGCGATGGCGATGAGGAAGATGACGACGCGCAGAATGCGCGAGGCAGCGGGCTCGAGGCGCTGGGTTGTTTTGGTATTGGCGGCTTTGATCTGCCAGTAGAGAAAAAAGACAATCCAGAGCACAGGAAAGAAAGCTTCGTAGAACCAGAGCATGCAGGCCTCCGGGCGCCGAGGTGTTTACGCAGGTGAGCAAGGGGAAGTTCCAGGACAGGCGATATTTCGCCGTCCCCCGGCCTGCTTGCGAGGACTTACCCGGCGATTTGACTCGACAACTCTCTGAGCTAGCCAAGTTCGACACGCGCCTTGATATCCGCGTATGCCATATCGATGAGCAGGCTTAGAGCGGCGGCGTTTGCGGCCGTTGCCGGTCTCAATTTCACATGGCGCATGAACTTGCCGGTTCCTTGCATCAAGCGGGCCGGATCGGGCAGAGATGCGCCGTGAAAGAACCCCACGTTGACGTGCGAGGTGAATACGTTGACATAGCCGAAGGGGGCATCACCCATACAGGCAACCGGACAGCCGTCATGCACAAGCTCCCGGACTTCGTCCCCGCACTTCCGCATCACCTCAAACCACTGATGCGCGAGGTCTCCCAATGCGCCGGCATGGTCTTGCATCCACGCATCAATGGCGGGATCCCGCTCGACAGCGCCATCGAATCGCAACAATTCGGTTCTCATGGCCGCTCCACCTCACGAGCAGCGATACAAACTCGATGAGCTTCCACAGGGTGTCCTTCAGGGAGGAATTCGCTCATGGCACTTTGACAACTACTTGCTGGTTCCAGGGCGCGACACTTTCCTCATACTCCATGGGATCGCCGAAACCTTCGGTTTGTACGCCGAGTTGGCGTAGAGCGTCCAGGGCCATCAATCGGCGATGCGCGTTGAATGTGATGACATGGGCGAAGACGCCGCCGTAGGTGAAGGTCTCTGCCGGTTCGCACAGAGCGTCTACGAAAGTATCATCCCAGCTGGAGCGGTTTCGGATGTCACCGAGGATACGATGGAGTTCGGCATCGGTTTTTTCGAGCCTCTGCAACATCGCTTGCGGGGAGCGCTGCGATGGGGGAGGGCCGTTCATATCCATCTCCGCTCCGGATAGCGCGGCGGTCCAGACTTCCTTAGTAAAGACGATGTTTTCCAATAATTGTCTTAGAGTCTTATTCGACTCTCGCCAAGGCAGCAGCTCTACGACTGTGGGGAGCGGCCGATCCAATTGTTCCTCTATCAAAGTACCCGCGTATTCCAGCAAGCGCCGCGTGTGCCAGGAGTCGTTGCCTGCAAAACGATCGAATAAATCCATGTCTCTTCCTCCTTTTGTTGAGCCTGGGGCAAAAAAGTGAATTTTGTTGGGCGCCGGCAAATGAAAGTGCGCATCACGCATGCGCCGGTAGATGCTGGGAGACGTCCGAAAAGCTCTTCGGAAAGCGCGCGTGAATGCCTCCAACGAACCGTAGTTGGCGTCCAGGGCAAAGTTCGTAACCGACACTCCGGTATGCCCCAGTTGGTAGGCTGCTCTCTCCAACAAGAGCCGTCGTCGCATGGCTGCCGGAGTTTCATCGACTACCATTCGGAACAACCTGTGGAACTGCGTGCGGCTTTGATACGCCTGGCGCGCCAGATCTTGCGTTTTCGTCTGAGTGTCAAGGGAGTTCGCGATAATTGCAGAGAGGCGATTTGCCGTGCCTTGACCATCCCCATGACTCATGCGTCCGGTTCCCCGTCTTCCAGTCTTGAACGAATCATCGACAAAAGATGAAGGCTTCCGCCTGACCGCGGGTACCAATCTTTTTCTTAAGCCTAGCCAAAGCGGATGAATCCATACATAGTGCAAGATTATTCTGCGGGAAGCGTTACAAGGCGCCACTGGCCGTCAAGGGGAACCTATTGAGCAGGAGTCTCTCAGAGGCTGGGGCAAGTTCTCCGATAGGACTTCGTTCCAAAGAACGTATTCCATTCTTTTTGCGTAAGATTCCGATTGGCGATGCGACACGCCTGGCTGATCCAGTCGTCGAAATCCACATTCCACAAGACGATGGAATTATCTCCACCGACGGACGCCAGGATCCCTTTTCGGGGCTCAAATGCGATGGAATTGACTGCCTCGGGTGGCACGCCGAGGCTTCCAATCAGCTCGTGCGCCGGCACGTCCCAGAGGCGAATGTCGCCGTCCGCACTGCCCGAAGCCAGGACTTTGCTGTCGGCGCTAAATGCAACGCTTGAGACAGCCTGGGTATGGCCGTAAAGCACCGGAGGGATGGGCTTCCAGGCTTTGACGTTCCATAGGGTGACGGAATGACCTTGTGTGCTCGTGGCTAGCATCGTGCCGTCGGCATTGAATCTCACGCCCACCGGCATCAACTCAAAATCTTCGCTCTGCATGGGAGTGCCCAATGACTTGAAGAGTTGGCCTGGTTGGCCATTCTTCCAGATCTTGACGACAAGGCTGTTTCCAGCCGATGCGAGCAAGTCTCCGCCGGGGCTGAAGGCGAGGGCCCAGATGCGATCCTTCTGCGACGTGACGGGAGCCCCGATTTGTTTACGTGTAGCGAGATCCCAAAAGACAAGTTCCGCGTCTCCACCGGCGACAACTGTCTTGCCATCCGGGCTGCAGGCCAGGCTCCAGACCGGAGAGCGAAGCGCCTTCACAGGCGGTCCTAATGCGGATCGAGAAGACATATCCCAGAAAATGATGCTTCCGTCCATGCTTCCCGAGACCAGGATGTTGCCATCGGGCGCGAAAGCCAAACTGCTCACCGCGCGTTCATGACCGGAAAGCGGGTCTCCGCTCAGTTGGCCCTTTCCCACATCCCAGAGCGCCACATCGCCAAACTCGCCGGCGGAAGCGAGCAAGCGACCATCCGGACTGAAAGCGATGTTGGATGAACTGCTATCTGCGGCGTTGATGCGATGGCCCAGCGGTGGGTCATCCTTCAGATTGAGGAGGATGACTCGCTCCTTGTCGAGAGCCAGTGAATTCAGATGACCATCCCGGCTCGCAAAGATAGAGGAGATGGATGCGCCGAAGCCTTTGATCAAGGTTGCTAATGGCTTCATATTCTCCACGTCCCAGCGAATGATCGTTCCGCCAAGGCTGCCTGAAAGCAGGGTTTCTCCGTTGGACTCAAAAAGCAGACTCGACACGGTCTCAGTGTGGCCTGCCAGCGTACCGAGGGACTGGCCGCTCTTAACATCCCAAAGAATGATCGTGTTGTCTTCTGCGCCCGCGGCTACGGTACTCCCGTCGGGACTGAATGCGATGGTGGAGATGTTTTTGTCGTGGCCGGTGAGTGGTTTTCTGAAGACGCGATGTTTACGAAGGTCATAAAGGATGAGATCCCCATACTGGGCAACTGCGAGGAGTGAATCGTCGGGGTTGAAAGCGAAGTTCGACCCAGGAATTGGATCTCCAATCAGTTGACGACTGGCGAGACTCCATAAGAAAACGACTGAAGGGTGATTGCCGTAAGCTGCCGTGCTCGCGGCGAGCATGTCGCCTTTTGAAGAAAACGCGACGTGAACGAAATCTTCCTTTGCGCGGAGTGGCTCGCCTACTGGCTGTCGGGATTTTGTATCCCAGACCATGATTGTGCCGCTTGATGCGCTGGCAAATTGCGATCCGTCCGGACTGAAGGCAACACCGACGAGGCCCTTAGGAGACAGGATAGGTTGACCTATAGGTTGATGGCTGGCTGCGTTCCATAACAGGATGCGATTGTCCCAGCCGGCGGAGAGGACAGTTTGACCGTCGGGACTGAAGACGGCTTTTGTCACGGCATCCGTATGTCCCCAAAGAAAAGCGTCGGCATTCGGCAGGCGCTGTATTGCAGTCAGCAGGGACCGCCTGGATTCGACTGTATCGGCAATCCTTCGGGATTCGATGCTCAGCAGCATGGCCAGCGATCGGTCCTCTACATGCGATGCGGCTTCGGACGCCAGGGCCCGCGAAGCGGCTATCTTCTGGCGCTGATGTGCCATATTCAGGCCTATTCCGGCAACAAGCCCGAGGACAACGATGAACGAGGCAGCCGCCCAGGCGGTGCGTTCTGCCTTGCGATGGAGACGAATGTCTTCGCCATCCAAGTCATCTTTCGGTCGTCCCATCAACGGCGCGGCGACATCGAGAAGAGCATCCCGAAAAACCGGATCGGCGTTGGAATACTTGTTCGCTGCTTTGGCGGCGCGGAAATCGGCGTACAGCGGCTCCGAGGGGAAGGCGCCCTTCAAGCTCGGAGGGATCGCGTTTGTCTTCTCCCAGTCGAAGTCTCCGGCCTTGCTGTCCCAAAGAATCACACCGTCTGTCAAACAAAGGACAAGCTTCTCGGCGGTCCTGTTCTGCAACCACCAGTGAACTTCCTGCTGCACCCAACGTGAACTTGCGGATGTGGGGGATGCCAGGAGGAGAAAGTATTCTGATTGGCCCAGAGCCTGCTCAATTGTCGGCCACAGGGCCGGATTTGCAGAGAGGCTGGTCTTATCCAGAAAAACTCGCATGGTCCGGATTCGGTACCAAGGCTTCGCGAACCGACTAAGCGACGACTGCAGCGACGCGGCGAGCGGCGCATCGGATGCATGACTGTACGAGACGAAGGCCTTGTATCTCAAGTCAGCCAATCCGGCCTCCTAGTATGCCATTGCCCATTCAACTTCGCCCGTGCCGCAACCATTCTCGCCTCGACCCTCGCAGCCACAACGAAGCCGTCTTCACTGGGCTACAGAGACGAGGCCTGGCTTCCCGCTTTGGACGGCCTGTAATGTGAGGCCGATCGTGAATTGGTGGTCGACCAACGTAAAGAGTGGAGGCAACTCTCCATATTCATATTTCGCGGTGAGAGATAAATACTTGAAGCCCCACGGAGCATAATTCACATTCGCCTGGACCCAGTTTCGCGCCTTTGTGGTGAGGGACACAGTAGTCACCTGGTGAAGCGTCTCAACAAACGGCTCGTCGAATGCGGGCAGGCGTACACGGTAGCTGCCGCTCACCGAAAAAACATCGGCAGATCTGTCTGCAGAAGCCACGGCGAACACAGCGTCTGAACCGATAACGCCCCTCAAGATGGCGTTGTAATGGCTCAAGTCAACAGCGGTCATCGCGATCGTCTTCGGTTTGTTCAGATTCTTGCCAGCTTCCAGCGCGAGGACCGGGTAGATTGTTCCGTAAAGCGATGGGTGTTTTGCCGACGAGATTGAGCTGAATCCGAACAGGACACTGGATCGGAAGACGATGTTGCTCGATGGATCGGTTCTGCAGAACTCTCCGCCCGGAAGTGCCTCATCAAACTGAAGGCCATATAACCCGGCCCTATGTTCCCGGAGGGGTTTGAGGCGCTGAAAAGCGAGCGCCGCCGTGATCGAATTCGGATCAATTGTCGTCCTGTTGTTCGGTGGCTGAGCATCCTGATTGATCTCGACCGCTCCTGTGACGCCGGGATGAAACCCGAGCAAATCCGGCACCTCGCCTCGCTTGTACAATCCACCCTTTAGCTCGAATGTGTAAATGGGCTTTGTGCCGCCGCCCGCCAAGAAGCTTCCGCTTAGACTTACGTCTGCTGGGGCGCCCTGGGCTGGTGCACAGAAGTACGGCATAGGAGCGGGCGGAGTGTTATCGCAACTCGGCTTCACCCCCGGAGCTTCCTGATTTGGCGGTGTCTCGATCACAGCATTGACAGTTGAATCGAAAGACAATCCTTCAATGCCCGATGCTCTGGACGGATTGAAGAGGGCGTGCCAGGCAGAAGTTACGACGTCATTGCCAGAAGGAAGATTGCCAGATAGCGTCAAGCGAAGCTTGTTGATCGTGAAACGGGAACTAACAATCTTTTCAACGGCTGTTACTTCCAACTCCTCCGGATTCGCCTCATTGGGCCTTTTTACCCAAACGCGCCATGCATCCTTGCTCAGGTAGGCCGAAGGATCGGCGGGAAAGGTCCCTGTGTAGTTCACGTCCAGCGCAGTCTTGTAGCCTGCTTCCGGCACGATGCCAGTCAAATTGAAATCACTCTGCCCCATCGCCACCGTTGCCGCGGCGATCCATAATGTTGCAAAGACGCTTCTATTCTTCATGGGAATCATCGGAGAGCGCGCCGGTCTGGACCGAGTCCGCCGCTTCCTGCACGGTGTTGCTGCGGGAACTGAGAATGCTGGAAGCGTCGATACGCCGGGGAGCAATCCGCAGTCTTACGTTCTGGACGAACAAAGCCGAACTGAGCGCATCCACCACGCCGAGATCGAAGAGTTTCTTTACCGTCGGGTCATCGGTCTTCAGGAAACGGTCTGGATGCGGAGTCGATTCGATTACGACTTCAAGGCAGAATTCCGCTGTCATCATCATGGGGGAAGAGGTCATGCCACCTTCTCGGGGGCTCGATTTCGCTGCGGGCATAATAACATCGGGGTTAGTTGTTCTCGGCGAGAATAATGAGCGGCATTTGCGGTGACTCAATTTGGATATCAGCCCTTCCTTCTACGCAGCGCGCATCGATGCTCACACGGCATTCCCGCGCAAGTAGCTCGCGAATGTACGGAAAGGGCCTCTCCTCTTCTTTCTAAAGTAAGTAGTAAGGCATTGTGCTAATATCGCAGCGAGTTCCAAGCAAATGGGGATGTGCCGAGAAATAGGACGTTAGCGGCATGTGCGAGGAACGAATCTGATCCAGCTTTTCATGGGGCCTTTCCGATGCCAGAAGAGAACGCGGTCCAACAGGCGACCCTTACACCCGATCCGAAATTGGACCCAATCTACGGCCGTCTGGAAGATCAGATCGATTGGTACGACCGCAAGAGCCGCTCCGCGCAACGCATTTTCAAACGAATCAAAATCGTGGAAATACTTGCTGCCGCAGCGATCCCATTTCTGGCGGGCATGAACTACCCTTTCGACAGGCAGGTAACCGGGGGCCTCGGCGTACTCATCACGATCCTTGAAGGTCTGCTGCACCTCAACCAATACCAGCAAAATTGGACTAATTACCGGTCAACCTGTGAAGCCCTGAAACACGAAAAATTCGTTTATCTCGCCAAAGCCGGCCCCTATGCGACAGCGCCCGACCCTCGCGCACTGCTGGCCGAGCGCATCGAATCCACGGTTTCGCAGGAGCATGCGCAGTGGGCGTCGGTGCAGCAGCAGTCGGCAAAAAATCAAGGAAATACCGCGCCGCCGGTGATTTCCTGACGCTGGCTTTTCTGCGGAACAGCACAACAGTGCGAGATAACCCACCTCAGTGAATTCGCCCGATCAGGGATTGAAGGGACACGCATGAAACTCCTGGCCAAGTTCAATCTGATTTTTCTGGTTGTTTTTGGGGCCGGTGGATTGTTGATCTCTCAGCTCGCACAGTCTTACTTGTTAGAGAACGCGCGCGACGAAGTGCGGGCGCAAGAGCGGCTGATGATGGCCAGCGCCCGGGCAGTGCGAGACTACACCTCTGAAGAGATCTCGCCCTTGCTCGAGGAGAATCCGCGGCACAGAGTGCGCTTCCTTCCCGAGACGATTCCGTTCTATGGGGCGAGTACGACCTTCGCCAAACTGCGCAAGGGCTATCCGGACTATGCGTACAAGGAGGCCGCACTGAATCCCACCAATCCAGAAGACCGCGCCACAGGTTGGGAGGTGGATATCATCGACTGGCTGCGCGATCATCGCGATGAGCATGAAAAGACAGGCCAGCGGAATACACCGATGGGACCAGCGCTTTATCTCGCCAATCCGATCGTGGCAACGAAAGAATGCCTGGAATGCCACAGCACACCCGCGGCCGCGCCAAAGGCGCTCATCACTGTCTACGGCTCGGCCAACGGCTTTGGCTGGAAGGAAAACGCGATTATCGGCGCCCAAGTTGTTTCTGTGCCGCTCTCGGTGCCAGTTGCCGAGGCAGATCGAGCCTATCACCGGCTTCTGTTCTTCCTGGCGCTGACGATGGTTGTGGCGCTTGTGGCTCTCGATGCGGGCGTCTACTGGTTTGTGATCCGTCCGCTCAGGATCGTTTCCGAGACCGCAGACCGCATTAGCCGTGGCGAGAAAAATGTGCCTCCAGTCCAGATCGAAGGGAAAGACGAGATTGCGAAAGTCGCGTCCTCTTTCAATCGGATGCAGGTTAGCTTGGCCAAAGCTCTCAGGATGTTTGAGGAGGAATAGAGAGGTCCTAGTTCTGGCAGGATCTCAGAAACTTTAAACGGTTGGCTTCGTATTCGATCTCGAGGGCGACCGTTGCGCAAAGTTCCTTCGCGGAGGAGCATCGCTTCGCCGCTCGCTTTACGACTACCTCTGCGATAGGCCCGATGTATGCCGCCAATTCCCTGCTGACGCGCTCTATTGTTGGCGCATCGATCGAAGGTGCGACGGCCGCAGCGTTGCTCACGCGCCCCGACGCCTGAGAGGCTGTCGACTCTTCGCGAGACTCAACCGGCTCTTTCCCTTTTTCAGCGGCGCTCACGCCGGGCTCGTCCGTAAACGGCCGGAGAGCCCGAATCAGCACCTGCACGTCTGACTTCCAACGCGCATGGGTCAGTTCGACCGCATTTCTATAGGCCAGTTCCTTCAAGTCGTCGGGCAGTTGCTCAACGCGTGGCATCTTCGCTCCACGCACGAGTACAGGGATGACCGGTATGTCGCGTCCGAGTGCCGAAGCCAGCTCAATGCGGACGAAGTCATTGGGGTCGTCGAGGCGACGCCCTCCCCTGGAATCCTTTGCCTCGATCCACTCCAGTCCGACAATTGCCAAAAGGACGCTGCAGTTTGCTACGCTCTGGTCGATCGCTTTCCTGAAATCGCGGCCTGGCTCGATCGCTGCAACATCCATAAACACAGACTCATTGCTGAAGTTGAGCACCAGGTCGTCGAACAGTCGACCGGCCTCGCCCTCCGAGTCGTTCCTGCGATAGTTGATGAAGATGGAACGCAGGGCAAACCTCCCAGAGTTCGTGCATGAGACAACGGAGAGTTCAACGTCCTCGCCGCAGAAGCTCTAATCTATGCTTGTCGAAGAATCTAAGTGTACTCCTGCATTTAGACCTCGTTCAATCACTGCGTTTTGACTTGTTCTCAAGTGGTACTTAGTAAGCTACGGCACGGATCGGGTGGCGCGGAGTTGCGTATTACATCGTCACGAGTTAATGCGTCAGTTGCGGGCTCAGGCGCTGCAGAGCCTTTCCGTTCGGCGTAAAGAAGGTATCAATAATGAATGAAATGAAGCGTTGCGTGAAGATAGTACTGTGGTCGGGAACAACGTCTGGATCAATTTCCATCAACCAGTAGGGTGTGCCGTTGCAACGGTTGGGGCGCACCTGAATCGCGAAACAAGCCTGGGTATCGGCAAGCCTGAAGGTGCTGACGACGTTCAGATTCTGCTTGTTGAAGAGGTCGCGGTCACACTTGGCGATAGCATCGGGATCTTGAATGGTTATCGTCTGTCCGGTTGATGAAACGCGCATCCGATTGGCACCGACGGACTTCAGCATGACATGACTTTGCAGAATCTGCATATGGGGAGCGCTGCTCAGATAGTAAGAGCCCTGAGATACAGCGCCCTGGTCTTTGGTTGTCAATGACCAGGTTTGATGTTGCGCGTTGTGCGGGTCGAAACAGGCCAGTTCATACTTCTTATTCGGCTCCTGGCTCAATTCACGGAAGCTCCCATTGGATTTAAATCCAAGGTAGGGGAGCCCGTGACCAATCGGAAGGGCGACTTTCGTTGCCAGATCAGCAGTCGAGGTGAGGGATACGAACAAAGGGCGCTCCGGGTCGTCATCGGTTTGCGATGCAGGCTGCGATCCACGGAGCGGGTGATATGTGTACCTGTTAAATGTCAGGAAATCCAGCATCTGCTTGGCTTCAGTGGCGGCGCCTGCAGGATTGATGTAGATGACGAGGTCGGCGCGGGAGTCAACGGCAAGCTTCGCTGCGAGGGTCTTGTCACTGCCTTCTTTTGTGTCTTGAGTTGCCTGAGCCTCTTCGGTGTAGATGGATGCTTCGGCGATTTGGCTTGCGGTTGTTTCACTCAAAGTTCGTTCGAGTAATAGCCCTCCAAAAGAATGCCCGATGAAGATCGCGAGGGCTTTGGGGTTTTCATGTGTCCTGGTGGCAATCTGCGTGAGTGCGCTGGACAGCATTGCGCCGGGGATGCGAATTGCGGTTGCCTCGCGGTTGAAATATGAAAACTGCTGCGCAACAGGAAAGTAACTACGGATCAGATTGCCGCGCCAGCCAATATATATCCCGAGGACACGATGTGTTCCCTTGAACCGCTTGTACACCTCCTGCAAGGCAGCCTGAAAACCCTTTACGTTGTCGTTCTCCTGGCTGGCATTGTTCTTCCAACCGTGGATGAATGTGAGGACAATGGGATCGGATTGGCCCGGCTCAGTTTTAGCAAGGTCATTTGCCTGGCGAATCAGCCGAAGGGCAGTATCCAGCTCGCCTTTGTCAAAGAGTTCCCCCATATCATCGACTTCGATGAAGGCGAGGCAGATGGGAGACTTCGCATCCACGCAATCTTTCTCAGGCAATTTGGTTGACGTAGCTTCAGCAACGGGTGGTGGGGGTGGAACCTCGATCGCGGGGTGCTGCAAGCGGTAAGGCTGTAATGCTACATGGCAGCCCGTGAGACCGGGCAGAAGGATCGCCGCCAGGAGTGGCATGTTCATCAATTTCATGGGTTGTTCCCCGCGCTGGATTTCGATTGTCTGCCCCGACGAAAGACGGCGCCGAGCAGGTTTGTGATCTCCGGTTTGTATTCTGTGTAGAAGCTTGAGAGCACGGCGGTACCAAAAGCGCCTGCCGCGCGCTGGCCCACCTGCGCGAAGGTGTTCTCCGCCCCCGGATACCAGGGATAGCCTGCATACGCTCCCGCGGCCTCACCCGCAAAACGCGAAATCGCGGGGATACGGCGTCCATTCCCTTGCGTCGTGGATCGGCGCACGGTGATCACGTCATACCAGGCGTGTCCGAAGCGCTGCCAGCCGTCATGCGAGAGGGAATCGAGGCTCTCAGTCGTTGGGCTTGTTCCCGCTGAGGCGGGGCCGGAAGAACTGCGCGTGGTCAAGGCGGAAACGGCAGTTTGCCGCCGAGTAATGACGGAGGGATCGTTACGATAGGCAAGGAATCGCGGGTCGTCCTTCAACATCAGCCCGAAAAGATATTGTGCGGTGCCCTTGCCGAGTGCCTGGGTGTAACGCGAACCTACGCGCCTGCCATAGCCATCCCAGGTGCGCTTCCACTCTGAGGGAGACTGAATCACTTGCGCGCCTAGTCCAAATACAACTGCTCCCAACACGGCTTGATCGGTCACAGAACCGGAGACGAAGTCCAAGGCACGTTGCGATGCAGTGTATCTGCAATCGGTAGCTTCGAGGTCAGTCGGAAATGCACCGGGACACACCCTGACCGGTGTGAACGCGGGAGGAGAGGCCACAACTGCTTGCGCATGCGCTTGATGTAGAAGCGCGAAGGATGCGATCAGCAAGAGCATCCAAGTTAGTCTCGCCATGTTGAAGCTCCGTTCGGTCCAGCTACGAAAGCAGCGCGCGAAAGTAGTCATTCAGCAGCCTGTCTTGTGGGTCATACTGCTTGCGGGTTGCTTCGAGTGTCTTCAACCTATCCCCATAGGCACCTTGCAGAGCTGCTGCGGTCAAGCCTGGTGTCTGGTTCGGCAGCGGCTTCCCGTTCAGGGCAATGCAGAACTGGTTGTAGGCTGCGAGAAAGTCGTCCCATCCGGGATTGGCAGTCGAGACTGGATCGAGCGTCATCACCGTTCCATCGTAGGAATAGGAAAGCAGCGCTTTTTGGTCCTGAGCAATTCGATATCCGACATAAAGCAGGTTGGAACGGTACCCCTTCTGCGCGTAGTAGTCAGTGCAGAATTTGCAGAAACTTGTGAGTGCAGTGGGAAAGTCCTCTTCGGCAAACGCAAAGAGACTGAAGGTATAACGGCTGTCATTCGAGACCGGCGGATACTGAATGATCTGGTCGGGTGGGACGGTGTTGTCACTCGAGACAATCGTTTCTAATTGCAGGCGCCACGCCGCGTTGAAGGCATCGATGATTCCATAACGAATCGATGGGACAGAGACGTTCTGCTCTGTATCATGCCCAAACTTCGGGCCTGACGTGCCCCAGATGTAATTTCTCAAGGCCCAGGCCGCGTGGTTTGGCTCGCCGGCAGCTCCCGGATTGTACTTGCGGAACTCGACGGTGATTTTGTCATCGAACGGAAAAATGTAATACATCATGGAGTAACCCAGAGCCTTGAGGTCCGGTAGAGCTGTAACAAAGTCGGCAATGCTGTAGGTCGTGTGATGGACGTGCATCGGAGTCAACGGCTTGATCTTGTATGTGACCTCGTAGACGACTCCAAACAGGCCGTAACTGGATCGCACTTGCTGCATAAGGTCTGGCTGCGCATCTTCGGTCACCTCGAGAAGATCGCCGCTTGGCAGCACCATTTTGACGCCGGTGACATACGAACCTGCCTGGCCGTATTCTCCGGGAAACGAAGCATCCTTGGTCCCTGCGCAAGACGCACTCCCCGCAGATAAACTGCCGATCTCAGTATTGACGTAGAACTGCAGATTTTTTGCTTCGAGGGCTTTTGCCATATCGATGTGCACAGCGTCAGCCTGGACTGTCAGACTATCCGGCCCGATATCGAGAATCTGATTCATCTTCATGCGGATCAGGGTGCCCCCATCGGCAACTCCGCAAGGCGCCGTCGAGTGGTTCGATCCGACCGCTCGAACCGGGCAAGGATACTTCAGCGGATCCTTCATGACTGCGACAATGTCGTCTACCGAGTTCGCATCGACGATGACAGCAGGGTGCGAAACGATGTTGCCGAACCAGTTTGTTACTGTGTTTGTAGCCATGAATCCTCCTCGATCTCCGAATGCATGGAAGTGTCTCGCTGATATCGTCTCGCCGGAGAGTTCAGAAATGGGTCGAGACTTACCCAATGACAGTTCAGCCATTGGCTGGCCAGACTCACTCAGAGATAGGTTCGCATCCAATGGTGCAGCGAAGAGGGCGATCGTTTCACCTCGGCATCACTTCTCGCTGCCCGTTCTCTATTGTTTTGCGAAGGAGTCGTCCGATTCGGCTCCGGGTCGCGGCTTCCATGCAAGGCTGTAGTACTGTCCTCGATCCCGCGCCCATGGATCGAATGCGTTGACTACAGTTTCCAACTCGGGAGCTAGTTCAGGAATATTGCGCATCAACATGCGCTTCATTGGGGATACGGGCTGTTTATGGCCGTTGGGTGTTCCCTTTTCCATCATTGCCGGTCCTGGGCCGTTGTTGTTCACCCAGTCAATGCCAAGCGTCGTATAGAACTCCGGACGGAAGCACGAGGTGAAAAAGCGGTCGCTGAAGAGCCGGCGTGAAGCGTTCAGAATGAATACAACGAACTGCGTCTCGGAAATTGCAAACCCATGGGGGCGTCTATATTCGGCAAGGTAACCTACAGCGGTATCGACGTCTTCGATGTTATCGACCAGTGTTCCATTGGGGTGACCGAGGCAATCGTTGATCGGCGACTTATCTTCATTCACCTGGGCATCAGTAATGACCTTCGACGCATCGCAGACATGTTGGCCGTAGACCTCGCGTAGAGTTTGTACAGTAGCCTGCTGCTCTAACTGGTCGGGCGAACCGGGCGCGACGCCGGGATCGATAAAATCATCGAAACCGGTTAGCTGGCGCAATCCATATTGGCGCCGGAATTCGTTGAAGCGCGGTACTCCGCGCTCCCGGTCTCGAATGATGTCGAGGGCAACAACATCGATCTGCTGCGTCTTGCTGTCGAGCCGGCCCAACTTCAGGTTCTGGAGAAAGAGCGGTGAGTTATGCAGTGTAAGGAGCCCCAGTCTTTGACGGCCCAACGTCAGCCCCCAGTTGGCAAGACCCATGGTGTGCGTAAAATCGGTTGCCTTGCCCTGGAACGTTTCAACGACCGAAATGCGCCTGGCAATTTTGTTGGGGTCGGTTGTCAGGTCCCGATACTCCAGAAGATCGGGAACAAGGGGGTGCAGGCGGTATACCGAGACGAATTCCTCAGGAAAATTGAAAGGCGCCCCGAAATGATTGACACCGCCATTGGTATATTTTGGATTCGTAATGTCGTAGCCATGGACTTTGCTGCCCAGGCCGAATATGCCAGGTCCGGACGCAAAGACTGAGTACCACTCGGTAGCTTTTGCGGGATCTGTGGATTTGCCGAAATTCGCGACTACAACATTGCTTAAGGCTTTTGACAATAATCCGCCATTCGCGCCGAGGAGTCCGTTCCAGTTGCCATTCATTCCCAGGTAGAGCGGATCGTTATAAAGCAACTGAGGCGTCCACTCGATGGTGTGAATCTTGGCAATTTCCGCCGCGACAACAAGTCGAGCGATCTCGAACAACTGGTCGGGTGTGACATCGCGATAGTGGATGATTTGTTTCGGCTTGGCTGGATCGCGGAGCCCGCAATCCGCGTTGGGTTTTTGCGCAGCAATGCGACGGAATTCGGCGACAAATGAATCATGTTCCCGGGCAAACAGGTTGTGCAGAAAGCTGAGGCCAACGGTCCAATTGTCGGGGAACCCAGCAGCTTCCTGTCCTGCCCATTCAGGGTTGATTGGGTCGCTCGGACCAAAGACCGGCAAATAACCTGGGCCAGTTTGGCCAGGCACCGGAACCAGGAGCAGCTTTGCCGGGTCGGCAGGATCACGCTTCACGCGCTGACGAGAGGTGTCGTCAAATCCATAGAGTTGCGAAGCATCCCACCAAGCGGTGTTGGTGTTGCTCATGGTTTTTGGCGCGCGCACCAGATAAGTTTTTCCGCCAAACGTAAATGTATCGGGCGCGGAGTCCTGGGCGACGTAGCCCTTGTCGATCCTGTCATCGGGGCGGCAACCTAACTGCTCGATGTCCTCGGGAGTGAGCGGCTGCTCGACGTTGTTTACCAGCTTTGTCTCGCAGCCCACCTTCATGTATTCAGCCTGATTGTGTCCTTCTTCGAGATGCGAGAACCAATCATGGGTCATGAACTGGATCCAATACGCCGCGAGCACGTTGAAAAAGGGCGCTTTCTTGTAATCGCAATTCGCGTCTTGCGAGTCCCCCGGCAGACCATACCCTTGCTGGCACTTTGAAGGGTCGGATTGGGTGCGCGTAAAAAGGCGGCGGCTGATTACCTGAGGATCCGGCTCCAGGAGAGAAAGCCGGTTTCCGTGCCGGTTGCGCGTCAATTCGTTCAATCCAAGATCTGGAAAGGACGTATCGAGCTCTACGTTTCGCGCAAATAGCATGCCGGAGGAACCCATGGCGGGATTCAGTATGTCGTTGCAGATCCCGGTGACTGTGCGCCAGCGAATCAGGTCTCCCTTGCAAACCTGCGGGCCATCGCCCCCCACCGCGCCATAGGACGGATTGGTGGCCGCGAGTTTCATCTCCGGCCAGACTTTCAGAGCGGAGCCGCCGACCCCGTCTCGACCCTCTATGTATTGGGTATAAGTTCCTGAGTTATCGAAGAGGTTGAACTTGATCAGTTCAATCCTCTGCAACTCCAGGTCCAATAGCGCTCCAGCGACGCCGCGCTGAGCCGGAAGGGTTGCTGAAAGAAAACCCGTCGGCAGCGATGTCATGTCCCCGGTGCCCCAGTAGTTGGACCAGTCCACCCAGGGAGTCCCGCGGAATTGCAAAGCTTGTTCACCCCCGCGGCAAAGGGCCGATGCTTCGGAGACTTTGCCTTGGAACCGGAGACTGCTTGCATCTGGAATCTTCAGCAGGGCGAGTTGGCCAATCACCGCTTGCGCACAGGCCTGAAGCGATTTTGCTTCCAACTCTTTGCCTGAGGGAGCCTGCGACGCGCTTTGACCGCACGCGAAAACGGATTGCACGGTGAGAATGCACGCAGCGGCCAGAATGATAGGTGCGGGAATTCGAGACATTCTAACTCCTCCGAGCTTCAGTGGGACGGTCTTGAATGAGGCGATACGCCGGCGAGAAAAGCGAGAAAAGACGAAATCTGTCGCATGTCTTCCGAGAACTAATTGCGACTTCGATTGAGTCATACCACTCGGTTACCGAGCCGCTCCCGTTAAAGTGACAGAAGCATACGAATTCCTCTGGAACTCATACCGTATCTCTGGGGAAAACTCCTTCTGCATTGCCCCTTTTGGGAGAGGCTTTTTACAACAGCAGATTCACCGGGCCTTAGTGGAGGCGTCGAACAGATTGACTTGACTCGCCCGAATGGTGAACAACAGGGAAGAACTTGCCATGCGCGTCGAATCGACACGCGCGTGCATCTCCGTATTTCGACGATTCGTGTTTTGCAACGAATGATTTGGACCCTGGCAAACGAAACGCATAAGCCGGCACGCTTTACAAATGAGGGAGAAGCCGGCTGCCTGGGCCACTTTGAAACGGCATCTCAAGAATCTGTCAAGGTCGCTCACCATTGTCAAGGGTTTTTTCCATTGATGAAATCGGGAGTAATCCGGCTAGCCATTTTATTGGAGCAATCTTTCAAAACTGGAGTCGCGCAAGTGATTCTGGACTCGGAGTTTCAATCGCCCCGGCTCCTAGAGCCGGCAGCTAAATCCCTTCGAGTAACGCGGAACCCCAATGTTTCCTCGGACGCTAACTCCGCTAGTGGTCACCCTTTATTAAGTTGCAAATGCAAGGTAGTTTTAGCTTGGCAGCAACTTCGAGGTCCATTAGACTGCTGGTCACTTCTCTTTGCGCCGTGAAAGGCGATTCCGCACATGAATCCACGCCCCCTGGTGTTGCTCCACGGTTACTCTGCAGACGAAAAGGCATTCCATCCTCTTCGTGACGCACTTCTAGCCAACCAAAAATTGAAGAGTATGGGCATCGATGTAAGTTACATCGACATCTGCTCCTATATTTCGCTGAACAACGAGATCACGATCAAAGACATAGCCGAAGGACTAGACCGGGCGTTTCGGTTTGATCCGCAGCTGAATGCGAAGTACGACATGCAATCCTGCGAGTTCGACGCAATCGTACACTCGACGGGAATGCTCGTGCTTCGCTCATGGCTGACTAACTACGGTACCGACAACCGTGCGGGGAATTCCCGTCTCCGCCGACTGAAGCATTTGATCGGCATTGCCCCAGCGACCTGGGGTTCGCCCCAGGCTCATAAGGGACGCACGTGGTTAGGTGCGCTGGTCAAGGGAAATCGCGAACTTGGACCCGACTTTCTCAACGCCGGCGATGCCGTTCTCGACGGGCTTGAATTAGGGAGCAAGTTTACGTGGGATTTGGCGCATTTCGATCTACTTGGGACGGAGCCCTACTATGGCAAGAGCGCGGATACTCCGTACGTTGGGATTTTCATTGGCAATTCTCCCTACACTGGATTAGCCAGCGTCGCGAATGACCCCGGAACGGATGGCACGGTCCGCTGGTCCGGCTGCGGCCTCAATACCCGCAAGATCACCGTCGATCTCACGCGCTTCCCAAAAGATGCAGAGGGCAACCCTGCGGCGCGCCGTCTGAACATCACGCCTTGGGCGGACGATCGGCTGGACGTCCCCATCATCGCGGTCGAAGGTAAGAGTCATGCAACGATTCTTTCCGACCCGGACCCTGCGATGGTCGACCTGATCGCCGATTTTCTCAGCGTTGGAAGTGTCGAAGCGCAGAGCGATGGGGGGACCCGTACTTTCGACGATTGGCTGGCCAAGGCGCGCTTGTATGGCGAGAAGGGTAAGCAGAAAATGCTGGTTAACCCAGGGGCCGGCACTTCAACGCTCAGCGAAGAGGTGCACAAATTCTTTGGACACTTACTCGGTACAGATTCCGACAAGCCCCTCGAGGGATGGCAACAGTTTGTCGTCCATGCAATCGATGAACGCGGGGACGGGGTCTCAGATTACTTGCTTGATGTGCTCCGTTCAGAGGGCGGCCAGGATGTTCCTTTTCAGGAGATGTATACCGATGTGCACGTTTATCGAGCGGACCCGAGTTATCGCTGTTTCCACATTCGCCTGCCGCAAGGTATTTCAGCGGAATCCAGTCAGATCAAAATTCGCGTACACGCCTCCTCGGGCACGCAGATTATCGGCTACCAAGGGTACAAGGACCTGCAGCCCGATCAACAGCCGGCAAAGTCTCTCGCGGGCGAGGGCCAGCCGATGAACATCGACACTGCGCCGGTGGTCCTCAACATCGGCGACCTCGGAGATAGCGCGGCGTCCCTGTTTCATCCTTTTACGACGACTCTCATCGAGCTGCGGCTCAGTCGCGAGCCCGTTCCGCTTCAGGCTGTCAGTAAGGTGCTCGAGTTTATCTGGGATTCTCCAACGGGCTCCTCGGATGGGAAGAACGCGACAAACCAATAGAAGAATGACTTTGATCGTAACTCAGAAGGGCGACCAGGGTCCGGCGAGCTGCCGCCGATAAGTCGTGAACGCGAATCGTTTCAAGATCCGACTTAGATTACCGGAGAGAAAGGACGGTGGAGTCTCCGAATCGAAGAGAAACTCCGCAACGGAATCAAGCGAATGCACGGTCAATCTCCCAGCCCGAAGACGAGCGCATGGATGGTCGCAGTCATGCTCGCAATCGTCGCCATTCCGGTCGGAATTACCTTGCACACCGTGCAAGCTCCAGCAACCATACTGATCTCTAACTCCAATCCCACTCCTTTCGGCTATAGCTGGAGCCTGCTGCTTTTCATCATCCCGATCCTGGTCATCGGAGGATGGTTCCTTCCGAGCGAGCAGATAAGGATTCCCAAGCGCGCATTCTGGAGAACGATATGGATTCTGGTGCCGATCGGGTTTGGGCTCGATTTTTTCTTTGCTCATCGCTTCTTTGAATTCAGGAATTCCGGCGCGACGATCGGGTTTGGCGCCCCGGCTATTGGGGGGACTGTACCGGTAGAGGAATATGTCTTCTACTTCACGGGATTCCTTGCGGTCCTTCTTTTGTATGTCTGGCTCGATGAATACTGGATGGCGGCCTACAACGTGCAACGAGGGAGTGGCGAAGGGGGACAGATTGAACGACTCCTCAAGTTCCATCCTGCCTCTTTGTTTGCCGGGTTGGCTTTGATTGCGGTTGGTATTCTATGCAAGAGGCTGCACTCTGCTTCTCCAGGGGGATTTCCGGGTTACTTTACCGTGCTTGTCATCGGAGGCATGGTTCCCTCGGCAAGCCTTTTTCATTCTGCGCGCCGATTCATCAACTGGCGCGCATTCAGCCTGACGATCTTCATGATTCTCCTGATCAGCCTGTTCTGGGAGGCGACGCTGGCGGTGCCCTATCAATGGTGGGGGTATCAGCAGAAGGAGATGATGGGCATCTTTATCGGAGCTTGGTCAGGACTGCCGATTGAAGCGGTGATGGTATGGATTGCCGTGACCTATGGAACGACGATCGTCTACGAGACTATGAAAGCGTGGCAGGCATCAGGCAAGTCCGCGCGGTCTGCATTTCTAGGAAGAAGATCGTGAATCAGGCGCCCCGAATCGTGCGCGATCATAGTTCGTCGTCTGGAATCACCTTGCACTGTTGGTAGCCATCGGCGGATTGACCGGTAAGATTCTCCGGCCGATACTGTGGCATCCCCGCAATACGCAACTTGACAGTATTCGACAGGACTGCGTTCGCCGGTACTGTGCGGTGTTCCGGCAGGCCCCAGGGAATCAGCTTCCACTCATCGTGCGCCGGGCCGAGAGGATTGAATGGCCTTGGACTTAGGCAGGTGGCGAGAGCGGTTTCATCAAAGATGAGGCCGCAACTCTTGGCATTATCAACCATCCATCGAAGCGTGATGTTGGAAAGCTGATTTTCCGTGTAGCTGCCGCCCACATCGCAATGCACGCCAGGAAACCACACCTGCTGGAGTTGTGAGTCGTTGGCACGCGGGGCACCGTCAGACCCAGTCCACAAGGTCGGCAAAAAGGAGGCGCGCCGCTCGTCGATTGAAATTGCGTGGTAAGCATTCTCAATGCAAGGGTTCAATGTCGTATCGAGGAATCCGTATTTTGCCTGATCGAAGATGCTGAACAAGTGACCGGGTATGCCGAGAGCCCCCACCGTGTCCCACACACCCACCATGCGAACATGAACATCGGTAAGACCGTATTGGCCGGCCAGGGATGCTTTCGCGGCCAGGCGCTGTGCATGGTCAGTCAAGCGGTACGCGTCGAAAATACTTCGAACGGTCTGATTGTCCAGATTTTTGTTTGGCACACCGAAAAGAGCAATCATGCCGCCAAGACTGCGCGCGGTGTAGGCGCCGCGGCTAAATCCGAAGATAAAGATCTCATCGCCCGGGTCCCATACATACGACAGGAACTCATAGCCGTCCTGGACCTTCTGAAAGAGGCCATCACCCATCGTTCCACCAAAGAAGTGTTCAAAGGGAGTGCCGTCCGTCCCGACGCCGCTGTCGTAGTACTTCAACTGCGATGGATCGTCTGACAAGAGCAGGTAAATCTTCCGAACGTTCGTATCTTCGGGTAACTCCGAGGGACCGTGGGGCGTATTCCAGGTGCCGTCGGCGCACAAAATAATCTTCTTGCTCATGGTATTTTGCCTTCTGCGAGATTGTTTTCGAAAGACTTCGCACTGCCGGTGCGGGGCGAGTCTATCGTGCTTGCGGGCGGTTTCGCAACACATTATCTCGTTGTCTCAAGCGGCGCGCGAGTCATCAAATGGGCGCCGAGATTCATTCAAGGCGGCTCCCTGTTACCGGTCGCATGAGGATCGATACCGTATTCATGGGACGGTCGCGACGCTTCTCTCGATTCGCACTTCCCGGTCCGAATTCAATTGACAACCACGCGCCGATGCAGGATACTTCCGATTCGATAGGGCTTCACTTCCCCAGATTTGCAATCTCCGCATTCAAGCCCGCTGATCGAAAATGACTCCAGCATCAGTTTCCGTTATAACTGTTGTTCCTTTGAAGTATTTCACCCCAGTTGAATTCAAGCGTGGGCCGCTGAGTGTTTGATTGGCTTGTTGTCCCCGCGCGTTCAATAAAGATGTCGAGTCAATCGGCCAGCCTCTTCGGCTGAGCGGCAGGAACCTGAAAGAGGTTGATGATGGCAAGATCCATTCGCACTCAGACCATTTCTACGAAGACGCCGAAATTTGCAGAGCAGCCACGAGAGATCCTCGCAGGAAGCGAAAAAGCTCCTCCTCCCGAATCGGTTCACGTGAGAGCGACTCCAGCCAAGTCTAAAGTGACAGTGTCGGTCATCGTGAAACGGAAGGAGCCTTTGAAGATCAACCGGCGCGGCGGGAGGGCGAGCGGACCCGTTCGCGTGACCCCGGGCGAATTCAGAAAGCATCATTCCGCCGATGCCGACGCGTTCAAGCTTGTTCGTGCATTTGCTCGGGAATTCCACCTCAAAGTCGAAGCCGATGCGAATTCGGCATTGCGCAGGACGCTCCATCTGACCGGAACTGCGGCGGACATTCAAAAGGCGTTTGGCGTGGAGCTAAACCAGAAGACGATCAATGGCGCGGAGTATCGGGTGCGCGAGGGTGGAATTCACCTGCCGTCGTCGTTGACGGGAGTCGTCGAGGCGGTGCTCGGCCTCGACAACCGGCCCCAGGCAAAGCCGCATTTTCGTCTCAGCAAGAGTCAAGCCGCGGCACCGTCCAGTTACACTCCTCCTCAAGTGGCGACCGCCTACCATTGGCCCGCGAAGGCGAGCGGAGCCGGTCAAACCATCGGGATCCTTGAGCTCGGTGGAGGATACAGGCAGGCCGACCTCACTGCGTATTTCAAGACACTTGGGCTCGCTGCTCCGGCAATCACTTCTGTTCCGGTCGATGGCGGGAAGAACCAGCCATCGAAAGCCAACAGCTCCGACGGAGAAGTGATGCTGGATATCGAGGTCGCTGCTTCGGTAGCTCCGGGAGCCAAGGTTGCCGTGTACTTCGCGCCGAATACAGACCAGGGTTTCATCGACGCGATCACGACAGCAGTGCATGACACGACGAACAAGCCGAGTGTGCTTTCGATCAGTTGGGGAGGCCCGGAATCAACCTGGACGCAACAGTCGCTGACGGCATTGGATGCGGCCTGTCAGTCGGCGGCGGCTCTCGGCATCACGATCACAGCCGCTGCGGGAGACGATGGAGCGACGGATGGAGGGACGGGCAACAACGTCGACTTTCCTGCATCGAGTCCTCATGTTCTGGCGTGTGGAGGAACAAAGCTCGATGCCAACGGGGCGACGATCGTTTCAGAAGTTGTGTGGAACGAGCTGGCCAACCAGGAAGGTGCAACCGGCGGCGGAGTCAGCAATGTCTTCGCTCTGCCGGTATGGCAGGGGAATGCGAAGGTTCCCGGACCGAGCGGCAAGACCGGAGGCCGTGGCGTGCCGGATGTGTGTGGCGATGCCGATCCCACCACGGGGTATACGGTTCGTGTAGATGGCCAAACATCTGTGATTGGCGGTACCAGTGCGGTGGCTCCGCTATGGGCCGGGCTTGTGGCGGTGGCTAACCAGCAGCTAGGCACCAAGGTCGGTTTCATCCAGCCGGCCATCTACGCAGCAAAGGGCGCTTCGGCGTTCAACGATGTGACTCAAGGCAACAATGGGGCCTTTTCAGCAGGGCCGGGATGGGACGCCTGCACCGGGCTTGGTTCCCCGATCGCAAGCAAGCTGATTCCGCTGTTGGCGGCTTCGACTGCAGGCACCAAGGCTTCCAGCAAAAGACGAAGTGGAGCGGCGAAGACGGTTGGGAAGAAGCTTTCAACTCGACGAGGGAGGCCCGGAAAGAAAGCCTAGAGCAAAACCAGGGTGACTAATCCGTCTGCCTCGATCGACAGGTCGCCGATGGATTGTGCTCCCGTCCTGCGAGTCGCATATACTGATGCCCGTTGCTCCCGGTTCTCTCTCATGGTCACGACCACTTTGCCCACCGGAAACCAGCCGTTGTATGACCTTGTCAACGGAGCCGCGCCCGCGACGATCGCGGACGTGATTGGACGAATGCAGGCCATCGACGCATTGTTGCAGCCAAATGACGGCTTGAAGTGGTTCAATCGGCTCTATCTGATGGTGACCGAGCAGGTCGATCTGCATCCCCCGGGCGGGGCTTGGCAGAGCCCGATTTGGCTCACTCGTCTCGATGTTGTTTTCGCCGGCCTCTACTTCGGGGCTGTGGCGGGGTTTCTTGGCGGAACTGCAGTGCCCTCGGCTTGGGGCGCACTCTTTGAGGCACGCGATCGCACAGGCATCGATCGCATTCAGTTTGCGCTTGCAGGCATGAATGCCCACATCAACCACGACCTCGCGTTGGCGTTGCTGGCCACGGACAATGCATTGAACGTGGTCCCCTCTCTGAATGGCCCTGAATTTGCGGATTACCAATCCGTCAACTCTCTGCTAGCCACCGTGATGCCCTCGGCACTGACGATGCTCGCCACTGATACGCTTGGCGTTCTTGCGCAGGATACGGGCAAAGTCGGTCGTCTGCTTGCGTTTTGGGATATCTGCAGTGCCCGGAATCTCGCGTGGAACTTTGCCGACCATTTGCGCAGTCTCGACGGGCTCAACCGCGACGTCGCGCTCGATTCGCAAGACGCACTCACTGGCGCGCTCGGTCGCGCGATCCTCGCTACCGCCTGAAGGCTTCGCGGCGGATGACGCAACTCGCCTTATGACTATTCTGTTTAGTGACGAGAAGCCCGAACTAAGCGCCTCTCGTCACCCTTTAGCTGTATCTCGCGCATGACGGTAGTCAAAACTTCAGCTTCTTATTTCGCCTGCGCCAGCCCCGCAACAACTGCGGCAACCTTATCGAGGATCTGGTTCCAGCCCTCCAATTGCCCGCTATCCTTTGCGCTCTCCATGGGTTCATTTCCAATGAAGGTGAGTTTCGTCTGGCCGTTTCCAAAATCCTCAAACATAATCACATCGCGCGCACCCTCGATGGCCTCATGTTCTATTCCATAATGCGCAGCCTCAACCTTGTTTCCCTGCGGGTCGGAAAAGTACATGGAGGAAACGATCTTCTCGTGCGGAACAATCTCGTGGTATTCGCCAGCATTCCAGAACTCCTGCCCATCCGGCGCTTTCATGCAGCAGCGGAATTTTCCCCCCACGCGAAAATCGATCTCGCAAAAAGGCGCAGTAAAACCCTTCGGCCCCCACCACTGCATCACATATTTAGGATCTGTCCACGCCTTCCAAACCAATTCTCGTGGGGCATCAAAAACTCTTGTAACAACCATCCGTTCTGTCTCGTTCACCGTGTTTTGTGTCATCTCTCACCTCCGTGTTTTTTCATTTGATTTACAACCACATCCAGCTTGTCGAAACTCTCTTCCCAGAATCGGCGATAGCTAAACGCCCAGTCGCTGACTGTCTTTATCGTCTCCGGCCTAAGCGTGCACACACTCTCTCGTCCACGCTTCGTCTTGATCACAATCCGCGCCCGAACCAGGCAGGCAATATGTTTTGAAATCATCTGCTGCGAGAGTGAAAACGGTTCCGTCAATCCATGCACAGGGGCAGGCCCATGGGAGAGTCGTTCGATCATCGCCCTACGGGTGGGATCAGACAAAGCCGCAAATGTTGTACCCAATCTATCCACAACCATATGGTAGTGGATTTTCTGTCAGTGTCAAGTATGAATTTTGCGAATCCCTGATTGCTGCTCCCTGATCTCTGAACGTTGACACGCGCGCCAATTTATACCCCCTCAACACCGGCCACTTCCGTGCTCAGGCTGATCGACTGCACCTGCGAAAGACGAGCTAGCCGCGCACCGGTTTCAATTTGCGATATTCCCGACGAGGCTTAGGTTAATCGCAACTTCGTTGTCGACCTTCCAGATAAAGAAGCTTGGGTTCTTGAGACCCCATTGCACGTAGGGCACTGCGAATTGAGCCTTCGCTGTGGCGTTCGATCCATCGATATGGATTTGCACCGGAATTGTTATGTCATGAGGCGCGCCGAGCAGCGTGAACACTCCGCTTACCTGAATCGTCGAGTCGCCTAAGGCAGGAATCGTCCCCATGTATGTTTTGGGTGCGAAGGAGACAGTTGTGTACTGATCAACCTTGAGGATGTCTTTGTTCATCTTCTTATCACGGCTGTCGTTTCCCGTCTTCCCGCTGCCGGCTGCGACTACGACGATGCCCGATATTTTGGTTGCACTGCGGTCGAACTCGATCGACCCGGACTGCACATGGAAGGTTCCGTTGACGAGTTCGTGGGTCGTGTTCAGCTTCATCGTGACCTCGCTCGCATCGGGTTTGACAGCGAAGGTCCGATGCTGGGCGAGTGCGGCTGGAGCGAGGATGATCGCGAGAGCTAAGACTGCGAAGGACTTCATTGCTTCTCTCTCCTGGAAGGCTTTGACTACCCGAGCGCCGGTGCCGGCAGGGCTCGATTTCAGTTGGCGAAGGCCTGTGGAGTAACCGCGGCGGGCTGGGTGACACGTGTGAGTGCGGCGGTTACGCGCATCGCGCCGGGCCAGATCCTGAGGCAGAACGGCAGTACAGCGCGCGCGAGAGCGTTGTTCAAGCCGTTGGCAGCGACCTCGGCGAGACGCATCTGGGGCAGCATCGCAGAGCGCAGTTTTGGCTGAAAGACCGGTGCCGGCTCCGCGGCAAGGTAAGCAGCGGCGGCACGGCGGGCAGTATGCAGGGCGATGGATATCCCGTCGCCGGTAAACGACGGGATAACGGCTGCCTGATCGCCGATGCAGTAGAGCCCATCCTCGGTTGCGCGGCGGATGAAACCGTACGGAATATGGGTGATGGTGATCGGCTTGTCGAGCAGCGGCTCCGCCCCGCAAAGCCGCATCGCGAGGTGGGGACAGTCCTGCTGCATCTTCCCAAGGAGACCATCCCAGCGAAGACCCGCGCGCGCAAAATACCGCCGTTGCACCACACAGCAGAAATTCGTAATGCCGTCTTCCACCGGTTGGATACCACCGTAACCTCCGGAATAGAGCGTCAACTCGGAGGCGTCCGCCAAGTCAGCGGTCTGGGCGGCAGAGAGCCGGTAATACATCTTGAAGCCGACCCATTGGTGAGGGTCCTTCGGGCGACCGTAACCGCGCAGATCGTGCTTCCCGGTGGCGAGAAAGGCGGTTGGAGCTTCGTATACGGCGCCGTCATCGAGCGTAGCCCGCCAGAGGTTCGCGGTCGCGCGGCTGAGCGACTGCACGCTGCGACCACGCTCGACGCGGACTCCCGCGGCAATGGCTGCGGCGATGAGCGCTGTATCCAGCGCCTTCCGCGTGAGCGAGGCTGCGGGAAAGGGTAGCGGAGCCTCCGCGGCAGGTCCGGCTACGGCAAGGCGAACATAATTGAGGGGCACCGCACCAAGGGAGGCCACCTCGATACCGAGTGCGTGCAGGTCTTCAAGGGCCTCCCCGCTCAGAAACTCTCCGCAAACCTTGTGGCGAGGCGCCGGCTCGCGTTCAATCAGCGTGACGCTTCGTCCCTTTCGAGCGAGCGCGATCGAAGCAGCACAGCCTGCAACTCCACCACCCAGGATCAGAACTTCGTCTTGCAAAGCATTGCTCCTAAATCACTGGATGTTCAATCGATTTGTCGCTGGAATCCATCCTTCTAGTAGACGTCCAAAAATCGGGTTGGCGCGGCATTCTGAAGAAATCGTCATTTTGGAGCCGGCAAAAAGCTGGAATCGGAAGACGTCTAAGGTGTTAGAACGAGGTATTGATGAGGCGAAGCGATTTCTTGGTCGTCGTTTTATGGACGATGACGGCAGGCACCGCAGCGCTTGCTGAACCGATTTCAGTGAGACATATTCAACGGCCGATGCACCGGTTTATGGTAGCGCGCTCCGAGGATGGAAAAACCATTGCCACTGGTGAGTTTTCGCAGTTTGCACAGGGCGATGAAGTAACGATGCGCATGATCTATCGATTGGTGGATGGATCGATTGATGATGAGACGACGACTTACAGGCAGCAGGGTACGTTTCGATTGGTACGCAACCATCACATAGAGCAAGGGCCTTTCTTTACAAAGCCCATCGACTTTACGGTAGAAGCCGCTACCGGCATAGTGACCAGCCGCACCATAGACAAAAACGGCAAGATACGCGTCGCGAGCAAGCACATGGACCTGCCGGATGACCTGGCGAATGGCATCGTCGGGACATTGCTGCTGAATGTGCCGCCCGATACGACGCCGTTTCGAGTGGGGATGCTGGCGCCGGTCGGCGGCGGCCGGCTGATTCGGCTCCTGATCTCGGCGGAGGACGAGCAGACGGTTCACCTGGCAGGACAGACCTTCAAGGCAACGGTGTTTCGTATACATCCGGAATTGGGTGGCTTCGTGGGCCTGATTGCGCGGTTGATCGGCCTTCAGCCGAAAGATGTGATGGTGTGGGTACTGGAGGGTGATGAGCCTGCGGTGGCGGTTATTGTCGGACAGCTCGGTGGTTCCGGTCCTGTGCTCAGCTCGCAGCTGGAGGGAGCAAGACCTAAGTTGCAACCAGTAGAAGACAGAAGACGTATTGCTGAG
>CAWENE010000002.1:0-740257 GCA_963810545.1 uncultured Acidobacteriaceae bacterium
GATGTATTGCTGGGTCAAGGCCATCTTCGAGGGTCACAATCTTGATGGTGAAGCCTTCCTCGGTCAACAGGGCGATCGACTTTTCAGCCGCGTTGGCGCCAGCCGTGTCCGGGTCAAAATTCACAGCGACGTTCGACGTGTGCCGCTTGAGAATCGCCACCTGCTGTTCCGTAAAAGCCGTCCCGCTGGTAGCAATCACGTTCTGAATTCCACGCAGGTAGACGCTGATGCAGTCCATCTGCCCTTCGACTAGCAGCGCAAATTCAACCTGCCGGATCGCGGTCTTGGCCTTATCCAAATTGAAGAGGACCAGGCCCTTTGTATAGAGCGGCGTTTCCGGCGAATTGATGTACTTGGCCCCCGCCTTCTCACCGGTTTCGAGGGCCCGCGCGGTGAAGGCGATCACACGCCCGCTCTCATTGCAGATAGGGAAGGTCACGCGCTTGCGGAACCGGTCATAAATGGCTCCCTGGCTCCCATCGCCCTGCTCCTTCCACGCGAAGAGGCCGGAAGCCCGCAGCGTCTCGTTGTCCGCCACCCCGCTGAGTCGATCGCGCAACGCGTTGAAGCTGTCCGGCGCATAGCCGATGCGGAAAGCCTTGATCCCCTCCGGGGTCAGACCGCGGCCGGCAAGATACTCGCGCGCCACCGCGCCCTCGGGGCCGCGCAGTTGCTCCTCAAACCATGCGGTCGCCGCCTCGTGCAGATCCAGCAGCTTGCCGCGCAATCTGGCTTCCGCAGCCTCTTCCGGCGAAGAAAATTCGCGCTTTGGCAGCGGTATTCCGCATTTCTGCGCCACGATCCGGACCGCTTCGGGGAAGCCGACCTTCTCCATCTTCTCCACAAATTTGAAGACATCGCCAGCCTCGTGGCAACCGAAGCAATAGTAGTATTGCCGCACAGCGTGCACTGAAAACGACGGCGATTTTTCCTTGTGGAACGGGCAGAGCCCCTGGAAGTTCTGGCCGCCCGCTTTCCGCAGGCGAATATAGCCCTCGACGATCTTGACGATGTCGGCCTGTTGTTTCACGCTTTGGGCAAAGTCACTCACGGGCAGGTTTCTATAGATGAGAATAAGGCCCGGGTTGAGCACCCGATGTGGACGCGGTGGATAAGAAGGCTGTTCCTCATACGGCGGCTTCACTCCAAGGTGGTCGCTGCTCCCACGTTCAAAACCTCGCCATGGAACCCCCACCGTCCACAATCCGTATTTCTAATCCAAGATGGGAAACAGCTACAACGGTTCGTGGGTGGAGTCGCAGGTGTCTCGCTGCGCGGCGCTGTGGAATGAATGCGCTCCCGAGCCAACATCGCTTGACCCGCAATACAGCCGCAGAGACCACGAGGCGCGCGAAATCGCCTACGACGCCGAGTTGCGAGCGGTTGAGTGCGAGGCCCGCCATGCCCCGCGCACCATTGCAGCGCGCGCCGAGACGCAAGCGCGCCTCATCGTCTCCTTCGGTCAGTTCGCCGCGAACGCGCTCGACCTTGAGCGCGAATCCACAGCACTCCTCACCGGCGACTTTCTTCCCGCTGGCATCGAGTTTGCGCGGCGGGCACGGGAGTTCGACGCGACCTTGACCCAGGCTGACACGATTCAGGCTTGCCGCAACGCATGGACCGCCTGCGGCCTGCAACCCTTGCTTGGAATGCCTTCCAGCATTACGCCGTCAATCCTCGGCTACAGCCTCCTCTATCCGTACACCGACAATTACCTCGACGATGCGGCCGTTCCCACCAAGGCCAAGCTTGCCTTCAGCGAACGGTTTCGCGAACGGCTGCGGGGAAACTTTTCGACTCCTCTGAATCGGCACGAAGCGGCGGTATGGGCGCTGGTGGGGATGATCGAGGGGCAATATCCCCGCCGTCAATTCTCCGCGGTGTTTGAATGTCTGTTGGCCATTCACCAAGCGCAGGAGGACAGCATTGCTCAACAGCGGAGCGAATCCTTAAGTGACGCAGAGCTTCTGCGCTTGAGCTTCGCGAAAGGCGGCACATCCGTGTTGGCCGACGCTGCCCTGGCCCGCGGCTGGATGACAGACGAGGAAAGCGAAGTCGCCTTTGAATGGGGCGCTCTGTTGCAACTGGGAGACGATCTGCAGGATGTGCGCGACGACCTGCGACGCGGTTCTCTCACGCTCTTTACGCGCGCAATCGAACAAAGTGCACCTCTGGACGGCGTTGTCCTGCGGCTCCTGAGCTTTTGCGAAATTGTCGCGACGCGCATGCGCCGGCTGTCAAACGGTTCCGGCCGGCTGAAAGATTTGCTTCAAATGAGCTGGCGCTCGCTCATCATCGCGGCCATCGCGGATGCTCACGAATTCTTCTCGCCGGCATTCCTGATGCGCGCCGAATCCTGTTCTCCGTTTCGTTTCAAGTTTCTAAGAGCGCGCCGCAAAAGCCTGGCCAGCCGCCAGGGACTCTACACACTTCTTTTCGATCTATTCGTTGAGACGCCAAGCGAGACTGTCTCTGCGGAGCCTATCCAGCGGGACCGTCCGGAGTCCTGCATCGCGGCTGCCGTCTAACGGATCTTTCAATCGATGAAGTCGCGAATTTTGCCCAAACGAGCCCCCGGCCTTGGGTAAAGCCGAGAGCCCGCTTGGTACCCCCTGAATATCTCTAATCTATTTTTAGCCCTCAGAACTCGTTCCTCCGAACGCTTCTCACGATGCGATCCGGATCTGAGGATCTTAAGAACTTCAAAGTAGATGCTGAGTTCTTTTCGTCTCAGCCCTTCCCTGGATTCTTCGGTCAGCCGCTCCGTGCTTCAAGCCTTAGTGGCCTCCGCGACCACCTTTTCCGCCGCCCTTGCCACCCTTGTCGCCGCCGTTATTTCCTCCGTTGTTTCCACCATTGTTCCCGCCGATTGTTCCCGCCGTTGATTTCCGCCGTTGTTTCCGCCGTTGTTTCCGCCGTTATCTCCACCATTACCGCCGCTTCCCGTGCCGAAGGCATCGGTGAACAAGGAAGAAATATGTGTATATGCAACGCCGACTTCTACCGCCAACCCGCGATAACCGGCAGTTGCACCAAAAGCGACGAGAGCGCAAAGGAGGGCATACTCGGTCATGGATTGGCCGCAAGCGGCCAGCGCGTTCTTCTTAATCTTGTTTTGAATCCTGGAGATATCGACTTCCATATGTAACTCCCTCCGAGCCCGTTCATGCGACGACTTGAAAATTACGATCGATCCCGATCAGCTAGCGGTGACGCGTTGTGGGGGAGCCACAATTAGGAGGATCAAGCCCGCAACCTTCAAGTTCAATCCCTCCTCTGACTCTTTCTCGCATCAAATCGTAACCAGCGATACGAGTACCGAGGTGGGACGGCTGCACATTGAATTCAATCGATTTATTTGAGCTATTCAGGGCGGTTTATCTATGCCATTCAGGAAACCTGCATCGCGCGCGAGTCGGTTTGCACAGCTTGATGGACACAGCGCATTCTCTCTCAGCGCGGCAGCCAAACGAGCCCTTCAACCGCGAAGTCTGCTTCGCGCATCTCAATTGACAACGCGCCAAACTTGAATGCGCTTCAAGCGCTGTCATCCATCGCCTCCCTGCTTCGTTGCTTGAATCTCGCATTCGAAATCCACAGTTCGGCAAAATAGTTGTTGCAACGGATAATGCACGCCCGCATCCAAAATGGTGAAAAGGAGCAGACCCGCATGACCGCAACCGCCAGTACATCCGCCGTATCCACCTGGAAGATTGACCCCGCGCACTCTTCCGCCGAATTCAAAGTGAAGCACATGATGATCTCGAATGTGAAAGGTAAGTTCTCTGGAATCAGTGGCTCGCTGACACTCGATGAGGCCGACCCCACACGCTCCAGGGTTGAGGCAGTTGTCCCGGTTGCTACGCTCAGCACCGGCGACGAGCAGCGCGATGCCCATTTGAAGAGCGCCGATTTCTTCGATGCTGAAAAGTTCCCCACCTTCACCTTCCAGTCCACCGAGGTGGGTCGCACCGCCCCCGGCGAACATGCCGTGGTGGGCGAGCTGACCTTGCACGGCGTGACCCGCGCCGTGAGTTTCGCCGTGGAAGGCCCGAGCGAGCCTGGAAAGGACCCGTGGGGCAACACGCGCATTGGTCTCTCCGCCTCCGCCCGCATCAATCGCAAAGATTTTGGCCTCAGCTGGAATGCCGCGCTCGAGACGGGCGGCGTGCTGGTCGGTGAAGATGTGACCATCAGTCTCGAGGTCCAGTTCATCAAGGCCTGAGCGGCCTTTGTCACTCTTTACGCTTCCCCCTTCCTTTCCTCTCAGATCGTGCCTGTATGGTGTCGGGGTTCCTCTCTCAAGGGGCTCCGCATCCGCGGGCATTTTACTTGAGTCTATAAGTTAGACTACAATCTAAAAGATGAACCGAAGTCCATCACTTCTTCGGGACCGGCAAAAGGAGCACACGCGAGCTGAGATTGTGCGCGTCGCCTTCGAGCTCTTCGGCAAACACGGTTACGAAGAAGTGCCTGTCGAGAAGATCGCGGAAGCCGCTGGCGTCTCGCGCGCCACTTTCTTCAACTACTTCCCGCAAAAGGATCTCCTTCTTCGCTACGTTGCCGAGGCGCGCGCCGAACGGCTCAAGAGCATCCTGTCGGAAGCTCTCAACCGCAGTGGCGCTCCCACAATGGAGGGAGTCCTGGAACTGCTGCTCAAGCTGACGAAAGAGAATGCCCGCATCAGCGCGCGGTCAAAGAAGCTGCTGCTCGAAACCGTCTTCGGACAGGCATCGCGCGGCCTTTTGCTGGTGGCACGGGACCACGCAATCGAAGTGCTGACCGAGAGCCTTAAAGCCGTGCTGGGCAAAAAGAAAAGGTCCAGGCTGCTTGCCGAAACCTTGTTCGCCGTGTATCTGGCGACGATGCTGGAGTGGCTGCTGCGCGACGGTGTCCCGGAGCATTGGCTTGTCGATACCATGCGCAATCGTTTGCAGTTGGTTGTGGAAGGTGCGTCATGAATCGCCGCCGGGTCGCTGTTGCAGCGGGCGCCCTCGTCCTCCTCATCGTCCTTTGGAGTGTGTACTCGATCGTTCAGAGGCAGCATAGATTCGAGTACTCCGGCACGGTTGAAACACGGGAGATTCAGATCGGCTCGAAGATCGGCGGACGCGTAACCGATGTCTTCGTCGAAGAAGGTCAGTCGCTCAGGGCGGGAACTGTCCTGGTGCGTTTTGAATGCGATGAGCTGAAAGCGCAGCGTGCGCAGGCCGCGGCCCAGGTCGCCCAATCGCAAGCCGACCTCGATCGCATGCTGCGCGGCAATCGACCAGAGGAGATTGCAGAAGCCGAAGCCAGTGCATCGGCGCAGAAGGCCGCGTTTGAGGCGGCGCAAAACGGTCCCCGCAAGCAGGAGATCGATCAGGCGCAAGCCGATCTCGCCGCTGCGCAAGCGGATGCCATCAACGCTGAAGCCTTCTACGGGCGCATGGAAAAGCTCGTGGCTACCGACACCATTTCGCGTCAGCAATTCGACGACGCGCGCGACAAACGCGATGCTGCAATGCAGCGAGCCGAGTCGGCGCGGCAACGGCTGGCGCTGCTCCAGGCTGGAACGCGGCCGGAAGACTTGCGTTCCGCGCAGGCACGTTTCGCGCAGGCGCAATCGGCCGCTGTTCTCGCGCGCAAAGGGTTCCGCAAAGAAGACATCGCTGCTGCGCGCGGCAAACTTGCCCAGGCACAGAGCAGTGTGGCTGAGCTGGATGCGCGATTGAAGGAAGCGGAACTCATCGCTCCCGCCGATGCCACCGTTGAAGTGGTCAGCATTCGACCGGGAGACCTGGTTCCAGCTGGGCGCATTGTGGTCACTATGCTCGAGCCGTCGCAGCTTTGGGTGAAGGTCTACTTGCCTGAGACCGACCTGGCGCATGCACACCTTGGCCAGGCGGCATCGGTCCGTGTGGATAGCTTCTCCGGGCAAGCCTTCACCGGCCATATCCGGCAAATTTCGTCTGAAGCGGAGTTCCTGCCGCGCAACGTGCAAACGCGCAACGACCGCGAGCACCAGGTCTTCGGCGCAAAAGTCTACGTCGATAACGCGCAGGGAATCCTCAAGTCCGGCATGTCGGCCACGGTGCGCTTGCGATGACGGCCGCCATTACTGCCGAACACCTGACCATTCGTTTCGGATCCTTCACGGCAGTCAACGACGTCAGCTTCTCGGTCGAGAAGGGTGAAATCTTCGGCTTCCTTGGTCCCAACGGATCCGGCAAAACAACCATCATCAAGGCGCTGTGCGGCCTTCTGCGACCAAGTGAAGGCGGTGGCACCATTCTTGGAATGGACGTTCGCCAACATGCAGCGGAGATCAAGTGCCGCGTCGGCTACATGTCGCAGAAGTTCGGGCTCTACGAAGACCTGACGGTCGAAGAGAACATCGGCTTCTACGCGGGTGTCTACGGAATTCACGGCGAGAAGGCGGAAAGGCGCAAACAGGAAGTGCTGGCCCTGACCGGGATCGAGCACTATCTCAAGCGCCGTGCCGGCCAGCTCTCCGGCGGATGGAAACAGCGCCTCGCACTCGCATGCGCCATCATTCACTCGCCAGAGGTGGTGTTTCTCGATGAACCGACGGCGGGCATCGACCCCGTCGCGCGCCGCGCCTTGTGGGATCTGCTTTTCCGGCTCTCCGGCCAGGGCGTGACTTTCTTCGTCACCACGCACTATATGGATGAAGCCGAGCGCTGCGGCCGCGTTGGCTATATCTACATGTCGAACCTCGTCGCAATCGGCACGGTCGCTGAACTGCAGCGGCTTCCCGACGCGAATCCTCCCGATACTGCGCGCATTCAAATCAAGACGGCGAATGCATCGGCGATTCTCGAATCCGTGCGCAAGATTGCGGGCGTCCGCGAAGCGACCATCTTCGGCCAGTCGATTCACGCGCTGGTCGAGACGCGCCAGATGGAGGCTCTGCGCGCGCGGCTGCCGGAAGCCTCGATTGAAACCATCACGCCGTCGCTCGAAGACATTTTCGTCACCCTGACCTACAAGATCATGGAGAGCTCGCAATGAAGCGCCTGTTCCGCGGACTCATCCCGGTGTGCCGTAAAGAGGCGCTGCACATCGTGCGCGATCGCGGAACACTGTTCTTTGCGCTCCTGATTCCCATGCTGCAGCTATTCCTGTTTGGATTTGCGATTGATACCAACATCCGGCAAATCGCAACCGTTGTGATGGACGAATCGCAAACGCAGGTGAGCCGGAGCCTGCTGCAGCGCTTTGCCGCTTCCGATGTCTTCGCGCTACGTGGGTACGTACGATCGCAGGACGAGATGTATGCGGCCATTCGCAGCGGCCGCGCGCGTGTGGGCATCCGGATTCCCTACGATTACGCACGACATATTCTTGACGGCTCAACTGCATCTGTTCTCGTGCTCGTCGATGGGTCTGATTCGACTGTGGCCGCCCAGGCAGTCAGCACGTCTACCGGCGTCGCGCTTCAACAATCCCTGGCGCAGGTCCTGCCTGAAGGCAATTTGCCAATCGATGTCCGTCCCTCCGTTTTGTATAACCCCGCAACCCGATCGGCGAATTTCTTTGTCCCTGGGCTGGTCGGTATTCTGCTCCAGGTCATGACCATCCTGCTCATCGCGCTGAGCCTTGTGCGCGAGCGCGAACGAGGCACCCTGGAGCAGCTCACGATGACACCGGTCGCGCCACTTGGGTTGATGGTTGGAAAAATGATTCCGTACGGCGTGCTCGCCTTCCTTGAGCTCTGCGCCATTCTAGCCGTGATGCGCATCGTCTTTCAGGTTCCGATTCACGGGAACGTCTTTCTTCTGCTGGTGCTTTCGTTGCCGTTTCTGCTGACGGTGCTCGGTATCGGGCTGCTGATTTCAACCAAGGCGCGCACCCAGGCCGAGGCATTTCAATTGGCGATGGGCACCATCCTGCCCTCGATCTTTCTCTCCGGCTATATCTTTCTCATCGAGAATATGCCGCCCATCTTTCAGGTCATCAGCCGGCTCATTCCAACCACGTACTACATTCGGATCCTGAGGGGAATCATTTTGCGCGGAGCCGGATTAGGGGATGTCTGGCTGGATGCGCTGGTACTCACCGCCATGGGGTCCGCCGCCATCCTGCTGGCTGCGCGGCAGTTCGTAAAGCAGAGAGAAGGCTAGAGTTGCCCGCTATTTGGTTCGATCGGTGGAGGCTCGCCGGCTTAATTGCGATTTGCTTTGGATTTGCCGAGGCGACTCCGCTCTCACAGATAGTTGTTGCAACGAATATCTTGCTCGTGAATCTAATTGAATAGAAGTGAGCAATTCCCCATAGTTGCTCAAGAGGAGGTCCCGATGTCGCTTCGTGCGGTGAAACAAATCTTAGAAACCAAGCCCACCCTGGAAGGTGCGGGCGTTAAGTTGCAGCGCGCTTTTGGTTTCGGCAAAACCAAGGAATTCGATCCATTCCTGTTGCTGGACGATTTTCGGAATGAGAATCCGGCGGATTATTTGGCCGGGTTTCCGTGGCATCCGCACCGCGGCATCGAGACCATCACCTATGTGCTGGCGGGTGAAGTGGCGCATGGCGACAGCCTGGGAAACAAGGGCCGCATGACCGCCGGCGACGTGCAGTGGATGACCGCCGGCAGCGGCATTCTGCACCAGGAGATGCCGAAGGGCGATGAGCGCGGGCGCATGCACGGCTTCCAGCTGTGGGCCAACCTGCCCGCGTCGCTCAAGATGACAGACCCGCGCTACCAGGACATTCCATCGGCCGCGATCCCCGAAGTGACGGAGGATGATGGCACGAAAGCGCGCATCATCTGCGGGAGTTCTGGGGGAAAACGGGTCCGGTGGAAGGCGTTGCTGCGGACCCGAGCTACGTGGACATTTCAGTGCCGCCGAACAAACTGCGGCGGATTCAGGTGGAGACGACGCGGAATGCGTTTGCGTATGTCTTCGCGGGTTCAGGAACGTTCCGCGACGCGTCGGATCCGAAGGCTGTGCTGACCGAGTCGGCTGTCGATCCGAACGCCGAGGCGAAGTACGATGCGAAAAACCATTCGCTCGTGCTGTTCGACCGCGGCGATGAGATCGTCGTGCAGGCCGGACCGGAAGGCATTCGCTTCCTGCTGGTTTCCGGTAAGCCACTGGAGGAGCCGGTGGCGTGGTACGGGCCAATTGTGATGAACACGCAGGCTGAACTGCAGCAGGCGATGCGGGAGCTGCAATCCGGCAAGTTCATCAAGCATCAATAACACCGAGTCAGCGGGACTGGGACGAAAGGTGCGGCCATCATGGCTGCGCCTTTTCTATTGCTTCCTTGTGATTCCGCTCTCGACTACCGACAAATCTGCGGTCAGGACTTCCGCTGAAGTGATGCCGCGTTCGCGCAGGGTGCGGATGCTGAGTGCGTCGTGGCGCTTGGCCAAGCGGCGGCCTTCGCGATCAGAAACCAAGTCACAATGAAACCAGGTTGGATTCGTGAAGCCGAGGGCCCGGTTGAGAAGGATCTGGCGCGCCGTGGACTTGAGCAGGTCGGCGCCGCGGACGACTTCGGTGATGCGCATCGCCGCGTCATCCGCGACGCACGCGAGTTGATAGCTCGGAACGCCGTCCCGCCGGTATACGACGAAATCGCCGAAGTCCTTGCCGGCGATGAAGCGTTGCGGGCCTAAATTCACGTCGTAGAATTCGATGGCTTCGCCGTCGGGCACGCGAAAGCGCCAGTTAGCACCCGGAGATTCGCGATCTGGTAATGCACTTCTCTGGGAGTTCGCAGCATGCAATGCTGGGCGGCAGGTGCCTGGATAGATTGGCTCGTCGTCCAGATCGGCGCCTTCATGCGGAGCGCTGAGCGCGGCGGCGAGATCTTTGCGGGAGCAGTGGCAGGGATATATCAATCCATTGTCGAGCAGCTTTTGCCACGCAGCGCGGTAGATGGGGTGGCGCTGGCTTTGTGCGTAGGGTGCGCAGGGACCGCCGAGGTCCGGACCTTCCTGCCAGCTAAGGCCGAGCCAACGCATATCTTCAATTGCGGCTTCGGCATAGGTCGTGCGGCTGCGGTCGGGATCGAGGTCTTCCATGCGCAGAATGAGTGTGCCGGTTGCTTGCCGAGCTCGCTTGAAAGCTGCGAAGAAAGTGCGCGCGTGGCCGATGTGCAAATAGCCGGTGGGTGACGGGGCGAGCCGGCCTCTGTAGCCAAATTGTTCCACGTGGAACAATTTTAGGGGACTAGCCGTCCAGGCAAACGCTTCGCGTGGCTGATTTGAATTTTGTCGGGCGCGGAAATTGTTCCACGTGGAACAATTGTGTTGGCGGATACATGTGTTGGTGAGGGTTTGCGAAGAATTACGGTGACGCAGGTACCGGAGAGTTGCGCATTTCCGAGGCATGGAGGGGGGAGTGGGTACCCTTCCTGGTCTGAACCAAGAAGGCTCCCGCAGAGATCGGAGGGAGCCTCACTCGAGGTGCGCGGCTATTTAGGCAATTTCATTGTGCGTCCGGGGTCGAATTGATGGACGAGTGCCTGGAGCAATGAGAGAAGCAGGGTGCCGACGAGCGCTGTGGCCGGGCTGCCGCCGAACCAATCGGCAACCCGAAACCGGAGAGAGACGATTATCCCTCATCATTGTTCGTGATGAACGTCTCTATCGTCGGCTGTTGCGGTACGCACCACGCCATGAATTGCCTGCGTTCCAAAATGGTTTGCCGCGGGAGTACTGAAGACCAGCGAGACGTTCGAGTACGGAACCTCGTCCCCGCCAGTGACACAGACTTGTAACGTCGAGGTAGGAGGGGTCGTCGTCTCAAACTGAGCATTGCTCCCATTCCCCGTCACGAGAGCGACCGTTCCGCTGATTTGAAAGCCCTGTGTAGTGGCGGGAGCGACGAGCGGACAGCCGTCCATGTTCCAGGTCACGGTTTGATTGATCAGTTTGATGTGGTGCGTGTGCGGAGTCTGGCCACCCTTGGTCGCATCGGGAAGGCCGGCGGTGGTTCCATAGCCGGACATCGTCATATCGGCGGAAAAATCGGCGATGGTGGTCACTTCGCCGCGCCATTCCGGGTGCAGGTCCATTCTCCATTGGCCATGCATCTCCCAGGGTCCGCCTTTGACCGTCGCAGGGGAATAGTCGTTGATCAGCCCGGTTAGGTGCGCTGGCTTGCCCTTCTGGGCCAAAGCGGACATGCCTGAGAACAGCAGGAGAAGGAAGGTCACGCATACGGCCGAAGCCAGGATTTTGTTTTTCATGAGATATCTCCAGTCTTGAGATTGGCGCCGGGTCACAGAGAATTCACAGACTCCCCCAAAGGCCATTCCCATGGCCATTCTTTGTGGGACTCAACGGAATTAGGGGCAAACTTCCGCGACCTCGCACCTGAACTGGGGACAACATGGTGTATTCGGCGTTGCCATGCAAGCGGCAACTCACTGGACAGCCACTTGCCGTCAAATACCGTCTATTGCGGTCTCGAGACTCAGGGTTAAAATTGACAAATTCCCCCCAGCGACCAGCGAGGACCAGCTGGGTCGAGTCGGAGATCGATATGGGTGTGCCCTCGTTCGAAATACCGCCCGTAGAAAAACCGTCCGACAAGCGGCGGCTCGATTCGTGGAAGGAAATCGCGGCCTATGTGAACCGCGACGTCACAACCGTTCAACGCTGGGAGAAGCGCGAAGGAATGCCGGTCCACCGGCATTTGCACGAAAAGCGCGGCTCCGTCTATGCCTTGACTGAAGAGCTCGACGGCTGGATCCAAAGTCGGCGCGCGCGTTTGGAAGAAACCGAAGAGAAGCCCGATGCGGAGCCGCCCCCGGCCGTCCCGCAGGACCACGGTGCAACGCCTGCGCGAGGAATCCGGTTACGGTGGGCCCTGCTCGCCATTGTTTGTATCGGCGTCTTGGCTGCTGCCTGGCTTCTGTTCCGGCATCGCCCACCCGCTGCGGGTGAGACTGGTATTCGGTCGATAGCCGTGTTGCCTCTGCGAGACTTGTCAGGAAATCCTACCCAGGAATATCTGGCGGACGGTATCACGGAATCCCTCATTGGGCGCCTCGCGAACATCCACAACCTCCACGTGACCTCGCACACCTCGGTGATCCGCTTCAGGAATTCGCAGCTATCCATACCTGAGATCGCCAAAACGCTGGGTGTGGATGCTGTCGTTGAAGGCTCGGTTATCCGGGAAGGCGATCGCATCCGCGTCACCGCCCAGTTGATCCGCGGAACGACTGACCAGCACTTCTGGTCAGAAAGCTACGACCGGGAGATGCGCGACGCCCTCAGCCTTGAGAGCGAACTGGCGCAAACCATCGCGGAAAAGGTGGAAGTTACCGTGACAGGAGAGGAACACCAGCGGCTCAGTTCTGCTCGTCCGATTGCGCCTGAAGTCTACGAGAGTTATCTGAAGGGCAGGTTTGCTCTAGGACAGGGAAACCGGGCCGGGGAAGAGCAAAGCATTCTAGATTTCGACGACGCCCTCAAGAGGGACGCGACGTTTGCCCCGGCTTACCTGGGTCTGGCGCAGGCTTACAGTGCCCTCGGAACGGTCTTTTCCGGAGTGTCTCCCGCAACAACGCGGCCGAAGGTCATCAGCTTTGCTCGAAAGGCGCTGGACCTCGACCCAAATCTCGTCGAAGCCCACGACGTGCTGGCCTTTGTCCTGGAGGAAGAATGGCACTGGCCGGAAGCGGGAGAGGAATACCGGCGCGCCCTCGCGTTGAATCCGAACGACGCGGACGCTCACGCGTGGTTTGCGTTGTGGCTGGTATGCGAGGGACGCGCGGACGAAGCCGTGGCCGAAGTTCAACGCGCCCGGGCGCTGGACCCGGTTGGTATCTCGGGTGCCAGGGTATCGATGATTCTGTTTCACGCCCATCGGTATGACGAGGCCATTCGTGAATCGCGCAGCGCCTTGGCCCTGCAACCGGACAATGCACTGAACCTGATGGGCCTGGGATTTGACCTGATCGCCGACAATCAACCGGCGGAGGCAATTCCTGTCTTGGAGAAGGCTTTGTTTCTATCCAATCGCAGTCCAGCTGTGATGGGGGTTCTTATCCGAGCCTATGCCCGCGCAGGGCGGCGCAGCGATGCGATCCGGCTTCTCGCGGGGCTGAAACGACGCAAAGAGGCGGGGTACATACCTGCCGCTGCATTTGTGAATGCTTACCTGGGCCTAGGCGACAACGAACGGGCCTTCTACTGGCTCGAGCAAGCTTACAAGGAACAATCGAATATCCTGCAGTTCGTCAAAACCCACCCCTATTTCGACCCGATCCGAAGCGACCCCCGATTTGCCGATCTGGTTCGCCGGGTCGGGCTTCTCTAGAGCAAAACCAGGTAGCTGTGTCCAATCGAAATCCTGCCAGGTCGCCGCTCTTCGGGGTGCCACCCACCCCAGCGACGAAAGACCGTCGCGAGGACCCCGGGGGTCGCGTCGACTTGAGTGTCGCGGCTCCGGGATACATCGACCTTGACGCGTCCGCCTAATCGGAGCCGTCGTGGCCCGTTGTGCGCCCGGGGGTGGAAACGGTCCGCGATGGACGGGTGTGCAGTCGCGCCAATACCGAGGTATTGGGCAATACTTTTCTCTCGAGTGGCTTCGCGATTTCCACCGAATCCAGGTATATGCTGTACGCGTTCGGCTTCCCCGTGCTCGTCGTCTAAAAATGCTCACAAACTGCGAGGCTTCCAAGCAAGAGATCGGCGAACCCGCTTCCCTCAGATTCGCTTCCTGCCGGACGTTTTCACGCCCGCGCGATTCAGCTGCACGCAACAGGAGGAAAGAACATGGCAAATGCGACATATGAAGTCCAAGCTAACGACGCCGTCAGCGAGGCGGGCGTCGCAAAAGTCGACATGAAATTTGAAATCGTCGTTATCCCCGTCTCGGATGTTGATCGCGCGAAGGAGTTCTACGCGAGGCTCGGGTGGCGACTCGACGCCGACTACGACAATGGTAAAGATTTTCGCGTGATTCAGTTCACGCCGCCTGGCTCCGGGTGCTCGGTCATCTTCGGCAGGAACGTCACTGGGGCGGCTCCCGGTTCCGCTCAGGGCCTCTATCTGATCGTCGATGACATCGAGGCGGCGCACAAGAATCTGCTCCGTCGCGGCGTGGAGGTGAGCGAGGTGTTCCACGGCGGCGGCGACGTGTACGCCGGACCGGATGAGCCCTACCTGTTTGGGCGGGTCAGGGTCAGTGGTCCAGATCCGGCGCACGGCAGCTATCGGTCGTTTGCCTCATTCAGCGATCCAGACGGCAACGGCTGGTTCTTTCAGGAAATCACGACGCGGTTGCCGGGTCGCATCGACTCGACGGTGACGACATTCGCATCGGCGAACGATCTGGCGAGCGCGTTTCGGCGTGCGGAGGCCGCCCACGGCGAGCACGAGAAGCGCACCGGACAGCACGACGCGAACTGGGCAGACTGGTACGCCGCCTACATGGTGGCGGAGCAGTCCGGCAAAGAATTGCCGCAATGAACAACTCCGCCGAGACCGGCATCATTCACGGCGGGGTGCCGAGGCTCTCGATCGCGGTTCCTGAAGGAACCATGGGAGGAATCATGAGCACTGCAACAACCAGCGTGCCCGTTCGGCGCGAACCGGATCTTCTCGGGCAAACTGTCGTTGTCATCGGCGGCAGCGCCGGCATTGGGCTCGAAACGGCCCGGCGAGCACGCGCTGAAGGGGCCAGGCTGATCCTCACAGGCCGGAATCCTGAGCGCCTTCAACTCGCTGCGGACGAGCTCGAACCGCTGCGCATAGCGGCCTTCGACGCCGACGATCCTGCTCAACTCGAGCGATTCTTCGGCGGCCTGCCGGACAGGATCGATCACGTGATGGTGACGGCCGGCCAGCCGCACTATGGGCGCCTTCTCGAAATGGACTTTGAGCAGGCGCGGCGCGCGCTCGACTCGCATCTTTTGTTGATGCTCCAGGTCGCCCGCAACGCCGCCCACAAGATGAGACCGGGAGGCACGCTGCTGTTCATGGGCGGCACGGGCGGCCGCCGTCAAAGCATTGGACTAGGGCTCGTGCCGACCGTCACCGCTGCGCTCCCAGCCCTGACCGCCAGCCTCGCGCTCGAACTCGCACCTGTTCGAGTCAATCTCATCGCCGCCGGCTTCGTCGATACACCGTTGTCGGCATCGCTGCTCGGCGATGATCTCGATAACCGCCGCAACCAGCTTCGCGCCACGCTTCCCATCCGGCGCGTCGTCACGCCGGCCGACGTCGCCGCGCTCGCCGTACACATCATGACCAACACGGCCCTTACCGGCGCGACCTACGACATCGATGGCGGGCAGCAGCTCGTCCCCGGTTAGCTGAAAGAAGGTGGCGTTATGTCGTCGGCGGGCCATGACATTGGTGCGCTGGCCTAACAGGCTGTGGTGAAAGTCGAAGTCGCATGAATGGTCCCTCAGGGGCTGAAGCCTTGTTGATTTTTCGGCTCTTACGGCACGACTAAAGTCGAGCCCTTTCACAAAGCTACTTTGACCACAGGCTGGAGGGGTGGCTCCAGTCGAGTAACGAAATGATCTTCCCGATGCTGGCCTTGCCCGGTACACGGGCGCGCCGTGACAAGATCCGCAATGTCGGTTACGGCGTTCCGAGCGACTTTGAATTCAACTTCGGCCGGTACCTCCCCACGTTCGGGCAGGCGGACGACGATAGCACGGGTACGCAGCCCGGCTGATCGGGGCTCGTGGTTGGTGGGCGCGACGACGCATCAAGGCGCTAGTCTGACAGGTCGTGGCCGGTGTCCTGATGATGGGTGTAGCGGCCGATGTCGTCGTCGAGATGATTGGGATCGACCGAGACTTGGACTACGTCCATCTCGTTGTGGTCCTTGTCCAGTATGAATAAACCCATGCGCTGTCCTTCGGGGCGAATGAAGATCAGCGTCTGTTCTCCTCCATGCTGGTTGGTTTCGCGGATGATGCGCTCCCAGCCGGAGCCGAGTTTTTCTTCGACGATCTGATTCAGCTCGTTACCGTCGACGTCCGCGGAGAAGTTGTCGAACTCAGCGACGTGCAGGCCGGCGACACCTTCATGGGTGGCTTTGCGGGAGATGAGGCTGATGAGGCCGAGGAATGGGATGCGTGTCGCGTGGGCGTGGTATCGGGTTTCGAGCGTGTTGACCACGACCTCGAATCCGCCCTGTCCACCGCCAGCCAGTACCACGACGGGGATGAGCAAAGCCACTGCGCAGATGGGAATCCAGAGGAGCCGTCTCATTGGTCACCGTCCTTCTTGTTCTTTGTCTTTTCCTTGTCCTTTTCCTTTTCGTCGCGATGGGTATTGCGTTCGACTTCGGCGAGAGCGTGCAGGCCGCCGATACCGTGCAGGCGGCCAAGCTGGTCGATGTTGATGGGGCCGAGGATGAGCACGATGGTCAGCTCCTTCGGCTCGGCATCGAGGATGAACATGCCCTTGTTTTCGCCGTTGACCATTTTGACCAGGACGTCGGTGGACTCGCCGGATCTGCGCTCACGCACGTGGACGATGGGGGACCACTCCGGAGTTTCGAAGTACTTGCGCAGGGACTCGATCTGGTCCGGGGAGTATTGGTCTTCCTTATCGAATTCGTAATCGCGGACGTAAATGCCGTCGAGCCCTTCGATGAGGTGGCGCGTGGCGGCTTCGTCGTCATCCTTGCCGTGCATGAATTGCGCGGCGAAGGCGAGCATGTTTTTGCCCAGTGTCACTTCAGTGACGTCGGAGGCGCGCGCGGCTAGTTCTTTTTCCACGGGAGACGGGAGAGGCAGCGAATTTTGCGCGAAGGCTGGAACAATGAGGGCCGGGAGGGTGAGTGCCCCGGCGGTCAAGAAGAGTGCGGCAATGCGATGGTTCCTTATCCGATGGATCATGTTGGTCTCCCTCCGTCCTTTCGTACGAGACTTCGGATTTTTGAGTTCGTGCTTTCCCACCCTTGAATCAAAGAACGCTTCAGGGATGGGGCACCCATGTTGGTGCCGATTACAGAATTGCAAAAGCGACTAATGGAGGTTCGTGCTTTCCCACCCTAGCGAAGCTAGGAGGGGCACCCATGTTCGTGCAGCTACAAACGGCCTTGCGTTACTCGTTTTGATTTCGGGCTGCGAGCCGGGCCTTGACTTCATCGAGTGCGTGATTGGTGATGCGCAAGGCTGTGAGCACCTGTTCGCGGGCGGCTTCGCCTTTGCGGCGCTCTTCAATGTGGCGCCAGATGAACCCTCCCCCGAGGGCCGCGGCGAGAACGAAGCAGGCCGCGAGACGTTGCCAGAGTGCGACGCGGCTGTGGAATCGCTCTGTGCGCCGGCGGTTACGCTGATCGACGATGCGGCGCTTGAGGCCGGGCGGTGCAGGACGGCGCACGAGAGCCTGGCGAAGTTGGTTTTCGAATTCGGTCATTCTGTCGATCGGCTCGGGCTCATTCATCGGCTCGTGCTCGTTGATCGGCTTGGGCTCATCCATCGGCGCGTGCTCCTCCCAAGGCTTTTCCAGGTCTCAGGTAGTCCTTCAAATTGCATTCGGCTTTGGCGCGGAGCAGCTTCAATCCGCGCTGCAGGTTGCTTTTTACTGTGGCGAGCGGAGACTCGAGCGTGGCCGCGATTTCTTCCGGTGTCAGATCCTCCTGATAGCGAAGGACGAGGGCGGCGCGCTGCGGCTCAGGCAAAGTAGTGAGCAGATGTTCGAGGCGCGCACCGAGCGGAGACGAACGCTCTTCCAGTTGGGTGCCGTGGTTCTCTTCGATCTCGATCCAGAGGTCGACGCCGCGCACACGGCGACGACGAAGTGCGTCGGCGGAGCGGCTCATGGCGACGCGACGGAGCCAGAAGAGCGCGTGTTCGGGCGATTCGAGGCGTGTCATATGCCGGTCCAGCTCCAGAAAGACGTCCTGCGCGATTTCCTCGGCTAATCCGCGGTCGGTTGTCATGCGCCAGGCCAGGGAGAACACCATCGACTGGTGTTCATCCACGAGTCGCTCGAAGTCCGGCTGCCAGATACGGGCCATGAGGTTCGCTTCTACTCTCTTATCCGCGGGAGTGCGCGGGCTGGGATGCAAAAGGTACGTGTGGGACCGAAAAAAGTTCGAAGAGTTGCAGGGATTGGCTGCAAAGTGCCGGCTGCTGGGCTGGTTGGCTCATCTGCTACGGCGTGTAACACAGAATGTTACAGCGGGTAACATAGAATGGCAAGGCGCAGGCGGCGGGCCCATCTGTCGCTTAAGCACCTAAGCGAATAAATGGCGAGTAGGGGTGATCGAGTGGGGGCGATCCAGGCGCGACGGGTTGAGGCCCCGTGCAGCTCACTGCGCCGGTTTATGCCGGGTCAGATACTGAATCCAGGCCGGCGTAGATTGCCAACGCTCTGCGACTCGGAACGAGCAGGGTCGCGCCTTGCACTCTTACGAGATCCTGACTCTTAAAGTCCGTCATAATACGGGTAATTGTTTCGCGTGATGATCCGATGCAGTCGCCGATTTCTCCCTGGGTCAACACAAATCGAATCTGAATTCCGTTCTCCGTCTGATGACCATCTCTGCACCACTCCAGCAACAGGCTGGCGAGTCTTGCCGGTACGGATGTTGTGAGCCCGAAGATCCGCAATCTCTCGCTGATTCGCTTGCAAAGAAGACTTAACTCAATTGCGATGTCGCTGCAGGCGGAAGGATGATGCAGGAGGAAGTCGAGAAAGTTCTGGCGGCGCAGGAATGCGATTTTGCACGGATGCCGCGCCACAACCCTGATCTCGGAGGAGTCGCCTGAAATGGCGGAAGCGAGCCCCAGGATTTCTCCGGCGCCGGCGACTCCGAGGAGAAATTGCCTCCCATTCAACGAAGTCATTGAGATATTCGCTTCCCCCTCAAGCAGGAACAGGATGTTGAAGGGCTTCTGCTCCTCCGCGATGAGTAATTTGGAGGGCGTGCATTGGATTCGTGTTGCCAACAACCCAAATTCGCGTCTCGCGCTGATCGACATCCTCCGAAAGAATGCTCCAGTTTCATAGGGCCAAGAGGAATCGACCCAATCCAATTCCGGCACGGTCATCGTCGGGAATCCAGGTCTCGTGCGTTCTTCGCAGAATGAGATATTTTCTTCGACACAATCAACTGCCCTTCGGGTGTGCAGAGGGGTTCTCCTCTTCCGGCTGTGGATCAGTTTCAAGGTTTGCATCGATCTCCCTCCCGCACTTTCATTGCAGTCCCATCGGACAGAGCATTCATCAAGAGTTCATAGCTCTGGGCAAATGGAAGGCACTTTTCCATGCCTGGCGTTTTTATGTGGCTGCAGGGGCTGTGAGCATGTCCCCCCGTTTGGTCAGCAGGTCTTCAATTCCCTGCAGGAGATTGTCTGGTCCACCCCGGATGGTCGCGTCTGCAAAACTGTCGCAGCTGCTGGAAGAGTCCGAAACGCAGATTACCGGTATCCGCGAGCCCGAGGCTCGAATCAGGAACGTGAGCCTCTCCCTGTTTTCGGCGGGAATGGAATGGCTCAAGAGGACCAGATCGAAGTCGCCCTCATGGAATTGAGCGATTCCTTCTCGAATGGAATCGGCGGACGTGACGTAATATCCGGCAGATCGCCAGACTGACCGTTGACTCTTCAGAAGCGACGAGTCCAAGCCAACTGCAAGGAGGACTGTAAGGGGCATGAGGACCTCCGGATTTGGCAGACACATCCCACATATTTTGAGAAAAAGCGGGGAATCACCACTGATATGCCTATTTTCTGGCGTTGTCTGTTCAATTCGGCTCACTTTCGGGGGCGGCGAGCCTTGAGCGTTGCAGTGGGCGGGGATGAGCCGACGGAGCTTAAGGCAGGGAGTAGGAATCAGAGAGGCGAGTCGGTGATCTTGTATTTGTGGAAAATGGGATCCCAACCGAGATGTGGTTGAGGTTCGTGGTGCTCCACCCTTCGAAGAATGGGCGAAGGATGGGCACCGAGAACTGTCAGTTGGGCGAGAGCCCAAAGAAGGGTGGGCCATTCGCCAGGTTCAGGAAAAGGTCTGGACGCGCTATTTAAATGTGGCAGGGCCCTCGATCAGCTCATCGCGGTGGGCGGTGAAGTCGATCATGGATCCAAACGCAGGACCGGAGAGCGGGTTGGTCTTCAGGGTATCGACGATAGCCGCGTCGACTTTATCGAGGCCTTCGGGGCTGGATGCAATGTAGACGATCCAGAAGGTATCCGGCGACATGCTGTGGATGGCCTGGGTGTCGATTTCGTATTCGTGAATGGTCCCGTCGGCGAGCAGCTTCTCGAGCAGCGGCACAACCATGTTCTTGCTGAGCAGACCGATGGCATCGTCGGGTGCATCCGCTTTCAATTTGTACGACGAGACGTGAGTGTACCCCGTCTTCCAGGAGCCGGGATGCCAGTTATAGTACCGGCTTTCCATAATCTCATCCCAGTGTTTCGTCGACGTGGTCAAGACAGTTGAGGCGCTACTGCCGGAAGCTGAAAGCTGGTCGAGCACTTTGATCAAGCCGGCCATGGACATGGACGACCACCAATCGTCGTGGGTTTCGCCATCGGGCTGATGGACGAGGTTTTCATCGTTGCCATAAGCCACGATGGTTCCGTCGGCCAGGGCCTTGTCCATGATTGCCTTGTCGGCGGCGGCTGATTTTTCCATTTCTCCCCATTGCGCACGCGGAATCTGCCAATTGGCAATGTAGGAATACATGGGCGGTTTCTCTTTCACCTCAGACGCCTGCGCGCGTGAGGGAAGGGCACACAGGGCCGATAGCGCGAGCACGGACATGCCCGCGAGGACGCTCCATAATCTCTTGCTCATTTCTTTCTTCTTTCTGATGCGATTTAGTCAGCAGGTCTCTGGGGAAACTCCGACCGAGGGAAGTGTACAAGAGCATCGCACGATCACGCCTTCTTTTGTGTTTGGAATCTTCTGGCCTAACCTGTGCAACGGCGATCCAGCCACGCTACAATGGCATCTCCCCGGCCCACTGTTTAAAAGAAACGACCAATCGCGTCGTGTATACCAACGCCAAGGACAGGATTGCCCAATGATCTAGACGCAAGCCGGGGACGGGCCCTCTCGCTGTGGCTTGCCCCTTCATCTGGTACCTTGATTGCCCAAGATTCCAATCCATGTTTGAGGAATAGCGTGAGCGCGATAGTTGGAGATCTGATTGATCGGTTGACAGAGCACAAGACGCTGGGTGCGGCCCCGCGGGAGGAACTGGCGTGGCTGGCTGCACATGGGGCGATGCGCAGGCTTGACGCGGGTGAAGTGTTGTCTCACAAGGGTCTTCCAGTGGACGGTCTTTTCGTGTTGCTGTCAGGGCACGTGGCCCTGTCGGTTGACCGAGGCAACGGGCCGCAGAAGGCGATCGAATGGCGGGCAGGCGAAGTATCCGGCGTGTTGCCCTATTCGCGGATGGTGAACCCACCGGGGGATGCGATTGCCCAGGAACCTACAGAGATTCTGGCACTCGGGCGGCAGCACCTTCGTGCGCTCACGCACGAGTGCTTCGAGATTACCTCGATCCTGGTTCGCGTGATGCTCGATCGCGCGCGGCTGTTCACTTCGAGTGATTTGCACAACGAAAAGATGATCTCGTTAGGCAAGCTATCGGCGGGCCTTGCGCACGAGCTGAATAACCCGGCGTCGGCAATTGAACGAAGTGCCTCGCTGCTTGAGGATCGGCTGGAAGACATGGAGAGAGCCACTCGCGCGCTGGGCGCGGCTCAGCTGAGCGATGCGCAACTGGTGGCTATCGACGCGATTCGTGCCTCTTGTCTGGCGAAACAGACACAAGGAGTGCGATCCCCTCTCGAGCAGTCGGACCGGGAGGAGGCGATTGCCGATTGGCTTGCCGCCCATCGATTGGATACCGCGCACGCGGCCACGCTGGCCGACACCGAAGTGACATTCGAGGCGCTCAATCAGCTCGCAGCAGCGGTGTCAGGGTCCGCATTGAACGCAGTGTTGCGGTGGGCAGCCTCTGGTTGTGCGGTGCGCCGGTTGGCTTCCGGAATTCAGGGTGCGGCGATGCGCATCTCGGGGTTGGTTATGGCGGTGAAAGGATTCACGCACATGGACCAGGCGATGGTGGCCCAGTCAGTCGACCTGGGCTCGAGCCTCAACAACACGGTGACCGTGCTGAATTCAAAGGCTCGCGAGAAATCGGTGGAGGTGTCGGTGGAGTTGCAAAACGACCTGCCACTTGTGCGCGGCTTCGCCGGCGAGCTGAACCAGATATGGGGAAACCTGATCGACAACGCATTGGATGCGGTATCCGCCGCCGGCCGCGTTGAAGTGCATGCGTGCCGCGAACATCAACGCGTTGTGGTCCGCATTCTCGACGATGGGCCGGGGATTCCCGCACAGGATCTCGCACGGATTTTCGATCCTTTCTTTACGACTAAGCCGATGGGGCAGGGCACGGGGCTGGGGCTCGATATTGTCCGGCGCCTGGTGCGCCACAATGACGGGGCCATCGAAGTCGAGTCGAAACCGGGCCGCACGGAGTTTCGGGTCTCGCTGCCGATTGCCTAGCGCCGTACCGCGGGCGTGGCAGGATCACGTCAACCGACGACTACTGAAGACACTCGGGGAACATTCGGCGTTGGATCGCCGTTCGGGTTGCGGTGGCTGGTTGATCGATTCGTGCTTTCCCACCCTTCGCAGAATGCGCGAAGGATGGGGGCACTCTGCATGCGATCCAGAGAGCGAAGCAAACTTCCACGCTCGCGCTTGGCAAATCTGCTATGGTCCCCGTAGAAGCCATGGCTCGCCCTGCCCGTTTGAAACAGAAGCTGCCGCATGCGTTTGTGCTCGAGGCGCTCGCGCCTTTGCATCCCGAGGTGCGCCGCATGTTTTCGGGGTTCGCCGTCTACATCGGCGACCGCCTTGTGTGTATGCTCCGCGATCACCCCAAATCTCCGCGCGACAATGGCGTTTGGCTGGTTCTTTCGGGGACCGTCAACTCCGCGGATCCAGCCCTCCGCCGCGAGGTTCCGTCTCTCCGTTCCATCGAGCTTCTGGCGGGCAAGATCGGCCACTGGCTTCTCATCCCGAGCGACGGCCCCGCCTTCGAAACCGAGGCCCTTCACGCCTGCGAGTTGCTGCTGCGTCGTGATGCGCGGCTCGGGCGGGTTCCGAAATCCAGGCGGTAGCGTCCGACGGCCTATGGTAGGGCGACGGGGCGATTGAAGTCGGCGTGGGCAGTGTGCTCAGGAGTCAAGTGGGTTTTCGGCGGCTGGATCAACACGGTCTGTAGGCCGGCTTTTTTTCCGTACTTCAGAGCGGGCACGCAATCGGTATCGCCGGTGATCAGAATAATTCGATCCACTGCGCGATTGTGCGAACAGGCAGCAATATCGAGTCCAATTCGCATGTCCACGCCCTTTTGTTCAAAGATGGGTTCGAAGTCTGCGTCTGTCAGCGCGGCTGGTGGCATCGGAGTTTTCTTGGGTCTAAATCCCCGAAACTTCAAGACGCCACGTCGGACTGCGAACAGGTCCTTGTAGGAAAGCGCGTGCAGCCACGCGTCATTGGCCGAGTATGTGTGACTTGCGCCGGAAACCGGCAATTTCACTGTGCCGGTGTAGAGCGCGCAATCGTAGTAGAGGATGCGAAAGATGCTCTCATCCGCGGATTTGCATTTTCGAGCGAAGGCTTCGATGAAGTTGGGATCGTAGGTTTTCTTCGCCTTCTTAGCGACGACGCGCAGGAAACCACCGTCGATAAGGATTGCTACTTTAAAGTCGGGCATAACGATCAGCCATAAAATATGAAGCCCCCTTGCGGGGGCTGGATAATGCTCGCCTACGAGCGTAGCGGATATGAGGCATGATCCCACGAATGCAGGGATTTAGCAAGGGTGGTGCGGTGTAAACATCTCGCGCTATCAAAAGCACTTGGTGGTGTGCCGGGCATCGCGAGAAGCAGATCCTTCCCTTCGCTTACCCCACGTGCGCTGACGCGCCCGCGGGGCCCCAAACGCGCTCCGTTCAGGATGACAATTCATCAGCATGGTAAGTGAGTCCGGGCCTGAAGGCCTCGGCTCTCTCCGAGTGAGACGGTTCGGGTTCGTGCTTTCCCAGGTCTCAAAATCGAGACCTTAGGGCACCCATTTTCGTGCGGATTCAGGCTGCGCGAAAAGCAGATCCTTCACTTCGACGATCCACACCGGTATTTCTTCAGAACAGATCGGGGATGGATTCAGAACAAGTCGGGGATGGAGTTGAAGGCGATTCTGGTGGGGGCGGCTTTGAAGGCGGTGAGCATCGCTGCCGGCGCGAGGGCTGTTGTGCCGTATTTGTGGTTGAGCTCGTCCATTGCAGCTAGAAGGCGGGTGCGGCTTTTGGCGTTGTCGAGGGAATCGAACAGGTTCAGCGAGTGAAGGCGGTCGGGGACCAGGCCGTTGAGTTGGACGCCTACGAAATAAGGTTGGTCGTACTCGGAGCCTGTCTCTGTGCCAGCATGGGGGCGGCTGGCCCATAGGCGGCTCAAGGCGGCGATGAGGGTCTGGTTGTCCTGGCACTCGCTGAGGCGGAGCTCGCTGTGCCAGCCGCGGGTGGGGACGCCAAAACGACTGACCGGCGCTTTTTGTCCTCGGGGAACGGAAAAGCCGATGGCGAGGCCGATGCTGCCGGCCCAGAGTCCGCCGGCACGCAGACGCATGGCAGCTTTGTGGAGAAGCTTGTGGGCGACGGCCCAGGCTTTGTCGGGAGTGCGCATGTCGGGCGAGAGCACGTGGGAGTGGCTGATGGATCTGTTGTGCTCGTTCTCGGACATATCGAAGTCTTCGCCACGGAGCCAGTGCCAGAGGCGTTCGCCCCAGACCGATCCCCAGAGCTCGCCGGCTTGTTCGCAATTGAGGGCGAGGAGCTGCGGCATGGTGTGGATGCCTTTGGCGTTGAGGCGCTTTTCCGTTTGCGCGCCGATGCCGGGCAAGTCGCGGAGGGTGAGCTGGGCGAGGGCTTCAGGGAGGATGTCGAGGGGGAGGGCGACGAGGCCGTCGGGCTTTTCCATGTCGCTGGCGATTTTGGCGAGGTAGCGATTGGTGGCCAGACCGACGGAGCTGCGCAGCATGGGTCCGACGCGGTCGCGGATTCTAGCTTTGACTCGAAGACCAAGGTCCAACGCCGCCAGCAAGGGCCGTTCGCGCCCCATGAGGCGGCAAGCCATTTCATCGATTGAGAGGACGGAGGTGACGGGGAGGCAGCTTTCGACGGCTTCGATGACGCGGTGATGGTAGTCGACGTAGATCTCGTGGCGGGCCTCGACAAGGATGATTTCCGGGCACATACGTTTGGCGTCGGCGACGACGGTGCCGGTTTTGACGCCGAAGGCTTTGGCTTCATAGCTGGCGGCGATGCAGACGGTGGTGTCGGCCAGCATGGGGACGACGCCGACGGGGCGGCCGCGGAGCTCGGGTCGGACTTCCTGCTCGACGGAGGCAAAGTAGGAGTTGAGGTCGACGAAAAGCCAGTTAAGGCAGGGACCGGAGGAAGAATCCTGCTGTGGAGAAAGGGGATGTGTTGTGGAAATCTGGCATTCGGAGGGCCACTCATCCTCAAACGCCGGACGGGTAGTACCAGGTTCCGGGATGGAAGCGGACGCCATCGATCTATTTTCGCCTTTTGTTCCCTATTACGCAAGGAGTATCCGCAGCATCTAAGCAAGGAAGAGAGTGGTAGACTGGACTCGCTTTTACAGTGCGTACGGAAGTGCATCGTTGAGCGTCACGCTTTGGTTGTAGGCGGCGTTCAGTAATTGGCATACTCTCTAGCTGGTAGCTTATGCGCGTTCTGACACATTGGCTCGCGGCGAACGCAAACCTCCTGGCCTTCCTGGTCACAGTGGGGGTCGCATTCCTGCTGGTGTGCTGCCTCGAATGCACGAAGTGCCCGGGGCGGGAGAAGGACGATTTGTTCAAGCGGCGCGAAGTCTAGAAAAGCAGCGGTCAAGGATCAGGTTTCAGGGATCAGCAACCGAGTCCTTCGACTTTGGTCGCTTCATAATCATCAATCAGACACTCAGATAACAAATCAAGAAGTTCGCGTTCCCTGGTGGAAGCGGATTTTCCATGTCCCCGACCGCCTGATCCAGAGGGAGCTGCGGAGCGCTGTTTCGCGTTGGCCCGTCTCCTCATTCATGCGCACGGTGCGGTAGGTGGCGAGAACGACGTCGTCGGCGATGCGATGGCAGACGAAGTCTTCCACGACGGGCGGGCTGTACTCTTCGGTCGCGAGCAGATCGAGAATCTGGGTGCGGGTCCAGATGCGGCCGGACGCGCCAAACTCCAAAAAATCATTGGCCAGCAGGGATGCAACGCGGTCGCGATTGCGGCGGACTGCCGGGTCGAGCAGCAGCATCTCGGCGCGGAGCAGTTCGGCGGCTACGGCTTTGGCGACTGCGCGGGATGGGCTCATGGGGCTGGGGGCATGAGGTACTGCTCGAATTGAGCCAGGATTCGTTTGTACAAATGAGTCCGCACGTCGGGCCCGGTGATGGAATGGGTCTTGCGCGGATAAATCTGCAGGTCGTACGGAATGCCGGCCTCAATCAGTTTCTGAATGTATTGGACGGTGTTTTCGAAGTGGACGTTGTCATCGCCGGTGCCATGCGCGATGAGTAGATGCCCTTTCAGATTCGCCGCGGAGGTGGAAACGGAAAAATCCTTATAGTCGGAGGCGAATTCGGTCGGCAGACCGAGGTAGCGCTCGGTGTAGACCGAGTCGTAGTTGTGCCAGTCGGTGACGGGAGCCACGGAGACGCCGGCGCGGAAGCGGTCGGAATGGGAGAGCGCGTAGAGGGTGAACGTGCCTCCCCAGCTCCAGCCCCACCAGCCGAGACGTTTGGGGTCGAGCTGCGGATACTGGGCGAGTGCCGCGTCAAGAACGGTGAGCTGATCTTCAAGCTGGACGGGGCCGAAGTTCTGGTACGCCGCCTGGGCGAAAGTGCGGCCGCGCAAGCCGGTGCCCCGATTATCCGCGTGCAGTACGGCGAAGCCGTGCTCGGCAAGCAACTCATCGAATAAAAGGCTGTCGGCCCATTTGTCCGCGACTTCCTGCGGACCGGGGCCGCCGTAGGGATTCACGATGAGCGGGACGCTGGCCGGATCTTTTGCGTCCGGGGGCAAGAGCAAAGTGGCGTAGAGGACGGCGCCGTTGTGGGCTTTTACCTGAAGCGGCTCGGGCGCGCGCAAGCCGTATGGATCCAGGGCATGCGTCGACCAGAACATCGCGCATTTTGCTTGCAGATGGCAGAGCTGGAATGAAGGCGGATCGAGAAGCGATGAGTATTTGTCAGAGAAGTCGCCATGCGCAGGAGAAAAATTGGCCTGGTGATTGCCCGGGCCGCTGCTTAACTGCTTGCGCTCGCCGGCGAAGCTGACTTGCCAGACTTGCTGCTGTTGCAGGTTGCCTTCGTTGGAGGCGTAGAAGACCAGCTTACGTTCGCTCGCGACGGCATACACTTCGCCCACTTCAAAATCGCCCGAGGTCAATTGCTTTTCGAGCTTCGCCGGATTTGCTGTGGGATCGTTCACATCGTAGCTATAGAGATAGATGTGGTTGTGGCCGTCGGTCCAGTTGGTGAGAACGATGTTGCCTCGTTCTACGGTGGCATCGTAGTTTTCATCGAGGAACTTGTCGTCGGCGATGTCGAGAACCTGGCGGACGTTGCCGTTGCTGACGTCGGCAAAATAAATGGTGCGGTGTTTGTGATCGCGCGTGAGGATCTCGGCCCAGATGGTTTTGCGATCGACCCAGCCGAAGCGGGGAAGATAGTCCTGGCCTTCCTTAAGGGGCAGCTTGACCCAGGAAACTTTGCCGCCCTGTGCGCCGATGATGCCGATGCGCACATTGGGATTGGGGTCGCCGGCCTGGGGGTAATGTTGCAAGACGACGCCCGCATGGGTCGGGATCCAGTCAGTAAGGGGATACGCCGGTACGTCGGCCTCGTTCATCTGCAGGAAGGCGATGCTCTTTGAATCGGGCGACCAGAAATAGTTGCTGCGGACGTCGAGCTCTTCTTCATAGACCCAATCGACTTCACCGTTGAGCGTGGACTCAATCGGGGAGGGTGCGATGACGCTGGTGGGCGTGCCGGGATCCTTGAGGCGAACGATGGCCAGGCCATGACTGCGAATAAACGAGATGTTCTGACCATTGGGTGAGAATTTCGGATCATCTCCGGAAGCCTGTCCGGTAAAGCCAATTTCGACGCCAGTGCCGTTGCGCAGGTCGTACATCCAGAGACGGCCGTTGGTGTCGAAGAGGAGATGTTTTGAGTCGGGCGCCCAGTGATAGGCGGCCATTCCATAGCGAGTGCGATGATCGCGATCCTGCTCGGATGCGGCTGCCCCTTCGAGCGACCTGATTTTTGCGCGGCTGACGAGCACGTGGGGCTTGCCGGAGCCGGGATCGAGATCGATGAGCTCGCCGCCGTCGAGGTAGGAGAGGTGTTGGCCGTCGGGGGACCATTCAACATCTTCAGGCAGTTGGCCGATGAGGGGGCCGTGAGCAAAGATCTTATCGACGGTGAGCGGTACAGCCGGAGTCTCGGCGGTGAGGTTCACGGGGAGAAGACTGAAAAGGAAAATGACAGCCGGCACAAGCGCGCACGAACGCGTGAAAGGAGTCAAAGGAAAATCCTCCGGAGCAGGAGCCTGCGATGGGGCACCAGGTGGGAGAGAGCTGTATGCCGGGCTTCCAGTCTGAAGTTTAAATCACCGACTCTCGCGGAGGGTCCTGTCGAGGGATGAGGAAACCGGGCGGTTCATCGACTGGATTCCTGGTTTGTGACCGCGATTTGCAACGCCGTGGAGTGACGGTATATGGTCGCGAGCATGCAATGGGCAACGACGGAAGAACGTCGCAATCTTGGTCAGGCGCGACGCAAGCAAGTCGGACGCCAACAACATGACGAACTCAACATTAAAGCGAGAACGGCACCGGCCCTGACGCTGCTGGAACGGGCTGAACGGGGGCGCCTGCCGGCGCTGATCAAACTGAAACATCAAATGATGGGACAGTCGCCGTTCATCTACTTTCGCGGCGCAGCGGCGGTGATGGCGGCCGATTTGGCCCTGGTGCCGAACACCGGTATTGTGGGGCAACTCTGCGGCGATGCCCACGTGCGCAACCTGGGAGCGTTTGCGGCGCAGGACGGTCGGCTGGTCTTCGACATCAACGACTTCGACGAGTCGATTCGCGGACCTTTCGAGTGGGACTTGAAACGCATGGCGACGTCGCTGGTGCTGGCGGGACGCGAAGCGGGGCACAAGGAGGCTTCCGCGCGCACAGCCGCTCAGGAATGCCTCGAGCGCTACTGCGAGCAGATGCGCGCTTTCGCCGAGATGCCGATTCTTGAAGTGAGCAGATTTCAAGTGCATCGCCTCGGGTCGGTCGAGCCGGTGCACGAAGCGCTGCTGAAGGCGGAGCGCGCAACACCGTTGTGCAATCTGGAGCAACTGACAGAGCCCGCGAGCAACAAGCCCGGGGTCCCCACGGACAGGTCCTCGTCCGTGGGGTGGAAGCCGGGTTCCCCGCGGCGATTCAAGGAGCTGAAACCGCTGTTGACGCGGGTTTCTGGCGCGCAGTCGGTGAAGGTGCTGGCGGCTCTCGGTCCTTATCGTGAAAATCTGGAGGCCCAGCGCCAGCATCTGCTTTCGCTGTATCGGCCGGTAGATGTGGCTTTCAAAGTGGTGGGGACCGGATCGGTGGGTCTGCGCGATTACTGTATTTATTTTGAGGGCAACGGGCCGCGCGATCCGCTGTTTCTGCAGATGAAGGAAGAAGCGGCCTCAGTGTATTCGCCGTACTTGCCCGATGCGCACCCGGCGCACCATAATGGCCAGCGCACGGTGGAAGGGCAACGCGCGATGCAGGTGCAGTCCGATCCGTTCCTCGGCTGGACGCAGATGGAAGGGCGCGATTACCTGGTGCGGCAGCTCAACGATCACAAGGGATCGATTGAGTTGGCGGACTTGAAGGGCACTGGCCTCAACGCGTTTGCGGAGATTTGCGGCGAGTTGCTGGCACGAGGCCACGCCCGCTCGGGCGATCCGAAGGTGATTGCCGGTTATATCGGCACCGGGGATAGATTCGCAGAGTCGGTGGCCAAGTTCGGCGCGCTGTATGCGGACCAGGCGGAGAAGGATTGGCAAGCGCTGCGGAGAAATAGTAAGGCAGTTCGTAGTTCTTAGTTCACAGTGCTTAGTCGCGAGTTTGGGAAGGAAATTGGAGGAGGGTTCATGAATCGGCGCACGTTTACGCAAGTCCTGGCAGCGACCGCACTGGGGGCCGCAACGGCAACACGTTCCACTGCAGCTGGGAGTCCGGAGGGACTGCCCTCGCCGACCCCATCGCCGACTCCTTTTCCGCTCTCGGTGATGTTATGGACGGTGTTCCAGGGCTTACCGTTTGAGGAGCGTTTGGCCAAGGTTGCCGATGCGGGGTACAGCAACGTTGAGCTGGTGGGCGAATACAGCAAGTGGAGCGATGCGGATTTTGCCAAGGCGAATGATGCGCGGAAGCGGCTTGGGATCCGGTTCGATGCAACGGCAGGACTGCATCATGGTGTTGCCGATGCTTCGGTGCGCGACGCATTCCTCGAAGAACTGAAAGAAGCGCTCAAGCCGATGGAGATGTTGAGTTGCCCGGCGATGATTGTGCTCTCGGGAAATGTGGTTCCAGGTGTTTCGCGCGAAGACCAGCACAATGCTGCGATTGAAACGCTGAAACGCGCGGCCTCGTTGGTGGAGGGGAAGCAGATTGATGGGCAGCCGGTACGGCTGCTGCTGGAGTGCATCGATCCGGAAGAGAACCCGAAGTATTTTCTGCAGTCGGCCGCGGAGGGGATCGAGATTGTGCGCGCGGTGAATCATCCGCAGGTGCAGTTTCTCTACGACATGTTTCACGAACAGATTGCGGAAGGCAATTTGATTGAGAAGCTCGACAAGCACATCGATGTAATCGGGCTGATTCACATTGCCGATGTGCCAGGGCGGCATGAGCCGGGCACGGGCGAGATCAACTATGCAAATGTCTATCGCAAGCTGGCCGATCTGAAATATCGGCACGTGGTGGCGATGGAGTTCAAGCCGTCGGGCGAGCCGGTGGCGAGTTTGCGCGCGGCGTGGGTGATGGTGGCTCGGGCTGTGAACGCTTAGTTCATTTCTTCTTTGCTCATTGGGTCTGTGCTTTCCCACCCTCGCTCCGCCCGGTGACCCCGCGAACAAAGACGGATTCTCACCCCAGCGACAGGACCGGTCGCCGGGGAGCCCCGTGTATTTGTCGGCGCGCCGGTCAGCCAGCCATAGGGCATCCATCTCCGCGCCAATGAAGGTCTTGTGAAAAACAACAGTTGCTCCCGCGCGGCAATCGCCGCCCGAAAACGACGTGCTCCTAACCTACGGGAACGAGGTCGGGCGGCGGTGGATCGTAGACGGGCGCATTGGTCAGGCGCGTGGGGTAGGAAGGCGCGCTGAGACTGAAGCGTCGCTGGTTGGCGGTAAAGCGGACTAACAGATTTTTCTGGTCGAAGGTGATGGCGAAGATCTGCATGGGTGGCGAGCCGAAGTTGACCAGCGGAAATGCCGGGTGGATTTCGACGACGGGATGAGTAAATGTGTAGCGGCCGAGTTTCACGTCCGAGGCGAGTTTGGCGGCTTTCATTTCGAACCGGGTGGAAACGGACCGGCCCGAGGCGAAGACCACCGGATCGATTTCGTATTTGAGACGGGCGGCTAGTTTCTCAGGCAGGACGAGGCCGCCGCCGCCTGAGTCGAGCTGCGCTTCAACCGGTTCCAGGCCGTCGACTTTGAGGCTGGCGACCGGAATGCCGTCCGGCATACGGAAAGGCAGGACCGACTTGCCGCCGTCCGGGGCAAGCGACCCGGCGGTTAGAGTCACGAGGCGATTGGGAAAATCGAGGGTGAGCAGGAAGTTGCGAAATAGAGTGAAGCCGAGGAGGCCCTCGCAAGTACCGGCTTCGGCAAAGAACGGGTGGCTGAGGGCGCGAATGTTGGGGAACTGGACACCCGCAACTTCAAGCGATTGTATGAACACGATGGGGGTTCTTTTTCCGCCCTGGCCGCTGGGGTCGCTGAGCATGGCGTGGCCGACGGTGGGCAGGCCGAGCTCAGTGGCCAGCTCTGGTGTAACAAGGGCGTCGCCGCCGGTGCCGGTATCGATGACGAAGCGGAACGGGCCTTTGCCATTGATGGTGACCATGACGTAAGGCTTGCCGTAGCGCTCGATCATGGGCGCCTGGTGGATTACAGGATCAGGCGCGGGTTTGCCGGGGGATTGCGCCGCCAAAGTGACGGCGGACAAGCAGGCACCGAAAACGATTCGACTTGCGATGACGTGTTGCGGGGAAGATCTCATGGGCCCTCCTTTGTACAGCGGCCGTTTTAGGCCCGAAAGGGAGAGAACGCCTAAGGATTCGAATTGTGACCCTATTTGCTACGCAACGCCAGCGATATTTTGTCACTGATGTGGACCGGATGGAGCCGGGGTGGGGCGGTTCGCCTCTACAATGAACCGGTACGGGGAACCGGTATGCCGACATCCGTTCGTTCACACGCAAAGATAAACCTGGGATTGGGGATAGGGGCGCCGCGCCGGGATGGGTTTCACGCGCTGACTACGGTTTATCAGACGCTGGAGCTGCATGATGTGGTGACGGTGGCGGCGCGGAATACCTGGAAGGCCAAGACAACGCAGATTCGGCTCACGTCGAACGATGAACGAGTGCCGACGGATAGCCGCAATACCGCATGGAAGGCCGTGGAACTCGCGCTTGAAGATGGAGGCAGCTACGCCGACGTCGAGATTCATATAGAGAAGCGGCTGCCAGTGCAGGGAGGGCTGGGGGCGGGCTCGGCGAATGCGGTGGCTGCGCTCATTGGGCTCGAAAAGGAGCTGGGGTGGAACAAGTCTCGCCGTGCACCGAGGTGGGCGGCCCAGAGTCCGTGGAAGGAAATGGGGATTGGCACATTCTATTGGCCGTCGAGACGGCTCGACATAGCAGCCAAGATTGGTTCCGACGTTCCCCTCTTCCTCATCGGTGGCACAGTCCTCGGCCTCGACCGGGGCCAGGAAGTTTACCCCCTCCCAGACTTGGATCCCATCTGGTGCGTCGTGGCTTTACCGGGGGTGGGTGTGTCCACTCCCCAGGCCTTTGCCGACTGGGACGCCTTGTGCGCCACCGAAGGTTTGACCCAGGAGTGGAGTACAGGTAAACTTCAAATGTTGAGCCGTGCCTACGCCAGCGCCTTTTCGGGAGGGATTCCGAGGGGCGGGCAGCAGGGATCTGGCTCCTCCGGTGTCTTCCCTGATGGAGAAGACCTGGCCGGACCGATAGAGTCCGCGCTTGTCCGCACCGGGATCACGAGCTGGATCCAGAACGACTTTGAACGAGTTGTTTTTCCCCAGCATCCTTCCCTTGCAGAAATCAAGCGCATTCTTGCGGCTTCGGGCACTCCGGAGGCGGCAGCCCATGCTTCGCTGTCGGGGTCGGGTTCGACGCTTTACGGGTTGTACCTGACCCGTGGAGATGCGGAAACAGCCCAGTCGCGATTGGAAAAGGCGGGTGTACGAAGTCAGTTGACGCGTACGTTGCCGCGTAGAGCGTATTGGGGAGAGATGCTTCTGTAGAAGGGTTCTTGCTTTCCAAGGTCTGAGAATCCAGACGTGGGACACCAGACTCGGTTACTAGGTGAGAGTGTTTCTTTCCCACCCAAGCAGAGCTTGGATGGGGCACCCAAGGTGGTGTGGATTGACGCATTTTCTGTGATTGACAGGCCCGGTCGGCGGGAGAGAGACTCGCGAACGGCTGTCAGGGGCGGAGTCCGGTTAGGAATCGGGATTCGCTGAGTTGGGCGATCGTCTAATGGTAGGACAATGCCCTTTGGAGGCATTTGTCTAGGTTCGAATCCTAGTCGCCCAGCCAAGTTTTGCAGTTAGTGATTTGCGGTTCTGGATCAGTTGAGCAGCCAAAGCCAACCAGCTTGGAGGTTCGTGGAGATGGAAGTGGGAACGGTGACGGTAGCAGCGGAAGAGAAGCAACAGCCGGGCGCGGACGACCAGGGAAAAGACGGCGTCAAGGGGCCAATTCCCGGGGGTACGCCGGATTCGAGGGCCAAGGATGCCAAGGCGGCTCCGGAGCGCAAGCGGACCCGCAATCTGAGCGAGGACAAGCGGTTCAAGTTGTTCTCGGGAACGGCGAATCGGCCTCTGGCTGAAGCGATCGGGCGGCACATCGGCGTGCCGGTAGGCGAGGCCAAGCTGCAACGCTTTGCGGATGGCGAAGTCTTCTTCCAACTGCTTGAGAACGTGCGCGGCGTGGATGTATTTGTCGTGCAGCCGACCTGCTATCCAGTCGATCAGCATTTGGTGGAGCTGCTGGTGATGATCGATGCGCTGAAGCGCGCTTCGGCGGCGCGCATCACGGTGGTGGTTCCGTATTACGGCTATGCGCGGCAGGACCGGAAAGACAAGCCGCGGGTGGCGATCAGCGCCAAGCTTGTCGCCGATCTGCTGACGACGGCAGGCGCGAATCGTGCGTTGTTTGTGGATCTGCATGCGGCGCAGATTCAGGGGTTCTTCAACATTCCGGTGGATCACCTGTATGCGAGCCCGGTGCTGGTGGGGTATTTCCGCGAGCTGAATCTGCCGAACCTGATGGTCGTTTCGCCGGACCCCGGCGGTGTGGAGAGGGCAAGATTTTTTGCGCAGAAAATTGGCGCACCGCTGTCGATTGTGGACAAGCGGCGTACGGATATGAATGTCGCGGAAGTGATGAACGTGATCGGCGCCGTGGAAGGCAAGACGCTGCCTCATTCTCGACGACATTATCGACACGGCTGGGACGCTGGTGAAGACGGTGGATGCCGTTGTACAACGCGGGTGCGACTTCGGTGTATGCCTGCGCCAGCCATGCCGTGCTTTCGGGCCCGGCGATTGACCGTATCGCCAACTCGCGGTTGGAACAGGTGATCGTAACCAACACCATTCCCTTGCGCGAGCCGGCACAGAAGTTGGCGAAGATCAAAGTGCTTTCGATTGCGGGGCTTGTTGGGCGCGGCGATTGAGAGCATTCACATGGAAACCAGCGTGAGTACGCTGTTTTCGTAAAGACAGGGGTCAGTGATCAGGTTTCAGAGATCAGTGACCGTAACACAACGAGCCTGCGGCAGGCATTGATGAGAATGGGGCAAGAGCGTTTCTGACCCCTGATCTCTGACCCCTGACCCCTGGCCTTCACAAAGGGAGCGGACCTTGATCGGCCTGTGCCCGATGACAGAAACGAGAGAGTTAAATGCCTGAAGTTGTCGTAGCCAAGCCCCGTGAGGGCAAGTTCAACAAGAATGCCGCCCGCCGCGTGCGCGTGGCGCGGCAAGATTCCTGCCGTGCTGTATGGCGGCGGCCACGAAGCGGTGGCCATCGAAGTGGACCCCAAGCAGATTTCGCGGATTCTATTTTCCGAGACGGGCCACAACACGATTTTCGATGTAGCGGTGGGCGACCAGGCCGCGGCCAAGGCGATGATCGTCGATTGGCAGCGGGAGCCGCTTGAAGGACCAACTGATTCACATCGATCTGAAGCGCATTGCGCTGGATAAGCTGCTGCAGGTGAGTGTGCGCGTGAAGTTGATCGGCGTGCCAGTCGGCGTGAGGACCGAAGGCGGCATTCTGGACCAGGTGTCTGCGCGAAGTGGAGATCGAGTGCCTGCCTGCGGATATTCCGAGCCACATCGACGTGGATGTGAGCGATCTTGCGATGCACGGCGTGTTGCGCGTGAGCGATTTGCCGCACTCGGACAAGATCAAGTACCTGAACTCTGAAGACGCGACTGTGGCGCACGTGGTCTCGATTCGCGAAGAGGTTGCTCCGGTGGCTGAGGAAGCGGTGGTGGCTGTCGAAGGCGCTCCTGCGGAACCTGAAGTGGCGAAGAAGGGCAAGGGCGAACCGGAGGCTGCCGCAGGTGCGGCGGGCGCTGGTGCGAAGAAGCCTGAGGGCGGGGCGAAGAAGTAGACATTGGTTGAGGCTGATGCGGGTGACATGTTGCCGGAGGATGTTGGCTCGACCGACGATGTCGACGAAATGATCACACGCATCGGCCTGCAGGGTCTTGAAACTGGCGAGCGCCGGGGCCCATTTTTAGTGGTGGGGCTTGGCAATCCCGGTCCGGAGTATGTATGGACGCCGCATAACGCGGGGTTCATGGCAATTGACCGCATCGCCGAGCAAGAAGGCGTTGTGGTAGAAACCGGCGCTGCCGGGCCACGACCGCAACCTGCCGAATCGCGGGGCGCGAGGTGGTCCTGGCCAAGCCGGAGACATTCATGAATTTGAGCGGGCTGGCAGTGGCCGCTCTGGTGAAGGAGTTTGAAGCGGACCCGGCGAAGGACTTGCTCGTGATTTACGACGAGCTGGACTTTCAGCTGGGGACGTTCAAGATCAGGGAGCGCGGTTCGCCGGCGGGCCACAACGGAGCCCGCAGCGTGACCTCGGCCCTGGGCAGCCAGGAGTGGTTGCGATTGCGGATCGGCGTGGGGCAAGATCTTCCGCCGGAGGCCAAAGAGGCGGGGGGCAAACGGCCCGGCAGAGATTATCTGCTGTCGCCGATGCGCAAGGCGGATTTGACGGTGCTGGACGAGGTGCTGGACCGGGTGGCGGCGGCAACGCGGCGAATCGTCGAGGAAGGGCCGGGAGCGGCGATGAATGAGTTCAATCGCGGAAGACAGGGCGGCAGGGAGCAGGGAGTAGGGAACAGGGACATAGAGGGACCAGGGACTCAGGGACTGTGAACTATTGCGCTGTGTAATTGCTGCGGAGGGCTGGAGTCAGGGACTCCAGCGGAAAAGGAAACAGGATGTCCCGTTTGTATGAGGTGATGTTTATCGTTCGGCCCGATGCGGCCGAAGAGGATGTCGACAAGCTGATTGCCGGCTTCACCACATCGGTCACCAATGGTGGCGGGGTGGTGAAGAACGTCGAGAAGATGGGCCGGCGCAAGCTCGCCTACATGGTGCGCAAGTTCAACGACGGCAATTACGTTTTGCTGACCGTTGAGGCCGGCGGCGCGGTGGTGTTGGAACTGGAGCGCCGGCTGCGCGTGTCAGAGCCGGTGATCAAGTTCATCACCGTGCGCATCGATGAGGAAGAGAAGCGGCTGGCCAAGGTGAAGGCCTTGCGCGGCGCACGCAGAAAGATGAGTGCGGAACCGGCGGCTGCTCCGGCGCCACCGGTGTCTGCACCTGTTCTGCTGCTCCTGCTGAGGCTGCCGAAACCGTTCAGGCCAGCGCCTGAGGGTTTGAACCGCGATTTGCTGGTCGTGCTGCACCCACACGCTGGGTCAGGCTGGCCGGAAGAACACAGCTTGTCCGTGTCCGCGAGGGCTCGGTGAAGCGAAGAGAGTAAAGAGGAAACACAATGTCTGAAGAGACTTCAGGCAAGGCGCCCGAGACGGGCGCATCCGCAGGACCGCAAGGCGGACAAGGGTCCGGATCGGGTTCCGGACAGGGACAAGGCTCTGGACCTGGGCCGGGATCAGGCTCGGGATCGGGGGGCGGTGGTCCGCGTCCCGGCGGGCGTCCCGGCGGCGGACCTGGCGGGCGCGGCAAGTTTTTCCGCCGCAAGAAGGTTTGCAAGTTCTGCACGGAAAAGATCGACGCGATCCCCTACCGCGATGTGCGGCTGCTGCAAGGATTTGTGGCCGAGCGCGGCAAGATCGTGCCTCGACGGCTGACCGGCGTTTGCACCACGCACCAGCGGCGCCTGACCAGGGCGATCAAGCAGGCGCGGAACATCGCCCTGCTGCCGTTTGCCACGCGCCACTAGCGAGATGCCTCCGGGCCTGGTCCGGGTAATGCCCAATAAGTTGTAGGCGATTGCCTGATTTAATTTGGACCAGTCAGGCGACAATGCTTCCGGGGCCGATATAGAATCCTGCGCGGTGCGCCTGTTGGTTGCTTCTCTCGTCCAAGTGATTAGAGCGCCAGGGCAGCCGCCTGTAACATTGGAGAATTTCGAAATGGAAGTAATTCTGAAAGAAGACGTAGCCAATCTGGGCCACCGTGGCGATGTGGTGAAGGTGGCCGACGGCTACGGCCGCAATTTCCTGCTGCCGCGCAAGCTGGCGATGCAGGCTACAGAGGCCAACAAGAGCCGTGATCGAGCAGATGAAGGCCTCTGCTGCGCGACGCTCCGCCACTGAGAAAGCCCAGGCAGAAGAGCTGGTGGCCAAGCTGCAACCGGTTGTGCTGAGCTTTACGCGCAAATCCGGCGAGAACGGCCAGCTGTTTGGTTCAGTAACGTCGGCGGATATTGCCGGCGATCTCGAGACCAAGGGATTTGAAGTGGATCGCCGCAAGATCCAGCTGACGGAACCGCTGAAGAGTCTCGGCGAGTTCACCGTGGCGATCAAGCTGCATCGCGAAGTGACCGCGCACATCAAGGTCCAGGTGCTGGCTGACGCTGTGGAGCCTGTGGCCGAAGAAGCCGCAGCCAAGTAAGCTGAACTAAAGATATTCACGGCCTTCCGCCTCCGGTTGAATCGGGGGCGGTCGTGTCTCTGGCCGATTGAAGATTTGAACCTGGCCGTGTGCTACAGCGGTTCCGCAATTGCTGTACTCCGCCCAAGGAGCGGCGACCTGGAAGGATTTCGAGAGGACACAGTTACCCTGGTTTTGCTCTAGAAGATATCCTTCTCTGGAGCGCCTCCGCTGAGCACGATCAGCTTCTTGATGGCTTTCGTCATCTTCCCTTGAAAATCAGGCACGTCGTCCGTTTTTGGCTGCGAAAACAGGAAGCGCGCGCGATTGCCGATCAGGGTTGTGTCGACGTGGTCGAACCGGTCGTAGCAGGTACGCGCGGTTTTGCCGAGGACGGAGACCATGGTGAGGCGCACGAGTTTCTCCCGTTGCCGGTCGCTGTCGCTGGGGTCGAAGACATCCCAGACGGTGTTGTTTGGATTGAGCGCACTGATAAATAAATCGCAGTGACCCACCGGCCCTGTCAGGGTGAGAACTTTCGTTGTCTCATCGTAGCGGACGTCGAGATTGTCGTTGATGCCGTCGTTCGGGCTGAGCGACAGAAGGGCTCCTCGGATGTACTCGACCAGTTCGGGCTCGGTAGGCTCGGGCTTGGGAGGCGGGGCCGCTTTCTTGTGGGTAGTGGTTTGCGCGGAACAGAGGGACACGCAAAGAAGGAGTGTGAAAGCGCACATGCGATGGCGTCGCGTCATGGTTTCGACCTCATCTTCCTCGGCGGGTACGTTTGTCGAGAGTATAAATCGCGAGGTCTGAAGCTTGATCGTGTCGATTGGCGGGCTTGGGGCCCGGGCCCTCAATTCGTTCCTCATGGCGAGAGGTTTGGTGCGATCGGTTCGGAGCGGTTGGGCGACCTGACTTTCGAGGGGGATGCCCGGAGCCGGCATGGGCTCTCCGCAGCAGAAAAGTAACAGAAGCTCAAGGGTTTGTCTTGCGGCGCCGACGTAAACCCGAGAATTGAGTCAGTGACGGGCAACACGGTGCGGGAAGAGGCCATCCGATTAGCTTGGAGCGGAGGTTTCAATGATGAAATTGAGATTGCTTGTTTTTTCAATTCTTGTTCTTTCGTTGGCCTTTGTGGCCCCGGCCAGGGCGAAAGCAAGCGCAGCGTCAGCGGGATCAGGAGCTGCGGCGGTGGCCGCGGAGGATCACGATCATGATTGGGATGCGCCGCCTGCGGAGTTCCGCGAAGCACAGCGTCGAGGTTTCCATGATGGAGTAGAAGGCGCGCGCAAGGATTTCGACAATCATCGCGAACCGAACGTTGAGAATCGGGAAGAGTTTCGGCACCCCCATGTGCCGCGCGATGAACGCGAGGATTATCGGGAAGGGTTCCGCCAGGGTTATGATCGCGCGATGTCGCACCTGAACAGCGTCCATTATTGATTCGTGCGGGCGAGATGACCCGGCCTAGTCAGGCCGGGTTTTTCTTGGGTTGATCGCCGCGTTCTTCGGATCCCTCACAAAACTGCACGACGCCGCCGGCCATGCGGATCACCGCAGAATCCCGCGCAGTTGTTGGATGGCTTTGCCGACTGCTTTCCAATGATGTGCCATTCATCGGCGGGGTTTATACAATCGAGATACCCGGGCGTGCCATCGCCGACCGGGCGAGAAAGCCGGCAGATTCCATTCTTCCGATGGCCGGTCATCCCTCACGCACCATTCGCAAGAAGGAGAACGACGATGCACACCAATCGAATTGCAATTTCTGCAGTTGCTCTGCTCATGGGACTTTCCGTTGTGCCGATGGCCGGTGCTGCCGCCGGACAACAAGGACCACCGCCTCCTGGGTACGGCTGGGATGTACCGCCGCAGGAACTGAATGAATTTCAGCGACAGGGTTTCCACGAAGGGGTTGAAGCGGCACGAAGAGATTTCGAAATGCACCGGCACCCCGACGTCGACGATCATGAGGTTTTTCGGCACCCGCAGCTTCCGCCGGAACAGCGAGAGGCATTCCGCGGTGGATTTCGGCGCGGCTACGACCGCGCGATGTCGCACCTAATGGGAGGAGAACGTCCGGAGTTTCGCGAGGCTGCGCCTCCTCCTCCGCCGCAGTGGGATGCGTTCCCCACAGAATTCAATGACATTCAGCGCCGCGGATTCCACGATGGTATGGAAGGCGCGCGACGGGACTACGAAAATCACCGGCGACCGGACGTGAATAATCGCGACGAGTATCGTCACCCGCATGTTCCACCCGAATTGCAGGAGGCGTACCGGGAAGGTTTCCGGCGCGGATACGATCGCGCGATGGAGCATTTCGTCGGCGACCACCATGATCATGATCGCGACCGGTACTGAAGACTCACTCTCGATTCGCTTCGAAAGACCACTGAAACCCGGCCCCAGCGGCCGGGTTTTCTTTCGTCCGGCGCGTGAGGTTGATTCAATTCCTTCTGTTCTCAGGGGCATCCAATAGATTAGACGCGAGGGGCGCGGCGTTCTACGCAGGCAGTTCTGCGCTTCTGTGGATCCAAAATCGCGGTCAACGCCAAAGGGGGAATTGATGAAGAGCTCATTCCGTTTTGCATTTCTCGCGTTGGTTTGTTCCTTCGTCGGTGCAACCGTTACGCATGGTCAGCCTGCGCCAGTGGAAATTACGATCGATACACACGCGACCTCTCAGCCGCTTCCGCATTTCTGGGATCGGATGTTCGGATCGGGCCGAGCGATTCTTGCGCTGCGCGCGAATTACCTCGACGATTTGAAGGAGGTACACGATGACGTGGGCATGCGCTACGTGCGTTTTCATGCGATCTTCCACGATGACGTGGGCGTGTACGACGAAGACAAGAACGGAAATCCGGTTTTCAACTTCACTTATGTGGATCAGATTTATGACGGGCTACTCGCGCGCGGGGTGCGGCCGTTTGTCGAAATCAGCTTTATGCCGTATAAGCTGGCGTCGAAACCGGCGGCGATTCATCCTTTCTGGTACAAGCAGAACGTGTCTCCGCCAAAGGATTATGGGAAGTGGGATGCATTGATTCACGCGTTCGCGCAGCATCTTGTGGATCGGTACGGAATAGATGAGGTGGCGCAGTGGTATTTCGAAGTCTGGAATGAGCCGAACATCGATTTCTGGGCGGGCGATCCGAAGCAGGCTACTTACTTCGAGTTATATGACCATACGGCGCGGGCCCTGAAGGACGTGAGCCCGAGGCTGCGTGTGGGGGGACCGGCAACGGCGGCGGCTCACTGGATCCCCGAATTTTTGAACCACGTGAACAGCGAGCATGTGCCGATTGATTTTGTTTCAACGCATGGTTATGCGGACGATACTGTGCAGGATCTATTTGGGACGAACGAAGATATCCCGATGCATGACCGTGTGTGCCGGGCGGTAAAGAAAGTGCACGACGAGATTGGCGCATCGCAGTTGCCGAAATTGCCATTGTTCTGGACGGAATGGAATGTGCCTTCGTATGGAGAACTCGACGCGCGCGACAACTGGTATGTGGGGCCGGCGCTGGCTCGGGATATCAGCGAGTGCGATGGGCTGGTGAAGTTGATGTCGTGGTGGACCTTCGACGATGTGTTTGAAGAAGGCGGCGTCAAGAAGGAGCCCTTCGATGGCGGGTTTGGTTTGATCGCGCCGGATCGAATCAAGAAGCCGAGCTTCTATGATTTTTCGTTGTTGCATGAACTGGGCGATGAGCGGATCGAGAACTCCGCCGATGACGTTCTTGTCACGCGCAGGAAAGATGGCACGCTCGTGGTGGCTGCGTGGAACCTGGTGGATATGGATAAGCTGGCGCAGGGCGCGCCGATTACGCTTCGGCTCAGTTTTAAAGGAGTGGCTTCGGGTGCAGCAGTCGCGATTCAGCGTGTGGATGAGACGCATGGGAATCCGATGACGGCCTACAAGTCGATGGGCAGTCCGCGCTATCCGACCCAGGCACAGATTCAGGCGCTGAACGCGGCGTCTGCGCTACCTGCGCCGGAACACAAGAGACTAGTGAGTGGTGCGCTCGAGCTGACGTTGCCTGTGAATGGGCTGGCGGTGTTGGAGATTGGCGGGCGCTGACAGCGGATCGAACGAACGTTCGCTCTAATAGAAATAGCGAAACGGGGCGCACGCTGTAAGGCGTTGCCCCTGGGATTTCGCATTTGGGATTCGTGCTTTTCCCAACCTTTCGCCACCACCCCACAGACGAAGGCCTGTCCGTGGGGACCCCGAGTACAAAGGCGAAAGGATGGGCACCCAGGTTCATCGGCACGATTACAAAATAACCGCCTCTCGGTACTAAAAGCTGAAGCGCGATTGCAACTGAACGGTTCTACTGCCGAGTGCGTTGCGGGCCACGCCGAAGTCGGGGTTGACTGAAGAGACGCTTCCGTCCGGGTTCGCGGAGCCCAGAGTGTTATCGATCGACTGCCCTTCGATATTCAGTTTGTTGAACAGGTTGTAGGCGTCCACACGGAATTCGAGTCGCGTATGTTCGCCGAGGACACGGGTGTTGGGGAAGCCGAACGCCTTGGTCAAGGATGCGTCGACATCGTTGTAGCCGGGACCATTCAAGCTGTTGCGATGAATCGCTGGCGCAGGTGGTGGAGCGAAGGCGGGAAACGCAGGGCCATCCGCAAACGCGGGCGCGGCGAAATACGTGGTGCCGTTGCCGTTGTAATTGGGGTTGGTCGTCTGCATGAAAGTGCTGTTGCTGGTACTGGAGCCGGCTCCTCCCTTGTAGGCAGCCGGGCGAAGCGAGCCATAGCCGCTGCCGTTGTAGTACAGGCCTCCCGAAGTGTTGGTATTGTAGAGCGGGTTGATGGGGAATCCTGTATGCCAGTTAAAGATTCCGCTGAGTGACCAGCCGCCTACGACCTTTTCGGCCCAATTATTTTGGCCGCGAAAGAGGATTGGCTGCCAAAGCCCAAAAATCTTGAAGGCATTGGCCACGTTGTAGTCGGAGCGCCCATAGGCAGCGTGCGAGTTATAAGGATAGGGGTCTTCTTCGTAGGGACCGGAGTTTTCGTCCATCGCCTTGCCCCACGTGTATTGTGTCTCAATATTGAATTGGTGAGAGAAGGTGTGCTTCAACGTGGCGATCATGGCGTTGTAGTTTCCCGTGCCAGTGTTCGCGTAGTAGTCAATGAAATTGGCGACTGGGTTGAGGGCGACGCCATTGGCGCCCGCAATCACGTTGAAGTTCGACTGCACGAGCAAATGCCGCGATTCACTGCCCTGGTAGCCGAGGGACGCTACCATCTCAAATGGAAATTGATACTCCATGTCCAGCGAATAGTGGTAATTGGTGATCGTCTTGGGGCTGGAAGGGAAGCCCGTCACGGAAGTGACGCCGCTGGTGGGCAGGTTGTTGGGGCCGAACGTGGTGACGGTTGCCGGATTGGGAGCATATCCAAAGATGGAGGTGGGGCTGCTCGCTGTTTCGTACAGAATTCCCGGCGTATTGGCAGTAGGAGTAGAGCAGCAGAAGTTTTTGTTCACGACGTTGGGCGGGTTGCCGAATCCATTGGCCAGGATTGCAATTTCGTTCTGGTTGTAGTTGAGCCCGAAACCGCCGCGGACAACGAGCTTGTTCATGGACTCCGCGGGCTGCCATGCGAAGCCAACCTGTGGGCCAAAATTATACTTCTGCGGGTTGTAGAGCGGGCCCCCGACATGAATGTTCAAGCCATTCAGCAGATCCGCGCCTGTTCCGTACCTCAATACGTCGAGGTTGTCCTGCTTGGAATAGAACGCGGCGAAGTAAGACCAGCGAAGCCCCAGATTGACCGTCAGATTGGGGCGAACCTTGTAATCGTCCTGAACAAAGAAGCCCCAGACGTTGGAGCGGTTGTCCTCGCGATTGGAGGAGGGCACGCCGGTTGTGGAACTAAACTGCCCGGTCTCACTGTAGGGGGCGTCGTTGGCGAAGTCCCACAAATTGCGAAACGTGAAGGAGGGCCTAGCTGCATAGACAGCATTATTCAGGTAGTAGAGCCTGGTAAGATCCCCGCCCATCTTGATGCTATGCCGACCCAAGATCTTGGTGAGGACGTCATTGTAGTCATAAGTCCACTGGTTTAGATCGGTCGGTCCGGGAGCTCCAAAGTACTGGAAGTTTGCGGTGCCGAAAGAGCAAGCCGATCCGCCGCAGGAACTGTCGTTGACGTTGCCGAGGTTGTCCTGAGGCAGGCCGAAGGGCTCCTGCGGATTTGAAGCTATCTCATTCCACCGGTAGCCTGCCGCATTGGCGCGCGCCTGGTTGAGCAAAGTGGGCGTGAAAGTGTGATTCCAGATGAGTGAGAACGCGTCGTTGACCTGCGAATGATGCCAAAGGTTGGCGGAACGAACCGGACCCTGGTAGTCAGTTGTGGTTATCGGCACCCAGTAAATGGCAAAGGCGAGATGGTCGTTCTGGCGGATGTTGGCGTCGAGTCGGCCGTTATATTGAGACTGCGTCGTACTTGTCGGATTGACGGTATTGAAGAACCCGACGTCGGGGATGCCGTCTAATCCGCTGCCGACACCCGGCGCGTTGGTTGAACCGCCATAGGTCGGGTCCTGTGTGCCAAGCGCAGATTTCAAAGGCGAGCCGAGGTCGAGGCCGCCGGTCGTTGTGGCGCAGTTTATGCCTTCCTGCAAGCCGACCTGCGCGCATGTGCGCTGAATGAGGCTCGCCCCGGAGGCGACGCCTTCGCCCTTGTAGGTGAGGTATTTTGAAGCGATGCTGCCGGATGCGGCGGCGCTTTGATCGAACTGCGATGTCTCATACCAGCCTTGCGCTGTGCCGCTTGAGGAGTACGGGCTCGTTTCATAGTTGAAGAATCCGAAGATCCGGTTCTTCCAAAACGGACCGCCGAGGCTGCCGCCGTAGTTATTGAAGCGCGACTCATCGCGGTTCAGGCCGCGCGATGCGGGCGTACCAGAAGCAGTCGATCCGAGGCCGTTCCAGCGTTGATAGGCATTCAGTCCGGGTCGCGAGGCCTTGAAGAATGCACTGCCGTGCAGATCGTTGGTGCCGCTCTTTGAGGTGACCTGAATCTGTCCGCCGCTAAAGCGGCCCACCTCTGCGTCATAGCTGTTGGTCACGATTTTGACATCCTGTACGGAGTCTTCGCTGGGGGTGATGACCGATGTGCCGCCCCACACTGAGCTCACGGTACTGATGCCGTCGATCGAGATGCCGTTGGTTTCATATTGGCCGCCACGTGTCTGAATCTGCGGTCCGTTTTCGGTTTGGAAGATGCCGGCAGAACCGCTCGCCGAGCCGCCCGGTCCCTGGTTGCCGGGCAGTTCATAGCTGCCGCCGGCGCTGCCCTGCGAAGCATCGCCGAAGGCGCCGGGCGCCAGCTGCGCCAGCTGAAAGACGTCTCGGTTGAAGGACGGAAGATGCTGGATTTCTTCACTGTTGATGGTGGCGCTGAGTGTCGCCGTGCCGGTATCAAGCAAAGGCGCGGCAGAGCCATTCACCGTCACGGTTTCCGAGACATCGCCGAGCTCCATTTGTACATTGAGGACGTTAGGTTGTTCCGGGATAAGCACGACCTGGTCGACGCTCCTCTTCTTAAAGCCCTGCCGCTCGACAGAGAGACTGTAATGGTCGGGCGCGAGGGCGTTGAAGTCGAACAGTCCGGCGGGCGATGTGGTGGCAGTTCGCGTCTGGTTTGTTTCCTTGTCGACCAGGGTGACCGTGGCGCCCGGAATGATGGCTCCGGTCTGGTCGGTGACAGTGCCGCTCAACGACGCGTTGAATTGTGCTTGCGCGGGCAGCAGGCCCAGGATTGGAAGCGCAAAGAAAAAGAGCCGCCAGGCGTTACCTGCGGCTCGGGACTGGAATTGACGGGCAAAGACACGTGCCAGCTTTCTGACTTCGATGAAATGCATATTTGCCTCCTCGCAAAAACGCAGGCCTTGACGTGCAGTTGGGGGGTTTGGGGGAAAAGCACAATCGAGCGCGCAAAGCAATCGAATGGAGGTTCTTCCAAAAGCGATCTTCCGACACAGAAGCGCACTGACGATCCACGCGCTTTTGTTGCCGAATATTTTGATGCACAGTGCAGGCCAAGAGGCCATATGCCGGCGGAGCCGAACGGAATAGTCTGAGGGGCGTGCATGCGTGGAATTCAACGAGGAAAGTGCGCCGGCTGGCGCGGCGTCAGAACACGGGTCGGACGAGGGTGGCGGAACGCGGAGGAGAGCACTCTGCGATCGGTGAAATGTGATTCGAGAGCGCGCGGGCCGCATGGTTTTGGTTGCGACCCTAGTGCGCATTGATCGTCAAGTTGAGCTTATTCGCTCGAACCCGTGTCGTCGACGGGCAGCATCTGATAGCTGACGAAGGCAAAGTGCGTGCCGTCGGGAGCCCAGTTGGGTACGTTGTCGCTTCCCGAGCCGCCGACGATGTTGACCAGCACGCGCAACTTTCCATCGGCCACGTTCAGAATGCGCAGAGCGATGTCCTTGTTCGCAGGATGACCGGTGACGTCCTTGTCGTAGGAGAGGATCACGATGGATTTGCCGTCGGGCGAGGGGTGCGGCGTCCAGTTCTGGAACTCGTCGAATGTGACCTGTTCGGGATGACTGCCGTCGGCGAGCATGCGCCAGATTTGCATTGAGCCTGTGCGGTCGGAGTTGAAGTAGATGTATTTGCCGTCCGGCGAGTAGTCGGGGTCGTCGCTGATGCCTGAGCCGGTGGTGAGTGCTGTTTCCGCGCCGCCGTCCACGGAGATGGCGTAGATGTTGCCGGAGCCATGGCTGGGGCGCGTGAATGCGATGGTTTTGCCGTCGGGCGACCAGCTATGAAAATAGGACGCGGGATTTTCGGTGACTAGGCGCGGGTCGCCTCCGTTGGAGGGCACGATGTAGACGCGCGTCTCCGGTTTGCCCGGCATGCTGCAGCTGATCGCAAGCAATTTCCCGTCGGGCGAGAGACCGTGGCTGCCAGTGCAGCGGGTTGCGGCCCCGGTGTTGATGAGTGTCGCTTTTCCGCCCTCCGCGAGGATCGTCCAGAGTTGACCGTCGCGATCGAAGATCAAGGATTTGCCGTCGCGCGTCCAGTTCGGCGCTTCGAGATGCGCGCGTTCCGTGGCGATCACGAGTGCGCGGCGGAAGTTGTCTTCGATGCCGATGGTTTGCAGCGTGCTGTAGAGAGCGAGAGTTGCGGGATTGGCTGGCGGCGTGAGGGCAGCCAGTTCGACATGCGAGAAGGTGGCTTTTTCAGTCACGTCCTTGTTGTGGGAGCAGACGCCAATGCCCGCGTAGAACGGTCCATCGAAATGCAGTTTGATGGATGCGCCGACTTGGTGGAGAGGCTCATTGCCCATGCTGAGGAACATGGTGATGGTGTCACCGCGCTTCTCAAGCCTAACGCGACGAGGTGAATCGATGTTGAGCTCGATGTCCTGCGTGGTTGCGCCGGGTGTACGCCGGTATTGAAGCGCGGTCATGCCGGAGCCGTGTTGGGCTGCGTCTGCGTAGACGCCGTCGGCATCGAGGGACTGACGAAACATGAGAACCGCTTTGCGATGCGGACTGGGATGGCCGGAGGTGTCGGGAAACATCGTGTCGGCGGTGAGGGAAACGTCGCCTGAAACTCTCTTCCAGACAAAATGGAATGCGTCGGTCGTCGACCAGATATTCGCGCCAGCCGCAGTGAGGGTGTAGACCTGGTTCTGCGCATCGTAAGCGAGGGTTCCAGGCAGCGTCACGCTGCCTATGTCCGATTGGCCTTCAAAGATACCGAGTGAGTTGCCGGACGATTGAGCGATGAGCGGAACCGTGAGGAAGCAGACGACGAGTGCGAGCCGGGGTGCTGGAAGCCAGATTTGCCTGCGCATTGCGATGTTCTCCTGCGGGCGGCGGCGAAACCTTCGTGAGGAATATCATCGGTTTTCAGTTTCGGCCGCTGGATTCTGCCGTCCGCATTTCAGTAAACCCTTTTACTACAAAGTACGCAGGTTCGGCATCCCCTGCTTCGCGGCTCTCATGAAGAACCGCGCAAGGCAAGGGCAATTTCGAACGGATGGGAAGAGGAGGAAAACGCGTCAGCTTGCCTTTGCTGCTGCAGGTACGGGTGCGAATTCCTGGAGGCGGCGCTTCATCACGCCCTTGCTTGTGGGCATTTCGTGGAGCAACAACTCCGCCGATTGCACGAGCGCATTGGCGTGGAACCATTTCTGGACAACGTTGTCGCACAGCAGGTTTACGACAGCGAGGAGCGACATGCCCTGGTGGTGGGCCATCCACTCCTTTGTTAAAGCCGGGCGCCGCAGTGAAGCTATGAAGTCCGCGGACTCGTAGAAGCCGTAGGGGCCGACCCATCCTGAAGATTCCATGCGGCGGAGATTGTGGAGAGCCTCAAGACAATCAACACCGAGGGCAAGGAAGGTGGAATACGGCGAGATGACTGGACCCGGAGTGGCCTCAAACCAGAGCGCAATTTGTGGGACGCCGTAGGCATGGTAATGGTAGTGGCCTGCATCGTCCTTGCGCGCAGAACCGGACTCGGAGATGCCCCAGGGGATGCCGAGAGAGCGGGCGAAGTCGCGCTGCACGCCGACGCATGCAGCCTGGGTGCGGGAGATCAGGGTGTTGGAGTAGCTGCGCATCCACAGCGAAGGCATCAGATACTCGAACATGGTGCCAGTCCACGAGAGGAGCAGATAGTGGCCGAAGGCGTGGGCAAAATCGCGCGCCAGCTTGAACCAGCTTTCCTGGCGGAGATCGCCGCGTGCAACGGCGAGGAAGGTGGCAATGCGCGCTTCAGAGGCAAGCATGTCGTAGCAGGCCTCGTGGGTTTTCTGGGTTGTCATGTCGAAGCCGATGGAGAGGATCTGGCGGTTGGGATCGACGAGGAAACCGAATTCTGTTTCGTCCGCGAGCCGTGCGGCTTCCAGGGCAACGGCATGCAAGCCGCCGATGAGGGTGCGCAGGTTCTTCACGGCGGCCGGCAGTGCGGCGCGCAATTCGCCGGCGAGGGGAATCAACGAAGGCTCGCGGACCAGGGTGTTCTGGGTGTTGGCGAGGCGGCTGTCGAGGCTTTCAGCGAACGCGATGCTCTCCGCGATGGACAGGGTGCCGGCGCGACTCAACCCTAGTTCGGGCACCTTGCGCAGCTTTTCAAACTCGGGAAGCAGCCAGGGGGTGTAATTGCGAATGAGCGAGCGCGCAACGCCGATGCGATGCACCGTTTCTGAATACCACCAGGTGCTCTTCAACTGATTCTTGAGCGAGGTCGTGGCCGCCGCCAGAGCTTCCTCCGCGGTTTGAAGCCATGCGGTCCAATCGGTGAGCGGAGCGGAGGATCCGGGCATGGAGAATGAAGCGAGCTTCGAAGGCAGCTTGCCTTGCGAATGCATCAGGTTCCAATGGGTGCGAATGCCTGTGAAGATCTGCGTACAGCAGATTGGTCTCTCGATCAAATCGAGTGCGCCCGCGTGCAGCGTGTAGAGCGAGGCAACGAGGTTGCCGCTGTCGACCGATGAAATGAACGATGTGCCGTTCAACGGCTCCAACGTTTGCGTGTCATACCAGTTGTAAAGGTGCCCGCGAAACTTTTTCAGCTTGGCAAAGGTCGCAAGGCTGCTCTGGGTAAGTTTTACGAATTCGGGCGCGGTGAGAAAACCGAGTTCGACTGCAGCCTGGCGTGCATTGAGGAGCAGCCCGAGATTTGTTGGAGAGACTCGCGCTGCTTCGAAGAGTCCTTCTTCCTCGACGTTGTCGGGGATAAGATAATTGTGCCGCTCGGCACCGAATTGGTGGAAGTAGCGCCAGATGCGGAGTGCGTGGCCCATCAGGTAGGCGCGGTCGTTGGCGGTGAGGCGCTGCTGCTGCTCCTGCGGTGGTTGGTTCAGCCACGCTGTGACAATATTGGCGAGCGCCCACAGCAGCAGGATAGGGGCGGCATAGTAGATCGCATCTCTCTGGCGCGCCACGAAGTAGACCAGGACAGCGAGGCCAATCGCGACCAGCGGCGAGAGGGCGAGATAGCGATCGACCGGTGTGCGCCGGGAGGATTTTGTTTCAGCTTGAGCAGCGGTTTCCCATTCCAGCAGGCGCTCTCCGGTGACAAAGACGCGCACCAGCGAGCGGATGATGGCATCCAGTGTGAGCAGCATCTGGTGAGGGAGAAAGATCAGATTCAGCAGGGTGACAAGAGCGCCGTGGCCGAATCCGGCGAAGACTTCGCCGATACTTTGCTTATGTTCGCTCGTGAAGGCACGGCCGGCGGCAAATCCCAACTGAAGAAAAATCGGAAGGAAAAGCAGAAAAAGCACAGCCAGGGTCCAATAGAGCGGGCCCCCGGGCAGACCGATCCAGCCAGCGACAAAGAGGATGATGAGGACCGGATCCAGGAGCGAGCGGCGCAGATTGTCGAAAATCTTCCAGCGCGAGACGTAAGAGATTGGATTGGGCCCCAGTTTGCCTGACTCGTCGGGAACGTGGGAGAACATCCATTGCGCGATCTGCCAGTCGCCGCGCACCCAGCGATGTTTGCGACGGCTGTAGGCGCTGTAGTGCGAGGGGTAGTCATCGATGAGTTCGACGTCCGTCACTTGCCCGGCGCGCGCGTAGGCGCCTTCGATCAGGTCGTGGCTTAGCAGCGCATTGCGCGGGAACCTGCGATCGAGAACGGCGTGGAGCGTCGAGACCTCGTAGATGCCTTTGCCGGTGAAGATGCCTTCGCCAAACAGATCCTGATAAGCATCCGAGATAGCACGGGTGTAAATGTCGAATCCATTCTGCCCGGAGAAGATGGCGGCGAGGCGCGAACGTGAGGCGGATTGCACGGCGATGCCGATGCGCGGCTGCAGAATGCCGTAGCCTTCGGTCACGATACGAAGCTTGGGATCGATGATGGCCTCATTGAGCGGGTGCGCCATGGCCCCGATAAGCCGCGATGCCACACCGCGGGGAAGCTGCGTGTCGGTGTCGAGCGTAAGAACGAACCGCACCTCGCGGAGCACCTCGATATCGCCGGCCTTGATGGGGAAAGCATCGAATTCGCCGGTAAGGAGTTTGTTCAAGTCGAGAAGTTTTCCGCGCTTGCGCTCCCAGCCCATCCAAACGCCCTGACGACGGTTGAATACGCGATGGCGATGCAGCAGGAGAAAGGCGCCATTCTTTGGAGATGCGTATTTCTCATTGAGTTCATCGATCAAGCGAGTGGCCAGCTCGACCATGGGGTGGGAGTCTTTATCGCGTGGCTCGCCGACGGCATCGGGCAAATCGGTCAGCAGGGCGAAGTGCAGGTTGGGATCGCGATTCGCGAGGAAGCGCACTTCGAGGTCATTGACGAGCTCTTGCACCTGGTCCTCGTTCAACAGCAACGAGGGGACCGCGACCAGCGTGGTGCAGTTGGCGGGAATCGCTTCGGTGAAATCGAACTTCGGCAAAGGCTGAGGATCATAGAGGGTGCTGACGCTGTTGTTCGCGAGGTCGACCGCATCCTGCATGGCGGGGACGAGCAAAAGGATGAACGCGATGGTCAAACCGATCAGTCCGGACGAATGGGGAAGGATGGGAAAGAGGATCGCCGAAATAAGAAAAATCGACAGCAGCTGGATTCCCGTGATGTAGAAGTCTTCCCCGTGTTCGTGAATAAATCTGCGGGTGCGATCGAGCATCGGTGGATGAAATCCGATGCGATTGGAAAGGATGGGAAATCCCTTGTCGACGAGGTAATAGCCGATATGCGTGCGCCGGCGCTGCATGCGCGGATCCTCGCCATCGCGCGCGGTCGCCTCGAGGGCGAGGTCGAGGGCAATCTGTGCGACTTCTGATTCGGTGCAATCGGAGTGCCGGGCGACGAAGGCGATGCGTTTGCGATAGAGCTCGCGGGACTCAAAGTCCATGCGCTTGTAGGCCAGGGCAGGATCCTGGCGCAGGGTCGCATCGAGGATGATGAGTGGCTCAATCAGATAGACCCAGTCCGTGTTGGTGACGGTGCGCAAGCTCTTGAGGCGCAGGGAAAGCTGGGACTGCGAGACGGACTCCGGTGAGTGAAGCAAAATTTTTGCTTCGTCGAGGATCGATTCGAGCAGAGCGAATTTAAGGAAGGGCGCGACGTACCAAAGCTCATCTACCGTCAGGGGTTCGCGCAGCTGCAGTTTCTGGATGAATGCGGAGAGGGCCGGACCGGAGAAGACGCCATCGACTGCACGCAGATAAGCCGTGGCGATGGCGGCGACACGAGGTTCGTCTTCTTGTCCCGATACGACGCGGGGGAGGCGCGCGACGAGGCTGGGTCTATCGGAGACCGCGCTGACAGCGGTCCGTAACGTGCGCGGGTTGGCGCGAAGATCGAGCAGTTCGGAATGAAACGGAATGGGGTGCGGCGCCGCGGAAGGAGAAATCGGCAACCTGGACAGTTCCGCCTCCAACTGTTTCAAATCGTTGCGACGCGCTTCAACGCGGGCCGGGAATGTTCCTTTGGTGTCGGGGCGATGCTGAACTTCCCACGTCTCCGCTTCGCGTGCCGCGTTCTCTATGGGCTCGGGGGTGTTATCTGCGGGCAAGGGCACTGCCACTGGTACGGGCACGGGATCGGGATCGAGAATCTGGGCTGCTTCACTCATGGTAATCATCATCGATAACTGGCGGCTTGCATTTCAAACATGGCGGCGTAGCGGCCTCCCAGCGCCATGAGTTGTGCATGACTTCCTTCTTCGACGAGTCGGCCTGCTTCGAGAACTACGATGCGGTCGGCCATCCTCACGGTAGAAAAACGATGCGAGATAAGAAGTGCCATTTTGCCGTAGGTGAGCTCGGCGAAGCGCTCAAAGACTTCAAGCTCGCTGCGTGCGTCGAGGGCCGCGGTGGGCTCATCGAGAATAAGCAGCTGGGCATCGCGAAGATAAGCGCGCGCCAGGGCCATTTTTTGCCATTCGCCGCCGGAGAGATCGACGCCGCCTTCAAAGCGGCGGCCCAGCATCTGGTCGTACTTGCCCTCGAAGCGTGGCTACGACGCCAGCCGCAAGGCTTTTTTCGGCAGCATACTCAATTTCTTCCTGTGCGTGCTCGACTTCGATGCGGCCTACTTCGATGTTTTCGCGAGCGGTCATTTCGTAGCGCATGAAGTCCTGAAAAATGACGCCCATCTCCGAGTGCAGATCGTCCAGGTCGTATTCGCGCAGATCGACGCCATCGAGAAGAATCTCGCCTTCGGTCGGATCGTAGAGGCGGGTTATTAGTTTGACGATCGTCGTTTTTCCCTGGCCGTTCTCGCCGATGAGGGCGACGCGCTGTCCGGGCTCAAGGGTGAAGTTGAAGTCTTTTAGAACGCGCCGGGTTGTACCGGGATAGGCGAACGAGACATTGCGGAATTCGAAGCCGCGCACGATGGGACGCGGGGTGCGTAGGCCGTTTGGCTTGGATTCGACACGGGGCTTCATTTCAAAGAAGGCAAGAAGGTCAGTCAGGAACAGAGCCTGGTCGGCAACGCCGGATGCGGTGGAGAAGGCCTGCTGGATATTGGCCATGGCCTGCATAATGGCGGTGGTGATCAGGGTGAGATCGCCGATGCTGTATTGGCCCTGAATGGTGCGGTAGATACTGAAGCCGTAAGCGCCGTAGTAGCCAAGCTGGCCGAGGATCGCCAGCAAGCCGCCCCAGAAAAGCCGGCGGCGATTGAGGGCAACATTTTCTTCGTAAATGCCGTGCGAAAGGGCGGAGAAAGCGGTCGGTGAGGTACTTGCTCAGGTTGAAGAGCTTGAGTTCCTTTGCCGCTTCCTTGCTGCCGCCCACCTGGCGCAGATAGTCCATCTGGCGGCGCACGGGGGTCTGGCGGAAGTTTTTGGCGTAGGTGAGGAAGGCGAAGTGACTTTCGCCGAGGAATGCGGGAATGATGCCGGCGATGAGAAGGAAAAGCAGGAAGGGCGAGTAATAGATGAGAACAGCGGAGAAGGCGATGGCTGTGACCGATTGCTGGATCAGCCGGCCCATCTGCTGAATCATGGCCAACCGGTCAGTGGCCTGGACGCGGGCGCGTTCGAGGCGGTCGTAAAAGACCGGGTCTTCGTAGACCGTGACGTCAAGGGCGGCTGCCTTGCGCATGACCTCGACACTGACGTGATGGGTGTAGCGGTCGGCGAGCAGATTGTCAAAGTAATCAACAGAACGCGACAGGATGCCGGTGATGACGGCGAGCGCCATTTCGCTGCCCACCAGCCACCAGAAATTCGCGGGAAGCGGCTGGTGCAGACGGATGCGATTCACGCCGTCGATGATGTAGCGGCCGATGATGCCGATGCCCATGGGCAGAAAGGCAACGACGATGCGGATGGCGATGTTCCAGAAAACGACGGCGGGACCGGATTCCCAAACGAAGTGGAGAACCGGGGGGACATTTTTGAGGGCCCGCAGCCGATCGCCCCATGCGTTACCGGGGCCTTTGGGTGGATTTGAAGATTTGGCGCGAGACTCAGGGCCCACTTGCGCGTCGTTCATGGCTGAGGACATGGCTCCCTTCCGGGCCAGCAAGGCTGCGGGCACACGGCACGCCGGATTCCTTAACCAAGGTGCTTACGACGCTCTGATTAGGGTCGGCGTCCTAGTTCCTGTGCGCTGCTAGATGCGATGCAGGGTTGCCACAGTTTGTTGTTCGCAATACCCGTAAGTACCCTGCGGCCACGGCTGGTCTAGTTTGCCAGCGGATTCGCAGGGGCCCGCTATAAAGGAGAGGAATGAAAGCTTCAACCCGCTACGTCGCCTCAGGCTGATAAGGCTTGAACCCGGCATTCTCCATACCGCGCTGAGCTTCAGGGTTCTTCATAAAAGTATCCCATACAAATCCCGTTCGCGCATTCTCGGCCATCAGCATGGTGATTCCCGTATCGATGCCGATGACGTCGGTGTCGTACCAATCGGTGAGGGGATTGAAGGCGTCCACAAATCCATAGCGGCACCAGGCATTCGGATAGTGATCGTGGATGGTTCGCAGAACGCGCATTGTGGCGTCGGGCAGGAATGGAATGGAGCCACCTGGCGCAGCTGGAACAATGGTGCCGTCGATGGGCCCCATGGCTGGAGGGCCTCCCCACACGACGTATCCCTTCTGCGAGTCGGACGCCGTGATGCCCCATAGCGCATTGCTGTAGTCAGGAAACTGCGGGTTTAGCTCGATGCAGAACCGACGGTGCACATCGGTGGCGATGGTTGAGTTCTTGAAATAGTCCGCGTAGCGGTCGCGCTTGCCACGAAAGTCAAACCACGCCTGGGAATACTGGTGCACAAAGAGCGGTGCAAAAGAACCGATGTAGCGCAAGCCATCATATTCAAAGACAGTTCGCTTCCACGCGAACCATGCGTCGGGTCTAAGTGGGTGGGACGAAGACCCGAGCCCAAGAAGGTACATCATCATCAGCTCGCTGTAGAAATCCCATCGCGATGGGATGAATCCCAGCTCCGGTGTCCAGCCGTGGGAAAGGAGCGTTGTGTCCTCCGAGAGCCAAGTCCAGTCGACGCGATCGAAGATGGCATGGGCCAGCTCGTTGATGTCTTTGTCGCGAAAATGCTGGCGGCACATGAGGACTCCGCACAGGAGCATCGCCGTATCGACCGACGACGCCTCGGAATCCCAGATACGTTCGCCGGTATTGATGTTGGCGAAGTGATAGAAGAAGCCGCGGTGGGTGGGTAGCTTGTGCCAGATAAAAGACAACGCATCGAGAACGCGCACGCGCGCATCTGCGCGACTGACAAAGCCACGTTGCTCGCCGATGCAAATGGCGGTGAGGCCAAAGCCGGTGGAGGCAATGCTAGCTGCCACGGTGGTGTCATTGGTACGGACGTTGCAGCGGTCCTTCGTCAGCCCTGTTTTTGGATTCGCCTGTTCCCAGAAGAAGAGAAAATTCGCATGCTCCAAGTCGTTGAGAAACTGGTCGTCCTGCGGCGAAAGGGCCGTGGGTAAGGGAGAGGGTGCGGGGCTTGTATGCTGCTCCGGCGCCTGTTGCGCGGGCTCTTGCTGCCCGATCGCACCTTTTCCGAGAAGCGGGAGCATTCCAGCGCGCGAGATGGGCAGCCCCAAGGAAAGACCGGCCATCCCGCGCAGTAATCTACGGCGCGACTCGGCAACGGTGGTCGCCTCGGCTCTTTTTCGAATGGGCATGCTCCTTTCCCTGACAGATCGATCTACCGGGGCTCGAACACATGGGCCGGAGCCGGAGGGCCGGAAAGGACCTCGGCGGCTACCGATTATAGATGCAATTGCATCCTAACTGTAAGCGATGGCGGGTCGGCAACCAAATTCCGCAGGGTAAAATTGCATCCGGGCGGGATGAAACATTCATGCGTTGGAGATGGATAGCGGTCTCGGCAATCATCGGATCGATCGCCCTCCTCACGGTTACCGTGCTGGTGGTGCGGGCCCGGCGCTGGAATTCGACGTTGATGACCCTGCAGGGCGCCGTAATTCGCCGCGACAGCGACACGGAAAAGGAAGTGCCGATTTCCGATGCGCAGATTACGGCGACGCGTGGATCCATGACGATCAGTACGCGTTCTGATGCGTCGGGGTACTTCAAGATCAAGTTTCCCGAAGTTATCTGGCCCGGACAAACGGTGGTCCTCACTTTTCGTCATGAAAATTACAAGCCGCTGGACATCAACTTGCACATCCAATTCCGGTCGATGATGCGACGGCTCTATATCGCCGCGATGGAAGCGCTTCCCAGCGCGCCGCTGGTGAATGCGCAGCCTGGCAAGCCAGCGACGGTAGTTTCGAATATTCGCGTGCGTTACACGGAGAACTTTCAGACCGATGAGGACGTTGGCAGTGCAGTCAGGACCTTCCAAGTGGTGAGCCACGGCAACATTCCATGCAGGGGGGAGGCTCCTTGTTCGCCGGATGGAAGCTGGAAAGCAGCCAAGGCTTCGATCACATTGGACGCCGGAGCGGGCAACCAGTTCCGCAATGTCAGAGCTTCTTGCATCGCCGGTCCTTGCCCTTTTACGAAGATCGATTCGAGCGGATTTCAGGAACCAGGGCAAACCATCGAGGTGACAGCGTTCGATTGGTCAGAAACGGCAACATTTCTGTTGGAGGCTGAAGTCGTGCGCACCACGATCGCTTCCAATGTACGCCACTCGTATCCCGTCATTTTCGATCGATCGCTCAACTTCACGGTGCCGCCCACACAGGAGGGAGTGAGTCTTGAGGCCGAGGTCAATGGCACACCGATGGTATTTCCGATGGGTCCGGATTTGTATCTCAGCTGGGCCAACTGCACGGTTACGACCAGTACCGACGCGGAGAAATCCAAAGCTTACCGCTGCGAACTCAAGCCGGGATATCGCTTCTAAAGTCATCATGGCGTGAATTCGGCTCGCTCTTCGCTGACGATTGAGCGTTATCGCGCTTACGAATGATCTCTTCCGCAGCAGCCGCTTCGATTTCGCTGTTAATTTCCGCGCCGAGAAGCAGCATAAGTCCAGTGATGTAGAACCAAGTGAGAAGAATGACGACTGCGCCAAGTGAACCATAAGTGACAGAGTAATTGTCAAAGAAGTGGAGATAGATGCGCAGTCCAAGAGAGATGAGAAGCCATCCGAAAATGCCGATGCCTGTGCCCGGAGTCAGCCAGTGCCAGCGGCGGCGCTTCCAATCGGGAGCCCAGTAGTAGATCAGGGCGAAGGACAATGCGAGCATCGCTGTCGCGATTGTCCAGCCGATGACGCGGGCAATATCGGCCGCTGCGGCGGCGAGTAGATCATCGTGCAAGTGACGGTACGCGAGTGCCGCGACAAAATCGCCAGCGAACATGGCTGCGAGCGTCAAGCTGCCGACCACCGTAAGTAGAAGAGTCAGTGCGATCGCATAGAAACGCGCGACAATGTAGGAGCGGGACTCCCTGATTTTGTATACCGCGTTGAGCGTATCCTGGATCGCCGAGATCCCGACCGAAGCGGACCAGACGGCCGCAATCGTTCCGAAGGTCAGCTTATCAGAACTGGCGGCTGCTGTTGTCTCGTTGAAAGTCTTGAGTACGGTGCCAAGAGCGGAGGTTGGAATTACGAGAGCAAGATAGTCGAGGAGTCGATCGTAAATCCGGTCCGCCGATCGAGCGGCAAGGCCGAGGATTGAACCGGCACAAAACAGCGTTGGGAACAACGCAAACAGGAAATAGAATCCCAACTCGGCGGCATGTCCGAAGAGGCGGTCTTCGATCACGGACTGCCAAGTCCGCTTGATGAGGTGGCGCACGCGAAGGCCGTGCAGATTCCACAGCGAACCGACTGGCGAATGAGCAACAAACTCCCAGACACGCCGTTCATGGCCGCCTTCTCCGGGATAAGTGCTGATTCCCATGCTTGGATTGAGAACCTCCCCCAGCGATTTAGGAGCTCAGGTCGCGCTGTCGCAATAGATGCGACGAGGCGATGTCCCGGTGGCCGGAGCGAGAAAATCTTTCGCGCGCATGCGGGCTGCGGCGATCCGACTGCATTGCAGCCATGTTTGAACGAGGCTGGCATGCCAGCGGTAAAACCAACCGGTTTCGCTTCGCATCTGAAAACAAGGTGACATGCGGTATTCCTGCCTTCAGTTCTCGAACTCGCTCACGATTTTCTACTGCTAGAAGACTCTCTAGTTGCGCGCGCTTCTGTAAGTGGTCGCTTCTATTCTTGACGTTCGGCCATTTGTTCGTCGTTTACGCCCAAAGGTCCGCCACGAATCAGGCCTCGCAAACGCAACAAGCGGAGCCGCAAATCCTCTCTTCCTACGAAGGGCAAACCGTCTCGAGCATCGACATCGCCGGCCGCCCCGATCTGAATGCTTCGCAGTTCAAGTCATTCTTCCTACAGAAAGAAGGCCAGCCATTTTCGCAGGAACAGGTCAATCAAACGGCAGCGGCATTGAAGGCTTCTGGGAAGTTCGACAAAGTTCGGATCGTCGTAGAGCCTGAATCGAGCGGAGTCAGAGTTCAATACATTCTTGAACCAGCCGTTTACTTCGGGATTTATCAGTTTCCCGGAGCGGACCGGTTTGCCTATTCCCGCCTTGTGCAGGTCGCCAACTACCCGATTCAAACGCCCCTTAATCGAATCGATTTGAATCGCGCACATGATCACCTTCTCACGTTTTTTAGGCAAGAAGGCTACTTTCAAGTCGGCGTAAATCCGGAAATCAACGTCGACTCCCAACACAAGGTGGCTAACGTGGCCTTCCATGTTGTGCTCGGGCGCAAAGCGAAGTTCGGAGTGATTTCCATTGACGGTGCGTCGGCGACGGATCAAGCAGACCTGCAACACAAGATCGTTTCACCCGTGGCGCGGATACGCGGTGCAGCGATTCGTCCAGGAAAGAGCTATCATCACTCGACGCTCACCAAGGCGCAGGAATATCTGCGGTCGTTGCTGCAGAAGCAGGGATTTCTGAGCGCGCAAGTGAAGCTGAGCGGAGCCGAATACCACGCCGACACAAATCGGGCCGATATTCATTTCACTGTGAATCCAGGCGCGCGGACGCACGTACAAATTACAGGCGCCCACTTGTGGAGCTGGACAAAAAGGGCGCTGCTGCCGGAGTACCAGGGAATCGGCGTCGACGACGAGTCAGTGCAGGAGGGCCAAAAGGCCCTGGTCTCCTACTTCCAAGCGAAGGGCTTCTTCGATGCGAAGGTAGAGTCGCAGCTCACAGCCGGCGCGAACGGCGATACAGTCATTTACCGGATCACCAAGGAGAAAAGGCACAAAGTTACATCGGTGCAGTTATCGGGGAATAAGGATCTGCCATCGTCTGAAGTGAATCCGCGGATTGTTGTCGAAAAGAAGCATCTTTTCTCGTCGGGCAAATTCAGCGACGAACTGCTCCGCACCAGCGTGAAGAATCTCAAGGCGATTTACGAGTCTGAAGGGTTCAGCAGCGTTGAGATCGCTTCGTCGGTGATCAATCACGGAGCAGACATTCAAGTAGCCTTCCGGGTAACTGAGGGGCCACGCGATGTAGTGAATTCACTCACAATCGAAGGTGCGGATACACTTCCCCCATCGCAGTTCGCACCGGACGGATTGAAACTCGCCGTGGGGCAACCCTATTCGCAGGCGCATATCAAGGAGGATCGCGCGAACATTGTGGCCCACTATCTCCAGGCGGGCTATCTGAATTCGAGCTTTCGCGAAACGGCGAGCGCGGTTTCAAAGAGCGAACGGCATCGCATCAACGTGGTTTATCACATATATGAGGGGCCAAAGGTTGTAGCCGGCGAGTTATTGACTCTCGGGCGCGTCGATACGCGGCAAAAACTGATCAATCGAGAGATCTCGGCGATTAAGTCCGGCCAGCCGCTGACCGAGACGGATCTCCTCACCACGGGCAGCCGACTTTACGAACAAGCAGGTGTCTTTGATTGGGCAGAGGCCGACCCCAAGCGCGACATTACCACGCAGACAACGGAGGACGTCCTTATAAAAGTTCATGAAGCGAAGAAGAACGAATTCACCTACGGCTTTGGCTTTGAAGTCATCAACCGCGGCGGCAGCATTCCGAGCGGTACCGTGGCGCTTCCTAACCTTCCCCCGGTTGGATTGCCGTCTAACTTCACCGCGAGCCAGGTTACATTTTACGGACCACGCGGAACCTTACAATACACGCGCAACAATGTTCGCGGCAAAGGTGAGTCTTTGTCACTTACAGCATTTGCGGGGAGGCTGGATCAGCGGGGCGCGGTCTATTACATTGATCCGAATCTTCACTGGTCGCCGTGGAAGGCAACCACGTCGTTTTCCGCCGAGCGCGACGAGGAGAATCCGATCTTCTCCTCGCAGGAGGAAATCGGAAGCTTCCAGGTTCAGCGACCCCTGGATCGTGCAAAGAAAGACACCCTGTTTCTGCGCTATAGCTTCAGCCAGACCGATCTCACACGCATCCTCATTCCGGCACTGGTTCCAACAGCGGACCAGCATGTGAGGTTATCGACGCTGGCGGCCAACGTCACGCGCGACACGCGCGATAACGCACTCGATGAGCATAGAGGGGTATTGCAATCGCTGGAGGCGGATTTCAGCACAACCAAGCTCGGTTCGAGCGTGAACTTTGCGAAGCTGACCAGCCAAGTTGCCTATTACAAGCAAGCATTTCATAACATCGTCTGGGCGAATAGTCTCCGCATTGGATTGGCTCAGCCATTCGATAACAGCCGCGTGCCTTTGAGCGAAGCATTCTTTACCGGCGGAGGTAACTCGCTGCGCGGCTTTCCGTTGGACGGTGCGGGGCCACAGCGCCAGGTGCAAGTTTGCCCGAATGGCGCGACGAACTGCAACACGTTCATCCAGGTACCCGCCGGCGGAAACGAGTTGCTCATCATCAACTCGGAAGCGCGCATTCCACTCCCTATCAAGAAGGGCCTCAGTATTGTTCCCTTTTACGATGGAGGAAATGTCTTTCCAGATGTCGGATTTCATGACTTTGCGTCACTTTATTCAAACAACGTCGGGCTCGGCTTGCGTTATGCAACAGCCGTGGGCCCGGTTCGTATTGACCTGGGACGCAACCTGAATCCAGTGGAAGGCGTGAAAGCTACCCAATATTTCATCAGCATCGGCCAAGCGTTTTAGAGGAGGTTTGCCGTGGGAGCACCGCATTTAAGCCCCGACTACCCGGAAGCATCGAATCCAAAGCGCGGGCCTGAACTCCGAGGACCGACCAACCCGGAGCGGCCGAACTCATTGCGGCGACTTACGACCATTGTGAGCTGGGTAGGAGCGATCGTCGTTGCCCTTGTGTTCGTTGTTTGCGCAGGGGGCTTGGCGCTCCTAAGCAGTCCCGGCTTCCATCGTTATCTGCGCACAACTATCGAGCAGCGCGTCAGCCGGAGCCTGGGCACGGCGGTCCAGTTACAGGGATTCGCCCTACACCTATCGACGCTGAGCCTGGACCTCTATGGAGTTACCATCCACGGTGCGAATCCGCACCCCAATCCCCCGTTGCTTCAGGTTCAACATATCGAAGCGGGGGTTCGGGTCGTTTCTATTTTTCAACGGAAATGGTACTTCGATAAGGTTGAGATCGATCGTCCCGTAGTGCAGGTATTGGTCGATAAGGATGGACATTCGAACCTTCCCAAACTTACGAGCAATGGCAGAAATAGCGACAATACGAGCGTTTTCGATCTCGGAATCCGCCATGCGCTTCTTGATCATGGCGAGGTCTTCTATAACAACCAGCCCGCGACGTTAGCAGCAGACCTGCACGATTTGGATTATCGGGGCTCGTTCAATGACCTGCTTCAGATGTACACCGGGAGGCTGTCTTATTCAAATGGACGCCTGGAGTATGGAACATTGCGTCCGTTAGTTCATGACTTCGAAGCGGAATTCACCGCGACGCCGAGCAGCTTTCAACTCAGCAATGCGAGAGTTACCAGCGGAGCGTCGGGCATTTCGATTTCTGCTAGCCTGAGCAACTACGACCAGCCGCAAATCCAAGGGAAATACGATGCGAGCTTGGATGGAGCGCAGCTTGGCAAAGTTCTGAAGAGCCAGTCGGTGCCGGCCGGATTTGTGCGCGCGGCGGGTACGGTGCAATTTCAACAGTCGCCCAATCAATCTGCGCTCCAAGCGCTTCGGGTCAATGGCAGTTTGATGAGTCAGACACTTGCGGTGAAGGAGGCCCGCCTTGCAGCGACTGTTAAAAACCTGGCGGCGCACTACTCACTTATCAATGGCGACGCAACTCTCAGCGATTTGCGAGCCGACATTCTGGGCGGTCAGCTTACGGCCAGGGGGACGATGAAGGACGTCGGCGGCGAATCGCATTCGAACATAGAGACGGTAGTTCATGGCGTGTCCCTCGCGGCTGTCCGGGAGGCGTTTGGACGTGCGGCGCCTTCGACGAACCTTTCTCTGACCGGGAGCCTGAACGCGACTGCGACTGCAGCGTGGGGAAAGACATTTGACGACCTTGTCGCGCGAGCGGATGCAACGATCAATGGGGCCGTGACAAACGGCTCACCCCACGGCAGGCCTATCGTCGTGCACGCGACGACTAACCTGGCAGGTGCAGGTCAACTGCCAGCGACGATCCCGATCGCCAGCGAGATTCACGGGACTTACTCGGGCGGAAATGGGCATATTACTCTCAACAATAGCTTCGTTCACACACCGCAGACGAACTTATCCGTGAACGGTGTCGTAGGTGAGAGGTCCAGCCTTGCGCTGCGGCTGCAAGCAAAGGATCTTCGCGAGGTGGCGACAATCGTAGACTTGTTCCGGATGCCGGCGCCTAGTCAGTCTCTGGAGGGGCTGGATCTCGCGGGCAAGGCGACATTCCAAGGAAATGTGGAAGGCAGTATGAAAGCTCCGCACCTCACAGGAGATTTGACGGCGCAGAGCTTGAGGCTCAACGGGACAAACTGGAAGATAGTTCGGACAGGAATTGACGCGAGCCCGTCGCGAGCGAGCCTGCTTCACGCCGAACTGGAACCTGTGTCTCAGGGTCGCATCACATTGAGTGCGAGCACGGGACTCACAAAGTGGTCCTTCACCAAAACCAGTCCAATTCAAGCCGATTTGAATGCGACGCAGATGAGCCTTGGAGATCTCGAGAAGTTAGCCGGGCAGGATATTCCGTTGACTGGCACCCTGAATGCGAATCTCCACATTCATGGGTCGGAGTTAAATCCGCAAGGGAAGGGCAACGTCACGCTTGAGAAGGGTGTCGCGTATGAACAACCATTTCAATTGGTAAAAGTCGATCTTCAGGGCACCGGCGGCGAGGCACACGCCAACCTGCAAGTGCAATTACTGTCGGGGAGCGTGCAGGGAAATGTGAGCGTGCGACCTGAACAGAAGACTTACACTGCGCAACTGACCTCAACTGGGATTCGTTTGGATCAAGTGCACGCGCTGGAAGCGAGAAACATCGACGCGACGGGCGTCGTTTCAATGCGTTTGAGCGGACAGGGGACGTTCGAGAATCCGCAATTGGATGCGAGCCTGCAGATTCCTACGCTGACGATTCAAAAGCAGAGCCTCTCCGGGGTCAATCTGCACGTGGATGTTGCGAATCACGTGGCCAATGCGAGCCTGGCCTCGACGGCGATCAATACTTCTATCCAAGCGAAGGCGAAGGTCAATCTAACCGGAGACTATTTCACCGATGCCTCCATAGATACGCAGAAGATACCGCTGCAACCTTTGCTTGCCGCTTACTCTCCTGAACAAGCCACGAATATATCTGGGCAGACTGAAGTACACGCTACGCTGCATGGCCCTTTGAAGAATCCAAAACTATTGGAAGGGCACCTAAACATACCGATTCTGAACATAGCGTACAGTAACAACATTCAGTTAGGTGCCGGTGCGCCGATTCGGATTGACTATAAGGACGGGGTCATCAATTTACAGCCGGCTTCGATTCGCGGCACCGACACGGATTTGCGGTTCGAAGGGTCCATCCCGACGGCGCCTAATGCGCCGATGTCGTTGAAGCTCATGGGAACCGTCGATCTGCAACTCGCAGAGCTTTTCAACCCCGACGTCCGGAGCTCGGGACAACTGAAGTTCAACATCGACTCCAGCGGCGCGCTTGCGAAGGGAGCGAATCTAGGCGGGGAAATTGACGTAGTCGACGCAAACTTCGCGTCAAGCGACCTGCCGGTCGGCCTGCAACATGGCAATGGTGTACTCAAGCTGACGACGGACCGTGTGAATATCTCCAGGTTTCAGGGAATGGTTGGAGGAGGAACGGTTACAGCGCAAGGCGGTGTCGCATTCCGCCCGGGAATTCAATTCGACCTGGGTCTGGCAGCGAGGGGAGTCCGTGCGCTTTACCCGCAGGGCATGCGGGAGACTGCGGATGCCTATCTAAGACTGACAGGCACGACGGACAGCGCGCTCCTTGGCGGGACAGTGAATCTTTCCGATCTGAGCTTTACTCCGGCATTCGATCTGAATAGCTTTGTCGGACAGTTTTCAGGCGGAGTTACAGCGCCGCCGTCGGAGGGATTCAGTCAGAATGTTGCTTTGAACGTTGCGGTTCACTCTACCAGCGATGTGAATCTGGTCAGCCGATCGCTGAGCATCGGCGGATCGGCCAATCTGCAGGTGCGCGGGACGGCGAACGATCCGGTGATCCTGGGCCGCGTGAACCTGAACGGCGGCGACATTATTCTCAATGGCAATCGGTTCGTCCTCACGGGTGGGACGGTTCAATTCGTTAATCCGTCAGAAACGCAGCCGGTGGTGAACCTGGCACTGACCACGACGATTCAGCAATACAACATCGACCTGCGCTTCGAGGGACCGGCGAATCAGCTAAGGACGCAATACACATCGAATCCTGCGTTGCCGCCGGCCGACATCATCAATCTGCTGGCGTTTGGGCAGACAACGGAAGCCGCGGCTAACGGCACGGCGAGCACTAATCAAACTGCGGAATCGGTGGTTGCGTCGCAGGTGTCGAGCCAGGTGACGAGCCGGGTCTCCAAGATTGCGGGCATTTCGCAGCTTTCGATCAACCCGGTTTTAGCAGGGAGCAACAGCGAGGGGCCGCCGGGCGCGAACATCACGATTCAGCAGCGGGTGACTGGGAATCTATTTGTGACGTTTTCGACCAACGTGGCGTCCACGCAGAGCCAGACGATCCAGGGGCAATATCAGGTCTCACCGCGTGTAGCCTTAAGTGCCACGCGCGACCCCAACGGCGGGTTCGCTTTCGATACGCTGATCAAGAAAACCTGGTAAAACATCGGGTTATGGTCGGAAGCGAAATTGCACTTGGCGATCCGCGGCGGGGGCGGATTTGTCTGCAAGGTATTCACTTCGCGGAAATCAGCGGGGCGGTAGAGAATGTCCTCATTCTGGCGCGGTGATTCACAGGGCATTCATCGTGGATTCACAAGCCATTGAATGATGGCTTTTACGCTCGCAACATGACAAAGAACACGATCCTGCACCGAGTTGTCTTTCTTTTTGGCCTGTTGATTGCAATGAGTGGGACCATCGCAAGAGCGCAGTATGAGGATGGGAGTTTGATTGGCACCATCCGGGATACGAGCGGCGCGGTGGTGGCTAATGCCAAAGTCACTGTAACCAACAACAATACTGGAATCGTGACGAAAGTCGTCTCAAATAGTTCGGGCGACTACGAGGTTCCGTCTCTGCATGTGGGCGTGTACACCGTCGAGGCGGAGGCGTCCGGTTTCGCACCTGCAGAGGCCAAGAACATCAGCATCGCCGTGGGAGCGCGGCAGCAAATCGATCTCACGCTCAACGTGGGCCAAACCGCCGCAACCGTCGAAGTGAGCGACGTGGCGCTGCAGATTGAAACGACCACCAGCGAGCGCGGCCAATCGATCTCGGGTTATCAAACGGAGGCTCTCCCGCTGGTGAGCCGCAACTTCTCCGACCTTCTCGGCCTGGTGACGGGTTCGCGCCAGGCACCCACTGCGGCAACTACCAGCTCGATCAGCAGCTTGGTGCGCGCGGGCGCGTACAACGTCAACGGGCAGAGAAGCATGTTCAACAACTTCCTGCTCGACGGCATGGACAATAACGCCTACGGCGAAAGCAACCAGGGATTCGATAACCAGATCATCGCCATCGCGCCGGATTCCGTTGCGGACTTCAATGTAGTAACAAACAACGAGAGCGCCGAGTATGGCCGGTCTTCAGGCGCGACCATCAACGTGGCCTCGCGCAGCGGCACGAACGCCTTCCATGGCACGTTCTATGAATTTCTGCGCAACACGGACCTAAATGCAGACGGCTTTTTCAAGCCGACGCTGGTTGGCACCGCCGGGACCACCGTCCCCTTCCAGAAGCCAGCCTTCAACCGCAACCAGTTCGGCATGAACTTTGGCGGTCCTATCGTTAAGAACAAGCTCTTCTTCTTTCTGGACTACGAGGGTTTTCGCCAAACACTGAAGCCGCTGTACGTGTACACGCTTCCGACGCAAAACGAGATCAACGGAATCCTTGTTGTCGATGTAAAGAATCCTCTGACGGGGATCACCTACCCGAAGGGGAGTGCTATTCCCGCCTCTGCCATCAACCCACTTTCGGCTCAGATCCTCAGCTACTACAAGCCGTTCGTGAGCACGTTGCCGCTCTCCGGTGTCGGCACAACCGGTCTCAACTCCAACGACTACGCGAAGGAAGTTCCCTTCACCGATAACTCGGACAAGGGCGATCTTCGTCTGGACTATCAGCAGTCGGCTGCTTCCTCCTGGTTCCTCCGCATTAGCGACCGCAAGGAGACGGGGGTCAACAATCCGGTGATTCCACTGCCGCTGGACAGCACAGCCAACGGCACGATCCGCGTCCTCGATCAGCAGGCTGCGCTCGGCTATACGCATCTTTTTGGCGCGAACAAGGTGTTGGACGCGCGGGTTGGCTTATCCCGCACCAAGGCGGGTAAATTCACTCTGTCGATCGGCCAGAACGCCTTCGCGATCCCTGGCCTTCAGACCGTGCCCGCCAGTATCGCGGGCGGCCTGCCCCAGGTGTCCATCACCAACTTCACTACATTTGGCCGCCAGAGCACGAACCCGCAATGGCAGGATCCGGCGTTGCTTGACCCTAAGGTGAACTTCACCTGGGTCAAGGGAAAGCATTCGCTGAAGTACGGCTACGAGTACGAGCACATCTGGATGGCGGTCAACGATAACAACCCGCTGTATGGCTCCTGGACCTACAGTGGCGGCTACAGCGCCACCACCTCTACTAAGGTTGCCGACAACTACTGGGCGGACTTTCTGTTCGGCCTGACCAGCAGCTATCAGCTGGCTAACTACTTCGTCGTCCACCTGCGCCAGAGCCTGGATAGCGCCTACGCTCAGGACGACTGGAAGGTTCTTCCCAACCTTACTTTGAACCTTGGCCTGCGCTGGGAGTATGGCTCGCCTTTCTCGGAGCAACACGATTACATTTCGAACTTCGATCCCGCCTCGCAAACTGTGTTGACCATTGCTCCAGGAGCTGTGGCGGGCAACGGCATTACGCCAGTGAGTCCAGGCGGCACCTACGGCAAGACGCTGGTTAACCCCGACTATACTGACTTCTCGCCTCGTGTCGGGTTCGCCTATGCGGTTACGCCAAACACCGCTATCCGCGGCGGCTTCGGCACCGGCTACGCCCACTACACCAGGGCCGGCTCGGGCGATATCACAGGCATCAACGCTCCCCAGGCTCAGTTCGCCGCGGTTGTCCAGCCCACGCCGAGTGCCACGAACCACTGCAACCCGGTCCCGGCGCAAATCATCAAAGTCGGATCGACAACGCCGAGCTGCTATGTGAGTTCCGACCAGGGATTCCCGACAGGCCTGGTCACCACATTCAATCCGGCCACCGACAATATCACATGGGTGCCGAAGAACAGGTCTGACAGCTATGTCGAGAACTACTTCCTCAGCGTGCAGCGGCAGCTGACGAAGAATACCCTTCTGGACGTGGCTTATGTCGGCAACCATGGACTTCATCTTGAGGGTTTCAGGAATGCAAATCAGCGCGTTCTCTCCACCCTCGGCACCGCAAACGTCCAGAGAGCGTACGCGAACTGGCCCAGCGATATTACCGAGGCGTTGAACGAGTTCTATTCCAACTACAACGCCCTTCAGGTTCGCTACGAACAGCGCTTCGTGGCGGGGCTGACGTTGCTCAACTCGTTTACTTGGGAGCATTCGCTCGACAACGCCTCGGCCTCTCTCGAAGGCAACACACCCTCGCCGCAGAACGGCCTCAACCCCTCGGCGGACTATGCTCAGTCAGACTACAATCTGCCGGTGGCCAACGTTACCAGCCTGGTCTACGAGCTTCCTGTCGGGCGCGGGCGGCAACTCCTCTCCAACGCGAACAGTTTGCTGGATAGTGTCATTGGCGGATGGCAGATTAGCGCCATTAACACTGCGCAAGCCGGTACCCCTTTCAACTTAACTTACTCGCCTACCGCGAACCAGCAGGTCTCTCCGCAGATCTCAGCCACCTACCGCGGCGCCAACGAATACCGTCCGAATGTCGTGCCGGGAAAGAAAGTTACCCAGGGAACCTCTTCGCGCCAGGCCAACACCGGCTACGTGAATTACGTCAATTACTCAGCCTTCGTGATTCCGCCCGCCCAGGATGCTTCCAAAAACTATCTCAGCCCGTTTGGCAGTGCTTCGCGTAATCCGGGCCGTACTCCTCCATTCAACGAAACCGACCTCGATTTGAACAAGACGTTCCGCACTCCGATCGAAACCCTGAAAGTCGAGTTCCGTGCCGAGGCCTACAACGTCTTCAACCACACCAACTTCTATCTGCCCGGGAACATCAGCGGAAGCCAGGGCACCATCGCCGCTAGCACGACTCTGGGCACCGGCGCCACGCCGCCGCTTTCGGCAATCACCGGAGGCGTTCCGAGCGGCGGCGGACAAATCACCAGCACATTCGAGCCGCGCATCCTCCAATTCGCCCTGAAGGTCATGTTCTGATGTTGGTGCATTGAGCAGCAACGGCCCGCGCAACTTTCGCGCGGGCCGTTGCTTTTGCGCGAATTCGCGCGAGCGGAAGCCTGCCACTGCGGCGCCCGCCTCCAACCTTGCCAATGCGCTTTAGTATGGATACCTGGAGGCTGAAGCAATGTTCACGCCACAAGCAATCGGATTTATTCGCACCCCGTACAAGGAAACCTCAGCCATTCCGAAAGGGCTTGGAGCGAGGCATGACGCGGAAGGAGTCCTTGAATTCCTGCCGGAGTTTGAGGCAGGGTTGAAAGATGTTGAGGGATTCTCTCATCTATTTGTACTGTGGGTGTTCGATCGGTCTGAAGGCTTCGATCTGGTCGGAGCGCCGCCTGTGGACAACCAACCGCATGGCGTATTTGCCACGCGCTCGCCGCGGCGTCCGAATCCGATTGGGCTGACGGTCGTGGAACTTCTGCGCCGCGAGAGAGGATCACTTTTTGTTCGCGGAGTCGATATGCTGGAGGGAACGCCGATTCTGGACATCAAACCCTATATGTCGAGTATCCCAGCGGAGAGGCTCCGGCGCGGCTGGCTGGCGGAAGCAGAAGCGGCGCGAAAGTAGCTCCATCACGATTTCAATGTGAAGGTGCTGCGGTTTAAGCGCAATATTTCTTAAGACGCCAGATACTGCGCCGATGGAGTCGATTGGAAATAGACCCGCCTGGAAAGCTCCTCCTCACTCCGATATGTTTCCGGAGTAATTGCTTTCCAGGCGTCTTAAGCCGGCCGATATCTATGGGTCAACCTAGTACCGCGACTGGCTGATTTCGTTCCTTTGACGTTCGTGGTTTCCCACCCATTCGCTAGAAAAAAGCGAATGGATGGGGCACGGAGCTCGCACAAATTCAAGCGGTCAGAGACCTAGTTGCGGATGAGCTACCAGCGGTAGATGGTCAGGTTATCCAGATAAACTTTGGCTGACCCCGAAGCTCCGAGCCCGTCAATCTGGAAGTTAGTGAGGAGAGTTGGCCCCCAACCCAGAGCAAATGCCGAGGGGACAGTTAAGTACAGATCGCTTTCGATGTTATCCAACCAAACCGACTTATAAGTTACGTTGCCCGCCAGGTCGCGCGAATAGCTGATCTGGATATGGTGCCAGGCATTCGTCGACCATTCGCGGGGATTGCATTCGGAGTAGGAGTGTCGCCAGGTGTCGGAAAAATGTTGGGGAGTTCCGGCGTTGACGGTGTAATCCCAAGTTCCCGAGTAGCCATCGCACTGGAATCCATAGATCGCAGTCTGCCCGTTGGCCATCACCTGGTTCATATCCAATTCAATGTTGGCAATATCATTGGATGGTCCGGCGATATCGATCCAGGCATCGTAGAAGAAGTTTCTGGATTCCGTGTCCACGCCGAATGGCAGATCGAAGCGTTCGCCACTGGAATTTGAATAAGTGGCCGTGAACTCGCGCGCATAACCACTGAGAGAAGGCGCGCTCACAATCCCCATAATGCCGCTGGAACTTCCGCCTCCCGTTGCAATGTCGTTAGCGGCCTCCCAGTTACCGTACGTCTGGAGTGCCGTGCTCTTGATGGCATACGACGGGATTGCCGACGTAGGTGGCGGAACGACCGTGAGGTTGATCGAAGTGACGCAAGACGCCCCATGATTGCCCCACGATTTGATGTGGAGCACATGCGCGCCGGTCGCAAAGCCAATCACGGCGCTCAAAGACGCGCCATTCATGATGCTGGTGTTTGTGCTGTTGTCAAAGGAGTAGCCCATAGCGGCGACGGGCTGCGCGGAACAGGGACTGGCGTTGGCGGAGAGCCAGAAAGGCGAAACCACCCTGGCGTTCTCTCCTGGACTATTGATGGTTACGTTGGCGAAGGCGGGCACCGCACTTGCAAGCAGCGCAAGAAACACGAGGTATGAAGACTTCATGAAGAGGCCGTTACCATCCATCCGGATCAGAGACCGGAGAACTCGTACAAGGGCCCCTGCTCAGGATTAAAAAATAGGAATGAATTTGCCGCCAGAATAGCAGGCAAAGGGCCTAAGCACGTGACGAAAATCACCGCAGGTCACATGAAAGTAAGCAGGCTGGGAAAACGGCGAAGTTTCAGAAGGATGGTTCGGCAATCGCGACAGATATCACTAGGTTTATCTCCACTCTCCTTCGTGAAGATGCCCACGCACTCCTGTGTGCGCCACGCTCGGCGTGTCGCATTATGAATCTTTCGGAGATGAAATCAGGTAAGAGCCGTTTGCGTTTTGGATTTTAGATGGATTGATTCAGCACTCGATTCAAGCGCTGGACGAAGGTGGCCGGATCTTTCAGCGGAACGCCTTCGAGCAGCAGCGCCTGGTCGAAGAGGAGCCAGGCGGCGTCTTCTATCTTGCTGTAGTTCGGGTCGGCGAGCAGTTTCCTGATGATCTCGTGGTCGGGGTTGATCTCGAGCGTGGGTTGCAGCTCCGGCAGGTCTTTCTGGCCCATGGCCTGCATCATCTGGCGCATGCGGGCTGAAGGTTCGTCCTGGTCGGAGACGATCACGGATGGGCTGTCGGCGAGGCGCGAGGAGGCACGAACTTCCTTGACGGCTTCGCCGAGGGTGGCCTTGATCTTATCGAGCAGCGGCTTCAGTTCTTCTCTCTTGTCGGCAGTGGAGTCGTCCTTCAGGTCGTCGCCGCTCGTAGATTTGTTGACGGCTTTGAGGTCGATGTCGCCGTATTTGGGTACGGAGGAAAAGACGATCTCGTCGATATCGTCGTCGAGGATGAGCACCTCGATGTCTTTCTTCTTGTAGATCTCGATCAAGGGCGAGCTACGAAGCATGCTCTCGGAGCCGCCGGTGATGTAGTAGAGCGCCTTTTGCTCCGGCTGCATCCGCTCCTTGGCCTCGGCGAGCGAGGTGAGGCCTTCGACCTTCGTTGACTTGAAGCGGACGAGGTCGAGGAGTGTCTCGCGATTAGCAAAGTCACCGTACAAGCCTTCCTTAAGGGGGCGGTTGTACTCCGCGATGAACCGTGCGTACTTTTCCTTCTCGTTCGCTGCGATGGCTTTCAATTCGGAGAGGATCTTCTTGACGCTTGTGGTCTTGATGGTCGCGAGGATCTTGTTCTGCTGCAGAATCTCGCGCGAGACGTTGAGCGGGAGGTCTTCGGAGTCGATGACGCCGCGCACGAAGCGCAGGTATTGCGGGAGCAGGTCTTTGGAGTCGTCCATGATGAAGACACGCTTGACGTAGAGTTTGACGCCGCCTTTATAGTCGGCCTGGTAAAGATCGAGGGGAGCCTTGGCGGGAATGTAAAAGAGCGTGGTGTACTCGAGCGTGCCTTCGGCGCGGGTGTGGAACCAGAAGAGCGGGTCTTCCCAGTCGCCGGTGAGCGATTTATAGAGCTCCTTGTAGTCCTCGTCTTTGAGCTCGGATTTGGGGCGCTGCCACATGGCGCTGGCGGCGTTGACCTGCTCGGTGACACGGGTCTTGATCGATTCTTTCCTCTCCGCGTTCCACTCGCTCTTGTCATAGGTGAGAAAGATGGGGAAGGCGATGTGATTGGAGTACTTTTTGACAATCTCCTGGAGCCGCCAGCTGTTGGCATACTGCACGCCTTCATCGTTGAAGTGGATCAGCACGGTGGTTCCGGCTATCTTGCGTGCGGCTTCGCCGGAAACCTCTTCGATGTCAAAGCCGGTCTTGCCGTCGGAGGTCCACTTGAAGGTCTTGTCGTCGCCGGCTTTGCGAGAGGCGACCTCGACCTTGTCGGACACCATGAAGACGGAATAAAAGCCGACACCGAATTTTCCGATCAGGTTGGAGTCCTTTTTGGCGTCGCCGGAGAGCTGGGCAAGGAAGCTCTTCGTCCCCGAGCGGGCGATGGTGCCGAGGTGAGAAACGAGGTCTTCCTCGTTCATGCCGATGCCGGTGTCGGAGATGGTGAGGGTTTTCTTGTCCTCGTCTAGTTCGAGATCGATGCGCGGCGGATCGATGCCATTGCCGACGAGGGCCTTGTATTGGTCGTCAACGAGGGTGAGCAGACGGAGCTTGTCGAGCGCGTCGGAGGAGTTGGAGATTAGCTCGCGGAGGAAGATCTCCGGGTGAGAATAAAGCGAATGGACGATGAGTTGGAGGAGCTGGCTGACTTCAGTCTGAAATTGTTGCTTGGACATGTCACCTTCATTATTGCTAAAAATGGGAGCGGCGTGAAGATGAGGCTTGTAGGTATCGAGGCGCGGATGTTCCGCGCGCCACGCTGACGTCACATCGCACGAAGAAGCATCGCAGATGCGCGCTTTGCCATTACCCCATCAGCGAAATCTCTGCAGAAGTGCCACTCGGCTGAGCTATACTTTCCGGGGAATAAACGACATATCCGTTGCCTCCTGCTTCATTCGGTTTGGATGCGCGATTCAGCGGCGCTTCGCTTCATGGGATCAATAGAAATGAAAACGTTTGGCGACGTTGGGGGCGATCTTCCGCGCCGGTGCGGAATCGAATGAGCAATCGTTTGGTATGGAGCATGTTGTTAGGTGCGGCTCTCGCAAACTCTCTTCTTTTTGCCCGCGCGCAGCAGGCAGTTGCGCCTCCGGCGCCGGCCTCGTCGAGCGCTGTGGATGCCATGCAACTCTATCTTTCCGCACATGACAAGCGAGACAAGCCCGTTCTCGACCTAAAGCCGGACGATTTGACCATCACCGACGAAGGATCTCCCGTCAAACTGGATAATCTCCGGCTTGTCGACCAACAACAGAAGGCCAAACAGCTCGTCAGCTTTGTCTTCGATCCATTCCCCGCGGAAAAGGACGGGCGGCAGAGGAATTCGTCCCGGATCGAGACTGCCCGCGATGCGGCCTTGAAGATTCTCTCCATGCTCTCCGAAAGTGGATTTGAATTCTCGGTATTCAGCATCGATTCCAGGCTCCATCTTCAGCAGGGATATACCTCCGACCTCAACGCAATCGAAGCCGCCATACAAGCCGCCACAGGACCGCTCGCCTCCAGAGACCAAGGTCATGCCGCTGTGTCCGAGAAGGAAATCGTCTCGATCGCTCTTAGCGGAGCCGATTCCACCGGCAAGAGGGTCGCGGCAAGCGAGCGCCTGGAGGCGCAGTCCATCTATGCGGCGCTCCGAAACTCGCCTCGCATCGCGCAAGACCGCCGTATCTCGCCGTCCCTCTCATCCCTATTGGCGCTCGTGCAGTCGCAGCAGGATCTCGCAGGACGAAAAACCATCATCTATCTTAGCTCATTGCATCAGGACCATTTCAACGATCCCGAGAAGCAGACTACGGCGGCCCTCATCGGATCGGCCAACCAGCCTTCCGGCGTCGCCGACTCAGCGCACCCCGATCGGATCAATCAAGCCGACAGGCAGGCCATCGAGTCCCTGGTCGGATCGGCCAATCAGGCCGGTGTCGGTATCCATGTCGTCGACGGTGCTTCGCTCGGCCACCATGGATGGCAGGTGAGGGCAATGGATGCGGGCAGTGAGGGTGTCGCTGTCATGTTAAGTCAGTCCAAAATACCAGGGAGGACGGCCACCCTCGGCTCCGGCGAAGGCACCCTGGATGTCGTGGAAGACGCGCCCGTGGACACTGACCTGAAGCACCTGGCCGAGGCAACAGGGGGTACCTATTTCAATGGAAATGGCATGAAGGCCATGCATCAACTTATCGGAGACATGACGACCTATTACGAAGCGTCCTTTCTCCCCCGAAGTGAGGAATACGATGGGAAAGCTTCATCCGCTTGCCGTCAAACCGCTTCGCACGGGACTCAGGATCCGCACCCAGACAGGCTATCTGGCGTTGCCGCCCCCTTCAGCGGACGGGAGCCGCGTGCAGCCCTTCGAGCTGCCCCTGTTGAAGCTGCTGAAATCCTCGCCCCTGCCTTCGCAATTTCCGTTCCGTGCAGCAATTCTCGACATGGGCGATAGCGATGAGGGAAGGCGGACTACGATGGCCATTGAAGTTCCGACCGAAGGCCTCGATATTCCGAAAGACGCAAATTCTCCCACTTCTCTCGTGCACCTGACGATGATCGCCGACGTGAAGGACCAGACCGGCGCCGTGGCCGCGCACTTCAGTTCCGACACCCCGCAGCGCGTCGTCTTGCCGAAGGCCGGCGCCAAAGGCACCGAGGTCATCTCGCTACAGCGTCACTTCACCGTGCCCCCGGGCAAATACACGGTGGAAGTCCTGCTCGTCGAAACAACGAGCGGCAAGGCCGCGGCGCGACTCATTCCCTTCGAGGTATCGAGCCAATCGGACGCGCCCTCGCTCAGCAAACTTATCCTCGTACGGCGGACGGATCCCGTTCCGGCCAATGACGACGACACGACCGATCCCCTACGCGACGACAAAAGTCGCGTTACGCCGAATCTTTCCGGCGCCCTGCCTTCGGGCGACAACAGGGTCTCCATTTATTTGGTTGTGCACGACAACCCCCATTCGCCACAGCCAGCAAAGTTGGAGATCAAGGTGCTCCGCGATGGACAGATACTGGGCAGCGCGCCGTTGGTCGCGCGCCAGGTTCGCGGAGCAGAGTACTTTTCCTACCTCAATAGCTTTTCCCTCAATCCCGCAACGGATGGGGCATACCAAGTGGAGGCACTTCTCACCCAGGATGGAAAGACCGCGGAGTCGGATACTTCGTTCACTCTCAGCGGCGTGGAAGGCTCTGAGTCGGGCACCTCAGGCCCGGCTCTTGAGTCCATCGCCCGGCCTGCCGGTCCTCTGGCCATCTCCGTCTCTGCGAATCCCATCCAGCGTCCCTCCGACGGCGAGATCAAGTCTCTCCTCGCCGAAGCCGCGCAATACGCAAACGATTATTGGGATTCTCTGCCAAACTTCACCTGCGAGCAAGTCACCGAGCGATTTGTCGGTTCCAATCGCGGGAACAACTGGGAACACATCGATACGCTCACCGGCCAGCTCAACTACTTCGACCATCAGGAAGACTGGCAATTTCAGGAATATGAAAAAGGCCACAAAAAAAGCCGTAACAGCAGCTCCGATCCGGAACGTGGTATCTCCAGCGCCGGGGTCTTCGGCGGTCTCGTTCGCGGTCTCTTCCGGCCCGCCGCCAAGGCGGAGTTCTCATGGTCTGAAACCGGTGCGCTCGGTGATGGAACCGTGCAGGTCTTCAAATACCGCGTCGCTCAAGAGAACTCGAACCTCTCTCTCCGCGTCGGTCCCATGCAAGTGATCTTCGTTGGCTATCACGGTATGGTTTACATCGACGGCGCCACGCACGGGGTTCGGCGCATCACTCAAATCGCAGACGACGTGCCGAAGAGGTATCCCATCCGCGAGGCCCTCCTCAGTGCCGACTACGACTATGCCTCCATCAGCGGCCAGCAGTACCTGCTCCCGATCGGAGCGCAGATCGTCCTGCGGAAAGGGAGCAACAAGAATAAGCTGGAGCTGAACCAGATTCGCTTCCGCGACTTCCATCGCTACCGATCCACTTCGAGGATTCTGAGCAGCACGCCCGCATCAGCACACTGATCCTTGTTGGCTTTCTTTCTGCCATTTCCTACGTACCCCATGACGCAGGTCGACCCGCTTGACCCAGCCGTCATCGTGCTGGCCGCCGTCTCGATATTTCTGCTCGTGCTGGCGGCTTCCATCATTCCCGCACGCCGCGCCGCTTCGGTCGAACCTATGCAGGCACGGCGAGCCGAGTAGGGAGTCGTTTGCGTTCGATCAAGCCTGCAGGAAATCGCGCTGCCTCGTGGTCAAAAGGGAAGCTTCACGGGACGCGGGTGGGGGGGGCTGGCGGAGAGAGGGGGATTCGAACCCCCGATAGAGCTTTTGACCCTATAACGGTTTAGCAAACCGCCGCCTTCAGCCACTCGGCCATCTCTCCGGGTCTCAAGGGGGATTATACCGGATGTCGAATACAAACGACCCCTGCCCTTTGAATCTGGCTGGTTTGAGGTTCTTCTATTTCTGGGCGAAGGGCTCGTTGATCCGCATGGGTCGCTTCCAATCCTTAATCCGAATCTCCAGGAGGATTAAAGTCCGGCCAGCTTTGGCAGTTGCCGTGTTGGATGTGTGGCTCGGTTTTCCAGACGCGCCCCCGCGCGTGGAGCGCGATTGGCCGGAGATCAGTTTTCGCTTTGTCGGTCCATAGAATATTGCTAGATTCACGCTATGGGTCTTGCTTCTCGACCAATTCGGCGGAAGTTACGCATGTTGCCGCTGATTGCTGCGACTTACTTCATGGTGTCAGGCGGCCCCTACGGCATCGAGGATATTCTGGGCGGGGCCGGATTCGCCCGCGCCATCCTTATTCTTCTCGTGTTGCCGATCCTCTGGTCGCTCCCAACGGCGCTCATGATTGGCGAATTGGCCAGCGCGCTTCCTGCGGAGGGTGGGTTTTATATCTGGGTACGGCGGGCGCTCGGTCCTTTCTGGGGATACCAGGAGGGGTGGCTTTCGCTTTCTGCGAGCATCTTCGACATGGCCATTTACCCGGCTATCTTCGTTCTCTATCTGGGCAAATTCAATTCCGCATTTACGGCGGGGTGGAACGGCTATTTATTGTCTTTGGCCGTGGTGGCGGTTTGTTGCGTCTGGAACTTGCGCGGCGCTCCAGTGGTCGGCGAGGGCTCGGTAGGGTTGTTTGCTCTGCTTCTCTTGCCCTTTGCCATATTCATGGTCCTGGCCGCCTGGCGTGGCATCACGTTACATCCTGTCGTGCAATGGGGCCAGCCCGTTTCGAGTTCAGCGCTCTCAACGGCCGTGCTGGTGGCGCTGTGGAATTACATGGGCTGGGACAACGCATCAACGGTTGCGCAGGAAGTCGAAAACCCGCAGCGTAACTATCCTCGCGCGATGGTAGGCGCAGCAATACTCACGGCGTTCACTTATATTCTTCCGCTCGCGGCCATGGCGGTGGCGGGCCTCTCACCGGAGGGGTTCTCCACTGGCTCGTGGGCGGTTACGGGGGGCGCCATCGGGGGTAAGATTCTCGCCGATGCGGTCGTTGCAGGCGGTATGATCTGCGGCGTCGGCATGTTCAACGCCTTGATGATGAGCTACACACGCCTTCCGCTTGCAATGGCGCAGGACGGTCTTTTGCCGAGTGTGCTTACTCTTCGCAACAAGCGGGGCGTGCCTTGGGTGAGCGTGTTGCTTTGCGGACTTGGATGGGCGCTGGCGTTGCGATTGCCTTTTGAGCGGCTTATTTCCATCGACTTGATTCTCTATGGATCAAGCCTGCTGCTTGAGTTTGTGGCCCTTATTGTCTTGCGGATTCGCGAGCCGCAGTTAAAACGGCCATTCAAGGCGGGCAATCTGGCGTTCGCCTGTGCTCTGGCTGTGGGGCCGACCGTGCTGATCGGCTACGCGCTTTACGCAGCGCGTGGGGAAAAGCTGACGGGCTCCACCTCAGCTCTTGCCTTTGCGTGCGGTGTTGCCTTGCTGGGACCGGTACTCTACTGGCTTACTGCAGTGCCGCTAGCCCGCCGCCGGCTGGCCACGGCGCCGGCGGCGGACTGACATTCTGTGCGGGTTTTTCGCTCGGTAGGCATTCACTGCGTTTTCACAATCTCATTGCACCACCGTACCGGAGAGGTTCGAGGGGGGCGGCGGAAGCGAAGAGCTACCGACGAACGTTGTAATACTTTCCGCAGGCAGAGTATAGGTGAAGGAATTACCCGAGACGGATACGTTTGACTGTGCCGCGAGGTTCAAACTCGCAGAGGTGGTCGTGGGAGTCAGTGTCGGAAAGGTAGGGCCATTGGTTATGGTAAACGCTTGCGACACATCGGAACCAGTGTAGTTGGTCGCAACTATCGCTACGGTATTCGTGCTTGTGTTCTGATAGGCTGAGACGCTGACTCCGCTCGCGGGATTGTGGGTCGCGTCGATGCGAACATACCCAGGGCGAATGAATTTTCCGTACTGGCCCAGCATGTAGGCTCGCAGGGCCACGTTACCCCCACTGATCGCGGCGGTTAGACCTTCGTCATCGCCGCTTTCGAGAAATCGCCAGTAGAGCCACGCGTTGGCGCCATCCTGCATACGCTGATCGACCACCGCGGCCCAGTTGAGCGCGTCAGTGATGTTTGTGTTATAGCCGGACTGGCAGAAGCTGGGACCGAAACCTGAGCCGCACGAAGTCTCGGTCTCCCACCACTTCTTTCCGCCTGCCCAACCGGAAGGCACAGAGTCTGCTGAGACGCTGTTTGTTCCGCTCAGATTGGCGTCGTAATCATGCCAGCTATACCCGCCCAGGTAGTTCGAGCACGACGAATCCGTTCCGCAGGCCGAACCACCATTTGCTCCAGTGAGTTTGGCATAATTCCCGGTCTCCGGCGCAAAGATCAGCGTCGAAAGGCCGTCTGAGGAGAACGTCGGCCCAAGATTACTCTTGATGAAAGTATCGATCTGCGCCGCAGTCCAGAGGGCGCTGTCATAGCTGTAGCATCCGTCCGGCTCGTTCTGGATCGAGAGCGCCGAGAGAGCTACGCCCTGCCCCTGCACGCTCTGCACGAAGTTTGCAAGCCACGTCGCATAGTCCGCGTAGCTGCCTGAAGACAGCGCGCCATTCCCCGATCCGGCCGTGCAATCGACACTTCCATTGGTCATATAGGCAGCTGGCGGAGACCACGGGGAAGCGTAAACCTTCCCGCCAGCCGCGATCATGGCCTGCATATCGCTTACAAAGGTGCCCGCGCAGTTTGTTCCCACACTGGAACAACTGCCCGGAGAACCGCCATTGTTTGTTACAGCCACTCTGAGAATCGAGAGACCAAGTTGTCCCGATCCGGTACCAAAGAAAAACGCTTGTTGGGCTGGGGACATGCTTCCGCCGCCCGTAAAGTCGGAAGCGCCGAAGCCGTCGATCACCTGATGAACATTGGTCCAGTTGATCGTTGCCGTCTGTGCCTGAGCATTGACGGGTCCAGACAGGAACAGGAAGACGGTCGCAGTCAGAGTTGTCGCCCAAAAATTCATGTGGGTGCGAGGCCCCGTTGCGACAAAGAGGGCTCGAGCCCGGCGGTAAAGCGACTCGTTTGCTAGAGTGGAGGACCTGCGGAGATTTGTCGACTGGCTTTCGAGGAAGCCGATGGAGTGGCAGTCGCTCTGAAATGCCTGAAATGCCTTGAGCAGGCGAGTGAATCGAACGGACCTTGCGCTTGTATGAAGAATGAGTCGCATATAAAAACCCCAATCCAATGTTGGCTAGCGTTGCAATCGACCGAGGCCGCGCCATCGATCACGATGTCATCACCGGAGGCAACTCAAAGAGGCAGGCTGAATTCTATGTTTTTCAATAGACTGCTTTAGATCTGGTAATGATTCGATTTTAGAATAGGCGGCCGGTGTCGCCAGCTTCGCTTGACCCACGACAAATCTAAAGTCATCTAGCGCAACGTGCAGTGATCATAGTCACTTGCGCATCTTCCGGTTGAAAGACAGGAGCGGATGCTCCCATTTGCCCTCCGCAAGCTTGACAGGAAGTCCCTCTGCCGCACGCGCTGTCGCTTGAAGTACGACCGTACGCGGTGATTGATGCCCTGATGAGCAGACCGCCCGGCGAGGACGGTCTGCTTCTGCGGCAACTACTTTGCGTGCTGTTCCTTTGGTTGCTTCTGTTTTGTTGCTGATTGCTTTACTTTGGAGTCGTCAAACATCTTTATTGCCCGCAAAACGCGATCGCGTGCATAGGCAGCATCGTGCCAGCCCTTCACTTCCACTCGCTTGCCTTCAAGGTCCTTATAGATGGAGAAGAAGTGAGTAATCTCCTTGAGCATGTGGGGATAGGTATCGGTGTAATTCCACACATTGGTGTAGCGCGGGTTGTTCTTGCCGACCGCGAGAACCTTTTCGTCGAGAACGCCCTGATCCAGCATCTCCAGCAAGCCAATCGGGCGCACCTCCTGCACGCAGCCAGGAAAGGTGGGGCTGGGAACAAGCACCAGGACATCGAGCGGGTCGCCATCGTCACTCAGCGTTGAGGGAATGAATCCGTAGTCGCCCGGATAGTGCACGGGGGAATGCAGATTTCTGTCGAGCTTGAAAACGTGCAGTTGCTTGTCATATTCAAACTTGTTGGTGGCGTCCTTCGGTATTTCAATTACGCAGCGAAACACTTCGGGGGATCGGTCGCCAACAGGCAGCTCCAGATAGTTAACCATCTTTTTCTTTCTCCTTTTAACACGAGGGGAAGGGATCCGGCGTGCGGGCCGGGCGGAAGTCAGGGGACATTTCCAGCTTAGATGCCGGAACCTAAGGATGCGATCAAAACGCCACCGTCCGGGGAACGTGAGCAGACCCTTATATAATCACGGATAATGAAGGCGCATGTCTATGTCACTTTGAAGGCATCGGTCCTGGATCCACAGGGACAGACGATCCAGAACGCCCTGCGCAAGATTGGATTTGCCGACGTAACGGCGGTGCGCCAGGGGAAATATTTCGCCCTTTCGCTGGCGGACGGCATGGCTGCGGATGCCGCGCGCGCCCAGGTGGAACGGATCGCTCGCGAGGTGTTGACCAATCCGGTGATCGAAGAGTTCACGTACCGCATCGAGGAATAGCCTGCGCAGCTTCAGCTACAACTTCTGTGATGCCAGTGCCGTTACCTTCCCGTGACGGCGTTCCTCCGTTCGTCGCATAGAATCCTTCTATGTGTGGAATTGTAGGGTACGTCGGTTCGAAGAAGGTTGTCCCTGTCATTATTGAGGGGCTCAGGCGCCTTGAATATCGCGGTTACGACTCGGCGGGTATCGCGGTGGGCAGCCCGAATTCGGCCGTTCTCGAGGTGTGTCGCGCCCCGGGGAAGCTGGGCAACCTGGAAGACGCACTCGAAGAACATCCTTTGCAGGGAACCTTCGGTATCGGCCACACCCGCTGGGCTACACACGGCCGCCCCACTGAAGAGAATGCACATCCGCATCGCGACTGCACGGGCCGGATCGTCGTGGTGCATAACGGCATCGTCGAAAACTATCTCGACCTGAAACGCGAACTGACCGCGCAAGGCCACAAATTTGTGACGGAGACGGACACCGAGATCATCGCTCATCTCATCGAGCAGGTGCAGAAAGATGCCGAGGCCGCGGGTACTCCAATTCTGCTGGAAGAGGCCGTGCGGTGCGCGGTGAAGCGTCTCACTGGAGCTTTTGCTCTGGGTGTTCTTTCTGCCGCCGAACCGAACAAGATTGTCGCCGCCCGCTTTGGCCCTCCGGTCGTGATCGGCGTAGGGGAAGGCGAGTCCTTCGTTGCCTCCGATGTGCCGGGCATTCTGCACCACACGCGGAATATTTACTTCCTTGCCGACGGTGACATGGCCATTTTGACTGCAGGTGGCGTCGAGTTGACTGACTTCAATGGCAAGCCGATTCAGCGCGAACTGACCCGTATTTCATGGGACCCGATTCAAGCGGAAAAGGGCGGCTACAAGCATTTCATGCTCAAGGAAATCTGGGAGCAGCCGCGCGCCATTCGCGACACGACGCTGGGCCGCGTCTCGCTCGATTCAGGCAAGATCTTCCTGGGCGAAATGGAAATCGACGACGAAGAACTCGCCATCGCATCGAGTATCAACATCGCCGCCTGCGGCACCAGCTGGCATGCAGCGCTGGCAGGCAAGTACATGATTGAGCGCCTGGCGCGCCTCCCCGTTGACGTCGATTACGCCAGCGAGTATCGATACCGCAACCCGATTCCGGACCGCAATGCACTTGGGCTGCTCATTACCCAGTCGGGGGAAACTGCGGACACGCTTGCCGCGCAACGCGAAATGAAGAGCCTGGGTTCGAAGACTGTCGCTATTTGCAATGTCGTCGGCGCCATGGTGGCGCGCGAGGCGCACGGCGCCATCTATACGCATGCCGGCCCGGAGATCGGTGTCGCCTCCACCAAGGCCTTCACCGCGCAGCTTACTGCGCTCTTTCTGCTGGCAACTAAACTAGGCCAACTGCGAGGACGGCTCAACAAGGAACAGTCCGTCGCGCTTATCGAAGAGCTAAGCCGCGTTCCTGCCAGGATTGAAGAAGTTTTGCGCGTGCGCTCCAATCAATGCGAGCAACTGGCCAAGGAATTCGCCAACTCTCGCGACTTTCTCTATCTTGGCCGTGGCATCCATTTTCCGATTGCGCTGGAAGGCGCGCTCAAGCTCAAAGAGATTTCGTACATTCATGCCGAGGGGTACCCGGCCGGCGAGATGAAACACGGGCCCAACGCGTTGATCGACGAAACCCTGCCTGTGGTTGTGTTAACTACGCGCGACGAGGCCGACCCGGCATCCAAATTGCGTTATGAAAAGACACTTTCCAATATCCAGGAAGTGACCGCACGCTCGGGGCGCGTGATTGCTGTCGCCACTGAGGGAGACTCAACCATCGCCAGCCTCGTCGAGCATGTCATCTATGTGCCGCCGACCTTCGAGCTGCTCTCCCCGCTGATCGAAATTGTTCCCTTGCAACTGCTGGCCTATTACATTGCGGTGCGCCGCGGGTGCGACGTGGATCAGCCACGCAATCTTGCGAAATCCGTGACCGTCGAATAGCCTGAGACACTGATTCGTCGTCGTCGTACACAGCTGCTTGCGTTTTCATGGTTCGGGGGTCACAGTTTGGACGGCAGATAGTAGATCTCCAAGGCATGGCAGACCCCGCCTTTTGAGGTCGAGGTTCAGGCCACCAATGCGGGTGGAGCAGCCGCGGCCTTGTTGCTTTGGAAGCAGGCGTGGCATAAAACCGGCCTACCCTGGCTGGGGATGAACGGCACCGTGGTCGAAGTTCCGCAGCAGGCGCATTGCGCATGCGTCTCTGCACGCACCTTGCATTTTCGGGCGGCGCGATTCGCCATGCATCGTTTGCAACGCTTAGGGGCGTGCTGAAATCCCTTCTCGAAAAAGAAGAGCTGCTCATCCGCTGTGAAAACAAAGCTGCCATTGCAGATGGCGCAGGTCAAATTGAGATCGTAGAATTCAGGACGATCCGTCGGAGCTGCCGCGTGGGGTGTGGACATGGTGTATGTTCCTCGGGTCATTGGCCGATTGGGCGCAATCCGGACTCTGGCGCTACGGCTGTGTTTGTTATGCCGGGATCTCAAGCAGGGGGCAGCCTGAAGGGATCAGATCCCAGCGCACTGGTTCGGTCGGATTCATGCGATGGAGTTCGCCGCACGACTTCATTAGAAAGATGGTCTCTTTCAAGGCAAGTGGGAACTAGGATTTACCCTAGGTTTCCACAGGCGGTAACCTCTCCGGAGGGTCAAATCCAGGCCGTTGGAACTTCAGGGCGAGACGTGTTCTCAGGGATTGACGATTCCGCGCGAAATAGCATAACGCGTGAGTTCGGCCACGGTGCGCACGCCGAGCTCATCCATCAGAGCGTTGCGGTGAAATTCGACCGTCTTGGGAGAGATGTTCAGGAGAACTGAGATCTCTTTGCTGGTCTTTCCTTCTGCTACCAACTGCAAAACCTCGCGCTGGCGGGGTGTCAGCTTGGCGCCAAACATTTCGGATGGGTTTTGCCTGGAGTTGAGCTTTGAAAACTCTGCCGCCTCTACGCCGGCGAGCGGGGTTACGTAGTACCGGCCAATGAGGGCCAATTGAATGGCAGTAATGAGTTCAGTTGACGCGGACTGCTTAGCCACGTAGCCGCTTGCCCCGGCAGCAAAGGCGGCATGGAGATACGCGGGATCGATCTGTTGGGTGATGAACACGATCTTGGTCGCGGGAAGCAGCTGTTTGATCCGTCCGGCTGCCTCAATTCCATTCATGCGCGGCATACCCACGTCCACGACGACCACGTCCGGCTTAAGCCGGACTGCTTCGTCAAGCAGCGCTCGCCCGTCCATGGCGGTGCCGACAATCTCAAATTCGTCGGCAAGCAGGCGAGTCAACCCCTCGATCATGAGCGGATGGTCGTCCGCCAGAAGCAGCCGCTTAGCCATGTCGTTCCAGGGGCACATCGACGGCGACGGTAGTACCTTTCCCCAGCGCAGACTGCATGGTCAACGTTCCGCCTGCGAGCCGGGCGCGCTCCTGCATCGAGATGATGCCGAGGCCGTGGGTTGGATTCTCCGCGTCCGGATCGAACCCAACCCCGAAATCCATGACCCGTAGTTTCAGCAGGCCATCGCTGCCGGAGAGGATCACCTTCACGTGGGTCTTTCCGGCGTGCTTCGATACGTTGCGCAGCGCCTCCTGGGCGATGCGGTAGAGCGCCGTTGCCGTCTCTGGCGGCCAGCTTTCGGGCAAATCCTCGGTGGTAAAGGTCGCCGGCATCTCCTCCCGTTCACCGAATTCCGTCAGCATGGCCTTCAAAGCGGCGGGCAGCCCGAGATCGTTCAGAATGGAAGGGTGCAGGCGATGCGAAATATGGCGAACGTCGGTATTGAGAGATTGAACCTGCTCCTGCGCGGACTGCAACCAGTCGGTATCGTTCTTTGACCAACCATCGCTCGGCGGCGCGTGCAGGAACATGTCCAGCAGGCTGAGCCTCTGGCTGATGTCGTCGTGAAGCTCGCGCGCCACCCGCTGCCGCTCCTCCTCCTGAATCGAGAACAGATACGCAGTCAACCCACGGAGTTCCTCCTGGGTGCGATTCAGTTTTCTTTCGACAGTGGCAATTTCGCCTTCCAGTTCCTTCTTCTGCTGGGCGAAGAGCCTTTCCGATTCGCGGCGCAGGGTGATGTCTTCGATCATCAGCAACAGGACGCGGGCGCCGTCAGTGGAGTGAGCCTGGGCTTTGATCAGCAGAGTTTTAGGCTGAGATCCCGTGGAATCATGCTCAAATTCAAGCATCGATCCGGGTTGAGATTTCAGGACGCTGTCCAGTTTTTCTCCGATGTCTTTGAGGCCCCAAAGGAGACTCGCGAGGTCGGGCAGAGACCGGTTCTCCAACTCCCTGGACGGGAGCTCTGCCAGGTTGCGAAACGCGGTATTAGCGGTTCGAATCGTGCAATCCGTATTGAGCACTACGATCGGCACGGGCACGCCTTCGACAACCAGGCTGGCAAAATCGCGAGCATCGACCAGGTGCTGCTGGCTCCGCCGGAGCTGGTCGATATCGACCAGCACTACGACGAGTCCTTCGATTTTGTTGTCGGGCGTACGGTAGGGGCGGATGCGCAGCAGGTGCCAGCGGCCTTCGCGATCCTGCACCTCCAGTTCGCGTGTGCCCAGCGTCTCAAGCACTTCAGTCAGGATTGGCTCGATGTTCTCGACGCTGAGCTGCAGCCGGATTTCGCTGATCGATCGGCCGATATCCGAAGGACGAACACTGAGCAGCCGCTGCATCGGAGGAGTGAATTGGCGAATGCGCAGATCGCTGGTGAGCATCAGCAGCGGGATATTGACGCTGTTCAGGAGATTGGTCAGGTCGTTGCCGGTCTGCGTCAACACATTGTTGCGCTGTTGCAGTTCGTCGTTGACTGTTTGCAGCTCTTCGTTTGCGCTTTGCAGTTCTTCCTTGGTTGTTTCAAGCTCTTCATTGGTGCTCTGGAGTTCCTCGTTGGCTGACTGAATCTCTTCATTGGCCGAAACCAGTTCCTGGTTACGCGCGTCGCGTTCCTCCACCAGCGATTGCAGATGAAACCGCACGGTGGAGAGGTCCTGGCGCAACTGAGAGACCAGCCGGTCTTTCTCGTCCACCGTGAGCTGCGGTTGCGCCAGCTGGTCCAAAACCTTGTCGTCGGGGTCACTGGCAACGGGTTGAAAGAGAATCAGAAAACATTTCGAACGCGCCGCTATGCTCGTGATCGGCAGTACGTCTACCTGGATGTGGCGCTCTCCAGACTGGGCGTCCTGAAGCACTGCGTGCGTGGAAGCCGGCACGTTTTCGTGGATGGCCCGCTGTACCGCGGTAGAGACATCGTTGACCAGCCCAACGCGGAGCACGCGCAGCAAATTCCAACTCACGGCCCCCGGGGTGATATCGAGGAAGCTCGATGTTGCGCCTCGTGACTGGAGCACATTCATCCGCTCGTCGATGATCAGGCCCGGCGGCCCAAACCGCGCCAACACGATGCGGTCCGCGGCTCTCTGCAACTCGACTTCGGGCCACATGTTGTTGTCGGTATCCATCAAGGGGGTATGCACAGTGCCTTGGGTCTGATTCATGGCGAAGTTCCGCGGGGTCTCATACGTGAAAGCAAGATTGGCCCCGGTTTTTATATAGATCTTGTTCTTTCGATCGACAGTGCTGAACACATCGCTGTAATCGCGCAGTCCTTCTGACATACCAAGCAACATATAACCGCCCGGCTCCAGCGCGTAATGGAACGTCATGATCATCTGGCGCTGCAAAGCCGGGTTGAAGTAAATCATAACGTTGCGGCAACTGAGAATATCGATATGGAGAAACGGCGGATCCGCGCAGAGGTTTTGCCGCGCAAAGACGCAGCTATCGCGTACCCGCCTGGCTACCTGATAGCCTCGGTCGACTTTCACGAAGAATCGGCGCAAGCGTTCGGGCGCGACTTCGGTGAGCAGGGTGTCCGGATAGGTGGCCGCGCGTGCTGTCTCGATGGATTGGTCGCTGGCGTCTGTTCCGAAGATTTGCAGCGGCGAATCCAGGCCGCGTTGCGAAAGGTGCTCGAGCACCGTGATTGCCAGCGAATATACTTCCTCTCCGGTGGAGCAGCCCGCGCACCAGATGCGGATTGGCTTCTCCGGCGGCCGGTCCTCGAGAAGCACAGGCAACACGTTGGAGCGCAAAGACTCCCAAAACGCGGGGTCGCGGAAGAAGCGGGTTACGTTAATCAGGACATCTTCCTGAAGGTTCCGGAGTTCATCTGTACGGGATTGCAGGATTTTGGCGTATTGAGTCAGGTGCTCGATCCGGAGCAGGAGCATGCGGCGCGCAATGCGGCGCCGAATCGTATCCGGCTTATATTGCCGCAGGTCGAGCCCTGAGAAACCTCGCAGCATCTGCAGGATTCTCTGAAACGATTCTTCATCGTCGTGGGAGATCGCGCCGGCTTCAAGGGACCGCACTTCCGGCCGCGAAAGCTGCTGTGCCAGCCTTCCCAATTCAAACGCGATTTCGGCAGGGGGAATGACCAGATCGACATGGTCGGAGGCAATCGAACTGCGCGGCATGTCACTGTGCGTTGCAGTGTCGGGGCTCTGCACCAAGGCTATTCCCCCTTCGCCCTTGATGGCTTTTAGCCCCAGTGCTCCGTCAGCATCCGCGCCCGAGAGCACAACGCCAATGGCATGATTTTTCTGGTCCGCTGCAAGCGAATTAAAGAATCGGTCAATCGTCCGGGGAAAGCGCTCGTTTGCCGCGCGCTGCTCCACGTGGAAAACACCTTCCTGCAAGGTGGCGGACTGGTTGGGCAGCAGAACATAGAGATGATTGGGCAGGGGCCGTTGCCGGTCTTCGACCGACAGGACAGGCATATGCGTGTATCGCTCTACGATCTCCGACAGGAAGCTCTTCTGGTCCGGCGCCAGATGGGTCACCAGGACAAAGGCCATCCCGGTGTTGGGGTCGAGATTTTCGAGGATTTCCCGAAATGCCTGAAGTCCGCCAGCCGAGGCTCCGAAAGCCACAACGGGATAAAGCAGCGCCGGGGCCTGGTGCTCTGTCTCCGATGCCGCCTCGATTGATACCCCGAATGCAGGAGAACTTCCTCCGGTTCCCAGAGACTTGTCGGATTGGTCGGCGGTCAGGGCCGCCCCATCCGTATTTGAAGTGAGGTCATGCACGTGTACGCTCTCTGGGTCCTCTGGAAGATATTCTCTTTGCGATTCGCTGTCCGCCATAGGTGACCTACCCGCTCAGCTTCTAAGGATATACGATTCTTTGTTGGCCGAAGCGCGTTCTCAAGCGATCATTTTCCCGCGTAATTTGAAGAATGCAGCATTCTTCAAAAGTCGTTTCCAGCATCTATTCGTTCTAAGGAAGAGGGAGCAAATATGAATGGCACAATCGACCAAACGACCGAGCGCTTGATTGCACAATCCAATCGCATTGGGCTGGAGTTTCTGCTCGCCGATTTGGATCTCGCGCAAACGTTTCTGAACGTCGCTGAGGTTACTGCCGTCGAAGATGCCCGGACGCGAAATCGCGAGAACGCACGTGAGGCCTACCAAACAGTCCTTCGGCTTCTGCCCAGAATTGACCTCAGCTTAGAGGACAAGGAAGAACTCAACCGAAGGCTCTTGGCATTGAAAAACCGGCTTCAAGAGCTCGGATATCCGGTTGAATCCTGAATGATTCGGCGCTGTCCTTCGGGGCGTCGAGGTCGAACCGAAGCGGTGCGTGCCTTGCCTTTTCTCGCCGCTCTAAACGGCTGGCGCACGGTTCAGAGGCCCTTCCTCAAATGACAAATTAAAGACATGCGTGTGACAAGCCATCCAGTCTCTTCTTCGTAATCTGACGGCGAGTCACAAATAACCACTAAGGTGGCGCATGCAATGACGTATAAGTTTCCCCGCCCACTCTCTCGATTCTCTGCTTCGCTCTTTCTTTTCGCCGCTTCGGTCTATGCGCAAACTCCGGGAACCGGGGCGATTCAAGGTACAGTGTACGATCCTTCGGGGCGTGCTGTTCCCAAGGCCAGCGTCGCCATTGAGAACGAAGCTACGCACCTCTCTCGAATCGCCGCGACCAATGCAAATGGCGCATTCACTGTGCCACTGCTTGCCCCTGGCTCCTATTCCTTAGCTGTCAAAGTAGAAGGTTTCGAAGAGAAGGACGCGCATGCTGTGCCGGTGATCGTGAGCGAAACAAGTACTGTCGAAGTTCATCTCGCCCTCGCCAAAGTCGGCGAGACTGTCGAGGTTACGGCGGATGCGGAGATGGCGCAAACGCAAAGTTCTGCGCTGGGGCGCGCCGTGGATCAGCAGGCAATTGAGGCCCTCCCCCTGGCCAATCGCAATTACACGCAGATTCTCTCGCTCTCTCCTGGAGTCGTAGTTCGCCTGCCCGATGCTACCGAACTCGGACGCGGAACGCAGGACGTGACAGCCAATGGACAGAAGACCACGGCAAATAACATCCAATTCAACGGCGTGGATGCTAACAACCTTGCTCAAAACTCGGCCGAAGGAGATGGCGAGGAAGTTGGCGTAGCAGTGCCTGCGCCGGACACCATTCAGGAATTCAAAGTGCAGACAGGTAACTACGATGCAACCTATGGTCGCGGCACTGGCGCCAACGTGGACGTGATCAGCCGAACCGGGACGGATCATATTCACGGAACCGCATGGGAGTTTCTGCGTAACGACGTCTTCAATGCGAACAATTTCTTTTCCAAACTCACAGGTCAGCCTCGCCCCGTGCTCAAGCAGAATCAGTTCGGCGCCACCGTGGGCGGTCCGATTGTGCGCGGGAGAACGTTCTTCTTTGGGGCGTACCAGGGATTGCGTTCGAGCAATGGGGAAGGCGATGAGGTAACAGCGACCTTACCGCAGCTGACCAACGATCGTTCTGCGGCCACGCTCGGAGCGGCATTTTGCGCTTATCCGACCTACGCGGGTGGCACGCAACTCGCCTGCGACGGGTCGAACATCAACCCAGTTGCGCTGAAACTGCTGAACTTCAAATTGCCCAACGGGCAGTATGCCATTCCCAATCCGCAGATCAATCTTGCTAACTCCGACCCCACGCAGGTGCCCATCGGTGAGTCGACCTATGCCACGCCTGCGACCTATCGCGAAGATCAGTTCACGGCCAACATCGATCACGCAGTCTCGCAAAAGAATGAGTTATCCGGACGATTCTTCTACTCGCATGCGCCCACCGTCGAACCATTCTCGCCGAATGCCGCAAACGTGCCGGGATGGGGAACCAACGAAGTGGATCAGAACGCGATGCTGGTGCTCGGGGATACGCATGTACTGCAATCCGAGTCTCGTGAACATTGCTCGTTTTGGCTATATGCGGTTTTCGGGTATCTCCGCCGTGTCGAATCCGATTCTTGCTTCAGACATTGGCACCGAATCGCCCACCGGGGTTGCGGGTTCGGGAGTCGAAGCTACAGGGATCACCGTGGACGGTCTCTTCACAATCGGCGACGCAGGCACTCCTTTCCAGAAGCAGACAACTAACTCCTTCATCTGGCAAGACACGGTTTCTCTGACTAAAGGCAGGCAATCCATTCGCACCGGCGCCGAGGTGAAGCGGCATGAAGTCATGGTCGATGCGCCGTTCTCGACCAGCGGACTTCTCGATATTCGCACCTTCGACGACTTTCTTCTCGGTGAGAGCGCTGCGCAGAATGGCAGCCCCAACGGCATCAGCAACGTCACGATGAGCGGCGGAAGCTCTGGAGATTTCCGCAAAGACGAGCGCTACACCGACTTCGCGACGTTCTTTCAGGACGACATCAAGGTCACACCGCGCCTGACTCTGAACGCGGGTCTGCGCTATGAAATATTCAGCCCTCCCTCTGAAATTCACGGCAGGCTCGTGGACTTCGATCCCACCGTCGCCACACTCTGCAGCTCCTGCCACGGGCACATTCAGCGGCTTCACCGTCTCGTCGAACTTCAAGGGACCAGTGCCTGCCGGTGTTACACAAACCTCCAGGTCCGGCCTTTGGCCAACCACTTACAATGACCTTTCACCCCGTCTTGGTTTCTCCTATCGCCTCACCAACAGCCCGACCGTTGTTCTGCGGGGCGGCTACGGCATCTACTTTGATCGGCTCTCCGCGGGCCTTGCCGAGAGTCTGCTGAGCAACCCGCCTTTCTCCATCTCGCAGCTCTTCGCCGGCGCGCAGAATGCGGGCGCAACGCTGCAGGCGCCCTTCAGCCCGCTTGCTTCCCAGCGAGTCAAGCTTCCCCATCTTCATTCCGCGCATTCCTGGCGGAGGTCCAACGGTCGTGGGTATGTCGACGCATTTCACCGAGCCGTACACCGAGGAATATAACCTGAACACGCAGATCCAGCTTGCGCGCGACTACCTGTTTGAGGTGGGCTATGTGGGGACGCGCGCGGTGCACGTAGCCGGCTGCTCGGAATTCAACCAGGCGCTGCTCGCCAGTCCAACGGCGCCCGTGTATGGAGCGACAAATAACTCAATCGGCAACGTGGTGCAGCGCGCACCTTATCAAGGCGTAGCCCCTGGTTCCTACACGTGTGCAAGCGAATACAACTCGAATTACAACTCGCTGCAGAGTAGTGTGACCAAGCGGCTGAGCCATGGACTTCAGTTCCTCGGCAGTTATACCTGGTCGCGCAATCTGGATGAGACCAGCGGTTCATCGGGTAGCGAAGTCTTTGAGCTCTGGCTGTTGACCAACGATCAGCGGAATCCGCGCGGCGACTACGGTCTGACTGACTTCGATCGCACCCATCGCGGAGTTTTCAACCTGACGTACACGACACCGGCATTCGCCAACATGCCCACACTGGTGCGCCATGCCATTGCGGGATGGCAAGCCTCTGGCATCTTCGTGGCGCAGTCGGGTACGCCGATCACGATCCTCGACGACAATGCCGGCGCGGTCTACGGCAACTATCCTTTTGAGAATCGCGCGCAACTAAGCAGCACCGCTCGTCCTTCTACATCCGGCTCGCTCTACGCGCGTGTGATCGGCCAGTATCTGAATCCGGCGGCCTTTACTTCCGCACCTGAAGCGCCGAATGGCACTTCAGCTGCCGATACCGATTTCGGCAACAGCGGGGTGGGCCTGGTTCGCGGGCCGGGGCAACGCAACATCGATATGGCTATCGAGCGGACGATTCCCATCGTTGAATCGCAGAGTCTGCGCTTCCGCGCGGAGTTTTTCAATCTGACCAATTCGTCGAACTTCGCAAATCCCAACAACACCTTCAGCTCCGGCGCATCGTTCGGCATTATCACGGCAACATCGAATAATCCGCGCATCATTCAGCTCGCGCTGAAATATCAATTCTGATCATATTCATGGCTTGGGGGGGGATGCACTTCTGATGGAAAGCACTTTGCCGGCACTGGCGGTACAGACTTTGGATATTTCGACAGTTGAGCAGATCAAGGCGGCCTGCGCGCGCCACGAGCCGATTGCCTACGCCGACCCCTTGATGGCCCGGACAGAGTTGCCCCTGCGACAGACTTTCTACCCTTTTGGGTTTCCCTTGCAGGTCTTCACCAACTCCGAAGAGGTGCTCGCCGCAGCGAAAGAATCCTGGGAGGGATTTCGTCCGCTCTTTGAGACAGAACCAATCCGATTCCATGTTGGCGTCACGGAAGGCGGTTCGGGCGAGTGTCCGCCCGCGCCAATAAGTCGAGTTAGAGAGCATCTGTGTTCGCAAATCGCCGACGGAGAGAACTTTGCAATTTCCGATGCTGCACGGTTCTTCTCCAATATCTGGCTGGCGCAATCGACCCTTGCGCATCGGGGCTACCTTCGTTACTTTCTTCTCGAATCGTGCGCAATGTTTCATCTGGCAGCACGCCATTCCATTGGCATCCACGCGGCCTGTGTCGAGTTGGAGGGACACGGCATCCTGTTTTGCGGCGACTCTGGCGCAGGGAAGTCGACGCTCGCCTACGGGTGCGCGCGCGCCGGATGGACTTACATCACAGACGACGCCAGTTTCCTGGTCAATGGACGCGACGATAGCCTCGTGGTCGGAAATAGCCGTCAGGTGCGTTTTCGGCCCTCCGCAGAAGCTCTGTTCCCAGAATTGCAAGGGCGGCCGATCCTACAGCGCGCACAGGTCGGCAAGCCCTCGATCGAATGGAACACTTCTCCGCTTGCGCATTTTTCCACTTCGTTCTCTTCGTTGGTTAAGCATGTCGTCTTCCTCGATCGCCGCGAGGGGGTCCCCGCGGAACTCGTTTCTCTCCCGAAAGAAGTGGCAAAGGCGTTCATCCTGCAGCGAGGAATCGGTATTCCAGAAATCGCGGATTTGCAGACAGCGGCGGTTGATCGCCTGCTCGATCGCGGCGTCTTCGAATTGCGCTATACGGACCTGGATTGGGCTATTGAGCGGCTCACCGGCCTCGTGGAGGAAGGACAATAGTGGAGTCGCTGGTGGAGGATTCACGCGCGGAGGCTGAACCGACAGTACAAAGCCCGTGGTGGAAATTGTGCTCATTTCCAGGGCAGTTCAGCCGGGGCTTCTGGATCTTTTTTGCCGCGGCATTCTTCTTCGATTTCGGATTTGGGCTTTTCTTTTTTCTCTTCAACCTCTACCTGACCGACCTTCACTTCAACGAAAGGATTCTTGGGATACTGACTGGAACGCTGACGTTCGGCAACGTGGTGGGGACCATCCCTATCACGATTCTCGTCAGACGATTCGGTCTCCAGAAGCTACTGCTGTTTTGCTTCAGCGCGGTGCCTCTCATTTGCCTTGTGCGCACCTTCGTCTTATGGACTCCCGCACAGATTGGCCTGGCATTTCTCATGGGTATTGCGATGAGTAGTTGGCCCATTTGCTTTTCGCCAGCCATCGCGCGGCTGACGAATGAGAAGAATCGAGTCACGGGGTTCAGCATCACTTTTGCGACGGGAATTGGCCTGGGAACTTTAGCGGGAGTCGCTGGCGGGTATCTGCCGGAAATCCTGCACCGCGCAGGGCATCCCGGCTCGCTTGTAACGAATATCCGCACAGTGCTCCAGCTTGCCTGTGTCGTTGCCCTCCTGGGAGTCTGGCCAATCTTGAAACTGCGCCTCGGCGCGCCGGACCGCACCGAACACCGGCGTATTCGCGTCTTTCATCCCTTTCTGCTTTGGTTTCTGCCGCCGTTTGTCGTTTGGAACATCGTTACGGGCTCGTTCCCGCCATTTGCCGCAGTCTACCTGCAGCAACATCTTGGGATTGCGCTCCAGCATGTGGGCGTGGTCTTCTCCTTTGCCCAACTACTGCAATTTACTGCTGTATTGCTTTCGCCGCTACTGTATCGACGATTCGGACGAATACTTGGAATCGGTTTTGCCCAGGCCACGACTGCCGCAGCTCTCTTCTGCATGGGCCTTACACACAGTATTCCTCGCGCCATCACTTACTATTTCGTCTATAGCGGCGTGCAATGGATGACCGGCCCGGGGATTTACAGCTTTCTAATGGATCACATTCCCGATGAGGAACGGAGCACGGCGTCTGCGGTTCAGAACATGTCGGGAGCCATTTGCCAGGCTGCAACGGCGGCCGTCACGGGAAGCTGCATTGTGCGATTCGGCTATGCCAGCGTGCTGTTCGGCAATGCCGGTGCTGCCTTGCTCGCATCGACACTCTTCGTGTCGCTTCTCGGGATCGCGACCAGAAAGTCCATTTCCATCGCGTCACCCGCGCCGCAGATCAGCGGCTCCTCGAACTGAACGCCCGCTGCGAAGCCACCGCGCCTTCGGGAGAAATCTCCGCGGGAATCCAGCATCTCCCAATGACAAACGGATGACATTCGTCTGACCGCGGACTGACACGCATGCTCTCACGCATCGCTAGCGTAAGAAGCGATGACATATGAGGCAGTATTCCTGTGCGGGGCCAGCGCTAGAGGCGTCGCCCGTCTTTCCTGCTCCAAATTGGTCGAGGAGCACCTTTGCGTCGGGACGAATCATTGGGTCCAACGATGAGGGCACACCTTTCAAATGCAGCTTATGGTGTGCTTGACTACGTGGCGTATCCCGCGGGGATGCTCATTGTTGCACGGATCGCTCTCCGAAATCTGGGCACTGCGCACTTCGGCGTGTGGATGATCTCGAATGCCGCCCTGTCCATCGGATCGATCATGGCATCCGGCTTCGGCGATGCCAATATTCGCTACGTTTCCATGGCGCGCGGTGGGAATCACCAAGCGAGACTTCTCGACGCGGTGCGTAGCACGATGGGCATTCACATCGCACTTGGAGCGACGATCGCTCTGATCTCATGGGCTCTCTCCCCTGCCGCGGCTGTTCACATTGCCTTATCGAATGCTGCTCTCCGCATTGAATGCCTCTGGTCTCTTCGCATTGCAAGCCTGCTGATCCTCGCTCGCGCCGTCGAGACGGTTTGTGTCAGCACGCAGAGGGCATTTGAGCGTTATGGCGCCGCAGTCCGATTCAGCGTGATCGCCCGGCTGCTGGCGCTTGCCGCTGCTGCAGTTTTGCCGCTGGCCAAACAAGGGGTCGTCAGCGTGATGATTGCGACCGCAATTTTTATCACGGCGAGCCTGGGCATGCAGCTTATTCAACTCAAGCGACTTTTGGGAGCCCAGCCTCTCTGGCCATCTTTCGATCGGGAAGCGACGCACGCCCTCCTGAGTTTTGGCCTCTTTTCGTGGATTCAAGCAGTCTCCGGAATTCTTTTCGGACAAGTCGATCGGCTGATCACGGGAGTCTACCTGGGCGCCACAGCGGTTGCCTCCTATGCCCTGTGCGCGCAGATGGCTCAGCCCATCTTTGGCATCGCCGCCGCAGGACTGCACTTTCTCTTTCCCTACGTGTCGGCGCGCGTTACTGAGGGCTCGCTCAGACCGGTGTGTCGAACGGTCCTGGCGGCTTTTGCCGCAAATGCGCTGCTGGTTGCTGTTTGCACAGCAATGCTGCTTGTCTTTGGCACTCAATTGCTCACTCTGTGGGGTGGAGCCGCGATCGCACGCGCGGGAGGCTCTGTTCTGGCGCTCCTTGTTTGGAGCACGGCGGCGCAGGCCCTCAGCGTCACCGGGGCCTACACGATGCTGGCGCTAGGACGCGTCCGCCTGGTGACATTCCTGAATCTCGCTGGAGGCGCGGCTATGCTGCTCGCAGCGCGCTGGCTGCTGCCCAAATACGGCATGCAAGGAATGGCTATGGCACGACTCTACTGCGGGCCGGTTACTCTGCTCGTCTACATTCCTCTTGCCGCAACGCTCTTTCACAAGACCCGCAGCTCATCCCGCAAGGGCGCCGTTGTTGCGGTCTGCGAGGAGGTCCCACAGTGAAATCTTCCGCATCGGCGACGCAAACGATGACTGCAGAACAGTGCGCAGGAAAGCCCTCCAATGACCGTGCCACTTGTAGCATTTCGCCTTCGGTCAATGTTTTGGGAGTGCGAGTGGATGCCCTTTCGATGGACGCGGTTCTGGCGAAGATTGCCCGCATCCTTCGAACCCGGGGAAAAGGTTATGTCTCCGCGATCAATGCCTACGGCGTCATGGAGGCACAGCGTGATGCTGAGCTGGCAGCTGCCTATGCCGATGCCGCTATCGCCATTCCGGACGGGATGCCCACGGTATGGGTTGGCCGGCTCCAGCGGCATCGCGGAATCGAGCGCGTCGCCGGGCCCGATTTGATGCGCGAGGTATTTCTCCGCAAAGAATTCGCACACTACACGCACTTCTTCTATGGCGGCAACGAAGGTGTCGCCGAGGAGCTCGCGGCACGTTTCACACGCCTCGCTCCGTGGGCTAGGATTGTCGGAACGTACACGCCACCCTTTCGCGCTCTCACGCGGGCAGAAGAGAGCGAATTGATTACGCTCATCAATGAGTGCAAGCCAGACATGATCTGGGTGGGCATCGGGACGCCAAAGCAGGACAAATTCATGCGCCGGTACCTGCGCCAATTCGACACGCATCTGATGTTCGGTGTGGGCGCAGCATTCGATTTTCACACGGGACACATTCGCGATTGTTCCGAATGGGTCAAGCGCGCGGGCCTGCAGTGGGCTCATCGGCTTATTCAGGATCCAAAGCGCCTCTGGTGGCGCTATCTCCGCAATAATCCTGCATTTCTCTGGCAAATCACTCTGCAATTGACGGGTCTACGCGCTTATTCTCATGCCCGCACTGCTTCTCCAGGAGATCCAGGACGGACAATGGCGAAACTCTCGCGCCGGCCCGGCCCGTAGCCTCTTCTCGGAGGCGCACGAGCGATGCGCAACGCAAACACCGAGGCATCGGAATCAGTAAGTGGGTTTCGAGTCCCGGTCGTATGGCTGACCGAATTTGTTCAAATGGCCGGCCGGCTTCAATGGAGTCTCCGAAGCATCGACAACGCCCAGATCGCCTCCTCCTGCTGAAATCTGCACGCGACGCGTCAATCGATCCAGGGCCGGCTGCGGCAAGCCTTCGATCCACACATGCATCTCATAATCGCCGCTGGGCACGTCGCGAATCGACAAAGTCCCGTCGGGCTTTGCGATCGAGTAAATCGGTGTCGACAAGGCAAGAACCACGGCGCTCATCTCCGGATGAATATTGCAGAAGATATAGGAGACTCCCTCGCGCGAAAACAACACTTCTTTGTCGGTTCCCGCTTCGTAGAGTCCGAGATCAAATCGTTTCCCGTTGAATAGAGAAAAGACATTGTGAAAGAACGGATCGGCATTTGGAAAGTGCACCGCGCTGCCGATAGGCACAATCAGCAGATGCGGAGTGAACATGCGATTCTTCTGCAGCAGCGTGTAACGGCCATTGGGCACAAAAGGCTCGGACGGTGTTCCGGACAGAGGTTTGAGCCATAACACCGCGGGAGGCGCGTGCTCGTGCGGTCGCAGCTTGGGAAATTGAATATTCACGCGCACATCGACTAGAGTTCCATGGCTCTTTTCCTGCGCCCGGGCGAGGGCCGGCATGAGCGCAACTGCGCAAAGCAGCAAACACGCCAGATGGTTACGCCATTGCGTCATTGTCAAAACTTGTATCCCGCGGCCACTCCAATGACGTCGCTCGCAGCCGTAGGGCCATTCACAGGCGAAGACTCAATTCGCCGGTATTCGAGCGAGAAGAGCAGGTAAGCGCTAGGGCTGAAAATGACGTTGCCTGTCGCGGTCCGATTGCGGGCGGTGTTTTGATACGCAGCCGCTGCGGATCCAGCGTACGGGCCCAACTCGCCAGCGGGGACATTGTCCATGCCGAGAGCTTCATTGAACTCAAGTCTCTGGCTGAATCTCTGTTTCCATTGCAACCAGCCGCCGACATCGTCGAGCACGCGGAAGTAGTAGTTGTCTCCATCCATCCGAAAAACATAATCCTTATACTCTCCGCCGCCAAGGCCGCCGAGCGCTTGTCCACGATAGAAACTCCCACTTAGCTGCATGCGTGCAGGCAATGGAAGCCGATAGTCGAGCGTGCCAGCCCAAGTGTCGAACGGTCTTCCGCCGATACTCCGATGCGGCGCGAATACTCCGCCAACCCCAAGCTGTAAGCCGTTTTCCGGCTGCCCGCCGGGCATGGCGATGCGGGCTTCCACTCCCGGCCAACGGCTTGCCTCCGCAGTGGATTGCGTGAGGGTTATACCGTTTGCCGCGGCGAGGGCCGAAGTATACGGCGCGTCTCCAATATCGATGAGCGCCGCCTGCGCGCGGAGCCTGGGTACCGAGCCAATCGAGACGTCCTGCGTCACCCCGAATTGGGGAGTCCAACTCCACAATTCGCCTGACCAGGCAAGAGGCGGCTCGGCAATTGCGGTTAGCGAATCCGGCGTATTTGGGCTGACGATCGGACGGTCCATCGAGAAGAATGCTTCTGTATTTTCCCAATCGAGAGCCGCATGCGCAGTTCGCAGTCGCACCAAACCTATTCCATCTCCGCCAGCGTAGCCGTTCATCGCCGGCGCGCTGCCATCAAAATCGACACGGAGATCGCCATGACTCCGCGCTCCGAAAAGATGAGGTCCGCGCATGTCAAGGCCCATGATCGTTTGTCGCAGCGAGGCGCCTGTGCTGCCTGCTCCTGGAACGGCAAGAGTCGGCGTTGCAGCCATGTCGACGGCCCGGGTATTGACGAATCCATTCATGAGTACGAGGCCGCTCACTTTTACTGGAAATCTCGATTCGCTTTCGATCTTGGTCTGCTCCTGAGTGGCAATCTGAGCTTCCTGCACGGACTGCCGTTCTCGCAGATCTTCGACCTCAGCCGCCAGCTTTGCCGCGTCCGATTCTGCTGCCTGCGGAGGAGTAGGATCCGCTGGTTCGCCGGTCTCTCCCTGCAGCGCCGCAAGCTGGCGACGCATATCTTCGATCTGGCGTTGCGACTCATTGAGTTGCGCCTGAACGCGGGTCATCGCCTCTGTCAATTGCTTCACTTTTTCTGCAACGTCATCCTGCGCGCGCGCGACGCATGGATAGAGGCACACGCTTAGAGCACAGAATAACGTCGGCACCAACGCGCTCTTCCCGCGCGTTAAACAGCACGAACGATCAGAGGGCATAAAGGAACCTCGACTTATGCAGTCTTCACCCGTGTTCGATCTTCCGCCGCCGACGCTGGTTGTTCCGTAAGACCGCGCGCAATCGACATGCGAAAGATCGTTTCTCCTGGACGACTGCTGACCAGGGCCACATCACCACCGTGCTCCGCGGCGATGCACTGTGCAAGTGTCAATCCCAGACCCGATCCTTTTTGCTTCCCTTCGCTGACAAAAGGCTCAAAAAGGGTGTTTCGAATACTCTCGGGAACGCCATCTCCATTGTCCGACACTCCCAGGATGATTTCAGCTGGTCGCACGTCAAGACTGACTGCGACGCGCGCAGGTTCACCACGGGTGTGTACCGTCTGGCATCCATTGAGGACGAGATTGTAAATTGCGCGCTCGATCTGCTTCCCGTCCACAACGGCTGCCGTCTCGGCAGGGTTTTGGGTTCGAACCGTCAACTCGACGTTGGCAGCATCGGGATGTGCGCGCACCATACTCACGGCGCGATCCATAAGGGCGGCCACCAGCTGAGGCGAGCGCCGAATTCCAGGTCCGCTTCTGCTGAAGATGAGCAGAGACTCCAGCAACTCCGTCGTGCCGTCGACGGCAGTGCGGATGTCGGTCAGGATCTCCGTGCGTTCTTCATCGCTGAGACGACCCGAGGCAAGAAACTCCGAATTGGCATAAACCGCTGCCAGGTAGTGTCGTAAATCATGGGAGACAGAACTTGCCATTCTGCCAATTGTTGCCAGGCGTTCGGACTCCAGCAGCGCCTGCTGCGCAGTCAGTATCTCCTGGCGCATGCCGGCAAAGGCGGTGCTCAACTCACGCACCTCCATGGTGCCGCGATAAGGCAGAAGGTGCGTACTGTCTCCGGCAGCAAATGCACGCACGCCCGTGGCAAGCTGCTCCAGCGGTTGCGTTACAGCCCGAGAGAGCACAGTCATCAATCCAGTTCCAATCACCAGCGCGAGCAGGCCGGCAATCAAAACAAGGCGATCGATCTCTCGGATCGAGCGTTCCTCTGCGTCCAGGGACTTCAGCTCAATTAACTCGAGTGGAGCCGTGGCTCGCGTGGATAAGTCGCGACCGACCGCCAAATAACGTTCGCTTCCCAGTTTCACCGTCACAGCATCCGGCCGTTCGTTCGACGTAGGAATCGGATGAGCCGCAAGACTGGACTCGATGGGCGCGTGGAGCGAACCAGCCAACGCACGATTTCGGCTCACAAACAACGCATCGACGCTGGTGGCATTGCTCAGCTGCTCAACCGTGGTTCGGTCGATCGCGAAGCCGCTGATGACATAACCCAGAATCGTCCCATTTGCCGCGCTGCCGAAGAACAAGGGCCGCACAGATGTGAAGAATAGGTCATCGCCGCTGACAACATACGGTCGCGGTGACTGGCCGAGCGCCGAACCCAAGGCGGCGCGAAGATTAGTTCCTGCGGGAGAGTTCTCCGCGTAGGCCGCGACAATCCGCCCATCCCTGTCGGCGAGCGCAAAAAGGTCATTGCCACCGACCTTCCAGAACTCGACCGCTCCATCTTCGATGGTGCGATCGTCGCTGGTTGTCATCAAGGCTTTGAGGCTGGGTAAATCGGCAAGCAGCGCATTCTCGCGATCGAGGGCGGTCATCCGCTGTGCCTGCAAATTCTCAAAGGTTGCAATCGAGCGCATCAGGTCAGCAGACAGGTTCACGGTCAGCACGCTCTCGAGCCGACGGCGAATGGTGAACAGGCTGGCGAAGGTAGTAGTCACGATGATCACTGCCATCGCGGCAATCAGCAGCACACGTGTACGGAGGCCCCGATTCTCCGGACCTTGAAACGTCACAGAACCGGAGTGGGCAGACCCGTTTTCCGCGCTATTCGGATCACGGGACAAATTTGTATCCTGCACCGTAAATCGTCAGCAGATGACGCGGGTTCGACGGGTCAGGTTCCAGCTTCTGCCGCAGTTTCAGAATCTGGTTATCAACGGTGCGTGTGGTTGGATAGCAGTTATAGCCCCAGACCTCGTTCAGCAGTTCTTCACGGCTCAGCACCCGTTCTGCATGTTCGGTAAAAAACTTGAGAAGCCGAAACTCGTGAGATGTAAGCGGGACGGGGACATCGCCGCGGCGCGCTGTCATCTTTTGAAAATCGAGTTCGCAGCCCGCGAATCGATAGGTCATTGCCGCGGCCGGGCGCCGCCTGCGCCGGATGGCCGCCTGCACGCGCGCCATCAGCTCACGGGGACTGAATGGCTTTGTTACGTAGTCATCGGCGCCAAGTTCGAGGAGTAATACCTTGTCAACGACCTCAGCGACGGCGCTCAGCACGATCACCGGTGTATCGTTCGAAATTGACTTCATGGTTTGGCAAAGTTCACGCCCCGATATCTCGGGCAGAATCAGGTCAAGGATCACCGCAATCGGACGCTGCGTCCGGAATAAGTCAAGACCGGCTTGACCATCGCCTGCGGTAACTACGTCGTAGTGTTCCCCGGCAAATACTCGCTGGAGTACTTTTTGCATGCGGGGGTCATCTTCGACGATCAGGATGGTGCCCAATCGAGGCGCAGAGGCGCCTTCCTCCTGTTCAACCACGGCAAGCTCCAGTTCCTTTACCATCTCTCTATTTTCCCTCGAATCGAAACTTCCTTAAGAAAGATTTCCTCAGAAATGACAAAGAGGTGACATTTCAGCTTATAAGTCACCCCAAAAAAGACTAATCGCGACAATGGCACAAAAGTTACACACCATCGCGGCTTCCGATATGTGAAATCCTTAGTGCACCACAATCCTTGTTAGCAAAGCGAGTCGGTAGTGTCTTAAATGTGCGTTGATCTTCAAAACTCTATTCCTGAGCGATAAGCCGCTTGGCGATCTGCCAACCGCCAATGACCAAGGCGACCTGAAAGAGCAATTCCAGCAAATCAACCCACTCTCTTCCACCAGCAGTGACAGGAAAGCGACTGGGACAATCCCCACGCCTCCCATCAGCAGCCCGAAGATGGTCAGAAACGGGCCGTGATCGAAAAATACCCGCACTGCGCACCAAACGATGAGCGTGAGGCCCCATGCCCAGATAGCAGCAAACAGCAGTCCCCCAGCGGTCCGCCTGAAGCGTTTCGCAAACACCGCAACTAGGAGCGTGATGAGATTTATGGCGAGAAGTAACTCGCTGAGGCCAACCATCCAGCCTACGATTCGGATGAGCATTTGAGAATCATTGTAAGGCCGCAGTAGTCCTAAACCCGGAGTTGTGCTTTAATCAGAGCAAATGAAAAACCCGCCTTCGCGGGGCGGGTCTCCGGTGTGGCGATCTCTCCAGCGACATCATCGCACGGAGTTATGCGCCAATGCAAATTGCCAATGGCATACACGCAGAGGATTTCCGCTGTGACCCGAGCGATCCGAACTCTAGGAAAAAGCTGGATGCGCTACTTGGAGAGTTTGGGGCTTGCCTTCATGAGCAGGCTTGTAACTTCCGTGGCCAACTGATCGAGAACCTTCTGTGGAGAAAGATTACACCCGCAGGGGAAAGACATGAGGGTGCCGCTCTTCATGTTTTTCTTGATCTCGGAGAAGGTGACGAAGTTCTTCTTGCCACAATCCGGGCAGGTGAAATCAACGCCTTTAGCCATGCCGAATTATGTGCCTCCTAGTTTGCGATCAGTTCGCCAATAGTCCAGATGTGATCCGCGATTCCGGATTCCATCGCGGGCGTAACGCGCAAACTGGAAAGCACGCGGCAGAAGTTGTAGTAGGCGAACCAAAGCGCATAGGCAGCAGCTAGGTTCTCCCACTTCTTGCTGAACCCATTTGTGAGCCGCGTCATGCGGCGCATTCCCATGCGGATCGAAAGATTCTGGCGCTCGATGTGCGAAGTGCAAATCTTGTTCCGAACCGGCCTTCCCATGATCTCGACTGGGACTGAATCCACAACCTCTGCGGGGCTGTAGCGTTGCTCCCCATCGCGGGGCGTTCCATAGACTTTGATTAGTTGGGCAAAGTCAACCCGATCTCTTAGCAGCAGCTTGACGGCGCTCACGTAGGGACTGAATCCATCCGTGGTCAATTGGAAGCGATTGAAGGGCGCTGTCGCGTAAGCCAGCTTGCCGATGAATGCATCTGTCGATTTCGCTGTGCGCTTTCCAAGGTGCCACGCGAGTACCAGCTTCGATGTGCGCTCCATACCGACAAAGCAATAGGCGTCTCCGACTTCTGCGCCGTCGTCGTCGGACTTGTGGCCTTCCTTCTTTCCGACAAACCCCCAGATTTCGTCAACCTCGACATCTTGGACCGGGACATTCACGATCCGCTCGGTTAAGAGAGAGTGGCAGCGATCCCCGGCCTTAACCAGCAGGCTCATGATTGTGTTCCGGTCCAATTCTGTGATGCGCTCGGTGCTGCGAATGGAGTTGCCTTCGAGCAGCAGCCGGAGGGCCAGGACGGCTTTTTCCTGGGGAATGTACATCGTATCCAGAACCCGCGAGTGGGCGTCGGTATAGGTGTGCTTGCAGATCGGGCAGCGGAACCGGCGAAGCCCATTGCGATGTTTACCAAAGCGTTGACAATTCACGTCGCACGCCTCGCAAATCATTGTTTTTGCGGTTTTTGTATCGTCAACCATGCGTTGATAATACAGCTACCGATAGTTGTTGTCAAGAGAAAAGTGCGTTGAAGGTCTCCTTACACTCTCCCCAAACTCCAACGCAACTCTCCCCCGCCGGGGATTGTAATTTGGTGGTCCTCTGATCAAAGTCATGCCGTCCACTATGGCGGATGGACGATGGCGAAGTCAGCGTAAATTCACTGAGAACTATTGCGAGGTCTAGCCAAGTTCACCGTTTGCAAACTGTTGCAAAGTTGAGGTGAAGTTTGGCGATCTTTGGAGAAGTTACTTCGGAAGTTCTTGAACTGAAACGCATAAGGCTTTTGCCAACTTCGCTCGTGTAGATGGATATGAGCGTCTAGTTCCGGTCATGTAATCAGTCGCGGCATGATAGGAGACTTCCGCTTCGTTCGCCCAGTCCAAGATGGACCAGCCCTTTGTCTCCAAAATGGCCTTGACGAATTCTTCGCGGGACGGCTTGGGCTTCTCTGCGGGTTCGGCTGGAGTTACCAATCTACTTGCGCTTTTCGGCCTTACGATAGCTGTTCCATCGGGCCTTACAAAGTGCAGCGATGCTTTCTTCAGCGCGTCGGTCGCGTCCAATGCCGCGATGCAGCCGGACTCATACCATTTCAGGATCGATTCAACGAATTCCTCTTGCGCCCCGGTCCAAACCAGCGCGCGCGATTCCGCGCGGATTGAAGCCAACTCACGCTCATGCCGAAGCTCTTCGTGGCGCTCAAAATCGCGCGAGATTTGGCTCATTAGGTCGGACTTGGGATAGTAAATAGACACACACGCACCCTTGCTCCGGGCGCGTGGATGGGCTACAGTGAGGATAACCAGTCGCTCACCGAAATGCCCCGGCCTCGCGCCGGGCTTTTCGTTTTATGTTGGGATTTATTCTACTTCTTTGCGGGGCCGACCGCCGCCGTGGGTCTTGCGCTTGGCAGCCATCGCCCGGTAATGCTCAGGGCCATGACGCCGCGCGGTCGTAGAGCCACCCTTGCGCCCTAGAAATGCAGCGGAGGTAGTCGGGCCAGATTCCTTGATTAGATCGTCTGCGAGGGCCAGCGCAGCGGAAGCGATCCGAGTCTGCAGGTGCCGGTACAACATTATATACTTCTCCGAAATTGCGGAGGCTGATAGTCGCGGCATAGACAACGGCAGGATGCGCGGCGCCTTGAGTGCCAAGCGAATCACAGCAGTAAACGCGTCGATTTCTCCAGGCCCAAGCGGGACATAATGGCATCCATCCGTGCCGACTTCGCGAAACGCGGGGATATCGGAGCACACAACCCGGCATCCAGCCAGCAACGCTTCCACAACCGGCAGACCAAACCCCTCCACAATCGAAGGCGCCAGAAGCAGTTCGCAATTGCGATAACACCATTGCAACTCCGTATCTCTGATTCCGCAGAGGACCACCACCTTACGATCGAGACGGGCAGCACGAATCTGCCTCTGAATCCGGCGCGTCTCCGGTCCGGGAACTCCGACGATCGCCATCTGGGTCTCAGTAGGAATGGCACCCGTCTGCAGGCATTGTTCGAAGATTCGCAGCGCAAGCGGGATGTTTTTGTTGCGCCTATGCTGGGCGACGCACAAGAGAAATGGCTGTCCCTTGTGAAGCGGCTGCGGTCCGCGCGCGCAGTTCGCCGCTGCAGACTCGACAGAATTCAAAATCGTAACAGCTTTGTCGGCGAAACTGCCGCCAAGCCAATAGCCGAGTTGCTGCCGCGTGCTCTCTGAAACGCATGCTATTGCGTCCACCGATTCCAGACACTGCCGGACGACCTGGCGATTCAGAATGCTCTTTAGAAATCCGAAATTCTCTGGAATGTCGAAAGCGTACAAATCGTGCAGGCTAACCACCGTCGGGCAACGGAAACTTCTCGCTAAGATTGGCATTGGATAGGCGAGGTGCACAACATCCGCATCCAGTTGCATCGCAATTCGGGGAAGTTCGAAGTAGTACCAGCAGTTGCGGTGAACCGTTGCCCGACGATGCGTGACGGGGTGAATATGAAGACGGGCATCTTGCCGCGCAACCGCTTCAGCATAGGCGTGCTGCTGCCATGCACCCGCCAGCAGATGCACCTCCGAGATTTCTGGGCGGGTCAGTAGCCCGCGCACCACGTTGGCTGCATGGCGCGAAACACCATTCAGATGCACGGGTGCGGAAACAGCGGCTAACACGACTTTCATAGAGCAGGTCTCCTGGGGGAGCTGGAGGCTATGCAAGCGGCACTGAGATCTAGATTCGAAACTGCGGTCTGGCCCTCGTTCTCTGTATCGAGCGACGTCGCCATGATGGAGCTGATCAGCGTGATTGCCCAAAGCGGCAGCAGCAGGTCGAAGGGCTCGGCTTCAGCGGTTCCGCGGATGATGATGAAAAGCAGGATCGTGAGGAGGACCATTTTCATCGGCCGATGCGGAAGCTTACGAATTCTCAAGTAGAGGCTGCCATAGAGACCGAACAGCATCACAACGCCCACCGCGCCATAGGCAAAGAACTGTTGCAGAAGCTCGTTCTCTGCATGACGCGCCTCAAATTGGTCGGCTCCGAAGGGAGGCATGACCTTCCAGAGCGCGTCGAATCCATTCCCAAACCAGGGCTTTGCGATTGCTGCGTTGGCCGCGAAAGCCCATATTGCGGTGCGACCGGTCAGAGTTTCAGCTTGATTGCCCGCCGTAGTGTAGACGTCGTAGTAGCTTTCGTAGAGTCCCCAAAACGCAACGGTTGTCAACAGGACTCCTGCAACGATCAGCAATTTGGTTCGCCGGCTTAATGAGCGGTCTCGGAAAAGCAGATAGCCCTCGCTCAGCAGGAAAGCGACCAGCGTCGTTTTGCTGAGGCTGCGCACCACGGTCACGGTAAGGAACAAGATTGGTATGCCCCATTTTCCATCCTTGCGACTTGTCAGGTATTGGGCAAGAAGAATGGCGAAGGCGCACAGATTGCCAATCTGATTGGTGTTGAAAAACTCCATGTCGCCAAGCCGAAGGTCCGCCTGCGTTGGCATTATCCATGCGATTGAGGCGAGAGCGCAGGTGCTCCAGATGAACCCACGCATGAGAGAATGCGCCACCCCCTCAACCGGACCGATTCGCAACATCAACACAACAATCGCAACGTCGGCGACCACTCCACACCAGTAAAGGAAGGACGCGGGCTTCGAGACCGTCGCACTCCATCCCAGGCTGCATCCAGCAAAAATCAGATAAGCGATGACCCATCGAAAGCTCGGCTGCCGCAGCATCCATCGGAACGAATGTGTGGCAGGTCCCATCGCTTGAAAGGCAACGACCAGGAGGAGGGCGAAATCGGCGCCCAGGGCTGCCGCCGCGCCCGTCTGAGGCTCAAGCAGAAACACACGTACGGCGATCAATACGATGGCGGCGCGAAAGGAGAAGTAAAAGCCCACCACGACGGGAGTGAAGAGGAAAGGTATGCCGCTTTCACCGTGCTCAATGAACGCGGGTCGACATGCTTTCGCGCGCGAATCTGGTAACGACAAAACGCGATCCGCAATCATTGAGACACCTTGCAGAGGCGGGCAATTCGCCGCATCCCGGCCCGCAGATCGTTCAGGATTTCTGCAGCGAGTTGCCGGCGCGTGTCCGAGGGGTCCACACGCGTCCATCGGTACTCGAAGAGCATGCCCCCGGACGTTACACCAAGTGCGAGCAATGTCAGAAGCAGTGCCAGCAAGAATCGAGGCGGGAAGGATTTCTTTTCGGGGATTCCCGGCGAGTCAATCACGCTGACAACGGGAATGTCCTTTGCTTCCTGGATGCGCGCTATTTCGTATTGCTGTGTCAGTAATTCGAAGACAGTCTCCTGCACCTTCACTGTACGGTAAAGATCGGCATAAGGGACCGCCAGCCGTGGAAGCTGACGGAGCGGCGGATACAATTCGTCCGCGGCGGTTCCGTTTGCCGAAGCGCTGCTCTCCGCGGTTTCAGCCGACGGCGACAGCTGCGCGGATGTGCCGCTCATTTTTGCGAGCACGCGTTTCAGGTCGGCGATGCGCGCCTCAGCCGACCGCACGCGTATGTTGCTATCGCCATAAATCTGCCGGAGGGAATCCAATTCGCCTTGCGTCGCGACCAACTCTCCTTCAATCTTCGCTCCGGCATCCACCATGGCGCGCGTCTGCTCGTGAATATCGACGGTCGAATGCGTGCTCGAAAAGTTGCTCAACGCCTGCTGGGCATCTTCCAGGTCGTTCTTGACTGCATCGAGCCGCCGCTCAATGAACATGCGCTCCCGATGTGCCGATGACGTGCTGGTTCGATTCACCAGCATATTCAATTCGTCGAGATACCCCTGTGCCAGGTCACGAGCCCGCCGCGGATCTGTGTCGGTCACGGTCAGCGTGATCACGCCGCTCTTCTTGTCATCTGCTATGGAAGTGTGGCGCGCGAGGTATTTCGCTGTGTCGACCCGATAGCGCTTGCGGTACGCCTTCTGCAAGTCGAATCGATCGATCAGGTCACCGGTGACTGTACCGCTCCGCAGCAAATCGACAAAGAGCGCGCTATTCCCGCGGGCGCCAAGAAAGCTGGCAGCCAGCGTGCCGAGCCCGTCGAGCCCACCGAGACTATGGCCCGCCAACGCCGCGAGCATCGCTGTGCCGGAATTGGAGTTTTCCGGCGGCATGATCCGCGCCGTCGATTCATATCGCTTCGGAATAACGAACGCGATGACCAGACTCAGGCCGAGAGCAATCGCAGCTACGCGGATCAGAGTGAGTCTGTGATCCCACAACACGGCAACGTTGGTGACCCAATTCGGTACGAGCGTCCCGTCGATGCGAGTCGCTGGCGCATCTTCCAGATCCGGTTCCAATACGACCTGTTCGCGTTCGACGGCCATGTGCACCTACAACCCTGCAACTGCGGCGGTAATGGCGATGGAGGCGGCAATTTGTGCGGTACTCAACAGGTTTCGCCACACCTGAGAGGCGCCTATGATTCTCTGTGGAACGACGATGACGTCACCGGGTTCGAGCCTCGTCGACAAAACTTCGTGCGTGTACCAATCCCCCGAACGGCGGCCCACCACTGACCCATTCGCACGAATGATGAAGATCTCCTTGCGATTTGCAATCTGCGTAGCGCCGCCGGCCCGTTGCAAATACCACTCCGCGGACTTGCCCGGCGCAAACGTGATGGCGGCCGCGTTGTAAACCTGTCCTGTGATGAGCACAAACCCAGGCTTCTTTGGAACGCGCAATTCATCGTCGGCTCTCACTTCAATATCGGCAGGCGTTCCCGCCCAGCTGTCGATATTTGGGCTGATATGAATGACCAGGCGTCCGCTCGCCGGCTGGCTGCGCAATCGGGCCAGCACCTGCTCCTGCTGTTGTTGGATCAGCTGCAGATTGGCCGATTGATCGCTGCCGCCAACATTAGGAGAGAGCCGTGCAGCGGCGGAGCTCGTTTCGATTTGGCGAATCAGTTCTTCGCGGCTCTTCTCTTCGAGTGAACGGACTTCCGGACGCGTCAGCACCGCTCCCTCGGGATAGGCCGTTTCGCGGAATCCACCGGCACGCCGGAGCACGTCGCTCAGGTGCTCGCCTTGCTGGAAGCCGTAGCTTCCGGGGTGACCCACTTCTCCCTCAATCACGATCGATGCGCCAATGTCGTTCCATCCAGTGATTTGATGGACCGTCAGCACGTCGCCCGGCTTCAGCGGCGCATCCGCGTCGTTATCGGCCTTCAACACCGCGTCGCCAATGGGCAGGTCACGCCGCTCTCCTACGACCTTGACGCCATTCACAACCTGGTAGCTGATTAGATCCGCCTTGGTCAGGAGCGCATCGCGCTTGAAGCCGCCTGCCATACGCACCAATTGAGCCGCAGTCATTCCTTCTGAAAGTGCGTAGGAACCGGGCCGCATTACCTCACCGCGTATGGTTACATTGGGCGCGTCCTGCTCGTATCGGCCGAAGAGACGAATCGTGTCGAATGGTTGAAGCCCCAGATTGAAATTCCCGATCAGGGTGTCGGGTACATTGAATTCAATCGTCTCCGCGTGCAGGTCGGGCGGCATAAGGCGTACGATCTCGCCCTGCACGGCCGGTTCCGGAAGAAGGTCCCGATAACTATGGAGCACGTCGGCGAGCCGCATTCCATCGCGATACGCCACGCGCCCAGGCCGCACCACGTGACCTTCGAGGTAAACAACTCGCTCACTGTAAGGAAGAATCGGCGCAACTCGGACGCGGTCGCCATCCTTTACTTCGAAAGCGGCGATCGCGGCGCGTGCGGACTCAGTATCTCCGGCCGAGCCAACGTCAATCCCTACTGTCTCGCGCTGTTGATGTGCATCGATCCTTTCCACTGTGATGTGTCCCAGCGCCGCCGCTACTGTGACGCCGCCTGCCTCGTCAAGCACCGCAGCCAGGCCCTTTTCATCGCGAAGTTCATAAATCGCGGGCCGCTTCACCGCGCCGTAGATTGCGACTTGCGGGCCTGCCGCAGGCACCAGCAGAGTGTCGCCACCCTCCAGGCGGTCGTCATCTTTGCGCACACCGCGCAGCAGAAAGTCGTAGAGATCGATTTCACCAATCAGTCTGTCGTTGCGAAGATGGCGCAGCACGCGCAGCGAACCCGTTGCGGTTGGACCACCGGCGGCATAGAGTGCGTTCAACGGCGACGCGAGTGAACTGATGTCATATGCACCCGGACGCTGTACATCGCCGACAACGTAAATCCGCACCGTGCGCAGTCGTGCGACGGTGACGGCGACATGCGCATTCCTGAACTGATTTTGCAGCGCAGACTCAATCACGCCCTCGGCACCGCCCAAAGTCAGTCCAGCTACCTGGACCACACCCGACTCCGGCAGCATGATGCGCCCTTCGCGGTCCACCACGCGGGAGAACGTCTGCGTTATGCCGCCCCACAAGCTAATGTTAAGTGTGTCGCCCGGACCCACAACGTAATCCGGTCCGATGGGGACATCGAGCGAGGATGTGCTCGGGGCCGATCCAACACTCATTGCGCTCGCCAGGCTTCGATTTACGAAGACTTCCGACCCGAAGCGCCTCAATCGTTCCGGCGAACTCGGAATCTGCGTGTAAAGATCGCGCATCGACATCAGGTTGTATGGCGCCGGCTGGCGGAGCACCTGTGGTTCGTCTGTTGTGGTGTGTGTCCCGTTGACGTTTCGATTCTGCGGGCCGGTCGTGCCAACGGAAGCTGGCGGATGCACGGCGACAGCAGGATTTGTCCCCGATGGATTGATCGCGGAGAGCGAAGATTCCACTTCTGTCGATTGAATCTGACTACCGAACGGAGAGCCAGTCATCGGCGGCTGGATCGTGTTTGCACCGGGCAGCAGTGAATCTTGCCCACTCGTCAGCGCTGCTCGCTGCAAATCCTCATCGGAGACAAATCCGCGTGAACGCAAAAAGACAGTGATGCCCGCGCGTACCTGCGGATTCGACGAAATCTGGTTGTAGAGCATTTCGTCCGTGATCGAGTCCGGCTGGGCAGGGGTCCCTTGCTGTTGCAGCATGTCCGCCAGATACGACTTCAGTTCGACGACAACTTCGGGACGTTCCTGCAAAATCATCAGGATCTGGGTGGCGGAGAGAACCACGCCGGTTCCTCCCGTATCCAGCGCCGATGTTGAATTTCCATTTGCAATACGGTCAGAAGAATCGCTCGAACCCAAATCACCCGATGCGCTTGTCGGCGAACTCGAAACGGACGCACCTCCCGCCTGCGTGTCGGAAGAAGAACTGGATGCGCCCGAAACTTGTGCCACGCTTATGGCAACTAGCCCTGGCGAGCAGGAGAATCCAGTGAGGAGCACGAGGGTGCCCATTCGGCGCGCCCTTGCGATGATCGAATTGCGAAGAGAGAGATTCACCGGGAGGTCTCAGTCACACGCCGTTGCCAGCGCGAGAGCTCAATTGCGTACTTGAGTCCTTCAATCACATGAAATTGGAGGCGCAAAAAGAGGTAGTAAGTTTCTGTCCTGTACCTCAACAACCGCGCCGTGAGCCGTTCTCCGGGCACGCCGCGAGTAATGGGCGGAGGCAGATGTGCCGGAAAGACGAGGCGGCGAATAGACGGACGGTTAACGGTGCCGCTGCGCAATTCCTGCCGCAGAATCAAATAGAGTTTGTTTCCAGGTGAATCCGCGAGAAGCACACGCATGCCAAAGGTCTCTACCCACAAGCGGACTTTGTGTGGAAGCCGACCAGCCGTCCATCGATCCAAGCAGTCCGGCGCCGCGCCGCCAAAGGTAAGTTTCGAAAGCAGCACTACGGCAGCCATAGCGATTTCAGCCTGAGGTTCGATGGCGGCGATCCGCTCCACTTCGAGCCAGAATTCCGTGTCTTCGCGGCGTGCTTGAACATGGCGCCAGAACTCATGCACCCACGAGGCGCGTGTGTGTTCGCCGCAGAGGTGCTTGAACAGATGCAGGCTCTGCTGCACCAGAATGTCCGCGGGCGAGAGGGCCGGAATCATGGCTCCATCGAAATTTCTAAGCTGGATGCGCGCCAGCCGATCATTTCTTTCACCGTTGCGGCCCGGCGTCGTTGAGAGAATATGTAGTTCGAGCGAGCGCTGCGAATGAACCCTGTAGATCTTACCGATGTCTGGCGCGCCCGATTCGCCCGCGGTGAATTCCATCGTGTTGCCGCATACGGCGTGCATTCCGTAGCCAAAGTTCATCAGCACATGGCGCGCGGCGGTTGCATCGCGGGCTGCCACCAGAAAATCGAGATCGATCTGCCAGCGCAGTGCGCAGTCCGGAACAGATTCCGGTGAGAGCGTGATTCCTTTCAGCAGTGCGAAGGAGATGCGCTGCCGGCGCATGGCACGACTGATGGCGGCTGCTTCCTGAAAGAGCGCAGCGGTCCGCTCGCGATTCTCCGCGAGGTTCCGTTCGAAGCGATCCAGGATCGGTCCGGGCAGGCATCGTTCCAATCCAAGTTCGGTGAGCCGATCGAGCAGATAAAGTGCGAGTCCGCTGATGTCGAGCCAATACAGGATCCTTCGCCAGTCGCTCGCGTCAAAGACGGCGAAGCGTGCTTCCACTTCGGCAGCAGTGCTGCGGAAGCTGGCAAGCACAGCCTCCTTCAGTCGCCTCGACCGAGAAGACGCCTTGGTTTCGAATCGGAACATTGGGCTCATGTCAATCAATGGTTGTACATCTCCGGTTCTCCCAGGCTGCCTGCCGGAGGCAAGTGGCGCAGATAGACAACGATCGACCATATCTCGTCATCGCTGAGTATTCCTTTCGCGCCCGGCATGCCAGATGGCCAGATTCCGTAATCGATCACCCACTTCAATTGGCCATCGGTGTAGTCCTGCACGTCGCGCGACGCCAGCGACGGCACTGGCGGAGACATGCGATCGGCAAACGGCACTCCGGTGTTCTGCCCGTCCATTCCGTGGCAGGCTACGCAGTAATGCGAAAATGCTTCTTTCCCATCGGCAATCGAGTCCGGCGTAGCAGCTAGCGGGTTCTTCTGTTTTTTGTTGCCGACGAAGAAATGATGTTTGGCGGCGGAGACAATGCGCGTTTCCATCGGGCCGGGCGGATTTGCCTTACAGCCGATGGCCGGCAGCAGCAGAGCTGCAAAAGCGAAATGCGCGATGCGATCCATCGTCAATCCACCACATGCAGCTTCAGCGCCATTGACCCGTGACCGGCGCCGCAAAAGACGGAACAGTGCCCGATGAAGGTTCCTGTCAGATTCGGTGTGAAGTGGACTTCGCTGGTGCCGCCCTTACTTACCTTCACGTCAACATTCAGTTCGCGAAAGCGCAGGCCATGCGGCACATCTGTGCTTTTCAGAACCAGGTCGACCGGTTCACCTTTCTTCAGCGTGATTTCTGCGGGCACGAAAGCAAAGCGTTTCGCAGTCACTTCGATGTGTCGCGGCGTGTTCTCTGCAGGCGCCACATGTGCCAGGGAGCGAGACCCTAAGACTGTGAGTAAAAGACCATGTATCAAAAGTTCCTTACGCATAAATCCCCTTTGAGGTTTGCGAAGAATCCGGCGATCGCGCTGCACATTGCTTTCCCGATCCACCTCGCGAGTGTCGCCGTCCTGAACCTATCCACCGGCGCGCGGCGATGTGTCATGCATGTGTCAACAGATTGTCAGGGATTTGTTGTCACCTGTATTCGTGCCCAGCATGAAACGATGTTCGAGACCTGGAAAGAGCCAGGGCCCATCGCGGTTCGGAACTCCGAAGCCAAAATGACAAAGACCTGACAATCGCAAGACAGCGCGCTGACACCCCATGGCAGCGGCTACTTCAGCATGGAGCCATGGGTTACCTTTCTTGTCGTCTGCCTTCTCGAATCTGGCGCAAATTCTGCACTGCTGTGCTTCTTGCAGCCGCAAGTTCCGCTGTGCACAATGCCACAGCGCAAGACACACCACTGATCTCTGGCGGAGTCGGCTTTGTCACCATCACAAATGGGGGAAACACAACGTATCTCCCCGTTCTTTCTCCGTTGCTCGCCGCGCCCATCGGGTCTCACGTGCTGGTGGAAAGCCGCGCCACGTTGATCGAATCGTTCTTCCCCAAAGGCGGCGGCCAGGTCGGTTACACCAGTGCCCCGTTTCTGAACCTCACATTTCTGCAAGGCGATTATCTGGCTACTCCGCATTTGACGATCGTCGGCGGTGAATTCCTTACGCCGTTCGGGACCTACAACGAACGCCTCTCTCCTATATGGATTGGCAACTTCGCCGATGGTCCGCTCATTCTGCCCCTCGGCACCATGGGTACTGACTCCAGCGTCGGCGGCATGTTGCGTGGATCCGCCGTGTCGACGCAGAAGTTTTCGATCGATTATGCAGCCTATTTCTCTGCGACCAGTACCAATCTGCAATTCAATGCGGAGCGCTCCAGCGGAGGCCGGGGCTCGATCTTCTTCCCGAGCGCGGGCCTCGAGATCGGAACGTCCTATGGGCGCCTGCTCCAGGGTACGCGCCAAAACTTTTCTGGATTTCACGTTTGGTGGGAACCTGTGGATAGCCCTTTCAAACTTCGTTCCGAATACGCGCATGGAGAGCACGCGCAGGGCTATTGGGTCGAGACAGACTATCGACTTTCGCATTTCGGCGGACCCGATAGCGCGGTCGGCCGCCTCGAGCCAATTTTCCGGATGCAGCAGACTTTTCGCAACAGCCCTGACCCGTCCGATGGTCTGCCGTCGGCCGATACACAGCGCGCCGACTTTGGGCTCGACTACCATCTTCCGCACGAGGTGCGCATCAACACCAGCTATTCGCGCCAGTTTTCCTCCACGGGCGATCGGAACGTCTGGGAAACCGGCATCGTCTATCGCTTTCTTTTTCCAACATGGAAGGGCAAATAATGCGAATATCGAGATTTTTAGCCCCCTGTATCTTCCTCGGCGCAATTCTTGCGCTAGGAATGCAAACGCGCAGCCTCTCGGCTTCGTCGGCGCCCGGATCGTCTAATAAGAATGACAACGCAGCGCGGCCTCAACCCACGAGCGATGGCGACCGAGCCTTCCGCCAGAACTGTTCACGCTGTCATCAAGCGCCGGAGAGCTTTCCGCCGCAGATTTCCGGTACTATCGTCCGGCACATGCGTGTGCGCGCCTCGCTCAGCCGCGAGGATGAACGGGCCATTCTGAAGTTCCTCAATCCCTAACCTTGGTCGCGATGTCCGGATCTTTGAAGTGTTGTGAAGACACTCGCTTTTTGCCGAACCGACACTTCGTCCTCATTTCGAATGGCCCTATTCCTCCGACATTGCGCGCAGAAACTCGATGATCTCTGCGCGCTCTTCCGGTTTCGGTACGTGGAACGCCATGTCATTGCCGGGGATCAGCGCGTCGGTGTCAGTGAGCCATTTGTCCAGCTTCGCGTCGTCCCACACAATGTGCGCGTTCTTCAGCGCGTCCGAGTATTCGAAGCTCGCGATCGTTCCAGCTTTTCTCCCGTAGACCCCGCGCAGTCGTGGCCCCTCCTTGTTCTGGTCAAGCGAGTGACAACCTGTGCAGCGCTTTTCAAATAGCCCCCTGCCGCGCTCAATGTCCGTGGTCTGCTCGCTTGTCGCATGAACGATGCCGGAGCATGTGAACAACAGGAGTGCAACTACGCCGACGGAACACATCGCGGCGACTTTTCGCGCGATTGTACTCGGACTCATTTCGTGTCATCCTCTGCCCGTAGCGCAGCACCGGACAGCGATTCATCGATGATGGCCAGCGCATGCCGCTGCGCTACAAAGCTCACCTTCGTAATGCCGAGTACATCGCGCAATTTGTCTGCAGGAACCTTCATCGGGCCAGGAGAAGGAGCCGTGCCTGGAGCGGGTTGAGGAAAGGCTGTTGACGTGGCTGTGTGGAATGAGACATTCCCCTCAACTTTCTGCATTACCTGGTGGATGTGCCCGTTGAGCACTGTGACCGAGCCGAATCGCTTCAGCATCGCAAAGGCCTGCTCGCTGCCCGATGTTCCCCAACCCCATGTCGGGTACACGGCCCACAACGGAATATGGGCAAACAGCACGATGGGCACGCTGCTTTTCAAGCCGCCCAGATCCTTCTTCAGCCAATCCAGTTGCGGCTGGCCGAGCCGGCCCATTCCTTCCAGCTGAACAACATTCACCAGGCCGACGAAGTGTACGCCGTGGTGATCGAAACTGTACCAGCCGTTGCCCAGCGAGCCTTTGCCGTAGCGATCGAGATACGCTTTGCCGTCGTCGACCGATGTGTCGTGTTCGCCCGGCACATAGAAGACTTGGCGCTTGTTTCCGAGCATCTGATCCAGCGTGTCGAATTCCGCCGGCTTCGAGGAATGTGTGAGGTCGCCAGTGTGGATGAGAAAATCGGGAGCGTGCGGCAGAGTGTCAATCTTGTCGAGAGCGGCCTGCAACGTTGCCGTCACGTCAGGGTTGGCGGCCTTGTTAAAGCCGAGGTGGCTGTCGCTGATTTGCACAAAGCTGAAATCCGATTGTTTTGCGCTGTGCATCTGCTGTCCGAAGACGCGTGACACCGGCACGCCTCCCGCAAATGTCCACACCAGGCCGGTTCCGGCCCAGGCCATGCATTTCAGAAAGCCGCGCCGGTCAATTCCGTCCGGGCTTATCTCACTTTGAGCGGAAGTCGGGATGACGATGGAAGACGCATCGTCGCGCTTTGTCGAAGTGCCCATGGTTGCTCCTCGCGGTACAAGTTTCGTGCACCTACGAGAACTGAGCCGATCGAATTTTATTCCAGGTGCTCGAGAGAAAATCAAGAGCCTGATTTGCCCGAGTCAGCCACAAAGACAGAAATGCGCGGCAACTCGACCTGAATTGCCGCGCAAATAAGACGGCTACGAGTTAGAAGTTGAAACGGCCGCTGAACTGCAGAGAGCGAGCCCCGCTTGTTGGGGAGTAGGGCGGACCAAAGCCGGTGATCGTGCCCAGCGTGCTATAGTTGCCCGCCGCAAGATTTGCGTTGGTTGTGACTGTGTTATTGGGCACTCCGCCCGTCACGCCGTAGAGTAGCGCGTGGTTAAAGACGTTGAAGGCTTCAAAGCGAATCTGGAACTCGCTCTCGCGGTAGAGGTGAATGGACCGGAAGACGCTGGCGTTGAAGACCGAAGCGCCGGGTCCGCGGAACTCGTTCCGATAAGTGTTGGGCAGCGTGGGCGGCGCGTTGCCTGGATTGCCGGCAATCGTTGCGGTCGGCTCAGTGGGATTGGCGAACGACGAAGGATCGAACCATCCTTTCCCCCCGCTTAGGGCGGAACCGCCGGCCGCGCCGCGGTAGTGGCCGCCGAGCTGGTGGTAGGGTTTCACAAGCTGCGCATACGTGCCGCCCCATCCCGGCGCCAGATTGCCGATGAAGTTGCTATTCGCCATGACGGAGAACGGTGTGCCGCTGGTGTGGCTGAACTGGCCGTTCAATTCAAAGCCTCCAACGATCTCCGCAACCAGGCCGTGGTTTGCGTAGGGCTGTCCGTAGCCGAAGGGCAGCTTATAGACGCCGTAGACTTGGACGTTGTGTTTTACGTCGTATCCCGCAAGGCCGCGGTTGAAATGGTAGTAGGCGGGATAGTTGAAGGTGGTACCTGCCGAGCCGGAGCCGGCGCCGTTGTCCTCGAAGTCAATGGCTCGCGAGAACGTGTAGACAAGACCAAGAGAGGTATTCTTTCCCGCGTTGTGCGTCAGCTGCGATTGCAGAGCGTTATAGAAGGAGCGGAACAGTGGGGTATTGAGGTTGATCGCTCCGTTGTTATAGCAAGTAAGGTTGGAGGTACCGGTGCACCATTGCTGGTTGATGATGGTGTTGGCCTGGAAGCTGCAACCGCCCTTAAGACCTGTGGATGGGTTGTACTGACCGTTCGCCATGCATGGCGTGCTGGCGGAGGGAAATGGCGCAGAGTTGTACGGGGTGACGGTAGCCGGCTGTCTGACATATTCAGTGCCCACGTAGCCCACGTTTGCCACCCACTGGCCTGGGAGTTCGCGCTGGAGAAAGAGATTCCAGCTCATAATGTAGCCGCGGTTATAGTTCACCGGAACGGTCTGGGTGCTGGCGGAGAGAGGCAGCGAGACAAATCCTGAGGCAAAGTTGGGATGGACGATTTTGGGAATGCCATAGGAAAGGGTCATGGGGGCGTTCCCGTTTGCCGTGTCGATGGCGATGGTGCCATTGGCCGAGCCCGTGTAACCGACGGTGATGGAGCCCGGGTACGCGTCGCGAATTACGCGATAACTATCAGGGTCGGTCGTCAAACCGAATCCGGTGCGTACGACCGTTTTCGGATCGAAGCTGTAGGCAACTCCTATGCGCGGCACAAAGTTCCCGTGACCAACGTTAAGCCCCGCGTTCTCCGGATTGCCGTTGACACCGCCGATTTCCACGTTGCCTGTTTGCGGCAGGTTGGTATGGACGATATAGGGCCCCGTGTGATCCTTGTACGGCGGAGGGTAGTACTCGTAGCGGATTCCGTAAGTGAGGGTGAGTTTCGGGGTAACGGTCCACTGATCCTGCGCGTATGCGCCGAGTTCAGTCCAGCGGAGAGAGTTCGGATCGCGCGATTGCTCGGCTTTGGATACCGGGAAGGTGCCGCTGGAGCCGTTGTTGGGCAGGCCGAGGAGGAAGTCGGCGAGGGCGTTGTAGGCTGTGACACCGCACGCGCCGTTGCAGGTCATTCCTCCCTGGAAGATGAAGCCGCCTCGAGGATTGCTGACGCCGCTGCCGAGATTGGGTTGAAAGTGGTTCAGATCGAAGTGATAGTAGGTGAATCCGTACTTCATCGAGTGGGTGCGCTCGACCCAGCTCAGGTTCACGTCGCCTGTGAACTGGTTATCGCGGAAACGAAAAGGATTGGCGGTTTGCGCATTGCCCAGCTCGGAAAAGGTGCCTCCTCCCGTTGCGCTGGAGCTGAACGAGAAGATGGGCTGACCGGCGTAGTCGATTCCGTTGCCGTTGGTGCCCGGAATCCCTAGTGTTGTCAGGCCGAAGTTGCCGTCCTTGATATCGACGGTGGATTGCGCCCCGGTGTTTTGGCGCGTATAGCCGAAATCGGCATCCATCACGAGGTTGGCCCGGAACACATGGCTCACGCCGAGGCCCACGTTCTGAATGCGTCCACCGGTATTGCCGGGCTGGCCACCATCCATGGTCGGTCCGCCAGCAGCACCCAGAGCCTGCGGGTCAAGGATGCTGAACGGCTCGATCGAGTACTTGCCAAAGACGTGTGTGTTTTCGCTGGGCATGTAGTCGATCTTCGAGTCGGAAGTGTCCCGGTTGTAGGCATACGTGCCCGTCGCGAGGAAGTCGTTCGTCAATCCCTGCGACAAGGATGTCGACGAAGGCGTGGGAAGTCCCTTGGCGATCGGCTGCAAAAGCCCTAGCATGGTCGCCGCGGCGGAAGATTGACGTGTCGTAGGAATGCAGTTGCAGCCATACTCGGACTGAAAGGTGACGGTGCGCGCCGAGGGCAGAAGATAACCGTTGGCCGTCCCGGGCCCGGTTTGGGGCACGCCACCGGGCTGCGGGTCATAAAGCGGGGCATATGGAGCCGCGGAGGTGAAGTCTCCACCTAGCATCGCTGCAGTCGGCACCGTAAAGAGCCCGCTAATCAACTTGCGCTGTGTTGTGCGCTCCCAGTTCTCGAAGAAGAAAAGCTTCTTTTTGCCGGTGAGAATACGCGGGATGTAGACCGGACCGCCGATATTGAAGCCAAACTCGTCGAAAATATACTTGGGAACAGGGCCGGGAGTGACATAGGTATACGGCCGGGCGCTGATGGAGGCATCCTGGTAGTACTCCCATGCGCTGCCGTGAAATTGCGCGCCGCCGCTTTTGGTGCTGATCTTGATGGCGGCGCCACCGGCCTGCCCCTGTTCGGCCGTGAAGGCGTTGGTGGTGAAGCTGACATTTTCAATGTCGTCGGCAGGAGGCACGTAGGCGATGAGATAGGGCAGCCAGCCGTAGTAGTTGACAGCGCCGTCGATGCGGGTCGTGTTGCCGTTGTAAGAGTTGCCGTTGATGTTGACGCTCATGGAGCGCGAAGGATTGGCGGACGTAGAGTTCTTCTCCTGCACCGCCGAAGCACCGGGAATAATGGTGTAGAGGGCCTGATAGTTGCGGCCCGCACTTGAGGTAATCGGCAACGCATTGAGTTGCGTCTGGCTGATTTCGGAATTGACGTCGGCGGTTTCGGTTTGCAGTTCGGCTGGAGCTTCAGTGACGGTGATCTGCGCGGTCACCGAGGCGGGCTGCAATCCAATGTCAATGCGGACCTGACGATTGACTTCGACCCGGACATCTTTCTCGGAGAAGGCTCCGAAATTCCCTTTTGCCGCCACCGCAAGGGTATATGTTCCCGGGAGCACGTCCAGAAGCGAATAGCCGCCTGACCCGTTCGCCGTGGCGTTTCGCTTTTCTCCAGTTTCCTGGTTGGTGAGCGTAATGATTGCGTTCGGAACCACAGCGCCCGATTCATCTGTCACTGCGCCACTGATCGAGCCATAGAGGACCTGCGCCTTTGCCGAGTCCGATCCCAGCACGAATGCCAGGAGCATAATGGCCACGCCAAGAACCTGTGTTTTGACGGAAATCCGCCGACAGAACGCCGTGCTGCCTACCATAACTGCCTCCGGGAAAGACGAGTCTCTTGCCCACCGACTGTCGTGACCAATGGCCCTGGGAATCTGCCGGACGGACTTCGAAACTCGGGGATTGGGCTACCGCCCGCGCAGGTCAATGCGGGCATTTAATTCGCGGCACGAACTATAGAGTCACTTCAATGCCGTTGTCAAGACGGGAAATGCAAATTATCCAATGTTTTGGCGATACGGAGTCCTCAGAAGATCCATGGATTCGCTCCCATTATAGTTATCTTTTGTGTTTTGTTTATCTTCCAAACTAATCCGCAGAAATCTAGCTTGTAATCGTTTTAGATGCTCTCGAATCCAAGGCCGAGTGTTGCGCCAATTTGCTGATTGCCTTTTGCCAGTCAGGGTTTCAACACAAAGGTTTGCTCAACGTGCCGGCGCTTCGCCGCTGGAACACGAGGGCGGCCGCTCCGCGGAGCCGAGTGACGTCTCCATCGTGGGTAGGCAGAATGCGCGGAGGCGTGCCCACAAGTGTCTGTTCGGCCACTTCTTTTTCGATCAGCGGGCCAAAGCGGTGCCATGCCGATGTGATATCTCCCGCAATAAAAATTACAGCGGGAGAAAGACCGGCGATAATCAGGCGCAATCCTCGTCCGATGTAAGTCGCCTGCTCTACGAGAGCTTCAGCAGCCTTCGCATCGCCTCCTTCGGCCATGTTGAGCAGTTCGTTGAATGTGGTTGCGCGGCCCCTCGGTTCGAGCGCCTTATAGTAGCGGAGCGCCGCACTGCACGAGGCAAATGTCTCCCAGCAGCCACTGCGCCCGCAACCGCATCGCGGTCCCGCTGGATCAAGCGACACGTGGCCGAACTCGCCCGCCATGCCCTGATGGCCTGAAACCAAATGCCCATTCGCAAACACCCCGGTTCCCACACCTTCCGATACGGTAACCAGCACAATATCGCGAACGCCATCCATACGCCGGAACGTGATCTCCGCCAGCAGGCAGGCTGTCGCCGCGTTCTCCATTGTGACAGGAAGCGCCGTGGCAGCTTCCATTGCGCCTTTCAGGTCGTAATCCGGCCAATGCAGGTTCGGCGCAAAAATCATGCGCTGGGTCGCGGGGTCGACGCGGCCCGGAAGAGCAATACCGATTCCTTCAATCGACTTGCGGGGAAGGGCGCCACGCATGCGCTCAATGCAATTCGCAATCAAGCGTGTGGACGCAGCGGGCTCGGGCGTGATGGGAACGATCGAGCGGTCCAGCAGGCGCCCATTCAAATCCACGGTGGCGACGGTAGCCTGTTTCGGGTGCACGTCCACGGCGATCACGACCAGGTCTTCATTCAACCCCAGCAGCGTTGGCCGGCGTCCGCGCGGCGGAGAGGCAACAGCGCCCTCACACACCCATTTCTCTTCGATGAGCTGTTCCACGATCTGCGAAACCGTGCTGCGCTGCAAACCTGAAAGCCGCGATAAATCAGCGCGCGAGATGGGCTGATTCGCCCGAATCAATTCGAGTACGATATCGCGGTTGATGCGCCGGGCCGTCTCACTTGACGCAAGCTGGACTTCCGTCAGGTCGATCGGCCTTATTCCGCGTGCGGGCTGGCCCATCCTTGCCACAAGCTCTCCTCCGTGCGTGGGGCCTTCGTCGCCGCGCGCGGGCTCGTCGTCATTTTCCTTTGTAAATTCGCACCATATCACGACTCGTCGACCCGCGTGAACCTGTCCGGCGCGTCTTCCCTATCAGCCGGCCTCCTTCAGTCATTCTCTTTAGGTGCGGATTTCCTTCCTCCTCGCGGGTCTGGAATTACCTGCTCGGACCCGCCAGCCGCGCCAAAGCGAATCAAGATGCGTAGATGGACTGTTAGGATATTTGCCATGCTTTGCAGCACGGGTCGAAGAGTACTGCGCGTCATCCACTCCGCGCATTCTCCGGTCCTCGCATTGCGTGCCAATTCCGCCACGGGAACCGGATTTCAACGAATCAGACTGGGAAAAACATAATGGCCGGAATTTAGTTTGCCGAGTTCTGGATGGAAACGCCAAACCCACACCGAGGCCGCGATCACGCCGGCCTCGACACCGGACCACGCGTATCAAATGGAGGCTCGTTGAAGCGCTCTTCGTTCCACATCACATTGCTCGTGATTGCATCCTTGGCCGTGTTCTCCGGATTTGCCGCTGCGGAAACATCTGCTCCCCTGCTGCTGCGCAATCCGTCACTCTCGCAGGACAAGATCGCGTTTCTTTACGCCGACGACATCTGGACGGTGAGCCGGCAGGGCGGTGAAGCTGAGCGCCTGACTTCCAACGGCCACGTTGAAGTGGGTCCGTTCTTCTCGCCGGACGGAACGCAGATCGCCTATTCCGCGCACCTCGAAGGCAACACCGACGTGTATGTAGTTGCTGCCGGTGGAGGCGTGCCGCGCCGCATCACATGGCACCCGCAAGGGACCGCAGTTGTTGGCTGGGCACCGGACGGGAAGACCGTGCTTGTGGCCAGCGGAGCAGTAAGCTACCGGCATTTTCTCAAGCTTTTCCTTGTGCGCGCGGATGGCTCCGGAATTCCCGAGCCACTGCCATTGCCGGCTGGCTCCGAAGGGTCTTTTTCACCCGATGGACAATCCATTGCCTACAATCCGATCACCAAATGGGAGCCTGCCTGGAAGCGGTATGTCGGCGGCCAGACCACGCCTATCTGGATCGTGAACCTGAAGACTCTCGACCTCCAGAAGGTACCTCGCGAAAACTCCAACGATTCGAACCCGGTGTGGGTCAGCAACTCTGTCTACTTCCTCTCCGATCGCAGCGGGCCCGTCTCGCTCTTCCGCTACGACATCGACTCCAAGCAGGTGAGCCCTGTGGTGCCTAACAGCGGGTACGATCTGAAGACCTTTCAGGCGGGTCCCGGCGGAATTGTTTATGAGCAGTTCGGATCGATCCACTTCGTCGACACATCGAACAACGCGGATCGTGCTGTCCCGATCCAGATTCACGGCGAACTGCCCAACTTGCAGCCGCACCTTGCCTCGGTCAAGCCCGATGAAATCAGGAACGCGAATATTTCGCCCACCGGCGCGCGCGCCGTCTTTGAAGCGCATGGCGAAATCTTCACGATTCCCGCGGAGAAAGGCGATACGCGCAACCTGACTGATACCTCGGACGTGGCCGAGCGCGATCCTTCGTGGAGTCCGGATGGAAAAACCATTGCGTACTTCTCGGACGCTTCCGGAGAGTACAAACTGTATCTTCGCGACCAAACCGGATTCAAGCCGCCCACGATCATCGATCTCGGTCCTGACCCCAGCTACTTCTACGACATCAGTTGGTCGCCCGATTCAAAACACATCGCGTACGACGACAAGCATCAGCGCTTGTGGCTTATCGATGTGCCTTCCGGTTCGCCGCCAGCGACGATCAAGCCGGCGTTGATTGACCAGGGAACTTACGGAACGTTTGGCCACGACTTCAGCCAAGTCTGGTCTCCTGATTCGAAATGGATCGCCTATCAGCGCGATTTGCATAACCAGCTCAACGCCATCTTTCTTTATTCGCTCGATACGCATAAGTTCACGCAGATCACCGATGGGATGAGCGACGCCTCCAACCCTGCATTCGATCGCAACGGCAAATATCTCTACTTCCTCGCGTCCACGAATGATGGCCCGTCGAACGCCGGCATCGATCTTTCGTCGTTTGATCGCGCACAGTCGGACGCGCCGTATGTCGTCGTGCTGGCCAAGGACGGTGCCTCGCCCATTCCGCCCGAGAGTGACGACGAAAAAATCAAGGAAGAGAAAAAGCCTGATTCCGATAAGTCCGGAGATGGCTCGAAGCCCGCCGATGATCAGAAGAAAGACGACAAGTCGGCGGCAAAGGACGAATCGAAGTCCGCCGCCAAAGACAAATCGGCCGACAAAGACAAAGATAAAGACGCCGATAAAGATAAGGACAAAGACAAGCCGGTCAAAGTCACCGTCGATCTTGACGGGATCGGCAATCGCATTCTTTCCCTGCCCATTCCGCCGCGCAATTACGGAAACCTCCTCGCGGGCAAGGCAGGCGTGTTTTATCTGTTTGAAGGCTCGCCGATCGGAAGGCCCTCTGAGCGCGATGGAAACAATGGAATCCAGGCTATCTGGCGGTTCACGTTGGAGAAGCGCGAGCCCGAGGTGGTTCTCAGCAAGCTCGATAACTTCATCGTCTCGGCCGACGGCTCCAAGGCGCTTTATGCAAGAAAAGGCGGCTGGACCATTGCGCCGGCAGACGACTTGAAGCCCGGCAACGACGGCCCCGGCAAGCCCCTCAACATGGGCGGCATGCAAACGACTATCGATCCGCGCGCGGAGTGGCGCCAGATTTATCACGAAACCTGGCGCATCGAGCGCGACTTTCTTTACGACCCGAACACGCAAGGCCTCAGCATTCCCAAGATCGAGGCGAAGTACAAACCCTATCTCGACAACCTCGCATCGCGTTCTGAATTTACTTATCTCTCTACCGAGATGCTGGGTGAGATCACGATTGGCCACATGTTCGTCGGTGGGCCTAACTCTCATGACAACGCGCCGAAGACCGGTCTGCTTGGCGCCGATTACAAAATCGAAAATGGTCGCTATCGCATCGTCAAGATTCTCGGCGGGCAGAACTGGACTCCCGGCCTCGCTTCGCCACTGACCTTGCCTGGTGTCTACGTGAAAGAGGGCGAGTACGTTCTAGCCGTCAACGGTCGCGATCTGCACGGAACCGACAATCTTTACGAGGCCTTCAACGGCACTGCGGGCAAACAGACCGTTCTCCACGTTGGCCCCAACGCGGATGGGAAAGATGGACGCGATGTCACGGTCATCCCAATCGACGACGAAGATGGCTTGCGCAATCTCGACTGGGTGGAGTCCAACCGGCGTAAGGTTGACCAGCTCTCGGGCGGCAAGGTGGCTTATGTCTACATGCCGAACACCGGCGGCGCCGGCTACGACAGCTTCAACCGCTATTTCTACGCGCAGCTCGACAAGCAGGCTCTTGTCCTCGACGAGCGCTGGAACGAAGGCGGCTTCATTGCCGATTACATCGTCGATGTGCTCAAGCGCTTCCCGCTTTCGGGCGCCAAGGAGCGCGACGGCAAGCCGATTCACGATCCCGTCGGAGCCATTTTTGGCCCCAAGGCCATGCTGATTAATCAGAACTCGGGGTCGGGTGGCGATGCGATGCCTTGGTACTTCCACAAAGCCGGGATCGGCAAGCTGATCGGCACGCGCACCTGGGGTGGCCTGGTCGGCATTGGAGGCTATCCGCCGCTGATCGATGGCGGCTACGTGATGGCTCCGCGTTACGCCATCTACGGTCTGCACGGCGATTGGGAGGTGGAGAACCGCGGCATTCCACCCGACGTGATGGTGGAAGAATTGCCGAAAGATGTTGCCGCGGGCCACGATCGGCAACTGGAAACCGGTGTGCAGACGGTGCTGGATGAATTGAAGGCGAATCCGATTCCGGAGATTCCCATCCCGGCTTATCCGAATTACCACAAGAACGATGGGTTGGGCAGGAACTGAGACCGAGGCATGCGAAATGGGAGGGCGGGACGAATGCTATCGTCCCGAACTCCCAAATCCTTTTGCCGCGCGTGCCGAGTTTTCCAGCGTTTCGACTTCTTCTACCACACCCGTGAGTACGGGAACTGGAATCATCTGAGCGATCTTATCTCCGGCTTTCAGTTCCACTGGGGTGTCGCCCAGATTTGTCATGAGCACGAGAATTTCGCCGCGATAGCCCGCGTCGATGACACCGCCCGTGGTTGCAATGCCGCGTGCCGCCATGGACGACCGATCACGAACCAGTAATCCGAGTGGCGCGCCTGTGTCTGGATGTCGCGCTTCCACTGCAATACCCGTTCGCGCGCGCAACGTGACGCGCGGCTCGAGAACAATGCTTTCCAAGGCAAACAGGTCGTAGCCCAGGTCTTCCCCAGGATGCACCACTACCGGCAATCGAGCAGCGGCTTCCAACAATTTCACGCGTAACATTCTTCGATGGTATCGAAGAGGTCTGCTGGGATCGCTCGCCGCGATCGGGAAAGCCCCCAAATGGCCAGCCCCAGCTGGGGCTCTCCCAACCGGGGCTGTCGTTTCACTTGCTCGACGACTCAACTGCAGCCGCCTGCTTTTAGAAATTCGGCAAAAGGACCTGTAAGCCGAATTCTGTCGTGTGCGGTCATTCCTCTAGGCGCCGCGTTGCCGCGGACACTCATCAGCGACCTACCCGGAGGTTTCGGCAAGTGCTCGAGCCGCCTGGGCGCATCGGGCCGATGCGCAGTGCCGCCTGACTCTTAGCGGCGCTTCCCTCCCTATTTGGTCTTGCTCCGTGTGGGGTTTACCCTGCCTCCGGCTTCACAGCCGGAGCGGTGCGCTCTTACCGCACCATTTCACCCTTACCTCGGCACCGGGACTGGCCGTCCAGGCGAACCCGTTCGGTGTTCCAGGGATGCCCTCACCGGATCCGAAGAAACGGGGAGGGGTAGCCGAGGCGGTATCTTTTCTGTGGCACTGGCCGTCTGTGGGTTTTGAAACCCACATCCCGGACGTTATCCGGCACACTGCCCTGCGGAGTTCGGACTTTCCTCCCCCGGAATGAGCCGAAGCGCATTCCGGCAGCGACCGCCCGGTCCTCCTGCCAGACTCTAGTCTACTCGAATCTCAATCCGCTGGGCGCCTTGCCTAAAGGTTTGCATCGTCAAGCGCTTGCAGGCCATCCATAGTGGCTAGCGAGAGTCTTACCGGCTACGGCTCAACTGGATAATTGTCACCGCTCCCGACGGAGCGAATTTGTCCAAGGAGAATTTCAATGAAGATTGCCGCTACCATCGCCCGGTACCTGCTGGGCTTGATGTTCCTGGTGTTCGGCTCCAACATGTTCTTGAATTTCATTCCCACCGGGCCGATGCCGACAGGGCTGGCCGGACAGTTTACGGTCGCGTTGTTTGCGGCGCGCTACTTTTACGTGGTGGGCGCGATCATGGTCATTTCCTCGATTCTGCTGCTGGTGAATCGGTATGTCGGGCTGGGGCTGACGCTGCTGGGTCCCGTGTTGTTCAACATCCTCACGTTTCACCTCCTGATGAACCCAGGCGGTGTTGGGGCGGGCGCGTTCGCTACGCTGCTCTGGCTGCTGGTTGCCTGGGAGCACCGGGCAGTGTTCGCAAGGTTGTTTGCCGCGCGGCTTGAGGAATGACGGCTCTCCGACGAACTCGCGGGGAGGCTGGCTACAATCAAAGCAGCGATGATTCAGTACCTCTATCTCGGCCGAGTCTCCTATGACGAGGGCCTGCGCCTGCAGGAAGAAATAGTTGCGCTTCGACTGGCGGGCAGAGTCGACAATGTGCTCCTGCTCCTCGATCATCCCCCGGTGCTTACGTTAGGCCGAAACGCAAAGAGATCCAACATCCTTGCTTCGGATGAATTGTTGGTAAGTCGCGGCGTGACGATCCACGAGATCAATCGCGGCGGCGATGTCACGTATCACGGTCCCGGCCAACTGGTTGGCTATCCCATCTTCGATCTGCACTCCCTGCGCAATGCGTCTGGCTCCCGCCTCGGCCCGGTCGATTTTGTTCGCAGGATTGAAGAAGTGCTGATCCGCCTCTGCGCGGTGTACGACGTGTGCGCCGGCCGCATCGCAGGTCTCACCGGGGTGTGGTGCGGCGGCTGTGCGGGCGACGGAACTTTGGAGGAAAGGGGTAGTGGATCGGACAAAGGCCGGAAAATTGGGGCCATCGGCATTCATGTCTCGCGCGGCATCACTTCCCACGGCTTCGCTTTCAACGTCACCACCGACCTGCGCGACTTTCAGCTTATCAATCCCTGCGGCCTCGATCGACCTGTGACGAGCCTGGAAAGGGAAGCGGCCGAGCCCGCATCTTTGCCGAACTTCGAAGCCATCGCGCATCAGGCAGCACGCCAGTTCGGCTTCGTCTTCGACGAGCAGGTGTGCGCGGTTGAGAGTCTTGCTGCTCTGCGATCCCAGGTTTCGAACTCTCCCGCGCCGAAGGCGCAATTGGCCCCAGCGCAGGTGGCGGCGAAGCCGCAGTTGGCCGCACCGCAGGTGCTGCCCGAGGACACGCCGGTTCAGGTTCCGCGCGAAGTCGAGCGCTTACGTGGAATCATCGATCACTCCGTTCGCGCCTGAGCCGCTGCAGTCTTTCCACGACCGCGCGATTTATAATCCGGCAAGATCATAATCCGGCAAGACCTTGGGCGCGTCTGACAGTCTGCCTGAGCCAGCTTGGGCGGTCCGGCCTCGCGGAGAGAACGATTCATGCCAACTGACGTCATCATGCCCCAGATGGGCGAATCCATCTTCGAGGGGACAATCACGAAATGGCTCAAGAAGCCCGGCGATCCGGTTGAGAAGGACGAACCGCTCTTCGAAATCTCTACCGACAAGGTAGACGCGGAGATTCCGTCTCCGATCGCGGGCGTGCTCAGCGAAATTAGATTCCCAGAAGGCGCCACCGTGCAGGTGAATGCGGTGGTGGCGGTGCTGTCGGAGAATGGTTCGTTGGCAGCGGCAACCCACGCTCAAGATAAGTCGGCTCCATCTCAGGCGGCAAAAAAGCAGGCGCCAAAGCCGCAGCCACCCGCACCGGAGGTGCCGCCGAAGGCACAGTTAGCCCCACCGCAGGTCGTCGTTATGCCGCAGATGGGCGAGTCCATCTTTGAAGGCACCATCACCAAGTGGCTGAAAAAGGTTGGCGATCAAGTCCAGAAGGACGAGCCACTCTTCGAGATCTCGACAGACAAGGTCGATGCGGAAATCCCTTCGCCCGTGGATGGCGTGCTCACCGAAATCAAGGTTGCAGAAGGGGCCACGGTCGAGGTGAACACGGTGGTCGCCGTGATCGGGGGCAGCACCTTAGCTGCGGTTGATCGCGCCTCCAGGCGCATTGACGAATCCAGAAAAGCCGCCGAGTCGGGCACAGGGTTCAGCGGCAACTTCCGGTGTCCGGCGCGCCGAAGGCGCAGTTGGCCCCACCGCAGGTGGTGCAACGCTCGTCGCCGTTGGTGCGGCGGATTGCCAAAGAAAATAACATCGATCTGAGCGCAGGTTTCGGGCACGGGGTCGAATGGCCGCATCACCAAAGAAGATATTCTCCAGCATTTGAGTCAGCCTAAGGCGCCACAGTCGGCGCCGCAGGCGCAGTTGGCCCCACCGCAGGTGGCCGCACTCGAAGACGAGATAGTGCCGCTCACGAAGATGCGCGCCATCATTGCGCAGCGCATGCTGGAGAGCAAGCGAACCGTCCCGCACGCGCACTCGGTGTACAAAGTCGACATGACGCGCATTGTGCGCGTGCGCGAACGCGAGCGCGCCGGCTTCGAGCAGCGCCACGGCGTCAAACTCACTTACATGCCTTTTATCGCGGCGGCCGCTGTTGATGCGCTCAGGAAGTTTCCCATCCTTAATGCCTCGCTGCTGGAGAACGCGATTCAGTATCACGGCAACGTCAACCTCGGCATTGCTGTAGCCCTTGAATGGGGCCTTATCGTGCCCGTCATTCGTGCTTCCGAGAGCCGTGACTTCGTGAGTCTGGCCCGCTCCATTAATGACCTGGCTAGCCGCGCGCGTTCGAAGAAGCTGTTGCCCGACGAAGTCGGCGGGTCGACCTTCACCCTCACCAATCCTGGCGTTTTCGGTGGCGAGTATGGTCTGCCCATCATCAATCAGCCCGAATCGGCGATTCTCGCCATCGGCGGTCTTCGCAAAGAGCCAGTGGTGCTAACCGACGCCGAAGGCAACGACACAATTGCGATTCGTTCAGTGCAGTATTTCTGCCTCGGCTTCGACCACCGCCTCATTGACGGCGCCGATTCCGGAAAATTCATGACGGAATTCAAGGCAAATCTGGAAAACTGGAATACGGCGATCGGCTGATCCTGCCGCCGGGTGGAAGGTTTGCGTGATTCACGCCGAAACGCGATCGACGTCAACGCAAGCGATGCCTCCGGACCCTCTTCTTGAATCTGTATTGCACCGCGTTCGCAGGCGCCTGGCCCCTTACATGATGCTGCTTTACGTGGTCTCCTTTCTCGATCGCGCCAATATCAGCTTTGCAAAACAGGCGCTTCAATCCTCCGTCGGTATTTCAGAGAAGACTTACGCGCTTGCCGCGGGCCTGTTCTTCATCAGCTACTCGCTCTGCGGATTCCCCAGCAATCTGATCCTTCACAAGGTTGGCGCGAAGAGATGGTTCACATTTCTCATGGTTGGCTGGGGACTGGCCTCCATGGCAACCATGTTCGTCCGCGGTAGCGCGTCTTTCTACGTATTGCGGCTCATTCTCGGCGTCCTCGAAGCCGGCTTTTTTCCTGGCGCAGTTTTGTATCTCACCTATTGGTTTCCGAGTCGTATGCGCGGCGAAATTCTCGGGCTCTTCTATCTAGGCGTTCCAATTTCGCTTATCATCGGCGGTCCGCTCTCTGGCCTCTTGCTTGAGATGCCTCCATGGGCCGGACTGCAAAGCTGGCAATCGATGTTTCTCATCGAAGGATTGTTGGCCGTGGCGCTGGGGATCTCGGCATTCTGGTATCTCGATAACAAACCAGCCGATGCGCACTGGCTCCCTGCCGAAGGAAAGCACGCACTCACCGCCTGGCTTGCGCGCGAGGAAGCGGATCGTCGCTCCGTTGGACCATCGCATCTGCTACCCATGTTGCGCGACGCCCGCGTCCTGTTTTTCGTGTTCATCTACGCGCTGATTCAGATGAGCACCTATGGCGCAATCTTCTATCTTCCCGCTGAAATTTCGGCGCTCATGCATCGGACTGTTGGAATTGAAGTCGGCCTGATCTCGGCCATTCCGTGGATCTGCGCGCTCGCCGCCGTCTATTTTCTGCCGCGCATGGCAGACCGCTGGCGCACGCATCGCGGATTTGCGGCTCTCACGCTGCTCGTCGCAGGCAGTGCCAGCTTCGTCTTTCCAACTGCTGGACCGCGCGCCGCAGTCATGGCGCTCTCCATCGCAGTGTCAGGTTTCATCGCCGTGCAGCCGCTTTTCTGGACGTTTCCGACCGGTTATCTAGCCGATCACGCCGCAGCTGGAGGCATCGCGTTAATCGGGATGGGCAATCTGGGCGGCTTTTTTGCGCCGAATCTCAAGGTCTGGGCCGATGAGTATTTCGGTTCGCCACACGCCGGGTTATATTTGCTTGCTGGAATCACGGTGCTGAACGCTGGCTTGATTGCCTCGATCAAGACTCGCCGCGCCGGGCCAGATCCGCACTGAATGGGGCTGTGTTCAGGCAAGAGAAATCGAAGGCTCTGTCTTCGCGCGCACATCGTCTGCGGAAACACCGGGAGCCAACTCGACAAGTTGCAGGCCCTCTTTGGTCACATCAAGGACGCAAAGATCGGTGATGATCCGGTTCACTACACGCGTTCCCGTCAGCGGCAGGGTGCAGGACTTCAATATCTTCGGCTGACCCGATTTCGCGGTGTGCTCCATCAGAACGATCACGCGCTTTACTCCCGCAACCAGGTCCATTGCGCCGCCCATGCCCTTCACCATTTGTCCGGGAATCATCCAATTCGCCAGATCACCAAACTCGGAAACCTGCATCGCGCCGAGAATCGCGATATCAATGTGCCCCCCGCGAATCATCGCGAACGAGTCTGCGCTTGAGAAAAAGCTGGCCCCGGCAATTGCCGTCACCGTCTGCTTGCCGGCGTTGATCAGGTCTGCATCTACTTCCTCATCCAATGGAAAATCGCCGATGCCTAGCAGCCCGTTTTCCGATTGCAGCGTGACGCTGATGCCCGGCGGAATGCATCCCGCCACCATCGTCGGCATGCCGATGCCCAGGTTGACGTAGTAGCCATCCTGCAACTCCATCGCTGCGCGCTGCGCCATTTCCCTGCGTGACCACGGCATCAGGATGCACTCCGTGTGATTCTCTGCTCGATGCGTTTCTGCTGATCGGGGCAGTGAACAACGCGATCAATATAGATGCCGGGTGTGTGCACCTGGTCCGGATCGATGGCGCCAATAGAAACGATCTCCTCCACCTCGGCCACCGCGATCTTGCCGCATGTCGCAGCCATCGGGTTGAAATTGCGCGCTGTTTTGCGATAGACCAGGTTGCCGCTGGCATCGGCTCTCCACGCCTTCACCAGCGCCACATCGGCCTTGATGCCTCGCTCAAGAATGTAGGTCTGCCCGTCGAATTCGCGGTGATCCTTGCCTTCCGCAATCAGGGTGCCTACGCCGGTTCGCGTATAGAAGCCGGGAATTCCTGCGCCACCCGCGCGCATGCGTTCGGCCAGCGTGCCTTGCGGACAGAACTCTACTTCCAGTTCGCCTGAGAGATATTGGCGTTCGAACTCGGCATTCTCGCCCACATAACTCGAGATCATTTTGCGAATCTGGCGTGACTGCAACAGAAGCCCGAGTCCCCAATCGTCCACGCCTGCGTTGTTGCTCACGACCGTGAGGTTCCTTTTTCCGGTATCGCGCAGCGCCAGGATCAGATTTTCCGGAATGCCGCACAAGCCGAATCCACCGACCGCCAGGGTCATGTCGTCTTCAATCAGACCATTCAATGCTGCCTGCGCGTTGGGATAAATCTTGTTCATCACTGATTGTCTTTGTTCTTCGCAATTTGAAGAGGGAGAGAACTAAACCTCCATGCCCAGCAGAGCCGAACCGAGACATTTTCCATGTGCATCCAGAGCCAGCGATCGCGTTACGCTCTGCGTTTCCGGACGATACAGAACAAAATTCAAAGCCAATAGATGAGGCAGGCTGTATCGTAGCGCCGGCCGATCGATGAATTCGGCAAACAGCGCGCTCACTTTCTCCACCGTCACGCTTTCCTCAATTCGCTGGAAATCCTCCTCGCGATAGGCGATCAAAGAAATCGTAACAAGATTTCCTTTGTCACCCGTTCGCGCGTGCGCCATGTTCCGCAACAGCATTTCACGATTCCTCGTATTCGATTTTGTGTTGCACCATTGCCCGGGGTATCAATGTAGAGCCAATCGCAATTGTCTCTCGCGTCGTTCCAGACACACCGCCGCCGCCCGATGGCCCATTCGTGTAGAGTGCCTCCACTTCGCGCGGAATCATCGACGCCACCTTCATTGATTCGGCCCGCCCCGCCGCGCGAAGCCTTACCTCATAAGGCTCGCATTGCATTGTAGACAGCCGCTCTCCATGAATGGAACTTATTCCGATGAAATCGAATTGAAGTGCGCCCAACGGATGTTTCTTCAGCCGCTCGACCAGGATCTCGCGAGCCAGTTGTGCGCGCGCAAGCGCACCCGGACCGGCATACGAAATCTGCCCCTCGCCGACATACCCATCGTGATAGCCCACGGAGACCTTCAACGTGTCGGGCCGCCTTCTTCCTCGTCCACCCGTAACACGGACCTGGTCTTTGGCGATTTCCTCAATCGCGACCTGCGAAAAATCGGCGACGACGTCCGGCGTCAAATAGGCCGATGGGTCCTGTATCTCGTAGAGCAGTTGCTCCACGCACGTGGCCTTATTGATCACTCCGCCTGATCCTTCCACTTTCGAAAACACGGCCGATCCATCTTCCGCAACCTCCGCAATCGGAAATCCGAGCCGCGCAAGATTGGGTACGTCTTTGAATCCCGGATCGGCAAAATAGCCTCCGGTCAATTGACCCGCGCACTCCATCAAATGCCCCACGACCGTGCCTTGCCCTAACAAATCCCAGTCGTCCATCGACCAGTCAAATTCGTGGATGAGCGGTGCGAGAAACAGCGCGGGGTCGGCGACGCGTCCGGTCAGGATCACGTCAGCTCCCGCGGCAAGCGCCTCCACAATCGGCGCCCCTCCAAGATACGCATTGGCCGAAATCAGCTTCTCTCCGAGAGACTCCACCGCACCGCCGTTCTCCGCAAAGGTGAATTGCCCATCGCGAATCACGGCCAACACATCGTCGCCGCTGATCGATGCGATGCGCAATCCGCGCAGGCCGAGCCGCTCGGCGACTTCGCGGGTCTTCGAAGCCGCGGCACTTGGATTCGCCGCGCCCATGTTACTTACAATTCGAATCCCATTCTTCGAGCAGAGGGGCAACACGGCTTCCATCCGCTCCTCCAGCAGCGGATCGTACCCTCGGCTTGCATCCAGCCGCTTCGCTTTTTGTGCCAGCGCGATCGTTCGTTCCGCCAGGCACTCGAATACCAGATAAGCGATCGACCCCTCGGCCACAAGTTCCACTGCCGGTTCGATTCTGTCGCCCGAGTAGCCTGCTCCGGTGCCAATCCTCAATGTCCGCAATGCGAACCCTCCGCGAAGTTCATAGCGGGATCACTCGAAAGACAACAGCGGCGAGCGTCATGATGAGCGATGCGCCAAATAGATAAGGAATCGTGAAACGCTGATGCTGGGCGAGAGTGATGTCCGACAGTCCGACCACCAGAAAGGTCGCCGGGGTCAGCGGGCTTACGGGAAAGCCCGTGGTGTGCATCCCCAACAAGGCTGCTTGCGCCACGGTCACAGGAGCGATCCCGAGCGTACCTGCGGCACTCGCAACCACCGGCAGCACGCCGAAATAAAACGAGTCAGGATCAAAGATCAGACTTAGCGGCATGGACACGATTCCCAAGAGCACCGGGATGAATTGCGCGCCGTGTTGTGGGAGGTGCTGCACAGCCGCGCCCGCCATCGCGCCCAGCATGCCCGTTCCTTTCATGATTCCCGTGAACGCGCCGGCCGCAAAGAGAATGCTCGCCATGAGAATGGCCGCCGGAGCGTGGGCGGCGATGCGCGCTTGCTGCGCTTTCAGATCGGGGAAATTCAGCATCAGTGCAAGCACCGTCCCCAGTATGAAGATCACCACCGGATCTGCCTTTCCGGTCAACATAGTACCCAGCACGATAACCGTGAGCGCCAGATTCGGGAAAAAGAACCGCGGCAAGCGGGCTTGCTGCGCCAAAGGCTGCAGGATTTCTGCGTCCATGCTTGCTGGTGGACATTCTTGCAGTCGACGTTCTTCGCGCACGCCGAGCCTCCACGCAATGAAAAATACAAATGCCAGTCCGACAACCTGAACGCCGACCATGGGGAAAAAGATGGTTGCAGCGGGAATATGCAAAGCAGCCGAAGCCCGAATCGTCGGCCCTGTCCATGGCAGAAAATTCACACCAGCCGCCATCGAAACAACGCACGCCAGGATGCGCCGATCGATACCCACTTTTTCGTAGAGAGGGAGCAGCGCCGGGATCGTCAGCAGAAAAACGACGGCTCCGGAACCATCGAGATGCACGAGCAACGCAAGCAAGGCACTCCCCGGAACAATGCGCGATGGTTTGCGGCCGATTCGGCGCAGCAGTGAACCGATCAACGGTTCCAGCATGCGTGCGTCGGTCATGATTCCAAAAAACAAAATGGCAAAAACGAACATGCCAATCACACCGGATATTCCTTGAATGCCGGTGAGAATAAAATGTCCTGTCCCCAGGCCGAATCCCGCGATAAGCGAGGCCGCCACCGGAAAACAGACCAGTGCCGCGAGGGGAGAGACGCGCTTGCTCAGGATCGCAACCAGCACGGCAAGAATCGTGAGAAGACCCAGAAGCGGCAGCGGCATCATCGGAATTGTATCTGCTCGCCTTTGTTGCGAGGCGGCGGTTTCACTTGATCGTCTCACCGCTCGCATTTCTTCCTGGAGTAAAGCCGGCTCCACTTGCCCTACGATCTGCCTCGATGGAGATGAAGTTTTACCCACGTTATGAGAAAATTCCCTTACTCCCCGCAGGAACCAGGGAAATCGAAAGTACCCGGCGTTTAGGCCGATAAAGTGCACCAGCGCACCGCTTAGAAGCCGATTCCCGTTAGATTTGCAGTTAAGGATGTACCGTGCTTCATTCTCTTCGTGGCCTTGTAACCCTGTCGCTGTCCCTGCTTGTTTTGTCTTCGTGTGCCACGGCCCAGGACGATTACCTCAATCACCTGGTGTTCACCAACAGCCCCACCCCCGACAACGACTTCTACACCGGTGCGCGATCGGTTGCGCCGAGCACACTGGAATCCTCCGACGGCCGCTTGCCCGTCGAGACCCACACCTTCTTCACGCCGCCCAATGCGCTGCGGATTCAATGGCGCTCGGTCGAGGGTGGCAGTTGGGACGCCGAAATTCGCGTAGTCAGTTATGACAATCGGGCGGCCGATTTTCGCGGCGACACGCTTTCATTCTGGTGCTACTCCGCCGAGCGCATCGCGGCGGCCGATCTGCCGCAGGTGCAGCTGACAGATGACGAACATGACTTTACGGCTCGTTTCGCTCTGGGTGAGATCGCCGGCACCTTGCCGGCTGGACAGTGGAAGCGGATTCAGATTCCGCTGGGCCGCTTTGTCACAGAATCGATCCACCCGTTCGACCCACGCGAGCTGCATTCGATCTTTTTCGCCCAGGCGGCACCCGACAACATGCCGCACACCCTCATCGTCGATGAAATGCGCATCGATGACGAGCCCCAGCCGTCGACGGTCGAGGCCGGTACACTTCCAGTGCCCTTCGATCTGCACGCTGAAGCTTTCGAGCGCCATGTTGACCTCAAGTGGGAATCCAAAGACTCCCCCGAGCTTGGCTACACGGTCATTTACCGGTCCATCGGCGGCGGCCCGTTCGAAGCCGTTGGCATTCAGCAGCCAGGTCTGCATCGCTATGCCGACTTCGTGGGAAGTCCCGGCCTGAAGGTGTCCTATAAGGTTGGCGTGGTCGACAAGCAATACCGTCCGTCCGCACTGTCAAGGCCAGTTCGTGCAGAAACCTATCCAATGTCTGACGATGAGCTGCTGTCGATGCTGCAGGAGGAATGTTTCCGCTATTACTGGGAACGCGGCTCACATCCGCAATCGGGAATGGCTTTGGAGAGTGTGCCAGGCGATCCGCGCATCGTGGCCACTGGCGCCACCGGCTTTGGCGTCATGTCGATTGTGGTTGGCATGGAGCGCGACTTCATTACGCAGCCGCAAGGCCTCGAGCGGCTCACGCGCATTGTCGGCTTTCTTGAGAAGGCGCAGCGCTATCACGGCGCTTGGCCGCATTTTATGGACGGCACTACCGGCCGCACGATGCCTGTCTTCGGTATGTTCGACGATGGCGGCGATCTGGTGGAGACGGCCTTCCTGATGGAAGGACTGCTCACGGCGCGGCAGTATGTGGAGCATCGCGGCAGTGCCGGCCAGGCCCTCGCTGCACGCATCACACACCTTTGGCAAACGGTGGAATGGGACTGGTATGAGCGCCAGTCCGGAGCCAATGCGTTGATCTGGCATTGGTCGCCCGAGTGGTCATGGCGCACCGACCATATGCTCACGGGGTTCAACGAGACCATGATCGCTTATCTGCTCGCGATCGCCTCGCCTACCCACGGCATTTCGGCCGACGCGTATTACGCCGGATGGGCAAGCCAGACCGCGGCAGCGGAACAGTATCGCGTCGGATGGTCCGGGACCACCGACGGGGATCGTTACGCCAATGGCAACTCCTATCAGGGCATCAAGCTCAATGTCGGCGTCGGCAATGGCGGCCCGCTGTTTTTCACGCAGTACTCTTTCATGGGCGCCGACCCCCGCGAGATTCGCGACAAATACACCGATTATTTCGACAATAATCGCAACATTGCCCTGATCAATTACCTCTACTGCCAGCAGAACCCGGGCCATTTCAAGGGCTACAGTCCTGGCGTATGGGGACTGACTGCCAGTCTCGATCCCTATGGCTATCTGGCGCACGCGCCCAACGCCGCGAGCGACAACGGCACGATCGCTCCGACAGGCGCGCTGGGATCCTTTCCGTACACGCCGGAAGAATCCATGACCGCGCTCAAGTACTTTTACCGGACCCTCGGCGCCCGTTTGTGGGGAATCTACGGTCCTACGGACGCTTTCAACCTGACGGAGAACTGGTTCTCGCCCGACTATCTCGCGCTCGACCAGGCGCCCATGGTCGTGATGATAGAGAACTACCGCAGCGGTCTGATCTGGAAGAACTTCATGGCGAACCCGGAGATCGGTCCGATGTTGGCCCGGATCGCCCCTGCGCAACAACCTGCCCTAGCGTCTTCTGCCGCGGACGCGGGCAAGTAATCCGCAATCGTTGCTATTCTGATTCCGGAGAAGCTGGCGTCCTCGCCGTCTTACGCATCTCAATTCGAGGTGCAAGTCCGAACGCTCAGGAGTCGAATCATGCCCCTTAACGAAGCAGAGATTTCTTTGCGCCTCAACTCTCTTACCGGCTGGAAAATCGAATCCGGCGAACTTACGCGCACCTTCATGTTCAAGGATTTTGCCGGCTCACTGGCTTTCGTAAACAAGGTGGGCGAGCTTGCGGAAAAAGCAGGGCACCATCCCGACATCGATATTCGCTACAACCGCGTTCGCCTCGCGCTGATTACCCACGATGCGGGCGGCCTGACAGCAAACGACTTCGATTTGGCCGCTGCCGTCACCAAGCTGGTGTGAACCGGTCGCACTTGGTTTGACCCGTGATCCAGATCACGTTATAGTAAGCAAGATGAGTTTCAGCTCCACTCCGGCCACTTGTTGCGCATGTTGTTGCGCAGGGCGCCGGACTGTGGGGTAAACCAGACTTAAAACAACAGGTTCCCTTAAGCCCGCGCTGCAGATTCCCTGCTGCTGCGGGTTTCGTGTTTTTAGGCGGAAATTCAACCGAGAGGTCTCAATGACATCGATCGCAACCGGCTCTGCCACAACTGAGCACCTGCCCTTAGCGGATCCCGCAAGGCCGCGCGGCACAGTTACGGCGATCGGTGACGTCCCCGACCAACCCGCGACTCCTCGCGAGCGGCTCAACCACATCCAGCTTCTCGAGGCCGAAAGCATCCACATTATCCGCGAGGTTGCTGCTGAATTCGAGCGCCCCGTGATGCTTTACTCCATTGGCAAAGATTCCTCGGTCATGCTGCGGCTGGCGCAAAAGGCCTTTCATCCAGCGCCCATTCCGTTTCCACTGCTGCACATCGATACCGGCTACAAATTCCGCGAGATGCTTGAATTCCGCGACCGGTATACCGCCGAACTTGGCCTCAAACTTCTCGTCTGGCGTAATGAAGAAGCACTCGCTGATGGTGCGAATCCAGTCCGCCTCGGCACGCAACGTTGTTGCGGGCTACTGAAGACGCAGGCGCTGCTCGACGGATTGCGCGCGCATGGCTTTGATGCGGCCTTCGGTGGCGCACGCCGCGACGAAGAAAAATCGCGTGCCAAAGAACGCATTTTTTCCTTCCGCGACAGAGCCGGTCAATGGGATCCGAAAAATCAGCGTCCTGAACTTTGGAGCCTCTTCAACGGCCGCATCGGGCCGGGCGAAAGCATCCGCGTTTTTCCGCTTTCCAACTGGACCGAACTCGACATCTGGCACTACATCCATCTCGAAAAAATTCCCATTGTCCCGCTCTACCTCGCCAAGGAGCGCAAGATGCTTGTGCGCGGCGACTCGCTCATTCCCGTCGAGCAGTCCTTTGTGAAGGGACTGCCGGGCGAAGAGCAATGGGTCAAGTGCCGCCTGCGTTCGCTTGGTTGCAGCCCCTGCACGGGCGCCATCCGCAGCGATGCCGACACCGTCCCCAAAATAATCGCGGAACTCATGGCGGTGCGGAACTCCGAGCGCGCCAACCGCATCATCGACCACGATCAGGACGGCTCGATGGAGATCAAGAAGCGTGAGGGCTATTTCTGATGATTGCTTCAGATCAGGACGAACTGGAGATTCCCATAGCCGGGCAAGCCAATGATCCCCTGGCCGGCGATCCACTTGTGGACGATATTGATGCGCGCATTGAGCAACAGCTCGAGGCCGAGCGAGCCAAAGACCTGCTGCGTTTTTCGACGGCGGGCAGCGTCGACGACGGCAAGTCCACGCTGATCGGGCGCCTTCTTTACGATTCGCGCAACGTCTACGACGATCACATCCGTTCCGTCACTCACAACGCCGCCATCGACTTCGCGCAGCTCACCGACGGTCTACGCGCGGAGCGCGAGCAGGGCATCACGATCGACGTCGCCTACCGCTATTTTTCAACGCCGAAGAGAAAATTCATCATCGCCGACACGCCGGGCCACGAGCAGTACACGCGCAACATGGCCACTGGCGCCTCCACGGCCGACGTCGCCATCGTGCTTGTCGACGCGCGCAAAGGCATTCTCGATCAGACGCGACGCCACGCCTGCATCGCCGCGCTGCTCGGCATTCCCACCGTCATTGCCGCCATCAACAAGATGGACCTGGTCGATTTTTCTCAGGAAGTCTACGACCGGTATCATCGCGATCTGCAGGCACTCGCAACACGGCTCGAGATTCCCGAGCTAATCGCCGTTCCGGTCAGCGCTCTCGAAGGCGACAATATCGTTCATCGCAGCCAGCGGATCCCATGGTACGACGGCCCGAGCTTGCTCGAGCTGCTTGAGACTGTTCCGCTCGCCATCGAGCGGTTGAATACCGGGCTGCGTTTTCCCGTGCAGCGCGTGTTGCGCCCGCATCAGGATTTTCGCGGCTTTGCAGGACAAATCGCCGCCGGCACGGTGCGCCCTGGGGATGAAATTGTCGCGCTGCCTTCCGGCCGTCGTACCCGCGTGCGCTCCATCAGCACTTGGGATGGCGAACTCGCCTCCGCCCGCGCGCCGCAGTCGGTCGTGCTCACACTCGAAGACGAAACTGACCTGAGCCGCGGAGAGATGATCGCGTCGGTCGCCGACGCGCCGCACAGGACCAGGCATTTTGAAGCAACAGTAGTGTGGATGAATTCGAAGCCCCTCCGCCCGGGGGCTACGTATCTTCTCAAGCACACCACCCAATCCGTTCGCGCGCAGGTCCTCGAAATCCGCTCGCGTATCGACGTCGAACAACTCGACGAACGCGCCACCGATCAGCTCGCTCTCAACGACATCGGCAAAGTCGTCATCGAAACCAGCCGCCCGCTGCTCGCCGATATCTACCGCGAGAATCGAACCACTGGCAGCTTTATCCTCATCGACCCAGTCGACAACGCCACTGCGGGTGCGGGGATGATCCACAGCATCGCAGACGCGAAAGAATCGGATTCCGCCGCCAATCGCTCCATACGTGGCCTGCTGGTTCTTGGCAATCGTTCTCGCCTGGCTTCGCAGCTCGAGACATCTTTGCTTCAAGAAGGCGCCCTTGTCCTTCGCACGCGCGCTGCCGTGTCATCATCGCTGCTCACCATCGCGCGACTCGGCGCTGTCGTCCTCGTCGAAAGCGACGAAGCCGGTCCGATTACGCTCACAGCGGTGAATGGCTCGAACGCCGCTCCAAGCGAGCTCTCCTTCGATAACCCCGAAGAGATTTTCAACGAACTTCAACGCCTCGCAGCACTTCCCTTAGGAGACGACAGCAATGTCTACGGCCTCGGCATCTGAACTGGAACAGCGCTCAAACATTGCCCAGGAGTTCCTGCGCCCGCGTCTCCTCCGCGCGCAGCAGCCTTGCATCACCAGCAGCTTTCAGGCTGAAGATGTGGTCGTTCTCGACATGGTGCGCGCGATCCTTCCGCGCATTCCGGTGTTGTTTCTAGAGACCGGTTATCATTTTCCCGAAACCCTCGTCTATCGCGATCGCATGGCCGCGGAGTGGGACCTGAACCTCGTCAACGTGCTGCCGCAGCACACCGTGGCCGAGCAGGAATCCGAGTTCGGGATTCTCTATCAGTCCGCGCCCGACCGCTGCTGCGGTATGCGCAAAGTCGAGCCGCTCTTTCGTTCGCTCGCGCCCTACGACACGTGGGTTACCGGCTTGCGCCGTGAGCAGTCGAAGTCGCGCGCGAATCTCCAGGTGGAAGAAGCTTTCGCGCTGCCCACCGGCCACGTCCTTGCGAAACTAAGCCCGCTTGCCGAATGGTCTACGCGCGACGTGTGGCAATATGCCGAAGCGCATAGAATCCCGCTCTTGCCCCTCTATGAAAAGGGCTATACCAGCATTGGCTGTGCCCCGTGTACCAGCCTGCCTTTCGACCCCAACGATCCCCGCTCCGGACGCTGGTCTGGACGCAAGCTCGAGTGCGGCATTCACATTCAGCAGACTTCTTAGGCCCATGAGTATGAGCGCGAATGAATATCGGTTTCTGAAGAACCGCAAGAGCCGGAGATCATGATGGAACTTCTACTCGGCTTCTTCATTGCGGCACTGATTGCGATGACCGGGGTTGGCGCGGGCACGATTACGGCGCCGATGCTCATCCTCTTTCTTCATGTCCCGGTTCCCGAGGCCGTTGGGACCGCGCTGGTCTATTCCGCTGCGGTCAAGCTTGTCGTCGTCCCCATTCAAATCTGGCGCCGCCAGGTGGTGTGGCGCACCCTCGGCATCATGCTGCTCGCTGGAGTGCCTGGTGTTGTTCTCGGGGCGGTCTTTTTTAAGCGCGCAGTGCGCGTGCAAGGCCACACCCTCTGGCTCTATTTCGCCCTTGGCGCCATCATCCTGCTTTCATCCGGCTGGCATATTTACCGGCACTTTCGCCCGGCCGACGCTGGCCGCAAGCGCACCAGTCATCCCTGGTGGCTCGCGCTCGCCATGTTTCCGGTTGGTGCCGAAGTCGGATTCTCGTCCTCCGGCGCGGGTGCCCTCGGCACAGTGGCACTCCTCGGACTCACTGCACTCGACGTGCCTCGCATCGTCGGCACGGATCTTTCGTTCGGCCTCTGCCTTTCTCTCATTGGCGGTGGAATGCACCTGACGCAGGGAGGAGTCAACCCCGTCCTGCTCACGAATTTGATCATCGGCGGCGTGGCTGGAGCCTTGGTCGGGACCGGGCTTGCTACACGCATTCCTTCACGTCCCATGCGGCTCGCCTTGTCGCTCTGGCTCTTCGCCCTCGGCGTGCAACTTTGCTGGCACGCCTTCGCGTGATCTGTTCGCTAGGCTAGCGGCCAGGGCCGAGTCCGCTAAGCGCTAATTAGGAGATCCTTGCCGCGCGGCGGCGATTGGCCCCACCGCAGGTGGTGGTGGTTGCCATACCTGCGCCCGGCTGGCGATACTCGTTCATGTCGATTTCCCCGGCCTCATCTTCCGAGCGAGAACCCAGTTTGGAACGCGAATTCTATTCCGCACGTCTCACGAGGAAGCAGTGTCTCTCCGAAGAGGCGCAGACTTACCACCTCGAATTCATTCTCGACGAGGTGGAATTCTTCTCTTTTATTCCTGGCCAATTTATCTCCGCGGTCGCCGACGATCTGGCCGGCAAGGAGCAAACGCGTGCCTATTCGATCGCGTCAGCTCCCGACGGCAATCGATTCGATCTCTGCCTGAACCGCGTGGAAGGCGGATTCTTTTCAAATCTTCTGGCCGACCTTCCCGACCTGCCCATAGGCGGCGCGCTTCGGATCTACGGACCGAATGGCTTCTTCACGCTGCGCGAGCCGATCACGGATTCCATCCTGATTGCCACCGGAACGGGCGTTGCCCCCATGCGCGGCTTTCTGCAATGGCTCTTCCCCGAGGGCGGTCCCGATCGCAGCAACGGCAAGCAGATATGGCTCGTCTACGGAACGCGCCACGAGAGTGAAATCTACTACCGGGATGAGTTCGAGGCCTTCGCCGCGCGCCACGACAATTTCCACTACCTGCCTACGCTGAGCCGCGCGCCCGAAAGCTGGACCGGTCTTCGCGGCTATGTGCAGGACCATGTCGCGCACATCATCGAGCAACGCGTAGCGCGCCTTGGCCAAACTCTCCCGCTTCCCCCCGTCGATCCGGGAATCCCTCCGGCCGAGCTTCGCTTCGACATCAACGCCTATGTCTGCGGCCTGAGCAACATGATCAACTCGGTCCGCGATCGACTGAAATCCTTCGGCTGGCACCGCAAGCAGATCATCTTTGAGCGCTACGACTGAAGAAGCGAATCATGGTTGCACATCCGTCGCACCATTTGCTCTCGTCGTGAATCTCTTCAGCACGAATTCACGCACCAGGTTCGTCCCCGCGTGAGCAGCGATATCGATGAGTCCGTTTGTCACGGTCAGCGACACCCCTCGACTCGAAGACGGATAGTACAGATTCGAGATCCCTCCTGCGGCAAAGCTCCCCAAAATGTACGAATAGTTCGGCTCCCATCGTCCTCCGTCGCTCCTGGCCATCACCGCGGCAGACATGGCGTAGAAGGCTCGCGATCGCTTGCTCCCCGATCCGCGATAGAAGTAGCGCGGGTCTTGGTGAAACAGCGATGGAAAGACGGCACTTCCCAGGAACCGCCCCGAAACATCGTCGGCGTAGGCCGCACCGAAACGCTTGGTGTAGCCCAACGCACCGCCGCCATATTCCGGGAAACGGTTGTTCACCTGTTCCAAACCAGCCACTCCGCCGACCCCCATGAATGTCACCGGATCGATCAACGATCGGAAGGCGAGTTGGTACTTCTGTTTTGTGCCCATGGCCGGCGCGTGCCAATCGTAGCTGCTATAAAAATTCGGAAAGACGCCGAGCACACGCTGCTGCATAGCTATTTGTACCTGTTCCTGCGCCAGCTCTTCCCGATCTCCAACCACTCTTACCTCCGTTATCGCGGCCGCCAGAGGCAGCGTCACCTGTGGAACAATGTGAAACTCTCCCGCGGCAAGGTGGATGTCCGGTGCAGCATAGGTTCCCCAACCGGGCCCGCTCACCGTGAGCGCGAACTTTCCCGGCGGCAAGCCGGTGAAACTGAATTGCCCGTTATCGCCCGTATCCAGCACCCGGTTGTCTCCCGGCGCGGGCCCGCTAAGCGCGACCCGAGCGCCTTGCACCACAGCTCCATTTGCATCTAGAACCGTTCCGCAAACGGTCGCTGGAGCCTTCTGTGTACTGGGGCCGGGGTCCGCAGCGGCCCCCGACTCCACTCCTGATGGCGCATCCGGCAAACCGGAGTCGTTCGCAATTGTGACGTTCTCCTGCTGCGCTCCCAGGTCCCACGGTGTCAACGCCGCAACAGCAATCAACAAAAGGCAGGTAAGCCCGCGCGCTGTCCAATTGCTGCAAAGCGGGTGACCCGTGGAGACGGAACGGTTGTCTGGCGCACTTAGGCGTCGAGACTTTGTTCCGACAATACGTGGGAAGAGCAAATAATCCTCTCGGGTCCAGTGCGTCTGCACAATCGCTACAATGCGCAACAATCTATTGTCCGAACATTGTGTCGAACTCATCCGGCATTCGATGGACGCCTGCGAATCCTTTGCGTAATCGCCTAATTCCATGACGTTTTCGTCATCAGCTGGAAGTTCCCAATCGAAGCACTGCAAATTGGCAACTTGAATATCGCGGCAGGGCCTGCGATACCGGCATCGATTTCCATTTTTTGTGCTGGGAGATGTGTGTCGTGCTCACCTGGCGGTGCGCACCTCGACAAATTGTTGCCGCTACAAATTGAACAGTTCCCGTAGCCGCTTCGTTTGTCCGCGGCTCACCGGAATCTCAGTCTGCTTCTTGTCGTTCATGCGCAGCTGATACGTCGACTTGAACCATGGCACCACTTCGCGAATGTGATTGATGTTGACCACGAAGCCACGATGCGCGCGCCAGAACATCGCCGGGTCGAGCTGCTCGAGAAGCTCTTCCAGCGTCCTACATTTCGACTGGCCTTCCACGCCCTGCGTGACGACGCGAATCACACCCTCGTCAATCGCCGCGTAACAAATCTCCGCCTGGTCTACGAGTAAAAGCCGGCTTTGGGCCTGCACGATGAGCCTTGCCGATTGCTGCGCCCGCGTTCCGCCCTGCTCACGATTGAGCAGCCGCAGCAGTTCGCCAATCTGTGTTTCAGGCGAGGCACCCGGGGAGCTCCCCGCCATGCGGCCGCGCACGCGATCCAGTGCCTGTTGCACCCGCACGCGATCGAAAGGCTTCAACAGGTAATCGACCGCATTGACGTCAAAGGCGCGCACCGCATACTGGTCGTAGGCAGTAGCAAACACCACCTGCGGCAAAGGCTCAGCGGCATCCTTCGCGTGCCGGTCCATCAGCCTTTTAATGACCGCAAAACCATCGAGCCCGGGCATCTGCACATCCAGAAAAACGACGTCCGGATGGTGCTCCTCGATCAGGTCGACGGCTTCGATGCCGTTGGCTCCTTGCGCTACCACCTCCACACCGCCGGCCTGATCCAGCAGATACTTCAACTCATCGCGAGCCAGCTGTTCGTCATCGATGATGAGCGCGGAGATTGTCATGAATGCCAGAAGCTTGATTGTAGGAAGGCGCGCATAGGCGGGTCAATCGAAGCTCATCGGAAGCAGTCCACAGAAGCTGCGCATGAGCCGCAAAGCCCTCACCGTCGGAAACTGTTCCCTGATCCCTGTTCCCTGCTTTAATCGCCCAGAACCCGCAGCCGAGCCGGCATGTGGTCGTGGGCCAGTTCGTGCCCACATCGCGTGCAGTAAAGGTCCGTCGTGCGCACCGTACGGAAGCAGTTGCCGCAGCTCGCCGTGAGCTGATAGTCGCATTGTGGGCAAAAGTGGAAGTCGCTCTGCACATGTGTTCCGCAGGCTACGCAAGTTGAGACCAGCGGCGTGCGCAGCAGGAAATACAGCACTGCGCCGATGCCGCCAGGCATCACAAAGCAAATCAGCATCCAGAACCGCGAGCTCATGGAGCGCCGCGGCGCGTCCTTGCTTACAAAGCCGATCATCAGGAAGTACAAGGCCGCCAGCAATCCCCACGAAAGATTCATGTAGATGCGCAGGCCTAGCGGCGGAACATGATGCTGCTGGGGCGGAAAAACAATCCAGAAATAGTACTCAACCAATACGAACACTGCGGCGGCCGTCATGATCGACCAGACAGGGATCAGGCGCGTATCTTCGTTGGCATGAATCGACTGAGGCTCAGGCATACATCGCTCCCTCCCTCGGAGGGTTGGTCTGGGGTTTAAGCAAAGCTTAACCGCTATTTCAATGGACGGGAAGATGAAACGGGAAGTTGCGAGTACCTTTGGGGGCACAGATCAGGACTTGCGGCGCATCCAGCCGGCCAGAAGCGCCGAGGCCAGCAATGCGGTGCTCACAAAGAAGCTCCAGACAGCAATTTGACTCACGATGCTGGTCATCCGTTCTTCTTCAATCAGGGTGTCCGCGATCCACCAGACCGGCGGGCCTACGACGAAAAATACCAGCAAAGTTGCCGCGAGCGCTACCGCCCGATTCCGTTTGCGGCTGGCTTTCTGCTCCTGCATCACACCCAGGGAGGCCATCACCACGCGGCGCGTTTGATGCGCAACCGCCCGCTCGCGGTTCGCGTCCATCGCAGAGAGTGCCTCGTTTTCGCCGCGATGCAACGTTGCATCCGAGCTCGCGCGAGTGGCCGCTCCCGTCACTGCGCCTGAGGTCATTCCGTCATCTCCAGGCGTCGCGCCTGGGCCCGTTCCAGCTTGGGCTTAATTGCCGCCAGTCCCCGGTAGAGTCGCGACTTCACAGTCGACAGCGGCGCGCGCGTCACCCTGGCGATCTCTTCCAACGTCAGCTCCTCGTGGAACCGCAGCACCAGCACCTCGCGATAGAGCGTATCCAGTTGCAGTAGGGCTGTCGCGATATGTTCGCGGTCCTCAATGCTTGAGAAGGAGTCAAACGGCGTCGGCTGGCTGTCGGCAACTTCGATACTCATGGGCCGGTCATCGTCGCTGCCGATCTCGAAAAGCTCGTCCAAGCTCGACATCGTCCGCTTCCGGCGGTAGTCGATCACCAGGTTTCGCGCAATCGTAAAAAGCCACGTTTCGAATCGCGCTTTGCCATTGAACTGTCCGCCACGCGTCAGCACGCGCATCCACACTTCCTGAAACAGGTCTTCGGCCATCTCTCGATTTCCGGTCAGGAAAAGCAGATAGCGCAGCAGCCGATGCTGATAACGAACAATCAGTTCATCCAGCAGGCCGGCCTCCTGCCGTTTAAGCCCCTCGGCTACAGCGAGGTTTTCCCGTTTGGCCTGCTCTTCCGCAGCAGACGTCGAAGCTGGAGCGAAGATCGAGCGAATCGCGGCAGTCGCACTCATCGTATTCAATTAGACGACAGAACCGCGGGCCGGGCCGCAGTGAATTGACCGAACGCATCCAGGTTGCACTATTTCATGTGCATTTCACTGCTCACGCGACCCGCTCTTTCGCCGTGCGACCTCAATGCACTTCTCAACGGCATACGCGGTCCGGCGTTCGCGTGCCTCCACGCCTTGTGCCAGGAAAATTCCCAGCAGATAGTTGCGCCGCTGCGCTCGTGTGCTTGCGTTCCAACCCTGCTCTGCCACCGGCTGGCGTTGAAAAGCTGCGCGCAGAATCGGTGGCGGAATCTCCTCCCCCTCCATCACCTGCATCACCATCTCCGCAACCCGTTCGGAGCGCTGCCGGCGGGTCTCGATGCGTTTGGCCTGATCGACAAACATCGCAAACCACCTGCGCGTCGAAGGAGTCATGCTATCGAAACCTTTGCGCAAGTCCCTGTCCTGTCGCAGGATCGCGGTCAGTTCCTTGGGTTCGGCATAGAGGCGCCCTTCGAGATCGGGCTCGAGCCGGATTTCGACCTTGTCTCCTGCTTTTGCACACGCACCTGTCAGCATCTTCTTGTAGACGACGAACCAGTATCCCCGCCCTTTGGTGCGGAGAAGCGACGTTTGAAACTCGAACCCATTCAATGTGCCGCGCACGCGTCGGGTGCTCCACTCCGGCCACGCTTTCTTGGGATCGAAGGGCAACCGCGCAATCACCCAGGGTGGGGTGGAGTCGACCCGCTCCAGCACCACGTGAAATGTCTTTGCGTTTTTGGGGCTCTTGGGGCTCATGCAATCCGACCGGTGAGACGGTCAACGACAATCTAAACTAAATGCATGGAAGTTCTCTACGGCCTCCATCCAGTTGAGGAGGCACTCAAGGCCGGCCGCCGCCGCTTTGATCATGTCCTGGTCGCCCGCGAGCGCCACGACGACCGGCTAGTCCGCCTCGTTGCTGACTGTCGCCAGGCCGGTGTTCGCGTTCGCCAGGAGCCACGCGAACATCTCACCCAACTGGCCGGAACCTCCACGCACCAGGGTGTGGTCGCATTAGTGCGTCCGCAGGAATTTCTTGCTCTTGAAGATTTGTTTGAACCTGCTGCAGGCCCGTCCGGCGCTTCCCGCCTTCTGTTGGCTCTCGATGGCGTCGAAGATCCGCAAAACCTCGGCGCCCTGCTGCGTGTCGCCGATGGCGCCGGGGTCGATGGTGTCCTCCTTACCGAGCGCCGTTCTGCGCCATTGAGCCCGGCGGCGGTAAAGGCAAGTGCAGGAGCGACCGAACACCTTCGCATTGCGCGGGTTGTGAACCTGGTTCGCGCTCTGGAAGAGCTCAAAGGGCGGAACCTCTGGATTATTGGACTCGACGAGCGCGGCACAACCGACTACGACCAGTTCGACTTCGCCGGCAACTGCGTTCTCGTTCTGGGCCGCGAAGGCGCCGGTCTACACGATTTGGTCCGCCGCACCTGCGACCACCTTCTGCGCATTCCGATGGCGGGCGGCGTCAGTTCCCTGAACGTATCGGCCGCCGGGGCCGTCGTGCTCTATGAAGCTGCGCGCCAACGCCGGCAAATGCTCACTGGCGCCGAAGGCACGGTTGGCCGCACCGCAGGTGCCTCCATCGCAGGTGGCGCGTCTAAGAAGAAGCAGAAAGGTCTCGGTTCATGACAGCATTCCCGGCCCTCTGCCGGAAAAATGTCGAAAGTCTGGCAATCAAATCAAATTCTGCCCTAGATGGCGCCGCAGGCGCAGTCAGCCCCACCGCAGGTGGGTTCATGAAATGTTTCAGTGCCTGCGCGTTGGCATTCGTAGCCGTTGCCGTCCTCCAGGCGACGTTTCTCTGCACGGCACAAACGAATACCGCACCCGCACCGCAAAGCAATGTTCCGCAATCGGCCCAGGCTCCAGCCCCCTCCGGCAAGGTCATCTTCTCTCGTTCCACTGACGAGAACGGCCAGACCACCACGCAAGTCGGCCCAGCCGCCCAACAACCGGCCATCGAAATGGCCAAGGAGCCTACCGCCGAGGACTCCGAACGCGAAGCCGTCAAATTCACATCCCTCGACCTCGACGTGCATCTGCACACGGCAGTGCACCAGATCGCTGTCCGGGCCCTTGTCACCGTACGTAACGACGGCAAAACTCCACTCGGGCGTATCCCGCTCCAGATTTCCTCCTCGCTCAATTGGGAACAGATTCGCGTCGCCGGCCATAACGTCGCCTTCTCCGTGGCCACGCTGAATTCCGATGCCGACCGCACGGGTCAGCTCCACGAAGCCGCCATCCCCCTCGCAAAACCCCTCGCCTCCGGCGCCGCGCTTGCGATTGATGTGGTCTACTCTGGCGCGATCGTCCCCAATGCTCAGCGCCTCGTCACCATCGGCACCCCTGAGGACCTCGCCCTTCATTCCGACTGGGATGAAATCTCTCCGCCCTTCACAGGCTTGCGGGGATTTGGTGACGTCGTCTGGTATCCCGTCTCCAGCGTCCCCGTCATCCTTGGCGATGGTTCCCGGCTCTTTGACGAAATCGGCCGCCACAAACTCCGCCTCTCCGGCGCTCACTTCCGCCTGCGCCTTACGGTCGAGTTCCCCCATGGCAATGCGCCCACGGTCGCCCTAGTCAACGGTGAGCCTGTTCCGCTGAATGTGACGGACGCGCAAGGCCTCGATCCCGATCTCTCCGGCATCGCCACGGCTTCAGCCGACTCTCCTTCTCTTGGTTTTCTCGCTCCCAGCCTCTTTGTCGCGGTGCGCAAGGCTCATCCCTCCGCATCACCTCACCGCGTGGACGATTCCCGACGATGAAGTCTCGGTGCAGTCCTGGATCGATGCAGCCTCAACCGTCACGCCTTTTGTGCAAGGCTGGCTCGGTCATCATCCCCGCACCCAGCTCACTCTGCTTGACCTGCCCGATCCGAATGACGCGCCCTTTGAAACCGGCTCGCTTCTCGCCACAACGCTGCATGACGTGCCCGCCGACCCCTCAATGGTGTACTGGTCCACTCCCTTACCCACGCTTACATTCAGTCCACAACCGAACCGGCGCCCGGCTGGCTCAATGAAGGTCTGGCCACATTCATGGAGTCCCTTTGGGTAGAGAAGCGCCGCGGCCGCGACCAGGCGCTTGAGATGCTCGAGGCCAATCGACCCGCACTGGCTCTGGCGGAACCATCCAGCCCCGGTGCAAGTGCCGGTGAGCCGCTCGCCGTTGCCATCGCGCCCGTTTACTACCGCACCAAGGCCGCCTACGTTTTCTGGATGCTCCGCGACCTGACCAGCGACGATGCCCTCAGCGCTGCACTTCACGCCTATGTCGAGGGGCCACCTGAAGCGTGGCAACCATCCGGCAACGGACAGGGTGGTAACGCCAGCCTCTCTTTGTCGGGTCTTCTGAAAAAGGCGGGCGCCACGCGCGATCTCTCCTGGTTTTTTTCCGACTGGATCGACGCCGACAAGGGGCTTCCCGATCTCACTATCGACAGCGTTTTCCCTAACGCCGCACAAGCAGGAACCTATCTGGTCGCGGTGAACGTCACCAACACAGGCTACGCAGCTGCATACGTACCCGTTACGGTGCGCACCGCGAAAAACTATGTGACTGAAAGAGTGCTCGTTCCGGCCCGCGGTCGGGCCGTCGAGCGCCTCGTTGTAATGGGTCCGCCGACCCAGGTGCAAGTCAATGACGGCACAATTCCGGAAACGCAAGCCAGCGTTCACGTCACGGATATCACGTCGTCGTCCACTCCCGGAGACGCATCTGGATCGTCTTCGAGCAGCCAGCAACCTGCGCCGCAATAGATCCAGTCCAGCGCGAACCTCGTCTAAGTGACCTCTGAACAAGTCTGCGTTTTGAAAGGGCACGGCTCCAGCCGTGCCGTAAATGGCTCGAAGTGTGTGGTGGCTTTAGCCGCTGAGGGATGTTCTGAAACTTGTTCAGAGCTTCCATAAAGGCACGCGGTGCATCAACCGAAGGGATGATGTGCGCCTTCCCCAGCTCTGCGTACCATGACCGAACATCAGGTATCTGTTGCCTCTTTGCTGAGCCTGTTCCCCGAGGTCATCCCATGCCCCACATCCCGCTTCCCGCCGATCTACCCGGCATCCGCGGCGCCATGGCGTTTCGCCCGGAAACCGCGCGCCCCCTCAACGCATTGGTCGAAGTGCTTTTGCAGGGGCCCAGCACCCTCACCCGTGGCGAGCGCGAGCTGATCGCGACCTACGTTTCCAGCCGCAATTGCACACACTATTGCCACAGCATCCATGGAATGATTGCCGCCGCGCACCTCGGTGGCAACGAGTCCCTGGTCAAGCAAGTCAAGACCGACTTTACCCAGGCGGACATCAGCCTCAAGTTAAAGGCGTTGCTAACCATCGCCGGAAAAGTCCAACAGGACGGCAAACTCGTCACCGCAGCCGATGTTGAAGCCGCGCGTAAACAAGGCGCAACCGACATTGAGATTCACGACACGGTCCTGATTGCGGCGGCTTTCTGCATGTACAACCGCTACGTCGACGGTCTCGGCACAGTGCAGCCGGATGACGAAGCGCTCTATCGCGAGCGCGGCCGCCGCGTCGCCCGCGATGGCTACGTCATCGTCAGCGAGGAATATCTGGCAAGCCATGCGAAGTGACAGTTCTTAGTTCGAAGTTCTAAGTTCTGGGTGAACGTAATGACAGGGAACCTCTGAACAAGTCCGCGTTTCGAAAGGGCACGGCTTCAGCCGTGCCGTAAATGGCTCGAAGTGTGCGTTGGCTTTAGCCGCTGAGGGATGTTTTGAAACTTGTTCAGAGCTTCCACAGGGCCGCTTTATTAGTTGAACTACGAACTAAGAACTAAGAACTCAGAACTAAGAACTGCTCCAAAGGAGTCCCATGCCGCACATCAAACTGCCCGAAGAACTCCCCGGCATCACCGCCGGATTTGCCTTCCGCCCCGAAACCGCCAAACCCATGCGCGCGCTGGCGCACATCTTGCTCCACGAACCCAACTCACTCACCGGCGGCGAGCGCGAACTCATCGCAACCTACGTTTCCTCACGGAACAAGACCACATTCTGCGAGTTGAGCCACGGCGCCGCCGCAGCCAGCCATCTGGGCGGAGAAGCGAAGGTCAAGCAAGTTAAAGCGGACTTTGCCAGCGCCGACATCAGTCCCAAGCTCAAGGCGCTGCTCGCCATCGCGGGCAAGGTTCAGCAAGATGGGAAGCTCGTCACCGCCGCCGATGTGGAGGCTGCGCGCACTCAGGGCGCCACCGACCTCGAAATTCACGACACGGTTCTGATCGCCGCGGCCTTTTGCATGTACAACCGCTACGTCGATGGACTTGGTACCTGGCAGCCCACCGACCCCTCGATGTATGCGCAGATGGGGCAGCAACTCGCCGAAAAAGGCTACGCGACACCATCCGCTCGGCAACGTGTCCCGGTCTAAGGAACCTCTGAACAAGTCCGCGTCTTGAAAGGGCACGGCTTCAGCCGTGCCGTAAATGGCCCGAAACGGGTCGCGGCTTTAGCCGCTGAGGGATGTTCTGAAACTTGTTCAGAGCCTCCCTAAACGGTCCAGGGATCGCGCGGCGCATCCTGTTCCCGATGTGCCGCGTGATGACGCTCAAGCTGCGTTGAGCCGATACCCGTCGGGGTCTTTGCCGCGCACGCGCCGCCACCACACCTGGAAGCTGGGGATATTCACGGTCACAAGGAACAGCCTGCGCAATTTTCCCTGAGGGCAGCGCAGCGGCCGCACCCCATGCCACGAATGATGCGTGCGCTGGAACAGCAGGCTGCCATTGCCCCGCGGCTCGATCGATGCGGCGACTTTCAGGTCGTCAAAGCTCGGGCCTGAGTGAACCGGGAACCGCTGTTCGCTGTCGAGAATCAATATCTCTCCGCCCCAGCTCGAATCCCAATCGTCCTCGGTATTGAAATAGAAGATGTGCGTGGCCAGCTTACGCGCAGCATCGCAGTGCGGCGATACCGCGCACCCCTCCCACGCGTAATACCACTCAAATGTGGGGATGAACCTGTGGTTGCCCAGCATCCGGCGCAGAAAGTCCTGGTAGACCGGCCCCTGCAATTCAGCCAGAAACTCCTGCCAGGGTCCGGCAATTTCCAAACCGGGCCGATAGTGCAGCAAGAAGCGGTCGTGCGGTCCCTGGCCGTAGGCCCGCTTCACGCCTACATGTTTGTTGAACCTCTCCACGGTAGGCAAACATGCACGCAGACGTTCATAGCCCTCCGGCGTAAGAGATTGTTCGATGTTCGCCCATGGATAAGGCTGTTGGCTCTGAAAGGACTCTGCGGGAATCTCTTCAAGTCGTTCCAAATTCAGGTATTTCACTGACAAAAATCTCCTTCCGCGCTCTTGCCGCGGCAAGAACACCCGTAGGCAACAGCCTTGGTTGGAGCATGGATCCTCGTCAGTGACGTCGGACACTGATTTCAGTTCGGGACGCTGTGCGCTTGCCCCTTGATGCAATTGCGCCGCACGCCCGTTGTCTTCCGCGCTACAGCGGTTCCACAATTGCTGTACACCGAAGCCGCTACTGCCGAGTGGCATTTTTCTTAAAGAAAGTGCCACCTTGCACGAAACTGCAAGAGCACACGAATTGTGGAATCGCTCTAGCGGTACACCGCTGGAACAAACGTCTGCTCGTTGATCGGCGGCCGCGTGTAGTTCTGCTTGGTGATCGGCGGAAGGGGCAGCGGCTTCGGTGTCAGGTCCTTGTACGGAATCGACGACAACAGGTGCCGGATCACATTCAGCCGCGCGGCCTTCTTGTTGTCGGCATTCACCACGAACCACGGTGCTTGCTTGATGTCCGTTACCGCAAACATTTCGTCCTTGGCGCGCGAATATTCCGCCCAATGCTTGCGCGATTCAAGATCCATGGGGCTCAGCTTCCAGCGCTTGGTCGGATTCTTCATCCGGTCCTGAAAGCGCCTCTCCTGTTCCTCATCGCTCACGCTGAACCAGTACTTCATAAGCAAGACTCCCGATCGCACCAGCATGCGCTCAAACTCCGGGCAGCTGCGCATGAACTCGAGATATTCGGCCTCTGTGCAGAAGCCCATCACGCGCTCGACACCGGCGCGGTTGTACCAGCTGCGGTCGAAGAGCACCATCTCGCCGGCCGCCGGCAGGTGCGCCACATATCGCTGGAAATACCACTGCGTCTTCTCGCGCTCAGTGGGAGTGCCCAGCGCCACCACGCGGCAGATACGCGGGTTCAGCGTATCGGTGATTCGTTTGATCGCGCCGCCCTTGCCGGCCGCATCGCGCCCCTCGAAGATCGCCACCACACGCAGCCCTTCGTGGCGAATCCACTCCTGCAGCTTGGCTAACTCAACCTGCAGCCGCCGCAGCTCTTTATCGTAGTCGCAGTCCTTGCCCAGCTTTACCGTGTGGTTGTTCTTGGATTGTTCGAACTGCGCAGCGCCGTTAGCTGCCTTTTGCGGCGCGGGAATCGCTGAGTCCGCGAATTTGCCGCCATTCTTCCCGGAGTTCTTTTCCGACATGCTTGTCTCCCATCGGCCGACCTCCGGTTTTTGTCTTCACCTCTCCGGCTTGCTCCCGCAAAGCGGAGTGCCGCGCGCTCGGGGAAGAGCAGGCGCGACTATGCTTTTCATTCTATCGGCAAAAGGCACGGGAAAATCTAGCGTCGCCTCGCGCAAGCCAAAACGCGCGCAGCCCTCAACAGGGAACGCCGCAACCATCAACTGGCCTTTCTGTTCCCTATTCCCTGTCTTTCTCGTTCCTCGCCTTCACCTTGAACCAAATCGGCGTGCCCTTGAACCCGAATGCCTCCCGAATCTGGTTCTCCAGAAACCGCTCGAAGGCAAAATGCAGCTTAATATCCCGATCAGTGAAGAGCACAAACGTCGGCGGCGCCACCGCTGCCTGCGTCATATAGAAGATCCGAATGCGTTTCGCCATGGGAACCGGCGCGCGCTGGAAATCGATCTTGTCGAGGAACCGATTCATCTGTCCCGTGGTCACGCGCTTGCGCCGCTCCGCTGCCACGGCTTTGACTTCGTGGAGCACGCGGGACATTCCTTTACGGTCCGGGCCTGTCATTTCCAGCGCCGAAAGAAAGAGCACGGGCGCATAGCTCAGGTATTTCAGCACCGAGCGCAATTGCTTTTCGAAGATCTCGCGGTCCGCTGGCGGCTTGCCATCCGTCCGCTCTGTGGTGACCGCATCCCATTTGTTCACAACGATGATCACACTGCGGCCGCTCTCGTGCGCATAGCCGCCGATCGTCGCGTCGCTTGCAGTCACACCTTCTGTCGCATCGAGCACCAGCAGGGCCACGTCGGCCGCTTCCAGGTGCCGCCGCGCCATCACCACGCTCATCTTCTCGGCCATCAAGTGCGTTTTGCCCTTGCGCCGAATCCCCGCGGTATCGACGAACCGCATCTGCCCGCCCTCGAACTCGACTACCTCGTCGACTGCATCCCGCGTTGTCCCCGCGATGGGCGACACAATCGCCCGTGCCGTCCCCGTCAGCGCATTCAGCAGCGTCGACTTGCCAACATTGGGCCGACCGATGATGGCCACCGAGGTTTCATGCTGCTCAAACTCGCCGTGGGTCCGATGCGGCTGCGCGCCCGGCGAACGTTTTTCCGCGCTCTTGATCGGTCCGCCCGGTTCCAGCGGCCCACCCTCGAATATCTCGTTCTCCTCGGCCAACTCCTCCGCAGTTTCGGCCTCGGGCGGCGGAATAGCCTCGGAGATCGCATCCAGCAGCTCGCCAATGCCCAGCCCATGTTCGGAGCTGATCGGATACATCTCACGGATGCCGAGCTGGCGAAGGTTCTCCGCCGCCAACTCCATGGCTTCGCCTTCGACTTTGTTGACGGCCAAAAAGACGGGCTTTCCGCCGCGCAACAACAGCTTCACGAGATCGTAATCGGGACTAGCCAGCTCGGTCCGTACATCGACGACGAGGATCAGCGCCGCTGCGTCCTCCAACGCCACACGGGCCTGGTTATAGATCTCAGTTGGAATCAGCTCCGGATCGTCGGGCACGATGCCCCCCGTGTCGACAAGCCGGAACCGCCTGCCGGCCCATTCATACTCCCCATAAATGCGGTCACGCGTTATACCGGGCTCGTCGCCCACAATCGAGCGGCGGCTCTTCGTCAGGCGGTTAAATAAAGTCGATTTGCCCACATTCGGACGGCCCACAATCGCCACAAGGGGCAGCGCTTCCGCGCCTGGGCCGGCCGGCACAACCGATCTGCGGTAGTTGGGCAATCGTCTTCTCCTGGCCGCTCGCAAACCCCGGGGCCATCCTCATTCTTTTATCAGTTCCAGATGCGCTTCACGCCATAGCGGTCGAGAATGCGATCCTTGCTCAGGATGGGAAGCCGTTGATCAAGTGCCTGTGCGACCAGCAATCGGTCGAAGGGATCGCGGTGGTGCAGAGGCAACAAGCCGGCTCGGATGACCTGAGAAACAGAGGCAGGCAAAATCTCCAGGTCCTTCGCAAATACGCCGGCCTCAAGGTCACGGAGCAGCTCGGCGGCATCCAGCTTCCCGTTGTTGGTCTTGATGGCAAGCTCCCAGGGAGTGGCAATCGATAAGAAAATCCGGTTGCCGGGGTCGGGGACGATCTCGCTTGCTTTGCGGGAAAGTTTCTCAGGCGCATCGGCGATCCACAAAAAAACGTGGGTATCGAGAAGATACTTCACTTCTTTTTCTTGGGCTCTACGAGTGCGCCTTCAAGAAGATCGTTGAAGCCAAGTTCGGCAAGCTCCGCATCGGTCAGCGGATCGAGAGCACCGTCGTGGTAATGAATCTTGCCCCTGTAGGCCCCCATCAACCGAAATGGAGTTTTGGCATTCTGCGTTCCTTCAATAGCCACAATCTTCGCCACCGGCTTTTTCCCGCGCATGACAACGACCTCTTTCCCGGCTTCTGCTTCCTTCAGCAAGCGGGAAAACTGCGTTTTTGCCTGGTGCACGGTATAGGCCATGGACTAAGTATGCTTAGTCCACTTTTCAAAGTCAATCCAGACGGCCATGGAGATGAGTGCATTCTCATCTTGCCGCGTTGATTCTGGCTCTTCCGTTGCCCGTTCCTGTAGTTGAGGACGCGATGCACATACATGGCACGAACGCAAACAATTACCCAGCCAGCTTGCACTCTGCCGCGAATGACGTGCGTAGCATTGCCGCTCAACGCGCTTCTGAGGTGCGCAAGCGGCTTCTGAAGAGCGGGCAGAACATAGAGGTTGACTTGAGTCCGGAACAGGACCTGATGATTCGGCAATGGCTGAACAATCGCCACGGTCAGGGCCAGACCGACGACCGCAGCCCCACCAGCCGCTCCGGCAAGGACCCGGATCTAGGGTGAACGCTCATGCCCAAAGGTGTTCCTGGGCGATTGCGTTTGTTCAAAAGCATGAAATCGTTTCCTGGCGCTTGCTCTAAACAGGACTCCGGAAGTATTTGCGCGATATTTGGCGACACAATCGGTTGCGCCTGTATAAACTACAGCAATTCTGATTCCCGAGGAGATCGACCAACATGCCCAAGTACGTGATCGAACGCGAGATTCCAGGCGCAGGCGCCCTCACTCCCGACCAACTTCAGGGGGTCTCGCAAAAGTCCTGTAGCGTGCTGCGTAATCTCGGACCCGAGATCCAGTGGTTGCACAGCTACGTGACAGATAACAAAATCTATTGCGTCTATATCGCGCCCAACGAAGAGATGATTCGCGAGCACGCCAAGCAGGGTGGCTTCCCGGCCAACAAGATATCGGAAGTCAAATCGATGATTGATCCTACGACTGCCGACGCGAAGTAGTTCCAAACTCTCGTCACCTGCCCCATCCAACGCGGTGATTGCCGCCTCAGCTGCCGGCCGGGTGTCTCACTATGATGGAGTGAGCGCCCGGCCCCCGATGGCACCCACTGAAATCACAACCCGCGCCCTTCCCTCCCTGCACGAGTTCTTTGCGCCCGGCGGCATTTTGGCCCGCTCGCCGCTGCCCTATGAGTACCGTCCCGGCCAGCTTGAGATGGCCAAAGCAGTGGAGCGCGCATTGAGCGAACGCCGTCACCTGATCGTCGAAGCAGGCACCGGCACAGGAAAAACTTTGGCCTATCTGCTGCCCGCCTTGCGTACCGGGCAGCGTGTCATCGTGTCCACCGGCACCAAGGCTCTACAGGATCAGCTCTATTTCCGCGATATTCCATTTCTCGAGTCGCTGCTCGGCGACTTGCGCGTCTGCTACATGAAGGGTCGCGCCAATTACCTGTGCCGTCACAAGCTCGTGGCTCTGCGCGATCAGCCGATTTTGTCGGGCCTCGAAGAGATCGACCAATACCAGCAGATTGCTGCGTGGGAGAAAACCACCGAAACCGGCGACCGCTCCGAACTGTCCGAGCTGCCCGAATCGAGCGCGCTGTGGCACAAGCTGGATGCCCGCTCGGACGCGTGCCTGGGCACAAACTGCCCCGACTATCGCCGCTGCTTCATCACAGAGATGCGGCGAAGGGCTCTCGAGTCCGACATCATCATCGTGAATCACCACCTCTTCTTCGCCGATCTGGCCGTGAAGCAGGAAGCGTCGGGGGCGCCCGATGCGGGCGTTCTCCCGGAAGCTGCAGCCGTGGTGTTCGATGAGGCACACGAACTGGAAGATGTGGCTTCTAGCTACTTCGGCCTGTCAGTCAGCAATATTCGGTTCGAGGAGCTGGCCCGCGACACCGATATGCTGCTGCGCGGCAAAGAGGGCGCGGAGAGAATGCCCGCCGCTACGCAGCAACTGCGCGAGCGCGCACGGATGTTTTTTGCCGGTTTGCCCATGACTTCCGATGGCCGCCAGCCCTTTGCAGACCGCGAAGAATTCCTCGAAACGTCAGGCGATCTCTACATGAGCGTGCGGGCCACGCTGAAGCTGATGGAAGCCGAGATGGAGCGGCTGACCGGCGTGGATGAAGCGCCTGGACTGCGCAAACGCGTCGCGCGGCTGCGCTCCGAATTGGAATTCCTGCTCGAATCGAATGCCAGCAACATGGTCTATTGGCTCGAGCGGCGTGCGTATGGCAACACGGAAAAGGGAACGTTCTCTCCTCGACAAGGATCGCGAACGACGTTTCTCCAGGCCACGCCAATCGACGTCTCGGAGTTGCTGCGGGAGCTCGTCTTCGAGACCATCCCCACCGTCGTGCTCACCTCCGCGACGCTGACCGTGCAGGGCGGGTTCGAGCACATCCGTAAGCGGCTGGGACTCAGTGAAGCACGCGAGTTGGTGGTGCCGTCGCATTTCCGCTATGGGGAACAGGCGCTGCTCTACCTTCCCCCCAACATGCCCGATCCGCGCGATCCGGAGTTTCCCGAGGCAGCTGCCGAATGCATCCGGCGCGTACTCGATCTCAGCCGCGGACGCGCCTTCTGCCTCTTCACCAGCTACGCGCAGATGCGCGACCTCTATGAGCGCCTGATGCCGGTGCTCGACTTTCCGATCCTGCTGCATGGCACGGCACCGCGCAAAGCACTGCTCGAGGAGTTTCGCGTCACGCCGAATGCGGTTCTCTTCGGCACGTCGAGCTTCTGGCAGGGCGTAGATGTGCAGGGCGAGGCGCTCAGTTGCGTCATCATCGACCGCCTGCCATTCGCCGTCCCCAACGACCCGATTGTGCAGGCGCGCATGAAGGCGATTGAAGAGGCGGGCGGCAAGCCGTTCTTCGACTATCAGGTGCCATCAGCGGTGTTGACGCTGAAGCAGGGATTTGGCCGCTTAATCAGATCGCTCGAAGATCGCGGCGTGCTGGTGCTGCTCGATCCGCGCATTCGCAAGCAGCGCTACGGCCAGACCTTTCTGAACAGCCTTCCGCCGTATCGCATGACGACGACGATTACGGATGTGGAGAAGTTCTTCGAAGTTCCCAGCGAATCGACGTGAGAGGTTGACCGAAATGTAACTTCCGAGTAGCCCAGCACGCACCCGGAATTCTCTTCATCAGATTCGAGTTCCGAGATTGACGCTAGAATGTCAACCGGAACGATGCGCGCGGCGGCCAACTTCCAACTCACCCAGGGTGGAGGTTACCTCTCATGTTGATCGAGCTTTACCCTGCGTTTTTCCCCAAAGTCGTAGATCCGAATATGCAGTTTCAATTTTCCTCTTGGCGGGGCTGCCTCCTCATCGGCCTTTTGTACAGTGCGTTCATATTCTTTGAAGAAATCCCCGAAGATTGGACGATCTTCTCGGAGCGGAACAAAAGGAGCTCGACTCAGATCCTGTTAATTCACATTTCCTTTCTTGCCTTCTTGTTTTGCGTTCTTCGTGCACGCGCTCATTTTGCTGGATACCTACCTCATTGGATTACGGACGGATACGACATGGGTGAGGGACCCTTGTCAGTCGCCAACGTCCTCTTTTTCATTGGAGGAGCGATGCTGGCTGTTTACGAGAAGCATGTGCTGTTCGATGAGATAACTGAATCGCAAATCGAATAAAGGCAAACACATATTCGATCCGCGCAGGGAATGAAAGCCAGTTTCGATCCACGAGGTGCAGCATTTGATGTGTCGCCCCCAATACGGAAGTAACTCCCAAACGAGAAAACGGGGGTTGTTTCCGGATCGCACCACACATTCGGAACCAAGGGAAGCTGGTGGACTTTCCCTCACACTCAGTACAACCCCTAAGGCTTTTCATCGTTTTTGAAGACCTTGGTTACTTGATGCTGAGTTCTCCGTTTCCTTCACTGGTGTAGGGTTTCGCCCGTGCCGGTCGCCTCGAGAACGCAGTTCGATGGACCATGAGATCCGCCGGTCTGTTCGCTCTCGCGAGTTTCACGGTCATGTCATGGCCATTTTGGTCTCAATCTCGAATACCGTTTTGAAGTCGCAGTAAAACAGTGCTATCAGGGCGGCGCTTCGCTAGACATAGGCCCCTTCAGCAGTTCGACAGCCGCCTGGATCTTCGGCTTCAGCGCATCGGCTACCGGAACACCCGGAGGCGGCACGTACGCGGCACTCATCCCCATGAGCGCGCCCAACAAATGTTCGACGGCTCACACTCAACTTGTTCTCCTCCGTCCGTTGCGCGAGCACAAGTCATCCATTGAAGGTCCGCAATCTAATGGAACATTCCACAATTGACCGCTTAGAACCTGGAGAATGTCTGCCGACCGCGTCGATGAGAGCCTCAAGGTCGATTCACTTCATTCATCGGTCAGACTCTCAGTCGCACGTGCTCGGTTCGAGGACTCCTCGCGCATATTCATCGATGCTTGTTAGTTCCATCCCAAATTCACGCTGGATGGGCCGTACGTCCATCGCATCTCCGGATGAATAGCCCAGCATCAAGGCGGCGAAACTCTTCTGCAGCGAATCCGTTGCGGCCTCATATTGTGCATGGAGCACTTGGTCAGCAATGTGCTCAAGTTTGAACGGCCTGCCGCCGATCTGCTCGAAGCGGGCAACCACCTCAAGCGGGCTCAGTGCCTCGGGACCGCCAACTTCGATAATCCTGCGTTCTGCCGACGGGTGCCTCAGGGCTCGAACGCACATCTCCGCAACATCCTGGAACGAGACCCAACTTATCGGGCTGGTGCCCAATCCGTAGATGCGAGCAGATGCATTCGCATAGTCGAATCCAAGCGCCGGGCTCAACCATACTTCCATGAACCAACTCGCCTGGATTGTCGTAAATGTTCAGCACCTTGATCGCTTTCTCGATGTGCGCTTTCGCATCTGCCAGTGGGAAGGATAGATTCGCTGGACGTCGAAACGAAACAAAAACAAAGCGATCGACACCGGCCGCTTTTGACGCTTCGACGAGGTTGAACTGTCCATGATCGTCGACAGATTCGATCGAATCTCCCTCCTGACGCGACAAGGTCGACGATGCGGTCGAGACGACAAATTTCACCCCGTTGCAGGCACCAGCGAGCGAGTCGGTGTCCTTCAAGTCTCCCAAGCACAGTTCCACACCACATTTCTCCAAAGATGCCACCTTCTCTGGTGAACTGGTCGTACGAACCAGCGCCCTGACCTTTTCTCCTTGTTTCGCTAATCGTCGGCAAATCTCTGTTCCAAGCAGGCCTGTAGCCCCAACTACAAGAATCATACTGACCTCCTTCGTGGAACAAACTATACCTGATTCCTCAAACGAGCATGACCCGAACCCTTGCCGTCGACCACGAAAAGCGGAAAATTCTACATTTGCGTTGTCCTGGTCGAGTAAGCGCTTATAGGGAGGTACCTCTCAAAACGGCAAAACGGGGGTTATTTCCGGATCGGCCACGACTCGACCAGAACCGGAAAGGGCGCTCTAGTTGAGGAGTCCCGGCCACGCAAGGAGCACACCCAGCAAAGTAAGCAAAGTAAAAACCAGCGGGACAACGAAGGGCGAACCGACTCTATACATCCCAAGAGAGTTGAGTCCCTCAGACGGCAGTACCAATAAGAGCACAAGCATTAGCGTCCGTGGCCGATCCTGGCCCCCCAATGAGCTGACCAGGAATGCCACTGCCGCACCGACTGCGACCAATGATCCGCCCAGTGCCCGCAATAACTCTCGAACCAGTTTGCAAGCACGCTCATCTCCGCCGCACATCGCGACGAGGTTTGACGGCAGTCTTGGAACGAAAACGTCATAAAGGCCGCCAAGAGCGATCAAGGCTGCGGCACAGTATAGCGTGATCCGCGCGATTGTCGGCAAATGCGCCTCCAACCTGAAGGATAGATGGAAATTCGAATGGAAACGAATTTCATTGTGCTTGTCGTGGAGACAATCAGGAGTTCGGGGCGGTTGACCCTCTACCCGGACATAACGTTTTGGGGCTGCGGAATCCCCCCTCAAACAGGAGCAGTAGACGAACTTATCCGGCCCCTCTCGTACTGAATCCCACCCGTTGCAGATTAATTCCGCGAATGCGCTACCCTCGTTTTGAGAGGCGTCCATACCTTAAGCACTCAATCCTCCGACCCAAACTCTGGCCGGCGGCAAGTTCCTTGCTTTCAGGATGTTCGGATTTAAGTTCCTGAAACGAGCAAACTTGGCCTGGATCCGTGCCCGCAACTCTCCTCCGTTCAAGGAATTGCAGAAAACACCCGGGGGGGGCGGGGGATAGGGCACTATCTCCAGATCGGAATACGGCAGGCGCCAAGCGGTGAACCGGCGCAGAGTTGTGGGCATCTCAGTGCGGCTCTGGCATGCGTATCAGCATCACATGATTTCAATTCATAATTGCGAAACCGTTCCCACTTCCCGCGATCCTTCAGAACTGCGTAAGGGGATGAGTCAATCGATGAATAATACTGGCTGTGGAGCTTTAGATTGCAAATCACTCCGAACGACGTCCTCATCGTCATCGACGTGCAAAACGATTTTTGTCCCGGTGGGGCACTGGCCGTTGCCGATGGCGACGCCGTGATCCAGCCAATCCACGAAATTGCGCCGCACTTCCAGCACATTGTTCTCACGCAGGACTGGCACACGCCTGATCACACCTCGTTTGCATCGAGCCACCCCGGAAAGCGGCCCTTCGAGCAGATCGAATTGAGCTACGGATTGCAGACCCTCTGGCCCCCGCACTGCGTGCAGGGCACACGCGGCGCCGAATTTCATCCGGACCTTCACCTGCCGCAGGCCGAGCTGATTCTGCGCAAAGGCTTCCGGCGCGAGATCGATTCCTATTCGGCCTTTTTCGAGAACGACCGCACCACTGCGACGGGTCTCGCCGGCTATTTGAAAGAACGCGACCTCACGCGCGTCTTCTTCGCGGGCCTGGCCTACGACTACTGCGTCGGCTACTCGGCTCTTGATGCACGGCGGCTCGGCTTGCCTGCCTTCGTGATCCGCGATGCCTGTCGCGCCATCGACTTGAACGGGTCAGTCGCGAAGATCGAATCCGAATTTACAAGCGCTGGGGTCGCCCTGGTGAATTCGACGGATCTCTCAGCATGAAGGCGAACCCACCGTACAATCGCAGCAGCACTCTTGTGCCTGCTCCTAGCCACCATGTCGCGCAACTTCTACATACTCGCCGGAACGTTGGGTCTCTTCGCGGTCCTGTCCATGGGCATGTCGCTTGTCCCGTCGAGCTTTCAGCCGGGATTGCCGGCGAATGGGTCGTTGTGGCGCACCATATCCCTCGTCCTGCTGCTCGCCGGGCTCGCGTTCGCGCTCATCGGAGTACTGAGTCATCTTTTCGAGCAGGTCGACCGGAGGAGCGAAGAAGCACGCCAAGCTGCTCGACGCCAACGACGAAAACCGCCCGAGTAGATTGTGCTCGGTCGGAGCGGCATCCAACCCGCGTTGAGCTCTACCAGCGAATCTCAGCCCAGCAGCCCAAGGCAATAGAATGGAGAGTGGGACTCTTCCCCGCACAGGATTGAGCGAACGCCGATGTATGAAGTTACTGTAGAGGCGGGTTTTTCGTCCGGACACTATCTCCGCAACTATCAGGGTAAGTGCGAAAATCCGCATGGACACAACTACAAGGTGCGGGTGACACTAACTGGAGCGGCGCTGGATGATACCGGGCTCCTGCTCGATTTCAAATTGCTCAAACAAGTCTTGCGGCCGGTCATCGGGCGTATCGACCATCAGATGCTCAATGAGCTGGAGCCGTTTACGACGCTGAACCCTTCGGCCGAGAATATTGCCAAGTATTTTTACGACCAGACCAACCGGCAACTCGATGGAATGACCCAGGGGCGCGTGCGCGTGAAAGATTGCACCATCTGGGAGACCGATACGACCACCGCGACCTACTTCGAGTAGGGGCGCAACCTATGCCGGTTTACGCGCGATTAGGATGCGCAAGGGCGGCCACGTGCCGGTCCAATCCAGCGGGTACATTTGCACTTTAAGACCCGCGCCTGCAAATTCCGCCGCGTACTCCTTCATCAGCTTGTAGTCTGAAATAACAGCCACGCCGCCCGGTTTGAGCACACGGGCGATCTCGCGGCAAGCCTTTTTCCGCCCACGCTTCTCATAGATGTTGTGCAGGCAAAGATTCGACAGCACGACATCGATTGATCCGTCAGGGAAGCTCATCTCCCGCGCATCCTCGCTCTTGATGGTCGTATTTTCGCCAACGCCTTCAAGGGCAATATTCGCCTTCAGCGCTTCTGGGCCGTTGCCCGAAAGGTCTTCAGCGTTCCAAATATCAATGCCCGTCGCATGGCCGTTGGTCAGCCGTTTGGCGGCGCCAATCAGCAGCAATCCGCGGCCTGCACCCACATCAAGCACGTGTTCGGAACCGGTCCAGGCCACTTTGGCCAGCATGCGGTCGCGGTGGCGGAATTTGCCGACGAGCGAATAGAGCAGCATCAGCCCGCCGAAGAAGATGAACCAGAGCGCGGGCCACAAAAAGCCGGGGTTCAGCACCAACTCGACGTGGGCGATGGTGACGCGCGGGAATACGACGTCGACAATCAGAAAGAGCGTGCCTGCAATGAAGAAATTGCGGATGACATTCGGTGCGTCGATTCCGTAGTTGGGCTTTTGAGCCATCAAGTGCTCCCAGCGTGCGTCGCCGCCGCTTCGACGAATGAATCGTATCATCCGACGACGCATGCTAAGGAGCGCCCCGACTCGGTCGTAACCGCCTTCACTTCATTGCGCTCGATTTCGACTGGAGGTATTTGTCGAAGGGAACTTCAAAGAAGAATAGCTCGTTGCCGTCGGCGTCGCGCAGCTTGTGTAAGTGAAGCTTAGCGCCTTTGAGCGGATTATCGAGCTGGGAGACGTCATAAAACAAAAAGCCGGCGCGCGTGGTGTGGGCTTCCACCACCAGGGCGCCGTATTCGAACTCGTCAAAGTCCGCCTCGATATCCTTGTTGCTGGCTTTGGGCTTCATGTGGATGCTCGGGATCGGGCCGGGCATTGGAATCTTGCCGCCTTCGCGTTCCTTACGCGTCATCAGCCGTTCCACATCTTCGGGCTCCGCGGCCTGGATCCGATCGCCGGCCCGAGTTTGAAAGAGAATGCGCGCATCGCGCAAGGAGATGGGCCGGTCGCTGTTGTTGGTCACGATCAGGCGAACGGGCATTACGCCGTGGCTAAGGTAATCCACGCGGAAGATCGCTTCCTTTTCTTTCGTGTCGTAGGGTTCCGCGGCAACTGCGACTTTCTCTTTGTCGTGCACCTCGACGGCGGCGAATGAAGTGGCCGGCTGCACAGGCGGCTCCTTATGGTCGTTGGCGCCAGCGGGCAGCACCAGCCAAATCGCGAGCAGCGGAGCGAGCTTCAGACCCTTCATCGTGCACGACTGTATCATTTTAGGGTTAGACCGAGGGAAGGCGAATTCCGTCACGCATGATTTTGTTTTTCTATAATCTCGCGCTGCTCACGGGACTCATCGCCAGCGCGCCATGGTGGCTGTGGCGGATGGCTACCGCGCACAAATACCGCGATGGTCTGCGAGAACGGCTGGGAAAAGTTCCGGCGTGGCTAAGGAGTAAGTCGGCAGAACGCCCGGTAATCTGGCTGCATGCGGTTTCTGTGGGGGAAGTTCTGGCCATTAGCCGGTTGATTGCGGAACTGGATAGCGCCTTGCCGAAAATGCAAGTGCTGATCTCGACCACTACGCGGTCCGGACAGAATTTGGCGCGCGAGCGTTTTGGGGCAAATCGGGTTTTCTATTGCCCGCTTGACTTGCCTTGGGCCGTGAGGGCCTACCTGGGCGCGGTCGGGCCACGCATGCTCGTCCTGGCAGAGACGGAGTTCTGGCCCAATCTGCTCAGTGGCTGCTTTCGCGGGAAGATTCCCGTCGCGGTGGTCAACGCGCGCATCTCCGACCGCTCCTGGCCTCGATACCGCCAATTGCGCTGGTTCTGGCAGCCGCTCCTCAGCCGGATCAGCCGCGTCCTGGCACAGAGCGAGACCGATGCCGAGCGGTTGAACGCAATCGGCTGTCTTGTGGAACGCGTTTCGGTCGTAGGAAACCTGAAATTTGACATACGGGCCGCGCAGGAGGCTGAAGCCACTCGGCTATTGAAGGCGCTTGGACCGGGGCTACGCTACGTTGTGGCCGGGAGCACGCTGGAAGGCGAGGAAGCCGCGTTGCTGGAGGCTTGGCCAAGAACTCTTGAAGCAGATTCGCAGCTGGCGATGGTCCTCGCGCCGCGCCATCCTGAGCGCTTCGCCGCGGTGGCTGCACTTCTTCAGAAGTCTGGGTTCAGATGGATCGAACGTTCGTTCTGGAAGAACCGGCCGGCCGAGCAGATCGAGCCAGTCAGCGCAGGGCAGATCATTCTGCTCGATACTATTGGGGAATTGGCTTCTATCTATTCGATCGCAGCGGTCGCGTTTGTCGGCGGAAGCCTCTTTCCGACAGGCGGCCACAACCCACTCGAGCCGGCGCAATTCGGCGTGCCTATCCTGGTGGGTCCGTACTACGCCAACTTCCGTTCAATTACCGCAGACCTGATTGCGCACGAGGCCGTTCGCATCGCGACCAGGGAAGAACTGGCTGTTGCTTTGATTGATGTGCTGTCGGATCGGAAAGAGGCGGCCGCTCTCGGCGCGCGGGCCAAGCAAGTCTTTGACGCACAGGCGGGGGCGACTGCACGCGCGGTGGACGCAATTCAAGAACTGATCGCGAAAGTTGACCTTCGACGATGAGAAGACCCTGGCTTGCTCCTCTCGTCCCGCTTTACGCCGGGGCTATCGCCGTGCGCAATCTTGGCCTGAAGCTTGGCTGGGAGCCGATGCGGCATCTCCGCTGGCCTGTGATCAGTGTAGGCAACTTGTCCACCGGCGGCGCGGGGAAGACGCCCTTTGCGATTGCGTTGGCACGGATGCTCGCGGCTAAAGGATTTTCGGTGGATGTTCTCTCGCGAGGATACGGGCGACAGAGCAACCAGCCAGCGCGTGTCCGGACCGAGGGGTCCGTCGATGAGTTTGGTGATGAACCGCTGTTGATCACTCGGGAAACCGGCGCGCCCGTTTATGTCGCACCGCAGCGCTACGATGCCGGCCTGTTGGCGGAATCGGAGTTCGATGCAGTCGGGCGCCAGAATATTCGTGAAAACCAGATCATTCTCGCCCATATTCTCGACGACGGTTTTCAGCATCGGCAGCTGGCTCGCGAAGTGGACATTCTGCTCTTGAATCGCTGCGATTGGGAGGACTCCCTTTTGCCGGCGGGCAATCTGCGCGAAGGGTTGCAGGCGGTAAATCGGGCAAGTGTTCTCGCGATCCCGGCCGAAGAGCCGGGTTTTGAATCGCAACTCCGCGTATGGGGATGGACGAACCCAATCTGGCGTCTGCGTCGCCGGATGGAAGTTCCGCAGATCGACGGCCCGATCGCGGCGTTCTGCGGGATCGCCCAGCCGGAGCAGTTCTACGATGGCCTGGAAGATGCCGGATTGCGGCTCGCCGAGCAAACGACCTTCCGTGATCACTACCGCTACACCGCGCACGACGTGAACGCCCTTGTCGCCGCTGCGCGTTCAGTGGGCGCCACTGCGCTGATCACCACAGAAAAGGACGCGGTGCGGCTAGGGAATTTAGCTTCCGGTTTCCCGGCAGCGCATCCACTCAAGACTGCTCGGTTGCACATCGAAATAGAAGACGCGAGCGCGGTCCTTGGGTGGCTCGTGAATCGCCTGCTGGGGCGTCCCACGATTCCATCGCTGTGAGAAAATCGAAGTTTGCAAACTCAACCTAAGTTTCGCTTGCTCGTCGTTCGGTTGGGCGCCATGGGCGACATTCTGCATGCGCTTCCAGCTGTGACGGCCTTGCGAAGAGCGCATCTGGAGTGGGTTATCGACTGGGCGGTAGAGCCGAGGTGGTCCGCGTTGCTCTCCGCGGATGGCGCTTCGGGGCGTGATTCAGAACAGCCGGCGCCTAAGCAGCCGCTGGTGGACCGGGTTCACCTCGCGCCTGCGAAGCAATGGGGCAAGAGCCCGTTGGCTGGCCGGACGATCCGCGAGTTTATGGCTCTTCGGCGTGCACTTCGTGAAGCGAAATATGACGCGGCTATCGATTTTCAGGGAGCAGTGCGCTCCGCTGTCTTTGGCCGGCTTGCCGGAGGCCGGCTGATTGGCGAAGCGGAGCCACGTGAATGGGCGGCGCGCTGGCTCTTTACCGACCGTGTTCCCACGCTTGGCGCCCATGTCATCGAGCAGGATTTTGAATTGGCATCTGCAGTGGCAGGCGATGTATTGAAGCCGGTGCAGCCGTGGTTGCCGTTCGACCTCGGGGCCGAGGCTTGGGCCGATGGACTCCTTGCTTCGGCACGGGGCCAGCGCGCTGTGCTCATCAATCCCGGCGCGGGATGGGGTGCGAAGCGCTGGCCTGTCGAGCGCTACGCGATCGTGGCTCAAGGGCTGATTGGCCGAGGATGTCGTGTACTCGTGAATGCTGGTCCTGGAGAAGAGCGGATCGCCGATGTGATTGTGAGCCGAACAAACGGCGTCGCAACGCCTCTTGCTCCATCTCTTGAAAATCTGATCGCCCTTACCCGTCGCGTAGCGCTGGTGATCGCAGGCGACACAGGGCCGCTGCATCTTGCCTGCGCATTGGGCAAGCCTGTCGTGGGAATCTACGGTCCCACCGATCCGCGTCGCAACGGTCCCTTCGGCACACCGTTCAAGGTGCTGCGAAGTCCCGCAAGCCGCCGCGACCATTCACGCAGAAGGACGCCGGAACCGGGCTTGCTGACGATCCAGCCCGATGAGGTATTGAGTGCTGCTGAAGAGCTGCTTTATGCAAAGGCGGCACCGTGAGCGGCGCGAACACTCCTCCAAACACCGGAGCCATGGAGCGGTGGCAACGCGTGGCGAGGCGCATTCGCGTGCCCCTCGGTTTTGTAGTCGCGGCGCTTTACGTTTTTGAATTGTGGCGTCGCGCTCCCCAACCATCGGCGATTGCATGGAGCCTCGCCCTGGTGCTCCCGGGACTCTGGTTGCGCGGCTATGCGGCAGGTTACGTCAAAAAGAATCGCGAATTAACGCAGACCGGCCCTTACGCTCACACCCGCAATCCGCTCTACCTGGGATCGATCCTGATTGCCGCGGGATTTGCCGTCGCTTTGCTGAGTTGGACCGTGGCGATCGCGCTCGCAGTGATGTTCTCGCTGATCTATGTTCCTGTGATTGCATCGGAAGAGCGCTTTCTGCGGGCCACTTTTCCTGAATTCGAAGCATATTGCCAGCGCGTGCCGCGCCTTCTTCCCCGTCTCTCGGCAGCTAAAACTCCGGCACAAAGGGCGCCGGGCGAGGGTGACCAAACCGAAGTGACTTCCGGCAACTTCTCTTTTGCGCTTTACTTACGGCACCGCGAGTACAATTCAGCTATTGGAGCAACGCTGCTCTACCTGAGCCTCCTCTTTTTGCGGCCGGCTCTGGCTTTACTGGGGCACGGGCTGCGATAGGCCACCTACCCAACGAACTGCCGCGGCGAACTGCCGCAATTTGCCTGGGCCGGGTAGACGATTCCCGCACCCGGTAGGTCAAACTCGAAGGAGCCGAGCCTTACGGTGAAGATTCGCACGGCGGTGAAGACGATCTTCTGTGGTATCGCCCTTGCCGCCATGGCGTACGGCCAGCAACCTGCACTGCTTCCTCCGCCGCGCGCGGGGTTTACCTTCCCGCCGAAGCAAACCCTTACCTATTCAGTCGACTGGCGCGTCTTCCCGGCCGGCACTGCGGTATTGCATTTTGAACAAGCGGGCGACCGCGAGCGTGTGAGTGCGACGGCCGACACGATCGGCGCGATCAACTTGATTTTTCACGTCAGCGACCGCTTTCAGTCGACTTTCGACCGCGCCAAGGGATGTACCTACGAATTTGACAAGCAGACGGTCGAGGGTCGACGGCAAATCAATTCCACCCTGCACATCGACTATCCCCAATCGAAATCGATTTTGGATGAGAAGAACCAGGTGAACGGCCAATCCAAGCATGTCGAGGTGCCGATTCCTGGCTGTATGACCGATCTTCTGACCGGCGTGTTTTACGCTGAGTCGCAGCCTCTGGAAGTGGGGCACAACTTTGTGTTGCCAGTTGTGGACGCAATGCACAATGTGCCGGTGACGATGAAGGTGGAGGGCCGCGAAGAGGTCAAGACACCGCTCGGGTCGTTCAAGACGATTCGCGTGCAGCCTACGGCCGCGGCCGGCGTGGTGAAAAATCGCGGCAATATTTGGATCTGGTACACCGACGACGACCGCCATCTACCCGTCCAGATGCGCGCGCGGCTCTTCTGGGGAACCATCACCTTTCGCCTGACCGCCAACGAGAACAAATAGGACTACAGCGTTTACACAATTGCTGTACACCGAAGCCGCTACTGCCACTAGGCATTTTTCTTTAAGAAAATGACACCTTGCACGATACCCGAACGGGCATTTGAATTGTGGAACCGCTCTTTCCGTCCAGGCAATGGCTTCGCGTGGCGACAGAGCGTCGTTACGATCTCCGAAGTACCATTCCGCGCTTCCAAAGTGCTCTACGTGGAACATTGCGGCCAGTTGCACGGGCTTGCGACGAATAACTACCCCATTTGGATTCGTTTCAGTTAGGGCGGAGACCGGGACAGCCCGCGCGCGCTGTCGCATTCTATAAACGCCTGAGGTGTGGCTGAGGTTAGCACCAGGGCAGGCTCTTCCCAGTGGTTCCTTTTGGCTTGTGCCAGCGGAAATATCGGCCAATCCGTAGAATAGGATTGGATGGCTTTCACCGAACAATACGATGTGGTGGTCGTGGGCGCAGGACACGCGGGATGCGAGGCGGCGATGGCGGCGGCGCGCATGGGGCTAAAGACTGCGCTAATTACCATGAACCTCGACCTGATCGCGCAGATGAGCTGCAATCCAGCGATTGGCGGGGTGGCGAAGGGGCACCTGGTCCGCGAAGTCGACGCGCTGGGCGGTATTATGGGCGAGGTCGCCGATGCGGTAGGCATCCAATTCCGGCTGCTGAATACCTCGCGCGGGCCGGCAGTGTGGAGTCCGCGTGCGCAGTGCGACAAGCAGCTCTACCGCGTGAAGATGCGCGAGGTACTGGAGAGCCAGCCGGGGCTGCATATCCGTCAGGCGGAGGTCGTCGATCTGGTGATCGACGAGGGAACGGGGAGCACGGAACAGGAAACAGAAAACGCTCGAAGGTTCGAGACCGACGGGGTCGACGGACTTGCTGAGTTACCTCGGCCGATTCGTCCACGGCGTCGCGTGCTGGGTTTGAAACTGCGAGACGGGCGGAATCTGCTTGCTGGGGCGACGATCATCACTACCGGCACATTTCTAAACGGGCTGATTCACTGCGGCGAGGAGCGGTATCCGGCGGGGCGTAGCGGCGAGCCCGCTTCCGTGTTGCTCGGAGAAGCATTGAGGCGCTTGGGATTGCGGACTTGCCGTTTGAAGACCGGGACACCGCCGCGTCTCGATGGGCGCACGATTCATTGGGAACAATTCGAAGAGCAGCCTGGGGATCCGGAGCCTACGCCGTTCAGCTTTCGCACCAAGAAGATTGTGCAGCCGCAGGTGAGCTGTCACATAGCCTTCACGACGCCGGAGACGCTGCGTCTGATTCGCGAGAATGTGCATCGGTCGGCGATGTACTCTGGGCGGATCGAAGGCATTGGGCCGCGCTATTGCCCATCGATCGAAGACAAGATCGTCAAATTCCCCGACAAGACGCAGCACCAGTTTTTCCTCGAGCCGGAGGGGCTGAACACGCACGAGGTTTATGTGAACGGGATGTCGACTTCGCTGCCGATGGAGGTGCAATGGCAGATTGTGCACTCGATTCCCGGCCTCGAAGACGCGGAGATGCTGCGGCCCGGCTATGCGATCGAATACGACAGCGTGGATGCGACCGAACTCGACCGCACGCTCCGCGTGAAGTCGATGGAGGGCTTGTATCTCGCGGGACAGATCAACGGAACGAGCGGATACGAAGAGGCCGCGTGCCAGGGGATTATGGCGGGTATCAATGCGGCGCTTTCCCTCAAGGGCGAGCCGTCATTCACGATGAACCGGACTGAAGGTTATACGGGGATTCTCATCGACGATTTGATTTCGAAGGGAACGAATGAGCCCTATCGCATGTTTACCTCGCGCGCCGAATTCCGCTTGCATCTGCGTATTGACAATGCAGACCGCAGGCTCACGCCGTATGGCCGCAAGCTGGGGCTGATCAAGGACGAGGCATGGGCGGAGTACGAGCGGAAGCAGGCGCGGATGGCGGCGCTCAAGCGCATTCTGATCTCCGGCAAAGTGGATGCGGAGCAACTGCAGGCGTCGGGATTTGGCGAATTGACTGCGACTGCAGGTTCGACATGGGCACAACTGCTGAAGCGGCCAGAAGTGACGATTGAGCCCGTGCTTGCAGTGCTGCACGATGTCCTTGCCTTAGAGCCACTGCTGGACGAATTCACGAATTTGCAGCAAAGTTCAACATCGCAGAGTCCAGAGGCGCGAGCCGCTCTCCGCAATGAGGCGCGCGCGGTGGAAACAGAGATCAAGTTTGCCGGCTATCTCGATCAGCAGAAGAAATCAATTGAGAAGCTGAAGGCCGCCGAGGCCGTGGCCATTCCGGAATGGATCGAATACGGCACGATCAGCGGGCTGTCGCGCGAGATGCGGGAAACGCTGGAGCGGGTTCGTCCGAGCACCATTGGGCAGGCGAGCCGCATCCCAGGTGTAACACCTGCGGCATTATCGCTTGTGCATGTTTCGATACGCGTGCAGGGGGCAGGGCGAGCTGCGGCTTCCGCGGATTAAAGTGCCTCACGGCGGGAGAGTACTCGCGCCTGCGAACTCCCGGTCCTTACTGGTTGTTCTTCTCACTCTTGGAGAAGAGCGGAATATGGAATGGCATTTCGGCCGTCGACTGCTTCTTGTTCTTTCCTGGCGCGTCGGTGCGCAGTGACGTGCGCTGCGAATTGATACACGACCATCCGCCGCGCGTGCGCTCGAAGACATGCGTGAAAACGCCCTTCTCGTCCACTTGGCCACTCGCCACTTTGTGGTGAAGCACATAAGTACCGTTTGCCACAGCAGTGTCGCCGAGCATGCGGACCGTGATCACTTTCTGGTCCAGATGCAGTGTCTTGTCTTCACCGCCAATCAGATCGGCCAACTGTTGATTGCGTGTGGTAATGTCTCCGCTTGCCAGATACGTCGACGAAGAGGGGTGACAAGACAAGCTCCAGCCCATACTGATCGCGCATATTGATCGAATTAGACCAGTTGTCTTCAATTTTCTGGAATTGAGTGATCTCGGGCGATGCAGTCGAGGTGATGCCAACCGGGGTCGGAGTTACAGTCCCCGTGGCACTTTGAGCAATCGCAGAAATGGAGAGAAGAACAACAGGAAAGCAAACCGCAATGCGATTCATAAGTAGCGCGAACTCCCAGTCTTCAATGATATCTCTTGGACTCTGGGTGCGGGTGCATTGGAAGCTCGAAAACGGCTGTTGCCCTAGTTCAGCAATTGCAGCCGCTGAGGTTGCATCACTGTAACCAGTGCATCCTCGATTGTGATCCAGCCGTCTTTACGAAACTGGCCCAGCGTGCGGGTGACAGTTTCGCGGGTGGTGCAGGCCATCGAGGCCATCTCCTCGTGCGTCAGGAGCAGCGGAAAGCGGAAGATGCCTCCATCAAGAGTCTCGCCGATCTGGTGCCCGAGCTCCAGCAGTAGCCTCCCCAGCCGTCCAGCGACGGTCTCAGCGAGCGAGATGCGGCATGCATCCTGCAGCGCGAAGCGGTACTCCTGGCAAATACATTGCACGGCGTGCGTCTGGGCTTCCTTATGGCAGCGCAGGAAGTTGAGAAATCGCTCGCGTTCGACGGGTCGAAGCTGCGCGGGTGTCAACGACTCTGCTGAAACTTCGTAGACTCCATGGGAGAGGACCGCGTACAAGCCCAGTACTGATCCCGGTCCTGCCACCCGTACGATCATCTGACGATCCTGTGGGCGTCCGGCGGTCAGTTTGAGGTAGCCGCCACAAATTAAATAGAGACAGCGCGCATCTTCCCCTTGGACAAACAAGGAAGCCTGGGGAGGAAGCGAAATGGTGCTGGTCACGAGTTCCAGGTCGGCGAGCACGGCGCTGCCGAGCGAACAAAACCAGCCGGGACGGCGATGTGCGCAGGCTGCACAGCCTACGGGCGCTTGTCTTTGCAGATGCTTCTGTTTCTTCTGGGTGATCGCCGGAATCTCTACGTCCGCCATGGTCTTGCCCCGTCCGCCGCTGACGGAAGGCCCCTAGCCTCCTGTGGCGGCCTGCTCAGCGGCTCAGGATGCCGCTGAGGTGGAACTCTACGGCCTCCGGGAAAGAGACTTCTTCGCCTCGTTAGAGTCTGCTGCACGTCGCGATTCGATGGATGTGATGGGTCTCACATGTCTTCGAAAGACCAGTTGCGAGCGATTGAAGAGACAGCATTGTCTTCGTTTGCCGCTGAGTTGATCCGGCTGACCGACGAAGTCGCCGGTGATGGACTTCATTTCTCCGGACCTGGGTCAGCGCGAGAAGGTCGTGCGGATTCAGGGAATTGCGTGCTGTGATGCAGAACGGTACAGCGTGTGATCAAGGTCACCGAATCTGCGATGGGAAAGACGTAGGATGCAGCGCATGAGGTGATGCTCCGCACAACGAGCACCTTCGAACGAGTAAGACCAAAAGCCTGGCTGGAATTTATAGCTGTGCGCAAACTTCCAGGTGCTGGCCGAGCTGATTTTGAAGGCTGCTACGAGAGCTCCCAAGGTGGTACTTGATGCATATCGAAGGGCCAGTACGGCGAATGTTTATTGAAAAAGCTCTGAAGAACTTCTTGGGGCTGCGCATTTGTTTCATGCTTTTGCTGGGCGCATTCATGCTTTGCGCCACGGCAACGGCTGCTCCTGCAAAAGGAGACAAACCGGCTGGCACACAGGCGAAGCAAGCCGATCCATCTCAATTTGTGGGTTCGGAAACGTGCGCGACCTGCCATGAAGAGACCGCCAAAAAGTTCGCCGACAATCCGCACACCAAGATCGCGGAGATGCACGGCAAGAGCGGGGTAACCTGCGAAGGTTGCCATGGGCCGGGCAAAGCCCACGTCGAAGGCGGCGGGGACATGACCAAGATCTTCAATCCCGCCAAGGCTTCGACCAAGGAAGTGGACGCCACGTGCCTGGGCTGCCACGCGGGAACGCATCCGAACTTCGAACGCTCGCCGCACGCCAAGGCCAATGTGGGCTGCATCAGCTGCCACAGCGTGCACAAGAGTGATCAGAAGGCGGAGCACTTACTGAAGGCTTCCCAGCCTAATGCTTTGCTTCCAGTGCCACACCGACGTGAAGCCAGCAGTTCAACATGCCGTTCCACCACAAGGTCAACGAGGGCGCTGGTGAAGTGCTCGCGACTGCCACGACCTGCACGGCACCTTCGGGAACAACAACCTGAAGTCGACGGCGGATCAGAACGCGATCTGCACCAAGTGCCACACGGAGACGCGCGGGCCTTTCGTGTATGAGCATGCTGCGGTGAAGGCGGAGGGCTGCATGGGATGCCACACGCCGCACGGCTCGCAGAATGCGCGGCTGTTGAATATGCCGAGCATCAACACGCTGTGCAACCAGTGCCACAGCCCGGTAGCGAACGCCACGGTTCACGGGATGGGCGCAGGATCGGACGAGTTGGCGCCCTGCACCAGCTGCCACACCTACATTCATGGCTCGAACATCAATCCGGCGTTCCTCCGGTGAGGTGATGGAGCCTGCGCCGTGCCCGAGCTATCGGAAGGCGCGGCCCGGAACCTGCTACGAACTGTGCACACGGGATCAAGGTTTCGATGTGAGCAAGATGGTTTTTTCAAGTGAGGCTTTACATGAAGAAATAGGTTGGTTTTCCCGGCTGTCCAATCAATAGCCCTCTCTCGCAATGATCCAGCGCATCGCTGGGGGCATTGGAGTCGCCGTTTTATCGATGACGGCGGGCATGGCTGGCGCGCAAAATCCGACCGCCCAGGGTCCGGCGCCGGATACGCCGATGTCTGCCCCGAATGGGTATGCGATCCACCAGAGCGTGGATCTGGGCGGGCAGCATCGTCGACATCACGGGCAGCGGAGCCATGTACGACACGCTGGTGAATCTGCAGTCCGGTCCGCGCGTGCTTGGCGAGACATTTGAGATGCACGCCCTCCCGGGCAAGAAGCCGCGCTCGTCGATGCCATCTCGGCCTTCGGCAGCGGGTTTGGCGGCGATCCGAACAACTTCGCCAAGCTGGACGCTCGAAGGGCAAGGTCTACGAGTTCTCGGGACTGTTCCGCCGCGACCGGCAGTACTTCGACTACGACCTGCTGGGCAATCCGAATATCCCCGCGGGGCAGTCGATTCCCATCGGACCCACCGCCGCGCCAACAGGTTCGTATGCGTGGCCGCAGGTTGAACCAATCGCCGTTTATGTTCAACACGGTGCGCCGCATGACGGACACCAGCCTCACGATCCTTCCGCTCTCGAAGGTGACGTTCCGCGCGGGCTACTCGCAGAATATCTTTCGAGGGGCCGAGCCTGACTCCAAGCGGCTATCAAGTTCGCCGAGCTCTACGATGTCTTACTCCAGGAGTATCAGCGCAACAGCACGGACGATTTCACGGGGGCGATCGATTGGAAGCCGGTGCAGGGCACCAAGCTGACCTTTGAGGAGCAGGTCGACCACTACAAGGCCGATTCCTACTTCACCCTGGATCCCAGCTACTTCAACGTGCAGGAGGCGGACGGAACCAAGGTGGCTCTCTGGCGAATTACGATAGCCTGACGCCCTACGCCAGCAGTGCCTGCAATGCAAACAGCATGGGCGCTACTCCCATGCTCTCGGCGCCGCAGACCCCGGGCGGCCTGCCGGTCATCAATCCGGCGTGCGCTGTGATCACCAGCTACTCTGCGCTACGCAGCCAACGCGCATTCTTTATCCGACGGAGATCTTCCGGCTGCAAAGCTCCAGCATCAAGAACGTCTCGATGAATGGCGACCTTCGCTACACCAACGCGAACATGAATCTGCCCAACTACTACGACAGCTTCCAGGGCTTGACCGAGACGACCCGATCGATTACGTATGTGGGCAACGCAAGCGCAAAGCGGAAGGTGATTGCCGCCGACTATGGCATCGTCTGGCAGGCGATGAAGAACTTCAGTCTCGAAGATCAGATCAACTTCTCGAACGTCCACCAGCCTGGAACCGCCACGCATGACGAGCGGGACGACTGCTGGCGACGCCGGCGACTGCGGGAAACGAGACCATCAACTACGCAGGCGCGTTGATCACGACGAACGCTGCTGCCGGCGCCTCCACTTTTGAAGGCAGCGGCGCCATCGGCACCCCGCTGCCGGCGTACTTCGGCCAGACGGTTCCTGACCAACGACCTGACCGGAACCTGGGATGCGAGTTCGCGCGTCACGCTCTCGCTCACCTATCGTTACCAGGACGCACGTGATTGCCGAAAACTTGTTCGGCACGGTTACTGGTGATCTCGGCGGCAATCCCGGCGACATTCCGTTACCCGTGGGCAAGACAACCGACGGAACCGTAAAGATCAACCAGAACGGCGGAATCTTGACCGCGGCTCTGCGTCCGACTGCCAATTGGAACATCAACGGCAGCATCGAGATGCTCTACAACGACAACGCCTTTACCCCGATGACTCCGCGGCAGACCAAGCAGTACCGGGTACATACGATGTACAGGCCAAAGCCCTGGGCGACGATTACGGGCGCCTTCAACGACCTTGAACACCACAACAACACCAACAACAATCAAGCCGCGGTGGCGGCAAAGCGATGTGCCTATGCCGGCCCGCTCGATCACGTGGACTACAGCCGCGTCGTGGGCGTGGGCGCGCAGCTGTTCCCGAACGACCACTACGGCATCGACTTCAACTACGCCTACAGCGACGTGTACATGGCGGACAACATCTGCTACCTGGGGGGCGCCACTACGGCTTTGCCCGTTGCCGCCTCGACTCCCAGCGGCACGACGTGCCCGGCTACAGCTGCAGGCCGGTCAGGATACGACTTTGGACCTGCCTTGGACTTCATGCATGCTCCGACGCAATCCGGGTCGGTGGCCTTGACCTTGTCGCCGGTCAAAACTGTCAAATCGCAACATCGGCTACAACATCAACTCTGTGAATGGCAGCCGCTTCTATCAACGATGCGCGCGATGTCGCGGGTTCGCTGGTGTCCACGTATCAGTCTCCTTTTGTGAACTTCGCGTGGACCTCGCGTCCCGGATTGATCTGGAAGGCTGAGTACAACTTCTACGGCTATGGCGAAGGCGGACCTTCCGGCGCGGCGCTGTGCAGCACCGCGAATCCCACGCCTTCGGCTCCGGTAACGCCCGTGTCCTGTTCTTCACTGCCTTACCAGACCGGCATGAACATTCGCCGGCCGGCGAAACGGCTCCGCGGAACTTTCATGCGAACAACGTGACGCTGGGAGTGCATTACGAGTTCTGACGATCGCCATTGTTCTTGGCTCGGAGGTCGCATGAAAGGAACCTCAGTGAATACAAAACTGAAGCTGGCAGGGTTGATGTTCGTTGCCGGCACGATTGGGATGCCGGTCTTCGCACAATCAGGAGCGGACATCTACAAATCAAAATGCCAGATGTGTCATGGCGCAACGGGGCTTGCAGAATCCGGTGTGGGCAAAGCGATGAAGGTGAAGCCCATCTCCGACCCCGCGGTTAAGAAGATGACCGAAGAGCAGATGATCGAGGCTGTCCGCAATGGTATGGGTAAGATGCAACCATACAAAGACAAGCTGACAGACACCCAGATCAAGGAGTCGGTCGCCTACTTCCGTACGTTGATGAAGTAGGGGGAATGGCAGGACCCGGCGCGGATTTGTACGACGCGCGCGCCGGAATCGTATGGAGGATTGCTATTCGATCCCGACAGCTCAGGCACTCTCCCGTCTGGGGTGGTAGGGTTCTTTGTGCAGCAGATGTCGGATAGAAGGCGCGATCCCGCTCGAGGCGTGGAAAGGCCGAAGGAGTTTTGAAATGACAAAAACGATGCGCTCAATATTGGTTCTGGCCGCGGCAATGTGCTTCGCCGGTTCCATGGGCTTCGCTCAATCTTCGGGTGAAGCGATCTACAAGGCCAATTGCCAAAGTTGTCACGGAAGCTCGGGGACACCAAGCCCCGGAATCGCGAAAATGATGGGCGTCAAGGCCGCATCCGACCCCGATATCAAGAAGCTCTCTGCGGAAGCCGAGTTTAACTCAGTCAAGAACGGCAAGGGCAAGATGAAGCCCTTCAGCACCAAGCTCACCGATGCACAGATCAAGGATGTTGTGACGTATTTCCGCTCGTTGAAGTAGGCATTTAGACCCGCCCGTGATGGGCGGGTCATTTCTATTGTTCCCCGGGGGAGTCTTGTCCGCGTTTCAAAAATTCCGTGAGAACTGGGTTCGGCCGGCGCTGTTCTTCGGCAACAATCCCATCAGCCTGGCCGGCGGCGCCATCACCACCGCCTCCGGCGTAACCATGATCGGTTACTGGCTGGTGGAGTTGATCGGCCGCCCGAACGATAATCCCTATCTTGGCATCATTTTTTTCCTGATTCTTCCCGCCCTGTTCATCCTCGGCCTCGCGCTGATTCCGATCGGCATCTACCTGCGTCGCAGGGTGCTTCTGAAAGCCGGGCAAATTCCGGCAGCGTTTCCCAAGGTCGATTTTAATGACCGGATATTTCGCCATGGCGTAGACATCGTTCTGCTCGCGACTATCGTGAACCTGCTGGTGGTCTCGGTGGCGAGCTATCGCGGCGCGGCGTATATGGATTCGCCTCAATTCTGCGGACAATCCTGCCACGTGATGCACCCGGAATACACGGCCTACAGAGTCTCCGCGCACTCGCACGTGGCCTGCGTCGAGTGCCACATCGGTACGGGCTTTTCGTCCTATTTCGCAGCGAAGGTGAACGGCACGCGGCAACTGGTTGAAGTCACTTTCCACCCGATCGCGGGGATTGCCCCAAAGATCATTCCTAACTATCCAACGCCCATTCCATCGCCCGTGCAGAACCTGCGCCCAGCTCGCGAGATTTGCGAAGGCTGCCACACGCCGGCAAGGTTCGTTGGCGAGAAACTGCTGGTCAAATCCAGTTTTGCCGACGACGAACAGAACAGTGAAACGCAAACCGTGGTGGTGTTGCATCTCGGCGGCCAGGACTCTCTCTCGCACCTGACCGGCATTCACGGCGTTCACCTCGGCCATATCGAGTACATTGCCACCGACTCCACGCGTACCACGATTCCATGGGTACAGAGGCGCAATGCAGACGGTTCTGAAATAGCCTATGCTGCCTCGACACTGAAAGGCGCTATGCCGCAGGGCGAGCGCCGCGTGATGGATTGCATCGACTGCCACAATCGCGCGTCACACACATTTGTCACCGCCGAAGAAGCATTGAACCGAGCCATGGCTGACGGCGCTGTGAGCCCTTCGCTTCCATGGGTGCACAAAGAAGGGCTGGCGCTGCTCAAGGCCGACTACCCCAGCCAAGCCGACGCGAACGCAAAGATACCCGCGCAGCTTGAAGCGTTTTATCGCAGCGGCAATCCGCAGGTGCTGGCAACAAAATCTGACTTGGTGAAAAGAGCTGGAGAAGAATTAGCGACGCTCTACAGTCAGAATGTCTTTCCCGAGATGAAGGTCACCTGGGGCACGCATCCCAACCACATCGGGCACATGACTTATCCAGGTTGTTTCCGCTGCCATGACGGCGATCATACCGCCAAGGACGGCACCGCAATCACACAGGATTGCGCAGCATGCCACAACCTGCTGGCCGTCGATGAAGCAAAGCCAAAGGTCCTGTCCGATTTGGGGATCCAATAGCAGAGACTCAGGGGAAGGTGGACAAAGGGCGACCTAGGTGTCGGCCGCCCTTTTGCGTCCCTTAAGATCCGGACCCACCGGCGTGTTAGGCTGGCTTTTCGTTTTCAAGGAGTTTCTTCAACATGTCGAATGGGCATCCGGCGCATTTCAACCTCATCGCAGCAGCGCATGCAGTCATGATCGAACGCGGCTTTCAGCCCGACTTCCCTTCGGGAACCGATGGGGAGTTGGCCGCGATCAAAGCGCATCCTGAGACACCGCCGGCCCCGTCAGCGCAGGACCTGCGCAATCTGCTTTGGTCGTCGATTGACAACGATACTTCGAAGGACCTGGATCAAATTGAATGGGTCGAGCAGCTGCCTGACGGCCGTATTCGCGTGCTCGTCGGGGTGGCGGACGTTGATGCGCGAATCGCCAAAGATACGATCATCGACGGCCACGCGCGCAGCGAAACCACATCGGTCTACACCGGTGTGCAGGTATTTCCGATGCTGCCGACAGAGCTTTCCGAAGGCATCACCTCCCTGAACGAAAATGAAGACCGTGTGGCCGTGGTGGTCGAGTTCGCCGTGGATTCAACGGGCGCCGCATCGGATGGCAAAGCATACCGCGCCCTTGTGCGCAATCGCGCCCAGTTGGCCTATAGCAGCGTTGGCGCATGGCTTGAGAATCGCAGCCCAGCGCCCCCAAAAGTCGCTGCAAACGCCGATTTAGCCGCGCAGCTCAAGCTGCAGGACAAGGCGGCGCAGTGCCTGCTTGGTAACCGATTCCAGCATGGTGCGCTCGATCTGGAGACCATCGAAACGCGGCCGGTCATGCTCAAGGATCAGATTGTGGAAATTGCGAGCCTGGAGAAGAATCGCGCGACTTCACTCATTGAAGAATTCATGGTGGCCGCGAATGGCGTGATTGCCCGGACTTTCGAAGGTGCCGGCGTCGCGTCCATCCGTCGCATTGTGCGGACTCCCAAACGATGGGATCGCATTGTCGAGCTGGCGAACGGGCTCGGGACAAAACTGCCCGCCGAACCCGATTCGAAGGCGCTCAACGATTTTCTTCTGGCGCAAAAGCAGAAGGATCCCGATCATTTTCCCGATCTCTCGTTAGCCGTGATCAAGCTGATGGGGCCGGGCGAATACGTGTTGGTGAAGCCCGGACAACCATCGCCGGGCCACTTCGGACTGGCCGTGCAGGATTACACCCACTCCACCGCGCCGAACCGGCGCTTTCCTGACATGGTTACGCAGCGGCTGCTGAAGGCGTGGCTTACAAAGGCGCCACCAGCTTATGCGGAAGGCGACCTCGATGCAATCGCACAGCGTTGCACCCTGATGGAGGATGCCGCGCGCAAAGTAGAGCGTGACATGCAGAAGCGCATTGCGGCGGTGGTGCTGCATCCGCGCATCGGCCAAAGTTTCCCCGCGATCGTGACCGGCGTAAATCAGCACGGCACGTTTGTCCGGATACTGAATCCGCCCGTCGAAGGAATGCTGGTGAACGCCGGCAAGCCGGGTGCAAAAAATGGTCTCGATGTAGGTGATCGCGTTACGGTGAAACTTGTCTCGACGGACCCGGAGCGCGGATTCATCGATTTCGCGGTCTGATTTCAGAAAGCGCCCAACAAGGGGCCGAAAGCAGTTACTCCTGCGTGTCTTGGGGCGGATCAACCGCCGCTGAAGCTTCGCGGGAGGGCTCATTCGAGCCAACAGGAACCGCGACTTCCGCCGTCTCAGCGCTGCCTGGCTCATCAATCCACAAACACACAATCCACCAGATGGCGACCGCGAGATAAACCACGCTGTTCGCGTTGAAGATCTTTTCGCGCAGGCCGACAATCCGGTCATACTCCGCCATCGAATGCGGCTTTGCTGTGCTTGCGATGACCTGCCAGATGGCCTGCACTGCGATCTGGGCAAGCGAGGCGGTCGAGAGCCCAAGGATGATCTGCTGCGCATGACTGCGCCAACCCGAGCCGTAGCGGCGGCCGAAAGAGGCCACAAGAATTGCCAGCGTCACAGTGAGAACGTCGGTCAAGAGTCCACCCTTTTGCGCAATCATCTGCAAAAGGCTCAACAGCGCCATCAGCGATGTGGGACGAACTGTCTTCCATGCGGGCCAGTGGCCCCAGGTCGCGAGCACTGTGGCGCCGATCGACAGCAAGACAATGGACCAGACGATCCAAGAAGTGCGGCGCGCCTTGCCAAAAACTCTCCGTGCCAATTCCACCAGTACAAGAAACGAGACCACGGCCGACAGATCCGCGAGGACGACGAAGATGGTGCCCAGTGTGAGTTGCGGCAGACGGCCAAAGAGCAGCCGGCTCGCGATCAGGCGGAGCGCCACCAGCGCTATGGCTGTCGTGAACCATGGAAATCGTCTGGCGCGGTCCCGGCCAAGCAGAACAACCAGCAGAACGAGGTGGGCCGCGAAGGTCAGTGTCCAGAGAATCTGGACCGCGGTGAAATCAAAATTCAGGTGCATGCCGTCCTAACCTGGCCGCGAGCTTCTGAAAGACATCGGCCAGAGGCTAGTCTAGGACATTTTCGCGACTCGATGGGAAGTAGAGCGAAGGAATGGTGCGCCCGGAGAGATTCGAACTCCCGACCTAACGCTCCGGAGGCGTTCGCTCTATCCAGCTGAGCTACGGGCGCGCTCTATCAGCATATCGTATTTCTCACTGGCAGGGCTTCATCCACTCGCCGCCCCGTTCTCGTTACGCTCGTTCTCGCTCTTTCTGCGTAATTCCTCCATTACCGACTGAATCAGCGTCTTTGCCCCTTCCATTCCGCTCAGCACGGCCTGCAGATCCAGGGACGGCATGTTGGGATTGCGACTCGAGGTGCAATAGACGCCATGTTGGCCAACTAAAATCAGCGAGTCGGTGAGCAGGTCGAGCGCCACCGCCAACCTGCCCCGTTCCACACCCATCATGAACTCGTGCTGCTCGAGGTCGCGCTTGCGTTCGTCGAATACGCCCATATCCAGAGCCTACTCGAAGAATGTTCGCCAGTCATGTCCCCGGTCGTCTGCCGCTCATATCTCGGTCCGTCGAACTTAAACTAGACGCCGATCTTACGCATGAACTCTGCATCTTCGCGCAGCTCGGTCATGGGGTCGCCCACGAACTCCTCCTGCTCAATGAAGTAGTGCTTGAGCCCGGTGGCTGCACGCAGAATGGGATGGTAGTCCACAATTCCAGTTCCCATCACGACAGAGTGATACTTTCCGTCTGGCTCTCGCACCATGTCCTTCACGTGCATCAGCGGAAAACGCTCCGGCGCCTTGCTGAGATAGTCGACCGGGTTGTGCCCCGCGGCAGTCACCCAGCCGCAATCCATCTCGAAGACGACATACTTGGGATCGGTGAGCCGCAGCAACTCGTCGTATACAAGCACGCCATTTTCTACGGCAAACTCCGGCGTGTGGTTATGCATGCCGAAGGTGATCCCTGCGGATTTCAGCTTTTCGCCAATGCGATTGAACTCGCCGGCTACATAGCGCCAGTCGCCGAGCGTCAACTCGCCCTTCGCCGATGGATCACGGTGCACTCCGCCCGAAGACGAGCAGATGATGTATTCGAGGCCCAGCGTGTGACCGTATTCAATCAGCTCATCAAGCTGTGACCGGAGCTGGACAAGGGTGTGGTGTGCGCTGATACAGCGCAGGCCGGCCTGGTCCATTGCGTGACGAAACTCTGCTGCCGTTTTGTTGAAGTAGCCGGCAGCTTCCACTTCCTTGTACCCAGCCGCGCTGAGTTGGTGCAGCGTGCCGTCGAAGTCCCTCGGCAACAAGTTGCGCACCGAGTAAAGCTGCAAGCCAATTGGCAAGCGAAGCGGCGCGGCGGCAAGTTCACGGGCACCGACTAGCGTAGCGGCGGTGATTGCGCCCGAAGTCGTCAAAAACTCTCTGCGCGACGGTCTTTTCATTCTCTGAATTCTCCTGGTTGTTGGCAGCTCTTAAGGCTCTGCGCCGCTGCGTCCCGTGCAGTTCCCGGCATCGCGTGCGCAGCGCCATTCTCGCTCTGCGCCCTCTTGCGTGTCCAGGAATGCGCTTTGCAGCCCCAACATCGGGCGATTAGCATACGGAACTGGAATAGAGTTGACTCTTCGAGTTACACCAAGGCGCGCGCATACGATGAACTCAATTGGCAGCGAATGCAGAACCAGATGTGAAGCCCTCATCCCGAAGGGGCTCTTTCTTGCACTGATCGTTGTATCGACCGGCGTGGTGCAAGCAGCGAATCCGCCGGCACAGCCCAACCTGGGGCCCAATGTACTGGTTTTCAATCCGTCGATGCCGGCGGCCCAAATCCAGAAGCAGATCGACAAGGTCTACGCAATCCAGCAGAACAGTGAATTTGGCTCGGCGCGGTACGCTTTGCTCTTTTTGCCGGGCGAATATCACGTCGACGTGCCGGTCGGTTTCTACACGCAGGTTCTCGGGCTTGGCGCGACTCCCGATGCTGTGCACATTGCGGGCAATGTCCATTCCGACGCGAGCCTTCCGCACAACAACGCGACGTGCACGTTTTGGCGCGCCGCCGAGGGTTTCTCCATCACGCCCACCGGCGGCACCATGCAATGGGCTGTCTCGCAGGCAGTGCCTTTTCGGCGCATGCATGTGCGCGGCAACATCGTGCTCCACCAGAACGGCGGCTGGGCGAGCGGCGGATGGATGTCTGACTCTGCTGTCGACGGCAATGTAGGAGCGGGACCGCAGCAACAGTGGATCTCGCGCAACAGCGAGTGGGGCAGCTGGACGGGCGCGAACTGGAACATGGTTTTTGTAGGTGTTCCCCATCCGCCCGCAGGAGAATGGCCGAATCCACCTTTCACCAAGGTTGAGCGAACTCCACTTGTGCGCGAGAAGCCATTTCTTGAAGTGGACTCGAAGGGAAACTGGAGCGTGCGCATTCCCTTGCTGCGGAGCGACAGCATCGGCGTTACCTGGCATGAGGGTTCGACCCCGGGAAAATCGATCCCGCTTGCGCACTTCTACATCGCACAACCTGGCGTGGACACAGCCGCAACGATGAACGCGCAACTCGCGATGGGAAAGGATCTCCTGCTGACGCCCGGAATCTACGATCTGACCGAACCTATTCGCGTTGTGCAGCGCGATGCGGTCGTGATGGGACTGGGGTTCGCCACACTGCACCCGACGCAGGGCACCGCCGCCATGACGACGGCCGACGTGGACGGCATCGAGATCGCTAGTCTGCTTTTTGATGCAGGACCGGAGAAGTCGCCGCTTCTACTTGAAGTCGGACCCGAGGAAAGTCGAGCCAATCATCGGGAGAATCCGATCGCTCTGCATGATGTTTTCTTTCGCGTGGGAGGCGCCGATGTCGGCCGGACGGACGGAAATCTAGAAATCAACAGCAACGACACCATCGTGGATCACACTTGGATCTGGCGAGCCGATCACGGCGCAGAAGTGGGCTGGACAAAGAATCCCAGCGCGAATGGCCTGGTGGTAAACGGCAACAACGTGACCATCTACGGCCTCTTCGTGGAGCATCATCAGCAATTCCAGGTCCTGTGGAACGGCGATCGAGGGCGGACGTATTTCTATCAGTCGGAGATTCCCTACGACCCGCCGGATCAGGCTAGCTACACCAGTGCGCCGGGTACAAACGGATGGGCTTCGTACAAGGTTGCGGACAGTGTGGGTGACCACGAGGCGTGGGGACTTGGGATTTACAGTGTTTTTCGCCATCCCGATGTTGTGCTGAGTCGGGCCATCGAAGTTCCGCGTAAGCCAGGCGTTCGATTCCACCACATGATCACGGTAGCCCTCGACGATAAGGGCGAGATCACGAATGTAATCGACGACAAAGGCGGGTCAACGTCACTGGGACCGCATCGCGTGACACCCAAGGTGGCTGAATTCCCGTGAGTGCCGGCGGGTGAAGCGAGTCCACCGCGCACCGTTGGATCATGGGAGAATGGAACAGTAGACATCATGACCCACGAAGCCGTTCCTGAACCCCAAGCCGCACAAGAAGCTGCGATCGAATCTGCTCCGGAGCCGATCGAGAATTTTGCCGATATTCTCTCTGACTTTGAGCGTAGTCACACCCATAAACCCGCGAGCGGTGCCAGGCAACTGGAAGGCACGGTGGTCTCCCTGTCTGCCGACCAGGTCTTTCTCGATATTGGATACAAGACCGAAGGTGTCTTAGCGCGGTCGGCGTTTGAGAACAATGCCGAGGGTGCAAAGCCGGGCGACAAAGTTCCGGTTTCCGTGACGGGTCGCAATGAAGAGGGTTATTACGAACTGTCGCGCTTCAAGGTTACGCAACCTCGCGACTGGACGGCGCTTCAAGACGCCTTTGCACAAAAGCTCGCCGTCGTCGGCGCAGTAACTGCCGTGGTGAAGGGCGGCCTCTCAGTCGATGTGGGCGTACGCGCATTTATGCCTGCCAGCCGCAGCGGCACCCGCGATGCGGCTGAACTCGAGAAGTTAGTTGGCACACAAATCAATTGCCGCATCACCAAGCTAGACGTAACCGATGAAGACGTTGTGGTCGATCGCCGTGTGGTGCTGGAAGAGCAAGCACGCTCGGAGTCGCAGGGCCGCCTTGCTGCGATGAAGGAAGGCGATACGGTGCCAGGCACTGTGCGCACCTTGATGAGTTACGGCGCCTTCGTCGATCTTGGCGGTGTCGACGGACTCCTTCACGTGAGCGACATTGCCTGGGGCCGGGTGAATAAGCCCGAAGACGTGCTCAGTGTTGGCCAGGAATTGCAACTCCGCATACTGAAGATCGATCCGGAAACAAAGAAGATTTCGCTCGGCCTCAAGCAGCTCGAGCAAGAGCCGTGGGAAGTTGTGCCGACGAAGTATCAGGTTGGCCAACGAATCACTGGAGCCGTCACGCGGATCGCCGACTTCGGTGCTTTCGTCGAAATAGAACCGGGCATCGAAGGCCTCATTCACATTTCCGAGATGTCGTGGGGCAAGAAGATTCGCCATCCGAGCGATGTCCTCAAGCAAGGCGATACAGTCGATGCGGAGATTCTCGCCATCAAGCCCGAGGAACGGCGCATCTCGCTGGGATTGAAGCAGACGTTGAAGGATCCGTGGAGCGAAATCCAGCAAAGGTTCCCCGTCGGCTCGCAGGTAGAAGGACCTGTCACAAAGCTCATGAAGTTCGGCGCTTTCGTGCAGATTGCCGAGGGCATCGAGGGCCTGGTCCACGTCAGCGAGATCGTTGCCGATCGGCGCATCAATCACCCATCAGACGTCGTCCACGCGGGCCATGTGGTCAAAGCCCAGGTGCTGGCAATCGACAAGGAGAAGCGTCAGATCAAGTTGAGCATGAAGCAACTGATTCCCACGAGCATCGACGAGTACATTGCGGAACACAAGCCGGGCGATATGGTCTCCGGCCGTGTCGTCGAGGAATCAGCCGGTCAAGCGACAGTGGAACTGGGTGAGGGGATTCGCTGCAGTTGCCGAGTGGGTACTGGCGGTGCGGCAGGCGCGCCTCCTGCGCAGAAATCCCCCCCAACATCTGCCTCCGGTTCGGCCGCAGACTTGTCGTCTCTCACGTCGATGTTACAGGCACGCTGGAAGGGAAAGACGCCGGCCGCGTCGACCAAGCCGGAGCCGCTGAGCGCAGGTCAGATTCGCAGCTTCAGGATTGTGAAGCTCGACGCTGATTCGAAAAAGATCGAAGTGGAGCTGGCTTAAGCGGTTACAAATACATTGCGTCGATGTAGCACCAGCGCCAGTTTTCTCCACGCTCGGCAGACTCGATGATGGGGTGCTGCGTCCCATGGAAGTGAGCACGCGCGTGTTGACCCGGAGATGAATCGCAACACCCCACGTGACCGCATTCCAGGCACATGCGCAGGTGCACCCACTTGGTGCCTGCCTTGAGGCATTCTTCGCAGCCCTTGGTGTGCGGTTTTACCTTTTTGACGTGATCGGCTACATGCGCGCATTGTGTTGCCATGGGGGACCTCCTGAGCCTCTCTACATCACCCTATACTGCCGGGCCAGCGCTTGAAAATCGTTGACCTGTGCGGCGACCCAAGTCGCATCGCGTCCAAGCTCCGCAGCTAGCAGCTTCGCGACGGGCTCGGCCATCGCGCTTGCCGCGGCTGCGTTGAGAAACAGGGCGCGCGTCCGTCGCGCCAAGATGTCCTCCACGGTGCGCGCCATCTCGTTACGTGCAGCCCATACCACCTCGGCGGCAATATAGGGCAGCGCGGTGTGCAACTGCCTGGCCAGATTCGGCTCCTGAGCCAAGGCGAGGATCTTTGCGGCATCGGAGCCGTAGACTTCCATGTCGCCGAGTACCCCAGAGTCCTGAAGGTATCCGTGAATCCTGAGATTCCGCGTGGGGCAGGGCTCATCGCGCAATCGCCCCAGTGTAATCGCATGATCGACGCAGTCCTCAGCCATGTGACGGTAGGTCGTCCACTTGCCGCCCGTAATGGAGAGCAATCCCGATGTGTCGACGTGGATGACGTGATCGCGCGAGAGCGCCGAGGTCTTGCCTTCGCCTTTGACCAGAGGACGCAATCCGACATAAACAGCCAACACATCGGCGCGCGTGGGCGGACGGCTCAAATAGCGGCTCGCCGTTTCGAGAATAAATTCAATCTCTTCGTCGAGCGGGCGGGGTTCAAGGCTCGGCGCATCGAGTGGCGTGTCCGTGGTGCCGGCAACCGCATGACCGTGCCACGGAATCACAAAGAGCACGCGGCCATCAGGGGTGCGTGGGACCATCAGGGCCGTGTCGCCTTTGAGGAACGAGCGATCAAAAACCAGATGGATTCCCTGGCTTGTAACAACTAACTGTTCCGCAGCATCGTCGGCCATGCGCCGAATCGAATCGGTAAAAACTCCGGTCGCGTTGACTACGATGCGCGCAGAAATCGTGAGCGCTTCGCCCGACTCCTCGTCCTGCGCCGTCACGCCGTTGATATAGCCCTCTGCATCCCGTAGTAGGCCGATCGCCGGGCAGTAGTTCAACAGCGTGGCCCCATGGTCGGCTGCGGTCATGGCGAGATGGATCAGCAATCGCGCGTCGTCGAATTGGCCGTCGAAATAAATCACGCCTCCTCGCAGCTCTTCGGGCTCCAGGGCGGGCAGCCGTTCGAGCGTCTCCTCTTTCGTGAGGAGCTTCGACGCGCCGAATCCATATTTGCCGGCGAGCAGATCGTAGAGCTTAAGACCAATCCCATAGAACGGCGCCTCCCACCATGAGTAATTGGGTACCACGAAAGCCAGGTCATGCACGAGATGCGGCGCATTCTGGCGCAGGAGCCCGCGCTCTTTCAAAGCCGACATCACCAGCGGCACATTCCCCTGTTCGAGGTAGCGCACGCCGCCGTGAACCAGCTTCGTACTGCGGCTGCTGGTTCCTTTGCCAAAGTCGTGACCCTCAACGAGCACGACGTCTAGCCCGCGCGCGGCAGCGTCCACGGCGACGCCCATGCCTGTCGCACCGCCCCCAATGACGGCAATGTCCCACGGCTTCTGCTGGTCAGCCCGCTCCCGGACTTTGCGCACCATCTCTTCCCTGCGCATCTCTCGCTCCGTTCTTATTCTGTCCAGTTCTTTGACCGCTCAACTGCACGCTGCCAGAGCGCGCGTTGCCTGGTTCGTTCTCCATCGTCCATTTTAGGTTCGAAACGAACATCGTCTTTGCGCTTTGAACGCAGCTCATCCGGTCCGGCCCAGAACCCTGTCGCGAGTCCGGCCAGATAGGCTGCGCCCAGTGCCGTCGTCTCCGTAACTCGAGGACGAACCACCGGCACGCCCAGTATGTCTGCCTGAAACTGCATCAACAGGTCATTCACGGCTGCGCCGCCGTCCACGCGCAACGCGCCCAGCGGAGCATTGGTTTCGCTGTGCACTGCTTGGAGCACATCGGCAACCTGGAATGCGATGCTCTCGAGAGCTGCCCGTGCAATGTGACCGGGTTTCGTGTCGCGCCGCAGACCGATCAACAGCCCGCCCGCATGCGGATCCCAATGCGGTGCACCCAAACCGACAAATGCCGGCACAAAGATCACTCCGCCAGTATCAGACACTCCCGCCGCCAATGCCTCTACTTCGGCTGAGGCGCCGATGAGTTTGAGATTGTCGCGTAGCCATTGAACAACGGCGCCACCGATAAAGATGCTGCCCTCAAGAGCGTATTCCAGACGATGCTGCGCGCTTGCGGCGATGGTGGTGATCAATCGGTGTTTCGACCGGGTGAATCGCGTCCCAATGTTCTGGAGCAGAAAACAGCCCGTGCCGTAGGTATTTTTTGCTTCGCCCGCGCTCCAGCAGAGTTGGCCAAACAGAGCCGCCTGCTGGTCGCCGGCGATCCCAGCGATTGCGATACCGCCGAGGCCCAGCGTGGTTGTCACTTCGCCCACTTGCTGACTCGACCAGACCACCTCGGGCAGCAGACTTTCCGGAATCGCAAAAATGCGAATCAACTCGGCATCCCATTCGCCTTTCACGATGTTGTAAAGAAGCGTCCGCGATGCATTCGTGACATCGGTGACATGGCGCTTGCCGCTGGTCAAGTGCCAAATCAACCAACTGTCGATGGTGCCGAACGCAAGCTCGCCCTTTTCGGCGCGCGCTCTCGCGCCGGACACATTGTCGAGGATCCACTTGATCTTCGTTGCGGAGAAATAGGGGTCGATCACCAGGCCGGTGCGGTTGCTGATTGTCTCTCCGGCTCCGCTCTCCTCCAAAGAGCTGCACTGCGCAGCAGTTCGGCGGTCCTGCCACACGATGGCCGGGTGAATCGGCTTGCCGGTCGCCCTCTCCCACACAACCACCGTCTCGCGCTGATTCGTAATTCCGATGGCCGCTATGTCGCGGGGGCGCGCGCCGACTTTGCCCAGCGCTTCCACCGCACAACTCATCTGGCTGGTCAGGATCTCGGTGGGGTCATGCTCGACCCAACCAGGCTGCGGATAAAACTGCTCAAACTCGTGTTGAGCTACGGCGGCGATTGCGCCTGCCTCAGTAAACAAAATGGCTCGGGAACTCGTAGTGCCCTGGTCGAGGGCCAGGATATACGCCATGCGTGCTGCCTTTCTTCGGACCCTAGTCAAACACGCGGGGGTGCGTTACGGCAAGGAGCCTCAGACCGCAAAGAGGTCCACGTATTCATGGACCGGCATTTCATCCAGGCACGCGGCGTCGAGGGATACATCGAGAATGCGTTGCTGCTGTGCGGCGGGAAAACGCCGGCGCAGATTCGTCTTGAACTTTTCCACCAGCAGAGGCATGCCTTCTTCGCGGCGGCGACGATGTCCGATCGGATACTCCACCGTCTCCTCGATCGTTGAACCATCGTGCAATTCAACCCGAAGCGTGTTGGCAATCGATCGCTTGTCGGGGTTGTGATAGTCGGCGGTGAAGCGAGGTTCCTCGACACATTCGACTTTTGCGCGCAGTGCATCGATCCGGGGATCCGCCGCAATGTCATCTTCGTAGTCGGCGGCGGTAAGTCGGCCAAACAGCAGCGGAATCGCAATCATGTATTGCACACAATGGTCGCGGTCAGCCGGATTGGACAGCGCGCCCTTTTTGTCGATGATGCGCAGGCAGGCCTCGTGGGTGCGGATCGTGATTCGTTGAATGTCTTCGACGGTTTTCCCGGCCTGATCGAGCCGGTGGCGCACCTTCATCGCCGCTTCGACGGCGGTCTGCGCGTGAAACTCGGCCGGATAGCTGATCTTGAACAGCACGTTCTCCATCACATAAGAGCCGTAGGGCCGCTGAAATTGGAACTCGTTTCCGCGAAACAAAACATCGTAGAAGCCCCACGTCTTTGCGGTGAGCGCCGATGGGTAACCCATCTCGCCGGCCTTCGCCATCAGCGCAAGTCGCACGGCACGGCTAGTTGCGTCGCCAGCAGCCCAGCTCTTGCGCGAGCCCGTGTTGGGCGCATGGCGATAAGTGCGCAGGCTTTGTCCGTCCACCCACGCGAGCGAGAGTGCGTTGATAGTCTGGTTGTAATTTAGGCCAAGCAGTTGGCTCACAACCGCTGTCGAGGCGACCTTGACCAAAACCACATGATCCAGCCCGACTTTGTTGAATGAGTTCTCGAGCGCGAGGCATCCCTGAATTTCGTGCGCCTTGATCATCGCCGTCAATATTTGTCGCAATCGCAAAGGAGGCTTGCCTTCTGCGATTGCCGCGCGCGAGAGCCAATCGGCCGTCGCCAGAATTCCGCCAAGATTGTCTGAAGGATGTCCCCACTCAGCGGCGAGCCATGTGTCGTTGAAGTCAAGCCAGCGAATCATTGTGCCAATATTGAACGCGGCTTGGACAGGATCGAGTTGATAGCTTGTGCCCGGAACGCGCGCACCATGCGGCACCACTGTGCCCGGCACGATGGGCCCCAGCAGCTTTGTGCAGGCCGGATACTCGAGCGCCTCCAATCCGCATCCGAGCGTATCGATCAGGCAGGATCGCGCCGTTGCGTAAGCCAGCTCACTCTTGATCTCGTAGCTCAGTACGTAGTCGGCGATGTCGGTGAGGACCTTGTCCGGCGCGGGGCGTTCATTGCTGATGTGCGACGACACTCAATCCTCCATTTCGGTATTTGCACTGCGGTTCCGACCTGCGCCACAATGACAACCTGTCGTCAAGCTCGCTCTGCGACTGGCATAAACCTCAAATTCTCCGGTCCCGTGTAGTTGGCCGAGGGCCGAATAATCTTGCCATCCTCGCGCTGTTCGATCACGTGGGCGCACCAGCCGGCGGTTCGGGCCATCACAAATAGCGGTGTGAACAAATCAACCTGAATGCCCATGAGGTGATACGCCACCGCGCTGTACCAATCGAGGTTAGGAAACATCCGCTTTGTTTCATGCATGACCGTTTCAATGCGCTCGGCGATGGCGAAGAGTCTCTGACCTTCGGCATCGATGGCCAGCTTCCGGGCGATTTCTTTCACGATATCGCTGCGCGGATCGCTGATGGTGTAAACCGGATGGCCAAATCCGATGATAACTTCGCGCGCAGCGATACGCCTGCGAATGTCGCTCTCCGCTTCGCCGGGCGATGCGTACCGTAGTTGAATCTCCAGAGCCACTTCGTTGGCGCCGCCGTGTTTCGGCCCTTTCAGCGCGCCAATCGCGCCAACTACGCAGGAATAAAGATCGGATCCGGTTCCTGCAATCACACGGGCCGCAAAAGTGGACGCATTGAACTCATGCTCCGCGTACAGAATCAGCGAGGCCTGCATCGCCGCGGTCCATTGCGCGTTGGGCGAACTGCCGTGCAGCAAGTGCAGAAAATGGGCGGCGATCGAATCTTCAAATCGCTCCACCTCGATGCGTCTGCCATTGCGCGCGTAGTGGTGCCAATACAGAAGCATCGATGGAAGCGACGCGAGAAGGTTGTCGGCAATCAAACGCGCTCCGTCGTTGCTGTGGCTCGCGCCCTCCGGCAGCACGCAGCCCAACGTTGAGACCCCCGTGCGCAGCACGTCCATGGGATGCGCCGTGGGCGGCAGCAATTCGAGAGCTTGCTTTACAGCCGCGGGCAAGCTGCGTAACGGCCGCAAGCCCGATTTGTATGAAAGAAGCTCCTGCGCGCCGGGCAATCTGCCATGAACCAGAAGATATGCCACCTCTTCGAATTCGCAGTGTGCTGCCAGGTCCTTGATGTCATAGCCGCGATAGTGCAGATCGTTGCCACTATGACCCACCGTGCACAGCGCAGTGTTCCCGGCCGGCGTACCGGACAGAGCGACGGACTTCTTGGGCCGGAATGCAGGTGGGGTGACCTCGTGCGTACTCATGCGGACCTCCGGAGCGCTTCAGGAATTGTTAGAGGTTGAATCAACTCAGGGGTTCTTCTTCTCTTTCGCAAAGAGTGTGTCAAGCTTCTCTTCGTATGCATGGTAGTCGAGGAACTTATAGAGATCAGCTCGCGTTTGCATCAGCGGAATCATGTGCTTCTGCGTGCCCTCCGTGCGTATCGCTTGATAGACTTGCAACGCTGCGGCATTCATCGCCCGATATGCGGCACAACAGTACAAAACAATATCGACACCTGCATCCGCGAGCTCCTCTCGCGTGAACAGCGGCGTCTGACCAAACTCCGTGATGTTGGCCAGGATCGGCACTCCCACTTCCTCGCGAAACTTCGTATATGTTCCAAGTTCCGTGACAGCTTCGGGAAAGATCATGTCGGCGCCCGCTGCTACATAGGCCTTTGCACGATCAATTGCCGCATCGGCGCCCTCATTCGCGAGGGCGTCGGTTCGTGCCATTACTACAAATTGCTCGTCGGTGCGCGCGTCTACCGCTGCCTTGATGCGATCCGCCATCTCATCCGCGGCCACCAGTTCCTTGCCCGGCCGATGGCCGCAGCGTTTTGCGCTGACCTGATCCTCGATGTGCAAAGCAGCCGCGCCCGCCTTGATCATGGAGCGAATCGTGCGCGCGATGTTGAACGCGCCGCCCCAACCGGTATCAATATCCACGAGCAGTGGAAGATTCGTCGCGTCCGTGATGCGCCGTACGTCGATGAGCACATCGTCCATCGTGCTGATGCCTAGGTCCGGTATGCCGAGCGAGTTGGCAGCGACTCCGCCGCCGGAAAGATAAAGCGCGCGGAATCCCGTAGCCTCTGCAAGGCGCGCGGTGTAGGCGTTGATAGCGCCCGCCACCTGCAACGGCTTTTCGACGCGGACAGCGGCACGAAATCTTTCCCCAGGCGATCCTTGTGTACTGGTTGGCTGCATGCAATGCCTTGCGCCGCATCATAACAGGCTGCTGTTGTGCGGCGAAGCGCGCTTTGCCGAGGAAGGTGCGCGGTGCGACAATTCTCGCGGCGAACAAACCGCTTCTAAAGCGGGCTTTGCCGGAGGAGACTTCCTATGAAATGTCTTTTGATATTTGCTGGCGTCCTGATCGCCGCCACCAGTAGCCTCTCCGCTCAACAGAACCCGCCGGCCAGTCCCCCGGAGACAGCAATGGGAAAGGTCGCGGGCAAGGCCATCACCATCACTTACAACTCACCACGGGTGAAGGGCCGCGAGGGCCACGTCTTTACCAGTGACGGCCTCATCAAGACAGCGCACGGCTCGCAGTACCCCATCTGGCGCGCCGGCGCGAATGCCGCAACGACACTAAAGACTGACGGCGACTTGATGATCGGCGACCTTGCCGTGCCGGCAGGAAAATACACGCTCTTCGTCGATATCTCCGACCCTGATCAGTGGACGCTGATCGTGAACAAAAAGACGGGTGAATGGGGCCTGGCCTACGACTCCTCGCAAGACTTGGGCCGCGTGAAAATGCAGATGAGCAAGACTCCAGCGATGGTGGAGGATCTCGTCTGGACCATTGGCGAGGGCAAGATCACCCTGGCATGGGAGAATCACAAGGCGTCGGTGCCGGTGCGTTGAGGTTGTTACGGTTGCGGGGGCGGCACAGGTTGCGGGGTGCTGCCGCCCTGCCGGTACAATAGAAGAAGCGTCATTCTTCGCCGGAGGCTTACAGGACTTTGCCCTTATATGCCTATCGCTGCACAAAGTGCGGCTATCAGTTCGAAAAGATACAGAGCTTTAATGCCACTGCCCGAGTCGGAGTGTCCCAGATGCCAGGGTGTGCTGGAGCGTCCTCTCACGGCTCCCGCACTTCAGTTCAAAGGCGCGGGCTGGTATGTGAACGATTACGCGCCCAAGGCCGCCGCGAGCTCGTCGGATACGAATGCGTCCGATACCAAAGCTGCACTGGCTTCCGACGGCAAGGGCGACACCAAGACCGCCACCTCCGATGCTCCGACAAAACCAGCTGCGTCGTCTGAATCTACATCGTCCTCCGCGTCCTCCGATTCCGCCGCAAAATCAACCACGCCCTCACCCTCCACATAGAATTGCACCGAAGCGGATGGGCACAGAGCGAAGGTGCATGAGCTGACGCCGCCGTAAGATAGTTGTTGGCATGACTCTGCTCGATCCCATTCCGTCCCCCGTTGAAAATGCTGACCTCATTGCGCTCGAATGGGAGCCATTGCTCTCGCTGGTCTCCGGTTTCGCCGCATCGCCCATCGGGCGGACCGCGATCCTTTCACTGCGCCCTTCGACGGACGAAGAGTGGATCACGCGTCAGCATGGACTGACCGGCGAAGTCCGCCTCATGCTGGGGGAGCAGGTGTCCATTCCGCTTGGTGGCCTCTTCGACCCCACCGAACTCGCGGCCAAGGCACGGATTCCAGAGGCGGCTTTGGAAGCCAAGGAATTGCAGGCCGTGGCGCGGCTTGCGCACGATGTCGCCGCCTGGCAATCAATGCTGCAGTCGCCGCCTGCTCGACTGGTGGGAAAACTGCCGGGGCTCGCGGAGCTCTCTGCTGGTTTAACGCAAAGCTTGCGTCCGTTGGCTGGGGCCCCCAACGACAGGTCTTCGTCGTTGGGGTGGTTAGCCGAATCAATCGAGCGCAAAATTCAGCCTGATGGCACGCTGGCCGATGACGCTTCACCGGAATTAAATCGCATTCGACGCGACCAAGAACGCCAACAGCGCGTAATTGAAGAGTCCTTGCGTTCCGCCCTGCGCAAGCTGTCGGCGGATGGCGCCACTCAGGACGATGTGATCACCATTCGTGGCGATCGCTTCGTCATTCCCGTGCGCAGCGAGCTCAAGCGACGTGTTTCGGGCGTGGTGCACGGGGCGAGCTCGTCGGGGCAAACGGTCTACGTCGAGCCGCTGGAAACTATCGAGCAGAACAACGAGCTGGTGCGGCTTCTCGAAGAGGAACAGGAAGAGATCCACCGCATCTTCGTCGCGCTCACGCGCCAGGTGGCTGGTTACGCCGACTCGCTTGTCGCTGGCGCGCGCGTGCTTGCGCTGGTTGACAGCCTGCAGGCCCGTGCTCGTTTCGCGCGTGACTACAACTGCGCGGAGCCAACGCTGACGCGGGAGAAGCTGACACTCCATGCGGCGCGGCATCCGCTGCTCGAAAAGCATCTGCGCACGACGGGCGGCCACCACCCCAACGACAAGGACCCGTCGTTGGGGACCCCGGAAAAATATGTGGTTCCGCTCACGCTTGAACTCACAGCGGATGCTCGCCAACTGATTATCAGCGGCCCAAACACGGGCGGCAAAACCGTCACGCTCAAAACGACGGCACTGCTGGCGATGATGGCGCAGGCCGGAATCCCGGTTCCGGCCGAGGCGGCGAGTTTTCCTCTGTTCACAGCGTTTCTGGCCGACATCGGCGATGCACAATCCATTGAAGCGGAGCTGTCGACTTTCTCCGCGCACATCCTGAATCTCGACCGTCTTTCGCGGCTAGCAGGTGCGCGTTCGTTGGTGCTGCTTGATGAACTTGGCTCTGCCACCGATCCCGAAGAAGGATCGGCGTTGGCCGTCGCTGTGGCGAGCTACTTTCTCGAATCGGGCGCGTGGTCGCTCATCTCGACGCACCACACTTCGCTCAAGGTCTATGCCGCAAATACGCCTGGTGTGCTGAATGCGGCTGCGGGTGTGGACGAAGTCACGCTGGTTCCCAACTACCATTTGCGGCTTGGCGTGCCTGGCGCGTCCGCCGGCATTCAGACGGCCGAACGGCTCGGTTTGAATCGCAGGATCATTGCTGCTGCGCGCGAACGGCTTGGCTCGCAGCAGGTCGATATCGCGCGATTTCTGGACAAATTGCACAACGACGTTGTGGCGCTCGAAGTCGAGCAGAAAAAGGCGCGCGAACAGCAGTATGCGCTGAATCAGGAACGGGCGAAGCTTGCCCGCGAAGGCGATGTGGAGCTGCGCAATCGCACCCGCGAATTTGAAGCCAAGCTAGGCTCACTCCTCAAAGACTTCGAATTTCAAATGCGCGAGAATGTCCGCGCTGTCGAAGATCGCGCAGCTCAGCAGAAGCTTTCGAAAGAGGCCGAACGACGTATCAACCGCTTGCGTCGTGAGTTTCAAGAGGGCTTCAATCAGACCGTGGTCGCGCATCGCACGGGCGCCGATCAGGGCGATGCGAACGCCCAGCCGCATCTGCTGAAACACATTGCGCCGGGAGACCAGGTGCTGCTGAAGTCGATGAACAAGATTGCCACGGTGCAGCGCGAGGTGGAGAAAGATGTGTTCGAAGTCGCGCTGGGCCCGATCAAGATGCGGGTGAACAAGGCAGATCTTGCCGATCCGCGCGGTTCAGCAGAGGAGGCGAGGCAGTCGAAGGCCGACCCACTGGCCGCGGCGCGCCGCCAGAAGAACGTCCATGTGAGCGTTACCAGCGCCAACACGGATGAGATGCGCATGGAGATCAACCTCATTGGCCGCACCGTCGATGAAGCAACCGAGGAATTGGAGAAGTATCTCGATCGCGCGTTTTTGGCGGGATTGCCGCGGGTGCGCGTCATTCACGGGCATGGAGCGGGAATTCTGCGGCGTGGTGTGCGCGAGTTCCTCAAGAGCCATCCGCATGTGGCGGGAGTGGCTGAGGCTCCGCAGAACGAGGGCGGGCAGGGGGCTACGCTCGTGGAGCTGCGGCAGTAGACCCCCTCCCCGGCACCCCCCACCCGGTTTTCCGCAAAGTCTTCTCATTGCTGGATTAGCGAATGTGGATCTCGCGCAAACGATTTCATTCTAAAAGTAGTTAGATTTCAACGTCTTCACTCCGTTAGAGTTGCAGTCCATCGCTTCTTTTGGCGGGGTATCGCATCTGCCGCCAGGATGGATTGGACATGACGCCTTAGATTAGTGTGCGCTCAACGGCGAAATTCTCCGCAATGTTCGACGGCGGTTCTCTACTCGAAGATCGAGATGCAGGGACGGCGGACTCTGCGCATTGGTGACAATTTCCTAACAAGTTTCTGGCGCTCCACCTCGTATGATCATTTGCAATCAAGAATTGAGGAGAACACGAATGCGCAAGCTCGTCCTGACCCTGATGCTCGCGATGGCCGCTGCCGTCGCCGGCGCCGAGGCGCACAGCATTTACGACTTCACCATGAAATCGATTGACGGCGAGCCAGTCAGCCTGAAGAGCTACCACGGCAAGGTGGTGCTGCTGGTGAACGTGGCCAGCAAGTGCGGGTTCACGCCGCAGTACGCGGGGCTGGAAGCGGTCTACGAAAAATACAAAGATCGCGGCCTGGTGATTGTCGGCGTCCCGGCGAATAATTTCGCGCAGCAGGAGCCGGGTACGAACGAAGAGATCAAGAAGTTCTGCAGCAACAAGTACAACGTGACGTTTCCGATGATGTCCAAGGTGTCGGTGCTTGGGCGACGACGAGACGCCGCTCTACCAATTCCTGACGAGCAAGTCGGCGAATCCGCAGATCGGCGGAGACATCAAGTGGAACTTCACCAAGTTTCTTTTCGATCGCAACGGCAAGCCTGTGGCGCGGTTTGAGCCGGCGGTGAAGCCCGACTCGCCTGAAGTGACCGCGGCGATCGAGGCGACGCTGGGGAAGTAGGGCGCTGCGCTCGAATGGTCCGCGTAGAGCTTCGTCAGCGCCGCAGGTCATTCGGGCGAATAGGACGTTAGTCTAGTTGAAATGGAACTTTTTGCAGTATTTGAAACGTGGCACATCGGCGACGGCAATTATCCGCCGCTTGAGAAAGGGCAACTCGTCAATCTCTCATTTGAGGTCGAGCCGGATGAGTTGAAGCCGGGCGAGAGCATTGCGCAACCGGAATTTCATCACCTCGGAGAGGCTCGCTATCAATTCACGGGTTCAGTTCTGCGTGTTTACGGGAGAGGAGAATTCCCCAGATCGAATCGTCGTTGTGGAGACTGGGCTGTTCCGGTTTTACATTCACTCGGCAAAGGCTGCAGCCTTTTCTGTCGGCGATCCAATCAGCGGGCGTGGAATCCTACTTTTTGATCATTACCTCTGGGTTGAATTCCTTTCGAGATATCCTGACCCGCCAGATCTCTTCTACACGCTGCGCGTCAGCGATATCTGGCGATATACATTACCCGAGCGATTTATCGCTCGTTCAGAGAAAGGCGTGGTGGCCTGGCGCACCCGCGTTGAACTCGAGGAATGTGGGCCGAACGATGTAGCGAAGGTAGATGCGGTCTCAAGCGAGGATTTTGTTCACTACGTCCTTCAGTTTTCAGACCGAGACATTCCCGCAGAGCCGGTGGGGCGGACCTTTCTCTCCTGACCATTTCATGCCGCCCCGACGGGGCGGCAGGTTTTTGGCGGGCCGTTGACCCAGGGCGGCGCTTTGCTTTGCCCTGGGCTACTCTCACGTTCTCCCTACGGGCGAACCGGGCTGATCCGGACGACGGGGGCTGCTGGGGCTTTGTGCTTTCCCAGGTCTCAGAAGCGAGACCCTTCGATTTCGCTCAGGGCAGGCTCTGGGGCACCCTGTTTCAGTGGCTGATTGGCGCGAAGCGCAGCTGGCCGCACCGCAGGTGCCGCAGGTGGTCAGGCCATGGCTTCGCGGCCCATCGGCTCGAAACGCAACTGGTTGCTGTTGCGGTCGGCGTCGATGCGGACGTGGGCGCCATGCAGGATTTCGCCGTCGAGGATCTTTATCGCCAAGGGGTCCTGCACCATGCGTTGCAACGCACGCTTCAGAGGCCGCGCACCGTAGGCTGCATCGGAACCTGCAGCCAGAATCAACTGGCGCGCCGGATCAGTGAGCTCGAACGAAATCTGCCGGTCTTCGAGCAGCTTGCGTACCTCGTTCAACCGCAGCTCGAGGATCTGGCTCATCTGCGCGTGTCCGAGCGTACGGAAGATCACCATGTCGTCGACGCGATTCAGGAACTCCGGCCGGAAGTGCTCGCGCAGCACGCGCATCACGCTCTCGCGCGCCATGTCCAGGTCGTGCTCGGTCTTCAGCGTTTCGGCTGCAAGCAGCTGCCGCGCCCAGGTTTGACGTCATGATGAGCACCGTGTTCTTGAAGTCCACGGTGCGGCCCTTCGAGTCGGTCAGGCGCCCATCGTCCATCACCTGCAACAGGATGTTGAAGACATCCGGATGTGCCTTCTCGATTTCGTCGAAGAGGATCACCGCGTAGGGCCGCCGGCGAATTGCTTCCGTGAGCTGACCTCCCTCGTCATAGCCGACGTAGCCCGGAGGCGCACCGATCAAGCGAGCCACGGCGTGTTTTTCCATGTACTCGCTCATGTCGATGCGGATCATGGCCTGCTCATCGTCGAAGAGAAACTCCGCCAGTGCGCGGGCGGTTTCAGTTTTGCCCACGCCGGTCGGGCCAAGAAAAATGAAGGAACCGATGGGCCGCTTGGGATCGCTCAAACCGGCACGGGAACGGCGGATGGCATTCGCAACAACGGCAAGCGCGGCATCCTGTCCAACCACTCGCTCGCGGAGACGCTCTTCCATGGTGACGAGCTTCTTAACTTCGCCTTCGAGCATGCGGGAAACGGGAATGCCGGTCCACTTGCTTACGATTTTGGCGATGTCTTCCTCGTCCACCTCTTCTTTCAACATGCGGGCTGCGCCGTTGCCGTCTTTGCCCGCACCATCCTGCGCGGCATTCAGCTTTTTCAGCTCGGCCTCCAGTTTCGGAAGCTCGCCGTACTGAATCTGCGCGGCGCGCTCAAGCTGGCCTTTGCGGGTTTGCTCTTCGGCTTCAAAACGCAATGCCTCGATGCGCTTCTTCAATTCGCTCATCCGGGTGATGGCTTCGCGTTCCGTGGTCCAACGCGCGCGCAGAGCGGTAATCTGCTCCTTGAGCGTGGCCAGTTCGCGCTCCACTTCAGACATGCGTTCGCGGCTGTTCTTGTCGGTTTCGCGCTTCAGGGCAGCGCGCTCAATTTCGAGCGAGGTGGCCTGGCGCTCGAGCTGATCGATTTCGGTGGGCACGGAGCCAATCTGGATGGCCAGGGAAGCGGCGGCTTCGTCAACGAGGTCGATGGCCTTGTCGGGAAGGAAGCGGTCGCTGATGTAGCGATGCGAAAGCGTCGCCGCGGCGACGATCGCCGAGTCTTTGATGCGCACGTTGTGGTGCGCTTCGTAACGATCTTTCAGTCCGCGCAGAATCGCGATGGTGTCTTCGACGTTGGGCTCGCCGACGTAGACGATCTGGAAGCGGCGCTCGAGAGCAGCATCCTTCTCGATGTATTTGCGGTACTCGTTCAGCGTGGTTGCGCCGATGGCCCGCAGCTCGCCGCGTGCAAGAGCTGGTTTGAGCATGTTGCTGGCGTCGATTGCGCCTTCCGCAGCGCCGGCGCCGACGAGTGTGTGCAACTCGTCGATGAAGAGAACGATCTGGCCGTTCGACTCTTCGATTTCCTTGAGGACGGCCTTGAGGCGGTCTTCAAACTCGCCGCGATATTTTGCGCCGGCGAGCATTGATCCCAGATCGAGCGAGATGACGCGCTTGTCCTTCAGGCTCTCGGGCACGTCGCCGGAGACGATGCGGCGCGCGAGGCCTTCGACGATGGCGGTTTTGCCTACGCCGGGTTCGCCGATGAGCACCGGGTTGTTTTTCGTGCGGCGGCTGAGTACTTGGACCACGCGGCGAATCTCTTCGTCGCGGCCGATGACGGGGTCGAGCTTGCCGCGACGGGCAAGGTCGGTGAGATCTTTCGCGTATTTTTCGAGAGCCTGGAATTTGCCTTCGGGATTCTGATCGGTAACGCGCTGCGAGCCGCGCACTGCGGTGAGTGCCTTGAGAATCGCGTCGTGCGTTGCGCCGAGGGCCAGGAGCGCCTGGCTCGTTGGATCGCCCTTGAGGTGGGCCGCGCCGAGCAACAAATGTTCCGTGGAGACGTACTCGTCCTTGAAGTTCTGGGCCTCGCGAAAGGCCTGGTCGATGACCTTGTTGAGCGCCTGGCTCACGCCGGGCTGCGTCGCAGCGCCGGCCACACGAGGCAGTTTCTCCTCGATCTGGTGCAGGTCGTGCTCGAGGCGTTCGGTGGGTACGCCGATCTTTTCCAACACGGCGGGAATGACGCCCTCGCGGTCCTCGATAAGCGCCAGCAGCAGGTGGACGGGCTGCATCTCGGGATTGCCGAATCCGGCGGCCCGGGTCTGCGCCTGCTGCATCGCCTGCTGCGACTTCAAAGTAAATTTGTCCCAATTAATAGCCATGAAAATCAGCTCCCAGCTTTTAGCTGTCAGCTCTCAGCTTCTCCTTCCTGCCCGAAAAAGCGGAGGCGAACAGTGGATTTCATCCTGACCGATCGTTGTGAAAAAAACAAGCGCCGGGCCGGAATCTTGCGATTCCTATTTTCCCGGCGCAACCCATCCACTGCAGTTCGAGCCCCTATCCGCCGAAAGCCGACGGGTTGAAGGCTCAAAGCTGCTCTTACGCTGCAACGGGGTGTTTGTCGCCTGCAGTGACTTGTTTGTCGCCGATGTTGACCTTGATCTGCTTGGGCTGGGCTTCGGCTTTCTTCTTCAACTCCAGCTTGAGCACGCCGGCGTTGTAGCTGGCATGTATATTTTCGGTGTCGACGGTAGAAGGAAGCGTGAAGGCGCGATAGAAGGTGCCATAGCGCCGCTCGATGCGATGGAAGTTCTCTTCCTTTTCTTCTTTTTCGAAGTTGCGCTCACCCTTAACCGTCAGAGTGTTGTTCTCGACGCGCACATCGAGGTCTTTCTCTTCGATGCCCGGAACTTCGAGTTTCAGCACGACTTTCTGGGCGTCCTCGTAAATGTCGACAGCCGGCACAAAGCTGGCGGTGGTTAGCGCGCCTTCGCCTGCGTCATTGAAGTCGCGAAAGAGCGAATTCACGCGGTTCTGTAGTGCAACGACGTCCCGGAAGGGGTCCCAACGAGAGATTGCCATGATGTCAAGTCCTCCAGATGGATTGGAATTTTTGTGGGTTGGGAGGGGAACTCCCAGCCGCCCAACACATCTGATGGGAACTATAGCATAAAAGATGCACAAAATATGAGTGTATCTAGCTCATAATTATGCAAATCCTATGAGCCTTTAGTTTTCAATAGGTTAGAAGGCGCGCGCGAGGGAATCTCGGCGCCGGGAGTGGATAAAGCCGTCTCTTTTTGTTTCGTGAGTCTAGACGGAGGAGGCGACTCTGACGGGTGTGGGGCCCCCCGAACTGCTATCGCTTATCTGCCGGAAGGGCCTTCGGACCGCGCTCGACTGCGGGTTTGTTGACTGGGTTACTCGCAGGCTCCTGTTTGGCGGCCTACTAAAATTGGCGCAGATGCATTTCCTCGCGCTCGTTTCCCTTTTCCTTGACTGGCACTGGATCTGGCTCACGGTGGCTGCGTTTCTCGGCGGCCTTTTGAATGCCGTCGCGGGCGGAGGCTCCTTTCTGCTGTTCCCCGCGCTGCTGGGGATGAAGATGCTGCCGATCCAGGCGAATGCGACCAACACGGTTGCGCTTTGGCCGGGGCAGTTGACTTCGATTGCAGCGTATCGGCAGGACATCCGTAAGAATCTGCGCCTCGCTTTGACGATGGCGCTGGCAGGATTTCTGGGTGGAACGGCGGGCGCGCTGGTGCTGCTGAACACCCCGCAGAAGACGTTTTTGCATCTGGTGCCGTGGCTGCTCCTCGTGGCTGCGCTGATCTTTGCGGCGAGCGGTCCGGTTGCGCGATGGCTTGAACGGCGCAAGGGATCGATAGACGAGACGCGCGTCCCGCGGCGCATGCCGGTTTTTCTGTGCACTATTGTGGTTTGTTTCTATATCGGCTATTTCGGCGCGGGCGCGGGCTTTCTCATCATCACCTTGCTTTCACTGTTTGGTTTTCAGGACCTGAACGAGATCAATGCGCTCAAGGTGGTCGCGACGACGATGGCCAATGGCATTGCCTTCGTTCTGTTCGTGGTGAATGGCCAAGTGGTCTGGCGCTATTGCCTTCTGGCGATGGTGACGGCGGCGATTGGCGGTTATACCTCCGCCAGCATGGCCCGGCGCGTGCCACCGCGCGCGCTGCGGGGATTGGTTGTGTGCATCGGGCTGGGCATGGCGGCTTGGTTTTTCTGGAAGCAGTGAGGAGAAACAGGGAACAGGGAACAGGGAACAGGGAACAGGGAACAGAAAGACATTCATTGGGCCTGCGTGAGAAGTGAACAGCGATCGCACACCGATGCAAGCCGCACAGCCGTTCCTGCACACTGTTCACTGCGCACTGTAAACTGGAGTCATGAGCCACGAGGGGATTCGCATCGTCAGCAAGGAAGAGGCAGACCGCGAACGCGCGCCAGCCGAGCCTTTGCCGCGCCTTGCGATTACGCCCGAGAAGGTCAGGGTCCTGCTCACCGAAGGCACGGGCCTGGAGATCGATTGGCAGGACGGGCATAAGAGTGCATGGAATTTTGCATGGCTGCGCGATGCCTGCCCCTGTGCGACCTGCGTGGACGAACGCATCAAGGAAGGCCGCAAGATTGGCCAGCCGCATGCGAAGTCGGCAGAATTGCTGCCCATGTACAAGCCGCTGGCGAAGCCCGCAAGCGCACATGCTGTTGGCCGCTATGCGCTGCAATTCAACTGGCTTGATGGGCACTCCAGCGGGATCTATTCGTGGGAGTACCTGCGCCGCAACTGCCAGTGCGCGGAGTGCAAGTTTGCAACGGCAGAGCCGTCGGGCGCCCCCAGCTAGTGTCCTGTCTCTCAAGTTCTCTGAAGAACGCCCGAAGGAGAAAAGCAGATTCTTCGCTCACCACCCCCGAACTGAAAAGCGTTCGGGGCCCCTTTCGTTCAGAATGACAAGCTCTGCTTTGTTATGAACTTTAGAGGCAGGACATCGATCGCATCGGGTGCTCGAATTTCTTCGGGTATTGCTCCAAGCGATACGTTACGCTCGGCACTCAGAATCGCCTCTTTTTAAACGACTTTTCCAATCCAAATGGTAGAGTTGCACTCCAGGAGGCGCACGTGACTCTCAAGCAATTCCTGGGCAAGCAGTTCATCGATGTCATCCAGTGGAACGAGCCGGAAGACGGCATGCTGGCTTATCGCTATCCGATGCAGGACATGGAGATTCAGAATGGCGGTCAGCTGACTGTCAGGGAATCGCAATTGGCCGCATTTGTGAACGAGGGCAAAATTGCCGATGTGTTTGGGCCGGGACTGCACACGCTCAATACGCGCAACCTGCCGCTGTTGACCGACCTGCTGAACTGGGATAAGGAATTCGAGTCGCCGTTCAAGTCGGATGTGTATTTCTTTTCGACGCGGCTTCAAATCGATCAGAAGTGGGGCACATCGACGCCCATCACGATTCGCGATAAGGAGTTCGGCGCGGTGCGGTTGCGCGGCTACGGCATCTATACGTACAAGATTTCCGACCCCCGGATCTTTTTCACCAAGGTGACCGGCACGCGCACACGCTACTACGTCACCGAGTTGGAAGGCCAGTTGCGCGAGACGATCGTAGCGCGCATGACGGACATTCTCGCCAGCAGCGACGTTTCGTTTCTCGACATGGCGAAGAACCAGTCTGCGCTTGGACAAAAGATTGCCGAGCAAATGAAGCCGGCCTTCGCGGCGCTTGGACTGGAGCTGGATCAATTCGTCGTGGAAAGCATCTCGCTGCCGGAAGAACTCACCAAGGTGATGGATCAGCGCATTGGGATGAGCATGGCGGGCGATCTGGGACGGTTTACACAATTCGAAGCAGCGGAGTCGCTCGAAGAGGCTGCTACCAATACCGGCGGTGCTGCCGGTATGGGCGTGGGGCTTGGCGCCGGAGCAGCGATGGCGCAGGCAGTGATGTCGCAGACGAAAGCCGCAGCGAATGGCGCGCCAGTTGTGAGCGCGACCTCAACCGACGTCGCGTCCGCAGTGGGTACAAGATTTTGCATCGAGTGCGGCAAGTCCATCCCTGGTCGAGCGAAGTTTTGTCCGGAGTGCGGAAAAGCCCAATGAACTGTCCATCGTGCGGCGCGGCGATGCGCCTCGAACCCGACAAAGACTGTTTGACGTGCGACTACTGCAAGAACATGTACTTCCCGGAGAAAGGCGATGACGGCGTCAGCGTCTTTCCGGAAAAGTCAGAGAACTCATGCCCGGTTTGTTCGATTCCGTTGATGCAGGCTTCCATCGCGAAAGTGCGTATTCAATACTGCACGCAGTGTCGCGGCATGTCGATTCCCATGGGAGTGTTCCTGGCGCTGGTGGATGAGCTGCGTGCAGGCCAGCCCGGATCGCTGATTCCACCTCCACCCGATCCTGCGGAGTTACGTCGCACGCTGCCGTGCGCTCATTGCCGCAAGCCGATGGTGACGCACTATTATTCGGGCGCGGGCAACGTGATTCTCGAGGATTGTGAAGACTGCGAACTGAATTGGCTCGATCACGGGAAACTGATGCGGATTGTGCGCGCGCCCGACCACTCGTATCGCGACGCGGAGCCGATGGCTTAGTCGACCGCGTGGATTCGGACTCTGAGCTTCGTGGTTTCCCACCCTTTCGCCAGAAAGAAGGCGAAAGGATGGGGCACGGAGATGGCGGAAGAACCAGCGGTCAGCGACCTAAGAGCTTGATTCGTCAGGTGTCGCGGTTTCGCTGCCGAATGCATCCGCAATCGGTGAATTCTCGTCTGGAGCCGGGGACGCGGGACGCTTTTGGAGCGCCTCGATCTCCGCGACCAGGTCGATTAGTTGCTCGCGTTTCCGTTCGCTGACATTGAGAAAGAGGACCCCGACCTTGTGGCGGTCGTGAATGGACTGGGTTACGCCGGCGAGGCGAAAAGGCAATCCATCCACGTGAAATTCGATCTCGACGCGATGGTGGATCCCGATGGAAAAGCAATCCTCTGTGCGGAACTGGCATCCGTGCAAACTCAGATCCAGGATGCGGCCGCGCAGCCGGACCCCTGGATTCAGCAGGAGCAGAACGGCTGCGCCATCCACTGGGAACCGGGATTCTTTGCGCCGTTCAGCTCTCCCCGTTGGAGGAGAGCCAGCATCCTCTTCTGGAGCCATCCTTACCTTATCGGCCACCAGCCGGATAAAGTTCAGTGGCCGTCCGACAATTCCCAGGGTTGGGTGGGTGCGGGCTGGGGTGCTTCCCGTCCCTGGAGCCGATCGTAGAGGTACACATCGCTCGTTGTGCCCAGTGACTCGTTGTAGAGGCTGACGTCGCCGATCAAGAGCTTCAGTTCCTCGCTGAACGTATGGATCGCCTGCAATTGGCCGGCCGTCGCTGGTAGCTCATATTTAGAAGTCTTCAAGAATTTCTGGTAGCCCCGATCGAGAAGGCGGGCCACTTCCCCGCGGATGAGAACGCCGGGATGAATGGCAAAAGCAGCCGTCGAGACTTTCTCTTTTCCCGGACCTTGCGCCGCGATAAGGACCGCGGCGGCACCATGTTTGCTCACCAATATGCCGCCTGCGACTCCAGCGTAGGGCGCAACATCAAAGGAGTGTGCACGCAGAATGTCGAGCGCTCGGTCGAAGCTCGGTTTCGTGGGCGTTTTGGCCATGGCGGCTTTCCGGTCTGCGAAGATAAGAGGAGGCCGTTTGAGAGCTTCCCTTTATCACTTTCGCACATGGTGCATCAGGGCCGCAACGCAAGACGAACCCATGAAGCAGATGGAAACAATGCCTGGACAGACCGTGCTTGGCTCGTCGGTGGCGGATCGAATTGGCTCAACGCCGCTGGTTCGCATCGACCAGGTTGTGCGCGGACTCGAGGGAGTCACCCTGCTGGGCAAGGCGGAGTGGGCGAACCCCGGCGGGAGCGTGAAAGACCGTGCAGCCGCGGCGATGCTGCGTGATGCGCGTCAACGAGCGCTATTGACGCCAGGGAAAACCATCCTCGACGCGACCAGCGGCAACACGGGAATTGCGCTGGCGATGCTGGGTGCTGCTTTGGACATTCCGGTGCAGCTGGCCATGCCGTCGAATGTATCGCCGGAACGGAAGCGCATTCTGCACGCCTACGGCGCCGCAGTGGATTGGACCGATCCCAATCAAGGCTCGGACGGTGCGATCCGGCGCGCGCGCGAAATGGCGGGCAACGATCCGGCAAAGTATTGCTATCTGGACCAGTACTCAAACGACGCCAACTGGCTGGCGCACTACCACACGACCGGTCCGGAAATTCTCGCGCAGACCGCGGGACAGGTGACGCATTTCGTCGCCGGACTGGGGACGACGGGCACATTCATGGGCACTTCGCGGCGGCTCAAGGAGCACAACCCTGCAATCCAGGCGATCAGCTTTCAGCCGGATTCGCCGTTCCATGGGTTAGAGGGGTTGAAGCATATGGGCAGCGCGATTGTTCCGGCGATCTACAATCCGCATCTTGCGGATCGCGAACTGGAAATCGAAACCGAAGCGGCGTATGAGATGGCCAAGCGGCTGGCGCGCGAAGAAGGGCTTCTCGTCGGCATCTCGGCGGCGGCGGCTGTGGCGGCATGCGTGAAGATTGCACGCGAAGAAGCGGCCGCGGGACGACGCGCGGTAATCGTGACCGTGCTGCCGGACTCGGCAGAGAAATATCTGACTGAGCGATTCTGGGAGGGAGGATGAGCGTGCTGCGCGTTCCTCAAGCTGTGTATGAGAGCATGCGCGCTCATGGCGAGGAGACGTATCCGTACGAGTGCTGCGGTGCGTTGCTGGGCAACTCCGTTGCGGGGGGCTCCTGGACGATTGTCGCGGCTGTGCGAGCCGGCAACACGCGCACGGATTCGGCGCACAATCGCTATCACATCGCGCCGGTGGAGTTGGTGAAGATCCAGCGCGAGGCGCGCACGCAAGGACTGGAGATCGCCGGTTTCTATCACTCGCATCCCGATCATCCCGCACAGTGGTCGCCGACCGATTTTGAAGAAGCGCATTGGCTGGGTTGTTCGTATGTCATCACGGAAGTTGCGCGGGGCAAGGCTGCGGTTACGAATTCGTTTCTGCTGGCCGGCACGACCGAAGAGGACAAGCAATTCATTCAGGAGACAATCGAAGTCGGCGCCTGAAATGAGCCGGCATCCACATCGACCTTCGGGAATTTCCTTTACATACCCTGCACCCCTCGCTAGTATCCGGACAGCCCCAGAGCACGCGCGTTCGCCTTCCTTTTTCCTCTCCCACCGCCAGTGATCTCTGAGCAAGCCATGGAGGTTACACATGAAGTTCAGCCCAATTCTGTTGGGACTGTCCCTCGCGGTCGCTGGCAGTTTGCCGGCCGCGGCGCAAGATGCATCCACTGCAACAACAGCTTCAACGCCCAAGTACCTGCAAGTGATCGTGGAGTACACCAAGCCCGGAAAGGGCGGGATGGCCCACGACAAAACCGAGAGCGCCTTCGTCGCGGCGATGGCCAAGGCCAAGTTCCCCCTGCACTACACGGCATACAACGCGATGTCCGGGCGGGCGCGGGCCATCTATCTGAGCGCCTTCAACTCGTTTGACGAAGTGCAGCAGGCCAACAAGATTTTCGACGCACCGGCCGTCGCTTCGGAGTTTGAGCGGATCAACGTAGCTGATGGTGAGTTACTGGACGAGACTCGCGTCCTGATCTTCAGCTCCGATCCCGAGCTGAGCTACCACTCCAAGACGCCGGGCCCGAAAAACCGCTACCTGGAAGCCGACATCGTCGAGGTTCGTCCGGGGCACGGCAAGGATTTCGAGGATCTGATGAAGCTGTACATGGCGGCCTTCGATAAAGCCGGGACCACTCAACATTGGGGTGCATATCGTGCGGAGTATGGCGAATCGGTGGGGACCTACGTATTCTTCACCGCCTCCAATTCGGAGGCCGAAATCGACCAGCGCTTCTCGGAGGATCCGCAGATCCGAAAGGCTCTGAGCGATGACGACCTGAAGAAGATCCGCGAGCTTCGCGCTGCCTCCATCGAGAGCGAGCGCATTGAGCTCTATTCAGTGAATCCGGCCCAGAGCTATGTGACCGAGGACTATATCAAGGCCGATCCGAGCTTCTGGAAACCGAAGACCTCCGCGCCCGCAGCCAAGCCTGCCGCCAAACCGGCCGCTGCGGCAAAGGCTGCCGGCCAATAGCCACTTGAATCTCGATCGTGCGAAAAGCGTGGCTCCGGCACTGCCGGGGCCACCCTTTAACCCGCATAACCGCGTCTGGCCGACTCTCGGAATCTCTAAAACATGCGGCGGCTCAAGGGGATGCGGAATCTACCGTTCTATCCAAGGGATCGAATCGATCGCATTCCTTCATCCTATCGACAGGCTGTGTCATCTTAAAAGGAGACTGGAGAGATCCTGGATCGATGACAATTTTCATTCCCACGCCGCTCCGCCTCTATGCGGGGGGGCAGGATGAGGTGGAAGTGAACGCGGCGACCGTCACTGAGGCGCTCGAGAATCTCACCCAAACCCACCCCGATCTGCGCAAGCACCTCTTTACAGGCGATGGCAAACTCCGCGCCTTTGTTAACCTGTATCTGAACGATGAAGATGTACGCTATCTTCCCGCGAAGGAAGGCACGCAAGTTACAAAGAATGACACGCTTTCCATCATCCCCTCCATAGCCGGAGGCTTGGCGCCTAGCCAGACGCGCCTTCGGCGCAAAAACTGATCTCTGACAAGTGAAACCTGACAACTTAAGAACTGAGAAGAATTGAGAACTGAATCCACAATGCCCGCGCTTACCGAATCCACTCCGCTTCCTGAGCTGACCACAGACGATCTTGCACGCTATTCGCGCCACTTGATTCTTCCCGAAGTGGGCATGGAGGGGCAGCAGAAGCTGAAAGCGGCCAAGGTGCTTTGTGTCGGCACGGGCGGCCTGGGTTCGCCCCTGGCCTTGTACCTCGCCGCTGCCGGCATCGGGACGCTCGGGCTGGTTGATTTCGATGTGGTGGACGCAAGCAACCTGCAGCGCCAGATCATCCACTCAACCAAGGATATTGGCCGGAAAAAGCTCGACTCGGCTGCCGAAAAGCTCTCCGCACTCAATCCCGCGCTCAAAATCGTCAAGCACGACACGATGCTGTCCAGCGCCAACGCGCTCGAAATCCTGAAGGACTACGACATCGTCGCCGATGGGACCGATAATTTTCCCACCCGCTACCTGGTGAATGACGCCTGCGTGTTGTTGGGCAAGCCGAATGTGTACGGATCGATTTTCAGATTTGAAGGGCAGGCCAGCGTCTTTGCTACCAAAGAAGGTCCCTGCTACCGCTGCCTCTATCCTGAGCCGCCGCCACCGGGGCTCGTCCCCAGCTGTGCCGAGGGAGGGGTGCTGGGGATTCTTCCGGGGCTTGTGGGCGTGATCCAGGCAACGGAAGTCATCAAGCTGATCCTGGGCAACGGCAGCCCGCTCATCGGCCGCCTGCTGCTGGTCGATGCGCTTAACATGCGCTTCCGCGAGCTGAAATTGCGCAAGAATCGCGAGTGCCCTGTATGCGGCGAGAACCCAACTGTGACCGAGTTGATCGACTATCAGAATTTTTGCGGAATCGTACCGGAAACTCCGCAGGAGGCAAGTGTGAAGAACGGTATTCCGCAGATCACGGTGAAGGAACTGAAGCGGCGCATCGACGCGGGAGAAGACGTGCAACTGATCGATGTGCGCGAGCCCTATGAGTTCCAAATTGCCCAGATCGGCGGAAAGCTGATTCCCCAGAATGACGTGCCGCAGCGTCTGGCTGAAATCGATCGCGATCGCGAAGTCGTAGTGCATTGCCGCAGCGGGGCGCGCTCGCAACGCATCGCCGAGTTCCTCAAACAAGCCGGGTATCCGAGCGTTGTGAACCTGGCGGGCGGAATTCTTGCGTGGAGCGATGAGATTGATCCCAAGGTGCAGAAGTACTGATCTCTCTGTCCCAATCGGAACTTGGATAACGAGGAACGATGATTAAAGTCAGCATTCTCTACCCGAAGAAGCCGGGGAGTCATTTCGATTCCGATTACTACATGAGGGTCCACATGCCGATGGCCGCCGAACTGCTGGCGCCCGCGCTCCTGGCTGTCTCGGTCGAGATTGGATTGAGTGGCGCGATGCCGGAACAACCGCCATCCTTTTGGGCGAGTTGCGGATTCACCTGCGAGTCGGTGCAGGCGTTCACTGAGGCATTTTTGCCTCATGCGGCCAAGCTGCAGGGTGATATACCTAACTACACAGATCTAGAGCCGATTATTCAAATTAGCCAGCTGTTCACAGTCCCTGTCGTTTCCCCAGCGATTCACGCCCTCGAAACCGGTCCCAGCTAAACTGGATCGGAGCCGCCTCGCGGCGTTGGGAGTGCACCTATTTTGAAGGAAGCCATGAATGCGGGTGTCGTGCTGCATGGCAACCATGTGCGCCTGGAGCCATTGCAGCCGAGCCATGCCGAAGCGCTTGCCGCTGCCGCCGCGGTCGAGCCGACGCTCTATCGGTGGACGACAGCCCCGCAAACTGCCGCTGAAGCTGCGGACTACATTGCTGCGGCGCTTGCCATGAAAGACGCGGGCAAAGCTTTACCGTTTGCGATCGTTCGCCTCGAAGATGGCAAGGTCATCGGGTCGACACGCTTCTTCGATCTGGAGACCTGGCCGTGGCCAGCGGGCAATCCCCGTCATGGCCGAAGCGTTCCTGATGTCTGTGAAATCGGGTACACCTGGCTCACGCAATCGGCCATTCGTACGGCCGCAAACACCGAAGCAAAATTCCTGATGCTGAGCCATGCCTTTGAAAGCTGGGGTGTTCTCCGCGTTTGCCTGCACACCGACGCGCGCAACCTGCGCTCGCAGGTTGCGATTGCGCGCATTGGTGGCGTGAAGGAAGGCATTTTGCGGGCCCATCGCATGGCTGCCGATTTCACGGCGCGCGATTCCGCCCGCTTTTCGATCATCGGGAAAGAATGGCCCGGGGTGAAGCAGCGCCTCCGCCGCATGTTGTTGCAGCCGTAAATCCGGCGTCGCGCTGTTTCGGCCTTTCGAAAAGCGAATGCGCCACGCCGTCCGTTTCAACAACCGCTCTAATTGTGCAGAAGCCCATACACGTCGAGCTCCCCGGGAACCGAGGTGCTATTGTCTGACCCGCCGGCGTTGTTGCCCCTGGTGCCCACATAGACTTTGCCATTGGCAATCGTCGGAACAGTGAATTTGACCGCGTTGCCAGCTGCGTCGCCGGTAGACATAGCGCTATTCCACAGTTCGTTGGAGAGGTTGGTGGCGTCGTAGGCGTGAAGGACAACGGGGCCGCACCCCTTGGCCTGCTGCGTGCAATATTGGCTTTGATCCAGGCCCCAAACGATGCCGTTGGTGTTGTTCGGCATCGAGCTAACCGAAGGAGTCACTCCGGGAAAACCAAACGTCTCGGAGCTGCTATTGGCCGTGGCAGTAAGGAGGGCGGTACTTTGACTAAGGGTATATTGCGTCAGAGGCGTCTTAGCCGCGGCGAAGTACAGGTTGTAGTTCCAGAACGCACCAGTTGCGAAGAATCCATGGCCCAGCTGAATCTTCTGCCAGGCATTGGAATCACCGAACCCGCCCATCACATCACGGTTGAGAACGTAGAGAGCTCCATCTTTCCCGCCGCTCATGATGAGGTGTGTGGGATTGGTTCCGTTCGCGGGCAGGTCGACAAGGACTGCGGCGCCGCCTGCGCCAAAATCATTGTCGTTATAGTCCGATTGTTCATCGGAGGGCGCGAAGTATTGATTGACGCTAAGATTGGCGCCCAACCTCAAGAATGTATCGCCATAGTCGCTGGTCGTTGGATCAAAGCTTCCATTGCCGGTCGTGAGATAGAGATTGCCGGAAGAGTCGGAGGCCGGTGCGCCTCCGCTCATCCAAATGCCGCCTGATCCGGCGACTCCGATCATGGGAGAAGAAGGAGTATTCGGATCGTCATTGAAGACGGCGGTCTGGGAGAGATTACTCGCGTTGTATCCGATGACCCAACCATAGTAGGACGGCGTGTCCTCGTGCGATGCCCAGGCGATGTACACGATCCCATTGACCAGCGCCAGGCCAGGGCGCTGATTTTCTGTCTGAGCGTTGAAGGTAGTCGTCGAGGTTCCGTCCCCATTGCCGGGGAATGTGGCGGTAATGTTCGCGGGCCCGGAAAACTTCTCATTGCCGGTAGCCAGGTCGATTGCATGCAGTCTTTGGTAGAAAGCGGGCCCCGAGACCGTGTAGGACTTTGAAACCACGTAAAGGGTATTGGTCGCCGGATCGATCACCGGGGTTCCAGTCACCCCCACCTCGGGCTGGATATCACCGCCGGATGGGTCGCCCGATCCGACCAGGGCGCCGGGGCCGGCCGATGGCACCGAGGCTTCGCCGGAGTTTGCGCCATGTGCTGCATCGATCAGGTTTGCGTGCCACAGCGGGGTGCAGGGCGTGGTGTTGTTGTCGGCGTCGAATGCATAGAGGCTATCGTTCTGCGTGGCGACAAAAACCACGTTGTGGATAGCTGCATTGACGGTCCGGTTCGCAACCCACAGGGGCTGGGCATACACGGCTTCGTCCACGGTGCAGGAGAAAAGCTTGCCGAAGGTAGAGGTCGTCACGTTCGAGGTAGTAAGAGCGTACTCCTGCGTGTTTGCGCCATCGCGGGAAACATCGTTGTGATAGGTGGTCACACCGGTGAGATCGGTAACGCCGACGGTGGCCGTCGCCGAAATCGAACTATTTGTCACGCTGCTGGCGGTGATGGTGTAAACCCCGGCCGTACTCGGCGCCGTGTAGGTGACCGCAACTCCCGCAAGGCTGGTGGCCGAGGAGAGGGTGCCGCAGGCGGCGCCGCTGCACCCCGAACCGCTGACGGACCAATTCACGCCCGCACTGTCCGTTGTAGTCGGCGTGAGAGATAAGGCTTGCGTAACGGTCACGCCCGCATTCTGTGGCGAAACCGAGACCGAAAGGCCGTTGGCCGAATAAATGGTCAGCGCCAGGTTGACCGATTTGGTCTGCACCGGAAGGCTGGAATCGCTGACGCTGAAAGTGAGCGGCGTTGCGCTTGCCGCTGCGGTGGGCGTGCCTGTGATTGCGCCCGTAGTTGCATTCAGCGTGAGACCTGCAGGCAACGTGCCGCTGGTCAATGACCATGCATAGGGCGTGGTGCCGCCGGTGGCCGTGAGTGTCGCGCTGTAGGCCGCTCCTACCTGGCCATTGGGCAACGAAGAAGTGCCGATCGCTAGCCCAGCTGGCACCGTCGCGGCGATGGTCAGGCTCAGATTCGCCGATTTGCGTTGCACGGGGCTGCTTGAGTCGGTGACTGTAAAACTGAGCGGGGTGGCGCTCGCCGCCGTTGTCGGAGTGCCGGTGATCGCACCAGTCGATGCATTCAGTGAGAGGCCGGCTGGGAGAGTGCCGCCGATCAGAGCCCAGGTGTAAGGGGTCTCGCCGCCAGTGGCCGCGAGGGTGGTGCTGTAGGCCGTTCCGACCTTGCCTGTCGGCAGCGAAGTCGTCGTGATGGCGATCTTGACCGACGACGTCAAGTCAGTCGACGTGCTCGAGCAACCTGTAAAAGCGGCGAGCGCCGCGAACAGCCCGATTGCTACCTGGCCACGACGCCATTGTTGTTGGAGAAAGCGCGAAAAATGAGAACTTGTGAGACTACTTAAGCAAAGGGAGAACCCATTCATGAATTGGCTGCGCACCCTTCCTAATGAAGTTAATCAGCGCAGGGGGAGACTGTCCGGTTAGCGCGACATTCCGCATATTCTCTATGATTTGGACCTTGTGGTGCAACGGCTTTGGTGCAACACTTCGGTAAGTCTCCGCGGTAATCATCCGCCGGTGCCCAAGGGGTCGAACGAGCGGAATCCCGCTGATTCGTTCGGCCCGGCAGCGAGCGCGACTCTCTCGGCGAAGTTGAGCGAACGAGATTTGCAGCTCGTTAGCGCGCGATCTCGACCGGTCCGGGCTTGATAGGCTCAAACGGCTTTCCGTTTTCGTCCATCTTGCCAAAGATCATCTTGCCGCTCGCAGTTTGCAGGACGCTGGTGACGGAGATCTCGACGGGTTTCCCGATCATTTTGCGGGCATGGTCGACAACCACCATTGTGCCGTCGTCGAGATAGCCGACACCCTGGTTGTATTCTTTGCCTTCTTTCAGGATGAGCACGGTCATGCGCTCGCCCGGCAGCACCACGGGCTTGAGTGCATTGGCCAGGTCGTTGATGTTCAGAACCTCAACGTGGTGCAGGTGCGCCACCTTGTTCAGGTTGAAGTCGTTGGTTACGACCTTGGCTTCCCACTTCTTCGCCAGTTCAAGGAGCTTGAGGTCAACCTCGCGAATCGAGGGAAAGTCGTCCGGAACGATTTGAACCTGGATACCGCTATTCGATTGCATGCGCTGCAGCATGTCGAGGCCACGGCGGCCGCGCTGGCGCTTCGAGCCGTCCGTAGAGTCGGCGACGATCTGCAACTCGCGCAGGACAAACTCGGGCACCACCATCAGGCCTTCAATAAACCCCGCCTCGGCAATGTCGGCAATGCGTCCGTCAATAATTACGCTGGTATCGAGCACCTTGGAACTGCGTCGGGTGGGCCGTTCGCCGCTGAAGACCATGCCGAGCGCCGCTGGGTTCAGCATGTCGCCCTTGTTGGCGCCCACCAGCAGGCCTACGTAGGTCATGAGCAGAAGAACGAAGATCTGCAGGACAGCCGATGTCGAACCCGTCAGGGGCGCCGAACGCAGGACGAGGCAAAAGAGTGCCGCGCCAAAGATGCCCAGCACACTGCCCACCACCGCGCCGATGAGCCGCTTGAGGCTGAGAGCCCGTACACGGAACTCGAAAATGATTACGGCTCCCGCAGCTGCGGCTCCGGCGACCGCGCCCATTGGCCCGGTGAGGCCAAATGGATGAAGAAAATAGCAGACCCCCGACAACAAGGCCACAAAGAGAAGACGAACAAGAACAAGATCCATAAAAGCCTGCTTCCACGGGAAAGGAATGTGGGATAACCCGCTGGGCCAACCTGCATCTTTGGAAATATATCCGAGGGCCAAGGCCGAAGACAGAGGATCAACGCAATTGGGGGTGGTGCGCTGACCGTGCAAGAGACTCAAAAAGGCAGAATCATTTCCGCAAATGCTATCGCTGCGGAGTATGCCTGCCAGCGTGCCGAGTCGTCAAGAGTGTGCTTCAGGAGAAAGCCGGGGGCCCTTCTGCAAGACCACCGGCTTTTGGGGTTGCTGGCATGGAATTGGTCATGATGCGACGGCGAGCGCCGGGCCCTGCGCGAGGCGCTGCATGCCTTTTCGAGGACCGCGCTTGCGCGCACTTTTCACCTTGATGCACTCCAGCAATTCCAACGGAGAGCAGGTTTTCTTCGCCAGCAGCGCATCGGCAGCGTGGATCTGGCCCTCCATTTTTTGCGGATCGCCAATAAGGACCATGGGCACATGGGCTGCGATCTGTTTCAACCGGCGAATCAACTGGTCGCCCGTCATCTGTGGCATGGCGAAGTCGGCCAGGACCAAGTCGACAGCGGTGTCGCCAAAGATACTGATCGCCTCCGCGCCGTTGGTGGCCGCGAGTACGCGGTAGCCGTTCGTTGAGAGCATGAACTTGAGCACCGAAAGGTCTTGTTCGTTGTCATCTACGCAGAGAATTACTTTCTTGGGACGCATGGAAAGAGGTCCACTCCTTGGGGTACAAATTTTCGCTGCCCGGGAAAACACACATCTCCTCTCCCGCTCTAACGGCAGGTTGGCACGATGGATGTCCGGAGCAGCCGACACCAACAGGCTTTATGGTCAGATGACGTTCGCGAGGCGAATTCGAAACACAGAATCACCTGCTCCGTTGATCGACCTGACGCAACGGAAGCCCGTGTTAGCAGTCACAATGTGTCTGATTGACTTGGGCAAGTCCGGCTTAATCGCCGGTGAAAATGTCTCAATGCTTGGCAAGAGTACGAGCCTGCGAGAGGACTGGAAAGAGGGAAAGACAAGCGAAAGTTCGAATGAAAACTATCACGCAAAAAGTGGAAATCCGGTAGCACAAAGAAGACGCGTCACTTGCGATGATTAAAGTCTGTTGAAAGGGTGTGTATTACGGCAGGAAAAGCTGTCCCTTTGCAACGAGAATAGTGCTGCCGGCAACGCGCACATCGCAGACCTTCGCCGCACTCATTCTTGCGCTGAGAAAAAGATCGCTGGTGCGACGGATTTCGACGCCTTGACGGAGCAGTACACGTTTTCCCGATGCGACCGCTCCGCGCGCCACGAGATAGCTGATCGCGCAACCCGCCGCTGATCCGGTGGCTGGGTCTTCTCCTCCATTGAACTGCATGCGCGCCCGAAAAGCGGGCTCTTTTTCGCCGGTAGGACCGAGGACAAAGAACCAGCGCGCGCCTCCAGCCCTTAGCCATTCGGTGGCCTCCTGCTGTTGCACATCGAGGCGGCTCAGGGCGACAGCTGAGCGGAGCGGAACAATGGCAAACGCAGTTCCCGTGGAGACGATCTGAGGCGGCAGGTTGGGGTCCAGATCCTGTCGATCGAGCCCCACGAGCCGGGCAACGGTCGCTGGGTCCAGCTCCGCACAAAACTCCGGGTCACGCTGCGTCATTTCGCCGAAGAGGGAGGCGAAGTTTTCTGCTTGCTCCTCAAAGCGTACGGGGATCGGTCCCACGTTGAGCGCCAGCGTCACGGTGTCGCCCTGGGCCGTCTCCGGCGCATTCACCTTGAGCACGCTCGCCGTGCCGAGCGTGGGGTGCCCGGCAAATGGAAGCTCCTCCTGCGTGGTAAAGATGCGCACGCGCACTCCCTCGGCCTGCTCGATGGCCGCCGGCCTGCGTTGCACAAAAGTGGTCTCGCTCAAGATTGAATTCGCGGGCGATCGCCTGCATGCGCTCCGTTGGCAGACCAATGGAATCCGTCACCACCGCAACCGGATTGCCGGCAAGCGCGGTGTCAGTGAACACATCGGCGACCGAGTAATCCAAGGCGATCGGAGCGGCGTCAGGGGTGTGCATAGGGCCATTATCGGACAACGGCTTTTTGTTTCGGCCCTGAATTTGAGCACTCGTCACAAAAGATTCGCATTCAGTGCGGCTTGTCTTCTTCGACGAACATCTTGAGCCGCGCGAGCGCCTGGTCCCACTGCTCGGAGACCGACGCGAGGTAGCTCTTGGCCTCCTCGATCGGCTCAGGATCGAACGCGAACAGGCTCTCGCGGCCGCGGCGTATGGAACGCGCCATGCCGGCATGCTCCAGCACGCGCAGGTGCTTGGTAATTGCCTGGCGCGTGAGCCGGGAGCCTTGGGTGAGTTGGGAAATCGAGTGGAGCTCTCCGCGGCTCAGCTTCGCCACCAGTGCCAGGCGCGTCCGGTCGCCAAGCGCCGCGAAGACTGGCGCATAGGAGCGGTGCCGAGCCGGACGGGGATTAGGGGTTCTTCGCGACATAGCCCTCGATGTTCTTCATCTGCTCGGCCCATCCGCCGTCGTTGCGACGGAACGCCTCGAGACGCCAATCGGCCGAGATGTTTTCAAATCCGGATTCCGTAAGAGTGAGCAGCGTTCCTGTGCCGGTCTTCTCAAGTCTGAACTCGACCAGCGTTCGCGGTGCATCGGAGTAGTCGGCCAGGTAAGTCCCGGGCTCAACAGACTTGATGAGGGGCCAAGTGAAGGAAAACAGCCGCTCGGGCTCCATTTTCTGAACCTGGGCTTCCCATAGCACATGTTCGTAGCCGGGATACGTGATCTTGCCGCGCACAAGCTGGCCGACCACGAAGGGACCCTCCAGCTTTACGCGGAACCATGCGCCGAATTCGCGGTAGTCGGTGAGCGCGCGCCAAACGCGCGAGACCGGGGCCTTGAGTTCAATCCGTTTTTCGATGCGATCCTTCATCATCAAGCAACCTCAAGGTTGCATAATAACGGATGCCAATACGATACGCAACTATTTGGTTGCCTGTTGAATTGTTTCGAAGGAGCCTGGCACAGGGTAATCAGGCATCTTGACATGTTCCGGAGTTCGCTCTAGTCTACGAGTATTCGGTTGGGGCCGGTGCCCAGCCGCAAAGGATTCGATGGCCCACTTCTCCACTCCCGCAATGTGCCACAACGAGTGTTTGCCCTGCTGCTGTCAGGGTTGCCGTTGCACGCGGGCGTGTTCGCTGGGCTGAATTCCGAAAAATCGGAAGCCTGCGACCCACCCGCCACTGGCGAGTGGGTTTTTAGTTTCTGGGTGCAAAGCACCCACATGCAAAGTGCAGTGAGGAGATTTCAAATGAGCGTCGTTCAAGAAAGCCGAATACCCCGCATCCTCGAAGGTGCCCCGGACTTCGAAGCCAAATCCACTCAGGGTTTGATCCGTCTGAGCGATTTCACATCCAAAGGCAAGTATGTGCTGCTCTTCTCGCACCCCGCCGACTTCACCCCGGTTTGTTCGACCGAGTTCGTCGCCTTTGCGCGCGCGTGGCAGCGGTTCGACGATCTCGGCGTGCAACTGATCGGTGTATCGATCGACTCGATCTATTCGCACATCGCCTGGGTGCGGGATCTCGAAAAGAATGCCGGTATCGAAGTCAAATTCCCGGTGATCGCGGATCTCGATCAGAAAGTAGCGGGCCTCTACGGCCTGGTGCACCCGGAAGCCTCGGATACCTCGACCGTGCGCGCAGTGTTCGCGATCGATCCCAAGCAGACCATTCGCGCAATCATTTATTACCCGCAGCAGCTGGGCCGGAACATCGATGAGCTCGTGCGCGTGTTCCAAGGGCTGCAGACGATAGACAGCAACGGTGTGAGCGTAGGAGCCGACTGGCAGCCGGGGCAGGATGTGATTGTGCCCGCGCCAGCGACCGTAGCCGATGCCGCCAAGCGAACCAACGGCGGCGGCGCAGGGTTGAAGGTCGAGACGTGGTATCTGTCGAAGAAGGAATTGGCAGCGAAGTGAACAAGGCAGTTCTAAGTTCAGAGTTCGAAGTTCTTAGTTTCGAAGCTGAGTGGCGTATCGGGCTCATGGGTACTGTGAACTAAGAACTTCGAACTAAGAACTCAGAACTGGTTTTTCAAGCATCGGTGGCGAAGTGGCTAACGCGCAGGTCTGCAAAACCTGTATACGCGGGTTCGATCCCCGCCCGGTGCTCCAGATTCAGCAGAAACAAAAGGCCGCATTCCATGATGAGGAATGCGGCCTTTCTGTTTAGCGGCGTACTGGAGTTGACTGCGTACTAAAGGGAGATCAGGGGGCGCGGCAAGCGTGTTTTGGCGCGATCGAGGAAGAGGCGCATGCGGAGGGCTTCGGCCCGCTGCACGGCGATCAGGCGCATTTGTCTGCGAATATGATCGCGATTCTCGAGCAGCGAAATCTGCGCTTCATCGTAATCGGCATCGCGTTCGAGGCGCTGCACGCGATCCTCGATCGTCTGACGGAAGCGGGGGCTGATTTCGAAGGCATCTTGCAGGGCGGAGTCGTTCAACATGGCAGGCACCTGAGGTCGGAACTTTGGGCCGCAATTTTTTCGGCTACGGTCTCAAGTTTTTCCCAACGCAACCGATATTAACGACAAGCCCCTTCCTCGCGCCAGATTACGGTGTCGCGAGACCTAGGTAATCATCTGTCCGAAAAACAGGCAGCTGTCCGAGCGGAAACCACACCGATCCGTAACCTCGAGAGTAGTACGAACTGGTTATAGAGCAGTGAACGGAGCAGCCCGGAGAGAACCGGCGCTGTTCCGTTCACCTGGTTTGAAATCCATCTGCGGCGCATTCAATTTCGCCGCGGCCGGGATTCAGTTGCCGCCACGGGCTGTACCAGCCGCTGCCGCCACACCAACCACGACCTTGGTGCCGCCCTCGAGATGAACGTCTCTCTTGGCGCCGAGCAGGATGCCTGACGATTGCGCCATGCGCGGGTCCTGTTGCCCCGGTTCATTGTTGGCGAGCAACACCCCGGGGATCGAGGTGGTGCGAATGGCGATATTTCCAGTCCGTGCCACGATGGTTCCAGGTGCTGGCATCGCCGGATTGGCGGCGGGAGACGTGCTGCCCACTTGGGGCCGCTGTGTCTCGGGGCTATTTGTTGCCGCACGACTCGATCCGTTCATGTCCCCGCCGGGGGCAGCCGTGGCAGGACCAGACGCGCCGCTTGGAGTGGCGGCCATGGTGTCGGGAGTGCCGCTGGGCGAGTCGCTCCCCGAGGGTGAAATCGATTGAATCTCCGAGTGAATGGCCACACTCTGTCCGCCTTTGAGTTCGGCGCGATCAAACTGGAGGGCGACCTGGGAGTTTTCATTCCCTTCGCCGCTGGGTTTAACTTGGGTGACGCGGCCCATCAACTTCGAGCCTTTGGGAATCTCCGTGCCGTCGGCCGTCTTGACGTTGGAATTGGTCTTGATGATCACGCTGTCGCCGGTCTTGGCAGTCTTCGTATCCAGCTTATCGACCAGCTCGCCATTGACTGGACTCAACTCAACTGCGGCCATGGCCGGGGGCGCCGGTGCAGGTTGCGGTGCTTGCGGTTGGGCTTGCGCAGCGGGTGCCTGGGCGGGAGCGGTCTGCGGCTGGCTTGTTGAATCTGTTTGCTGCGCCATCAGGGGAATGCTCGCCAGAGCGAAAACGGCGGTGGCGAGGGTTTTGACAGGTCTCATAAAAATCCTCCATGGTTCTATGCGGGCCGGCGCATCTCAGTTGCCTATTAACCAGGTACGAACGATGCGAATCCAAACACCGAATCAGTGGACCGGATCGGGCGAACCGGTGCGACGAATCGACGCGCACTATCCGCAAGTGCGCTGCCAAACAACGTGGAGGGGAAGATCGGATCGTTGAAGATGCTGATTCAAGAGAGATTGACGCGAGGAATATTCTGGACGCCAGCAGCGGAAGAACGGCACGCGCCGAACTTGCTTAGGGAATCGTGTAATTTCTCGCAGGTAGGATTTTCACATCCTACCCGTGATTGGGATTGCCTCGGGCGTCTTCGGAGGAAGAATAAAAAAGAATAATGGTCGAAGTATGTATGTAGGATACGGAAACTCCGAAGACGCCCAAGCTTGTAGAACTCATTTTGCCTGTGGGACAGTGACCCGTTGAGCTTTCTTGTTTATATTCACCAGGTCAGCAGCACCCGGTTGCGCGGATTCGGAGTCGAGCCTGCCCACCGAATCGCTGTTTGTCGATTGCGTTGCGCGATTCGGAGCCGATTGCAACTTCTTTGGATCGGTCTGAGTGTTCGCTGAGGGAGACCGATTCACGTACGCGCTTTTGGCCTGAGCGGGTGAGTTTTCCTCCGCTGCGGCATCCGTCTGACGCGACACGAAGGGCAGGCTCGAAAAGATGACGATTGCCATGGCGACGAGAAGGGCGATCTTCATGGGATGATTTAATCCTCCAACACATCACTGCATGGTCGTGCTGGTCGCGCGGGCCCACGAGCCCCGATCGCAAAGTCTGCGGTGTGATGGAGAAGACACTGCATGTGCCATGCCAGCCTGTCTGGAGTACACACTGAGGTAACATTCACTGTCTCGCGTTTTGACACGCAGATAACCCGCTGATTTGAAAGAGACGATTTGCATTCATTTTTGACTTGATTGCGCGCGTCGCCGGCAGCATCGTCGAAGGATCGAATTCAGCGATTGGGTAGCCGCAGAAAGTGTGTAGTTTTTTTACGTGTAGCGAGAAATGTCGCCTGATGAGAGGTAATTTCTACGTTGCTACTGCCCTGCCGAGGGCGCGAAGTAGCCTTTGCGCACTTGTACCTTCATGCCGTCTCCTTTGCACTCCACCGCAATGCGCCGGAACGTGCCGTCGAGTTTGGCGTTCGTCGGGGTGTAGCTCGCGACGTATTGCGTGCGCAACTCGTCCTGGATTTGCTGGAAGGCGGCCTCAAGCTTGTTGCCGTTGTTGCCCACGTTGATCAGGCGGCCCCCCGTTTCCTCTGATATTCGTTTGGCCGCGGAGTAGCCGCTATAGCCGAAACCAAAGTTGCCGTAGAAGCCGGTGTCTGCAATCAGGATGACGTAGACGATGATGTTGTTTTTCTCTGCTGCGGCGATCGCGTCGCTGATTTTGTGGTCGCTGCCCTCGTCGTCACCGTCGGTTAGGATGATCATCGCCTTGCGTCCGGTTTCCTGATTCATTTTTTGATTGGAAGCCAGATAAATTGCGTCATAGAGCAATGTCCCTTTGGGCGTGCCGTGCACGGGGACAGGTCCGCCTCCCAGTCCGGGAACGCCTGCGGCGCCATTCCCGCCGGCAGTGTTGATTTCGGCCTTGTCCATTGCGCGTGCCAGTAGATGAGGGCTATTGGTGTAGTCCTGCAGCAGGTCCACATTCACATCGAAGGAAAGCAGGAATGCCTGGTCCTTCTGACGGAGAACTTGCTGGAGGAATCGGCTGCCCGCCTGTTGCTCGAGAGGCAAAACGTTCTGCTGACTCCCTGAGGTGTCGAGCAGGATTCCAAGGGTGAGGGCCTGGTTTGTCTCAGCCACAAAGTGTTTCAGCGTCTGAGGCACCTTGTCTTCCGCAACCGAGCAGTCGTTTTCAGTGAGATGAGGCACCAGATTCCCGCTCTTATCCTTGACCGTGAAAAACAAGTCGACCAGGTTGACCTGAATCTTGAAGGTAGCGACGGACTGGTCTTCGGCTGGAGCTTCGGGCGCGTTGCTGACCGGAGGAGCATCCGGAGAAGGCGCGAGCTGAGCCCTTGCCGGAACAGAAAAGACCGGCAGGGTCATCCACACCGCAACAGCCAACAAAGGAATCCGCATCTGATGAGATAGACGGCAAAACGCCTACGAAGAGAGCATACCCCAGGTGTCTTGCACTGTGTTTCCCGATGGGTTTCAAGGTGGTGCGAGCAACCTGCGGCGGCGTGGCGCGTCTGATACTCTGACGAGTGCAGCTAAGAAAAAACTCAGCGGCAGAAAAGACCTGTCGTTGGACCATCGGGTAAGCGACAGCTATCTGCGTGGCACGTCGTTTTGCCCATTACAGAGCAGAATAGTTGCCGAGTACAGTGCGGTACTGTTTTCCGTTCGGCGGGACGGCCATCGGAGTCGGAACCCGGGCGCGGTTTTGGAGGAAGAGAACCCTGTGAAGCTTGGTTTCAAGATAAAGGCGCTGGGCGCAGTTCTAACGACGGGCCTCGTATTTGGCACAGCGGCCTCAGCCCAGCAGCAGCAGGATCAGCAGCAATCCGTTCCGGATGCGCCTGCTCCCCAGAACCCTGCGCCATTGGGCGACGTAGGCGGCCCCATTACACCGGGGATCGGCGCCGGAAGCGAGCCCGCTGCGAGCGACTCTCCCAATTCTTCTTCGACTCGGCAGCCGGCTCCAGGCACGCAGCCTCGCACGCAAGAGCCGGTCCAGGCCACACCACCCGAGATGCCTTCCCCGCAGGAACTGGGCACTGTTCTCCGCTTAAACGTCACCTACGTTGAAGTTCCGGTCACGGTGAAGGACTCAAAGGGAGGGCTGGTTGCGGGCCTCACCTGGCGCGACTTCCGGGTCTTTGAGAACGGGGTCTATGAGCCTCTGAAAGAGTTCTTCGTCGATCCGTTCCCGCTCTCGATCGCATTCGTGATCGACCAGAGCCTGACCTCGGATGTGATGGCCCGCGTCAACGAGTCGATGGGTGCAATTCAAGGCGCGTTGACACCCTATGACGAAATCGCGATTTTCTCCTACGCCAACGGTCCGCAGGAGCGCACCGGCTTTACCGGTGCCCAGAGTGCGCGTGTCCCGGCGGTGCTTGCGCTCACGAAGGCGACCGGCAGCGAAGAAATGATTCCCTTCAATAGCGGCCCCATGGCGGGATGCAACGTGCATGTGAATGGCAACTGCGCCGATCCAAATCTACAACCGGGCCGCTCGGCCGGCAGCGGTCCGTTCATTACGATTCCGAAAGAGATACACACCCTCAACGACGCGATCCTCTCGGCGGCGAAAGAGCTCGCGAGCCGGCCCAAGGGACGCCGACGCATCATCTACGTGATCTCCGATGGGAAGGAAGCAGGGAGCAAGGCGAAGTACTCCGATGTGCTGCGCTATCTGCAGACCAACAATATCGCGGTGTGGGGAACGCTCGTGGGTGACTCGGCGCGCTGGGGCGAGGGCTATCTCAGCCGCTTCCATCTGCCGTTCCAGATGACCGACAACCTCCTCACCAAATACATCTACGCCACGGGCGGCGAGCCTGACTCCGAGAAGAACCTGAACGGCATTGAGAAGAGCTATGCCAAGATCGCCGAAGAAGCGCGCAACCAGTACACCCTGGTCTACTCCACACACGAGTCGGTTTATGACGGCAAGTACCGGAAGATTGAAGTTCGCGTGGAGCGTCCGGGCGTCGAGGTGAACGCCAAGGCCGGCTATTATCCCTCCGCGGATGATCTCCACCAATGAGCCGGCAAATTCCGCCCAGGGTAAGCGATTGCTCCGACGGAAATACGAAAGGCCTGGGCGATTCACCCAGGCCTTGATTTTTGAGGGGCAGAACTTAAGTTAACCGCTGCCGCACGTTTGAAACATCGTGCCAATTTCAACGCCGCGGCGCTTGCCGGACTACTTCTGGTCGGCGGGAGTTGAGTTAGGCGGTGGCGGCGCGGTGTTCTGCGCGGTCGTTGTCGGCGCCGAAGGCTCGCTGATTCCCTTTAAACCTTCCTTAAACCCTTTTAATCCTTCGCCTAACCCTTTACCCAGCTCTGGCAGCCGCTTGGCGCCGAACAGCAAAAACGCCACCACGGCGAGCACAATCAGGTGCCATGGTTGCAGTAGGTCGCCCATAATTGAATCCTCCACGCGCCACGTACAACTGCGCACTCCAACACGTTCATTGTCGCACAAAGCCTACACCCGCGGGGCCGTCGGGCGCTCGCGATGAAACCGAAGTTGAGTGAACCTGGCTGGCGGCAAGCTCTAATTCACTTTGGCGGGACTGCCAAGCCGCTCGGTCACCATGGCAAAGAAGCTGGCCAGATCCTCTTCCTCGCCCATGGTCAGCCGTCGGTAGACCTTGATGAGCGGAAAGAGGCGCGAGCCGCGCACGTCGACGGCCGGGACGGCAACGGCGCCGCCGGGATATGGGGTCATCTCCCACGAACCGTTGTAGCGGCGACGCAACACTTCACCGAGGTAGCTGCCCCAGAGCCGAACCTCAAAGTCGAGGTCGACATCGGGGCTTTCGCTGACCAGCACCAGGATCTCATCCAGGTTCTCGATCGATTCGGAGCTGAAGTCGAGATTTTGCTGGAACCCCTCGTTGCCTAACTCGACGGCGGCCTGTGCATACCCATCCATCATGGCTCCCAGATCCGGGAACGCTTTCGCTTCCAGCTGACTGCGCAGGTCATCCATTCCTATTTAGGGTAACTCCGGATGCCGCGACTGTCGCGCCCCGAAAGAGCCATGGGCATTACCTCTTGTGGCACACTGAAAAGGTGACCGTAGGAGGGTTTGGCATCCATGAAAATGCTCAAGGGGATCGCCGCTGTGGCTCTGTTGGCGCTTGCTGGTAGCACGGCATATTCGGCAAGCCGTGACATCTATCCCGATCCTGCGCAGGCAGGACCGGAAATTGCAGCCGCTCTCAAGACTGCAGCCGCCTCGCACAAACGCGTGCTGCTCGATTTCGGCGGGAACTGGTGCGGGGACTGCCAGGTGCTCGACATCTATTTTCACAATGATGCGAACCGGCCGATTCTCGATGCGAACTTCGTTCTGGTTCACGTGAACGTCGGCCATCTCGACGAGAACGTCGATCTGGCAGAACGATACAGGATCCCACTGAAGAGAGGCGTTCCCGAGCTGGCGGTTTTGAGCGAGAGCGGCAAGCTCCTGTACAGCACCCAAACCGCGGAATTCGAGAAGATGCAAGTGGTGGAGTCTTCGGCGGTCACTCGGTTTCTTGTCCAGTGGAAGCCGGTGAAGCCCGGTTGCTCGGCCGTCATGGTGACCTGCTAGAGGTGGTTGTTAGCCGTCTGTGCGAAGTGGGAGCAGGACCGCAATTTACCCGGAGTTGAGTTGAAATTCGATATGGAGCAAGCCTCGCACAGCGAGGTCTACAAGCTGCTGATCGGCCTGATTGCGCCGCGGCCGATCGCGCTGATCACGAGCATGGATCGGGATGGGCGCCTCAACGCCGCGCCGTTCAGCGCCTTCAACTATTTCTGCACGGACCCGCCGATCGTCGGCGTCGGCGTCGCCAACCGTCCCGATCGCGCTTTTGTGCCCAAAGACACGGCGCTCAACATCCGCCGCACCGGCGAATTCGTCGTGAATATAGTCACCGAAGACATTGCCGAGAAGATGAACATCTGCGCGATCGATTTCCCCGAGGGGACGAACGAATTGGAGATCGCTGGATTTACCACGACCCCGTCGCAGATTGTGCGAACGCCTCGGATCGCGGAGGCTCACGCTGCACTCGAATGCCGCGAACACACGACGCTCGAGATCGGCCGATCGCGCATCGTTCTCGGACGTGTGGTGGCCATCTACGTCGAAGACCGCTATGTCGATCCAGCCGGGCCCTACATCAAGGCCGAGGAGTTGCATGCCGTGGGCCGCATGAACGGGCTAGGCAACTACGTGCGCACGCGGGATGCGTTTGTGAAGATTCCGCGGCTGTCTTATGAGGAGTGGAAGAAGCGGCAGAGTTAGCCCTGACTGATGGGCGCCAGATGCTTGGTGTGCGAGTAGGTGTACTTGATGCGGTGAATCACGGTGATGGTGGAGAGCACGGCCAGCACCCAAAGCACCGGCGCCATCACGCCCCAGTGATTGAACAGCGCGCCCAGAATCACCAGCACAATGCGCTCCGGCCGCTCCATGAAGCCCACCTTGCAGCTGCCGATGAGAGCTTCCGCGCGCGCGCGCGTGTAGCTGACCATCAGCGACGTGACCATGACAAACGCCACCAGCACCACGTAACGGAAACGATTGATGCGGCCGTAGTAGACCAGCAGGCCGAAGAACAGAACCACGTCGGAGTAGCGGTCGATCACCGAGTCAAAGAAGGACCCAAAGACGGTCACCTGGTTATTGCGCCGCGCCACCCGGCCATCCACCATGTCGAAGATGCCGGCGCCGAAGATGACCATGCCCGCGTAGAAAAACATGCGGCCCGCGTTCGTGGCGTTGGCATGGCCGAATAGAAACGCGGCCACGATATTGATGACCAGCCCGATGAAGGTGAGTACGTTGGGGGAGATGCGGGTGAGCGCCAGACCGTGCACGATGCGGTCTAAAAGCCAGCCGCAGGCGCGGCCGAAAGCGCTGGTCCAAGTCATCTCCGGTCATCCCAATCTTCCTAACTACTTCTCGGTGCCGTTTGCGGAATCGTCTTCGTCCTCGGCCGCTGCGGCTTCGTCGTGGATGGTGGTCAGTTTCAGAATCTCGAGTTCGCGCTTGCCGTTGGGCGTGACGATGGTGGCGACATCGCCCACCCGCTTGCCCACCAGGCCGCGCCCGATCGGCGAGGTGGTCGAGATCAGTCCCTTGGACACATCGGACTCTTCGCTGGTCACCAGGCGATACACAATCTCCTCGTCCTTGGTGGAGTCGTAGACCACCACCGTCGAGCCAAAGCCGGCCTTGTCCTTGGGAATATTGGCCAGATTCACCAGCGAGAGCTCGGCCATGCGCTTCTTCAACTGGCCCAGCCGCGCGTTGACGAACGTCTGGCGCTGCTTCGCCATGTGATACTCGGCGTTTTCCGACAGGTCGCCCATAGCCACGGCCTTCTTGATCTCTGCGGGCAACTCGTGGGCAAGCTCGTGCTCAAGGAGTTGAATCTCTTTGAGAAGCTGTTTTTTGATGTGATCGGGCATTCAGTTTCCGTGGCGGGGAGCTGTGTGACTCAAACCGCGAACGAGCGACGATAGAAACTTCATTATACGGGAAAAGATCAGGGGCCTGAGATGAGGGTTGGGGATCAGGGATCAGGGATCAGAATGTGAATGCGGCGCACTGGGAAGCTGGCAAGTTGTCCTGCCCAATTGCGCGAGCGCATCACGCATCGCGCTTCTCCTCATTCCTCATCTCCCTCGTTGGACGTTTCAATCGGGGGCTCCTCGCCTGTCTGATCCCTGACCCCTGATCCCTGACCCCGGTGTCGCGCGCCAGAAACGACTGCAGGATGAGTGTCGCGGCCACCTGGTCCACAACGCGGCGATGTTCCTGTCGCGCATGGCCGGCTTCATACAGGATCTGGTGCGCCTCGTGCGTGGTCAGCCGCTCGTCCCACAAATGAATGGGCAGGCCGGTCAGCTCGCCGAGCTCGGCGGCGAACGCCTGGGTCTTCGTCGCCCGCGGGCTTGGTTCGCCGGAGAGGTGCAGCGGATTGCCCACGACAATGCCCGCCACGCCGAATCGTCGAGCCAAACGAGCCAGCGAGCGCAGGTCTTCGCGGGTATTGCGCCGCCGCTCCAGGGTCAGCACCGGCTGCGCCGTCAGTCCCAACTCGTCTGAAACAGCGACGCCAATGCGCTTCGACCCGACGTCGAGGGCAAGGTAGCGCGGCGGTTGATCGGGATTTTCCAATGCAGCTTCCCGGAGTCCAGCTTAATCGCGGTCCAGAAGAGCTACGCTCCGGAAGAATTCCTCCCGATACAATAGGTTAAGTAGAATCCGCAGGGGCAAAAATCGCGTCTTAAGTAAGAGAAGGATTATTGGCTGGCCAATGGCTCCCCCAACCCGAAAAAGCAGAAAGAAAAAGAGGCAGCGGCGCAGCGGGAATCCTCCTGATTGCGTTTTTTCTTCTATTGGGCCTGGCCGCGGGCGTTGGCTGGCTGGTGATGACGCCGTTTGGTCCCTCGACCGAGACCTTCGTCGATGTGGCGCCGGGCACAGGCGGCGTGCGCATCGGCCGCATGCTTGAATCGGCCGGAATCGTCCGTAGCCGCTATGCTTTTGACCTTGTGCGCAGTTGGAAGCGAGGGACCTTGCGGGCGGGCGAATACAGATTCGATCATCCCCTGACCGTGATCGAGGTCTATTCGCAAATTGAGCGCGGCGACGTCTACACCAAAACTTTGACGGTCCCGGAAGGCTCCAGCATGTTCGACATTGCGGCGCGCGTAGAACAGGCGGGGTTCGGGACACAGCAGGAATTCCTTGTTGCGGCGAGGCACGGACCGCCCTGGTCGCCGATTTGGATCCGGCGGCCAAGAGCCTCGAAGGCTACCTGTTTCCGGACACGTATCATTTTCCCCGGACAGCAACGCCGGCACAGATTGCGATCGCCATGGTGAGGCGGTTCCGGCAGGCGGCAGCGCAAGTAGGGTTGACGGGAAATGTGCACAAAGTGGTCACGGTTGCTTCACTTGTGGAAAGGGAGACGGCCGTCGACGCGGAACGCCCGATGGTGGCAAGCGTCTTTGAGAATCGCCTGGCGAAAAACATGCCGCTGATGACCGATCCGTCGGTGATTTATGGTCTCGAATTGCAACGTCAGTGGCGCGGCTCCATCTATGCAAGCGACCTGAAGCGCGATACGCCCTACAACACGTACCTGCATACCGGATTGCCGCCTGGACCGGTGGCGAATCCAGGGATTCCTTCGTTGCGTGCCGCGATGGACCCGGCTCAAACCAACTACCTCTACTTCGTCGCAGCGGGTGAAAATCCCCAGGGCAAGTCGATGTTTGCAAGCACTCTCGAAGAGCACAACCGCAACGTAGACGGATACCGGCACGCTTTGAAGAAGGCAGGTGGCCGTTGAAGATCAGCCGTGAGTGTGCTGTTGGTCTGATGACCTTGCCTTCTCTCCTGCTCGCGGGGTGCTCTCTTTTTCCAACCACGCGCAAATTGCCCGTTCCGAAGGCGCCGGCGGTGACCCAGACCGTTACGCCCGAACAACTGGTCGAACAGCTGAATCAGCGCTGGGACGCTGTGGACTCGCTGACAGCTACCGTGGAGATCCGCGCGACGGAACTGAAGAGTAAAGAAGGGGTAGAGAAGGATTTTCCAAGTTGCCGGGGATTCATTGTGATGCGCAAACCCAAGATGCTGCGCGTTGCAGGAACGTATTTTGGCGTGAAGATTTTCGATATGGCGAGCGATGGCAAGACCTTCACACTGGTGATTCCGACAAAGAATCTTGCGTTCACGGGATCGAACGACGTAAAGGGGACATCGCCGAACCCGATGTATAACCTCAGGCCCGATTTCTTTTTCGACGCGATGTTGGTGCGAGGACTGCTCTCTGACGATTTCTACTCGGTTACGGCAGATACCGAGACAATCGAAGATGTAGCCAAGAAGCATCTCATGATCGTGCCGGAATATGTTTTGAGCATCGAGCGGCACAACCCCGGCAGCCGCAGCGATACGCCAGTGCGTGTGGTCACCTTCCACCGCGATGATCTTTTGCCTTACCAGCAGGATCTGTATGACAGGGCTGGCAACCTCGAGACTCAGGTCGCTTATAACAAGTACGCGCAGTTCGGCACGAGCAAATATCCGTCAATCGTGACGATCAAACGTCCGCTCGAAGGAATTCAAATCGAACTCACAGTCGAGAGGGTGATCGAGAATCCGAAACTGACGGACGAACAATTCCAGATCAAAATGCCGGACGGAATCAAGGTTCAGGTGCTCGAATAGTTAGTTCTCAAGCGCTCGTATTCACTTTGATAGACGAGTTCCATCAAGAAGCACGGCCGGTCAGATTCAGCTCGCGGTGGAACCCGAGATCCTCGCCGCGCAGCGTTTTGTTGATGTAGAGAACCTGGCCATAGTGCATTCCGAAGTGCTCCACCACTTGATAAACTGCCTCGAGTCCGCGCACGGTATAACCCTGGATTTGATAAGTTGCCGCAAGATCCCTGGCGGTAAGACGGTCGAGCACAGTTGCGGCTTCCTGCATGGTGACCTCCAACTGCTGGACCAGCAGCTTGCCGGCGATACGCCGCCGCTCGTTGAATTCCGCCGGCCGATTGCGCGCATCCTCCAGGCCACTGAAGGAGGCGATCAACCATTGACGAACGTTGCCATTCAAATGCAGAAGAAGGTTGCCGACGCTGTTGCAGGCGGGGTTGGGCCGCCACCAAACTTGCTCGTCCGTCAACGGTTCTACGCAAATCCGCAAGCGCGGCCAATACTGATTGAGTAATTTGTTCCGGGAAAACTCCAAAAACAACGCAGCCAGTTCCGCGTCAGAGGTCGTCATGCGCAGGGTATCCTCTAGGCCAGTATTCTATGGCATTTCCACGGAATTGGCTGTTCGATCTGCCAATCGGCCTGGAGAGGGTACCTGGGTTCGGCATCAAAAGAAGGTTCCCCCTTTTGCGCTGAAAAGGAATGAGGGTTTTCTCCTGACGCCAATCTGCCGGTCGTGCGGGCATCACGAAGAGACGGGATGAACCAGAGGTGCGAGGCTCGTCCGGTTCAAACTGGAGAAGCGCGTGCTCGATAGGTCGAGTGAATCCCATAATGACGATGGTCCATGCAAGTCATGGGCCATCGTCTCCATCCTGAAAATACAAAGAGATAGAGATTCCCGTTTCAATCCTCGTGTAAAAAGTTCTTGGGTTTTGAAAAATCGTCAGGCTTCAGCCCGCCACCGGCCCTGATGTCCTGTGCATGAGCTCTCTCCGGACGAATTGACGATAAGGAATGCCCTGGGTCTCGATATCCGCCTCAATCGGGATATGTGGGCCGACCAGGCTATCGTCGACTGGGAAGAGCCATTGCAAGTCGGCATGAGCGGGGCCGTTTGGACGGCGAAACAAGGGCTCGACGGGGATCAAGGCCCTATGAGCTGGTTCAAGCATGAGCCGGGGGCGGAGGAGCGGCTTTGCGCTGCTCCTCTGGTTCTGGCCCAATCTGCTTTTTCACTGGCGACAGGGTGCCTACGGCATCACGATGAGTGATGCGCCGCAATTGGGGCCGGTGTGAAGCATGGGACGAAACGGTCCAGTCACAGACGACCCCGCTGGAGTCTTCCTCGGCAAAGGATAATCCAGTGCCAAATCCAACCCGGCCAGGTTGGCCACGGCAAAGATTGCGTTGCGCTCGTGCTGCAATGTGGGTATGTAGGGGATTTCGTCCACAAAGATCAGTGTTCCGCTGCCACTCCACGGCGCCGGAAGCAGCGCTTGGACGTTGCCGGGCGCGCCGAGCAGAGCTGCAGCGGTGACTCCGGTAAAACTGAGCGTCTGCATAGAGGAGACCTGCCCTGTGGGAGCGTCCTTGCCACTGAAGCAAGGAACAGAGTTCCCTTTGGAGTCCGTAGTCTGCGGAGCGAATGTATCGCTCGATACCCAAGCGTCCGGGCCAATCGCAATGGAGGCGAGCAAGTCCCAGTTGGATCCGATGGGACGCGCCTGGGTAACGCAGTGATTGATTGTTGTATTAATGCCGCTGACCGGCATGCCAGCGGCCGCGCGCGATCCGCACTGGATGTTGAGCGTGTAGCTGTGACTGTCTAATTGGTAAAACGCAGATTGCGTGGGCCAGGGGTTCGGGTTCAATTGATTGGTGAAAAAGACGCCGAGTGGGTGTCCACATGCGGGCGAGTAGATGTTTACACCGGTGATTTTGCCGGAGCGATCCGCACTGGGGACCAGAAGCCAAGTACCGTCGAAGACCACATCCAGTTGTGCACTAGTTGCTGCTGCCATGAAAGACCTCGCGCAAGTCGGTTGTTCCCACACCGGAGGCGTAGTAGGCCGCCCAGTAGTAGGGGTGCCTGTATCGGGCATCGCGGACCAGGGACTGCCGCGCTGCAGTGAGGGCCTGGGGTACCGTGAGTCCGTTGGCCAGGCCGCGATAAAACGCATCCATCATAGGGACAGCGGAAGCGGAATCGATCTGCCAGCGGGTGGCGACCACCTCCGGAACACCGATGGATGCGAGCGTATCGACTATATCTCCCATACCGTGATTCCAACCCTGTTCCCTTTTTCCCGTTGAGCATGCGGAGAAGACAACGAGCCGTGCGGCTCTTGGAGGATACTGCCGTAAGAGCGCGGAATCGAGATAGGGCTTGTCGTTTCGCAATCCGGACGGGGCCAGCAGCAGGCGGGTAGCGCCTTCATATTCCATTGCGTGACCGGCGAAGTGCACAATGGACGCTGACCGCATCAGCGCCACGACGTGCGCTTCCGTAGCCTGGTCCGCGAGCAGCAGGTTTGGATTCGAACTGTTGCGCGCAATCATCTGAGCCTCATCCAGAGCTTCCGGCAGCAACGGGCTGCCGGAAGCTGTCACGGATGCACCAACAATGAGGGGTCGACCCGCGGAACCAGGTTCCTTCGCCGAATCGGCATGATCGAGCAAGATCGATGGGACCTCCTCCAGATCGACGTGCAGGCCGAGTGGCCCGTCGGCAGTTTCGACTGCCGACCACGGCACGTTTCCGAGCAGTGGATCTGATTCGATCACGAGGGATCTCACTCTCGTCGTGTTTAGGTTGGCGAAAAGGAGGCCGCCAAGGCGGCGGGCGGCCTGGTCCACGGAGAGCTGGGAAGTTGCCGGCGAGCTTACGACACGCTCCAGGGAAGCGGTCGCAGCAATAAGCTCCTCCCGCCGAATCAAGTGCTGGCTCCAGTCCACCCGATCGCCTTCCGCCTGGTAGGTCAAAACGCGATCGCGCAGAACAATTTGTCCCACAAGCAATTCCTGTCCCTTTTGTTGATGCCGGCGGGCAAGTGTATCTGCGATCTGGGTCTTCAAACAGTCGAGGCGGGCTCCGCTGCAGGTCGGCACCGAGATTCCGAGGACCCGCAACCGATACCTTTCCCAAAGCGCGAGGATCTCAAGGCTCGGGCGAGCTTGAACCATCCAAATGCCTGCCAGCGCTGAATAGAGATCGCGGTTCTCGCGGGCGTACGTGATGTTCTCTCGTCCGACGCCCTTGCCTTCCAGCTCCTCTTTCAGGATGGCCGCGCGAAGGGTCGATTCTGCCGTGTTGCTGTCTCCCTGCGCTAACTCAAGCTCTCCGCGGGCGACCGCATACCTGCTCAACTGAAAATAGTTGTCTTCCCCGACCATATGATTGTGAGCGGCGTCAAGTAACTTTGCTGCGGACTTTACATCGCCCTGTTCCAGATGCAGACGCGCCATCGCGATTTCGCTTTCCGCCTGAAAGCTCAAAGATCCCTTTTGCTCGGGGGCGAGGCCCGCTTCCTCCTTAACGAGTGCCAGTTGTGCCTCGGCTTCGGCCAGGAATCCCGCGCGGATGGCGGCGTTCACCAAATACGTTCTTGCGTCCGCCAACAACGCACTGTTTCGCGACAGAGAGAAGAGGGCAACGGATTCCCGGTTCAGCAAAAGATCTAATTGTTTGCGCGGCGTGGAGTCCTCGATTAGGGCAACACCAGCCATCGTTGTCGCTCCCCGAAACGGGGGATAATCGCCTTCATAAAAGCGGCGGAGAACATCGGTCGATAGGCGCCAGGCGGTCTCGGTGTTTCCTAATTCCGCGGCTGCGCCGCCGCGTTCATTCTCATCGCGCAGATCCTGGAGCACGTAATGGTGACTGCGGGCCAATGCGATCGCCCGCTCAAGGAGGGGGGTGTTCCCTGCTGCCGTTCCCGGACTCATATTGCATCCCGCGTCCAATGCTGTGGCCTGGGCCTGAATCCAGCCGAATTGTTTCTTGTTGACAAGCAATGATTCCGCGGCCTGGTGGCACTTCGCAAAGGTGTACGACCGCTGCAGCGCATACGCGCGTTCCACTTCGGCCCGATCCGCTCCGGCGACGTTTCCAAGCTTGCGAAACAGGTCTCGGCTCTGGAGAGACGCTCTCTCGGCAGACGCATAATCGCCGCGCGTGTCGGCATCGATGGCTTGACCTAGCGCATGCGTGGCGTCGATGTATTCAATGCGGATCGGGGAGGATTCAGAAGGAAGGAATACTTTGAGCCAGGAGTCCTGATGGTTGCGTAGGAGGGAAGCGGCGAGAGCATCGAGAAGAGTTCGCGCGGCGGCACATTTCTCCTCGCACGGAGATCCGCGGGAACGATCGACGGGCAAGGGGAACGCGGCATCCAGCAGGCGGGGCAGTAGCGTGGTGGAGAACTCCTCATCAATGCCGGCGAGTGTTGCCGAATCGGCCGCGAGCGCACGCATGGCCTCCGGAGTGGCAAGATGCTGCTGCATACGGCTCTCGTGCGTCTTGACCCGGTTCAGTTTTTCCTCAAGTGACTGCAGACGCTTGCGGCCGTCATCCTGCCACTTGGTTTCCTGCTCAAATTTGAGGAAGCGGTTCCAGGTTTCGACAGCGTTCATCACCTGGCCGCGATCTTCCATCACGATCGCTTCGTTGAACAAGACCACGGGATCGTTGGGAGCCAGTTCGTCGGCTCGGCGCAGATTATCGAGTGCGGTGGCGCGATCGTTCTCGCTGCCTGTCGCCGTCCCGCGCATGAAGTAGGCTGTCCCGTCGTCCAGCAGCAGGCTTGCCGTGACAGGACCGGCAGCGAGCAGACGATCGAGGATGTCGATAGCGCCGTCGTAGTGCTCCTCAAGCGTTTCTGCGCGCGCTTGCAACTGGAGCCAATGCGCATCGGTGGGCGCCTGCTCGAGTTTACGCTCGATCTGGGCGCGCGCGCTGAGCAACTGGGCCGGTTCGCGATCGCCGGCGCCGCCGCGAAGATGGGCCTGAGGCTTCACCGGCGCGAAGCCTGCGCCAGGCACACGCAGGTCCATCGTCCGCGATTGCGTATAGGCTTCGGCAAGCAGCTTTTCCGGGGCATTTTGGCGCCACCAAAGTGCGGCACTCAATCCAAGAACCAGAACTGCCGCGACCGCGCCACTCAACCAGGCAAAGCGGAGCAGATTCCCCGCGCGTGGCGAGCTATGCGCGGTTTGGGCCAGCTGTGACGCCAGAAGCTCCTGCCATTGTGGCTTTGTTGAGGTCAATTGCTGCAAGGCGGCCGATTCTTCCGGCGTGATCTCCTCTGAGAGTATCTGCCGGCTGTTGCGGAGCCGCGCCAGACACCCGGTACAGAGCGCCGCATGCGCCAGCAGGGCTTGTCTCTCTCGAGGCGCCGCGTCACCGCTGGCCAGTCGAAGCCAGGCTCCTGTCTCGGGGCAAGAGCCGGCCGCCTGCGAGGTAAATCCACCGGCACCGTAGAATTGCGCCGAATTGCGAAAGGGGGCATGTGCCACCAGAACCTCGAGGGTTCTCCCGAGCCCCTCGTGAGGACTCTCAGCAGCCGAGCCGTTCTTCGGATTGGGATCCGTATCTTCGCTCATCCGTTCACTTGTTTATCGATAACTGGCGCAAGATTCCTTTTCTCCGGCTCGCTATTTTTGAAACTACCCTGCTTCCCCCACCTGCTCTACAGATACCTCCGTTTTCACCGGTTCCAACTCCTTGCGCAGCCATGTGGTGATGCGGCGCAAAGCGCTCTCCACGCCCTTGGCCGACAAACCGGAAGCCGGCAGTCCCGCAATTTCATCCGCCGTGAGGCCTTGCAAATAATAGAGCCAGAAGATGGTTCGATCTCTTTCAGCAGTCGACCCTGGGGCCGAACGAAGTTTGTGATCGAGCTCAGAAAACAACACAGCCCGCTGGGCCTCGCAGTCGTTTTCCGATGCCACGGAGACGCTGGATGACTCCTCATCCAGCACCATTGTGGCGACTTTTCCGCCCCGTTTTTCCGAGCGCTGGCGGCGGAAATAATCGTTTGCGACCGAAGCTGCGATAACCCGAAGCAGGGCCAGGAACGAGTCCTCTCCCCGCGGCCTGAACTCGCGAAGAATGCGCCGTTCGTGTTCGCAAAGCTTGAGAAAGACTTCCTGAACGATGTCGTCCACGACGGATGCCGTCGTATTCCCCTGCCAAACGCGGGCAACACGCACCGCAACCAGCGCGGCGACTGGCGCGCATCGGCCCAGAAACTCGGTCCATTCCGCGGTATCGGCGGAGCGGGCACAGGTTCTGGCGAGCTCGTTGACCGGGGCCATCGAACTATCCTTGTGGGGAGTCCAGTGTACTCCAAACCCACCGCTCAAGTTGCCTGTTTCCAAATCGTCACGGAGCTGCCGAAGATCGTCGCACAGCACGACCAAATTCGGCTGTGCTAGTATCCCGGCAAGGCGCCGCCTGCGAGCCGAGCCTGAGCGGCAACGACACAGACGCCATGGAAACCCACCTGCGACCTCTAACGCTCGGCGAGATCCTCGACCGCACAGCCCTGCTTTATCGGACCCACTTTCTTTTGTTTGCCGGCATCTCGTCGGTCTATGCGGGAGTGTTGCTTGTGCTCAGTCTAATGCAGATCGGGGTGCAGGAAATCATGCGGGCGCAGCATATGACCAGCCAGCTGGTGTGGGTCACCGTGATCAGCATCCTGGTGATGTGGCCGGTGATCGTCGTCGTGGGGGGACTGGCGGTGGCGGCCAACAACCGCGCGGTTTCCTGGGTTCACCTTGGCGAGACGGCGACCATCCGCGCGGCGTATCGAAGCATTTTGCCGAGGCTCGGCCGCTACTTGTGGCTCATGATCATCACCACCTTCATCGTCTGGATCCCCTTTGGAGTCTTGTACGCGGGATACACCGTCTTCATCTTCCTCTACGTGCGGCCAAAGGGCATTCTCAATCAACCCGCAATGCAGCGGGCCGACCCGCAGGCCCTCATCGTCTTCGGCCTGGTTACCCTGGCACTTGGCCTGCTTCTCCTCGGCGCGATGGTTTATGCGGTCCTCATGGGGCTTCGCTACTCTCTCGCGGTACCGGCTTGCGTGATTGAAGACCTGAAGGCGCGGCAAGCCATTCGCCGCAGCATCGACCTGAGCAAAGGGTCGCGCGGACGCATCTTTTTGCTTGGCCTTCTGGTCGTCGCCATTCAAATGGGACTCGGATTGATCACGCAGCTTTTTTTCATCGTGGCCACCTTCCGGCACCACGGCGAGCTGCCGGCTGCTATCCGCGTGCTGCAACAGTTGGTGGCATTCTGCACCAACACGTTTGTGGGTCCCATCTACGCCACCGGCTTCACTCTGTTCTACTATGACCAGCGCGTGCGCAAAGAGGGATACGACATCGAGCGGATGATGCGGGCGGCCGGCCTTGAGGCGCCTGGCCCCGTTGGTGGCTCGAGCACTTCATTCGTGCCCCCGCCCGTTCAAACGCAAACTCAAATTCAATCTGAGGGCCCGCTGGCTTGACCGTGCGCAACGCACTTGCGGGATGGAGCCGGATGACTGCTCTCGCCGCATTCTTCTGGACGGGCTCGTTTGCCGTCGCGGTATCGCCAATTCCTTTCAACCCGGCTCCGCCGCCCTCCGGGCGTTGGCGCGATGCCTCCCTCGACGACTATCGCAAACATCTCGGCGAGCTCACCGCGCTGGTCCAGGCCTGCGCGCAAACCCGCGACCTGAAGAACTGCGATCCGCTGCTGGTCGGACCCGACGATCGCGTTCCTCTGGGGAGCGATGCCAATGCCGGGCGCCGCCTGGTGCGCTACGGATGGTTGCGTGTTCTTTTCTCAAAGGCGGAAGAACCGGATGAGGTTGCAGCGCCGTCGAACCCATCAGAAAAACAGGCCCCAGGCAAACAGGCCCCCGGTTCCGCAGCTGCGCAACCGACTCCGCCGACCACGACCGTCCTGTTGCAGCAAGCCGAACTGCGCCTGGCTGCGGATCTGGCGCAGGCCAGTGCGGCAACGCCAACACCACCCACTCATTCTCTGGAGCGCGAGACGTTGGCGCAGGTACTGGCAGGTCGCGATTTTCGCGATCTCCAGCAGCCCACAGTCCGCGATTCGATGCTGGAAAAAGTGGGTGGCTGGCTGAACCATCTTCTCGAACGCGCCACCAGGTTGCGTGCGCGTTCGGCGTGGATCGGTCGCCTGGTCGTGTGGGGATTCATCCTCGGGGTTTCCGTGGCGCTGGTCTGGGCTCTGCTGCAATTGGAGCGCAAGTGGCGCGTTCGCCTGGTGCCGGAAAGCCGCGTTCCCGCGTCCAACGCTCCGTCTGCGCGCAGTTGGCAGCTTTGGCTCGAAGACGCGCGGCGCGCCGCTGCGTCGGGAATGTGGCGCGAGGCGATTCACCTGGTTTATTGGGCAGCCATCGCGCGTCTTGAATCGCGGCGCCTCTGGCCTGCGGATCGCGCCCGGACGCCGCGCGAGTATCTTGCCCTGATTGCTCCCGAGGATCCTCGTCGAGATGGTCTCGCCGCGCTCACCGGCAGCTTCGAACGCACCTGGTATGGCGGCCGTACTGCCGCCGAAAGCGACTACCGGCATGCCGAAGCGATCGCCTCGTCGCTGATCGAAGGGGGCGTTGGAGTCCCATCCAACGAACGCAGAATTGCGCCGGAAGGCGGTGCGGCGTGAAGTTCTTCTCTTCGCTTGATGCCCAAGACCGCCGCCTGCTGCTCTGGAGTCTCGGCATTGCTGTCTCACTGGCCGTGGCGCTCGGTTTCCTGGTGCCGAATGGGAATGGCAACGATAATCCGCTGCCCTCAACCTACCTTGCCGGCCAGCACGGCGCCCGCGCTGCTTACGAAACCTTGCTGCGTGCGAATTATCCGATCGAGCGTTGGGAGCGGCCGCTTTCCGAACTCGCTCATACCGCCGGTCCTGATACGGTTGTTATTTTTGCCGAGCCCTTCACGCGTGAGAGAGATGATATCCAGGCCGTGCGGGAGATTCTGGAGCGCGGCGGCCGCGTGCTCTCGACCGGTTATTGGGGTGGGTCGATTCTTCCCGGGGGGCAGGCTGACACACCCAGGGAATTCAACTTCGCCGCATGCCGTCTCGAACCGGAAGGACTCGACCCGCTCGCCAATTCAGGCGAGGTGTGGATGGTGCCGGAAGCATCGTGGCAGGTCGGCAATCCCACGCACCGCATTCAATACAGTTGTGCGGGACAGCCGGCGGTGGTCGAGTACGACTACGGCAAAGGGCACGTGGTCTGGTGGGCGAGCGCGATGCCTCTTGAGAATGGATCGCTCGCGCGCGCCAACAATCTAGACCTGCTGCTCAACTCGTTAGGCCCGCGCGAAGGGCATCGCTTTTTCTGGGATGAGTCGCTTCACGGCGACGTGCGCTCCGATTGGAGCTATGCATCGGGCCCGGCGCGCAACCTCCTTTGGATTGGCCTGCCAATTCTGGGATTACTGATCGTCTTCAGTTTCAGCCGCCGCCGCGGGCCGGTGCGCGGTCTTCCGCAAACGCCGCGGGCCGCGCCCATCGAATTTCTTAACGCGCTTGGCTCGCTTTATCGTAACGCCGGGGCTTCGTCGACCGCCGTCGCCGTGGCCCTCGAACGATTCCGGCGGCACAGCCTGCGCCTTTGCGGGCTGCGCTCGGGCCCGATGGGCGCCTCCGAGCTCGCTGCAGCCATCCGGCGGCGATTCCCGCACATCGACGCGAGCCTTGAAGCGGACCTGCTGGCCTGCGAAGAGGCTTCGTGGAGCGAGACCATCGAGCCGAGGGTTGCGCTAAAGCTGATCCAGGATCTGCACGCACAACAGAGCAAGCTGGATGCGGCAGCAAAGCCCGGAGGCGGACCCCCCGCGCAAGAGGAAAAATCTATCCTGCAAGAAAGGGCTTCATGACCCAGGAAATAAATCCAGAAGCGAATCAGATCGCACAAACGGACGCACAATCGGCTTCTCTTCAGGCGACGAATCGACTGATCGCGCACGCCCGCGCTGAACTGGGCCGGGTTATCTCAGGCCAGACCGTGGCAATTGAAGAAGTGCTGATCGCCGTGTTGTGCCAGGGGCACGCCCTGCTGGAGGGCGTGCCGGGTATTGCCAAAACACTGATGGTGAAAGCGCTCGGACGCCTGCTTGGCCTCGGCTTTCAGCGCGTGCAGGCCACACCGGATCTGATGCCCGCCGACATTCTCGGCACCACTATTCTGCGTCCCGGCACGGACTCGTTCACCTTCCACGCGGGACCGGTCTTTACCGATTTGTTGCTGGTCGACGAAATCAATCGCATGCCGCCGCGCACGCAGGCCGCGCTGCTGGAGTGCATGGAAGAGCGGCAGGTGACGATCGATGGCCAGCGCCGCCCATTGCCGAGTTGGTTCACGGTCTTCGCAACCCAGAACCCAGTCGATTTCGAGGGCACTTATCCGTTGCCGGAAGCGCAGCTCGACCGTTTTCTGATGAAGATTCGCGTGGCCTATCCCAGCGAAGTCTGAAGAATTGCAGATCCTCGAGCGGCACCATGCCGGCTCTGGCGCCGACGCTGCTCGATGATGCGGCGATCATCCCGATTCCCGAAGGCCTGCTCGCGGCCGCGCGCGCCGAAGTGCGCGCCATCCGTATTGAACCGGAACTCTACGGCTATATTCTTGCGCTCGCGCGGCGCACCCGCGAGTGGCCCACCTTGCTGCTTGGCGCAAGCCCGCGCGCCGCCTTGAGCGTGATGCTCGTGGCCCAGGCAGCGGCCGCGTTCGACGGCCGCGACTACCTTGTTCCCGACGATGTGAAGCGGGCTGTGCCGCCGGTGCTGCGCCATCGCGTCATCCTGAAGCCCGAAGCGGAGCTCGAAGGATTTGACGCCGACCGCGTGCTGGCCGACGTGATTGCAGCGGTGCCGGTGCCCCGGCAATGATTGCTGCCTCGCTCCATCCCGCGCCGGTGCAGGCTACGTGTGCCGAATGCAGCCGACGCTGGGCGTTTGGTCTCACCGGCCGCGTCGATCGGCCTGCTGATTGCCGGATTCTCTGTGGCTGATTCCCGGCTTTTGGGACAGCGACACTCAGCTACGCCATGCTGGCCTGGGACGCGCTGGTGCTGCTGGCCGCTTTCCTTGATGGGCTGCGCTTGCCGCGGCGCGACGAGCTGCTCGGCCGGCCGTTCCTGGACCAACGCGCCCGCTCTCGACAGCGAGACCGAGATCGAACTGACCGTTGAAAACCAGGGCCGCACGATCGTGGACTGCCGCGTTGGCAGACGATTTGCCGCCGGCCTCGGTGACTCACCCCGCAGACGCAGCGCTTGACGGTGTTCCCGCGCGTGCCGGCCGACCGTGCGCTATCGCATTGAGCCGCAGGAGCGCGGCGATTGGGACGCGGTTGGCTTTACGTCCGCTACCGCTCGCCGCTCGGGACTTGCCGAGCGCTGGGCCAGGGCAAGGCTCGACTCAGAGGTGCGCGTGTATCCCGCACTCCGCACCGGCGAGGAGCAGAAGATATTTCTCGCCCGCAGCCGCCAGATCGATCTGCAATTGCGCCAGGCGCGGCAGCGAGGCCTGGGCCGCGACTTCGAAAGCCTGCGCGAGTATCGCGAGGGCGATGACCTGCGTGACATCTGCTGGACGGCGACAGCGCGGCGCGGCAGTCCCATCACGCGTCAGTACCAAACCGAGCGCAGCCAGCCGGTGTGGATCGTGCTCGACTGCGGCCGGTTCATGCGCTCGCGCGTGGCCGCGTTGGCGAAGGGGAAGGCGGCGCTGCCTGTTGCCGAGCCCGGTACGCGCGTCCACTCCAAGCTCGACTATGCCTGCACGACGGCGGTTTCTCTCGCCCAGCTTGGCGCTTTACTCAGGCGACGCGTCGGCCTGCTGGCCTATGGGCAAGGAATGCAACAGCGCTTGCTGCCGGGACGCGGCGCCGCTCATCTGCGCCAGATCATCGAGTCGCTGGCCCAGGTGCGCGCAGAAGGCGGTGAGGCGGACCATCTGCGCGCCACAGCCACGCTGAACCGTCTGCAGCCCCGCCGCTCGCTCATTCTCTGGATTACGGACCTGGCCGAATCCGCCATGCGCCCCGAAGTGATCGATGGCGCGGTGCAACTGCTCCGCCGGCATGTCCTGTTGTTCGTCGCCATGGCGCAGCCCGAGGTGGACCTGATCGCTCAGACGCGCCCAAAGAATGTGGAGCAGATGTTTCGCGCCACAGCTGCGCAGGAGATGGCAGGCCGCCGCGAACTGCTGCTAGCCCGCCTCCACGAACAGGGCGCGCTCACCCTCGACCTCAATCCAGAAGCGCTCACTTCGTCGGTGCTGAACCAGTATTTGACGGTGAAAGAGCGAGCGATGGTGTGATAAAGTAGCTATAGGTAACACCTTTGGAGCTTCGCTATGCCGGCCCAGTCTACAAGTAGCCTCAAGCTCGATCAGGAACTGAAAGAGCGTGTGCAGCGCCTCGCCACGGCGCGCAAGCGATCAGCGCATTGGATTATGCGCGAAGCCGTGGAGGAGTATGTCGGTCGCGAGGAGAAGCGCGAGCGCTTAAAGCAGGATATTTTGGCAGCTTGGGCTCACTACCAGGAAACAGGTCTCCACGTTACAGGCGATGAAGCCGACGCATGGCTTGCGAAGCTTGAAGCGGGAGAGGATGCTAAGGCTCCTGAATGCCACCCATAGAGTGGTCACAGGCCGCATTACGCGATCTAACCCGCCTCCACGATTTCCTCGCCCAACATAGTCCAGACTCCGCCAAACGCTCCATTCAAACCATTCGGCAAGGCATAAAGGTCCTTGCCAGCCACCCTGAGATTGGGCGTCCTATGGAGGACCTGCCGATGGAATTCCGCGAATGGGTGATTGAATGCGGCCAGAGTGCTTACGTGGTTTTCTATCGTTTTGATGGGAAAAACGTGGTTCATCTTGCTGTCCGGCATGGTCGTGAAGCGGGTTATTGACGAGCTACTGAATCTGCGGCAGCTGGGCGCAGCCGCTTCGCGAATGCCCACTTCAACTCATCCATCCTTTCTCCCGTCACCGCTGAGATGGGATGGTAGGGATGGGAGAGATATCGAGCTGGCTTTACTTGGCTATCGATCTCTGGCAGTGATATGCAATTTGGCCAAGTTAGCTAAGTCGGCGTAGAATTACCTTTATGCGATCAGTGAATATCGGCACCCTGAAGAATCAGCTCAGCTCCTATCTGCGCCACGTGCGCAATGGGGAAGAGGTCCTTGTGCAGGACAGAAAGAAGCCGATTGCGCGGATTGTCCCCATCGTGCCGGATGCCGCTGCGGACGAAGAAGCCAGGCTGATTGCGGCGGGCATCATGACGCCCGCCAAGGAAGATATGGACTGGGAGGCGTTCTGGGCCTTGCCTCACCCAGCGGTGTCCGATGAAGCGGCGCGAGAAGCGATTCGGTGGGCCAAGGGTGATCGTTAAATGGTCACCGCTTTTTGGGATTCGAGTGCGATTGTTCCACTGTGCTTTGAGCAACCGTCGACTGCTGCGGCACGCGAATTGACCGTGCAATTCGGCTTAGTGGTCTGGTGGGCGGCTGCGGTTGAAGTCAGGAGCGCGGTGGCACGGCTTGTCCGCATGCGCCAAATCAGTTCTCGCGGGCAGGTACAAGCGATTTTGCTGTTGGATCAGTTACGCGACGACTGGCGCGAAATCCGGCCCATGAACCAGGTGAGGGAAAGGGCCGAGCAGCTGTTGAACCGTTTCCCTCTTCATGCCGCGGAGGCCCTTCAATTGGCCGCCGCATGGATTTGGTGCCAGGGCCATCCCCGCAACCGCAGGTTCATCTCCGGCGATGTGCAGCTACTCGACGCAGCACGGAAGCTTGGGTTTACTGCAGTGAAGGTCTGAGCGCACCCTCGTTCACGTGTGGAACGGTGCGGGCACTAGGCTTGTCTCCCTTCAGTCCTTTGGTATTTCGACCCGGCAGAGGCGGAGGATTCTGACGGCTAACGACCCCAAAAGCCATAGGACCGCTGCGAGCACGCCATAAAGGACGCCGTTCGCCAGAATGGCCGCACCCACGATCATGGACGCCCCGAGCGTGTCGTCGCTCCCGTCAGTTGCCAGCAAGAACATCGAGGAAGGCCAAAAGAATATCAGGAGATGAAAGTCGCTGACTTCCTGACGGTGCAGTCGCAGGAGATACAGGCTTGCGATGAGCAAGCCCAGGATCGACGAGGCGCAAACCCAGTTCCAGAATCTATGGCGCATGATTTATCCAACGACGTAGCCTGCTGAAAAACGTACAACCAATTCGCGCGGCAGAAACTTAGGGCCGCAGTCGCTTTGCCAGCGCCCACTTCAACTCATCGATCCCCGCGCCAGTCACCGCAGAGATCGCGTGAAACTCCAGCTTCCGCCGCTTCGCGTGAGCGGCCAGCTTCTTGAGTTTTTCCGGGTTAGCCGCATCGATCTTGGTCGCAACTACGATCATCGGCTTTTCCTCGAGCCCGTGGCCAAAGCTCGCCAATTCCTGGTTGATGGCCTTGAAGTCCTCCACCGGATCGGGACGGCCGGAAGCATCCGACACATCCACCAGATGAACCAGCAGCCGCGTCCGCTCGATATGGCGCAGAAACTGGACCCCAAGTCCCTGGCCCAGGTGCGCGCCTTCGATCAGGCCCGGCATATCGGCCACAACGAACGATTCCTGGTGCGGTTCTTCGCCAACGGTTACCACGCCAAGATTTGGCTCAAGCGTCGTGAAAGGATAGTCGGCAATCTTCGGCTTCGCGGCAGAGATGCGCGAAATCAGTGTGGATTTTCCCGCATTGGGATAGCCAACCAGGCCCACGTCGGCAAGCAGCTTTAACTCCAATCGGAAAGCGCGCTCCTCGCCCGCCCTCCCCAGTTCGTGTTCCCGCGGGGCCTGGTGGGTGCTGGTAGCAAAATGCTGATTGCCGCGTCCGCCGCGTCCGCCCTTCGCCACGATAAGGCGCTCGTCAGGTTGCTGAAAATCGTGGACCAGCTCGCCGGTCTCCTGGTCATAAACCGCCGTGCCCACAGGTACCTGCAACACGGTCGACTTGCCGTCCAGTCCGGTGCAGTTCGAGCCCATGCCATGTTCGCCCCGCTGCGCCTTGTGCTCCGGGTTATAGCGGAAATGAATCAGCGTGTTGTGGCGCTGCGAGGCTTCCATGATCACGTCGCCCCCACGTCCGCCGTCCCCGCCGGATGGGCCTCCACGGGGCACAAATTTCTCCCGACGAAAGGCCATGCAGCCGTTGCCCCCGTCGCCCGCCTTCACGCGGATCTTTGCTTCATCGATAAACATGGATCAACCGGAATCCCAGAATGTGTCTGTCTTTCTTTTGGTGTGGCCTTACGGATGATTCCGCAGCCTAAAGGACGTCCTTCTAGTTTATCAACTCGCCCGGGATGCACTATTCCCGATGCGTCTTTGAAGTTTCCCGAATCAGGAAGCAGGAACACAGTGTGTTGTGATTAAGGGCACCTGATTACTTCCATCGAATGTCCTAGACTCCCAGTGGATCTTATTCATAAAGCAAACCGGATCGCGCCCGCCCTAAAAATTGCACCGCTCGACGCGCTCCTTAATTTATTTAGATCGGACCCGCCACAAGAGCAGGCCGCATAAAAGACACCTGACCTCACGATTCTGTTGCAAGCCGGTCCTCAATGGCAGAATGCAGTTGGACGAAGCCGCTGGCGCGAGCCGCGCTGCTGATCGCTTGGATCGCATCGGGCGTGAGCACCGCTGTGCTTCCCCAATCGTCTTCCAGCTCACTTACGGGCAAGCTGACCGATCTTTATTCCAAGCCCCTCGAAGGCGCATCGCTTACTCTACGCAACCAGGCCACGGGCGCCGAATCGAGTACCACGACGACCAAAGGCGGCGTGTATCGCTTCAAGGGAATCGAGCCAGGCGACTACACACTCGAAGCGCTGAGCCCACACCTGGGCCACGGTTCCGTGAGTGATATCGAAGTCATGGCTGGGCATGAACAGCGCGTGCAGATTGCGGTGCAACTCACCTTCGAGCCTCGCGCAGGAGGGCCGGCATCCGTCCTGGCCGTAGTGCGGAAGCCTATGCCTGTCCTTGAAAATGAGGCGGCGACACGCGCAGCGTCGCCGCCAGGGATTGGATCTGTTTCCAAAAATCGTGTCGCACGAAATTCCAGAAACAAGGGCACCGGTATCCGTCGTCACGCTCGAGACAGAGCCTTTGAATTCCCTGCATTGCGCGCTCTCGATAGCGAATCCAGTGCGACAGAAAGCGCTCGTCACCGCCGGACGCGATAGCACGGAGCCTGCGAATCCGTTGCCCATGGCGACCGCGTCGAAGCTGGAGACTCGTCCAGACGACGCTCTCCCGGCATTGGCAGTGGCGCCGCTTGCCGAGTCTGGAGTGCCGGCCGCCTTTATCCGCACATCTGGAGCGGCCTCGACGGGCCTCGGTGGTTCCTGCGTTACCGAAGTTGCTATCCAGACCGCGCGCGCAACGATGCGAGTCGCCGTACGATCTCCCAAGTCCATCATCCAAGCGGCCGAGAGTATTTCCGATGGCGTGGCACTCGCCACCGCACTGCCGGCGGGTCAATTGCAGGCGTTGCCATTATCCGGCAGGAATTGGCAAAACTTTCTGTCAGGGGCGTCTACGGAGGACGAACAGTTCGGAATCCGAAATCGTCTCACCTGCACGCAATGGGCAGGGCTCGTCTGCAATGACGATCGACGGCGCGAACACCCGGCTTGCTTTTGGCGGCACAGGCGCGGGACGCATGAAGGGACAGCCCGCGTCGTTGATCGGCCCAGGAGCAAGCGAAGCGGCGATCCGCGAAGTGCAGATGGGCTCGGGCAGTGCAGAAGCCGGAGCAGCACATGGCGCAGCGGGGCGGCTGAACATCGAGACCGAGCGCGGCACTCGAGCGCTGCACGGCCAAGCATTCCTCTTTGATCGCGGAAATCTTCTGGGCGCGCAGAACCCGTTCACGCAATGGGTGAAGGAAACTTCGCCAGCCACGTTCACAACCATCCCCGTTTTCACGCCCACCCCGTATACGCCGAAAGATCGGGAAAGGATCTTTGGATTTGGCCTCGGTGGCCACATCCGCCGCCGACCTCTCTTCTGGTTTGTGGCGCTCGACAGCTCCAAGCGCGACGACCCCGGCGTTTCGACCGTCAAGCATCCTGACAATTTCTTTGCGCAGCCCTCGAACGACCAGATGCAGGTTCTCAGCGCGCGGCTTGGCCTCAGCAGCGCCAATCCTGTAGCAGAGGGTCTTGGCGCCTATTCGAAGCTGCTCGGATCGCTCGACGGCCTTCTGGGGCCAGGGGCACGCACATCTTCCCAATGGGCCGGTTTTGGCCGCCTGGACTGGGCTCTCGGAGAGCGGTCCAAGTTCACGCTCGAAGGTACAGGCGCGCTCTCCGATGCGCCGGGAGGCGGGCTGACGCGAACGTCGGAACTCTACGGCACGCACAGCTACGGATCGAGCCGGGCCGACGACCAATGGATCCTCGGCCGCTGGGAGGCCTTTCTCACCCCCAATCTGCTCGCTGTCACGCAAGCATCCGTCGGCCGGCAATTCCTCACAACGACTTCTGAGAGTCCATCTCCTTTTGAGCAATCGCTCGTCAGCAATGCCTGGGGCCGTCTGCCGCAAATGACAGTTGATTCGCGCTACGGTTTCGCCATCGGCAACCCCTCGCGTTTCGGCCCAGGCGGCCACCCCGACGAACATCTCTACGAGGCGCAGGAACAGGTGAGCTGGGTGAGGGGTGGCGGGCTGCTCATAAAGACCGGCTTCGATCTCAGGCATAACAACGATGCAACCGGTTTCCTGCGCAACCAGACGGGCACGTACGACTACGCGAGTGTAGAGAACTTTGCTTCGGATGCGCTTGCCTTTGCGGCGTTTGGCCTGAACGGCCAGTTGAGTCCGATGAATCAGCATAACTGCGATCAGACCGGCAAAGTGTGGCGCGACTCGGCAGGTACGCTGCATGGCCTGGGCTATTTGCCTTGTTATTCCTGGTATTCGCAAACCATGGGACCCACCAACTGGTGGTTGAGCACCAACGATTGGGCCGGCTACGTCACATCGCAATGGCAACCGAGAAAAACAATCGTCGCTTCGCTGGCAATGCGCTGGGAATTGGAGCAGAGCCCGCCGCCCATGGCTCAACTCAGCAATCCCGATCTACCCCTCACAGAGAAGATGCCGAGTCTCGGCGGCCAGTGGGGACCGCGCGTCAGCATGGCGTGGGGCGCGCGTGAAGGGCGCTGGCCTGTGCTGCGGTTGGGGTACGGGATGTATTTTGGGCGCACGCCGAATGCGACCTTCGAGACCTCGCTGACTCAGACCGGCTCGCTCAAAGGCGATTTGAACTTCTTCATGCGGCCGACCGACAATCTCAACGCAGGCGGAGCGCCACCGTTTCCTTACGTGCTCGCAGGCGAACCGTCCACGGTGGTCAAGCCCGGTGCAGTGGAATTTGCGCCCACGTTCCACAATGGAGAAGTACATCAGGGCGTCGTCTCAGTCGAGGGGACGCTTCCCGCCCGCATCCACATCGACGCCAGCGCCGTAGCCAGCCTGGGCCGCAGACTCCCCATCACCGAGGATTCAAATATCGATCCCAAAATCAATCCGCAGACCATCACGTATGCCGTTGTGGATGGCAACGGCTCGGGACCGTTGAAAACCTCGCAAATCAAAGTACCGTTCTTCGCTTCGTGGCCGTCTGCGAATTCAACGACGGGTTTTGACGGTCGCCTCAATCCGAATTACCAGCAGGTGACGGAGATCTCCAGTCGTGCGAATTCAACGTACGAAGCAGCGATGCTCCGCGTCACACGCAACAGCCGCGAAGGCCTCACGCTGCACGCGCGCTACACTTACGCACACGCCATGGACTGGAATCCCAACGAAAGTGCGAGTGAGACCGGCCCCAGCGTCTTCGATCCCACCGATTTTCGCGAAGAATACGGAACCAGCGGTCTCGATGTACGGCACAGCGCCTCAGCCGCCGTCATTTGGGAGCCGCGCTGGAAGCTGCATGGAGAAGCCGGCCGGTTCGCGAACGGCTGGATGCTTTCGGGAATCGGCACATTCCACAGCGGACTGCCCTACACCATGCGCGCCTCAGGATCGCTCGCGAAGGAATTCGACACAGCTGGAGCGCCCATCGTTGGCCTCGCGCCGGGGATGAACGGCTACGGCGGCGACAACCGGGTTTACGGCGTCGGACGCAACACCTATCGCTATCCGCGCACATGGAAGGCCGACCTGCGCCTCGCTAAGCACTTCAACCTTGGATCGATGAGGCAGCTCGAATTGTTGGCGGAGAGCTTTAACCTGTTCAACCACCAGAATGTGACCGAGCTTGAGACGGTGGGCTATTCCATCGAATCGGGCAGCGTCAACGGAAGCTTGCCGACGCTCAATTTCCTCACCGGCCTGAAGACCGGTCAAACCGAGTTTGGCAAGCCACTCAACGTGAATGCGACAGACTTTTATCGACCGCGCCAGATTCAGTTTGGAATCCGGATGAGGTTTTAGCGAGATCCGCGCTCTTCGCAGGGGACGGCGGCGGCCTCGATTCCATTCAGCTGAAAGCACGCCGCGCCGCTGATGTCGGTGCTGTACGTGCGAATCTTTGCCGCCTGCAATTCCGCTAAGACTTCCGGGCGCGGATGGTGATACCGATTGTGCAGGCCGCACGAGATGACAGCCCAATCCGGCGCCACACGCGCCAGAAAGTCGGGTCGAGTCGAAGTGACGCTTCCATGATGGCCGACCTTCAGCAGTGTGCTTGCCAAGCCCGGCTCGCTCAGCATCGCCTGCTCGATCGGCGCTTCGGCGTCGCCTTCGAGCAAAACCGACGTTCCGCCGTAGGCCATATGAAGAACCAGTGAGTCGTTATTGGCCGGCTCTGCGCCAGGCTGGTAGTCACGGAACGGCGCAAGCACATGGACATGTGTGTCTCCAAGAGTCAGCTCGTCTCCGGCACGCAAAGTGCGGATAGCGACGCGAAGCTGGTCCGCTTCTCCCAGCAGTGCGCGGTAGGCGGGGACGCGCGGGTTGTTGCCCACCCACAACTCCACGGGGCGAAAATTGCGCAACACGGCGGGGAGCCCACCCATGTGGTCGGCGTGCGCATGACTCAGCGCAACCGCATCGAGACGGCGGATGCCGCGCGCCCACAAGGCCGGTGAGACGACCTCTTCGCCAATGTCGAAACCCTGCGGGGCCTGGCGTGGGCCGGCGCCAAATCCACCGCCATCCACGAGCAGTGTCTTGCCGTCCGGGGTGATCAGCAACAGAGAATCGCCCTGCCCTACATCAATTGCCTCGAAAAACAGCGCATTCTGTGGATGATCGACTGGCCGAGGCAGAACTGCAGCGACTGCCGCCAGTGCGAGTGCCACCCATGCACCAGCACCGCTAAGAAGGGCCTGCCGATTGGAACTTTGATCGCGCCGGACTAGTCCTTGACCTCGAAGAGCCAGCACCATCGCCGCGGCAAGCAAAATGCAGAAGGCCGCGGACTGCCACGCAAGCGGCGCCGGAATTCGAAAATCGCCCAGCGCGAAGGAACCGAATAAGCGAACCAGCCAGACTCCGCAATGAAGGAGAAGAGCAGCAATCATCGCCGGCACTACTGAGGCAGCAGGCCACACCAGCAGGGTGAGCAATGTCACCAGCGCAGCCGGCATCAACACGCCGAGCAGCGGAAGAATGAAGATATTGACGGGCAGCGCGAATACCGTAATGCGATGAAAGTAAATCGCCATTGGTAGCGTCATCGCAAGTTCCACTACGCACGAAACGACAAGCAGCTCAACGCAGCGCAAGGCGAAGCGGACCATCCACGGAAAGAGCTTCCATCCCACGCGGGTAGAGATCGCCCGCTGCAGGCGGTTTGCGACCATGCGCAGCACAACGCGAAACTGCGCGAGGTGAGGTTCCAGCTTGATGTCGATGGCAACCGTGCGGAGATCACGGGTTGCGACCAGGTAGCAATGAATGCTCCTGTCGAGCAAGGGAGCGGCAATGCCTGCGATGGCTACGACCGCAAGCAGTGTCATTTGAAAACTCGAATCGAAAAGGCTGCGCGGGCTCACCGCAAGCAGGCAGAGTGAAGCGAATCCGATGGTGTTCAACGGGCTGCGTTGGCGATAGATCAGGCTCCCCAGTAGATACAGCGTGACCATCCAGAGAGAGCGCTGCACCGGCGTGGCGAAGCCCGTAAACAGCGCGTAGGCAAACGACGCAACGATCGTGATCAGCGTGGCCGGCGCACGGGGCAAGTGAGCACGCCGCGCGATCCAGAAAAAACATCCCGCAACGATCGCGAGATGAAAGCCGGAGACCACGAGCATGTGAAAGGATCCGGTGCGCTCAAACCCGACCCGGAGCGAATGCGTGAGATACGTCCGGTCGCCGGTAGTCATCGCCGCTAGCATCACGGCGTCGTCTTCACTCAAACGAAGCGCCACCGGAAGGCGTCGCATCGCAGCAGGCAGAGCGAGCAGACGCGCGCTTGATGCATGCTGCAGCGAAGTAAGGCCGCAATGGAGCGATCGCGCTTGTGCGGGGCCCAGGTCCTCCACCCGATCGAGGGGGACCGAGCCCGACGAACTGATGCCCTGGTCGAGCAGATAATCCGTCCTGCTCCAAGCGCCTGGGTCGCGATATTCTTCCGGCGGAAGCAATCGGACGACGGCCCGAATGCGCTCGCCGCACGCGAACCCGTGCGGGAATGCCTGAACCGATTGCTGTGGCCAGCGAATCGTCAATCGCACGCTGCCGTCGCCGGGAATTTGCCGATCCTCGGTATCAGTGGCGAGTTCGATGCTGGTGACTCGCAAATCGACGCGCTGCGAGGGGCTCTCGCTCGGTGTTTCCTCCACATTCTCAACTCGTTCATTTCGAACTGGCGCGGCCTCGGTGATGGTTCCTTCCACCGTGCGCAAAAGTCCGTCGGAGAGCGCGGAGATGACCGGAGCTGCAACTGGATGTGGCTCCATCTCCGCACACCACGCGCCCAGCAAACACCATAAGACAGCAAGCGGCAGCCAGGCGATGCGCTGCGCACGAACCGCCGCAATGCAGCAAAGCACCGCAATAAGGAGCAGCGCAACCAATACGATGCTTGGCCGCAGCCAAAGGCCCTCCGTCAAGGCAATGCCGAGGGAAAACAACCATGCGGCGTGAAAAAGAGGAATGATGCTTGTGCGGAGACTCAGGTCCGCCCTGGAAGCAGTTGAGGATGGGGGCCCGGAGATGAGACGTTCCGCTTGCATGGAGGGTGAAGCGAAGAGGAGTACTTGTGAAGAGCGTATCAGGCGCGACGCAACGCAACCACCGTCTCCAGATGGAACGTCTGTGGAAACAGGTCGACGAGCATGATGGAATCGATTGCATAACCGGAACTCGAAAGCGCTCGCAGATCGCGAGCCAGAGTGGCCGGATCGCAGGAAACATAAACGATGGCGGGAGCCGCGATCCTCGCAAGCTGTCCCGTTGTCTCCGGGCCAAGCCCAGTGCGGGGCGGGTCCACAACGATCAGGCCGGGCGGATCGCTCTTGGGCTGATGGCGCAAGAACGGCAGTGTCTCCGCTTTGACGCTCTCACTGTGCGTGTTCTTCAGATTCTCTTTGAGAGCTTCGATTGCAGTGGGCGCAGATTCGACTGCAATCACGTGTTCAAAGTTCACCGCTAGCTGTCGCGCGAAAAGACCCACGCCCGCAAACAGGTCCCACGCCAGCTTGCCACTGCGGCCTTCTGTCACGCGCTGAATGAGCGAATCGACCAACCGGCGATTAACCTGAAAGAAACTCCCATGGTCGACGCGATAATCGAATCCGGCGGCACGATAGTTGAGAGAAGACGCGCCCCAACGCGCGAGCGTGCGCGGCCGCTCCCCCCTGCGACCCTCGATCGCAAGTTCCAGGCCCTGCAATTCCGGAACTCGTTCCTTGCATCCGCGCGCGATTTCCTCGATACGAAACTTTCCCGGCGCGGCAACAAAAGCACTGACCAACAGCGAGCTTTCGTCCGCATTGCAGAAGAGACTCATTTCCGTGGGATGCAGTGCGGGAGCGGATTCGCGGAGCATTGCGGCAAAGGCGATAGCAGACTTGAGCAATAAAGGCGCGGCAATGGGGCATTCGCTTACGGGAACCACGGCATGTGAACGTCGTCCGCGATAGCCCGGATTTCCTGCGGCATCAAATGCCAGTCGAATGCGATTGCGATAGCCCCAGGGATCGGCCGCACAAATGGCGAGCTCCGGCAACGCGAGCACACCGCCGCGCTCAAGGGTTTCGCGCAGGACCGCTTTTTTGAATCCAAGCTGCGTTTCGTAGTTAGTGTGCTGGTAGTGGCAGCCTCCGCACGTGCCGAAATGGCGGCATCCCGGGGTGATCCGCGCCGTTGACGGAGCCACGATCTCCTCTGCCTCCGCGAGCGCATAGCTGCGTTTCTCTTCGACCACACGGACGCGCGCTTCCTCGCCGGGCAGTGTCAACGGCACAAAAACTGCCTTGCCCTCGGCGCGTGCCAGAAATGCGCCGCCGTAGACAGGCTTTTCAACTTGCACGAGTTTGGTGTTCGAGGCAGTCATTGCTGGCTCATGTAAAAAAGGCTGAGACGCGGCAAGCCGTAATGCACCAGCAGCTGTTTTGTCACGAACTGATGTTCCACCTGGCGCAACTGAACAACTCCCATGCGGCTACGATAGGGCGCCAGTTCGCGTGCAGCGTGTTCCTTCAACCCGACTAGCAGTTCTTCGGGAGCGGCCGCAGTCAATGCAGCGAACAGCTTCTCTTCGAGAACCGTAAGAGTGCGTTCCAGCGCTTCGAGATCGTGCGTTGCCGGACTCACCGATTCCGAGACCCGTAACTCCTTCGCAAGTTCGAGCAGGCGAACAGCCGTTGCATTGCAGGCTTCCGAAGCGATGGTCGCTCCGCGCAACGATTCTGCAGCGGCCTCGAGATGTGCAGCCACACGCTCATGCTCGAATCCGGATTCACGGCTCTCCGAAGGTTCTGGCGCCGCGCCGGCCGATGCTTCGCGCAGTTCTTCGGCAGCCACCATCACCGCCTGCGCGCACCATGCGAGTCCATTGATGCGGCGCATCCGCCCACGCTTCTGCCGAGTTTCATATTTGTCGAACGCCGCATCAATTCCGCGCAGGACCGCTTCCAGGGGAATGCCCGCTTCGCGCCAAGTCTCAATCAGCGCCCAATCGAGCGTCGAGAGAAGCAGGAGCGCACTGCGCCTCTGCTGAAATCGCTCCTCAATCTCGGTGAAGTAGTTGAAATAGTTGCGCACGGCGCGCCTCAATGCGCGCGGCTGCGGGGGCGCGGAGCGCGGTTGCGCTCGAACAAAATCCGCAGGCCATCGAGCGTCAGCATGTCGTCGATCTCCGCGATATAGCGCGAGTCCGCAGCAACCATGCGGGCCAGTCCGCCCGTGGCGATCACGCGCGGTTTCATGCCTAGTTCCTCAAAAATCCTGTCGAGGATTCCATCGACCAGCCCGATATACCCGTAGTAAAGGCCGCTCTGCAGATGCCCGGTGGTATTGGTGCCGATCACCTTGGCCGGCCGCTTGATGTCCACGCGGCTCAGGCGCGCGGCGCGGGAAAAGAGTGCATCGGCGCTAAGCCCGAGACCAGGTGCAATCGCGCCGCCCAGGTATTCCCCGCGTTCCGAGATCACTTCAAACTTGGTCGCTGTGCCGAAGTCCACCACAATGCACGGGCCGCCATATTTCTCATATGCGGCAATGCAGTCGCAAAGCCGATCCGCTCCAAGCTCTGTCGGATTGTCGACCAGGACCGGCATACCGGTTTTGATCCCGGGCTCGACAAAAAGCGGCTCCAAATGAAAATAGTTTTCGCACATTTGGCGCAGCGTGGATTCAACGGGCGGCACCACCGACGAAATGATGATGTGTGTAACTTGTTTCGGAGACAGCCCGTGCATCTCAAAGAGATTCACGAAAAACACGCCGTACTCATCTACCGTCTGGGTGCGGTGCGTTGTGACGCGCCAATGCGCGGCAAGCTGCGGCGGTTCAACGTCCAGCTGGTAGAGGCCAAGAACCGTATTGGTATTGCCCACATCCAGAGCCAGGAGCATCCTGTTCAGCCTGTCTTCACTTCGCGAATTCCGCCTGTGCGCACCGCGATCAAGCCTCCGCCGGCCTTGACCAGCAGAAATCCCCGATCGTCAAGACCGGCTGTGACGCCGATGCACGCATGCGGACCATGCACCTCAACCTGCCGTCCACGAACCCATGTTGAGGCATGCTCAACACGTGCCGGAATCCTCGCCACAGCGTTCGAATCCATCAGCCCATGTGCTTCGCGCTCCAGCGATTCTAGCAGGGCCACAAGCAGCGCCTGGCGGCTGATGAGACGATGCGCTTCCAGGTCCAGCGACGTCGCGGGCGTAGCTAAGCTCGCGCCAAAATCACGTTGGTGCACGTTGATGCCGATGCCGACGATGGCGAAAGCCAGCAGGTCGCCTTCGATCTTGGACTCAGCCAGGATGCCGCCCGTCTTACGGTCGCCAATCAGCAGGTCGTTAGGCCAGCGCAAATCCACATCGAGTCCGCTGACAACGCGGATCGCCTCGGCTGCCGCAAGACCTGCGGCTAACGGAAAAAGCGGCAATCGGGCCGCCGGTATCGCCAGGCGCAATAAAACGCTGACATAAAGACCCTGCCCTGCATTGGACTCCCAGCGATGGTCGCCGCGTCCACGGCCGGCCGTCTGCTCATCCGCAAAATAGACTGACCCATGCGGCGCGTCCTTGCGGGCGCCGGCCATCGCATCGGAGTTCGTCGATCCGGTGACAGGCGAAAAATGCAGATTGCCCGCGTAGATCGTTCCTTTGAGGGCGGCCTCCAGGGCCGGGATGTCGTACACGGTCAGCTCGGCTCCGCGACTATGCTCATCGAGATGTCTGCAGCTTTGGCCGAATGGGTCAGCGCTCCAACGCTGATGAAATCCACGCCAGTTTCCGCGTAGGCACGAATATTCTCGAGCACGATCCCACCAGAGGCCTCAATGGGAATCCAACGCTTTTCCTGGCGGACACGATCGATAGCTTCCTTCACCTGAAGAGGAGACATGTTGTCGAGCAGAATCGCTTCGGCGCCGCACTCCAGCGCCTCGTTCAATTCCCGTATATTCCGCACTTCCACCTGCACGCGCTGCCCCTTCTGACGCCTCTCAAGGGCATGGGTCAGTGCCGTACGCAGTCCTCCGCCCAGCGAGATATGGTTGTTTTTGATCAGAATGCCGGAGGACAGGTCGAGCCGATGGTTGGTGCCGCCTCCGCACAGCACGGCATATTTTTCCAAAGCGCGCATGCCGGGAACGGTCTTGCGGGTATCGAGCACCCGGGCCTGCGTGCCCTGGATGGCGTCGACATATTTGCGTGTGAGCGTGGCGATGCCACTGAGGTGCTGCATCAGGTTGAGGATGACGCGTTCGCAACTGAGCAGGACGCGCGCGTTGTGGCGAATGACGGCCAGCACCTGGCCTCCGTGGACCCGCACGCCGTCGAAGATTTCCGGGTGGCTGATTACTTCGAACCGGGTGTGCGCCTGCGGGCGTTGATCGAGCCGGGCGAAGATCTCGAGAAGGCGCGGAACTGCGCCGAGCCCGGCCACAACCATCTCCTGCCGCGCCAGGATGGAGCCCGAGCCGCGCAAGTTGGGATCGATGGTGACGTTGGTCGTAGCGTCGCTGGCCGCCTTGTCTTCCACAAGGGCCTGCTCCAGCAATGCGTCAATACGGCTGCTCTTCCAATCCATTCGTCTTCTTTCGCTGCGTCAGGGACGGGTTTGCGGTTTTTGCTTTAGAAGAAAGTTATAAATAACTTTCTTTACCCTGTCATCCGCCTCGCTGGCAATGGTATGAAAGTGGGACCCATTGTGGCGGTTGATCACCAGCGAGTACTTTGGATCGAGCCCGATGGCCTCCACCAGGCTTTTCCAGAGTCGATGTTTTCCATGCGTGAGCCGGTCGATGAAGCCGACTGGGCCCAGGTCAGTGAACCAGAGAAAGGCAACGATGTTGAGGGCGTTGCGCACGATGATCCGATAGTTGGTCAGCAGTACATACTGCGAGGGATTGCCATCGTGCTTCATCCCATGCGACAGGTCGATGAATGCCAGGGGCTTTTCGGTGGGTTCCATGCGCGAGGTGACAATGATACGGTTCGCGGCCGCCGAGAAGTGCGGGACAGTGAAACAGCCGGGTAGGTTGCCAAAGAAGATCGTGGGCGTGTCCTGGATTGGAGCAGGAGTGACTGGAGCAGGAGTGTCGCGGAAGTCGCCGGAGTCTTGCCGCCTTGCAAACGGGTCGCCGTCGGCCGAGTAGGCGTCCGCGTTCACGGGAATGTCTTCGACGGGCAACTCCTGCGGAGTTTCGAAGTGCTCCGAGAGTTCGCGATAAGCGACCTGGATCAGCTTGAAATGCTCTTCGGCTTCGAGGCGCTGGACTTTATTGTTCTCGAATCGATCGGGATGCCACCGCTTGGCGGCTGTCTTATAGGCCTTGCGAATCGCGGCCTTTGAGGGACCCCTCTCGTCGAGAGCAAGAGCCTTGCCGTTATCCAGGCATTTCTCGCAGACGCAAGGCATTCCGCGCTAACCGCTCAGGCCGTCGAGATCGCGGCGTAGCTTATCCAGTAATTTCCGCGCTTCGTCGAGTTGCTTCCTGAATCCTTCCACGATATGGGCCGGAGCCTTCGAGGTGAATCCCGGATCATTCAGTTTGGCTTCGGAGTTCGCGACGATCCTTTCCTGCTTCGCGATGTCCTTGAGTTTCTTTTCGCGTTCCTCAGGAGTGTCGTCCTTCTTCTCGTAGACAATGGCAACATCAAAGGCGGCATTGTGGCGCATGGCAAGCCCAGCAGAGATCCCGTCGACAAATTGAATTCCACTTACGCGCGCCAAGCGTTCGACGAAGGCGCTGTTCTCAGCAACGATGTGCTTTGACTCCGGGCGTATGCGAAGCTCGATTGGAACCACGGCCTTCTCATCGACTCCAATCTCCTTGCGCAGTGCTCGGACTTCGACGATAAGCGATTGCAGAAGCTCCATCTCAATCTGCGCCCGCACATCAATAACACCTTGCGTCGGCGGATAGTACGTCAGTGCAATCGATTCGGCTGGAGGATTGCCATCGTAGAGTACATGCCAAATCTCTTCTGTGATGAAAGGCATGAAAGGCGAGAGCAGGCGCAGCGATGCTTCGAATACGCTGAGTAGTGTCGTGAGAGCAGGCTTGATCTTTTCCTTGTCAGCGGTTTCCGAAAAATCGAGACGAAGTTTTACAATTTCAAGATACCAATCGCAAAAACTGCCCCAGAAGAATTGATAGATTGCGTTGGCGGCATCGTCGTAGCGGTAATTCTCAAGCGAACGATTGACCTTGTTTGCGGTTGAATGCAGTTCAGCAATGATCCAGCGAGCTTCGAGCGGCGCATCGGCTCCCACCGTCGGTAACAGCGGCAGCTGTCTCGGATCAACCTTGATTCCCACCTCCGCCGCCCGGTCCACATTCATAAAGATGAACCGCGCAGCATTCCAAATCTTGTTGGCAAAGGCGCGATAGCCCTCGGTACGCGCAATGTTGAACGCGATGTCCGTTCCCGGCGAGGCCATGGAGGCCAGCGTGAACCGCACCGCATCGGTTCCATATTGCTTCACGATCTCGATAGGATCGACCACATTTCCCTTGGTCTTCGACATCTTCTCGCGGTTGGCGTCGCGCACCAGTGCGTGAATGTAAACCTCGCGAAACGGGACCGACTCTTTCAATTCGCGCTTCGATCCGTCAGGCATTGGAACATCGCCGGCGAACCAGCAGCCCAGCATGATCATCCGCGCCACCCAGAAGAAGAGGATGTCGAAACCCGTCACAAGCAGGCTGGTGGGATAGAAGGTGTCGAAGTCCGCCCGATTTTTGGCGGTGATATTCGGCCAGCCAAAGACCGACACCGGCAGAAGTCCCGAAGAAAACCACGTATCGAGAACGTCGGTTTCCTGCGTGATCTTCTCCGATCCGCAATGCGCGCACTTGCTCGGATCTTCACGCGCCACAGTCATCTTGTGGCACGTCGCGCAGTGCCACGCCGGAATGCGATGCCCCCACCAGAGCTGCCGCGAGATGCACCAGTCGTGGATGTTCCCCATCCATTCGAGATACACCTTCTCGTACTGTTCCGGAAGAATCCGAATGGCTTTCTTGCCCTCGGCGTCCGGCTTCACTGCGGCAATCGCCTTATCGGCAAGCGGCTGAATCTTGACGAACCACTGCAGCGAAAGCCGCGGCTCGACAATGGTTTTGCATCGGGAGCAATGGCCGATGTTGAGCGTGTGGTCCTTGATGCCCGCTAACAGACCCTGCGCTTCTAGATCCTCAATGATTTTTTTGCGCGCCACAAAGCGGTCAAGGCCCGCATAACCCCCGCCCTCGCTATTGATGTGCGCCGTCTCGTCCATTACGTTGATGGACGGCAGATTGTGCCGCTGCCCCAGCGCAAAATCATTGGGATCGTGCGCCGGCGTCACCTTCACCGCGCCCGTTCCAAAATCGCGGCTGACCCATTCGTCCAGAATCACGGGAATCTCACGATTCGTGAGTGGCAGACGCAGCATTTTCGCGTGCAGGTGCGTATAGCGTTCATCCTCGGGATGAATCGCCACCGCCACGTCGCCGAGCATCGTCTCCGGCCGTGTGGTCGCCACGGTCAGGAATTCGCCCGTGTCCTTGCCGTCATCGCCGATAACCGGATAGCGAATCTCCCACAGATGCCCCTTGTGCTCGTCGTAGACCACTTCAAGGTCGCTGATGGCGGTCTGGCAACGCGGGCACCAGTTGACGATGTAGGCGCCGCGATAGATGAGTCCCTGTTCGTAGAGCTTGACGAACGCCTCGCGCACCGCGACCGAAAGCCGCTCGTCCATGGTGAAGTATTCGCGCTGCCAGTCGACCGAAGCGCCGAGTCGCTTCATCTGGCCAAGAATGGTGCCACCGTAGTGTTCGCGCCACTTCCAGACGCGTTCCACAAAGGCTTCGCGGCCCATCTGCTGCCGGGTCGTTCCCTCACTCACCACCTGCCGCTCTACCAGCATTTGCGTGGCGATGCCGGCATGATCGGTACCCGGCACCCAAAGCACCCGGTCACCGCGCATCCGGTGCCAGCGTGCCAGGATGTCGCTCTCGGTGTGCTCGAACATATGCCCCATGTGCAGGCTGCCGGTCACGTTCGGCGGCGGCAGCAGGATGACAAAAGGGGACTGGCCGTCGGACTGGCCTCTGGGGCTTTGATCTTTCTGGTTCGAATCAGGTGTGGGCTGAGCGAAGAGTTTCTCCCGCACCCAATATTCGGCCCAATGGTCTTCGATGGCAGTAGGGTCGTAGGCTTTAGGCAGGTCGTGAGGCATCGGGGTCGTTGACGAGCCCCCAAATGCAGCTGGACAAACCGTTTCAACCGAGGGGACTACCTTCAACTTTAACAGAGGAGCGCGCGCCGAAATGCGCACGCCAAAAACGAAGTACCGGATCACCAAAAGACGAAATGCCGCACCGGGATCGGCGCGGCACTCGTATGGAATGTTGCTCCCAGCTTAGAACGGGTTCAGCTTGGAAAGCCCCTTCTTCTTTTTCTTCTTGCTGGAGGACTCATCGTTCAAGTCCGTCTTCGGTGCCTTCTTTTTCTTGCCGTCCGTTGCTGTGGCTGCTGGAGCCGAGCCGGGCTTGATGTCGTTCACCTGGTCAGGAGCGGCAGCCGGGCCTTCAGCGGCTGGCAGCACTGTGTTCACCGGTCCAACCGGTTTTACCACAGCATTGGGATCGCCCGCAGCTGCGGCTTCGCCCGAGGGTGCGTTCACCACCTGGACACCCACCCCGGACCCGCCCGCGGGCGGCGCCATCTGGATGGGAGCCGTGGACGGCACATCGCTGCGCGGTGGCTCGTTGGGTCCCGTGGGCGTGACCGCAGCAGCAGGCGCAGTCGGCTTGCCTGCGTTCACGGCCGTGTTAAACAAGGCCAAATCCTGCTTGGTAACTTCCGGCGCAATCGTCCGCTTGGGATCGTCGAGGCTCGGGTCGCCGACGTGCACCGCCTCCACCACGGAAGGTCCGTGCCGGATGATGTCGAAGGTTTTGTCGGTAAACCGGAGCGGCTGGCGGCTCCGCTCCTCGGCGTCGTTCTCAGCCACTGCTGCAGCCGACGGCTCGGGAACGGGGCGATTCATGGCGACGAGCCGGTCCCGGGCATCCTCAACATGCGGCGCCATCGGATACCGTGTAATCACCTTAGCGTAGGCTGCGGCGGCGCGGTCCATATACATGGCGCGCAGGCGCTCGCGCACCGCACCCGGCAATCCGGGGGCAATCTGCACGCGGTGGGCCTGGCCTTCATAAGCGTCGCCAATGCCGAGCAGCGCCTGATCGCTCTTGGAGTAAAGCGGATAGGTGTCGACGACGGTATCGAGGCGGGCGATGGCTGCGGCAAAGTTCTCGCGGCTCTCGTAGTAGAGACCAATCTGCGTCTCGCGCTCGGCCAATACTTCCTGCACGTCACGCAGCTTCTGCTTGGCGCGTGGAATCAGCGTCGAGTCCGGAAACTGGTTGATCATGTTCCGGTACTCTTCTTCGGCGCGCTGCGCGTTGGTGTAGTCGCGGTCCGGCTTCTCCATCTGCTGGTAGTAGATGTCGCCGACCTTCATCTGCGCTTCGGCAGCTTCAGGGGCGTTCGGGAAGAAGGTGATGAAGTCCTTGTACTCTGCTTCGGCCTGCGTCAGGCCAGCCGCGCCGCCCTCTTTAAACCACGTATCGCCCACTGCCAGCTTGGCGCGCATCCGGTACTCGGAATCGGGATAGGTATTCAGAAGGGTCTGCAGCGTGAGGCGGGCCACGTCGTAGCGGCCTTTTTTCAGGGAGACCATGGCTTTGTCGAACAGCACCTTGTCAGGCTGCTTCGAGTTCACGTTAGCCAACGGGTTCGCGCTCAGGTCCTGATCCTTTTTGTGCTTGGGCTTTTTCTCTTTGGCCTGGGCCAGAACCGCTGTCAGAACCAACGTCGCCAACGCAGCTGTCGCAACTTTCCGGGAAAAAAGATTCATACCACCTCAAATTTGAGCTCGCAACCGGGAGGTCAGGCTGCACGCTCTTGCCGACACATCGCCCTAGGAAACGTACTCGCCCGCCGCCGCACGGGCAGCTGTCAGGAGTGCGCGCGCATCCCGTTCCGGCTCGCCTGCGCCAAAAACAGCATTCCCGGCAACCAGCAGATCCGCTCCTGCTTGGACGACCCGAGCGACCGTGTCGTGAGCCACCCCGCCGTCCACTTCGATTTTAAATGCCAGGCCCAATTCCTGGCGTAATTCGACAAGGCGCCGGATCTTATCCAGTGAAAAGGGGATGAATTCCTGCCCCCCGAAGCCCGGATTGACGCTCATGATCAGCACATGATGCACCATGGGCAGAATGTCTTTGAGGAAATTCACCCGTGTGGCCGGGTTCAAGACCACGCCGGCTTTCATCCCGTGCTCCGTAATGTGAGCCAGCGACCGGTGCAAGTGCCGGCACGCCTCGTAATGCACGCTCACCCAGTCAGCGCCCGCATCGGCGAACGCTGGGATGAACTCGTCGGGATTCTCGATCATCAGATGGCAATCGAGCGGCAGGTTAGTCGCCCTGCGCAGGCATTTCACCACGGGCGGTCCGATGGTGATATTCGGGACAAAGTGCCCATCCATGATGTCGACGTGGATGGTCGTGCCCCCGCCCCGCTCTGCCGCGGCAACCTGGTCTGCCAGGTGGGCAAAATCAGCCGACAAAATCGAGGGAAGTAGCTCAACCATGGTCTTCTCGCCTCGCCAGTGTATCAGTCACAGATTTCGATTGCAGGCGGTTGCCTGAGGTTTCATCCGGGAGGCAACGGATCACGTTCGCCGCCTGCCTATCTGAACATATGCAGCGAAGTGCGCTGCTGTCCTTCCCACCCGGACTTTTCGAACTCCTTGAGCAGGTTGCGGCTGCGCGCTCGCATGGCCGGCGTGCCGGATCGCCCTGCTACACGCAGCAGGTCGAGCACCTCGGGGAGCAACGCTCGGTCCTGGCGCGTCAGGTCGGCGAACCCATGCAGCGCGGCGGTCTTCACGATGGAGCTTGGGTCATCCAGGTAGGAACGAAGCACCGCTGCCGCACGGCAGCGCTCGGGCGGCGTGAGCTTGAGGCGCGGGATAACCAGAGCCAGATTCCAACGCAGCTTTTTCTCTTCGGTTTCAGCCATCAGCCCCAGCAGGGGCTCCTTCCATCGTTGCGCCTGTGCGGGCCCGTCCCGGGTGACACGCTCCAGCGCATCGGCTGCCCGGTTGGCTACCGCCGGATCGTCGTCCCAAAGGCATGCGACGAGCTGGGCGAGCTTGCCGGGTTGGCTGTCGATCAGCTCAACAACTTCCCAAACACGCCCAGGATCGAGCCGCCCCCCGGGCCTGAGCATTTGGCGTATGCTCTCCTGTCGGATGCCTGTCTTGGTTGGCATAAGATCACCGCCATTTTCTCACTCGGGCTTGGCCGGGGCCACGCTCCTTGCGGCCACGCGGCCCACGCTGCGCAGGATCGCTTTCAGCGGCCAGTGGCCCTCCGCATCCGGGAAACAGATCTCGCCCACACGGCGCACCTCCGGCCGATAGTACCAGCGCTTGAGCAATGCGAGATGTCCTTGCCGCACGGTGGCTGAAGGCGCTTCGGCGGGCGCAGACAGAGTCGCCAGCACACCATCGAGCCGGGCTTCCAGCACACTGCGGGCGGCCTTCGCGGGAGTCTCAATCAAGGTTGCGCCTGCGACCGGTTGGCTCACGAGCTCGCCCAGCGGCGGCTGCTCGAGAATGGGCTCGATGGCCATGGGTTGAGCGAAAAGCGAACTCGATCCTGACCGCTCATTTTGAATCCGCATACCGATCGTCGAAAATCCCTCCGGCCCGCGCAGCCTGCCATTCTCGAAGAGAAAGACCGCGACTTCGTCGAGATTGGCCGATGCCTGCAAGATGGTGGCGCGTAGTTTGCTCAACGGCTGCACTAGCTCGGGCGCGAGAGCCTGTACGCCTTCTATCTTTTGCACCTGTGCGTGCAGGGCCGCTGCGGATTCGAATTCAAGATTGGCCGATGCTTGTTCGCGTTGGGTGCGCAGCGGGACCAGCTTGCTCTCGCCGCGCGTGGCAATAAAATCGCGGACCGCTGCAGCCTCCTCGGCGTAGCGCTGGTCGGTACAGCCCTTGTAACAAGGCGCAAGACACATTTTCATCTCGGAATACACACAGCCCGGATGGCTTGGGTTGGGGTCGAGATCGTCGGAGCAGCGTCGCAGCAAAAACAGCTTCAGAGCCTCTTCGGCAAAGCGCTCAGCCGCCGCGCGCGAGGCAAACGGCCCGTAGGCCCAATCAGCTTCGCGCTGGCTCGGTTTGTTGGTTACGACAATGCGTGGGTAGGGATTGCCGCCCAGATAGCGAATGAATGCGGGTGGCGCGCAGGTGCATCCGCTCCAGCGCCTTCGGACCGTAGATGTGTTCGAGAAGAGAAAACTGTGCGAGGAGCGACTCGAACTCGGAGCCGGTAAGCCGCCATGCGATCCGCCTGACGCGTCCTGCCAGTTGCAGACGACGCGGATGTTTGGGCGAAGGCTGCAGCAACCGTTCCAGTCGCCCGCGCAGGTTCGGTGTGCGGCCGATGTAGGGCTCGTCCTTTGCATCCGCTCCGTAAAGGGCGAACACCGCAGGCCGCTGGGGTAACTCCAAAAGCGCAGAGCGCGCATCGCCCGGGTCGAAGGCTATCGATTGCATCTGGATTTTGCCAGCATCACTCAAGAACAATTGATCAGACTCCTGACCTTGCCAATTTAGGGTCAGAGTAAGTCAGCCTTTGTACTTGTAGGCCTTCTTCTTGATCGCCTCACCCGGACCGTCGTGCTCAATCACCATCATGATGAAGGGCATTTCCTCGTAATGGCCCGCTTTGACATGTCGCATAGCGAGTGAGACAGTGGCCACACGGTCGGTTATGAAACCACCAAGCCTGTCGCTTGGAACCACAAGGACGGCCAAGTCAATGTCCCCTTGCAATAGTCGTGCCCGAAGGTGAAGTAAATCCACCGCGACCAAGTCACTTCGTCCGGATACCTGAACCTCGACGCCAACACAAATGTATCGGGGTCGACCATTGATCGCTTGCTGTTTGACCCAATCGACGCCTCCTGCCTTCTTTTGAATCCATCCCCCGGCTGCCTCAAATCGCTGGTCGATCATCGCTCTGATGGCACCAGCGCTGTTCTTGTCTTTTGCCTCTTCGAGCAGGAGGTTAAAGCCGGTTAGGACCGAGCGGACTTCGGCAAGGAGTTCATCAAGCCCCAGTCGCTCGATAAGGTTTGTTGCGCCATCAAAGGCATGTTCGTCGACGATCTTTGGCATGAACGGGGCCTGATACCCAACCTTGGATTTGGTTCCTTGAACAGAGATGATAGATTAGTCGGCAAACTCAGTTTGGCATCCGAAACATTCCGCGAGAATCTTTCCGCAGTCAGGGAGCAGTCAACGATTTCTGTTCCAAGCCATGAACGACCAAGCAATTCCGCTGCTTCAAAAGTTGATCCACCGCCGCCGAACGGGTCGAGTACAACGTCGCCCGGATTTGTTGTTAATTGAACGCATCTAGCAGGAATCAGCGGCTTAAGTTCGTTGATCCCCCAGCGCGCCTTGAACTGGCTGTGGCGTGCCGGCGCCGTGTCATCCCAAATGTCCGTTAGGTTGAGGCCGAGCGGGTTGAGGTACTTGCGGTGCCCGCCATAGTCCTTGACATCCCCGCCGCAGTGACGGCATGCCGGAATCGGCTGTCGGACATCGTCCCGATTGAAAGTTGCTGGGACGCCCTTCGTGAAATACAGCAGTGCGTAATGAGCGGGATAAAGTTTTTTCCCGCGCGGGAACGTACCTTTCATGGAAACAGCGATCCAGTGCCTGAAAAGCATCCCCATGGACTGAAGATGTGCAGCCAGATGGAATGCCCACTTGGGAAGGTTGTAAATAAAAACAGCGCCACCTGGTCTGACCACCCGGACGCATTCGTCGATCCAGCTGTAGCACCAACTCAGGTAGTCTTCGGTTTGCAATTTGTCGGTCTTTGCGCCGTGTCCGTAATCTTTGCCGAGATTGAATGGCGGATCTGCGAAAACCGTGTCGATTGAATCGTCACAGATTGAACCAAGCAGGTTTAGACAATCTGTCTGGTAAAGCGCCCCTTTAGATGTGCTGAACGCTGGCAAGATCCATTCCGAAATAGCGTTGATCGGAACAACGGTCGCCATAGGGTTCACAATATCACGGAGGCACGATTAATCCTGTTGAGAAGAAGGGACCTAAATGCCTTCGGTCCAAAGTTGGGAAAGTGGTGAAGTCTAGCTTCCCGCAATGGTCATACCGTCGATGCGCAGAGTGGGTGACGCCACCGCACTGCGGAACTTCAAATCGTTCCCAATCGCCGTCACATTGCGCAACATCTCGCCGAGATTCCCCGCGATGGTGATCTCCTCGACCGCATGAGTCAAAACGCCATTCTCGATCCACAGCCCCGTCGCGCCACGCGAATAATCGCCGGTCACAATGTTCGTCCCGAATCCCATCAGGCTGGTCACGTAAAGCCCCGCAGGAATATCTCCGATGATCTGTTCGGGCGTCAGCGTGCCCGGTTCGAGATAAAGATTGCCGCAGCCGATCCCCGGCGTTCCCGCCAATCCCCGCGAAGCATTGTGCGTCGACTTCATGCCGAGTTTGCGCGCCGTATAGGTGTTGAGCAGATAGTTTTGCAGCACACCCTTCTCAACCACGACGGTGCGCCGCGAAGGAAGCCCTTCGCCGTCAAACGGCGAGGTGCCGAATCCGCCGACGCCGCTCGGCAGCATCATCATGTTGTCGTCGATGAGCGTCAAAGTAGGCGCTGCGATGGTCTCGCCCAGCTTGCCCGCAAGGAACGAAGCATGCCGCCAGATCGAATCGCCCGAGGCGGCCTCGAACAGAGACCCGATCAGCGACCGCGCCACTTCCGGCGCAAAGACAATGGGAACTTTCTGCGTCGGCACACGCCGCGCGCCGAGCCGTCGCACGGTGCGCCGCGCTGCTTCGGCACCGACAGACTCAGGCGATTCGAGCAGCGCGAAACACCGTGCGCCGCTCCACCAGCCATCGCGCTGCATGGTGCCATTCGTGTCCACGGCCAAGGGCGCCGCCGACACGCCTGCATAACTGGTTCGGTAGCTTCCTATAAAGCCGCGCGAGTTGGCCAGCACCTTGCGCCCCGTGGCCGCGTCGAAGCTGCCCCCATCCGAATTCGTAATCCTTGGATCGGCCGCAAGGGCCGCTGCTTCCGCGCGGCGCGCCCATTCGATGCGCTCCGGTCCCGGCAGCGAATACACGTCGTCGAAAAAGAGGTGCTGGTCTTCCTTTACCGCGCCGAATTCCTCCCGCTCAGGCAGCCCATTCAGCGGATCTTCTTCCGTCACTCTGACCAGCGCCAGTGCGCCGTCGACCAGCAGCCGAATCCCCTCCGGGGTCAGATCGCTCGTGCTCGTCGAGGCTGAGCGCTTGCCCTGAAACACGCGCAAACCCAGCGCCCGCGAGCCCGACTCCTTCAGCGTCTCCACCTCGCCCATGCGCACATTCACGCTGAACTCGTCGCCCTCGCGCGCCACGGATTCGGCGTCGCTGGCGCCGGCCTTCACGGCCTGCGCAACGACATCGGCGGCCAGGGATTCCAGATCAACAGCGGTCAATTCGGAGGTCGCAGCGGTTTCGGGCATGAATCAACGGTAACAAAACTGCTCGATCTTCGCCCACGCCACGCTAGCTATTTGCGCAGTAGTTTCCGGTACCACCTTTGGAAGTAGTCTTCCGGCGAGTTCCGCATCCAGGCGAGATAGCATTGAGCACCATCGCGTCCCCAGCAATAGGTGTCGTTCCAATGGCATTCGAGGCGATGAGGAAGGATCAGATTCTCGTAGTCGTCGCAGATCCTCAGGGCAAGATTCTGTTTTCGGCGGACACCGCGATGGGCTATTTGCTTGTCGCATTTCGCGCTAGCAAGGCCAGTGATCGCCGCAAAAGGGCGGCGGTAGGAACGGCTCATGACAAACTCCAGGTCGCAGGTGCGTACCTATGTCATGGCGGCTCCTCCTGACCACAGTTTATCTCTCGTTCAATATGGTTTCGAGGAACCGCAGAAAATCAGTTGCGTGATTATATCAAGTTGGATATAATCACCTCATGAAGCCAGTCGAGTTTCTCGGCGATTCGCTGAGGCGATAAGCGGGTTCCCTCGAGACGCCCGTCAGGCCGCCGGTTATCAACTGAGAAGGGTGCAGGACGGGGTCTTGCCTGAGGATTTCAAGCCCATGCCGGGTATAGGCAAAGGCGTGGAAGAAATCAGAGTCTGGGTTAGTTCGGGGACCTATCGGGTCATCTTCACGGCACGCATGAATGACAAGGTTTATGTCCTCCATGCTTTTCAGAAGAAGACGCAGGAGACTCCGGAAAGAGACAGGGAGATCGCCAAAAGGCGGTTCAAACAACTGACGAGAGGTGGTCAATGAAGAAGAGGAAAAGGCAAGTGTTCGCCAATGTCTGGGACGCGATCGCCGATTCACCGGCGGAGGCCGCCAACCTCGAGCTGCGCTACGATCTCATGGAAAAGATCTCGGGCATCGTCAAGCAGAACGGGTGGACGCAAGCGGAGGCTGCAAAATGCTGCGGCATTACGCAGCCCCGCATGAACGACCTGCTGCGCGGGCGAATCTCACGCTTTTCTATCGATGCGTTGGTGAATATCGCCGCGGCGCTCGGGCGCAAGGTTCGGGTCAGCCTCGACGATGCGGCGTGAGGCGGCCCCGCCTATGGCTTAAGATTCCTGGATTTCGCCGGACCATTTCCGGACAGATGACAAAATTCTTCCGGAAATCCGGCCTGAGGCGCGCGGCTAAGTTTTTACTTAAAATGGCCTCTCGCCCCAATTCCCTCAGCAATCGCGTCCATTTCCAAAATGTGACGCCAAGTCTTGTAAGCCTTTGCAATGATGGCTTCGGCCTCCTCCTGATTCAGCAACGTCTCGGGGAGCACAGGATTGAAATCGCCATCGAATCCAACATACAGCGCTGGCTCTCGATATTCCCTTAGCTTCGCTCCTTTTTTCAGATCCACTTGCATGGAGAACTTGTCGACTAACGTGACTGCTTCGCTTATTGGAGTTCCGCTTACCTGCACTACTCGTCCGGTATATGCGGCCTTCTTCGGGTGACTGTAATAAGAATTCCTGAACTCTTCTTCGGAAAGATCGCCATTGTAGAAATCCGCAACGATCTGGGCTTTGCCTGTCTCTTCGATGCTGCAATATGCCAGGAATGCCGCGCGCGGGAATGCACTGTGCTGCAAGAGTATCTTCGCTTCGTCTATAAACGATCCGGCGTTCTTCATGCATGCCCCATAGAGATCAAGGAGCTTCATTTTACGAACAAAAATCGCTTTCCTCTCCTCCTTCGATACTTTGTCTATCGATTTCAATCGGTCCTCCTATTGCAGTCGGGAGAGCTACCTTCCCGTCCCCCCCACCGTCATCCGATCCAGCTTGATCGTCGGCATACCCACACCCACAGGCACGCTCTGTCCATCCTTGCCGCAGGTGCCGATGCCTTCATCCAGCTTCAGGTCGTTGCCCACCATCGAAACGTACTTCAGCGCCTCGGGCCCATTGCCGATCAGCGTCGCGTCTTTCACCGGTGCAGTGATCTTGCCGTCTTCGATCAGATAAGCCTCCGACGCCGAAAAGACAAATTTGCCGTTCGTAATGTCCACCTGCCCGCCGCCGAAATTCACCGCGTAGAGACCCTTCTTCACTGAGCGCAGGATGTCCTCCGGTGCGTCGTCGCCGGCAAGCATGTAGGTGTTCGTCATGCGCGGCATGGGAATGCACTGGTAGCTCTCGCGCCGGCCCGAGCCGGTGTTGGCCGTGCCCGTGAGCCGCGCCGAAAGCTTGTCAGTCAGATAGCCTTTCAGTACGCCGTTTTCAATCAGCACCGTCTCCTGCGTAGCGGATCCTTCGTCGTCCACATTCAGCGAGCCGCGCCGACCGGCCATGGTCCCGTTGTCGACCACCGTGACCTTCGAGCTCGCCACGGACTGGCCAATCAGGCCCGTAAACGCCGAAGTCTTCTTGCGATTGAAATCGGCTTCAAGTCCGTGACCCACGGCTTCGTGCAGCAGCACACCCGGCCAGCCTGGTCCAAGCACGACCTGCATCTCGCCCGCCGGCGCCGGCACTGCGCCCAATTGCAAAATCGCTCCCCGCGCTGCCTCGTGCGCCAGGCCCTCCGGACTTTTACTCCCTATAAACTGCTCCAGCCCCGATCTACCGCCGCCGCCTGCCGAACCCCTGGTCGAAATGGGCCCATCCTTGGCGATGACAGCTACGTTCAGCCGGCACAGCGGCTGCGTATCGCTGGCGAAGGCGCCGTCCGAGGCCGCAATCAGAATCCGCCGCAGCTCTTCGCTATAGCTTGCCCGCACCTGCACAATGCGCGGATCGAACGCCCGGGCGGCGCGATCGGCTCTCACGATTAATTCAAGCCGCGCAGCCAGGTCCAGGTCGAATCCGCCGAGCGGCACAGGGTAAAGATCGGCAGCCGGCGTCTCGGTGAATCCCTGCACGGTTTGTTTCGCCGGACCTGAAGCGATAAGCGCCGCCGTGCGCGCCGCATGCAGCAGCCTGTCGGGGCTCAGATTATCGGTGTACGCATAGCCGGTTCGCTCGCCCGAGAGCACGCGAATGCCGCAGCCGGCGCTGGCTCCCTGGCTTGCGGATTTCACGATCTGCTCGTCCACGCCCAGCGCGGTCGATGTGACAGATTCGAAATAGAGGTCGGCGTAGTCCCCGCCTGCGGCGAGAGCTTCGCCCAGGCAGCGCTCCAGCAGCCGTTCGGTGATGCCAAATTTTTCAAAAAAGTAGCGTCTATGACTCGTGCCAGGGGAAGCAGCGGGATTTGTCATCGTACCTTTAGTTTACGCCTTGCTCGTTCTCGAAGCCGCCGCAGCGGCACGTTGGAGATTTGATACCGGAGACGACTGGCCCGGTCGATCTCGTGCTACATTTTTCTCATGAAGAAGTTCATCTTTGCTTCCCTGTTCCTGTTGGTTATTGCCAGTCCCGCGTTCGCCGCACATCGCCATCACCACCATCATCACCACCACCATCACGCCGCCTGAAAAGGCGTGCCAAGCAGGCCGGATTTGTCGCGCTTCATCGACAAGAGATCCCCAATGGTCCGAACACAATCCCACGCACGTTACTCTTTGGGATAACTCTGCGATCGAACCGCTACCGAAAGCGGGTCGTTCGTGCTACATTCGGGCCATGAAAAAGCTCGTCTTTGCTGCTTTCCTATTGATGCTCTTTGCCGTTCCGGCCTTTGCCGCTAAACATAAAGTGACTCATCCAAAGCCTGTTCACGCGCAGAATCCTTATCTAAAGCATCCTAATCACACCGCTCACCGTCAGCACCACAAAAAGATCTAGCGCAAGCCCCGGCTTGTTCGTCCCCAATAAGACTTGCTAGTCCCAAACAAGAGGTACGCTTGCCTTACGGTTTATCGCAGGCGAACCTTCTCTTTCCTCTTAGGATTCGCGACATGACAGATCTGGACACCCTTCGCTATCCCATCGGCCGCTTCAACGCGCCCGCGACCTCGCTTCCTGGCATCCGCGCGGCTCATATCGAAACGCTGCGCCAACTCCCAGAGCATCTTCGCTCCGCGGTGAAGGGCCTGAATGACGCCCAGCTCGACACCCCTTATCGCGAAGGCGGCTGGACAGTGCGTCAACTAATCCACCATGTCGCCGACAGTCACATCAACAGCTATGTCCGGTTCAAGCTCGCCCTCACGGAGGACTGGCCTACCATCAAGCCCTACGACGAGGCAGCCTGGGCCGAATTAACTGACAGCAACCAGCCCATCGAGGTGTCTCTTGTCCTGGTTGCAGCGCTGCACGAACGGTGGGTCGCACTGCTTGAATCCATGAGTGACGAGGATTTTCGGAAGGGATTCAATCACCCCGAGCGCGGTCGCCAAAATCTCGCGACGACCCTGGCCCTCTACGACTGGCACTCCCGCCATCACACTGCCCATATCACGTGCCTTCGTGCTCGACAGGGTTGGTAAAGCTAGCCAATGGGCGCCTCTGAATCTGCTTCCGCCGGCAAGCTCGCCCAGAGCGTGGAAGAATATCTCGCGCAACATCCGGCTGCGGCTCTGCTCGAAGACGGACGCATGATTTTTGATTTGCGCCGTGCGCGTTACTCGGTCGGCGAATCTCATGGTCGTTGTCTGCTGCAATTCTGGAGCGACGAACGCAACCTGATGCGGACTGTCGTCGAAGTCCGCCAGCGCGCTCAATCTCTCCGTTTGTTGACGCGCCGCATGGGCACCGCCAAGCCGCAAGCATTGGAACTCATCCCCTCTTGCGATCGCCGTACACCCACCACGCGAGACGCCGGACGGCGCAACTACCAGCGGCTCCTCGAACGCGCCTTGACACGCGCCTTCATCGGTTCAAAAGTGGATCGACTCCGCTCGGCAATGGACCTGGAGCACAGCTTCGGGCCGGCCTATGTCCGCGGGCGTTTGCTGCGCGGCACATCCGCGGAAGCAGTGATCGGCGTGAGCGCGGCCGAATCGGCGTCGACAATCGACGGTGTCCTCACGCTGGGTATTCTCTGGCTCGACTACTGTCGCCAGGCTGCCGCGGCGGTGGGACGCCGTCACTTTGGCGGCCTCAAAGTGATTGTCCCGGCCGGCGCCTGGCGCACTACTGCGGAACGAATGGCCTGGCTCAATCACGCGGCTGCCAATTTTCAACTTTTCACGTTGGACGAGCGCAGCGAAGAACTCGCGGCCGTGGATTTTCGCGACACCGGCAACCTGGAGTCACGCCTGGTGCATGCCTTCTCCGCGCCTGCGGCCATCGAGCGATGCCAGGCCGGCGTCGATCGCCTGATGAGCCTTCTTCCTTCCACCGCGCGGGACCGGGTCGAAGTCTGCGCCCGCTCCGCAAGCGAGGTCTGCCTGATTCTGCACGGCCTCGAGTTTGCCCGCGTTCGGCATGGCATGGCTGCCCATTCCTTCACGCGCGAAAACGAAATCACTTTCGGCGCCGGGCCAAACGAAACTCCGCTCACACCCCAGAGTGAATCGCTTTGTAAGGAGCTCTTAGGTCGCCTCGTTCACAGCCGTCATCCCGACGGATCGCATACCGACGCACTCTTCCGTTTGCAGCCGGAACGATGGCTGGAATCGCGCCTGCGCAGCCACATCGATGAGCTTTTTCCCAACCTCCGCGGCGATCTGCTGTACAGTCAAGTGCCTGCTCTCAGCAGCGGCGATCGGGGCATGCTCGACCTGCTGACACTCGATCGCGACGGCCGCCTAGCCGTCATCGAATTGAAAGCCGATGAGGATTTGCATCTGCCCTTGCAGGCTCTCGATTATTGGATCCGTGTCCGCGCACTCAATCAGGACCGGCAGGTCGTTGCCGGAAGTGCCAGGCCCTTGTCGGCCTTCGAGCGGCAGGGTTATTTTGTCGGCGCGGAAGTTTCCCCGCGAGCGCCGCGTCTTTTGCTCGCCGCGCCCGCGCTGCGCATTCATCCCGCCAATGAGCCAGTCCTCCGTTATCTCTCGCCTGAAGTTGAGTGGGCGCTCATCGCCCTCGCGGAAGACTGGCACCGCGAATTGAAGGTTGTGTTCCGCAAGCGCAGCAGCTCCCCGCAGGATTAAGGTACTTGGAATCGGACCATGCTTCGGCGCGCTATCTCGGTCCAACCATCCGCCACAGGTTTTCTCAAACTTGTCCATTGCGGGATTGATTCTCTGGCACAGACCGTCGCAACCCCGCTATCATCTCGTATCTGATTTAATTTGTTTGAATTAGATCGACGGGGCGGCGCTGAAGCACGCATTCATCCGGGAGAATCCCGAATTGGGGCGCTTTGCCAATATTGAAAACGCTGGAAAACATTCCCACATTTGCGTGATATAAATCACACTGTTCTCCGATCATTGGCTCCAGAATCAGTCATCGAGTGAGTATTTCTGTTTGCGCTCGGTCTGATTGAATCCTGCATGGGTGCCGACAGATCGAGCAGAAGGGGCCATCCAAATGACGAGCAGAGTCTTTCATCCTGCGGAATCCAATGTCCTGCGATCTGTGCCGATATTCCAACTTCAATTTGTACCCGTGCGGCAGTCCTCCGTGCTGGAATTCCCGCAGAACCTCGCAGAGGTGAATGAGGAGCACGGTTCGTCGCCAAGCAGGCCCGGATGCATGCGCGGGATCCGGTCGGCGCTGGCCATCGAAGCCGCAGCCGCGCTCATGCTCTACGGCCTCTGGCAGCTCTCGCACTTGTTGCGGTAGGTCCGAGTTCGAGCTAGCTGATTAGATAGAGGGCTTTCGACCCGTTGACCACTGCGCTGGTAACCAGGTGCCGGTCGAAAGTAGCCAGTTGACCTCGATGGGCAGCAGCTAGGGTCAGCAGGTAAGTGTCAGTCACCTGAGCCGAGTCGAGCAGGCGTTCTGTATCAATCCGTTTCAAATCGAAAAGAGAAATATCGTCCGGCCAGAACTCGTGCCCACCGAGGCCGAACAGAATCGCAAGCAACTCGGCAACAGTCGCCGGCGTGCCAGGTGAATTCGGGTAACGCGTAGACCCCACAATTCGCAGGACTCCATTCTGCGTCAGCGGACAGGTGGCCCAGGAACGCTTTCCCGTCGCCGCAAACCAGTTATGGGCGCGGTCATGCTGTACGTGAGCCGGATCGATCAAAGCGATCAGTACATTCACATCCAGCAGGAACCGGTTCAAGGCAGCTCTTCCTGCAGTTGACGAATTAGCTGGGAGGTCACCCGTCGAGCGCCGGGACGCACCGGAAGCAGTGGAACTCCATTGCGCGTGCGGGTGCGCGCAGGGGCCGGGCGCAGCGCGGCGCGTGCCAGCGCGGAGATCACCTCTCCCACGCTCTTGCGTTCCGTGGCAGCCAATTCCTTGGCGGCAGCCAAAACGTCGTCATCGATGGCAAGGGTGGTCCGCATTAGTTGCCTCCAGCATCACGCATCAAACATCATACATCATACATCAAGTGATGAACAGACAGCATCGGATTGAAGACATTCAATTTACCGTCGTGGCGTAGAGCTACTTCTTCAGCGGCTTCCTCGCAAAGTAATACAGCGAGTAAGCCAGCAGCGCGAAAGCCAGCACCGAAACCCACGTGTGGTCCAGAAACGTGTGCGGAAAATTGAGAATGTCTCCCTTGTCCGCGGTCGTCTCGTAGCCTTTCAGCGCCACGCCGAACAAGCCCACAATGCCGCCCGCCGCAATCAGCCCTGATGCGTAGAGTGAGCCCGGCGAAATTTCGCTTTCCGCCGCCTCCACGTCGCCGCCGGCACGTTTCACCGCTTGATCGACAAACCAACGCACTGCACCGCCGCAGAAGATCGCGAGGGTGGTGCCAATGGAGAGATATGCGCCCACAGCAAACGAGAGTGACCGAATTCCCAGCAACTCGACTGCGGCAACCAGAAACACCCCCATCATCACCAGGCCCCACGGCAGCTTGCGGCTCAGAATGCCGTTGATCACCGTCGCCATCAGGCGCGCTTGTGGCGCCGCAGCCTTCTCACTGCCGATACCCTGAATCCACTGCACTTCGATTTTGCCCGTCGCCGGCGAGTAGAGATACTTGCCGTCCGCCAATTCCGCAGACCCCAGCGCATTCAGCACCACGTATTCGTCTTTGTGATGCAGCGTCGATGCATTGCTCGGCCCAAGCACCGGAAATTGCACGGGCAAGCGCTTCACGTCGTTCTGAACCGAAACTCCCGGATGCGGCGCATTCAGATTCCAAGCCTGGGGAGCTGCGCGAAACTGCTGCAAGCCCGTATTCATCAGGTTCAGCGTGAAGCCAATCGCCACTGTAGATACCACCACGCCAATCATCAACGCGACCTGCTGCTTCCATGGCGTGGAACCGACCAGGTAGCCGGTCTTCAAATCCTGCGAGGTGTCTCCCGAATTCGAGGCCGCAATGCAGACCACGCCGCCAATCGTAATCGCAAGCGCGCCAAAAGCGGGCGCGGTCCAACCCTGTACAAGGAAGATCGCCGAGGTCGCCATCAGCGTGGCAATCGTCATGCCGGAGACCGGACTGGCCGAGCTGCCAATCAATCCCACGATCCGCGAGCTGACGGTGACAAAGAGAAATCCGAAAACGACAACCAGCAGCGAGGCCGCAAGATTGGCCTCCCAGCCCACATAGGCGCCGGGTACCGGCTTGAATTGAAGAAAGATGAACATGACGGCGACGATCAGCAGGGATCCGAACACGACCACGCCCATCGATAGGTCATCCTCCGTCCGGATCGGCTTCTTCTTCTCCCCCGCGCCCGGCCGCATGGTCTTGAATCCCGCGATCAGCGCGTTCAGAATCGTGGGCACGGTCTTGAGCAGCGTGATAAGTCCCGCCGCAGCCACAGCGCCCGCGCCCATGGGGCGAATGTAAGTGGACCAAAGCTGGCTCGGTCCCATCTGCGCAATCGGAATGGTTCCGGGATAAATCGGATTGGGCAGAGCCTTGCCAAAGAAATAAATCAGCGGCATCAGCACCAGCCACGAAAACACGCCGCCGGCAAAGATGACGCCCGCCACGCGTGGTCCGATGATGTAGCCCACACCCAGATATTCCGGGGTCGCGTCGGCCTTGATCGACGCGCCTTTCATAATGTGTTGCGGTCCAAAGTCCGGTTGAAACTCCGGCGTACCCGGCCATGCTTTGAAGATGTTGTCGTTCTGAAACAGCGTGTAGAGCGCCCCCAGACCAAGTCCGGAAAACACGCGCCCTGCGAGCGAGCCGCCTTTTTCGCCGGCGATCAGGACATCCGCGCATGCGGTCCCTTCCGGATACGTCAGAACGCCGTGTTCTTCCACGATGAGCTGGCGGCGCAGTGGAATCATGAACAGCACGCCAAGCCATCCACCGATCAGGGCCAACAGGAAAATGCGCGAGTACTCGAGATCGAAGCCAAGAAAAATCAGGGCGGGCAACGTGAAGATCACGCCCGAAGCGATGGACTGGCCGGCGTTCCCCGTGGTCTGCACTATGTTGTTTTCAAGGATCGATGCGCGCCCAAATGCCCGCAGAATGCTGATGGACAGCACCGAGATCGGAATGGAGGCGGCAACGGTGAGCCCCGCCTTCAGACCGACATATACGGTGACACCGCCGAAGATGATGCCGAAGAGAGAGCCCAGCAGGAGGGCGCGAAACGTAAACTCGGGCCGGTTTTCGGAAGGTGAAACAAAAGGCTCAAACTCGGGCACGCGTACCCTCCAGGCGCTTCAAAGCAAATTTTTTGGAATTCCCTGAAAGGGGGAGTGTAGCAGTATCTGCAGCAGAATCGCAGGGTCTCCGTCCTTTCGAGAGCGGGATCACCGAGCAAGGCTGCACTTGGCGAAATCTACCCGAAACGCGTAGCGTAGGGTGCAACCAGCGCTCGTTGAGCGGAGGCCCCGAATTGCCATGGATAATCCGGTGACGGCAAGCACCCCCATCGCCACAACCGCTTCTGCGCCGGTTCCCGCACGGGTGCAACGGCTGCTTTCTCTCGATGTGGTTCGCGGCATCACCATCGCCTTCATGATCATGGTGAACAACAACGGCGGCCCAGGGTCATGGCGCTTTATGAACCATGCTACGTGGAACGGCCTTACGCCGACCGATCTGGTCTTTCCCACGTTTGTGTTTGTCGTCGGTGTCTCCGTGGTCTTCGCCTTCGACGCGCGCCTCGCTCGTGGCGCAACACGCGCAAGACTCTCCTGGCACACGGTGCAGCGGGCAGTCGTCCTTCTTCTGCTGGGTATCGTGGTCAACAGCTTTCCCTTTTTTCACTTGCAGCACATGCGTTTTTACGGGGTGCTGCAGCGCATCGCAATCTGCTATCTGGTAGTCGGTCTCTTTTATCTCTGGGACAATCGCGCCTGGACCAAGGTTGTGGCGCTTGTCGCGGCCCTCGTCGGCTACTGGGTCCTGGTGCGCTGGGTTCCTATTCCCGGTGTCGGCACGCCCGGCCGCGACGTTCCGTTCATGGACATGAGCCAGAACTTGGTCTCCTGGATCGACCGCGTCGTCTTCCCGCATCATTTGTATCTCTATGCGCCTGATCACAACGTGCGTGATCCCGAAGGGTTGCTGAGCGATCTTCCCGCGATTGGAACGGCGCTGTTGGGTGTACTCACCGGCTTATGGCTTCGTGCAGACAAGCCCGCTTCTTTCAAGGCAAATGGATTGGCAGTCGCGGCCTTGTCGAGCCTGGCGCTCGGCTATTTCTGGGCCCTCTGGTTTCCATTGAACAAAAACATGTGGACCAGTTCGTTTGTGCTGGTCGCGGCAGGTTACTCGCTGGCCCTGCTGGCCTTCGCCTTCTGGGCGATTGAAGTGCGCAATTGGCGCAAAGGCTGGACATGGGTGTGGCTCGTCTTCGGTTCGAACGCAATTGCGGCTTACATGTTCAGCGAACTGCTGCCGGGCGTGCTCGACAATGTGTCGGTGCCGGACAATCCTGGGCGCCATGCTGCGTTGAACGTCGTGATCTTCGAGCACATCTTCGCGCAGATCCCCAATCCTCACTGGGCGGCCTTCGCTTACTCGGTTACCTTTACCGCGGTCTGCTTCATTCCCGTATGGATTCTTTATCGCAAGAAGATTTTCCTGAAAGTGTAGATAACGTCGAGGAGCTTACCGTCGTCTACAGTTGAATAGGTCTCGATTCGGAAAAGCCCGCCGATAAGGGAACGCATAAGCGAAGGAGACTCGCACGGCGAAGGCCGATGCGCGCATTGGTGAGAGGTCAAGAATGAGCACGACCGAAAACGACAGCGCGATATGTGCGCGCGCCGGGGAACTTCCGGCGCGGAGTACGACGTGGGCTTTCTGTGAACTCGCCATTGGCTACGCGCTGATCCTTGCGGTCATATGGACGCCGAGGCCCCTGCAGCGATGGCTCTACTGGGCAGCAATCGCGTGGTTCGTGTTTTCAATTGTTTCTTCGTTCCCCGGCTGGAAGGCGATGGGTTGCCGTGCTGCAGGCTTCTGGCGCACGTCCTGGGTTGTCGGCGTCGCGCTCGTGCTTGCCGGCACCGCCGTTTACTTTGCGAGCAGCTTTCACACCCTGCACCGCCCCCGCGGGTTGATTCAATGGATACTCGCGTTCGGCGGATACACTGTCTGGTCGTTGGCGCAGCAATTCCTCCTGCAAGGTTATTTCCTTGCCCGCCTGGTTCGCCTGGTCCCCAGCGCCACCTACGCCGCGATTACGGCGGCAATCATCTTCTCGGCGGCGCATCTGCCCAATCCGATCCTGACCATGCTGACTTTGTTGTGGGGCCTGGCTGCCTGCCTCGTCTTTCTTAAGACGCGCAACATCTGGCCGCTGGCTATGGCGCACGCCATCTTCGGCATCTGCGTGGCCATCACCGTTCCGGCCACCGTGTTGCATAATATGCGCGTCGGACTGGGCTATCTCAACTATCGCGCTCCGCGCAACCTTCACCGCAACCAGAGCGACCACAAGAGTATCGACTGTCGCGTGGGTGATGGACGATGCGCCCACGCGGCGCTGAGCGCGCCACGCCCTGCCATAGAAAATCCCTGCAATCGACGCCATCAACACATATCGCCAGTTGAAGCTTGTCGTCCGCTTGTTCCAATGTGCAAGCCCAAAGAGCACTGCGGTCACCATCAGTGCGGCAGTGCCGCCGATACGCCGTTCGAGAAGATTCTGCAGCCATCCTCGAAAAAACAGCTCTTCGGGGATCGCAATGAAGAGAAACGTGAAGACGAAGGCCGCGACCGCATGCAAAGGCTGCGGCCAGCCCTGGTGGAAGTGCAGAAATCCAAGTCCCAACCCAAGCGGAATAGCGATGACAGAATAGAGAAGAAACTCGCGTACCCCAACACCGGCATCACGCAATTTCAGTCGAAGATCGAAACCGACTCCATCCAGTTGACGAACCGCAAGAAAACCGAAGATGCCCGCGTCCAACAGCAGCATCTTGCCAAATGCCGCCAAGCCAGTCGGCCATGCTGGCTCGAGCCACCGCAAGTCTACGGCCAATCCCAGCAGCGCGAGAATCGCGAAATCGAGCCATGTGCCTCGCTTGCCCGCATCGGCGCTTCGTGCCTGGTCTAGGAGCAGTGCGAGGCCGACAGGCAACAGCGCATAGACCGCCAGCCATTCCCAGCGAAAAATGCCGAAGGCAAGAGCGACCAGGACGTAGGGCACACACAAAAGTGAAGGAACAGCGAGGCGCACCGCTCTCGGCAACGCAGCGGCCCGGGCCACGAAGCGTTCAGGCGCGAATCCCGCGAACAGCATAGGAAACAGGATGAGCAGCGCAGCGACGACAACCTCGGGCCGCAGAATGGATTGCAGGTTCATCGGGAGGTTTTATACGGTCCGCACAGGCTTGACTGGCCGAAAGAGCCACAAGAGCAGCAGCGTGAACAGCAGGCCGCCGACGGTGAACTTGAGCCACACCGGCGCATGCGACGGCGAAAAAAATCCTTCCAGAGTTCCGGCGATGATCAGCATCGGAATGACGCCGGACACCAGCCGTGTGGCCTCAATCCCGCCGGCGGCGACAGAATCCCTCCACCGCAGCGAGCCGGGAAACAGCATCGAGTGACCGAGACGAAAGCCGGCACCGCCTGCAATCAGAATCGCCGGTAGTTCAAGCGATCCGTGGGGCGCAACGAAACTCCACAGCGCGAGCGACATTCCATATTGATGACACGCAGCGCCAATCACGCCCAGCATCATGCCATTGACGTACAGATAAAAGAAGGTTCCCAATCCAAACGCGATCCCGCTCGCAAATGTCACAAAACTGACCGTCAAATTGTTGGTCATGATCGCGCTCGAAGCCATCGGAGCTACGGTTACGATCGACTTGGTCCACATCTCATGCCGTTCCATTGTTGCGATCATCTGCGGACCGACAAAGTGCCGCATGAACTCCGGGCGCGCGCTCGTCAGCACTGCGCCCAGCACACCCCACGCCACCGAGATCAGCAACGACGCCGCAACGTAGCCCAGATTGTGCTGAAAGACTGCCGGATACTCATCGCGCAAAAAACGAAACAGGGTTGCGACGCTCGTCCTGCGTCCCGAATAGATAATGTGGTGTGCACGTGCCAGCAAATGATTTACGTGTTCAGCGTAAGTGCGCGACGTCGCATCTTGGCGCAGCACCGACAGGTCCGCCGCCACCTGGCGGTAGAGCAAGGCCATCTCTTGAAGCTCTGCGCGTGAAAGTTGTGCCAGCCCGTTACGATCGGAAAGCGCAAGCAGTTCGGCAAGGCGGTCCCAGTGCGGGCGTCGCTTGGCGATCCACTGGTTTGAGAGAATGTGGGCCATGGACCTGAATTCAGATCAGCTTAACATCGATACGCCGGAACTCGTGGCCATCGAGATGCCACTGGCCGGCATTGGCAGCCGCTTCATTGCGCTGTTGATCGATACGCTGATTTGGGCCGCTGGCTTGATTGTACTGGGCCTCGTGCTCTGGGCCTTCAAACCCGCGCTGCAGGCGTTTTCCAATCTTTCCTATCAATGGACCGTTGCAGTTTTCACAATCACAATCTTTCTTTTGAACTGGGGCTACTTCACCTTGTTTGAAGCCTTCTGGCATGGGCGCACGCCGGGCAAACGCGTGGCTAGAATTCGTGTCATCCAGCAGTCCGGCCGCGCTATCGGAATCTTCGAATCGATGGCGCGTAACTTCATCCGATACGTGGATCAGATCCCATTCTTCTATGCGGTCGGGGTCATCGCCGTGTTTGCCACGCGCCAGCATCAGCGATTGGGCGACCTCGCCGCGGGCACTCTGGTCGTTCGCGATCGCGAACAGGAGACGCCTCTGTGGGCAGATACCGGCACACGTACATTCGCTGCGCCCGTTTTCCCGCAGGCAAGCGCGATTCAAGGACCACACTTGTCCGTCGTGCTTTCGCCCGATTGCATCGCACGTTTATCTTCGGCGGATCTCGAAGTGCTTGAGGGATTCTTCGCACGCAGGCTCGATCTACCGCTTCAGACGCGCCAGCTTCTCGCGCAACGCATCGCCGAAGGAATCCTGGCCAAGTCCGGACTGGAAATCCCCCCCGGCGTAAGCGTGGAGACATTCCTTGAAGCAACTGCGCGCGATTTGCGCGATCTCGCGCGCATGCGATAAACGCCGTTCATGCGGCGAGTATGGAATCGCCAATTCCCCGAGTGAAGGTCGGAACAGCAAGACCTCCCGAATACGGGATATTTGCTTCCTGACTCGAACAGTGCTGCGCTCTCATGGCGATCTCATGCAGCTTTTGGCGAAAATCCAATGAATCGGCCTTCGCAAGAGACCGGCTTAGCTCCGGCGCATCTTAGGCTGAAGTAACTCTCCGGAGTCCCAGGAACTTAGAAGTCCTTTTCTTCCGATAGCTTGCTTCAGCGTTCCCATCTGGCCCTTCCGCAGGCCCGCAAAAAATGACAATTCGATCCTTGACAACCGCACCTCCGGCGGCATTTAATCTCCCCCGGCCCAAAGAATGTAATGCATTGCGCATTCTGCTTAAACGTTTGAGTGAGAAGATTCCAAAAGACATATCTCTTGGAAATTCTTCTTCCAAAGAACGGATAAAGCAGCCCATTCCAGGCTTGCTCTAGTGGCTCGCAGGGAGTCGGTTAGGACCACAAAATAGGCCGGAGGGAGCGAGGAGCGCTTCGGCTGCAAGAGAAACGAAACTTAACCCCGCAGTACTTAAAAGTACCGGGGGCCAAAGGCCTCCAGAAGACCGGAAGGCAGCCCACCGAGGAGACGGGGCGAATTGGCTGATGCAAGGAATGATCTCAAGTAAATGGATTTTCTACTTGACGGCAGTCGCGAAATGCGCGTTAAATGGCTTCGCATTTTCAATGCCGAAAAAGATTATTCCAGGCTTCATGCTCATTCGATAGTGAAGCGGCAGATGTACAGCAGCAACTTTTGAAAAGGGAGGCTACATGAGACTCGCGAGGCTACTATCCATTATTGTGCCCGTGCTCTTATTGTTCGCTGGCGTGGCAGCATTAGCACAGCAGAACTCTGAGATCGTCGGCACAGTCACGGACCAGACCGGGGCAGTTGTGCCAGGTGCAAACCTGACACTGAAGCAAAAGGAAACCGGTTTTGTCTTCAACGCTACAAGCAATGCGACGGGCGGATTCGTATTCGCCGGACTGAACGTCGGTACCTACGACATGAAGGTTGCCGCGAAGGGGTTTGAGACCTACCAGGCGGCTGGCCTGACCCTGAACGTATCGCAGACACTCGCAACCAACGTGAAGCTCACGGTCGGCGCCGAGACGGTAGAGGTTTCGGTTACGGCAGATGCTCTCCAGGTACAGACAGAGTCAAACGAAGTCAGCACGCTGATCAGCGGCGAGCAGGTTACCTCGATCGCAACTGAAAACCGTAACTTTACATCGCTGGCGGCTCTCGGTCTGGGCGTCAGCTCCAACCTGCCTGACAGCAACCCTCCAACAAGTTCCGCTACCAGCTCAAGCATCAGCGTGAACGGCCTGCGCGAGAGCCATAACATCTGGCTGCTGGATGGCGCGGAAGCCGATGACCGCGGCGGCGCCGGCGGTATGAGCGTCATGCCATCGATGGACGCCATTGCGGAGTTCCAGGTACTGGCCAGCAACTATCCTCCGGATTACGGTATTGCTTCCGGAGCCACGTTCAGTCTTGCTCTGAAGAGCGGCACGCAGCAATTCCATGGCGAGGGTTGGGAGTTCTTCCGCAACGACGACCTGGATGCGAACGACTACTTCAACAAGTATCAGAAGTCAAGTCCAGCCGCTTATGGCCCGGTTCCGAAGTTGAGACAGAACATCTTCGGCGCCAACATCGGCGGACCATTGTATATTCCGCACGTGTTCAACACCTCGCGGCAGAAGACCTTCTTCTTCTTCAACCAGGAATGGCGGCGGATTGTTCAAGCGAGTAATCCGAATACCAACCCCACGATGCCCAATGCAGACCGTCCCACAGCGGGTACCAATCTGCAGTACGTGGCGCCTGCCTATGCGCCCAACCAGGTCATTTCTGTTCCTTCGGTGAAGCAGGTACCTGATCCTGCTTTTGCTGCCAAAGTTGCGGCAGCGGGTCTCGTTCAGGGTCAGCCGTTCCCGAACCAGATTATTCCCGCATCGCTTTTCGATCCGAACGCGGTGGCGTATCTCAATTCAACCATCCTTCCGCATGCGAATACTCAAGGAGATAAGGCAACAACCTCGGAAGCCACTCCAACGACGGCATGGGAATCGGTTGTTCGTATCGACCATGCAATCAATGACAAGTGGAAGATCCTGGGCCACTACCTTCATGATAACCAGGCGACAGGTACGGCCGCTCCCGATCTGGGCTGGAACTGGTATACCTACAACACCATCACCAGCGTGGAAAGCAACCCGGCGAACAGCGCCGCGATCAAGCTGACCGGTGAGATTTCTTCAGACGTGCTGCTTGAAGCGTCGATGAACTATGACGGCAACGTCATCAACATCACCAACTCGCCCAATACTCTTCACCCAACGAGCGGCTGGGCTCCGAATACCTTCTTTACGAACTCGGGATCGAACCAGTACCCCGGTGCAAATTGGGGCGGCAATGGCATTGGCGCCTCGATGGCCACTGGCTACGGCGCGTGGCACAATGCCGCGCAAGACTATGAGCCGAGAGTCGATCTTTCGGTTACACACGGCAAGCACGCAATGAAGTTCGGCTTCAGCTACAACCGCTACACCAAGAACCAGGAATTGCAGGCTGATGCCGCGGGTGACTACGGCTTCGGGCAGAACCTGACGGGCACCGGAGCAGGCGGAAATTCCGGCGATCCATTCATGAGTATGCTTCTTGGCCTGGCCAACGGCTATTCTCAGCCACAGTCCATGTCGACCCGGCACTACGTCAACAACACTCCGTCGGCGTATGTCTACGACAATTGGAAGACAACCTCTCGGTTGAGCCTGCAACTCGGGTTGCGTTACGATGCGCTGCCGCACGCCTGGGAGCGCAACAACGATCTCGAGAACTTTGAACCTTCACAATACATCAACACCCCCGTACTCTGGTCTGCCACCAATGCGGGCGCGATCGATCCGACCAGCCCTGGAATTCAGACGCCTAAGGGGTTTGGCGGAGCTTCCTACTACCTCAATGGCATGGTCCGGCCCGGTTACAACGGTGTGGCTCATGGTGTAGTCACAAACGACTACGACACGATTCAACCGCGCGTCGGCTTTTCGTATGACTTGACTGGAGCCGGTAAGACCATTCTTCGCGGCGGCTTTGGAACCTTCTACGAACGCCTGCAGGGCAACGACATCTATGGCCTTTCGAACAGCAACCTGCCCTTTGAATACACACCGAATGCGGGCAACGTTTACTACAGCGCTCCAACCTGCTCGTGGGAATCGACGGCATCCACGGCCAATCCCGCGAACTGCGGCAGTCCGACATCGCTGCCGATCTATCCGGCCAACCTAACCAGCATCGCGACAACCTACAAGGCTCCCGGCGCGGCCATGTACTCGCTCGGCGTGCAGCATGAATTGAAGCCCTCCATGATTCTCGTTGTCCAGTACGTGGGCAATCTTGGATGGCATCAGAATGTTGACGTCCCGATCAACCTGTTCCCGATTAACACGCCGAACAACCTCCGATCCGAGTACGCTTCCGGTAGTTTGCCGGGCGCGATTTATCCGGCCGGACAGAATCAGCTGCGCACCTACCAGGGATATGGCACGATCGTCCAGGAAGAGAACACCACGAACAACACCTACAACGGGCTGCAGGCCAGCATCCGCCTCCAGAACAAGTGGGGCCTGAGCGGCGAGCTGGACTACACGTATTCACATACCATCGACATCACCGATGGAGATTTGAATACCGGTGGCATTGCCCAGGGTACCGGCATGGGTATAAGCAACCCGTTTAACCTGAAGTATGACAAGGGCAACGGTGGTTACGACCGCCGTCAGATCTTCGGGGGGAACTACATCTACTCCTTGCCCATCTTTAACAAGACCAACGGATTGACTCACTCCCTGCTGGGTGGCTGGCAACTTGCGGGCACCTTTGTGGACGAGACGGGCGAGCCTGCTCCTGCTCAATTTGGCGGCGTGAACGATCCCGTCGGGTTGGGCTCGGGCGGTGCGGGCTACGGCGAATTTGCCAACGTCGTCAATCCGATCCATTACCATCACAAGGTCAATCGCTGGTTCGATACCTACGCCAACGGCGGCGTCGGATCAGTTGCACAAGATCCACTGGCGCCACCGACCCCCGGCTATCAAGGTGGTCCTAACCTCGGCTTCGGCGATGGAACTGGAAAGAAAGATACCTTCCTGGCTCCGGGCCGCGTCGATTTCACAACGTCTCTCTACAAGAACTTTGCGATGACCGAACGGGCTCACTTCGAGTTCCGCGCGGAGTCGTACAACACCTTCAACCACACGGAGTTTCAGAACATCAACACGACATGGTCTAACTCGACAGGTGGGCAATATGGCACGGCGACCAGCGACTGGGGTCCGCGCGTATTGCAGCTTGGCGCCAAGGTCGTGTTCTAAACGTACGTAAGAAACAATCAATCGGCGCCGCAAGAGGAAACTCTTGCGGCGTCTTTTTTGCTCTGGATTCCCGATTCTCTGCTCGCATGACTGGACAGCGCATCCGTCGGCCTGCGATGGTTTGTTCGAAGATGCTACGGTTCCCCTATCGCCTTTTCATCCTGGCTGCTCTTGCGCTCGCCCTTCGATCGAGCTGTGCATTGGACGAGAGTGCGCCGGCCCAGGCTGCCGGCACACCGCCTGCTGCGGCGAAAGCGACCAATCAGGACGGCTACGTGGGCACAGCCGCCTGCGCCCGCTGCCATCGGGGAATCGCCAGTTCGTTTGCCAAGGCCAGCATGGGTCACTCTCTCACCCCCATCATGCCGGAATTCCTGAAGACTCTGCCTCTCGGTTCGCCGGAGACAACCAGCCAGCTCGACGCAAAGTCGAACCACCACTTCGAAGTCCGCGCCGAGAACGGCAAACTGATCCAGAGCGAGTATGAAACCGGCGCCAACGGCCAGGAAGTCTTCCGCGATTCACATGAAATGGGCTGGATCATTGGCACTGGCGAGAACGGTTTCGGTGCGCTTCTGCGCCGTGGCGATTATCTCTTCCAGGCGCCGCTCTCCTACTACGCAAGGCCAGCGCGCTGGGACCTTTCTCCCGGCTATCAGAACGAAGATGACGGCTTCAACCGCGTCATCCAGCCTGGCTGTATCTACTGCCATAGCGGCCGCCCTCAGCCCATCGCCGGCCACGACGGCAGCTACCGCGACCCGGCCTTCACGCAGACCCCCATCGGATGCGAGAACTGCCACGGTCCAGGCGCTGCACATGCCGATGCAATGCGCAAAGGTAAATTCGCCAAAAACGGTTCAGATCCTATGATCGTCAACCCCGAACGTTTGAGCAGCCAATTGGCCGACGACATCTGCATCTCCTGTCATCAGGCTGGCGACGCACGCGTCCTGCAACCGGGAAAGACATATCAGGATTTCCGCCCCGGCGAGCCCCTCGAACGCACTCTCGCCATCTTTCAGATTCCGCCAACGCGCGACAACCCGCCCAATGAGGACCACGTTCAGCACTACTACTCCATGAGCTTGAGCAGGTGTTTCCTTGCCACCCGGAACCTGCCCGCTGAGAAACAGCTACGTTGCATCAGCTGTCACGATCCGCATGTCGAGCCTACCGAGGCGGAGGCGCCGTCTTACTTCAGGTCCAGGTGCCTCGCCTGTCACACCAAGGCCAGCTGCACTGCGCCACACGCTGCGCGTCAGGCCACCACGCCAAGTGACAACTGCATTGGCTGTCACATGCCCCGCCGCGAAATCGGCGTCATCTCACACTCCAGCGCGACCAACCATCGTATCGTGCGCACTCCCGGCGAAACCTTCCCGGACGAGACCTTCAATCAGACCACGGCTGCCATGCCCAACCTGATCGAGGTCAACCCTGCGGGTGAGCGCGGCGCCGGAGCTTTGGCCCCGCCTGCGCTGGTTCGTTTGCAGGCCTACGCGTTGCTCAAAGCGCAGGGGAAAGTGCAGTTTGTTCAACCCTGGCTCAAGACACTGGCCGAGTTGGAGACGTCCGACCCGGAGAACGCGATTGTCCAGGCTTCCCTGGGGCATCGCGATCTCGATGACCAGAAATACGCCGAGGCTGTCTCTCATCTGGAGCACTCTTTGCGGCTCGATCCGTTGCAGCCGTTGGTCTACGTCGATCTTTCCGCGGCCCAGGACCAAAGCGGCAAGCACGACGAGGCAATCCTGTCTGCCCGGAAGGCCGTTGCCCTGGCGCCTTTCAACCCTGGTATTCGGAAGGCGCTGATCTACGAGCTCATCCAGGACAAACAATATGACCAGGTGGAAGCGGAGATGGAAACGTATTTGCAAATCTTTCCTGAAGATGATCGCATGCGAGAGATGCTGGCCATCGCTAAGCAATGACCAGCCATTTGTTTAGATATCAACCTGGACGCGGCAAGCATCGCCAGCCGGCCTTTTTCTTTCCAGTCTCGATTGCCGCACCCCTCGCATTCGAGAGACAATCAACCTATAAGGGACGCCAGGTGAATCAGGTCATCCAACGAGGAATTGTTCTGCTGCTGGCTGCACTGGCTGGGACAAGCCAGGCACAGATCGCTCCCGCTCCGAACCGGTCCGCGACCGCTGCGGCCACTCTACGCCAGACCGCATTGACCCTTGAGGCTCAGGGCAAAAACGCGGAAGCCGAAACGGCGTGGCAAGCCTATCTCAAGGCTTATTCTTCCAACCCTGAACCGTACGCCCACCTGGGCCTGCTCGAGGCTCGCCAGGGCCACTATAAGCAGGCAGTTTCGCTCTACCGCAAGGCGCTGACCTTCAACCCTTCGGTGTTGAGCGTGCGGCTGAACCTCGGCCTGGCGCTGTTCAAGGACGGCGATCTGAAAGAGGCGATCTCGGAATTCACCATCGTGCTCAAGGGGCAGCCGGAGAACCGGCAGGTGATTACGCTTCTCGGCATGGCCTACTATGGGCTCGCTCAGTACAAACAAGCGGTTCCTTACCTCCAGGACGCAGCCCGGCACGACCCACAGAGCCTTCCGTTGCGCCTGACTCTGGCGCACAGCTGTCTGTGGTCAAAGCAGTACCAATGCGTCATGGACACCTATCACGAGATTTTGGTCCTCAATCCCGACTCAGCCGAGGCGGACATGATTGCCGGCGAAGCGCTGGACGAGATGAAGGACAACGCCGGCGCCCTTGCGCTCTTCCGCGCCGCGGCGCAGGCCAATCCCAAAGAGCCCAATGTACACTTCGGAGTCGGCTACATTCTGTGGGCCCAGAAAAAATATCCTGAAGCTGCGCAGGAGTTTCAGGCTGAGCTTGCCAACGATCCCAAACATGCTCAATCCATGGAGTACCTCGCCGATGCAGATATCCAGATGAACCAGGCCGACGCGGCGAGGCCCTATCTGGAAAAGGCGGTGAAGATCGATCCATCGCTGCCGCTCGTTCATCTCGATTTGGGGATTGTGTACACAGAGGCCGACCGCAAACTCGACGCCGTGCGCGAGTTGACCGCGGCTGAGAAGCTCGACCCCAAGGATGTGGACGTGCACTGGCGCCTGGGCAGGCTTTACAAGGCGATGGGTCGCAAAGATGAAGCCAAGGCCGAGTTCGACACGGCCGGCACCTTAAACAAAGCAAGGGACGACGAAAACTATCGCCGCATCTCCGAAGCGAATGCGATGCACGGGGATGCGCCGCCCTCGCCTCCCTCTCCGCCCGCTACACCTCCCAACCAATAGCTCTCTGTTTTGCGGAGTGTGCGGGAAAGCTATCGATTCTCTTTTGCGCAACAGGACACGACAAGACCTTCTTCCGGCACAAGCCGTGTGATTCCGCGCAGCGTCCGATGGGCTTTTTCATCAGGAAAAAGCCACGTTGCCCGATCTCAAAACGATGCATATATATAGGAGAACAGCTTCAACCAGCTCAGGATTTCAAGTGTCCCGGCACAGGGACATTGGGATACGATAGCGGTCAAAGTCCCAAAAGGATCTGTGGTTGGCCGCTCGTACTTCCATGTTCGTTATGGCTATAGCCCTGTCTGTGATCGAGCCGTTGTGCGCCCAGGCGCCGGTGGAATCCAGCATGTCCAACGGCGGCGTGCATGAAGCCGAGTACGACGCTGAAGGAAGGCCGATCACAGCGGGTGGGTTTGTCGAATCCGGTCAGGTGGTCTTTCAGGATGTGACCAAAGCAGCCGGCTTGAGCGGATGGCGCCATGTGATGGGCGGTCCGGAGAAGACTTTCATCCTTGAATCGAACGGCTCCGGCGTGGGCCTGATCGACTACGACAACGACGGCTGGCTCGACATCTACCTGGTCAACGGTTCCACATTCAACGCCCTTGATGGCAAGGAGACTCCGCCCCACGCCGCGCTCTTTCACAACAATCACGACGGGACATTTACCGACGCCACGGAGAAGGCCGGCGTGGCCAATGACCGCTGGGGATTTGGCGTGACGATCGGCGACTTCGACAACGATGGCTGGCCTGATATCTTCGTCGCCAATTATGGCAAGAACAGGCTCTACCGCAATAACCACGACGGGACCTTTACCGATGTCGCCGAGAAGGCCGGCGTAACGCTCGGCAATTGGTCCTCCGGAGCCACCTGGGGCGATTACGACGGGGATGGGCGGCTCGACCTGTTCGTTTCCGGCTACGTTCATTTCGACCGCGACAACCTTCCCTATCCGCGCAGCAAAGTGGTCGGTTATGCCGACTGCGGCTTCAGAGGGATGAGCAATTTGACCTGCGGCCCGCGCGGCCTGGTGGGCGAACCGGACCATCTCTTCCACAACAACGGCGACGGTACCTTTACTGACGTGAGCGTAAAAGCAGGAGTAGCCGACAAGAGCGGGTACTACGGCCTGACCGCCATGTTTGTCGACATCGATGGCGACGGCAGGCCTGACCTGCTAGTAGCCAACGATTCAACCCCCAACTATTTTTATCGGAACCAGGGCGACGGGACGTTTCAAGACCAGAGTTTTGTTTCGGGGTTTGCGCTGAACAAGGATGGACGCGAAGTGGCCGGAATGGGCATCGCTGCAGGCGATTACCTGAACAACGGTCGTGTCGACATTCTAGTAACGGACTTCGCCGACGACGACAAGGTGCTCTATCGAAACGATGGCGACGCCAGTTTTACGGATGTGAGCGACCGTGCCGGTATCGGCAAAATGATCATTCCGTTTCTAAGCTGGGGCGACGCCTTCCTCGACTACGATAACGACGGCTGGAAAGACATTTTCATCGCCAACGGCCATGTATTCCCGCAGGCCGACAAGTCCAATTGGGGTTCCACGTATGCGCAACGCCCCCTCCTGTTTCGCAATGCGCGGAATGGCAAGTTTGAGTATGTACCCGCGGTGAAAGGAACCGGACTGGCGGTGCTGACCTGCGCCCGCGGCGCGGCATTCGGCGACCTGTTCAACGACGGCAAGATCGATGTTGTGATCAATCCCGTCGACGGGCCGCCTGTGCTGTTGCGCAATGTGAATCCTGACCATCATCACTGGGTGGAACTGAAGTTGACCGGTGGGGCCAGGAGCCCGCGGGATGCGGTTGGCGCCACGGTGTTCCTCAAGGCAAACGGCGTACGTCAGCGCGGGGATGTATTGAGTTCGGGAAGCTACATTTCCGCGAACGACCAGCGGGCGCACTTCGGCCTGGGCGATTCGACCGATGCCGGATTCGCGGAGATTCACTGGCCATCGGGGGCGAAACAGATAGTTCGACTGCCTGCGGTAGACCGGATCTACTCCATAACCGAAGGAAAGGGCATCACCGGCGCCCTTTGCGCGGGAAAGCCTTGCCCCGTGAAAACAAAGCCGGCGGCATCGTCTGGGCACCCCTCTCCTTCAACTCGTTCCAAACAATAACGGAGTACTCCACCAATAACTGAGTACCTCACTGCGGACTCTTCGGAATCCTTCCGCTCCTTCCGCACCCCACCGATCGTCGCCTGATTCCGAATCCTGCGCAGCAGCGTGGAATCTTTCCGCAGTGAAGGGGCGAGAAATAAACTCATCTGGTCTGCGTTTCGATTTCCCAAGATTGCCCCCGCGCAAGCAATTGCGCCAATGCCTTTTCAGGGCAGATATGCCTGGCCTCGATGCGATCAAGCTCGTTGGATTCTTCCACGTCGGACGCCACTGTATTAAAGCAGTAAAGACAGCGCGAGTTGAGGCTGCCTTTTTCATTCGTTATGCGACTGTACATTGGGTTCCTGTTTTCTAGGTCTTTAGTTTAGGGACTTTTCGATCCTAAAGGATTCCTCATTTTTGCCTCGTGACTTTTGTCACGAAGAACTGTGAGGCACGCACAGCGTTATTCACAGCTTTACGTTCTGATTGGTATTTCGACGCAGTTGCCAGCAGGGACTCAAACCGCTTTGAGGGAAAAGTGAAATGGAACAGGGTTCATCGAAGGTTCCAACATAGTCGTACTCTTCTTTATTGTTCTTCAAAGGAATAACCAGCGTACGACTCACGGTGACCGTTGACTGCGGGGAGCCCTCCAGCTTGAATGCGATTGAGTCCCCCACATAGGTGGCGACAAATCCTGCCGCGAGAACAAGGGCGACGCGCAACAGCCAGCGGCCAATTCTTCTAAGCACGATCAACTTCCTCGATCAGGTGCCGCTCTTCCTTGAGCGCAATCCCCGTGAGCTCGCGGCGACGTGCTTCCGACAGGTAGAACATCAGCTGCGTCGCGGCCTGTGCATAGCTTAGGCCTTCTAAGCGGATGTTTGAAATGCAATTGCGTTCAGCGTCCGTGCGCCCCGGCCGAGGCCCCCACGTAATGTAAGCTCCCAGCGAGTCAGGCGCACTCAGCCCCGGTCGCTCTCCAATCAACATCACGCAAAGCTGCGCACCAAGCGCTGCGCCAACCTCATCTCCGATTGCAACGCGACCTTGCTCAACGACACAAATCGGCGCCAGCTTCCACCCCACGAGCCGCGGCAGCAGTCTATCGAGGAGCGGCGCCGCATGCCGCTCGACCGCAAGCGCGGAAAGCCCATCGGCAACAATCAGCGATAAGGCGCATCGTCCATTTTGCAAACTCGCAAGCGTAGCGGCGCTCTGCTCATCAAGCCTACGGCCCAGATCAGGCCGTTGAAGATAGATAGCCCGATCTGCAGCCATCGAGTGCAATCGCAGCACATCTCCGCCTGAGATCGCGGCAATCGCCGACGCAAGCGCTGCTGTCTCCAATCGTGCATGCACTGCGTCGCGGGCCAGTGCATGCGCTCTCTGAAATGCAAGCAGATCGCCCGTCTGCTGGCTCACGCCCGTGCGTGCGAGGCCCACGCGTGCCGGGGTCAGCGCCCGCAACCGCGCCGCCCAAAGGGGCGAGCTTGCCGATGTCGCTATCTCGCTCATACCGACAGCAGCCTCTCCGGATGATTCGCTTCCAGCCGCAGCCTGTTGAACTCCTCGCCCGCGAGCCATGCTTCAAATTCAGGTGCAGGCCTGAGACCAAGAACCTTCCGCACATAGAGCGCATCGTGAAAACTTGTGCTTTGATAGTTGAGCATCACATCGTCCGCGCCCGGTACGCCCATGATGTAATTCACTCCTGCCGTTCCCAGCAGCGTCAGCAGTGTGTCCATGTCATCCTGATCGGCCTCGGCATGATTTGTGTAGCACACATCGCACCCCATGGGCAGCCCCAGAAGTTTGCCGCAGAAATGATCCTCCAATCCCGCGCGCACAATCTGCTTGCCATCGTACAAATACTCGGGACCAATGAAGCCCACCACTGTGTTCACCAGCATCGGATCGAAACGCCGCGCCACCGCATAGGCGCGCGCCTCCAGCGTTTGCTGATCCACGCCATGATGCGCGTTGGCAGAGAGCGCCGAGCCCTGGCCCGTCTCGAAGTACATGACGTTGTGTCCCGTCTGCCCATCGGCGCAAACTCCGCCGCGGTGTAACCCCGTGCCCGCTTGATGCGCCTCCGCCAATAACGACAAGCTCACGCCAAAGCTGCGATTCGCAGCCTCTGTGCCGGCGATCGATTGAAAGATCAGGTCCACGGGCGCACCCGCGTTGAGCGCCGCCATTTGCGTCGTCACGTGAGCCAGGACGCAGCTCTGCACAGGAATATGGAAACGCTGCCGCAATGCGTCGATCAATCGGAGCAGTTTGGTCGTGGCGCCGACGCTGTCTCCTGCGGGATTGATGCCGATCACCGCATCGCCGGAACCAAGCAGCAGCCCATCCAAAATGGAAGCCGCGATTCCCATCGCATCGTCTGTCGGATGATTCGGCTGCAGTCGCGTACTCAGGCGTCCAGGCAGTCCGACCGCCGTGCGAAAGCGCGTGACCACGCGAATTTTTGCCGCAGCAGTGATCAGGTCCTGCACCCGCATCAGCTTGCTCACGGCCGCGGCCATCTCCGGCGTAAGGCCTGCGGCAAGCTTCGCCAACCGCTCCGGCGTTGCCTCATCGGATAGGAGCCAATCCCGCAACTCGCCCACGGTGAGGGACCGCACTGGCGCGAGGGCCTCCACATCGTGCGTGTCGACAATCAACCGCGTCACTTCATCTTCTTCGTAAGCCACAACAGCTTCAGAAAGGAAAATTGCCAGAGGCGAGTCGGCCAGCGCGTATTGCGCGGCCACGCGCTCTTCAGCCGATGCGGCGGCCAGCCCCGCCAGCACATCCCCGCTCCGCAACGGCGATGCCTTGGCAAGCAACTCCCGCAGGCTCCCGAAGCTGTAGCGCGTGCTGCCAATCGTGGATGCGAAGGCCATGCGAGTGCTTCTAGCCTATCCGAATCGCGCACCCCCGCGAAACGAAGCTATCGAACTCGACGGATCTTCACGTCACCGTGAAGGCTGGAGATTATCCTTCTAGACCAGAGAACACCCCATGCCGCGCAGCCTGCTGGTTCTCGAATTTCTAACCGTCTTCGTGGCTCTGCCGCTCGCATACCGGTTCTCCCCGGTGCGCATTCCTGCGCTTCCATTACTGTGGCTTGTCTGCGGCTATGCGTCGTGGCAGTTGCTGCGCGATCCGCGATTCGATCGCTCGCTCCTTTGGAACTCCGGGGTCCTGACCCACTACCTTGGTTCCATCCTCGTCATCTTCGCTGTGGTAGCTACGGGGCTTTGGCTCGGCGTCCATCGTTTCGCGCCCAAGCTCGAATGGAGCTTCGTCCGCCAGAATCCTACCTTCTGGGCGATCGTGATGCTGGCTTATCCAGTGCTCTCCGTGTACCCGCAGGGAATCCTCTATCGCGCCTTCTTCTTCGAGCGCTACGCCGTTCTATTTCCCGGCAAGTGGGCGATGATAGCCGCCAGCGCCGCCGCTTTCGCATTCCTCCACATCATCTTCCGCAACACACTTGCCGTTGCACTCACATTCGCCGGCGGTCTGCTCTTCGCCTTCCGTTACGCGGAGACAAACTCTCTGCTGACGTCCTGTGTAGAACACTCTCTCTACGGCTGCTGGCTTTTCACAGTCGGACTCGGGCCGTATTTCTATCACGGCACCATTGCGACCGTTGGCAAAGCTTGGCGCCCATGAAAAAAGCCAGCCGGATGCGGCTGGCTATCTCAATCGGCCCCTAGTGTCCTGTCTCTAAAGTTCATAACAAAACAGAGCTTGTCATTCTGAGCGAAAGGGGCCCCGAACGCTTTTCATGGGGTCCCCAAAGAGCGGTCTTTGCTCTTTGGGGCAGAGTTCGGGGGTGGTGAACGAAGAATCTGCTTTTGCTCTTTCGGGAGTTTTACAAAGAACGTTAGAGACAGGACACTAGATTCCGTCTCGGGCTCGTTACCCCTTCACCGAAGCAGCCCGCACCGAAACCCCGCTCAACTCCGCAGCCCTCGCCTCGGCATAAGCAGCCGCTCCCATCAGCGCCGCGCGGCTCTCCAGGATAATCCGCACCGGCATGTTGATCAGAAGTTGGCTCAGTCGGCCCTTATCGGTAAAGGCCTTCAGGAACGTGCCGTCCTTCAGCTTCTCCAGAATGCGCGGCGCGATGCCGCCGCCCACATAAAGCCCGCCCACGGAGAGGATCTTCAGCGCCAGGTTGCCGGCCTCCGCGCCATAGGCGGAAACAAACATATCCAGCGTCTTCGCGCAAAGTTCGCTCTTCGCCGCCAGGCCCATCTCCGTGATCACCGAGTTGGGATCGTGCGCCGCAGCCATCTTCTCCGCAAGCCACACCGGCTCCTCCACGCCTTTCACTTCGCGCAGAAACTCATAAATGCTGGTCATCCCCATGCCGCTGACCACGCGCTCAAAGCTGATGCGCCCGTTGTATTTCTGCTTCAGGAAGCGCAGCAGGTCGATCTCGTCTTCATTGCGCGGCGCATAGTCCGCGTGGCCGCCTTCGGAAGGGTAGGGAACATGGATGCGCCCGTTCCAGGCCAGCAGGCCTTCGCCCAGCCCGGTCCCCGCGGCAATCAGTGCGCGATTGCCGATCTGGCTCGGATCGCCTTCGCTCAAAGTGTAGATCTGGTCGGCAGACAACTCGGCAATGCCATAACCATTGGCTTCAAGATCGTTAATCAGAAATACATGCTGAATGCCAAGGCCGGTCGCCAGTTCGCGGCTATCCAGGGTCCAGGGCAGGTTGGTCAGGCGCAGCCGGCCGTCGCGAACGGGCCCCGGAACGCCAAAACAGGCAGATGTTACCTTCCCCGCACCCAAAAACAGTTTTACGATCTCTTCAAGTCCGTGAAACTCCTTTGCGGCGTACCGTTCGTCCCGGGTATATGTCAGTTTTCCGTTCGTAAAGTCGTAAAGCGCGAGGTTTACCTTCGTGCCCCCGACATCGCCTGCCAGAATCATCTTTCCCTCTCAAGAACCCCGCAGCCTTCCCCATCGGTTGCAGGTAAAAGCGCAGCAGCGGCCTGATCCAAAACCAGTGTGAGTATACCGCTTGAGGGCCATATCAGTTGACTGGGAAGGCGCTCGGGATCGCGCGGTCCGGCAAATACTTGTTGCACCAGTTCAGCCTTGTCGCGCCCGCCAATCAGGAAGAATACCGATGCCGCAAGGTTGATTACCGGCCAGGTCAACGTGATGCGCCACGAGTCCTTCACGGTCTCCACGTGGTTGGCCGTCACCAACCGGCCCATCTCGTGCAGCGCTTCCGTGTGCGGAAACAGCGAAGCCGTATGCCCATCGGGGCCCATCCCGAGCTGCACAAGATCGAAGCGCGGACTCTCCGCACCCTCGAGTCGAAAGCTGTTCCGCAAAAGAGATTCGTAACGCGCCGCAGCGGCTTGTGGATCAAGCTCGCCTTCCATCCGATGCACCTGCTCAGGCTTCAACGGCACATGTTCCAGCATCGCCTCGCGCGTCATGCGATAGTTGCTGTCGGCGTTGTCGGGAGGCACACAACGCTCGTCCACCCAAAAAAGCTCAAGCTTCTCCCATGGCATCCGGCCTCGCCACGGCTGGCTCGGGTCGGCCAGCAACTGAAACGCTGCTTTAGGCGTAGATCCCCCGCTAATCGCTATGCGCGCCCGCCCTCGTTCCGCAACAGCCTTCTCGGCTGCCCGGGTAAATTCTTCGGCGGCCTGTGCCGCCAGCGCAGCCGCATCCGACAATACTTTGTACTCAATTCTGAGCTTCTTCGCCATCCGGTCAACTCCTTCAACCTATGAGATGCACGTCGAGAATCGCGCATTCTTTAACGCTACACGGGAGAAAAGCAGGAAGATGTGAATGTTGAATGGATCGATCGAACCGGCGACTGGAAACGATTAATTCTGTACGAACCCTGGGTGCCGCAGGTCCGGGTCCTCTTCGTCGCCGGGGTGGAGATCTGGACTTTCAGACTGGGAAAGCACGAACTCACAATGCAGCGGTTAGAGAACTACCGTCCCAGATACACCCGGTACTGCTGCTCCAGAATCCCCGCAGCCCGCGCCAAGGCCAGCTTCGACAGGTTGTATTGGTACAGGCTCTCGATCAAATTGCTTTGCGCGGATGCCACCGTTGCCTGTGCATCCACCAGCGGAAGATTATCGTCCACGCCGGCATTCACGCGGTCCGTCTCATCGCTCAGCGCGCGGGTTGCCAACTCCACATTCGATCGCGCCACCTCAACCAACTTGCCGGATGCATCCACATCCAGCAGCGCTGACCGCACCTGCTGATCGATGTGTCCGCGCAAATCCTCCAACTGATCGTTGACTGAGGCAAGCTGTGCCGCAGCCGACTCCTCATCGCCGCGCAGCTTTGCCTCGCGGAAGATCGGAAAACTCAACGTTCCCATCGCGGCAAATACGCCATGCGAAGGTGAGCCATTCACCTTATCCACGCCCCAGAAACCATCGAACTTCAACACCGGCAGCCGCTGGCTGCGATAGGACGCATGAATCGCCCTCACCTCGACAAGCTGGTTCTGCAAATTCTGATAGTCCTGCCGATTCTTGTAGGCCACCGCGCGCACTTCCTCCGGTGTCTGCGCAGCCAAATCGCTGTATGGCGTTGCATCGGTCAGCACAATTTTTTGTCCCGGATCGACACCAATTTCGCGCTTTAACAAGATGAGGTCCTTATCCAGTGCGTTCTGCGCCGCGATCACCGCCTGCTGCTGCGCCTGCAACTGCACTCGCGCCCGCAGTTCATCCAGATTCGCCGCCGTCCCAGCCTCATGCGCCGCATGCGCCTGGTCAAACAGCACCCGATCGGCCTGCTCCAGAGCGTTGGCCTGGTCCACCTCGCTGGCCGCGGCAATGGCATGCAAGTAGGCAGTCGCCACCTGCTGGACGACTTCGCCGCGCGCCGACATCTTGGCAAAATGCGCGGCTCGCGCGGCTGCACCCGCCGCGCGCCATCCCGCAATCACCGGGCCGGAAAACAAAGTCTGACTGAAATTGACCTGTCCCTGTGTCAGATCGTCTTTCGTAATCGGATTGAATCCCCCACCGGTCTCGCCCAGCAGCGAAGCGAATTTGCCGATCGTCCCCGGCCCAAATCCCTGCGCCGCCAGATTGTGCTGAAACACGCCCGTCCCGCCGCTCACGGTAATCGTGGGTAGGAACTCCTGCAGCGCCTGGTTCTTTTCGCCCTTCACCAGGGTCTCGCCGCTCTCCGCTTCCCTCAGCCCAAGATTATTTTCCAACCCCCGCCGCACCGCCTCGTCCAGCGACAACTGCAGCGTCTCATCCGTCGCCGGACGCAGGGTCACGCTGCCATAAAAAGGATTCGATGCCGAGCTTGGATTTCCCATCTGTGCGCGTGCCAAAGCGCCTGCCGCACTCAGCGTCATCGCCACACACAAAACCCGCGCTCCCGCCCCGCGGAAGACCCCATGTCCCGTTCTTCTCACTGCCATCATTCTCTCAGATGAGCGAAAGGGCGCAAGGATTCTCCGTCACAGTCGAGAATGACCCGAAATCAAGCAAAAAAACCACCCTCAACCCCGCTTACGATGGAGGCGCAGTGAAGGGATTGCGATCAAGAGACCGCCACTCACCCCCAGCGATTGCTCATGACCGCTTCCAAAATCGTAGTCGTATGCAGGCTCGAAGTACCAACCGAACTTATGCTTTTTCGCCGGCCAGAACATGAAATCCAGTACCGCCTCAGCAGCGACCGAATTGCTTGAAGCACCTCCTTCGCGTGTATGAACCCATTCCGGTCCGATGCCGGCCATGAACTCGGCCTTGCGGGAAAGAGTCCATGGCTTCTTGAACAGCAGGTCGGTATCCCACTCCGTCGATTTGGAACTGAACAGCGGCGTGACGCCTCCCTCGAGTTCCAGCCAATTCTCGATCGGCGTCACCTCGATTGCCACGCTCGGGCCACCGCTGGCTCCTCCGTCCTTGATATTCCACGCGGTGGCTCCGCCAAGCTCAATCACGGCGGCGGGGTCTTTTTCCTCCGATTGCGCACCGGCCACCACAGGCGCCAAAGGCACGGCCGCAAGCAACACGAACAGTGCTGTGTTCTTCAACTTCTCCCAGCAAGGCGACATGGAACCAGAATGCCAAATGTGAAGGGAGAGCACACGCTTAAATTTTCTGCCGTGCCCACCTCCCGCGCCGGAACAGAACGACGCTTGCGATGGCAATGGCGCATTCGGCGACGACCACCGCACGAAATGCTCCCCTGGCCCCGAGGTGCATCCCCACCGCCAAACCCCACGCCAGCGGCAGCTCCAGGACCCAGAACCCGAAGAAATACACCAGCGTCGGTGTCAGTGTGTCCCCTGCGCCGTTAAAGGCCTGCAGCATCACCATCACGTACGCGTAAGCAATGTTGCCGCAAGCGAAGGTGCGCAGCGCGGAAGCGGCAATCGCCACCACCCCCGCGTCGTTCACAAACAGCCCCACCACCGGAGTCGCAAATATGAAAAAGAACACACCGAGCGATCCAAGAAAAATCATGTTGTAGAGCCCAGTCCGCCACACCGCCAGCGCGGCGCGGTCCGGCCGTTTCGCGCCCAGGTTCTGGCCGACCAGAGTGGCTGCTGCATTGCTCAGCCCCCATGCCGGCAGAATGAAGAAGATCACAATGCGAATCGCCACCGTGTATCCCGCCACCGCCGCCGATCCAAACAGAGAAACAATACGCACCAACCCGATCCAGCTTGCGTTGGCAATTGCAAACTGCAGCATGCCCGTCAGCGACACCCGCAGCAGCCGTGTCATCACCCGCACATTCAGCCGCACGTGGCGGCGCAGTATGCGGATGCGTTCGGTGCCCTTCATCAGCCGATAGAACTGATAAAGCACACCGATGCTGCGGCCCGTGAACGTGGCCAGCGCCGCGCCCGTCACGCCCATGCGCGGAAACGGCCCAAGACCGAAGATCAGGCACGGATCGAGGATCAGGTTGATGATGTTCGACACCCACAGCAGGCGCATCGCAATCGCCGCATCGCCCGCGCCGCGAAAAATGGCGTTGTTCAGGAACAGCAGAATGATCGCGCCGCAACCGCCCAGCGCGATGCGGGTGTAGTTGGAGCCGACCGCCACAATCTCCGGCGATGCGCCCATCAAACCCAACAATTGCGGCGCAAAAATTCCCGCCGGAATCCCGATCCCCAGGCTGATCGTCAGGCCCAGCCCGATCGCCTGCACCCCGGCAATCGCCGCGTCTTCCGGATCCTTCTCGCCGATACGCCGCGCCACCATGGCTGTTGCCGGCAGAGAGATGCCCATGCCGATCGCCATCACCAGGGCCAGCATCGTCTCGGTAATGCCCACCGTGGCAACGGCATTCGCGCCCAACCGGCCCACCCAGAACACATCGACAACGGCAAACAACGACTCCAGCACCATCTCCAAAACCATCGGAATGGCCAGGAGAAAGATGGAGCGGTTCAGGCTTCCTATTGTGTAGTCCTGGTGCGTCCCGCGCAGCGCTTCGCGCACCGAGGACCATAACCCGCGCGCCTGCAAATCCGCCGCGGTCTCCGCGGACAGACTTTCGTCCGCCGGCTGCGGCGCAGTCGTTTCAATCAATGACATGGAGAACTCCACAATGCCGTGCGAAAAGGCACGGCAGACGCGAAAGGGCTCACGCTGCGATCAAAATCAAATTGGTTTGTGCAGGTTCACCCCGAGGCTGAAGTTGACCTCGGGTAAAACAGGATAGGATCCCGAGGCAATGTTCAGCGAATAGGTCGAATTCGTACGGCGCTAGGCTGAAGCATTGTTCTCCTCCGGTGCCCGCGTGTCGCGGTTTTTAGAGTGTACCCCGATTTTGATTTTGGATTCCAGTGAAATCGTCTTCTCTATTTCGCCCCACTTGGAGAATTCGTGCCCCCCCGAAATCTTTGGGCAAGGTGGTGTCGTCGGAATTCTTTGCAGTTGGAGTTGCGGCCAGACCATCGGAGAGGTCTCGATTTTTATCTTGGGCCGTCCAATGGGCAGCAGCTCAAGCCCGGGGAACTTAGAGTGCTCTAGTTTTGCAGACGGGCCTTCATCTCATCCCGCACCTTTTGCGCGAGCTTCTCAACCTGTTCGGCCTTCTTGATCACGCTCAGTGAAAGCGTATCCTTGTTGCTCTTGTCGAGTTCGGCCTTCAGTTCGTTCGCCAAAGTCAGCAACTTCGCGGTATCGTCGGCGAGCTGCTTCTGTTGCGGAGTCTGCGGAGGTGTGGCCTTGGAAGTGCCCGCTGGCGCCCCTGCAGGCGGTGGCGTCTGGGCCACGGGTGGTTGAGCCGCGCTGCCCTGAGCAGGATGCTGCGCCGCGGCGAGTGAAATTGAGCCGAAGGCGAGGATTCCCAGGCAAGCCAAATTTTCCAAACAGCTCATCCGTCCATCCCCCTGGCAAAAGGGAAAAAACCTTGACGGTATCCTCATCGCAAACCTCCTATCTAAGTTTTCGCCAACCGCAATCCTGCGGTCGGGACGCTCTGCGCCAACTTTCCGATTAGCACCTTTATCGAATCGTTCCGAAGGAACACCCTTGCGCACAGCTCTCTTCCGCGCAGTATAGAGAGAAAATGCAGCAGTGGGAATGTATCTTTTTGCAATTCTCACCCGGCGCCGAACTTGAGCACGGGAGTTCTGAGGCTGCCCTTCGATCGCCATACGGCGTTGTTGGGGAATTGTGTTCTTGAGTTTTCCCAGAGTGGAACTCAGGCAGGGAAGCTAAGAAGCTAATTGGAAATCGACACCCTCATCTTATGTTGAATGCCGTGCGCCAGCTTCTCAATCAGTTCAGCCTCCCGGATCTCAAATATTGAAACCGCATCCGGTGTCCCCTTGTCCATCTCGGTCTTCAACTGATGGGCCAGCAGAATCAATTTTGCGGCGTCCGATGTCATTTCTTTCTGGCGTTGCACATTCATCGATTCAAACCGTTTAAGGTTGTCCTGGTGTTTCATCGAATCCAGCATGAGCCGGTTGGCGTCCGCGGTTGGATTCGCAGTCTGATTCATCGGAGGAACTCCCGGCGAAGGCGGCGGATAGGGCAATCCGTTCCCTACCTGCTGGGGAATGCCAGCGGCGCATGGCATAAACATAACGACAGCCAGGCAAACCACGCCACGAATCCGGGGCGCTATCTTACGTACGATGCTCCGAGGTCCGACCGGACCGATGCGAAGGTCGCTACTTCTCATGCCAGATAGTATAGCGGGGAAAAGAATGATTAAATGTCACTCTTTTGGCCAACTTTGGTCCGAATTGCTGTTTGGGAAAGAGCGCTCGACAAGAGACGCGACAAGATCCCAGCCAAGGTCCCATCCAAGGTCCCATCCAAGGTCCCATCCTGGAGCGGTGCCTCCGGATTAAAACGAGGAATCCACGGTGGCTCGTTGGAGCACTCCGCCACATCGTCGTCTATTTGCCAAAAATGAGCTCGGTGGCCCTGGAGGGATTGCCTTCCTCCGCGTGACCCTGGTCACAGCTTGCGCGGCTTTTCGCCGCTAGGGTTGCAACCGGGGTAGGTGCGGTGCGGGCGAAGGAGACTGTAACGAGTTTTCGGCAGGGACGGTTGTCGGCCGTCGGGTTGGCGCTGCTTGGGACCCTGCTGCTCACGGTTTGCTTCCTGCGCCTCCAGGGAGTAATTGGGCTGACGGCCATGGCGGCTTCGAGGCAGGCTGGCCCGGAGGTGCAGGCGGCCGAGCCGATAAAACCGGCCATCACCGTGGACTACCCGCAGCAGGGAGCGATTTTTCCTCCGGATATGGTTGCACCTACTTTTCTTTGGCGGGATGCGGAGGCATCCGCGCGCTCCTGGCGTATCGACGTGAGTTTCGCGGACTCTCGCAAGACCATTCATCTCACTTCGCCTGGTGAGGGGATCAAGATTGGTGCGATCGATCCTCAGTGCGTTTCTACGGCGAACAAGCCGCCATTTCTGACGCCTGAGCAGGCAGCAGACCATACATGGAAGCCGGACCCGGATCTCTGGGCGCTCATCAGGAAGCACTCGGTAAAGGGTCCGGCGACCGTAGAGATCACGGGACTGGATGAGTCCGGCCGGACGGTGAGTGAGGGACGAGTCACGCTGACCACGTCGGCCGACCCGGTCGGTGCCCCGATCTTTTACCGCGATGTGCCGCTCATGCCGTCCGAGGGAGCCAAACATGTCGTGCAGCCGCTGGCGCCCTCCAAGTTGAGCCTGATTGCGTGGCGGTTGCGCGACGTCGGTAAACCGGAGAGCCGGCTGCTGATGACCGGTCTGCACACCTGCGCGAACTGCCACTCATTTTCAGCCGACGGCAAGACAATGGGGATGGATGTGGACGGCCCTGGCAACGACAAGGGGCTTTACGCCGTAGTTCCGGTCCGGCAGCACATGACCATTCGCAATGAGGATACGGTCTCCTGGAACACCGACTTGCGTGTGGGTCAGTCGCGGGTCGGCTTCATGTCTCAGGTGTCTCCTGACGGAAGGTATGTTCTGACCACGTTTGCCGGACGCGACCAGTCGATCGGGAGTTCGTATTTTGTCACCAATTTCAAGGACTATCGATTTCTCCAGGTTTTCTATCCCACTCGCGGAATCCTGACCTGGTACAGCCGCGACACCGGCCGGCGGGAACCGTTGCCCGGAGCGGACGATCCCCGCTATGTCCAGACCGATGGGGTTTGGAGTCCCGATGGGAAATACGTTGTCTTTGTCCGCGCCGAAGCAAAGGAGCCGCATCCCGTCGGAGTTCCGCTGCCAATCGAGGCCAATGACCCGAATGAGGTCCAAATCCAATACAACCTGTATCGCGTCCCGTTTAACGATGGTAAGGGTGGAGTGGCGGAACCGGTGCTCGGGGCTTCAAACAATGGCATGAGCAACAGCTTCCCAAAAATCTCGCCGGACGGCCGCTGGATTGTCTTCGTGAAATCCCGCAATGCGCAACTGATGCGTCCCGACAGCGAGCTTTATATGGTTCCGGCCTCAGGGGGCGAGGCGCGAAAGATGCGTTGCAATACGCCCCTGATGAACTCATGGCACAGCTTCTCTCCGAATGGGCGGTGGATGGTCTTTTCCTCCAAAAGCCGTTCGCCCTACACCCAGATGTATTTGACCCACATCGACCAGGACGGAAACGACTCTCCGCCGATACTCATCGAGGATTCCACGGCCGCAAATCGGGCCGTCAATCTGCCGGAGTTCGTGAACATCGCGCCTGACGCCATCCTCGATATGACTTCACCGGCTTCGGAACTGTATCGCCTGATCGACGAGGCAGGAAATCTGCAGACGGCGGGGGACAAGGCCGGAGCCATTGAGGCGTGGAAAAAAGCCATCGCCACGGACCCCGACGACGCACGTGTGAATAACGGCATGGGATCGGCAATGACCGACGCGGGCAGAGCGAAGGAGGCCATCTTCTATCTGAAGAAGGCCACTCAGGCCAACCCGATGTTCCTTGATGCCTTCTACAATCTGGGCGCCGCGGAGATGCAGGAGCACCGGGTCGAGGAGGCAATCGACGCCTGGCAAAATACTGTGCGTATCTACCCCGGATTCTTTCAGGGGCACGAGGGGCTGGGGTTCGCCTATTACATGCAGGGGAAGTATCGGGAGTCGCTGACCCAACTGCGGTTAGCGCTGGATGGAGAGCCGGATCGGGTTTCGGTACTGACGCTGGCCGCCAGCTTGATGGCTACCAGCGCGGATCCGTCGCTCCGCAGCGGTCCTGAGGCGGTGATATTGGCGGAACGGGCAAGGGATCTGACCCAGGCGCAGGACATCGCGGTTCTGGATACGCTTTCGGCGTCCTATGCGGAGACTGGCCGCTTCGACCAGGCCAAAGAGGCGCTGAACCTGGCTCTGGCGCTCGCGCAAAAGCAGGGAGACGCCGATCTGACAGCGAGACTCAGGGCGCATCAAGCCAAATACGAGGCCAACCAGCCGCTCAGGGAGTCCGAAGACCAGGGGACACTCTAGAGTCCGATTCGGATGAAAGACGGAGGAGCCTCGCAACACCTCCAGGCTCCTCGCCGAGTGAGTCTACTTGGCGGCAGATTCCGCCTTGAGGGAATTGAGTGGAATCTCAAGTGTCCCGGCTTTGCCCGTGGTCCAGTCGTAGATGCCGGTTGCAAGCCATGCCTCCCCGCGGGGTATGTCGAGCTCCATGTGGGTGCGCAAGCCGGATTTTTCAATCGAAGCGAAGGCGGCCGGCTTGAGATTCAAGTTTGCGGTGCTTCCGGTCCAGTTGAGTGCTTTGCCATCTCGGTCGTACGCGACTATTTCGATCTCAACCCTGCCGCGGCGATCGCCATTGGTAGCGGCGTCAAGATGAATGTCTTTTGGCTGGATCAGGAAGTCAGCCGCGTACCGCGTGTAGGGTTTGCCGAGCTTGGCGTTGTCTCCCGCGCGTTCGGCATTCGCAGGGGGTTGGGGGTTGGCGGGTTCGACGCGTACGGCGTAAAGAATCTGGGTCGAGCTGGGCGCGCCGCGTTCCATCAGGGGTTGCAGCGGGTTGGCGTCGGTCTCTGCGTCGGATTCGGCTTTGCGGCCGGACTTTGCTTTGGGCTGGGGGGCTGTTGAGTCGAAGGCATAATAGCCCTGTCGATAGGAAAGCTTGTATTTGCTGTCGGCGAGTTTGATTTGGATGGTGCGAAACCTGCCGTCCATGACATTGTTGGTGGGCGTGTAACTGAGCGTGTAGTAGTGGGAGCCGTTGTCGATGGCATGGGCTACGGTGCCGCTCAGGTCATTGGCGTTCTGAATGACCTGGCCGCCGGTCTCCGATGCGAGCGCGGCCATCACGGCGTAGTTGCTTGCGATTCCACCCAGCTCCCGCTTCACTCCGCCAACGGCAATGCTCGATTTCCACTCCTGAGATTCGTCCGAGTTCGTTGTCTCTACTCCGCGAGCACCTACGGGATAGATAGCTACACGGGAAACGGTGAGGAGATCCGCAGTCTCCTTGAGCAGGCCGCTCTGTTGCGCGACCTGAGCGGATTCCCTGGGGCGCGGAGGTTGAGGCGATCCCGATTGTTGGCTGGTTCCACTCGCCGATTGCGCCACCTCGACTTCCGTCTTGCTGCCTGCGACCGGAAAGAAGGAGATCGGAAATCGGCTGGCAACCCAAAAGAGATTCTTGCGTCCGGGAATCCGGGCCAGATACCGGGAGAGATTTTCAAGGGCCTCGGCAGTCATTTCGACCCGATCGGTTGCCTCGTACGACTTGAAATCTTCCTGGAGGCGCCCATTGGCTGCGATATCCGATCCAGCTTGTCGCATCATGCCCATCATCGCAAGGCGGTGGGCGTCGTCTCCGTCCTCCTCCGGGGCCCGCGAGACCTCGGTGGTCTCCGGCCACAGGACATGCTTCTTGTCCTGCAACGAGGCGAGCAGCGCTGTGCGATCGGTGGTAAAACCCTCCACCATTTTGAGCTTCGACGCGAGGCTAAAGACGGCCAGCGGAGTTCCGGGGGGCAAGGAGCTTACCAGCTTGATGACCTGTTCGCGGACGAAGCTTTGATCTTGGCGAGGCGTGTTGAGGCCATCCAGCAGCAGGATGTTGCTGGTGTCTGTTGGCGGAACAGACGGAACGTTGGTGAAGACATTGGGCGGCATCGGAACCAGTTCTGCCGGCTTTGCGCTCTGCGGTTTGTGCTCTTCGAAGAAGACGACATGCTGAGGATGGCCATCTTCGTTGACTTCAAAGTCTTCTTGCCGCAGGCCGGAGACGGGGTCGTTGCCGTCATTGGTGACCAGGACATCGACGACGACAGCCCTGCTCTCCGATCGAACGGTCGGGGTCTCGGGACTGGGTGTCGGGTTCTGGGCCGATATCCGATTCGGGAGCAACGCCGGAAGGATGCAACCAAAGAGGGCGAGTCGTGCAAGGCCGGTTCGGGTGAGCATGGACTCTCCGCAACGGGCCGATTTTATAACTCCGTGACGAGTTCTGTCATTTGTATGAAGCTACCCGATTCAAATGAGACCACACCCGATCGGAGCGCCTCAGTCTCCCGCAGCTGCCCTCGTCGCCGGTCCCGATAAACTGGCCAAATCGCTGATGCAGGGTTTACGGCCAATCGCTACAATACTTCCGCTTCCAGTTTCATCAAGGATGACATTATGAAACGCCGCGAGTTATTCTTTCTGCTCGTAGTCGTGGCCCCCAGCCTGTTGTCCGCCGATTCGAAAAAGATGACCGTGGCTCAGTTGCAAGATGTGCTCACAGGTCTGCATCACTCTCAGAAGAGCGACGCACAAGTTGCCAACGAACTGAAACAGATTGAGCTGACTGAAGAACTGACCCCGGCCGCCATGAACGGCATGGTCGACCTCGTCGATGGGCCGCTCTCCACTGAGCAGATGTATGTGCTTGAAGCACGCAGCGCCATGCTCGCCCCGCCTGACACCGACCTGCCTAAAACCGCTCCTCCTGACCCCGCAACTCAGCAGGCCCTGCTTGCCAAGGCACAGGATTATGCCGTCTGCAGCGCCTCCCGAAGGCTGTAACAGGCTGCGGGAAAGCTTGTCCCAAGAGCGGTTTTGAAGGACACGAGTTTACTCGTGCCGATAAGTCGATCCACGCCGCGTTAATAGCCGCGGAGGGATGTATTTCATGACTCTCCACGGAACCCGTGACTCTTTCCGCAGCCTTGTGGCCCCTTGAAGCGAACACACTCGCTGACGAACCTCCGTGGGATGACGGTTACTCCTCTTCCTCTTCCACCGGCCGTTTCGCATTGGCCAGAATCTTGTCCGCCACCAATTGCGGCACAATGTCGTAGTGGTTCATCTCCATGCGGTAGCTGCCCTTTCCCTGCGTCATTGAGGTCAGCAGAGTGCCGTACGTGAGCATCTCAGCCATCGGCACTTCCGCATTGATCACCGTCGTCCGCCCCTTGGACTCCATGCCTTGTACACGCCCGCGCCGGCTGTTCAGGTCGCCCATCAGTGTCCCGGCAAACTCGTCCGGCGCTTCGATCTCGACCTTCATGATCGGTTCCAGCAGACACGGCTTGGCCGTTTCCATGCACTTGCGAAACGCCAAGCCGCCCAGCCATCTTGAACGACATTTCGTTCGAATCGACATCGTGATAGCTGCCGTCGAAGACCGTCACCTTGAAGTCCACCACCGGATAGCCAGCCAGATAACCGCGCGCCGCTGACTCGACAATGCCTTTCTCTACAGCCGGAATAAACTGCCGAGGAATGGCGCCGCCGAAAACTTCATTCGCGAATTCGAAACCTGCTCCGCGTGCCGTCGGCTCCATCCTGATTTTGCAATCGCCGAACTGCCCGTGCCCGCCGCTTTGCTTTTTGTGGCGTCCATGCCCCTCGGTGCGTCCCCGAATGCTTTCGCGGTACGGCACCTTCGGCGCTTTGAGTGTCACTTCGGCGTGGTAGCGCTTTTTCAGCCGCGACACAATCGCCTCGATGTGCGGCTGCCCGGCGCCGGCGATCAAAAACTCGTTGGTCTGCGGATCGCGGAAGAACCGGATCAGCAAATCCTCTTCCATCAGCTTGTGAATCGCGGGCGCCAGCTTGTCTTCGTCTGCACGGCTCTTCGGCTCGATGGCATAGGTCATCGCGGCCTCGGGTAGAGCAGCCAATTCAACCTGGATATCGCTACCCTTTTGTCCCAGCGTGTCGCCGGTAAACGTTTCGCGCAACTTCGCCACAGCGCCCAAATCGCCCGCATGCAGCTCCACGACTTCGACAGCCTTGCGGCCCTGCATCACACTCAAATGCGCGAAGCGCTCCTGCCCACGCCGCGTGTAGTTCTCAAGCGTCGCATCGTTTTTCACCACGCCGCTGATCACCTTGAAAAACGAAATGCGCCCCGCAAATGGGTCGGACATGGTCTTGAACACCACCAGCGCCGTGGGCTCGCGATCATCCACTTTGCGCGTGAGCATGCCTGAACCGCCTCCGCTCTCGCCTCCGCCTCCATTCGCCGTCACAGCTTGAAGCGCAACCGCCTTCACGGGAATCGGCGCGCGCTCTGTCGGCGCAGGCGCATACACCTTGATGAAGTCGAGCAAATGATCGGCGCCCATATTTGCTTGTCCACTGACAAACAGTACTGGGAAGATACGATCCTCGCGAATCGCTTCATGGAGCGCCGTAATCAGATGCTGCTCCGGAATCGTGCCCTCGGCAAAATATTCCTCCATCAGCTCGTCTTTACCTTCCGCCACCAACTCGACCAGCGCCTCGTGGGCAGCTTTGGCCGCGCCCGTCAATGACGCAGGAACCTCGCCGATCTTGCCCCGCCCATCGCCGCCAGGCGTGTAGTAAAACGCCTCCATCGTGACCAGATCGACAATGCCATGGAATCCATCGGCCCCGCTGATGGGCAGCTGCACCGGCACACACAACCGGCCCCAGCGATCGTGCAGATCGTCAATCAGCGCGCTTAATCCGTTCGCGCCACCCGCCTTGGGGTGGTCCATCTGGTTCACCACCACGAAGCGGGGAACATTGGCCTCTTCGGCGAACTTCCACACCCGCTCGGTCACGGCTTCCACGCCGTTCTGGGCATTCACCACCACGGCGGCTGCCTCCACGGGCAGCAGCGCAGCGCGGGCTTCGTGGTTGAACATGTGGAACCCGGGCGTATCGACAAAATTGATCTTCGTGCCCTGCCACTCGGCATAGGCAACGGCATTCTGCATGGTGATTCTGCGGGCTACTTCCTCTTCGTCGTAGGCGGTCACTGCGGAGCCGTCTTCCACGCGGCCCTGGGTTGGTGTTGTCTTCGCGGCATGCAGCAGAGCGGCAATTAGAGTTGTTTTGCCGCTGTGCGCATGCCCCACTACAGCTACGTTGCGGATCTCACTTCCCTGATACGTTTTCATGTGCTTCTCCTCCACCTGCGGTGAGGCGGACGCCTTCGGCAGGTCCGCGCCAGAAAAAAGGCGCGGAATTCGATTTGGTTTGAATTGCGGTAAACGATTGGCGTGAAGGAATGCTGGCGATCAGAATTTGGTTGAAGTGCACGGCTTGGCCAGGAATCAAGCGCGAGCGGCACAGGGAGCTCATGAACACGTCCCTCGGGACGTCAACGCGTCCGAATTGGCGGGCTCGAGGGCCCGGTCTGCCGTCTTCCTCGTCCATCAGGAGAGTCTCCGGCAGGCGTCCGGGGAACAAAATCAGAGGGAGTCCACGGACGTCTCGCTTTAAGAAAACGGATGCTATCACACCCGATATATGAACGTCCTGTGACAAAAACCACCGAACGCCAGAATTGCCATTTACGACTAAAATGACTAGAATTATGGTTGAAATAGGCTTCGGAGGTGCTATGGCGGTTTGGCAGGTTCAGGAAGCAAAGACGCGTCTGAGCGAGTTGATCGAGGAGGCCAGTCAGAAGGGCCCGCAGATCATAACCAGGCACGGAGCCGAGCGAGCTGTCATTCTCTCGATCGCGGATTACCGCGCGCTCACCGCCCACAAGCCAAACCTCAAAGAGTATCTGCTCGGCGGTCCGAAGGTAGACCGCTTTGAAATCGCGCGTGATCGCGACACAGGACGGGAGATCGATTTGTGAACGGGCGAATCGAGTACCTGCTCGACACCAACGTCCTGAGCGAGACACGTAAGAGAAAAGCAGACGCAGGCGTACTGTCTTTTTTGGAGAACGCAGAGGCCACCGCGCTCTATATCAGCGTGCTCACGCTGGGCGAATTGCGAAAGGGAGTCGCGGCGAAGGGACGCAGCGATTCTGGTGCGGCTAAGAACCTCGCCGCGTGGGTCGACGGGCTGGAATACAGCTTTGCCGAACGCATCCTCGGAATCGACGCGGCCACTGCGCGGCTGTGGGGCGAATGGTCCGCCGAGCGTCCGAGACCCGTCGTGGATACCCTGATGGCCGCTACAGCCGCGTCGCGCGGCATGACGCTGGTTACGCGAAATGTCGGCGATCTGCGCGGAATCAAAATGAAGCTGCTGAATCCCTGGGCGGGCTGAGACAAGGCTCTCTTGCCGATGCCCCTCTCACCAGTGCAGGACTGGAAGCAGACTCGAATAATCGTCCGTCCATACCTGTAAACCCGGCTTTTCGGCAGCTGTGTGGGCATGGGCCGCGACTTCAGGCCGCGCAAGGAAGACGGCATCATCGGTGAGCAGCATCCAGGTGGCGCCAAATTCACCAATCTCGTCTTTGGGGCCGCTGGAAACCCGCACAGCTTCCATGCCCGCCCCCTTGGCCAGCAACGCGATGGGAGGTGCCAGATCGACATGTTGATTCGAAATATGAAAGGCCACAATCCCGCCTGGCGCCAGGTGTTTGCGATAGAGCGTAACCGCCTGCGTAGTCAGCAGGTGCAAGGGAATTGCATCCCCTGAGAATGCGTCGACAACCAGCACATCGAATCGTTGGGGCTCTTCATGTGCGAGTGATAGGCGGCCGTCGCCCTCGACGATTTCGATGTGCGCCCCTGAGTCTCGAATGTAAGTAAAGACATTCTGAGCAATGGGCGCGACCGCTGGATTGATTTCGTAAAACCTGATGGTGTCGCCCGGTCTCCCGTACGCGGCGAGTGTTCCAGCACCGAGGCCGATCACGCCGATCCGGCGCGGGTGTCCCTCGCAGCAGTATCGGATAGCAAGCCCCACGCCGGAGTCCTCGGCATAGTAGGTCGTCGGCGTTCGCCGCAGTTGCTCCGTCCCAAAATATTGCGTGCCGTGCTGGATGGTCCCATTGGTGAGTGTGCGCATTACTGAGCCAGGATAACCGTGGTGCTGTCGAACGCGCAGTGTGCCATAGAAATTGCGCACGGCCGCGATGGTCTCACGCTGAGAGGCGATGTGAACCCATGAAACGAGCACCGCCATCATGATGCTGGCCGCCGCCCACAGCATCCGCTGGCTCCATCCCTCCTTCCATGTCACGATGAACGCGAGCAACGCAGTCACCAGAAAAGTGAGCGCCAGATCGTAGTTGAACCGGAAGACCAAGGGCGACGCAATGCCAATGACGAAGGACCCGAGCGCGCCACCGGCAGCAAACAGCAGATAAAAGAGCGTGGATTCCGAGGGCCGCTTGGGTCGAAGAGCGACTGCCTCGCTGTGACAGAAGAAACACGAAACGAAGATCTCGATCAGGAAGAACAGAATGCTGATCCGCATCGGAATAGAAACGTCGGTCTTGGACAACATGTAGGCCAGGCCACCGAGCATCACGATGAGCAAGCGCGTGACGATGCCGCGCGGTAGCAGGTGAGGGAATTGAAACGCGAGAATGATGGTGATGAGATAGACCGCGAGAGGCAGAATCCAAAGCAGTGGAATGGCGGCGATATTCGCTGTCAGATAGCTCGTCACCGCGCTCAACTGCATGGCCGCGCCCATGGGCAGCAGTACCCAAAGAATCTTGTCGCTCAATGGCGATCTGGGAAGGCTCGCATCCTCCCCCACGTTGATCTGACTCGACGCCGATTGTGCGGATCGTGTCTTCCAAGTCAACCTAATCGACAGGATTGCGAAAACGGCGAATCCACAAGCCCACCCAATCCTTTGCATTTGCAAAGTGAAATGCGGCTCGATCAGGCTCGGATAAAGGGCCAGTGCAAGCAACGACGCGAGGTTCGAAAGCGCAAACAGCCGATAGGGAACTTCACTCGCCTCAATCCGCGTCCACCAAACCTGCATCAGGGGACTCGTGGCTCCGAGCACAAGAAAAGGCAGGCCGATCCATGCGCTCAGCGCGACAAACACCGTCGCGATCGGATGCTCCGATCCGATCCCAACTCCATAGCTGCGCACGGCCCACCCAATCGCGACGACGGCGGCCAGCAAAAGCAGCAATGAATGCAGGTTCCATTGCGAACTGCGCGAAAGCCAATGGGCGTAGAGGTAAGCGCACAGCAACGCAGCTTGAAAAAATACCAGGCAGGTAATCCAAACCGCAGCCGACCCCCCCAGCACCGGCAACAACTGTTTCGCCGCGATAGGCTCGACAAGAAAGAGCAGAAAAGAACCAAGAAATACCGCGGTCCCAAACAGCAAACGCGAACGAGTCATGCCAACCTCAGGTCAAGCAAGAAAAGAACTGCAAATGCCGACGATCCGCCGCCGTTAGCTTCGGCCTTTCAACAGGCGGATGCTATCACAGCACTCATGCACTGCGGCGCGAATCAACCGAGCACCTCTGTCCATGGTAAAGTCTGCTTACCACGCTGAAGGCAGCGTTCCCTTGGGCCCGTTCTCAATTCCGAGGACCGAAAGAGGTGTCCGTTGCTTCCAGCCGCGAGCGATAAGCCGTCCCAAACCGCATGCGCGCTCAGGGAGTCCGACCTCGCGGCTATTGGCGCTTCAGCTCAGCGCAAAGCCGCGTGGCGCCTGCTGCCTATCATCTCCATCGGCTACGGCTTGGCCTACATGGACCGCATCAACATCAGCTTCGCCTCGCTGCGCATGAACAGCGACCTGCATTTCAGTGCAACCGTTTATGGCCTCGGTGCAGGATTGTTTTTCATCGGCTACGCTCTCTGCGAAGTCCCCTCCAACCTCTTGCTCTTGCGATTCGGTCCCAAGCGCTGGCTTGCCCGTATCATGCTCACGTGGGGCCTGCTCGCCGCGGCCATGATGTTTGTGCGCACACCGTTGGAGTTTTATTCCGTGCGCCTGCTGCTCGGCATGGCAGAAGCAGGATTCTTCCCCGGCGTCATTTACTACCTCACTCTCTGGTTTCCGGCTGCTATGCGAGCACGCGCAGTCAGCCGCTTCTACGTCGCTCTCCCGCTCAGCTCCGTGCTCATGGGCTCCGTCGCTGGATGGTTGCTGGGTTTGCAAGGCAAACTCGGCCTCGCCGGTTGGCAATGGCTCTTTCTCCTGGAAGGACTGCCGGCTGCATTGTTCAGCCTCGTGATTTTCGGGCTGCTACCCGATGGTCCCGCGCAGGCCAAATGGCTCACTCCCGATGAGAAATCGTGGCTGCAGCGTCAGCTCGAAGCCGACAGCGCGCATGCGGACCTCGGCCGCGAAGCAGGCGTGATGCAGGCGTTGCTCTCTCCCAAGGTTTGGTTGATCGGGCTGTTCTTTTTCAGTGCGCTCACCTGCAGCTATGCCTACGGTTTTTCGGCGCCGGCAATTCTGCAGGGCGTTACTGGCTGGACCGTCAGCCAAGTCGGATATCTGGTGGCCTGCTTCGGCCTGCTTGGTGCGATAGGGATGCTCTTCGGGGGTACAAACTCTGACCGCACCGGAGACCGGGCGCTGCATTGCATCGTGCCCTGTTGCGTGATGGCCGCCGGCTATCTCGCTGCCAGTTTCGCAAGGCCGCCCTGGTTAGTCGTCGTGGCCCTCGCAGTTAGTTTTGTAGCATTCAACGCCCTGCAGGCTCCGGCCTTGGCGGTCCCCACGCAATTCATGACGGGACGCGCCGCGGCCGCAGGCATTGCCGCCATGAACACCATCACCATGTTCAGCGGATTCGTCGGTCCCTACTGGATGGGCGTGATGAAAGACAGAACCGGGAGCTACTGGCTCGGACTCCGCGGGCTGATGGTTCCCAGCCTGGCCGCGGCGTTGGCCATGTTTGTGCTGACGCGAAACCTGGCGCGAACCAAAGCTTCCGCCGCACAAAGCGCAGAACTCGCAGGCGAGACCGCATAAATCCGATTAATTTGAGAAAGCTCGAGGCCGCTTATACGCTCGCGGCAGCCGGCAGAATCTCATCCACATCCACCCATTGCGTAGGATAGTTGCCTGTGTAGCAGGCAGTGCAGTACTTGTTGCCCTCGCCACCGTCGCAGCTCTTGAGCAATCCTTCCAGCGAAAGATACGCAAGCGAATCGGCTTCGATGTAGCGGCGAATCTCTTCGACCGAATTGTTCGCTGCGATCAAGTCGCGCTTGCTCGGCGTATCCACACCATAGAAGCACGGCGAAATCGTCGGCGGGCAACTAATGCGCAAATGCACTTCCTTCGCACCCGCTCCACGCACCATGCGCACGATCTTGCGGCTCGTTGTCCCGCGAATAATGGAATCGTCAATCAGGATGACGCGCTTGCCTTCCAGCAGATTGCGCACCGGATTGAGCTTCAAACGCACGCCAAAATCGCGCACCCGCTGCTCCGGCTCAATGAAGGTGCGGCCCACATAGTGGTTGCGGATCAAGCCGAGGCGAAAGGGAAGTTTCGCTTCTTCCGCATAGCCAAGCGCAGCAGTAACGCCAGAGTCGGGAACCGGCACCACAACGTCCGCAGCCACGCCTGACTCACGCGCCAGTTGCCGGCCCATCTGATCGCGGCTCTCCTGCACCCAGCGGCCAAAAATGCGGCTGTCCGGTCGCGCGAAATACACATGCTCAAACACGCAGCTCGATTGCGGTACGCCCGTTGCAAATTGGCGGCTCGTGACGCCGTCATCGGTCACCATGACTAATTCGCCGGGCAGCACGTCGCGTTCATACTCGGCGCGCAGCAGGTCAAACGCACAGGTTTCGGAAGCGAAAACGATTGTGTCGGGGCCGTCGGTATTGCGGATGCGCCCCATCGAAAGCGGACGAAACCCGCGTGGATCGCGCGCCGCAAAGATACGATCGCGCGTCATCATCACAATCGAAAATGCGCCCTCTATCTGCGATAGCGAATCGGCGATGCAGTCAACCAGCGTGTGCTGATTTGAATGAGCAATCAACTGCACGATAATCTCGGAGTCCGACGTCGTTTGAAAATACGCCCCATCGCGTTCCAGCCGCGCGCGCACATTACCAAGGTTGACGAGGTTTCCGTTGTGCGCAATCGCGATCAGTCCCTTGGTCGAATCGACCCGAATGGGCTGCGCATTCAGCAATGCCGAATCGCCGGTAGTGGAATAGCGTGTGTGGCCTATAGCCATTGTGCCGGGTAGCTTTCTCAACACATCGTCGGTGAAGATTTCCGAGACCAATCCCATGCCTTTGATGTTGGCCAGATGCTGCCCATCGGCCGAGGCAATGCCCGCCGACTCCTGCCCGCGATGCTGCAGTGCGTAGAGCCCGAGATACACCTGCCGCGCCGCGTCTGGATGCCCGTGGATCGCGACGACGCCGCATTCTTCGCGCAGCTTGTCGGTGCTCCGCGCACGGCGAACCGCCGCTTCGCGGCCATCCGTGGCGCTCGTGGCGGTTTTGATCAACGCGAACTCATCGGTCGCGCCTGCAACGCCCTGAAACAACAACCGGCTCATGCCGTCGGTGCTGCGCGCACGGCGGGCGGAGGCTGCGCCGCGAAGGAAGCCTTGCGTCATGCCGTCACCTCACCATGGAGGGTTGCTTCGAGCGATTTCGCCCAGACACTGCGAAGGTCATCCAGCGGCGTGGAAATGAACGGTTCCCGATCGACTGAAATCTCCAGGCGATTTCCGCCCGTTGTGCCGATGCGCGAAACGAAAAAGTTGTATTCACCCGCAAGCTTTTCGATGGCTCCAATATGATTCTCTGTCGCGGTGACGAAGACAGTGGACGCCTGCTCAGCGAAGAGCCCGAATAGCGGATGAGCCAAGAGAGACTGCTCCTGATCGACCGTCGCGCCGATGCCCCGCGCGAACGCAGCTTGCGCCACCGCGACTGCAATGCCACCATCGGAGATATCGCGCGCCGAGTGAACCAGCTTCCGATCGGCGAGTCCCCGCAGCAGCGTGTGCAGATCGGCTTCAGCGTCGAGATCGAGGTTGGGCGGTTTGCCCCAGATCCCACCAAGAATCACCTTGGCAAATTCAGAGGAGCCGAACGCGATCAGGTCTTCTCTCGCCTCTTCCTCCGTAGCGTCTGCGGTCTCTTTCGCTCGCGGTTCCTGTTCCAGAGCAGGAAAAGGGTACTGGCTGATCGGCAAAGGGTCGAGCGGAACTTCAAGCTTGGGGTCTGGATCTTTGCCTCGCGGAATAGGCCACAACAGAAGGATGGCATCCCCCGCATGCTGGAATCCCGCAGGCACCGCCTTCGTTACATCGTCCAGGATCCCCACGATGCCCAGCACCGGCGTCGGATAAATTCCTTCACCGCGCGTCTCGTTATATAAGGATACGTTGCCACCGGTGATTGGCGTGCCCAGGGCAGTGCAGGCCTCGGCAATGCCGTCAATCGCCGACGAAAGCTGCGCCATGATCTCCGGCTTTTCAGGATTGCCGAAGTTAAGACAGTTGGTGGCCGCCACCGGCAACGCTCCCGTGCAGGCAACCTTGCGTGCCGCTTCCGCCACTGCGTGCATTGCACCGAGCTTTGGATCGAGATAGGCCCAGCGTCCATTGCCATCGAGCGCCATCGCCAAACCGCGCTCATGGCCATCGGCGCCAGTGCCTTTGATCCGCATCACGCACGCTTCGCCGCCCGGCCCCAGCACCGTGTTGGTCTGCACCATGGTGTCGTACTGCTCGTGGACCCAGCGCTTCGAACAGACATTGGCGCTCGCCAGCAGCTTCTTCAGGTCGGCTGTGTAGTCGCGGTCTTTCGCCAATTCAGCCAGAACGTCTGCGGGCGGATCAACCGGAACCGGGGCCTTCCATGTGCCAACGGGCCGCCGGTAAAGCGGTGCATCGTCCGTTAGCGATTGGTTCGGAATATCAGCCACTAACTCGCCGTGATGCCGAATCCGCAACCGAGGCTCAGGCTCCACTGTCCCGACAATCACCGCGTCCAATCCCCACTTCTCAAACACGCGCAAAACTTCTCGCTCGCGGCCCTTCTCGGCGACGAGCAGCATGCGCTCCTGACTTTCCGAGAGCATGATTTCGTAAGAAGTCATGCCCGTCTCGCGCTGTGGCACCCGATCGAGCTCCACATCGAGACCAACGCCGCCGCGCGCGCCCATCTCGCATGTCGAGCAAGTCAACCCGGCCGCACCCATGTCTTGAATGCCGACGATGGCGCCGGTCTGCATCGCTTCGAGACACGCTTCGAGCAGCAGCTTCTCCATGAACGGATCGCCGACCTGCACATTGGGCCGCTTGGCTTCCGTGCCCGCGTGGAATTCCTCGCTCGCCATGGTCGCCCCATGGATGCCGTCGCGCCCCGTCTTCGCGCCCACGTAAATCACGGGGTTCCCCGTGCCTGTCGCCTTCCCGTAGAAAATCTCGTTCTTCCGCACCAGCCCGAGCGCAAACGCATTCACGAGCGGATTGCCGCTATAGCAGGCCTCAAATTTTGTCTCGCCACCGAGGTTCGGCACGCCGAAACAATTGCCGTACCCCGCGATGCCGCTCACGACGCCTTCAACGATGGAGTGATTCTTATTGACGAGCTCGGGCTCCGTCCCTGGCTCCGGCGAAATCGGCCCGAAGCGCAGCGAATCCATCACCGCCAACGGCCGCGCACCCATCGTAAAAATGTCGCGCAGGATGCCACCCACTCCAGTCGCCGCACCTTGATAGGGCTCAATGTAGCTCGGATGGTTGTGGCTCTCGATCTTGAAAGCGCAGGCCCAATCGTCGCCCACATCGATAATTCCGGCATTTTCGCCCGGCCCCTGCACTACGCGCTCGCTCTTCGTGGGCAGCCGCTTCAAGTGAACGCGGCTCGACTTATACGAGCAATGTTCACTCCACATCACACTGTAAATTCCAAGTTCCGTGAGAGATGGAACGCGTCCGAGCGCCGAAAGAATGCGCTCATATTCGTCCGCAGCAATGCTGTGTTGTGCGAGGAGCTCCGGTGTAATCGCAGCCGGCTCGGGAACAACTGCAGAGGAGGCAGGAGTCATCACGATTGCCTTCATTGTCGCATGGGACGCTCAGCCGTTGCGCGCAGGAATCATGTGGAAAGCCGGGAGTCAAAGAGGCGCGCCCCGCCCCGCCGCGCCGGGCCCGCACCCGAAACACCGACGCCCTGCTTACCGGCAGAAATCGTCCTTGCCCGCGTACCGGCCGGGCGGCGGTAGCATCCAAGACAAGCCCTGTGCGATACTTGCACTTGCCGACCCACCTCTCGCCGGGATGGCGGAACTGGCAGACGCAGCGGACTCAAAATCCGCCGGCCCTTGCGGCCATGGGGGTTCGACCCCCCCTCCCGGCACCAACGAAACAAAGATCTTAAGATGAATTGGCCTCTTGAAATCGAAGAGGCCAAAATTGTTTGGTGGCTGTTTTGATGGCTGTTGGTTCTCACCGTGGTGTGCCGCGAAGAACAAGCCTCAGAACGAGACCCTGTCGCTCGTCACGCCCATCCGCATCTTTAGTCGCAGTTGAGATCGATGGTGTTCAGACACAGACTTGGCAGAGGGCACTGATTGGCCGCTTAAGGCGAATTATGCGGTTATTAAGAGCTGTCAGGGCCCGCATAGTTCGCCACGAACGGCCCTTCCGACACTTCCGCGGGAAGGCTTGCTTCTGCGGGAGCCACCGGCAGGGAGAACTGGAATGTCGCGCCACGCCCGCCGTTGTCATTGGCCCATATGCGTCCACCGTGCGATTCGACGATGGATTTGCTGATTGCCAGGCCCATGCCGCTGCCTTGCGGCTTGGTAGTGAAGAACGCATCGAAGATTTGATCGGCCTTCCCCTCTGGCAGCCCCGGCCCTGTGTCGTTTACAGAAATCTCGATTTGGCCGTTCTCCTTCAGTTGCGATTTGACGGTAAGAACACCCCCGGTGTCGCTCATCGCCTCAATGCCATTCAGCATCAGGTTCATGAGCACCTGCTGGATTTGCACGGGGTCTCCAAGGACGATAGGGAGGCCGTCAGCGAGATCCGCACGGACAGAAACCGCGTGTCGTGTAGCCTCAGCGCGCAGAAGCCCAACCATCTCGCCGATCACCTCGTTCATCGTTAACGACTCCTGTTTGGGCGGCTCTTTCTTATAGAGCGAGCGCAAACGGTCGATAATCTCCGACCCCAGGGTGCCCGCTTCGATGATTCGCAGGGTCCTTTGACGAGCTTGCGCCAGGTCTGGCGGGTCGTGCTCAAGCCATTGCAACGCCAGGCTGGCGTTCATAATTGAGGCGGCGATGGGCTGATTCAACTCGTGCGAAATGGAGGCTGCCAGCTCTCCCAGGATATTCACTCGGTCGATGTGCGCGAGATCTGCCTCAAGCTGACGCAACCTGTCACGCTGTTTTTCGGCCCGCAAGCGGTCGGTGATATCCCGGGAGACATGCAAAAGGAAGAGACGCCCGCCATAGCGAAATGAACTCGTGTTCGCTTCGACGGGAAACACCGAGCCGTCCTTGCGCCGATGAAGGTGTGTGTCGACCACGGTTTCACCTGTCGCCGCTCGCCCCGCGACTGCCTCCAGCCGCGCTCGATCCGAATCCAGGTGGATGGCCACTGTCGCCTTCCCAATCAGTTCCTGCCGTGTGTAACCAAGGCTCTCGCATGCCGGCCCGTTCCCATCGATAATGGTCCCATCCTCGAGATCTTGGATGAATAGGGCGTCGCCCGCGTGGTCCACAAACGTGCGAAAGCGCATCTCATTCTCGCGCAGGGCTTCTTCGGCGCGTTTGCGTTCCGTAATATCCACGATCACGCCTACGACCTCAACAATTCCTCCATTGCGATCCAAAACGGGATGGGCTGAGCCAAAGACGTATTTGAGTGTTCCATCGGGCAGCACGATTCTGTATTCGCTCTCTAAATATCCTTTCTCATTGATCGTGGCTCGCTGGAACTTGTCGAAATCGTCCGGGTGTATTCGCTCGAGCGCCTGTTCCGCCGTCGGCAGTCCGTGTTGCGGATCAAATCCGAAAATCCGGTACACTTCCGCTGACCAGTACAACGGCTTGCTGTCGCGATCGCCCGCCCAAACGCCTGTGTGGGTGATTCTTTGCGCGTCCGCCAGGTAAGCTTCGCTGCGGCGCAGGGCTTCTTCGGCCTGCTTTCGCTCCTCGATGTCGGTGCGCGTGCCATACCAGCGCAGGACGCGCCCCTGCTCATCCCGCAGCGGATTGTCCCGGATCAAGAACCAGCGATACCCTCCGTCTTTCCCCCGTACTCGAGCCTCCATCTCAAAGGGAGCAGCGTCGGAATGCGCTCGCTCGCGAGCGGATTCCAACGTCTTCAAATCCTCGGGATGGAAAACTCGGGCAACGGCGTCTTTTGACTGTGTCTCTTGCGGAGTAAGGCCGGTGTAGTCCAGCTCGCGCCGGTTGGCAAAAACGGGATTCCAGTCTGCGTCAAAAACAAAGACTTGCTGCGGGATCGCATCGACGAGCTGTCGAAGCTCAGCTTCGCTCTGCCGGAGCGCTTCTTCGGCACGCTTGCGCTCGGTAATATCTATCGACGTACCAACGTATTCAAGAAAGTTGCCGGCGCTATCGACCACGGGATGGCCGATCACTCGAAGATCCCTGACCTCGCCGCTCGGACGTATGATCCGGTATTCGGTTTCGTAATTAGTCAGTTCGCCGGCGACGCTCTGAAATCGCTCCCGCAATCGTGGCAGGTCGTCTGGATGGACTGCCTCCAGAAATCGTTGCAGGCTCGGCACACCTTCGCCTGGATCGAAACCCATAATCCCGTAGCATTCCTTGGACCAGTATTGGATACCGCCGGCGGGATTCCAGGCCCAGGTGCCCGTATGGTTTATCCTCTCCGCCTCCGCCAGATACGCTTCACTCTGCCGCAGAGCTTTCTCGCTTTCACGCAGGCTGCGGAACATCAACAGGCTGGTGAGCGAGTCCTCCAGGCGCCGGGCGATCTCCTCCAGGAGCTTCCTTTCGACCGGAGTCCAGACACGCGGGTAAGAGCACTGGTGCATCGCCAGCACCCACGGCTTGCCCGCTTTCGGATATAAGGCGGTCCCAATTGAGGACTTGTGGCCGGAACGCTTCGTGAAGTCTCCTATCAAGGGGTGGTCGCACCCGGGACCAAACGTTACAACCCCACTTGACGTCCGAACTATTTGAAAGCCCCTGGCCGTATCGGGGGTCATGGAAATTACGCCTCTTGCTTCCGGGAATCCGGGCCGGGTCCGCTCCATGACCACCTCAAACGAAGGCGCCTCCGGATCGCATGGGTAGTACAAAAACACCCGGTCGCTATCGAAAATGGACAGCATGGCATCGATGGAATTGTTCATCATCTGTTCGAGATCGTTTGTGCCCTGCATCGCCCGGTTGATGCGGTCCATGCTTTCCAGGAACCAGACCCTCGCCGTGCGCTCCTCCTCGGCGCGCTTGATGTCTTCGATGTCGGTGGCTGAGAAATACCAGCGCGTGATGCGCCCCTCTTCGTCGCGCACGGGATTGTCGCGGAATAGAAACCACCTGTAGGTCCCATCGCTTTTCCGGAACCGCGCTTCGAACTCATGTGGAGTTTCGTCTCCGGTGTACGCATCTCTCGCTATGCGTTCCCGGTCATCCGGATGATAGAACCAGAGAGGATCGGGGTTGTTCGCCCATTCCTCCAGCGTTACGCCGAAATGATCGAGCGTGGGGCGGTTGGCATAGAGGCGTTCCCTGCCGGGCCCGAATACAGCGACCAACAGCGGGGTGAGATCCAGAACTTGTCTCAGCTCCATCTCCTGCCGGCGGATTGTTTCTTCAGCCCGTTTGCGTGCGTCCTGGGAACGCATGGTGACGATGCCGAACGCCATGTCGCCGGCCAGTTCCTCGAGCAGCCGAATCTCTTCCGGCGTAAAAGCGTTGGGCTGTTCGGAATGAATGGTAAGGGTGCCAAACGTGCGGCCCTCTTCGTCCTTGAGCGGCAGGGCAATGGCCGAACGAAAACCGCGCTGCAAAAGGTCCTCCCGCCAGGGCGCGAGTTGGGGATCCGTCGCGAAATCCTGGATGCAGCAGGTTTTCCCGCTCCGGATGGCCGTTCCGGTTTGGCCGCGCCCACGCTCTGTGTCGGCCCAAGTGATCCCGCGGTGGCCAGGTACGCCTCCTCGGTCCCGGCCCACGCGACCGGGCGCACGCTTTTGGCCTCGTCGTGTTCGGCAAAGGCCACAAACGCCATGCCGGTAGCCCGCCTCTTCGCAGGCAATCCGGCAGATTTCTTCGAGCAAGCTCTGCTCATCGGTGGCTCGCAGGAGGGTCTGGTTGCAGTTGCTGATCGCTCGCAGTTCGCGATTCAAGCGGCGCAACGCCTCCTCTGCGCGCTTGCGCTCAGTGATGTCGTTGTTCGTCTCCAGGATGGCAAGCGGCCTACCTTGCTCATCTCGCTCCAATGACCAGCGGCTCGCCACCACCACCTGGGTTCCGTCTTTCCGGGAGTGCCGCAGTTCGCCTTCCCAGCGGCCGGTATGCGTAATTTCAGCTTTCAGATCCTCGAGCGGAACCGGAAAAATAGTCGCCAGCAGCCCGTGGACGAATCTACCCACCGCTTGCTTGGCGGTCCAGCCGTACCGCTCCTCGGCGCCCCGATTCCAGTACTTGATCATCCCGTCCATATCCATAACAAAGACAGTGTCGTGGGTGAGATCCAGGAGAGACGCCCGCTCGCGCAGACCGGCCTCCGCGCGGCGCCGGAACGCACCGAACCACGACAGCAGCAGAGCGAATACTACAAATGTGACAAAGTGCGGAATCTCGGACAAATAGATGTGGGCGGTACGGACCGGCTCCACGAAGTAGTAGTAGTAGGCGGCGGTGGAAAGAAAAGTCGCGGTCAGGCCGGGGCCTCGCCCTCCATACCAGGAAGGGATGGCAACCGCCAACAGCAAAAGAAGCGCCGCAGGGGCCCGAAAATGGAAGTGCTCAAGGAGTAATGCGACTCCCAATGCGATGCCGACGGAAAGAACGGCGAGGCCATATCGTGGGAGCGATCGTTGGACCACGAACTCATCTGCCGACGGTTTCATTTGGTCTTTCGGCGGCGGTTGAAGCGACGGGTCGGTGAATGTCGGGCTAGGTCGCCTTGCTCCTAAATGAGCAGCTTTGAATTAAAGAGGCATTCTGCCAAACCAGGATTTCGGTTTTGCCGTTTGCCTGCGAGCTAACTATATTCCCGTTTGCCTCCGCTCACAATCTTTGTTCGATTGGTTCCACGGCCAAGGACGGGAAGTTTGTTCGGAAGAATCGGCGATGCGCGCGCCTATTGACGCGTCCAGTACGGCCGAGGACCAGGGTTCGTCCTGAAAAACGCCCTAGGTAACGCCAATTCTCCGGGACTGGTAGCTCACGATATTCCAGTCGACATGCCGACTTCAGCCTTGGATGAGTGACTCGCGATTTGGCGTAAACTAAGAATCGCCGATAATGATATGCCCGTATTCGTCAGGGGTTCTGGGAGATCGAAAGGGGGCGCCACCGGTCACGGCGAGATGGCCGAAAGTGGGCGCTACATGCTGAAAAACTGGGGTCTAGTGCTCGTTGCCTTTGTTTGAGACGCACCGCAAAAGCCTCTGAAACCGAGCTTCCCTTCGCAGGGGCGCCAATGTGGGGTCGGTGGCCAGATACGGCATCCAGCCGGACCGCTCCATATAAGCTTCTTCCAGACACTGCAATGCCTGCTCGTGTTCCTGTAGACCGACGTGAATCGTCCCGAGCTCATAAGCAGAAACGTAGCGAGTCTTCGATAGTTCCTGCAGCGTGCGAAGCACGCCGACCGCCTTGTCCCGATCTCCGGCTGCCGCGTGGGCATGTCCGAGCGCTGCCAGCATGACGGTGCTTCCCGAGATCTCATACGATTTCTGCAAGAACGTCGTGGCCTCGCGGGCACACCCGAGCTGCTCAAGGGCAAGACCCATAAAGTAATGAGCTTTATGGAACTGTGGCTCCATTTCGAGAAGCTTGCGACATTCCTCGACTTCCGCCTGGTAATCGCCCGTCATGTGATAGTGCCACGCGAGGTGAGAATTGATAAGCATATCAAGTGGATCGAGTTCGATAATTCTGAGGCTGTGTTGCAGGGCTTCATCCATCCTTCCCATCGCGACCAGCAGATGGGAATACCAGTGGTGGGCATGAGAGTAATTGGGGTTGAGAAGAATGGCTCGTTTGAACTCGACTTCGGCGCCGCGCCAATCCCAGTCATAGCTGAGGTGACAATAACCAAGCGAAGTATGCGCCTCCGCCAGATTTGGCTGCAAATGCAGCGCCCGATGAGCAGCTGCTTTGCCCTTTTCCAATGCGACGGCGGGCTCCAGAACGCCCCCCTCCCATGCACCTAAGGTGTTATAGCAATCGGCAAGTCCGACATGGGCCAGAGCGAAAGCGGGATCGAGCGCTACTGCCGCACTGAACATCTCGATTGCCTTGTCCACGCAACCGGCGGTGGGGCGCTTGGCCCAAAAATATCTACCGCGCAGGTAAAGTCGGTACGCCTCCGGGTTAGTAGTTGCACGATGAGCCACGCCGTGCCGTGTCCGCGCGTCGACCCTCGATCCGAACCGAACCTGCAAAGCCGAAGCGAGTTTTGACGGAAGAAGCGGCATGTCTTGGAGGGGCGTCTCATACCGGGTGCTCCAGATGCGTGCCCCGTCCGTCGTGCTGAGAAGTTCCGCTCTCACGAGCACACGATCGCTGGTCGTCTGCACGTTACCGCTCACAACTGCCTCTACACCCAGTTCGCGCCCGGCTTCCTGTGGGTCACGGCCCTTGAATCGGTATACCGAATTGCGAGCAATGACTCTCTGGACACCGCGAATCTGAGAAGCGGCATCGATCAATGCCTCGGTTAGACCTTCACACAGGAACTCCAGATCATTGTTGCCGGAATCATTCGTGAAGGGAAGAATCGCAACGGAATTGAGGCGTTCAGCGATACTCCTTCCATTCTCCACTGGTGTAAATCGATACCCAACCCGGGGCACCGTTTCGATATAGCTGCTCTTGGTTCTGCTCCCCGGCGGCTTTCCCAGAACAACTCGCAGCTTCCGGACGGCGGTGTTCAACCCGTTTTCAGAGTCGATGAACACATCGGGGGGCCAAATCTGCGTCTTCAACTGATCTCGCGTCCACACCTGGCCCCGGTTCCGCAGGAGAGTCAGCAGCAGCCGAAAGACCTGATTCTGCAGCTTCACCGGCCGGTTATTTCTGCGAAGTTCGCCAGCGCGAAGGTCGACCTCATAGCGATCGAACCGGATGATGCCTTCAACCTCAGACATAATCTTCTCCCCCGCGATCCCAAGATTATCCCACGGAAATGCGCCAGGCAGCTAACTATCGGGTTTTCTTCGGGTTGGATGAACAGAAAAAGATAAGAATCTGTCAAGACTCGATCCATTGCCCCATTCGGGTGTGTGAGACATGATCGAAGCCTGTTTCAAAGCACCGGGTTCTCGGCACCAACACGCTTTCAGGAATCAAGCACTCACGTCCATGGGGCCGGACTATTCCGAATTCAGAGAATGGAGATCTCACATGAAAAGCAAAGGTTCATTGTGGTTCGCACAGATGGTGGTAGTGGTGCTTGCACTGAGCAGCAGCGCGATCGCTCAGGATCATCGACCGATCACGCTCAAGGGAATAATCAGCGACTACAACCCGTTCGAGAACGGTGGCTACGAGATGCGTGGGACGTGGTCGCTCACGGTCGAGCGAGCTTCCGGCATCTACGATTTTTCGGCGGCACTGAGCATGGAGCATTCCGATCTTTGGATGATCGAGAACAACACCACCGATACAACACAACGCGACCAGCATACACACCATTTCACGATGAGCGGCGCCAAGGTGATCTTTGACCCGAAATACGTGCAAGAGAACTGTCCTACGGCCCAGTTCACCGTTGCCGCGACCACAACCGGCTTCGCCGTCGAGGGGTGGGCGACAACTACTGGAAATGGAGGCAACCCGCCGTTCGCACCCAACGGCGAGAAGTCGCAGCTCAGGGTCTGCGTTACCGGCTCGGATAAAGTAGCATTCTCGAACATCACCCTCATGTTTTCCTCAGGTTCAAACGCAAGCAAACACTTTGGAACCGTGCCGATCAACGGAGTAGTCAAGAGCGTAACCCCCTAGGATGCCCGAATCGCGCTTCATCGCGCGGTTTTCGCTCCCGCCCTCCATGGATGCTCACCGGTTGGGTGCGAGAGTTCTCGGCTAAGCACGTTCGGCGCGCAAATGGCCAAATGCACCATGGCGAATTCGAATTGGATCGGTTATACATCGGAGTTTGTGAACTGTCTCCGTTCTTGACGTTGTCGAGCCGTGCGCTTAGGTATAGATGTCGAGAAACTAAAACTTGGCCGAGCAGAGAGGCTTGATGGAGCGGAGATGGAACCGTTCCTGAGAGCCTTACCTCGAGATTGTTGTCGGCTTTAGCGTTCCTGTCGGAGCTAGTCCAAGCCGATTCGGCTCGGGAAGGTCGGTGACGCAAAGTCAGCAAGAGACTACCGATTCACCTCAGCGACACGTCAACTCACGCCTCCAGGGCAATGCGCGTTTCACCGGACGGTGCGCTTCACGACGGGCGCGGAACTCCCACGGTGAATTGTTTCCGGCAGGAGCACCAAGTTGGCCGCTTCCTCAGCATCTTTGAGGAGCGTCTTGCGCGGCGTGCCGATCAGCGCACGCATGGTCAGCCCACGCGCTAAATCCGTGACTTGGGTTGCGCGCGCGGCTACGGGAAAGTCAGATGGGATTTCTCCCGCGCTGATCCCGTCCCGGAAACGGCGCTCCAGCAGCGCCGCGCCGCCCGTGGCCGCGTTCTGCAGGAACCGCTGAACCTCAGCATCGTTCACAAGCGGCGCGACGCATATCAGAAGGCAGCCCCGGGCGGACCCTTTCTCGGTCGCACTTTCGACGGCGTACCTCAGAAAGCCCGTGATCGAGTCGCGAAGACCCTGTGGCGAAAGGAGTGCTTTGGCTGCGAGAGCGCCCTTCCGTTCTGCGTACGCCCGAAGGACGCGCAAGAATATCGCCCGTTTGTCCCCGAAGACGGCATACAGGCTCGGCCGTCCTACACCCATCCCGGCGACGAGATCGTCAATCGTCACTCCGTCGTAGCCTCTCGACCAGAACACCTGAGTCGCCTTTTCCAGCGCCCCTGTTTCGTCGAAGCTGCGCGGTCGCCCCCGCGGCCTAGCGATATTTTGAATCATTTGGTTCAAAACTCCTTGACACTTCCATTCTACCAATATAGAACTAAATAGTTCGTAAATCGCAAGCTGGCTCTGGCCTCGCGCCCTTCCGGTTCTACTTTCCACTTTCACTAAGGAGCCCACTCATGAAACATTCGATCGCACTCGTCACCGGCGCCACCTCCGGGCTCGGTTATGCGGCGGCCCGCTTGCTCGCCGCCGAGGGCTACCGCGAGGTCATCGTCACCGGGCGCAGCCTGGCCCGGATTCAGGAAACGGCCGCTCAGCTCGCGGCTGAGACCAAGACACAGGTCTTCACGCCGCTGGAACTGGATCTGGACGCGCCGACCAGCGTTCAGGCCGCCCTCGCCTCACTCGTCAAGCGAGGTCGGCCGGTCGATTTCCTGCTGCTCAATGCAGGGTTGGTTCCCTATAAGCAGCGCGTGCTCACTGCGGCGGGAGTCGAAGCATCTCAGGCCCCGCTCATTGGCCATCATCAACTGACTGTTGGGTTGCTCAATGCCAACCTGCTGAGTCCCAACGCGCGCATTGTTATCGCCGGCGCGGAGCCTGCCCGCGGGGGCGTACCCATGTTCAAGTACACCGGCCTGCCAGAGTTCGCAGCCAAATACCACCAAGCCAACCGAACCGCCGCTGTGGAAGCCCTGATCCGCAACGGGCCAAACGTGAAATATGTGCCTAACAACGCGTATGCCGACGCGAAGCTCATCATCGCTTGGTGGACCGCGGCACTGGCGCGCCGGCTGCCCTCCGGCATGGCCGTGTACGCTGTCTCGCCCGGTGGGGCGACCGCCACCAAGGTGGTGCGAAGCGCTGGCCCGTTGTTGAAGTATCTGTTTATCCCAATCGTGAACCTCATTCCCGGCATGAATCAAACGCCGGAGACCGCGGCCCGTCGCTACATCCAGGCGTCGGAGTTCGGAACCGACGTCTCAGGGCAATTCTTCGCCTCGGCTCAAGGGAAGTTCTCAGGCCCAATTGAGGCGCAGCGTCACCCACACCTCCACGATCGCGCCAGCCAGGAAGCCGCGTGGCAGGCCGTCGTCAAGGTCTCCGGTATCGACTTGTCTAGCCCGGCATCCTTAAGCGCGGTGTCCTGAAGGGGCGCTGATCGGCGCGCCCATAGATGCAAAACGACATCGCCATATCCCTAACTTGGAATCACGGCGACAGAACAAATAACAACCAGTCACCAGGAGAATAAACATGAAACGGTACGAAGGGAAAAAGGTGGTAATCATCGGCGGGACGAGCGGCATGGGGCTCGCTACGGCGAAGATGCTCCTCGATGGAGGCGCGCGCGTTGTGGTGACGGGTCGCTCGAAGGAAGGGCTGGAATCGTCCCAGAAAGAACTTGGAAAGGACGCCATCGTGGTTTCGAGCGACGCGCGGTCGTTGACGGACCTGGATGCACTCGCCTCTCGAGTGAAAGCCGAGTTCGACACCATCGACCTGCTGTTCGTCAACGCCGGGTTCAGCATCCGAGCGCCTCTGGAGAGCATCACCGAGGCCATCTACGACGAGATGTTCAACCTGAACGCCAAGGGACCGCTTTTCGCGGTGCAGAAGTTCGCGCCACTAATAAACCGGGGAGGCTCTGTCGTCCTCACCACCTCGATCGCCAACGTCAAGGGAATGGCCGGCAATGCCACATACGGAGCCGCGAAGGCCGCGCTACGATCGTTCGCTCGGACGCTCGCTGCTGAGTTGATTCCCCGCGAGATTCGGGTCAACGCGGTGACGCCCGGTCCCATTGACACCCCGATCGTCGAAAAAGCGTTTCCCCCTGACGCAGTCGCTCAGATCAGGGAAAAGATGATTGGCATGGTCCCGATGAAGCGCTGGGGGACGTCGGAGGAAATCGCGAAGGCCGTCCTCTTCCTTGCGTTCGACGCGACCTTCACGACCGGCGCTGAACTTCCGGTCGACGGAGGATGGTCTCAACTCTAAGGTGCGGACCTCGCTTGATGAGCTGACCGATGAGTATCGGCGCGGAGATGCAGGCCGGTAAAAGGAGGACCAGGGAGATGCACAACTTAGTAGTGAGCTGTTTGGCGGTTGCTTATCTCGCAGCGAATGTATACGCCATCGTGAAGGTACGAGTGTTTGAGTTGGCCCGTTCGCGCAAGCATCTCATACTCTACGGCGTTCCTTTCATATTGTGGGGCTCTGTCATCCTGTTGGGATGTTGGCTCATGGAGATCATGCGCCGATTCGATGAATGGGCCGCCTAATGGCCTTTGAGATGACTTATTTTGCGGACAAAGCTCCGAACAAGTTAGCTAAGAACCGCAGTGCATTGTCAACTCCGGATACGAGCAGCGTTGCCAAGTGTTCTCGACTGACGACTTCAGGGACGATTTACTCGGCACATATGTCCGGCTCACGCATCTCGGCATCCGGCCGATGTGGGCCGCAGACCACGGTGTGGCGATTGCGTTCTACTACGAGGACCCGGATCAAAACGTTGCCGAGCCGAACGTCAACAATTACAAGGATGCGTGGACGGCTACGGAGATGCTGAAGAGCGCCGCATCTGGGGAGCCGGCTCAGATCGATCCGGAGAAGCTGGTCGCCGCGCGAGAGGCCGGCACGTCGCCCTGGGAACTTCACAAGCGAGCCGCCGCAGGAGAATTTGCCCCAGCGCAGGAGTTCAATCCGGGCGCTGGCCTGTGAAAGGTATCGCGCGTCTACTGCGAATCAGTTTTCCGGCCGGGGATCGAGCTTACCCATGGCTCCGCTGGCATAGCGGCGGATCGCTTCGTCGATCTGACGGGGATCGCTCAAGAGGAATGGCCCGTGTGCAACACGAGGGCCCTGGATCTCCGCGCCGGAGAGAACAACAACAATCGGTCCCTTCAGTCGTTCACGGGCACTGGTGAAGTTAGCCTTGACAAGGCTTTCCATCCCTGTTTAGTCTATGCCTGTAGTGAACAGGGCTATGACACAAACCAATTCACGCGATTTGTTTCCTGGCGCGCTCGAGATGATGATCCTCGAGTCGCTTCGCCGTCAGCCGGCCCACGGATATGCGCTGGTGCAGCAGATCCAGCAACGGTCCAACAACCTGCTGCAAGTAGAAGAGGGTTCGCTCTATCCGGCGCTGCAACGATTGCTGAAGGCGAAACTGGTGAAGGCGGAGTGGCAGCTCTCCTTGACCAATCGGCGAGTGAGAACCTATCAGATAACTGCTGCGGGCCTGCGCCGCCTCGAGCAGCAGATTTCCAGCTTTGAGCGCATGTTTGAGGGCATCTCACTGGTCCTGAACCCAGGTAAAGCCACAGCAAGTTGATGGGGGCCAGCTGAAAGGAATCTCCAATGGACTGGATTCCGCAGATTTTCCGCCGCCGTAAGCTCTACGACGATCTCTCCGAAGAGATTCGCCTGCACATTGAAGAGCGTGCCGAGCAGTTGATGTGCGATGGGATGAGCCGCGAGGAGGCAGAGCGAACGGCGCGCATGGCGTTCGGAAACCGTACATCGCTTGAAGAACGCAGCCGCGAGGTATGGCAGTGGCCGACTCTCGTGTCGATCTGGGGCGATCTGCGATTCGCGACGCGGCAACTGCGCAAGTCTCCCGGCTTCACGGTCGCGGCCGTGTTGACGCTGGCATTAGCCATTGGCGCCAACGCCGTGGTCTTCGGCGTATTGAACGCGCTTATCCTTCGCCCGCTGAACGTTCCCCAGGCAGAGAGCCTTTTCATCATCCAGCACGGGAGCGACGTCGCGTCCCACTCCTATCCCGATTATCTCGATCTTCGCCGGCGCAATCGCAGCTTCGACGATGTGGCTGTTTTTGCTATCTCTCAGTCCGGGCTGGATGCGGGCAAGGATCCATCCAATGTCTGGGAATACGAAACCAGCGGAAACTACTTCGACGTACTGCGCGTTCAACCCTACCTTGGCCGTTTCTTCCACGCTTCCGATGAGCATGGCCCCAACAGCGCGCCGTATGTCGTGCTCTCCTACGCCTATTGGCGCACCCATTTTCAGGACGACCGCACCGTGGTGGGCCGCGTTGTTCGGCTCAACAGACATCCATTCACCATCCTTGGCGTGGCGCCTCCAGGGTTCCAGGGGACCATCTTGTTTTTCGCTTCGGATATCTTCGTGCCCATCGTGAACCATGAGCAGTTATCCGGCGACAAGACGACATTGAACGCGCGCGGGAACCATTGGATGTTTGAGATGGTGGGACGTCTGAAGCCGGGAGTCACTCCGGCGCAGGCCGCTGCCGATCTGAACTCCGTGAATTCGTATCTGAAAAAAATCTATCCCAAAGATGAAAGTAATGACCCTTATACGCTGGCGCGGCCCGGTCTTCATGGCGACTATTTGAACGGGCCAGCGCGGGCTTTTCTCACCGGGTTGATGCTTCTTTCAGGTTTGATCCTGTTGGCGGCCTGTGCCAACCTGGGCAGCCTGTTTGCGGCGCGGGCCGCCGACCGTTCTCGCGAAGTGGCCTTGCGCCTGGCTCTTGGTTCGAGCCGCAATCGCATTTTGCGCCAGCTGTTCACCGAATCCGTGCTGCTTTCGCTCGCTGGAGGCGCAGTGGGACTTACCGCGAGCATTTTGCTTTTGCGCCGCTTGAGCGTTTGGCAGCCATTTCCGCGATTCCCCCTTCATGTGCCGGTAAGTCCCGATGCTAACGTTTATTTCGTAGCTTTGGTCTTGGCGTTGGTCAGCGGATTTCTATTCGGCATTGTTCCCGTGCGCCAGATTCTCCGCGCCAATCCATACGAGATCGTCAAAGCGGGATCGACAGGCGCGTTCGGGCACAGACTTACCGTGCGAGACGTATTGCTTGTCGTCCAAATTGCGATCTGTGCCGTGCTGGTCACTTCATCGATGGTTGCTGTCCGTGGACTCATGCGCTCCCTGCACAGCAACTTCGGTTTTGATCCGCGGAACGTGATGTTAGTAGATACCGATCTGACAACAGCAGGCTACAGCGGCGAAAGAGTACCCGCAATGCAACGGCGCATGATCGATGCCATCCAAGCGATTCCTGGCGTAGATTCCGTAGGATCGGTGCAATATCCGCCGTTAGAGCCTCCCGGTAGTTGGCAAGGGATCGTCTATACCGACACAACCACGAATCTGAGCCCATCGAATGCCGCGGCCGACCCTTCCATGTACAACGTATCTCCAGACTACTTCCGCGCTTCCGGAACATCTTTATTGGCGGGCAGAGCCTTCACATGGCAGGACGACACCAACGCCCCGCGCGTAGCGGTGGTGAACCGTGAGTTTGCAAGCAAGATACTGGGCTCCGTACCGGACGCTGTCGGCCGGTATTTCAAGGTGGCGGATGGAACGCGCGTGCGGGTCGTGGGTCTGGTTGAAGACGGAAAATACGTGAACCTCACCGAGAGTCAGCAGCCCGCGATGTTCTTCCCCCTGCTGCAATCGCCGGCTAGTTGGACATGGCTGGTGGTGCGCTCAAAAAGCGATTTGAGCCGCGACCCCGAGCAACTTGCCGCGGCCATCAGAAGCGTGCTCCGGGACATCGACCCTGCATTGGTTCTGGCGATTCGACCGTGGAGCACAGAACTAGGTGGAACTCTGTTCCCCTCGCGCATGGCGACCGTGTCGCTTGGCGTGCTGGGCCTGATGGGCGCGATGCTTTCAATTACCGGCATCTTCGGCATGGCTGCCTATTCGGTGAGCAAGCGGCTCAAAGAACTCGGCATTCGCGTGGCCCTCGGCGCGCAACGCAAAGAAGTATTACAGGCAGCTTTAGGGCGAGCATTCAAGCTGCTTGCAATTGGCTCGGCCGCTGGATTGGTTCTGGGGCTGCTTGCGACAAAGGTGCTGGCCTTCATCGTGTATCAAGCCACGCCACGCGATCCCCTGGTCCTGGCCGGCGTCGTTCTGGCAATGGCAGCGCTGGGCCTGCTGGCCACTTGGATTCCGGCGCAGCGCGCGCTTTCGGTCAATCCTTTGATCCTGTTGCGTGAGGAGTGAAAGATGAGCTGGATACTCGATATCTTCCGTCGCGGCAAGCTCTACAACGATCTCTCCGAAGAGATACGCCTGCACATCGAAGAGCGCGCGGAGCAACTCATGCGTGAAGGCATGAGCCGCGAAGAGGCGGAACGTACAGCGCGGATGGCCTTTGGAAATCGGACATCCCTTGAGGAGCGAAGCCGCGAAGTCTGGCAGTCGCCGACGCTCGAATCGATCTTCGCCGATGTGCGTTTGGCTTCGCGTCAGCTGCGGCGTTCCCCGGGGTTCACGATTGCCGCTGTCTTGACGCTCGCGCTGGCCATCGGCGCCAATTCGGTCGTGTTCGGTATATTGAATGCGCTCTTTCTGCGGCCTCTCAATGTGCCGCATCCGCAAAGCCTCTACAACCTCGAACGCGGCGCCGACAAGGAACAGGCTACGTCCTACCCCGATTACCTCGATCTGCGCGGCCGCAATCGCAGCTTCGAGGACCTGACAGCGTACATCCTCGTGCCGGTTGGGTTAGACACGGGCAAGAATCCATCCGAGTCCTGGGGCTACGAAGTGACGGGCAACTACTTCGACGCAATGGGAGTTCAGCCATTCCTGGGCCGATTCTTCCACCTTGCAGACGAACATGGCCCGAACAGCGCTCCGTATCTCGTGATTAGTTACGATTTCTGGCACAGCCAATTTCAGGACGATCGCACCGTGGTGGGGCGCGTCGTTCTAGTGAACAAGCATCCTTTCACGATCCTCGGCGTCGCGCCGCCAGGGTTCAGCGGGACGCTGCTTTTCTTCTTTCCCGACTTCTGGGCGCCAATGGTTCAGCAGGAGCAGATACAAGGGTTCAATGTGCTGGAGGCGCGTGGACAACGCGACATCTACATGGTGTTGGGACACGTGAAGCAGGGTTTGACGCCGGCGCAAGCCATCGCCGATTTGAACTCTGTTGGCTCGTACCTCGAGAAGACCTACCCTAAAACAGATGCGTACATGACATATACCCTGGCGCGTCCCAGTCTCGTGGGCAACATGCTTGGACCTGCGGTAAAGGGATTCATCACGGGAGTGATGCTGCTGGCGGGCTTGATTCTGTTGGCCGCGTGCGCGAACCTGGGCGGCTTGTTCGCGGCGCGCGCGGCCGACCGGTCGCGCGAAGTGGCTCTGCGTCTCGCGTTGGGCTCGACGTGCAAGCGTATTCTGCGCGGAGTCTTCGCCGAGGCTTTGTTGATCTCGCTGCTGGGCGGCGCGCTGGGACTCTTTGGCAGCGTCGCGGTCCTACACCAGTTGAGCGCGTGGTATCCAATTCCCCAATATCCGATGCACATTCCGGTGTACGCGGACACAAATGTCTATTTAGCCGCTCTGCTGCTGGCGTTGGTCAGCGGATTCTTGTTTGGGGCCGTGCCGGTGAGGCAAATCCTTCGCACCAATCCCTACGAGGTTGTGAAAGCCGGATCGAGCGGCATCGTCGCGGGAAATAGTGGGCGGCGGATTACTCTCCGAGACGTGTTACTCGTGCTGCAGATTGCCATTTGTGCGGTGCTGGTCACTTCGTCACTGGTTGCTGTGCGGGGGCTGGTGCGCTCGATGCACGGCAACTTCGGATTTGAGCCGCGCAACGCCATGCTGGTCAGCACATCTCTTCGCATGGCCGGCTACAAAGACGAGGGCGAGTCGGCCATGCAAAGGCGCATGATCGAAGCTCTCGAGAAGCTGCCCGGCGTGCGCTCGGTGGGACTTGTCAGTTATATTCCGCTGGGCGGAGGCGGGGCGACGGAGGATGTTTTCACCGACCAAGCGACCAATCTGCGTACAGCGAATGCAGCGGCCAGCGTCCAGGTGTTCAAAATATCTCCCGATTATTTCCACGCTGCTCAGACACCGGTGTTGACTGGCCGGAGTTTCTCATGGCAGGACGACAAGAGCTCGACGCGCGTGGCCGTTGTGAATGCATTTCTTGCGCGCAAACTCTTCGGCTCGGCAACCAACGCGGTGGGCAGATATTTCAAGATTGAGGATGGAACCCGCGTGCAGGTGGCGGGTGTCGTACAAGACGGAAAATATTATCAACTGACAGAAGATCCGCGCCCCGCGCTTTTTCTTCCCTTCCTGCAATCGCCCGCCGGCCAGATGTGCCTGGTGGTGCGTTCGGATCGCGATACGCAGCAGTTGGCGGCGGAGATCCGGAACAGCCTGCGAAAGCTTGATCCCAGCCTGCCCCTCACCATCCTGACCTGGACCCAGGGAATGAATGTCGCCTTGTTCCCTTCGCATGTGGCTACCGTCGCGCTTGGCGTGCTGGGAGCGATGGGCGCGATGCTCTCGCTCACGGGTATCTTCGGCATGGCTGCCTATTCGGTGAGCAAGCGGCTCAAGGAGCTGGGCATTCGCGTGGCCCTCGGCGCGCAACGCAAAGAAGTATTACAGGCAGCTCTCGGACGAGCATTCAAGCTGCTTGCAATTGGCTCGGCCGCTGGATTGGTTCTGGGGCTGCTTGCGACAAAGGTGCTGGCCTTCATCGTGTATCAAGCCACGCCACGCGATCCCCTGGTCCTGGCCGGCGTCGTTCTGGCAATGGCAGCGTTGGGCCTGCTGGCTACTTGGATTCCGGCGCAGCGCGCGCTTTCGGTCAATCCTCTGATCCTGTTGCGCGAAGACTGAGGCAGCGGGGTTCCGGCCCGAATGGGCCGATCCTCGATGCAGTCAGGACTACCGCCAGCCGAGGCTCGGGCTTGGTGCTACAGCGGTTCCACAATGGCTGTGCACCGAAGCCGCTACTCCCGACCGAGTGGCATTTTCTTTAAAAATGCCACCTTTCGCGGAACTGAAAAGGGCACGTGAATTGTGGAACTGCTCTAGACGACTGGGATGCGCAGCAGGTGATAAGCCTCATTGATTTCGGTCATCTTTTCGGTTGCAAACTGGCGCGCCGCTTTATTCTGATCGCTGAGCCGGTCAGGATGCCACTCACGCACTTTCTGCCGGTATGCGGCCTTGATCTGCATCGCTGTGCTGGCCACGCTCACTCCCAGCAGTTGGCGTGCGCGGTCAAGAGTCATGGGATAGGCGGTGTTCTTACTGCCGATGTACTCTTCGGCAAAGGCATTCTCTCCGCGCGCTTCGGTTTCCGGCCCCGCCTCGGCGGCATATCGACCAAATTCCTGCCGTTCCCTGAAGTTAAAGTGCCAAACACCAGGCGACAGTAGAACCGAAGTCAGCAGTTCCTCCAAGAGCCCAGTATCGATGCTCTCTTCATCGCGATCTGCCTGCTCGTGGAGTCTGATTTGCAGATTCCCCATCGCTTCTTGCACCCCAAGTGTCCAGCACTCCACAAAGAATTGTGGATCTGGGTCCGAATCGTCCCCTAGCAATTCCGCGAACGCGTTTACGAATCGCCGACCCCCCGGCGCATTCGAGTCGATGGCTGGTGCTTCAAAGTGACTTTCCTGGTCGATTGAGCAGGACTGGGGGTCTATGCGGAATTTGCTCTTCATCTTTCCTCCGTGTATGTCGCCATCGATTACAGCGGTTCCACAATTGCCGTACACCGAAGCCGCTACTGCCGGGTGGCATTTTTCTTAAGAAAATGCAACCTTTCGCGGAACTGAAAAGGGCGCGTAAATTGTGGAACTGCTCTAGGTGCCGCAGCCGCCGAATGCAGTTTCTTCATCGGCATGAGGACCGCTTTGTTCTATGTCCCGGAAGCGAACCGGAATGGATCGATCAATTCTGGGCGCGATTGAACCCAAATTCTCCTTGGACAACGATCCAGACCCATCGGCAGGCGCACGAAGATTTCATGCCGGTTAATTGGCCACTGGTCGCTAGCCGGGTGTTTACCACATAGTGGGAACGCTTGGCCGTACGCGGTATGTTGAGATCGCTCAAAAGCAATTTTGGATTTGTGCCCCAGAACACCCTGCAGGTGAGGACAGACTTGAATATGGCAGGGTACAAAGAAGGTCAGACAGCGGCGATACAGAAGAAAATGTTGGACGCCGCGTTGAACATTCCAGGGGTCACGGCGGCGGCGTATGCAGACCGCGTCCCGCTGAATATTGGTTGGAGCAGCAACGCGGTCTTTCAGGAGAGCGCAACGGACTACAAGATGGCCAATGCGGCATTCGAAGCAATGCAGTATTTCATCTCACCGGGTTATTTCCGTGCCGCGCAGACCACGCTGGTTCAGGGCAGAGCGTTTACGTGGGATGACAGCAAAGACGCTCCGCGCGTTGCGGTGGTGAACCAGGAATTTGCACGCAGGATTTTTGGTTCCGAGAGCAGAGCCCTGGGAAGTTTCTTCAAGACTTGGAACGGGACGCGGATACAGGTGGTCGGTGTCGCAGAGGACGGCAAATACGCGACGCTGAGCGAAAGCCCCACCCCCGCGATGTTCCTGCCGATATTGCAATCGCCTTCGAGCCGGACATACTTGCTGGTGCGGTCAAATCGGAGCCCGCAGGATCTGGCGCAGCAGTTGCGGCAGGCACTCCACGAAGTTGACGCCGGAATGCCGCTGACTATCAACACATGGGAACGAGAGTTGGGCACGGCATTGTTCGCGGCGCGCGCTGCGTCGATTGCGCTGGGCGTGCTGGGGGTCTTGGGGGTGATGCTCGCAATTACCGGCATCTTCGGGATGGCGGCGTACTCCGTAAGCAGACGGCTGCGTGAGCTGGGTATCCGCATTGCCCTCGGCGCTCAACGCAAACAGGTGCTGCGCGCGGCCCTCGGCCGTGTTTCGAAACTGCTCGCATTCGGTTCGGCAGCCGGTTTGCTGCTGGGTGTCGGCGCAACCAAGTTGCTCTCCTACATCGTCTACCAGGCATCGCCGCGTGATCCAGTCGTGCTCGGGAGTGTAGTTCTAACCATGCTCGTAGTCGGACTCGTAGCCGCTTGGATTCCAGCACAACGCGCACTCGCAGCCGATCCGTTGATACTGCTGCGGGAAGAGTGAAGCGAGCGGCATCGGGTCAACTGCCCGCCCTTGCGCTTTTTTGCACGATTGGAGTTAGGGATTTCGATTCGTCATGACGAGTCTCTGAGTGTCTGACGGCGCATCGAAAAATGACGTGTGCAAGATTACTTATCGATCTAGGTTACTTATGGTTACAAATTGTCATCTTGGAGAGGGGATACGACTTGAGCTCCCAGAAGCGCGTTCACGCGCTCCATGACCTGAAATGCATCGGCCACGTACACCACATCCGCCTTGCCGCGTGTCCAGCCGCAGTTGGGGTCCAAGCTGATCGCGCGGCGTTCGCCGATGAAACGCCAGCCCACCACGTGAGGTTCTTCGCCATGACAACAGGTCGCGAGCCCTTTCGCATGCCTGGGCGTCGAACCGGTTTGGCCCACTTGATTGAGATGCGTGAGAAAAGGCAGGACAGGGATCCCTTCGCCGCCCTGATCGACGAGCGATTTGGAGCTGCCGAGCGATGCGCCCGAGGCGCGCACGAATTGCAGGATCAGTTCTCCCGCCTCGGCGACATGAATTCTCCCGTCGGGCTGCTTCTTTGTCCACCCAGCTCCGGCAACAAACAGGAGCTTTGCGTCAGGGCGAATTGTTTCCCAGCGTTGTGATGATCCATCGCCGGCGGTCCCGGTCTGAATCGCGCCTTGCTCTGGCGCGCGCGTTCCAAGAACAGTCGTGCGTAATGCAGGAACCTCGGCAACGATCTGCTCCACTTGTACCGGGCCAGCCTCGCCGGCGTATACCGGATGTGTTCCGGAGTCGAGCAGAAGAAACCACGGTCGCGCTTCACGTGTCACGACGGCTTCCATGCGTTGGCGATAAAACCACCGCGTTGCCTCTACTCTGTCTGTCCCGCCAACTGCGGTGATGTGTGTGTCGATGAATCCGTGCATGCGATGCGCCACAGCGGCCATCACGCGTGCGAAGCGCGAACTGTGAGGCGCGAGGACGATTACGGGCTGCGCACTGCGGCAAATCGCTTCGCACGCCGCTGCATCGGTTGCGTAGCGCGGTTGCGCGAACGCTTCGCCTGAGACCAAAAGCAATCGTGCTCCCGCGGAAGAAAGGCTCTCGGCCAAGCTGTCTGAAACTCCGCAAACGACGCCTACAGTCAACGTCGCGCCGAGGTGCGCTGCCAACTCCCTGCCCGCAGTTACAGCTTCAAGCGAACCTTTACTTAGCTGTTCGCCGGTTTCATCGCTATGGGCTAACACCAAAATAGATTCCATTACTCCGCCTCTATCCACTCGACCAGTTCGCGTGCAATCTCGTCTGCCGCAAGGTCTTTCACCACACGCGTGGTGCGTTGCTGACGGGGAAGACTGACTGAGATATAGCAGAGACCGTTGGTTGCAAGGGCCGCCGATTTTGCCTTTTGCAAAGCGGGCATGACCGTACGCATATTCGCCATGCCGACTTGCGGATTGTTGCGCGGCTCGGCGAGATTGCCCGTCGCCCACCCCAGCACCGCCGGAGCACCCGCACAAACCGAAACCTGGTGCTTGCCGCCCTCCACGCGCTCCAGCACTTCGAATGTACCGTCCTCGCGCGGATCGATCCGGTCTACGCCTTGAAACTGATCCATGATGCCCAGCCGCTCGCCAACCAGTTGCAGCGTGATTCCGGCGCCGCGCGTGGCGGACTCCCAGCCGCCAAAAAGCAAGAGCTTCGTTCGATCGAGCCCTGGGATTACGGCGATCGCATCGGCAATTGTGGCCGCTGTCGCGTGCCCATCGGTGAAGCCGCCGATCGGACCGTCGATAGGCACCAGTTCGAAACTCGCCTTCTGCGCAACGGTCATCATCAGTTGTTGCAGTTTGGCCTTCGGTCCGAGCGAAACCAGCCAGACTCTGCTGCCTGGGCATTTTGCTGCTAGGTTCGCAGCCTCATAGAACGCGCTCGCTGCCCACGGATCGAGTACGGCGGGCAGGAGCATTTCATTCTTCACTGCCGGACCATTTGGCCCCGTTGTTGGTTCGAGCGTCTGCAATGGATCGGGCACGATTCCCGCGCAGACAACAATATGGAATGAATCGGACATGTTCTTCTCCAGCTCACAGCTCACAGCTCACAGCTCACAGCTCTTAGCTGTCAGCCTCTCTCGCGCGGCGCCTTCGCGGATTGTTTGAATGAATGACGTAAGCATCTTGGATATCTCCTCGGCAAGGAACTCCGCCTGCTCCAGGGCGGATGGTTCGCCCATGCCGAGTCTCTTGGCAATCACGAGTTGGGTTCTGACTTCACATGTCGAGCCGTGGGCCAAGCCAAGAAATTGCCTGAACTCCGCAGGGCCTAATCGCCCCCGCCCTTCCGCAATGTTGCTCGCAACAGAGACGCTTGCACGCCGCATTTGGGACACTAGGCCATAGACCTCGTCTTTTGGAAAGGATCGGGTGAGCTGATATATGCATACGGTCAATTCAATCGCCCGCTGCCAAACAACCAGGTCACGAAAATCCTGTGCCATCTTCGTTTCACCTTTCTCCCGATAGCTATATCTCTAGTAGTGAAAGCTGTGAGCTGTGAGCTGTGAGCTGAAAGCTGTGAGCTGTCAGCTGTGAGCTGTGAGCTGAAAGCTGTTCTTCAGTTTTCCGCCGAATGCAACCCTCCGGCGCCGGCAAGGAATTCGATGTTGCCACTTTCTCCATCGCGAGCATGAGCGCAGTTCCACAAACAAGCTCCGCAGTGCACGCACTTTTCGCGCTCGAACGCGGGCATGCCGTCTGCACCTTGCGCGATGGCTTGACCGGAACACATGGCGATGCAGGTTTTCTCTTTGCACGACTCGCACAGAACCTTGTCGAGAAACCGCACATGATCCGCGAAGCCGGGCATTGCCTGGACCTTGCCGCCCATCAAGAGCGCATCCTGCTGCGTGACCAGCAGACGACCGTCGAAGGGAATCTCCGGCCAGCCGCGCGCTGTAAGCAATGCATCGTGGAAGGGACGGCCCTCGTCGGTCGCTTTTTGGAGTGCGGCTTCTCTCAGCTTTCGGTCTGCCATTCCCTGCGCCCCAAGTGGACGAATCTGTTTTGACGCCGACGGAATTCGCGTCCTCAACGAAAGACGGCCGCCGGTCAATCCGGTCAACGCCATCCCTACCATGCCGCGAACGAATCCGGCGTGAAATCCGTCGCGGGCATGTTCGGCTTCACGCGCTCCGCGTTCCACCCAGCTTGCACGGCGCTGTCTTTCATACGTGTCGGCAAGATTTTGTCCGGAGAAGGGAAGTCCGCCGCGCAGCAGTTCAAGCACGCTCTCGCCCAATTGCACGCCGGTCGTCCACGCTTCATCCACGCCCGAGCCGGTAAGCATGTTAGTCGAGCCGGAGCCCTCGCCGATGCGTGCGAATCCATCGCCGGCAAGGAATGGCTCGCCGCGTTTACCGGATTCCTCGAGCGACTTCGCGCCCCAGGAATGCAGCGTACCGCCTTTGAGGTGTTTCCAAATCAGCGGGTGCTGGATGTAGTGCTGCAAATATCTGTAGGCAGTGCGTGCCGGATCGCTCATCCACGACGGCACGAAGATCCCCACCGAGGCCAGTCGATCCGGGTGCACATAGAGGAATCCGAAGATCTCCGGCTCGGGAAATCCGAACGTGTGCCATACCGTGCCCGGCTCAAGCGTGGTGTCGTCCGGCAGCTCGATCACCATCTTCATGCCCAGCGCCCAGTCTCTGCCCTTCGGACTGTCCTCGCTTTGGTTGAGCGCTCTGCCGACCTGCCCCACGGGCCCGTCGCCCACCACAGTCAACCGCGCGCGCACATCCATGCCGGGCATAAAGCCGTCGGCCGGCGCGCCGTCTTTGTCCACACCCTGATCGGCAAGGCGGATGCCAACGACTGCTCGTTTGTTTGGGTCAGAATTCTCGGCGAAGATCGGACGGCTCACCGGCATTCCAGGCCAAATTTGCACCAGTCCGTTCGCCATCAGTTGTGCGGCGACCCATTGGTTGAACTGTCCGATGGAAAACATCAGCCCCCCGCGTTTGTGCAGAAATGCCGGAGTCCAGGGCAACGCGAAGGCGTCATCTTTCACGCACAGCCTTCCGCCGAGGCAAAGAAAAAAATCTGCCAATCGCAGTGCGAACGAGCGCCGGCTGGCTCCGATGGGATCGAGCAGGTAAAAGACCCGCTCCTGCCGTACGTCCACAGCCATGGGGATTTGCGTCGGATCGAGCCCAGGAAAGCTCGCACGAATTCCCTCGGCGCGCGTCACGACACCGCTCACACCGGCAGCAAGATCGTCGGCACGCTCATAGCAGAGCACCTGCAGAGGCATGCCCGGTACGATCTTGCTTTCGAATGCTGAATCTCCAGGGAACTCGCTCCACGCCCGCGTCAGCGTGGTCAGGAATCCGCCCGTCGCCGGACCAAAGCCGACACAGACGATGTCCACTTCCATCGCTTGCCGGTCGGACTCGACTGCTTGTCCCGCCGAACTCATGCGACTCCTGCCGCCGGATAGTCGAGCGCTTCGGGAATCATCACCTTGCTCACGGTATCGGCCGCGCGATCTTTCGCCAGGCGCGAACCTGTCAGGCACATGGTCAATCTGCTTTGCAGCCGCAGAAACTCGCCCGAGCCTGCGCAACCGGCGCAGGGGCCAGCTTTCGGCGGATGGCTGCCGTCTGCTGCCAGCACGTCCGCAGCCATGGCCATAATTCCAGGCATCGTCGCTTCAAGGTCTTCGAGTTCGCCAGCAAGGAAGCAGCTTCTATGCTCTTGCTCATCCCATGCCGGGTGACAGGCATAACCGAAAACCAGCTCGGCGCAGATGCGCGAAACCTCCCCCGCTGCATGTGCGGCTTGCGTGTGGCACAGGTCGCTCAAGAACTGCACGGTCCCCGGCAGGTCCTCGCTCGCCTCTGCATTCTCCGCTCCGTGCTTCTCCAACTCCAGCACGTCGAGAATCTGGCAGCGCGACGCCACCAGCCAGCAAAGCGCATCGGCAAGCGCAAACGTCACACCCTGGCGCTGGCCGTGATAAAGTTTGTTGCCGGCGGGATCATTGGTCTTTTGCAGATAATTCAACGTCCACGCCCACAGGTTCATGGCCGAGGCAAGTGTGCAGGCGCCCGTACCGGGGCGAGTCGAGGCGATGCGCCGCATCTCCGCGGACCACGCGACGAACTGCGCAAGGAAAACCTCGCTGGTCATGGTCACCGTAAGCTGCCGCCGCTGCACGGCCTCGGGCCCTTCGTAGGTCGCTTCCAGTTGCGCGTCCATCCACTTGTTCGCCAGAAAGCCGGGACAATCTTCGGTGATACCGTAGCCGCCCATCAGACTCACCGCTTCGCGCATCATGTTGGCGCCGTGGCCGGTATTCCAGAGCTTGGTGGCTGGACAGAGTACGTTGGCCTCCGCGTCCATCAGCACGTATCGCACCAGCGGGTCGGCCCCCAGTTCGGCACGGCGCGGATTGCTTTCCTTCAGCGACAGTAGTTCGACAGCTCTCCGCTCGCTCTCCTTGAGCGCCTTCATCTCCGCGCGACCACCCTGGACCCCACGTTCTTTCATTAGCGCTGTCTTCTGCTTTTCCAGGGGATCGAGCTCATCGAACAGTCTCGCCGTCGCGAAGCCGAGCGATGCCGCCGCCTCGCCTGTGGCCCACACATCCACTAGCCGGTGCAGTGCATCTTCGCGTTGCTGAATGCCTTGCTCATAGCGAATCGAGCCCGGCTTTGCGCCCTCAGCGCCGCGGAAACGCTGACGCTGGTAGCGAATCACCGGTTCGACTGCCGACAGCAGCTTCGCCGCCGTCATAAGACCGACTGGAACCCGCGTGCGCCGAAAAACTGCTTCAATCACCTCGCTGTGGTTGAAGTTGGGCACAAGCACTCCGTCCTTCACCGTATATCCACCGACAATGCGGCTCGCGGGCACACACAGGTTGAAGACCGGATCGCCCGTTGACGAGAGCTGATGCACCAGTTTCCTGGTCGCCGTTCCGCGGTCGAATGTGCCCTCGTCGCCTTCCTCCAGGATCACCATGCAGCTTCCCTTGATCCGCTCGTCGTCGGAGTTCACCGCAGCAGTAACAAAGTTGGCGAAGGCAATGCCAGTGATGAACCTGCCGCGCTTATCGACTTGCAGCCACGGTTCCTCGCCGTCTTTCCACGCGGCAATGCGCAGCTTGCCACTCAACATGCCGGTGTCGACGCCCACATAGGGAACCGGCTCTGTCAGCGCGAAGGCTCCCCGCCAGGGTTTGCGGTCTTCTCCGTGTTGAGCAGGCGCCGCCAGCTTTTTGTAGCGCGCCATCTGCTCCGGCGTTCCGCGTTCGTGGATGGGCGCGAGAGCCAGAAAGCTAGCCAGGTTCGCAGTTGCAGCGCCGCCATCGACCCATGCCAACTCAAACGCAGCCAGCCCGAAGGCCAGGTTCTTGGGTCCAAGGATAAAGCCGCCATCCTCGGGTTCCATAAAAGCAGTGGTGATGCCGGCGCGGTCGAACGCATCCATCATCCCGCTCTTGCCCGCTGTCCACTCATGGCTGTTCCGTTCGCCGGCCGCCACCAGCCGCGCCACGCTGCCACGTGCCACGCCGCGCGCAGATTGCACCAGCATCTGCAGGTCAAAACGATCGGCGAATCGCCATTGAATTTGCCGCACCGCATCCCCAGGAAGGGTGAGCATGGTTTTGGTACCGGCTACGGTTATCGTGCCCATCGAATTGGCTCCTCATCGGCGCACATATTCTCTTTGAACGGACGCACAATGACATGTGACTCACATCACCGGTTCGGGCAGATCATTCCTTTCCAGCGGGCACACTTTTACAACTTCCTTCTGTAGGCGCGCGCAAAGTTTGTCGCAGTCTCCGGCGCCGGCACGACTCAGTCCACGCCAGCTGCGCGCAGTAGCGAACAGATAGTCTTAGCTGTAATCTTGAGTTGGGTTTGCCGCGGCCCCAGTGTCAAAGAGCCTGAGCATCAGGCTGTATCGGGGCTGCTTCGAACGCCGGAAGCCAAGACTGGCCGTCCCCATGAAGCCGAGCCGCTTCTGTGGCTCTCTCCTTTTGCTAAGCAACGGTGGTGTGACGCATGGTTGCGAATATTCGAATGTCCAACGAAAAATCCGCTGGTCGCGAGATCTCGCGAGCTCCAATAGTTCCCGAAGCTGCATCAGACTTGCGGGAAAGGGCCTTCATTGGTACTTCCGGTTGGGCGTATCCGAGCTGGAAGCCGGGATTCTATCCTCAGGCGCTTCCTCAAAAAAAGTTCCTCGAATACTACGCAACTCAACTGAACTCGGTCGAAGTGAACTACACCTTTCGCCAGTTGCCGACCGAGAGCATGCTTACTGGCTGGCTGGCCGCGAGCGGCCCCGGCTTTCGCTTTTCGTTTAAAGCGCCGCAGCGGCTCACGCACATCCTTCGACTTAAGGACTGTTCCGTCGCAGTTGCCGCCTTGTCGCGGGCACTCACTCCGGTCGTGGCCGCTGGACGCATGGGTGTGGTCCTCTTCCAGCTTCCGCCCAATTTCAAAGCCGACGTGCCTCGCCTCGACTCTTTCCTCGCGGATGCGAAAACCTGTGGGTTGCGGATGGCGTTCGAATTCCGGCACATCTCATGGTTTTGCGACGAAATGTATGCCGTGCTGCGGAGTCATGGTGCGGCGCTCTGCGTTGCCGAGAGCGAAGATCTGGAGACGCCGGACGTTGTGACTGCTCCCTTCACATGCTACCGGTTCCGCAAGAGTGAATACTCTGCAGCGCAGCTCGATGTAATTGAGAGTACCCTGCGCAGGCGGTCGACCGAGGGCGAGACCTTCGCCTATTTCAAGCACGAAGAGGAGCCAACCGGGGCTATCTCCGCGGTCGATACACTCCGAAGGCTTCGAGCGGTCGTTTAACCTTCGAATCACGAGTCAATGCATAGCCTGCGGAGCAGGCGTCCCGTCGGACCAGTGGCCGACCCAAACGAGAAGATGGTCATCCGGTCTTCTGGGTCATTCGCCGCCAGAACCGGCGAGCCCGGTAGACTCGCTCCCCAGCTTTTAGCCGCGTCGCCCGGAACAAACCACATCAGGTGAGGATGCCAGCTCTTGTCCTGGTCGCTCAAGTACTGCTTCTTCGACATCATGTAGCACATCGCAGCCGGCTCCAGTGCTGGAACTTCGTTTTTATCCAGCGCCGACGCGACCGCCTCGGCGATCTCTGTCTTCGACTTTCCCGCCATAGCCAAATTCGTTTTCTTCAGGATCAAAGGCACATTGGTTCTAGCGGCCGGGGGATTAAAGCAAATAGGAGCGCGAATTTTCGGATTCCAGAACTCCGGAAAATCGGTAGCGGCGGCCCATGATCGTTGCACCAGACAGACAAAGCCATTCCCACCCTTCACTGCGGTCGTATATCCCTTCCTTCCCAGCACCATTACTTGAGCTCCGTCCGAGATGGAAGCCGGAGCAGCACTGCGAGCCAGCGCGATTTCAGAATTCTCGTCGGTCAACAGATACTCATCGAGAGACGCCATCACACGATAGGCAGCCTTCTCCGCCTGCGCTTGGCCATGAAGCGTTGCGCCAGTTAGGCCAGCCTGAACAAGAAAAGCTAAAGCGATGATCTTGACACAGTTCTTCTGCAAGAGACTCTCCAACAAGGGAAATCCAGCGCGAGGGCGCCTGCCCATGCTAAATCAGATCGAAAGAGCATCCAACCGTCCTTAAGTCAAGGAACAACGGATTCATCCCGATGGAGTGGTCCGCATTGCGCCGGAACCTCAACTGTCGCCAACCGCCCAAAGGGCTCATCGGGACCAAAGCAGACCGCTATCTGCAACGCGGAGTTCTGGAATTGAGCCTCGCGTTCTAATCGGGCTTCCCCGTGTAATGTTCATGGTGGTGCACTTCGCCGTGGTCTTCCAACGCCTCCAGGTGAGTCACCACTTCGGCGGGCATTCCTAGTTCATTCGGCAAACGCTCTTCCAGAATCGTGGCAAGATTGTGGGCCTCACAAACCGCAGTCATGCGCGGAAAGAGAAGATGCACCTCGATGATCTGGCGATAACCGGTCGTTCTGAATCGTACACCGTGATATTGAATATTCAGTTCTGCGCAGATCGTATCCAGCAGGGCGCGAATCCGGCGGCCGGCCTCCGGATCGGAATAATCGAGCAGCCCGACCGCTGAGCGCCAGACCAGTCGTCCTCCCGACCACAGAATGTTGACCGCGACAGCGATGGCCACCAGCGGATCGAACGGTTTCCAATGCGTCAACAGCACCAGCCCTAGCCCTGCCACAACTCCGAAACTCGTCAGACTATCGGTCAGCACGTGTTTGCCGTCCGCTTCGAGAATGATCGAATTGGTGCGCCGTCCGACGCGCAGCAGATAGTAACCCAGGCCCGCATTGAGAATGCCGGCTATGAGGATGAGAAACACTCCAACACCCAGGCGTTGCAGCTGTAACCCCGTGGCCCAGGCGTGAATCGACTGGATAAGAATCGCGATCGCGGCCACAACGATCAGCGCCCCTTCAAACCCCGCGGAGAAGAAGGTAATTCGTTCGTATCCGTATAGAAAATGCCGCGAGGCAGGCCGGGCACTAAGCCAGAGACTATAACTGGCGAACCCAACCGCAATCACATGAATCACCGACTCCGCCGCATCGGAGAAGATAGCAACGGAATGGGTCATGAGGAAAGCAGCCGTCTTGCCCAGCAGCATCACCACGCCAAATAGAAGCGAGAGACGCATCGCGAATTGCGCATCGTGCATCTCTTGCGCTTCGCGTGGCGCTGCGTGGCCGTCAGTATGCTGCTTTGACACCCCGGTCTCCGATCGAAAAGAAACCTTATCTTCGGGAATGGTGCTACCTGACTCGCATTGCACGATGTGACGAGTCGCACATCGTGGCGGAACGTCCAGATGTTAATGCGCAACGCTGGAGTGTCTGTAGAACACAATGATCGCAGCAAGCACGACCGCGACGCACGTTTCAGCCACCAAACTCAGATCGACCCGCAGATGCGCCAGAATTGCATCGCGCTCAGCACGGGATAACCGTGCCCATGCAAATTCATATCGAGGACGCGGACCTCACCGCAAAGGGAAACTTCATCGTTCCCTATGTCAAACGGGGGCTCAAAGACCCAAGCATCCTCATCCTGAAAGTTGCCAGGGAAGTGGACATCGACCTGAGGTTGAACGGTGGCTTGGCGCACGGCGAATAGGCACTCATCTCGGAATGCCGCAAATTGCCGGGGGATGCTCATCCGATGTGGAGAGTAAAGACCGGCAGCATCCGCGGAAGTGTTTTATCGAGCTTCGCCGGATTCCACGAACGCCCGGTCTATTCCTGGCCCCGCGTCACCTTGGTGTTCGCCACTGAAACCTTTGGGTTAACTTCCGACGCATTCACAATTTGGTACTGAACGATCAGTGAGATTCTGCGATTGGACGGGTCTTCCGGATTCTGGGCCAAACGCAAGCGCTGATCGGCGAATCCGCGCACTTGCTTGACTTGGCCTGCGCGAAGTCCTGCTCCCTGCATCAGCCGCCTCGCCTCATTCGCGCGGTCCGACGAAAGATCCCAATTATCGTACGTGCGGCTCACCGAGTAAGGCTTTGAGTCGGTGTGGCCTTCGATGGAGATATCGTTGGGCAACGTGCCCAGGTCATGCGCAAGTAACGTGAGCAACTCCACCAGGGCAGGGGTCGGCTTGGCGCTTCCCAACTGAAAGAACGTGCCTTTCGCTGACTCCATCAACTCGATGCGCAAGCCTTCCTGCGTAATCGTGATTTCGATTTGGTTCTTGAGCTTTTCAGTCGGGTCGAGGTGGTGGATCGACTGAAGCAGTTGCTCTTTCAACTTCGACATGTCCTCCTTTTTCAAGGAGACAAAGCCGCCGCCATTTCTGTTTGTTCCTACAACTTTGGCCGTGCCTCTTGGGTCCTTGAAGTACCCGCCAACGGCCTCCTGGACCTGCTTGCTCGCATTCATGAGCCACAGAACGATGAAGAGCGCCATCATCGCCGTGACAAAGTCGGCGTACGCCACTTTCCACGCGCCGCCATGATGCCCGCCGTGGCTGACCTTCTTCTTGACGATGATGATTGATTCGCCCGCTTCAGCCACTTCCGTATTCCTTCCCGAGTCCGTTACGCCGCCGCCGCCGGTGCGCTGGCCTCATCCTTATGGCGGCAGGCCTTTTCTACTTCCTGGAAACTCGGACGCACGTGCGCAGGAATCGCGCGCCGCGCCATTTCGATTGCTAACATCGGGGACATTCCCTTGATGAATGCCAGCATGACGACGCGCAACACATGATAAAAGGCGTGCTCGTCCTCAACTAGCTTTGCGAGGTTGGAGCCCATGGGTCCAACCACGCCGTAACACAGCAGGATACCCAGGAATGTGCCGACAAGAGCTGCCGCGACCTTGCGACCGAGTTCCTCAGGGGGCCCGCCAAGGGCGCTCATTGTGATCACAACGCCAAGAACGGCGGCTACGATTCCCAATCCCGGCAACGAGTCGGCAACGGTGGACAAGGCGGCTACCGACTGCGTCTCTCCCGCGTGGTGAACATCCATGTCCAGTTCCATCATCTGGTCCAGATCGAAGGCGCTCGCTCCACCGGTAACTGCCATGCGCATGGTGTCGCAAACGAAATCGCGAGCATGATGGTTTTTCACGAAGTCTTGATTCTTCGACAAAATCGGGCTCTTGGCCGGTTCTTCAATATCGGACTCGATGCCTGCCAGACCCTCTTTGCGCGCTTTGTTGAAGAGATTGAACATCGTCTTCATCAAGTCGATATAGCGCTGCTTTGAATAAGCGGATCCTTTCAGAACCGACATCAATCCATTCACAATTTTCTTAATGACATGGATCGGGTTGGCCGACAAAAGAGTGCCTAGGGCGGCTCCCCCAATAATCAAAAACTCGGAGGGCTGCATCAGGACAAGCATCGGCCCCTTCTCCATGAGAAAGCCGCCGATTACAGCTCCGAAAACAACGATGATGCCAATGATTGCGAACATGCGCCCTGTCCTTCAGTGGATCGCACCTCGTCGGTGCCCTCGTCATCGTGCTCCGAGGAGTCTTCCTTGCGGTATCAAATGCAGGTGCTTTATCGGCATCAGGCAGGCGAATTTCCAGCGGCAACCGCCTGAGAATGGCATCAAAATGGCTGCGGCAGTGGCCCTTTCGTGGACCGCAATACAGCTTTCGTTTCTTCAAATCTGGAAAGATTCCGCCGATTTCGCCGGTAGCTGAAAGGGCACCGTCGGGAATCCGATCCGCAAATGATGGTCGATCTGCTCCACCGCGACCGGCTTGCTGAAATAGAAGCCCTGAATGGTGTAGCACTGCTGCGCCTGCAGGAACGACAATTGCTCTTCGTTTTCGACACCTTCGGCAAGAACGGATAAGTTCAAAGCCTTTGCCATGTTGATGATGGCTGTAGTTATCGCCGCGTCGTCCGTGTCGACCGAGACATCCTGGATAAACGATCGGGCAATCTTCAGCCGGTTCACTTTGAACTGACGCAAGTAACCCAGGCTCGAAAATCCGGTTCCAAAGTCATCGATCGCCAGCATGACTCCCATATCCTTGAGCTCCTGGATCAGGGAGAACATGAAGTCCGCGCTGCTCAAGAGCAGGCTCTCTGTCAGCTCCAATTCGAGGTACTTTGGTTCCAGCCCAGTCTCTTCGAGAACCCTGCGCACGAGATCGCGAAACCCCTGCTGGCGGAACTGGATCGGGGAAACATTCACCGCGATGGGCACTCGAGGCAGCCCCTCGTCCTGCCATTTCCGTGCCTGGGCGCATGCGGTCCGCAGCACCCATTCGCCGATGGGAACAATTAGGCCACTGTACTCCGCCACTTCGATAAATTTGCCTGGAAGCAGTAATCCCGACTCGGGATGATTCCAGCGGATGAGGGCTTCAAGTCCGGTGACGACACCGGTCCGCAGATCCACCTGCGGCTGGTAGACCAGGAAGAGCTCGTTTTTCGCCAGCGCTTGCCGCAACCCGTGCTCAATACGCAGGCTTTCACGGATTCTGTCGTTCATCCCATCGGTGAAGATGCGGAAACTGTTCACCCCATCTTCCCGCGCGCACGACATTGCGATGTCCGCCGCCTTCATCAGCGCGTCGCAATCTTTTCCATTTTCCGGGAAAACGCTGATGCCCACGTTGCAGAATACATTCAGGGAATGCCCGAAAAAGGAGTACTCGGTGCTGAGTTTAGCCACGATGTTCTCGGCAATCGCAGCTAAGCCGCCGAGATCTTCGCCGTTCTTCAGGACGATCGCAAACTCCGCGCCGCCAACCCGCGCGACGATGCTGTTTGTGCCGGCTGTTTCGATAATCCGCTCCGCAATCTCCTGCAGAAGCCGATCGCCAAAACTCTCTCCGAGGGAATCATTGATGATCTTGAACCTGTCGACCGCAAGCAGAAGCAGCGCAACTTGGCCATGTTTCCGTTTGGCCCCCGCAAGCAACTTCGAAAATCGCTCATGGAAGAGGGTTCGGTTAGGCAGATCCGTGAGCAAATCGTAGTACGCCAGCCGTTCATGGCGAGCTTCCACCCGCTTTCGATCGGATACGTCTTCCGCCGTGCCTTCGTAGCGAACAATGTGGCCCCGCTCCCGGATGGCGCGCACATGGAAGCGTACCCACTTCGTTTCGCCGTCTCGACTCAACACCTGCTGGTCGAAACGTCGCAGATCGGCCTCCCCGATGGAGCCCTCCCGCGCATTCCATTGGCTCGGGTCAAATAAACTGAGCACCTGTTCTCTTGAAGCTGCGGCCAGGAACTCCTGCGAAGTTTCGTAACCGAAGATGCGTGACATCGCGCTGTTCAGGCTTAAGGGCCGGCCCCGACGATCGACCTGAAATATCCCCACAGGCGCGTCTTCGAAGATCGTTCGATACTTTGCTTCCAAATCGATGAGTCGTTTGTTTGCGTTTTCAAAACCGAGAAGAACCTGGTGCAATGCGTCCAGAGCCTCTGGCCAGGAATGCTCGATGCGGCGACTCCGCCTCCGTTCCACGAACGGCCGCTGCGGTGAGACTTCTCCCATGCCTCCAGCTTCGGATTGATCGAGCTCTGGGACAGCACTCTCGATCTCCGGACTGTTGGCACGGGAAGGCGAACCTGGCGGGCAGCGGAAGTGCATGTCCCCCCATCGGCCAATCGAATCGGAAATTCCATCCCCCAGACTCCCACTTTCACTCTTCCGAATACCCCATTTGGGGGATAAGAGTTCTTGAACATTCCAGCCGACTTGCCGATAGAAGGCTATCCGGTCGACCGCGCATGGGGTGCAACAAACTCCGGAGCTGTACGCGGTCCTTTTTTTGCTTGTTTGCCAGGGGATGATTGGCCATTGGATTTCCATCGCGACCCCCGATGGAAATTTGGGGAGCTTTGTGGACAAGAGTACATTTGGCGGCATAGTCATTGCACTGGTCGGCATTGGGGCCGGATTGGTACTCGATGGGGGCCGGCTCGCTCAGGTGATCCAGCCTACCGCTGCCATGATCGTTTTCGGCGGCACCATCGGCGCCGTCATGGTGCAGTATCCTCTCCCCATCGTTCTTCAGGCACTCATGCAGCTGAAGGAAGTCTTCCTCAGCAAAGAGCCTGAGTCCGACGCGCTCGTGCAGAACCTCCTCCGTTACGCATTGAAGGCCCGCAAAGAAGGCATCCTCTCCCTGGATTCGGAGTTAAACAAGATTCACGATCCGTTCCTGAAAGAAAGTCTGATGCTCGCCATCGACGGCGTGAACGCAACCGACCTCCGCAAGATGATGGAACTCCAGCTCGACTACCGGGGCGAGAAGGACGAACGCATCCCCAAGGTCTTCGAAGCCGCTGCCGGCTTTGCTCCCACCATTGGCATCATCGGCGCGGTGCTGGGGCTTATCCAGGTCATGCAGCATCTCCAGGACATTAATGAAGTCGGCAAGGGAATCGCGGTTGCATTCGTCGCAACTATATATGGTGTCGGCTCGGCTAACCTGCTCTTCCTGCCCTTCGCCGGCAAATTGAAGATTCGCATTCGCGAGCGGCAAGTTATCCAGGAAATGACGCTGGAGGCTGTTCTGTCTATCATCGAGGGCGTCAATCCGCGTGCCCTTGAAATGCAACTCCGCCGCTATCTGAATTCGACTCCTAAGCCCGGACTGGCTAAAGTGGCATCCCGATGAGACGAAAAAAGCGTATTGAAGAGGCTGTCAACCACGACCGTTGGCTGGTGTCCTATTCCGATTTTGTAACCTTGCTCTTCGCGTTCTTCGTCGTGCTCTTTGCCACCACCTATCGCGACAATCAGTCGATCAAGAAGCTTTCCCGCGCCATTCACAATGGGTTTCAGACACTAGGGGCCTTCAAAGCAGATGAGAACGGAGATCGGGGCGCCTACTCCATGCCTGTCTGGGAAGCTGCCGATAGCCCGGTGCGGCTTGAGAACGACGAGAGCAGCGTCAAGAAAGCGGCCATCGGCTCGGTCGCCGACATGCAGGAGTTGCGGCGGCAACTGGAAGCCGCAATCGGCAAGGAGTTGGCGAATCACGAAGTAGTGCTGCGCGTGACACCGGAAGGGTTCGTCATCAGCCTCAAGGAGCTGGGTTTCTTCAACAGCGGACAAGCCGCATTGCTCCCCGGCGCCGCCGCGAAGCTTGGGCGGATTGCCAAGGTGCTGGAGAGGCCTGGATTGGAGATTCGCGTGGAAGGGCACTCCGATAACCAGCCCATCCATAACGACCAGTTCAATTCGAATTGGGAGCTATCCACCGCGCGCGCAATGAATGTGCTCCTTTTGCTTGTGAACGATGCAGGCTTCGATCCGACGAAGATATCCGCTTCCGGCTATGGCCAATACCGGCCAATGGCCGACAATTCCACCCCCGAAGGCCGCAAAATGAACCGGCGCGTCGACCTTGTCGTCGTCCAAGCGAGCGAAAAGATTGTGCCCCCCGCCCCGGCCGCGACTGTCGCTAAGTCGGAGAAACCAGCAAGTAAGTAGGCCTCTGACCGCTTGAACTTGTCCATCTCCGTGCCCCAGCCATTTCGCTTTTTTCTGGCGAATGGGTGGGAAACCACGAATCTCGATGTACAAATCACGCGGTCAAAACCTAGGTGGCATGCGTCCTGATCGACCCCACATAAGAACACCGGGCAATCGCATGAACGTTTTTGTTGCCGGGTATCGTTCGTTTTGCGTCTCTCGTTTGTTAGCCAAACGGCCCCCTCCCGGAAGGGAGGAGTCGAAAATAGCCCAGGGTGAAGCGAAGCGCAACCCTGGGAATGCTCCACCCGGATTTCCCGCCCCGGAGGGGCGGTGTGAACCAACAACCACCCACCTCTCACTCTTCATGCGATGATCTGTCTGCGAGTTGTCTATGTACCATCCTCCGTGCCCCATCCTTTCGCCTTCTTACTGGCGAAAGGGTCGGAGAGCACGAACCTCGATGTACGAATCACGCGGTCAAAACCGAGTGACTGGATTGCATCACTCGCGGCGTCACAGCTGCCGCGCGACGCAGAACTTCGCCAATACTAATCGGTATGGAGACGGTTCTGAGCGGGGCTTCCGGAGACCCAGTTGATCGGATTCATTCAATCGATAACTAACGCAGCAGGACCGGACCAGAGTTCTGCTTGGGGCCGGTTAAGAGAGTGACGAGCCGAATCAATTCGTCCCGCTGTTCGTCAGACTCGTAGACGAACTTGACTCCATCATAAGACGATCCGGAATGCGCGACCCGCACCGGGACCTCGATCATAAAGTCCTTGTAACTCAACCGTACCGTGCCGCAACAGTCGGGGCAAAGCGGCTCACGGAGCTCCAGCTTCATGCCTTCTGTGCTGATCTCCGTGCACCGCCCGTCCTGCATCGAGCTCCCGAAGGTTAGCCGGATCGGAAGATCAACCAGAAACCGAGGAGCCCGATAATCGAATTTCCGCATAGAGTCCATTCTCCCCGGGGAGTGTGCCTCGCCGTAGTCGACGTTCCGGTTCACTATCTTATCGGCACTTAGCAGGGAAAAATCCGGTTCCGATAACCGTATTTATCAATAATCTCCCCAATTATCCAGCCAATCAAATGGTCAACGATCCGCGCCACCAAGGGGAACGTTACTTGGGTGGTAAGTCAATCGAACGAAAGGTGTACCTATCCGAGAACATGGCCTCTATGTACCTCTAAGGTAACCAAAAATTAGAAATTAATTATTAGACCGTTTTTCCTTTGGTCCTATACTACTTTTTCAACTTTGAGTTTTGTAAACAGTTTCAGGCCCTGGGTCCTTGCAGTGCGGCGGGCCCAATTCTTTGTCAAACAAGTTCTGTCTTCGTGACATCAGGCACAGCAATGAGCGGCATCACCGAAACTTCATCGACGGAAGAGCAACAAAGCACTCCATCGAGCCAGAATCAGGCCGGTGTGGGGGCCGCGGTGCTCAACCGGGCAGCCGCACGGCGCATCCTGATTGTCGAGGATGACGTCTCGCTTTCCGGGTTTCTGTGCGGTGAATTGCAGGCCCAGGGACTCATCGTGGAGCAGGTCCACGACGGCGAAGAAGCACTGCGCATGCTGGAAGCCAAGCGCCGATACGACCTCCTGATGCTCGATCTCAACTTGCCTAAGCTTGACGGAATCTCCCTCATTCAGCGCCTGCGCCCTACCCAGCCCCGGCTGCCGATCCTTGTGTTGACGGCGAGAAGCCGAGTCGAAGATAAGGTGAAGGCTCTCGAGACCGGTGCGGACGACTGCCTCACCAAGCCGTTTTCTCTTATAGAACTTCTCGCCCGGGTTCAGGCGCTCCTCCGCAGAAATTCCGGCCTCGTTCCTAATTGCTCCACCATCGGCGATCTAACCATGTATCGTGATCAACGTCGTGTCGAACGGAATGGCCGGCGGATCGATCTCACTCCCAGGGAATTCGCGATTCTCGATGTCATGATGCGCAATGCGGGGCAACCCGTCTCGCGAGCAACCCTGCTTGAAGAAGTCTGGAATATGGCGCCGTCCGATTCTTCGACCAATATCGTGGACGTATATATGAAATATGTGCGAGACAAGATAGACCTTCCAGGAGAGCCACGGCTGACTCACACCGTCCGTGGCTTCGGTTATGAGCTTCGCTTTGTCTAAGAAGATGCCCCAGGATGTTCGCTCGGCGCAGGATGCTTCCTCTGCGTTCTATTCCCAGTTGGCCGAGGGCCTGCACGCGATGGCCCAGCCGCTCACGGTTGTCCGCGGAGCGCTCAGTGCCCTGACGCTTGGTAAAGGAATCGCACCCCCGCAGGAACGATACGTGCGTATGTCGACCGAACAGGTGGAACGCTTGTGCGACCTGATGTCCGGACTCCAAGACCTGTTGGACACCACGCAGTTTGAGGCCGAATGCGTCTCCCTGGACCTTTGGGAAATCGTCGACCTCGTTCTCGAAGATCTGGAGCCGGTTCTGCGCCCATCCGGCGCACAGATTTCTGCGGTAAAGCCGAATGAGCGAATCTACGTGATCGGCGATTCCATCAGGACAGAGAAAGCGCTGCGGGCCGCCTTGAAAACGGCAGCGTCCCTCTCTTCTCAAGGTGATTTAATCCAGCTGGAAGTTTTCGTCGGCGATGGCGTTGCCGACCTGGTGGTGCAGAACCAAAAACGGCGCGGCAAAAGTCTTGGTTCTACCGAGCGCTTCAACCTGGCGCTCATTCAGGCAAATATCCGGTGCCAGGCGGGTGTCTACGCATGCGTTGAGGACCCGTTGCACCTGTCGATCAAGTTGCCCTTGCAAAGAACGGAATGCGCAGGGGCCGAAGTCGCGTTGCACGGTTCCTTGCTTCAGTAAATGAACGAGTAGTTCTCTTGAAGGGCTGAAGTCTCATGATCTTTTCATCTCTCGGAGGCGATTGAAAGCTCCATGGCTGCCACGGTTACACAAATCGGGCGTTTCGAGGATCGGGTTCCCATTGACGTATTTATCGTCAGTCCCAACCCCAGGCTCCGCGAGGAGCTTCAGGGAAAGCTGAGCCTTCCACGCTGGAACGTCCTCCAGGCGGGCAGCGGAGCGGAAGCGCTCAAGCTCCTCCACAAGCACGCGACGGAGGATGGAGTGCTCCTTCTCGACCCCTCGCTGCCGGACCTCGAACCGGGCGAATTTCATGGCATCGTCAGGGACCGCTTTCCCAATACCCAGATCATGATGCTGAACGCCCATACCGGCCAGCTTCTGGTCGGGAGCGCATCGCCAACCCCGGTATCCAAAAAACTCGCCGACGTCGTCAATCAGACTGGTTCCCTTCGGACCAGCCCGCTTCGGACCGACCCCGTTCCCATGCCGGGCAACGAGAGTACAAGGATCCACCCCGAGCACAGGGGCAAGCTGCGCAGCATGATCGGGACATCCGAGCCGATGTTGCGCACCTACGCGCTGACAAGGATGGTGGCGGCACGCGATACGACCGTCCTGGTCACAGGCGAGAGCGGGACAGGCAAGGACCTGATCGCTCAGGAAATCCATCTCATCAGCAGCCGCAGAAACCAGCCATTTGTGGTCGTGAACTGTTCGGCGATCCCCGAAACTCTGCTTGAAGCAGAACTCTTCGGCTTTACCAAGGGCTCTTTCACCGGCGCCGTGCAATCGCGCATTGGACGCATCCATGCCGCACACGGGGGCACGCTTTTTCTCGACGAAATCGGCGATATGCCCTTCTCTCTGCAAAGCAAAATCCTCCGCTTCCTCGAACAAGGCGAGGTACAGCGCCTCGGCGGCAACGAGAACCTCAAAGTCGATGTCCGCGTCATTGCCGCGACCAATGCCGACCTCAAGAAACGCGTCGCTCAGCAACAGTTTCGCGAAGACCTCTATTACCGCCTGGCCGTTTTCCCCATTCACCTGCCGCCCTTAAGGGACCGCCTGGGCGATCTCGAGGATCTGGCCGTCTCCTTCGCCGGAAGATTCCATCCCGGAGTCTCCATCTCGCGCGAAGCGTTTCAGGTGATGGCCCAGCATGGCTGGCCGGGAAACGTACGTGAACTGCGCAATGCAATCGAACGGGCAACAATCCTCGTGGGATCCGAGGACGAAATCAAGCCCGAACACATCATTTTGTAGAGCGCTCGCCCATTTTGGGCATCCATTCCCAGTTTGGCACTCTTCGTGCATGTCAGATAGGCAAATGCTGCCGAGTTCTCATGCCGTTCCAATAAACCAGCTGGGCGTGGATTCCATCCCCAATCCACAGCTCCTCGCCGACGCATTCTCTGAATTCATCTCCGCCTCTTCTGTTCTCGAGGCCTCCTATCGTGAACTCCAGCAGGAAGTCGCCCATCTCAGCCTGGAACTGTCCAAACGCAACGCCGCTCTCACCAGCAGCCTGGCCGAGAACGACCGCATGCGCGCGGCACTGCAGCAGATGCTCGATTCGATGCCCTGCGGCGTCCTCGTTCTCAACAATGCCGAGCGCATCGTCATGATCAATCCCGAGGGACGCCGGCTTCTGGACCTCGGAAAAACCAAGATACATAGCCTGCATGACCTTTCCCGCGTAAGCGGCGTGGATTTCGAAGCGCTTGCCAAAGGGCCCGAGGACCGCCTCGACCGCGAAGTCTGCGTTCAGGACAAGCGCTGGCTGGCCATCGGCAATCGGAAGCTTCTCTCCCTCATGTCTCCCCAAGGCTCAGCCGATACGTCCAACCACCTGCAAAGCATCTGGATCCTCCGGGACATCACCGCCAACAAGCAGGCGGAGCAAGAGCGGGAAGCGGCGCGCCGTGCCACCGTCCTCGCCGAAATCTCAACCATGCTGGCTCATGAAATTAGAAACCCATTAGCCAGCATGGAATTATTTGCCGAGTTAATCGAACAGGACCTGGGCGCCTCATCGCAATGGATTTCTCATCTGCGCGCCGGCATCCGCAGGCTGTCGGGCACCGTCAACAACGTCCTCAGCCTGAACGACGAAAGCAAATCCCGCCTCGCCCCGGTCGATCTTGCCGCCTGCGTCCAAAGCGGCCTGGTCTTCGTACAGCCCATCGCCGAACAGGCCGGCTTACAGCTTTCGTTCTTCGCCGCGGCCGACACCCCATCCATCCAGGGCAACGAAGACGCGATCCATCAAATCGTTTTGAACATCGTTGTCAACGCAATCCGCCACACCGAACCCGGTGGCCGCGTGGATGTCTCGACCCGCCGAGCGACCCGCGACGCAGCCAGCTACGCCGTGGTCGAGATTGAAGACACCGGCTGCGGCATCCCCGAAAACGTCATCGCCCACATCTTCGAAGCTGGATTCAGCGCCAATGGCGAAACTCCAGGCCTGGGCCTGGCCGTATCCAAACGCCTCATGGCCCAGCACCGCGGAGAGATTCGCGTCACCAGCCGCATCCACGAAGGAAGTACGTTCCAGTTGGAGTTTCCAGCCCTATGACGAGTGATGAAGTGCTGTCGGTAATGGTGGTCGACGACGAGCCGGGAATTCGCACCGCCTTACGCGCGAATTTTCTCCGTCACGGCTGGCGTGTGGAAACTGCTTCCTCCGTGCGCGAAGCGATCCGTGGTGTAGAAGGCCAGGAGTTCGACCTCGTCGTGACCGATATGCGCATGCCCGACGGCACCGGCATGGAAGTCATGCGCGCCGCCAGAAAAGCGTCTCCTGAAACCGCCGTCATCCTGCTCACCGCCTACGGCTCCGTGCCCGACGCAGTCAATGCTATGCGCGACGGCGCGCTCGACTACCTCACCAAGCCCATCCCGTTCGATCGCCTGCAAGCCACCGCGGCCCAGGTCATGAGCCGCACCAAGCAGTTGCCGGTCGACGACCTTGCTGCAACCGGCCATATCGTCGGTCACGCGCCTTCGCTGCTCCGCACCCTCCATCGCGCCAGGGCAGCCGCCAGCACCGGTGCCGATGTCTTAATCGAAGCCGAAAGCGGCACCGGCAAAGAACTCCTGGCCCGCTTCATCCACGACTCGAGCAACCGCAGCACCAAGCCCTTCGTCGCCGTCAACTGCGCAGCCGTTCCTGAATCCTTGCTCGAAAGCGAGCTCTTCGGTCATGGAAAGGGAGCATTCACGGGCGCTGTCGCCAACCGCTCCGGCAAGTTCGAATTAGCCAACGGCGGCACGATTCTGCTGGATGAAATCGGCGAAATGCCCCTCAATCTTCAACCCAAACTCCTCCGCGTTTTGCAGGAGCGCGAGTTCGATCGTCTCGGCGAAAGCTCTCCGGTGCACGTCGACATTCGCGTCATCGCCACCACCAACGTCTCCCTCGCTGCCATGGTCGAGCGTGGCCAGTTCCGCGCCGATCTCTACTACCGGCTGAATGTGATCCCCCTTTCTCTGCCCCCGCTGCGCGAAAGGCGCGAAGACATTCCTGTCCTCGCCCGCCACTTTGCCGAAAAATATTCGGCGCAACACCGCTCGTTTCCTCCTCGCCTTCATCCGGATTTTCTCGAGCGCCTGCAGTCTCACTCCTGGCCCGGCAACGTGCGCGAACTGGCGAATTTCATGCGGCGCGTTCTCACTCTCACCGATACGCACGACATCGATGCCAACTGCTTCGAGATGGAATTCCAAGGCAGCACCGGCATCGCGCGCACTTCTCAAACCCTTGCGTACGTCCCGGCGCCTCAAATCTCAGCCCCATCCACAGCGCCGGCGGGAACCCCAATCCGCCAGGTAGAAAAACTTCACCTGGAAAAAACTCTGGCTCTCACCGACGGCAACCGGACTGTTGCCGCGGAAATGCTCGGCATCAGTCTCCGCACCCTGCGTAACAAGATTCGCGAATACGGTCTCCCCCCTAGGAGGTATGCATAACATGGCGACCACTCCTTTAATGCAAGTGCTTCAGGGCTATCTCAAGGTCACCGCCGACCGGCAGCAGATAGTCGCGTCGAACATCGCCAACGTGGATACACCCGGCTATCACGTCAAGGACATCGACTTTCAATCCGCAATGCAGCAGGTGATGCTCAAAGGCGACGACGCGCAGCTCGGGCCTGCCACCAACGACGTGGAAGGGCTGCCCGAGCGTCCCGACGGCAACAACGTGAACATCGATCGCGAGAGTCTTGTGCTTTCGCAAACACAACTCCAGTACCAGATGGGCGTGCAGCTGATCAAGGAAGAGTTCCATCGCTTGCTGACTGCCATTAAGGATGGGAACTGACCATGGGCATGTTTGACATGTTGAGTATCAGCGCATCTGCCCTCTCCGCCGAGAGGCAGCGCGCGGAAGTGACATCGGCGAACCTCGCCAACGCTGAGACCACGCACACCGACCAGGGCGGTCCCTACGTGCGCAAGGAAGTGGTCTTCAGCGCCACCAATTCTTCTCCATTTCGCACCGTGCTCAATCGGGTTGGTCGATTCGGCCAGGCTGCGGGAGGGTCGGTGCAGGTCAGCCAGGTCGTGAACGACACCACGGCGCCCGTCATGCGCTATGAGCCCGGCAATCCGGATGCAGACAAGAACGGCTTCGTGGCCTATCCGGCCATCAATCCGGTCACGGAAATGGTCGACCTCATGGGCGCGGTTCGCGCCTATCAGATGAATGCATCCGCGGTGAGCGCGGCGAAACAGATGATCCAGCAGTCAATCGATATTTTGAAATCCTCGTAAGCAAGGAGCGCGACGATGAGCAATCTAACAATCGGTGCAATTCCCAACGCTCAAGTACTGAACCTTCCACCACTGGATAGCGCGGAGCAGTCCGGAGGGGAAAGTTTTTCATCTGTCCTGTCGAGTGCCGTCCACAGCGTGGATCAACTGCACAACGATGCGGCTTCCCAGGTCAGCAACCTCTTGCAAGGTGGAGGAGCCGATCTGAACAACGTGATGATCGCAGTCGAAAAAGCGGATGTTTCCTTTCAGCTGATGATGCAAGTCCGCAACAAGATTGTCAGCGCGTATCAGGATATCGAGAAAATGCAGTTCTAGGATTGAATCCCAATGGCAGGCATGACAAACGTAGCCGATCAGGCGAAAAATTTTTGGGCAAGTCGCACTGGAACGCAGAAGGCATTCCTTGTGGGCGGGGCTGGAGCCACCGTGCTGCTCCTCACCCTGTTTGTACGGCTACTCAGCACGCCCGACTACAAGCCGCTGTTCAAAGATCTGGAGCCTGCGGACGCGCAAGCGCTGGCAACACAACTGGCAGCGCAGAATATTCCTCACCAGCTCAGTCCTGACGGCAAAACCGTCAGCGTTCCTGCGGACAAGCTGGATGCGGCACGCATGCAGACCGCGGAGCAGGGACAGCCCCACAGCGGACGCATGGGGTTCGAGCTTTTTGACAAGATGACCTGGGGCCAGACAGAGTTTGATGAAAAAGTTGCCTACCAGCGTGCAATGGAGGGCGAACTGGAGAGAACAATCCAAACGCTTGCCAATGTTGACCGCGCGCGGGTTCATCTCGTCATGCCCACCGATTCGGTTTTCCTCGACCGCCAGCATCTCGCCAAAGCTTCTGTGATTCTGAAGCTCCGTCGCGGCGGCCTTTCAAAAGATTCGGCGATTGCGATCTCACGGCTGGTTGCCGGAGCAGTGGATCAACTCAAGCCGGAAGACGTTTCGATCATCGATGCCGACACCGACTTGTCGCTCGGCTCCGGTCATGACGAACAGGGCAGCGACGAAGCTGAAGAAGGTCGGTTAACCCAGCGCCTGATCAGCACATTGGAACCCGTAGTCGGCGCCAATGCGATTCGCGCCAGCGTCAATGTGGATTACGATCAAGGCTCCACCGAGGAGAGTCAGGAAAAATATGACCCGTCGGTGAGCGCGTTGCTGAGCGATCAGAAAACGGAAGACCAGGCCGCTGGAGGTTCTGCCACCATCGGCGTTCCAGGAACTTCGAGCAATATCCCCAATCCAAAGCCGGCGAAGCCCGTGCAAAACACCAGCACCGTGACGCCGGGGCCATCCCAGACCTCCAAGTCTGAAAACGCGCAATACGCAGTCAACAAGACCGTAACCCACACCATTGTGCCCGGAGGCCGCATTCAGCGGGTTACCGCCGCCCTTCTGGTTGACGACGCCGTCGTGAAGACCGTCCACAACGGAAAAACGACATTCACGAAACAGAAGCGATCGCAGGATGAATTGAACAAGATCCGCGAACTCGCTGAAGCGGCAATCGGCTTCGATGCGAAGCGCGGCGATACGATCAGCGTGCAGAACATGTCGTTCGATTCCAGCTCGACAGATACCGATCTCGCCCCGGTGACCTGGACCACCCAGGTGCAAAAGACAGTCTCGGATTACTCGTCGTTGTTGCGGCCTATGTCGCTCCTACTGCTTTTCATGCTCGCCTACCTGCTTGTGCTAAGGCCTGTTCAGAAACACGCCCTGAGTCCGAACCAGCTTGCGGCGCCCGGTGCGCCCGGACAACCCGCCCTCACCGCCGCGCAGGCGCAATCGCTCGCCGCCGGTTCTGCTGAGGCCGGACATGGCGGCGTTCTCCGCGCCGCCCAGCTCAAAGAGCAGACCTTCGAATTGGTCAGGCAGAAACCGGTGGATACGGCCCGCGCGATGCAGGCCTGGATGCGGGAGGAGTAATCATGGCCACCATCGAATCCGCTCCCACGACCGGCGCACGCAAAGCGGCCATCCTCCTCTCCTTCCTCGGCGAGGACGAGGCAGCCCCCATCTTGCGCAATCTTCCCGGCAAAGATCTGGAGCGGATCACCGATGAAGTGGCCAACCTCGCCAACGTACCCGTCGAGATCACTCTGCAGGTTCTCGAGGAATATCACCAGATGATGGCCGCCCGCGAATACATTGCAGCCGGTGGCCGGGACGTCGCCATCCGCCTTCTGGTCAAGGCCTTCGGAGAGAACGGCGCCAAGAATATGGTCGAGCGCCTCGCGCATCCCGACGAGAGTGCGACGTTCAAGCTGGATGCACTCAAGAAGACAGAGCCCCAGCAATTGGCCAGGTTTTTGGCCGGCGAGCACGCACAGACCAAGGCTTTGATTCTCGGTCATCTCGACGCAAAGCAGGCTTCTTCGTTGTTGATGAATCTTGAGCCGGATGCTCGCGCCGACTGCATTCGGCGCATGGCCACGATGGGCCAATTTTCTCCGGAAGCTGCAGCAAAGGCGTCCAGGGTGTTGAATCGCCGCTTCGCCGCTTCAGGGGAGCAAACCAGGCGCACCGATTCCGGTACCAAAAACCTTGCGGATCTGATGAATCGTCTGGACGCCAACACCTCTCGCGAAATTCTGGAGAAGATTGAAGCGGAAGAGCCGAAGCTCGCCATCAGCATTCGCGACATGATGTTTACCTTCGAGAACTTCCTCGAAGTTCCAGAGCCGGACTTGCGCGAACTCATGAACGCTGTCGACAAAAAGACTCTGATGGTCGCGTTGAAGGGAGCGAGCGAAGATCTCCGCACTCACGTCTATCGCACCATGTCCTCGCGCGCTGTAGAGATGATGAAGGAAGATTCCGAGATGATGGGGCCGGTCCGCGGTAAAGACGTTGCCAAGGCACAGAGCGAGATTGTCGCGATCGCACGCAAGCTCGAATCGGAAGGAAAGATCGTATTGAAGAGTGAGGGAGAAGACGAGTATGTCCTCTAACACAGATTACGGCGCCGCACTTTCGGTCCCTATCACTGTCCTGCAATACCGCGACATGTCCTCGCAGAAGTCGCGCGACCAAGTACCGCAGGCTGAATCGATCTCGGCATCCGAAGACGGTGCCGGGCGCGCGGACGAAGAGTTGGCCTTTTCCGCAGATGCGCTGGCTGCCAGGATCGCGCGCGAAAGAGCCGACGCGGCCCACCAGGCGGAACAGAAGCTGCGCCAGGAGTTCGAGCAGAAACTCGTCGCAGCCCGCGCGCCCATTGCCGCCCTCATTGCAGGCTTCGAGGAAGAGCGTAGCCACTATTACGCGCAGGTGGAGGCGGAAATCGTTCAACTCGCCCTCGCGATTGCCGCAAAAATCCTGCACCGCGAGGCTCAGGTGGATCCAATGCTCCTGGCCGCGCTGGTGAGAATCGCCGTAGAGAAAATGCGCGAAGGTTCCAGCGTGACCGTTCGCGTGGCCCCCGGTCGAGGCAACAGTTGGAATCGCTACTTTGCCGGAATCCCGAGCATGTCGCACGTCGAGGTGACCGAGGATCCGCTCCTCAGCGAACACGATTGCGTCCTTGAGACAGAACTTGGAACCGCGAATTTCGGTCTAGATACACAGCTGAAAGAGGTGGAGCAGGGCTTTTTCGATTTGCTCGCTCTGAGGCCTGGGACTCGATGAATCGTCCGCTCCTGGCCCCCTACACCCACTACCTGAAGGTGGGATCGACTGTGCGCTGGAGCGGCCGTATTACGCAGGTCGTCGGCAGCCTCATTGAGTCGGACGGTCCTTTTTGCTCCGTCGGCGAATCATGCCTGTTCACGGGACACGAAGGACAAAGCTATTCCGGAGAAATTATCGGGTTTCGCGGTTCCACGATGTTGTCGATGGCCGCCGACCAGCCGCAGGGTCTTCGCTTCGGTGACAAGCTTGTCACGTGGGGAGCGCGCCCTTCGATCCGTGTCGGGCCAGGAATGCTTGGCCGCGTGATCGATACCGCAGGAAATCCGCTCGATCACAAAGGCGACTACCGCGCCGTCCATTCCATCACTCTCGATGGTTCTGCTCCGCTTCCATTGGAGCGCGTTCCGATTCGCGAGCCGCTGAGCTGCGGCATCCGCGCCATCGATGGCTTTCTTACTTGCGGACGCGGCCAGCGCGTCGGCATCTTTGGCGGCAGCGGCGTCGGCAAGAGCACCCTCATCGGCATGATGGCCCGCGGAACTGCTGCGGACATGACGGTGCTGGCATTGGTCGGCGAGCGCGGACGCGAAGTCGGAGAGTTCCTCGAAGTTCTCGGCGAAGAGGGATTGAGGCGCTCAGTAGTGATTGTCTCGACCTCTGATCAGTCGCCTTTGCTCCGCATTCGCGCGGCGCTTGCGGCAACCGCCGTCGCTGAACATTTTGCCGCGCAGGGGAAAAACGTACTTCTCATCGTCGACTCGCTGACCCGATTCGCCATGGCACAGCGCGAGATTGGATTGGCGGCAGGTGAGCCGCCCACCGCGAAGGGCTACACGCCTTCGGTTCTCAACATGCTGGCGCGCCTGGTTGAGCGTGTCGGAAATTTCGACAAGGGAAGCATCACTGCTTTTTACTCCGTCCTCATGGAAGGCGACGATCAGCAGGACCCTGTAGTGGATACGGTTCGATCGCTGCTCGACGGCCATATTGTGCTCGATCGAAACCTTGCCCTTCGCAACCACTATCCGCCGATCTCAATCCTGGAAAGCTTGAGTCGATTGATGAGCAGCATGGTTTCGGAACAGCACCTCGCCAAGGCGAATTCGATGCGCCTCTTGATGGCCGCTCATAGCAGATCTGAGGATCTAATTCGCATCGGCGCCTATCAAAAAGGCACCGACCCAGTCCTGGATAATGCCATCGAGAATCTGCCCGGAATCCATAGCTTTTTGCGGCAAAAGCCGGATGAATTCTGCACATACCAGGAATCGGTTCAACGTCTGGTTGCGCTGCCGGGATAAGCCAACCCTTGACAGCCAAATGCAGGAGGCTCTGAAGTGGTGTTTCGATTTTCACTCGCGTCTGTCCTCCGCGTTCGGGAGAGCATCGAACGGCGGGAAGAACTCGCACTTCAAAGAGTGGAGATGGAAGTCGCTCGCGTGAAGCAGCGCATTGAAGAGTTGACCGAGCAGCTTGTCAAAGCAGGCGATGCGCGCGAAAAGGCCCTGCAGAATTCTATTCCCGCTTATGACTTGCAGAGCATGGACGCGCAGATGAACGCCGCTCTCGAGGCAAAGCAGACTCTCCTCGAAACTCTTCAAACACTGCAACAGCAGCGCGATGCTCAAATGAAGGTGTACCAGGCTGCCTACAACGGGCGTCAGATGCTGACGGACCTGCTGGAGCAAAAGAAGATTGAGTTCAAGCAGGAACAGGAACATCTTCAACAGAAGCGCATCGACGACATCTTCGCGTCGCGCTGGCAACGCAATTAAAGACCAGCCGTCCGAGCGAGCGCTTCACGAGGCTCGTTGAGAGCTTCGGCGCGCGAAATTGTTCCACGTGGAACAATTTGGACTGGCCGTCCAGGCAATCGCTTCGCGTGGCGCCTAAGAATGTATGCTCCATACTTCCGAAATTGTTCCACGTGGAACAATTGTGTTGGTGGATACAGGTGTTGGCGCGGATTTGCGAAGAATAGCTGCTCTTTTCGTTGCGATTTGGGCTTCGCTCAGACGATTGGCCTGATAAGCACAAGTCATCGTCATCTTCTGCAATTTTCCTTTGGGTCAATGCAAATTTGAAGGCTTCGCCGAACCCTCCGGGGGGCGGGGTCCCCTGGGTTTCAACTTGGAGCGCTCAAAGGGCCTGCGGATTTGGATTTGTGCTTTCCCAGGTCTCAGAAGCGAGACCTGGGGCACCCATGGATTTGCTGATTGACGAAGTGAAAACAAAAGCAGGTCGGTCTCAATCGCTCGATGCTGGGGCCTTGGAGTTCGTGCTTTCCCACCCTTTCGCCAGGAAAGAGGCGAAAGGATGGGGCACCCATCTTCTTGTGGATTGATGCTGCGCAAGAGAGAACCGTGGGTCCTTCGACTTCGCTTCGCTCCGCTCAGGATGGGGCACGGAAGATCGCACAAGATGCGGACTAGGCACAGATTGCCTACTGCGTACGGCAAGCATTGCCTGCGTTGCCGGTTGTGGGGGTTGAGGATACTTCTACTTCTTTCCATATCCTTTGTGAAATGAGCCACTTATGTGGATGGGGATGCGGCAGTCCAGAGCGCATTTGCTGGCAGGGGACGTGCAACTAAACGAGCGTGCGAATTGCGCCCAAAGCCGTGACCACGAATGCAACGACGCCGCTGGCTACCACCGCGAAAACCGCCGGTGCGTCGTTCCTCGACATCCTCCTGATGGATTCGGGGGGCGATTTTCTGGGCGTTAAGGCCTCCTCCGGCTCCGGTGCGCAGACAGGGTCCGATGGCCAATCCGATTCGACACAAAGCCCCGGAGAGAATTCGCAGGTGCCCGCTTTCCAAAATGTTTTGGAGGGGGGTGCATCGAATGCCTCTTCGCCTGTCGGAACGAATCCTGCGCAAGATCAATCCAACGGTCAGCAGGCTAGCCAGTCTTTGGCGGGCGGTGCCGGTGTGACCGCTCAAATTCTCGAAGGGCTCGTTCCGCCCGCGAAGCTTGATACCACGCAACTGGGCGTTGCTCCTCCGGTGGCGCCTCGGCCGGCCGCGCAGCAGGTTTCACCATCAACTGGAAAAGCTGGAAAGCAGCAGGCCCAACCAGTCGCAGGAACGGTTGCGGATGCTTCGATCGCTCCGACCGCTCAGAGCGTCCCAGTGCAAGAGACTGTACTCCTGCCTGCAACCCGCGCGCCCCAGGCGTCTTCGTCCGCGAAACAAGTCATCGATTCGCAAATACCATCGAGCCCGGCCCCGTCCGTCGACGATTTGATTTCTGGAGCGGTTCAGACAGGTCCGGCTCAGACCGGATCGAATCAGTCAGGACTGAGCGAGGCGGGACTGAGTGAGGCGGGACAGAGTCAGGCGGGACAGAGTCAGGCGGGACAGAGTCAGACGGTTGTCACTCATGACGGACAACGGCTCATCGATGTTTCGCAACCGGCAAATGCGACTCATGAGGGGCAACAACCGGTCAACGCTTCGCAGCCGGCAAACTCCAAAGCGCAGCAGAACGCGACTTCGCAGAGTGTTGCGAGTGCAGCACAGAGCTTACAGAACAGTTTCGCCGCAGTCCTCACGAAGGCTCCCGTTCAGGCCTACCCGTTGGGCCCATCGGCGAGCGGCGCGGCCGTCACCGTCGCAGATGGATCCGCCACTGCGGGATCAGGCACTTCGTCCGTCGATGATTCAGCAAGTCCAGCACAGGGTTCAAATCAACAATCCAGTCGCGCGACGAATCTGCCGGCAGCAAGCACATTTCTTTCGACTGCGATTCTTCCAAACCACATGGACGCCAATCTGCTTGGCGGCAAAGCGAACCAGTTCAAAACTTCCGCCGCCACGTTCAACACAAGTTCAAGCCTTCCCAGCTTGCCGGGGGCGGCCACGACGACGAGCCCTGCAAAAGCAACGTCGCAAGACTCGCAGGGAGTTTCATCGCACAACGCGCAGAATGGCAGCGACACAGCGCAGCATGGACAAGCCGATGCCTCGCAGACAAGCCCTGTGGCAGCCAAGCCGAACGATAACGGCGCTTCGCAGCCCATGGCGTTTGGAACGGTTGCGGCCACCCATCAAGCGGCAACGGTCCATACCGCGACCGATTCCACCGACAGCACACCACATCGTTCCGACGAGTCCGCCAACATGCCCTCGGAGCCATTGAACACCGCGGGCAACGGGGCGACGTCAGGCATCAATACAGCCCGATTGATCCAGTCGATGAGCGAAACGGAAATGCGCGTGGGCATGCACTCGACGGAATTCGGCGACATCTCGATTCGGACGATGGTTTCGCAGCAGCAGATGCAAGCGCAAATCTCCGTGGATCACAGTGAACTGAGCAACGCGATATCGGCTCACATCCCGTCGATCCAGGCAAAACTCGACAACCAATATGGACTGCACGCTTCCATCGAGGTCAGCCAGGGCGGCGCCTCCTTCTCCGGGGAGCGGGGACAGTCGTCACCGAAAGATCAAAGAGCCTTCACCCCATCCGTTCAGTTGGAAGGCACAGCATCAACATCGGAAACCGATCGAATGGTCCTCAGGGTCCCTTCGGTTGCGGTCGTGAGTGACCGGTTGGATATCAGGGCCTAGGCAGTCATCGCTTTTGAAAGGAATTGAAGATGAACATTCAAGGTTTTATCCCGGCAATCGCCGCCCCGGTTCTGGGAGCTGCCGCCAGCGCGGTGAAGGCGGCGACCAGCTCAAGCAGTTCGACGAGCAGCACACCGGGCACGGGCAATTCGTCCACTAGCTTGCAGGACACGTTCCTGAATCTGTTGGTCACGGAGCTGCAGAACCAGGATCCTACGTCGCCCGTGGACCCGACTCAGATGGTGAGTCAGATGGTTTCTCTGAATCAGTTGGATCAGCTCATCTCGATCAATCAGACGCTTTCGAGCATGTCCAGCACCTCCTCGACCGGGACCTCTGGAACGTCAGGAACGTCGGGAAGCTCGGGGACGTCGGGCACTTCTGCAACATCGGGTTCAAAGCAGGCGAATCCGTCGGTGGCGGGAACGCCGACAAGCGCATTGCAGACGAGCCCGTCCGCGGCAGCCGCAGCGGCCTCTCAATTACCGGCAGCTGCGCAGGCAAACGCCGCGGCCAATGCGGGGCTCATGAATCTCTACGGCAGCTACGCGCTGCCTAAAGCAACAACAGCCACATATCCCACCTACACAGGAGTTAGATAAATGTCAGCGTTTTCGATTCCTCTCTCAGGCCTTGCGGCGACCTCGTCGTCGCTGAATGTGATCGCTAATAACCTCGCGAATCTGAACACCGATGGCTACAAGGATCAATCGCTGAGCTTCGCCAGTGTTTTCGATGGAGTCGCGGCAACCTCGGGCAACGGCGACCCGGTCCAGATGGGCAACGGTGTGCAAACCGATGGCACGGTCTCCAACTTCGCCAACGGCAACATCAATGACACCGGCATTGCGTCGAACATGGCGCTGCAGGGCAACGGATTCTTCGTGGTGCAGAGTGGTAGTGGCGTAAATAGTTTTACGCGCGCCGGCGACTTTACGGTCAATGCACAGGGGCAGCTCACCACCCCGCAAGGTCAACTTGTGATGGGTTATCCCGCGACCGCTGGTGTAGTTTCAACCAGCTCGGCATTGGTGCCGATCGTGGTGAATGCGGCGAACAACATACCCGCATCGGCCACGACCACTTTCCAGATGAACACCAACCTGGACGCAACCGCGGCAGTAGGCGCCAGCTACAGCGCGCCGATTACGGTATACGATTCGCTGGGCGAGTCTCACACCCTCACTGTCAGTTACGTCAACACGGCTGCCAACGCCTGGACCTACAGTATTTCTATTCCCGCCGCCGATCTGGGAGGCACGGGCGCCCCGGTGGTTGTGAAGACCGGCGCCATGACGTTCAACTCGTCGGGTGAACTAACCTCGCCGACGGGCTCGGTTGCGGGTATCGCCATCAACGGACTGGCGGATGGGGCCTCAAACATGACCCTCGGCTGGAACCTTGCGGGCAGCAATGGATCGTCTGCCGTTACCCAGCAAGCCGGAACCAGCGCCACGAGCGCAACTTCGCAGAATGGCTTCGCAACGGGATCGCTCACTGGATACTCGATTCTTCCCGATGGAACGGTGCAGGGACAGTTCACGAACAATCAGTCACTGGCTCTCGGCCAGGTGGCGCTCGCCAGTTTTGCCAACAACGAGGGCTTGACGCAAACCGGGAACAGCGACTATCAAGCGTCTTTCGCGTCAGGTGCCGCGGTGATCGGGTTGGCGGGCACGGCAGGCAGGGGAACAATCACGGGTGGAGCGGTGGAAGGATCGAACGTCAACCTGTCGACGGAGTTCGCCAACATGATCGTGGCGCAGCAGGGATACGAAGCCAATGCCAAGGTCCTCACCACGCTTGACCAAGTGTCGCAGGCGACGCTGGCGGTGATCCAGTAGAAGCCTGGGATAGGTTTGCGTTCTTAAAATACGATTAGAGAATTTCCTGAAGGAAATTTTCTCCTTCGCGAGGGTTCGCCGCAGCGTGCCGGCTCTCATGGCTGTCTCACCAGTCATGGGTCCGCACGCGCGGCGTATTCTTGCGTGTAACTGCATTCAATAGAAATATATGAGGCCTAATTGGCAGCCCTCTTGCCGCGATGGCGTCCCTTCATTTATTCCGGCCCCCTGATTGCTTTTACCTCTGTGCACCGCTCCATCTGTTTGCTGAATAGCTAAGGCCAGGCCAAAGCATTTCGTCCTGGTGGAGGCATTCGGACTGAGGTTCGGAGCGCACCAGAGGCCGAATGAGTACTGCAGCTCACAACCTGAATCCCAACCCGGACTCCAACCCTGGAAAGCCCTTCGTGGCGGATCCAGCGCAGCGGAAAGATCTGCTCGACAGCCTGCCTTGGTTGCCGTGCACGCTCACGCTCGAAGTTCCTGTTGTGCACTTCACCATCGCCGATCTTCTTGCTTTGAAAGAAGGGTCGATTGTGGAGACCGCATGCCACCACACAAGCGACGTGCCGGTGCGCGTCAATCAACTGCTGATCGGCTGGACCGAGTTTGAGGTGGTCGGAGACCGGCTCGCCGTTCGCATTACGGAGCAAATATGAACCTGAAGATTTCAGTTGAAAAACCTTCGATGCATCGCATGCCGCGCAGGGCTGTGAGGGATCCGAAGGCGACGGAATTTCTGCCAACTCCAAGCCCACATTCTTCCTCGCTTCAGAGCTATACGGGCGGCCGGAAGATGGAGGCGCTGCGGAACCAGCAAGTACGCCGCGTGCCGAAACCGAAGCTGCCGCCGGAGCCTGTCGCGCCGCAGCCCGGCTTGCTGAGCCGCGCGTTTTCGTGGCTTGGTGCGCGCACCGCTGTGGAGAAGCAACTGCGCGTTGCCGAGACGCTTGCGCTGGGAGAAAAGCGCTTTGTGGCAATTCTTCATGCCGACGGCCGCAGGTACCTAATCGGGGGCGGTACGGCGGGTGTCTCGCTGCTCACGCAACTCGATGAAACGCAGGAATCCCTGCGAGACCTGGAATCCCTGGATGAGATGTTGGAGCCTTCTGAATGAATTTGTTCCGGGCCGGCGGACTATGGGCGATCGCTTTAACGCTGTCGATTACGATCCCTGCAATCGCGCAGGCGCCCGCTGCTGTGTCCGGAACGAATGCTCCTCCTGCTCAAATCGCAGCTTCCGCAGCCGCTCCTCCGAATCCCGCGACACCGGCTCCATCGAACGCAGCGGCACCTGCTCCAGCGAATACGACGGCACCTGCTGCTGCGGACGGCGCGGCACCCGCCGCTGCGAACGGGGCAGCCCAGCCTCCGGTTCCCTTTGTTGCACCGCCGCCCGATCCCGCTGCGACCTATGTCAATACTCCTCCGGTCATTCCGGCGTCGACCGGCGGGGGATTGCAGATCCAAGGGATGCCCGGGGAATCGGTGCCGTGGTCGATCATCGTCCTGCTGACAGGATTGACACTGATCCCGACGATGCTCATGTGCGTGACGCCGTTTGCGCGCCTGCTGATCGTGTTCCATTTTTTGCGCCAGGCATTGGGACTGCAGACCACACCGTCGAACCAGACACTCATCGGGCTGTCGCTGGTACTTACGTTTTTTCTGATGCAGCCGATTGCGGTTCAGATCTACCAGGACTCCATCATCCCGGTGCAGGCGGGGCAGATTACGGCGATGGAAGCTCTGAGCCGCGGCGAAGTCCCGATGCGGAAGTTCATGTCGCACTACGTGCGGGAGAAGGATGTTGCGCTGTTTATCGAGCTGGCGAAAGAACCACATCCCAACTCGACGGACGATTTGTCGATGCGGGTGTTGTTGCCGGCATATATCTTGTCGGAGCTGAAAGCCGGTTTTCAAATCGGCACGGTTTTGTTTCTGCCATTTTTGATTGTCGATATGGTGGTGGCTTCGATTACTACTTCGGTGGGCATGCTGCAGTTGCCGCCGGTCGTTATTTCCACTCCGCTCAAGTTGCTGCTGTTCCTGATGGTCGATGGCTGGCACCTCTTGATCAGTTCATTGATGAGGAGTTTTAGCTGAGCTTATGGACGTCGATCAAGTTGTGTTGCTGGGCCGGTTAATGCTGCAGGAAGTCATTATCCTCGCAGGGCCGATATTGGCTGTGGCGATCTCTGTCAGCCTGCTGGTCAACGTCGTGCAGGTGCTGATGTCGCTGCAGGACACCACGGTTTCCACCGTTGCGCGGCTGGTGGCCACGGGGGGCGCGTTGTTTTTCTCCATGCCCTGGATGTGGCGTCACCTGGCGACATTCACGCTTAGCACGTTTTCCGATTTTCACGAGTACCTGAAATGATCGAGATCCCCATCCTGACGATCGTTACCAGCTTCCTCACCATCGGTGTGCGGATGTCGGGGCTCATGCTGTTCGCGCCGTTTTTTGGCAGCCTGGTCATTCCAATTCGCATCAAGGCGATTCTGGTGATCGCAATGACGTTCCTGCTGTATCCCACGGTGGGGCAGCAGATCGATCCGCACCTGATGAATCAGTGGCCGTTGCTGGTGCTGACCGAGTTTCTGGTCGGCGTGGGGATGGGCATTGCCACCAACATTGTGTTCGAGGCAATTCAGCTTTCCGGCCAGGTGCTGGGAATTCAGATGGGGTACTCGCTGGTGAACCTCCTCGATCCGCAGACACAGGTGGATACGACGGTGATGGCCACGTTCTACCAGAGCATCGTCATGCTGCTTTTTCTACAGATGGACGTGCAGTTCTGGCTGCTGCGCGCGGTGGCTAACAGCTTTCGATACTTGCCGCCGGGAACGGCGCATTTGAGCAGCCTGTTCACGATGGCGCTGCTTAAAACGGCGGGCGAAGTCTTCGGGCTCGGGGTACAGATTGCCGCGCCGGTGCTTGCGGCAACGCTGTCCGCGGACATCATTCTTGGATTGCTTGGGAAGGCTTCTCCGCAGATGCCGCTGATGCTGCTTGGCCCGGCGGTGAAGAGCCTTCTTGCTATTTCGGTTCTGATTGCAACGCTCAAATATTGGCCCGACCTTTTCCGCCGTTTGTTTACGGACGCGGTAGCAAATGGCGAGCGGATTTTTCATTTAGCAGGTTGAGAGACGATGGCAGACTCGAACAAGACAGAACAGGCAACGCCGCGACATCGGCAAAACGCGAGAAATCGGGGACAAGTCACCCGCTCGCGCGAGCTGAGCGGGGCGCTGTCCCTGACTGCTGTGGCTGCCGTTGTCTTTCTCATGGGACGCGAGGCTGTCCCGCACTGGACTTATTTCTTCCGCAACACGCTCGAGCTTGCGAGCTCGGAATCGATTGAGCCGGGCGGCCCGCTCTTGTTCTGGACGAGCGTCGAGGTGATGCGCTGGGTGATTCCGATCGTGGTTGCAGGCGGCGCAGTGTCGGTATTCGCGGGATTGGCCCAGGGCGGTTTCGTCTTCGCACCCGAAGCACTTTCCTTCAAGTTCGAGCGCTTGAGCCCGGCCGATCGGCTGCAGCAGATGATTTCGCCCGCCGCGCTGAGCAACATTCTCAAATCTCTTTTGCCGTTCACGGCGATCGCATGGATCGGCGTTGCAACGATCCGGACCCACTGGGCAGACATCCTGGGAAGCTCGTATGTGGATGCGCGCCGATTCGCCGGCCTGATCAGCGGCATTCTTCTGCAGATCCTCTGGAAGTCGGGATTGGTTCTTCTGCTGTGGTCGGGCGTGGATTACATGCTTCTGTGGTGGAAGAGCGAAGGCGACCTGAAGATGAGCCGCCAGGACCTTAAAGACGAGATGAAACAGACCGAAGGCAATCCTGCGAGCAAGGGCAGAATTCGAAGGCTCCAGCGCCAGACGCGGCGGAAACAAATGCTCAAGGCTGCCGAAACGGCCACCGTTGTGATTACAAACCCGACGCACTATGCGGTTGCACTTCGCTACGAACCAAACATGGCCGCGCCCATTGTGGTGGCCAAAGGCCTCGACAATCTGGCCGCGAAGATCAAGGAAATTGCCTGGAAACTCGATATTCCGGTGATGGAAAACCGGCCGCTGGCGCAGGCGCTCTATAAGAGCGTCGAAGTCGGCGATCCAATTCCGTCAGCGCTTTATCACGCTGTGGCTGAGATTCTTGTCCTGATTTACAAGGCGCAGGCCGAAGTGAGAAACCGCGAAGCACGCAGACGGGGAACCGCTGTGCAAAGAACGATTGTGAGGCCGCAGTGAATATGGCAGTGAATCATAAGCCGAGTCTGCTGAGTACCCTTCGCGCATATTCCGACTGGATCATTCCGACCGGCGCGGTGGCTCTGGTGTTCGTGATGCTGGTTCCGTTGCCGAGCATCGTTCTCGACCTGCTGTTGACCTTGAACATCACGGCCTCGGTGCTGGTGCTGTTGACGGCGATTCAGGTTCGGCGTCCGGTAGAGTTCTCGGTATTCCCAAGCCTCATTCTTCTGCTGACCCTGATGCGGCTGTCGCTCGATCTGGCGGCAACGCGGCGCATTCTTCTGCATGGCAGCGAGGGTTCGTCTGCTGCCGGGAAAGTCATCGAGGCATTCGGACAATTCGTGGTCGGCGGCAACTACATCGTCGGCTTCGTTATCTTTATCGCCCTCATCGCCATTCAGTATTTGGTTGTGAGTCACGGCGCCGTCCGTACGGCGGAGGTGACGGCGCGATTCACTCTGGATGCGATGCCTGGCAAGCAGATGGCAATCGACTCGGACCTGAACACCGGGCTCATCAATGCGGACCAGGCCCGCCAGCGCCGCGAGGCCGTTGCGCGCGAAGCCGAATTCTGCGGCTCCATGGATGGCGCAGCACGTTTCAGTCAGCGCGATTCGCTGGCGACAATTCTCATTACCGCCATCAACATCATCGCGGGGTTCCTGATCGGTGTCTTCCAGCAGGGAGTGCCGCTGCAAACAGCGCTCAAGACCTACACAATTCTCACCGTCGGCGACGGCCTGGTCGCCATCATCCCGTCTCTGCTGGTTTCTGTTGCCGGTGGCATTGTGGTTACCCACGCCGCATCTGATTACTCCCTGGGATCGGATATCGGCAGGCAAGTCTTCCGCACCGCGCGGCCGCTGTGGATTGTCAGCGGATGCCTTTTGTCCCTGGCGCTGATTCCGGGTATGCCGAAGATATCCTTCATCGCACTCGGTGGAGTGACCATGTTCGCGGCCTGGAAGATGAAGCCCTCAGCCGCTGTCGAGTCGGCGAGCGCAACCAAGGCCGCGGCCGCAAAGGGAGACAAGGTCGCCGCTCCCGGTGTAGACCCGCTGGACGCGGTTCTGAAACTCGACGAGCTGATGCTCGAAGTCGGTGTCGGACTGGTTCCGCTGGTCGATGCGAAGCAGGGTGGCCAACTGCTGGCACGGGTGAAGTCGCTTCGCAAGAATCTCGCGCAGACCCTTGGCTTCCTGGTTCCGTCGATTCACATCACGGACAATCTTTCATTGAAAGAAAGGGAGTACGTCGTCTATCTGCGCGGTGTCGAAATTGCGCGCTGGGAGATGCGGCGCGACCGTTTGCTCGCTGTGAACTCCAACCCCAAGCCCGGCGATCTTCCTGGGCAGGAGACGCGCGAACCGGCATTCGATTCCCCGGCGAAGTGGATTACACCCGATTTGCAGGCGCAGGCCATCGCAGCTGGATATGCGGTTGTCGACCACACGTCGGTGCTCGCAGCTCATCTTTCAGAACTGATCAAGCAGAATGCGCAAGACCTTCTGACGCGCCACGAGACCAAACGGCTTGTGGATCGGCTTGCCGATTCGCATCCCAAACTGATCGACGAGCTCATACCCAAACTCATGACCTTGGGAGAAGTCCAGAAGGTGCTGCAGCAATTGCTGAGAGAGCAGGTCTCGATCCGCGACCTGGGAACGATTCTGGAAACGCTGGTCGAGTCGGCAGCAAACAATAAGAATCCAGTCCTGCTTGTGGAAGCGGCCAGGCATGCTCTGGGGCGGGCATTGATTCGCCCGCTTCTGGATGACAACGGCAAGCTCAAAGTGGTGACGCTCGACAGCACAATCGAAGAGGAATGTGCGCGGTCGACTCAGAATCCGCAATTGATTGCCGGGGGAGCGCTGCAGATTTCCGTAGCGCGCAGGGTGCTCGATGGGTTGCGCGGCCTGCTCGGCGACCAGGTTGCGATCGCGCCTCCCGTGCTTCTTTGCTCCTCGCCCGGCCGGTTCTATCTCCGGCGCGTGCTCGAGCCATTTATTCCAAAAATTGTTGTGATATCCCCGTCGGAGATCCCTCCGTTGACCCAGGTGATGTCCCTAGGTTCGGTGCGATGAGAAAGGCTTACGCCATCACGTTGAAAGAGGTGCCCAGATGACGGCTGCGGAATTAGCTTACAAGACGAGTGCAAACGGTGCGGCCGATGGAGATGACCTCGTCATGCAGGAACTGTCGCAGGTCTACTATATCGCCGCGCGAATTCGCGAACGGCTCCCTCAGCACGTCGAGATGGAAGATCTCGTCAGTGCGGGGGTGATTGGACTACTCGAAGCCACACGCAGTTTCGATGGTTCGAAGAATGTTCAGTTCAAGACCTTCGCCAAGTTTCGGATTCGGGGTGCGATTCTCGATAGCTTGCGTGAAACCGACTGGGGTTCGCGGTATATGCGCAGAAGGGGACGGGAGATTGCCGATGTGACGGCGCGGCTCGAAGCCAAGCTGGGGCGGCATCCCGCGGAATCGGAGGTTGCCGAGGAGATGCATATCGATACAGATCACCTGCGCAAGCTCATCGCGCAGCTTGATTCGCTGCAAATCGCGGGCCAGAAAGTCGCGGCGTCGAACGATCGTTCGGAATCTCTCGACGTGATCGAATCGGCGCCGAATCTGGATGATCCCGATCCTTTCGAGATTTGTCTCGAAGGTGAGATGAAGGCTCACCTGGCGGAAGCAATCTCAAAACTATCGGAGAGAGAGCAACTCATCTTGTCCCTGTACTATCGCGAAGAACTCACGATGAAGGAAATCGCAAAAGTCGTTGGGGTGGCGCTTTCGCGCGTTTCGCAAATACGGCAGGAGACGATGGTGAAATTGAAGGCGCATCTCGAACACCTTCAAAGGAAGGCCACGCCCATGACGCCAGCGAGAGGAGAGTACTTTGAGCACGCCTAGCGAAAACGAATTGGAAGCCGCTGTGGCACTGTCGAAGCAGGCGACGCGGCAAAAAGCAGCGGCCAAACAGCGGATCGTGCATCCTTGCAATTTCCGTTCGGCGGGACGGCTGTCGAATGAAGATGCGCGCACACTGAGCGCCATGCACGAAACTTTTGCCCTTCATCTTTCGGCTACACTCGATAACTATCTTGGGACCGCGGTTGAAGTGAAGCTTGAAACCGTGGATCAACTGCCCATCAAGGACCATATCGCCGACGTTCCGGCCCTCAGCTATGTTGTGCCGTTTTCTTCAAATGCGTTGATTGTGGAACTCGACAATGAGCTGGTTTTTCCGATCATCGAATTGTTGCTGGGGGGAGCGGGCAGTGCGATCGACACGAGCCGCGAGCTTTCCGAGATTGAAGAAGAGATTATGCAGGATGTGACGACGCTGCTGGCGCGGCAGGCGGAAGCTCTGTGGCGTGTGCCGAATCTGTCGCTGGTTCCCGGGGCGCGCATCAAGCCGACCTTGATGCATCACTGTTTTGCTGCCAACGAAAAAGTTGCGGTGTTGCGGTTCGGACTTGAAGTTGCAGGCACAACGGGCGCGTTCAAACTTGTTTTGCCCGGCGAATTTCTGAATGTTCTGATGACGCAGATCAATCGCGAACAGCCGCAGAAGGACGCGCGGGTGTGGAGTTTTCCGACGCCTCCTCTGCGCGAACGCATTCTCGATTGCGATTTCGAAGTGGCGTCCGAACTCACGGGATTGAAGGTCGCGGTGAGGGATTTGGTCGCATTGCAGCCCGGCTCGGTTCTTAAACTGCGCGCGCCGATTCGCAACCCCGGCGTGTTGACCGCGGGAGGCCGCAGCATGTTCGAGGCAGTGCCTGTCCGCAACGGCACCCAGCGCGCGGCACAGCTTGGTCGCCGTGTAGCATCCGCAGATTGGAAGAGGAGATAGAAGTCATGGACGTTCATACCAAGAAAAAAGTGGCGAACAATTTTGCTACCGCATTTGCTGCATCTCTCGCTGAATCGATGGGTCGTGAGACAGGATCGCCGTGGCCACTTGAAGTAGTGAGCGGCCCGGAGACGCCCAGCAACAAGGGGATGCCGGTACATTTTCGGTTGGAAGTGCAAGGCTCCATCGCGGGCGAGTGCTTTGTCGAGTTTTACGAGCCGCAGGTTTCCGAGCTGGTGTCGAAGATCGTGAAGCAGCCGGTCACCGAGCTTACCGACGAACTCAGCGAGGCTTTGGCACAGGTTATTTCATCGGCCACGGCGGGGCTGGCTGCATCGCTTGCGGAGAAGTTCGGAACGCTGACGTTCAAGGTCGATCGAGTCGCAGGCCTGGCGTTCGGAGGCATGTTTGTTGTGCCGCTCGCCGTTTCCGAGAGCCAGCCAAATGAGCAGGTGCTTCTCTATTTTGGCGGGCAGTTACTCGATGCGCTGTCGGCCGGCGAGGACGGGAAGCAAGCCGGCGAAACCGAGGAGCCCGCGGTATCTTCAGCCAATCTCAAGCTGGTGATGGACGTTGAGTTGAATGTCTCGCTTCGCTTCGGCAAGCGGCAGCTGCCTCTGCGCGAGGTGCTGGAACTGACGAGCGGTTCGGTGATTGAATTGGATCGGATGGTGGATGAGCCGGTGGAACTCTTTCTTGATGGAAAGTTGATTGCGCGCGGCGAGGCCGTAGTGGTCGATGGAAACTATGGACTGCGGGTAACCGAGATACCGCAGCCGGTTGCATCTCACCTTCTTAACTAAGGTACGAGGCGAATAACGATGAGCTTGTCGCTGATGTCTCTCTTGCCGTCCGTGAATCGCGGCTTGAAAAGCAGGAAGGCGGAGTGCGAATTCCGCGGTTGCCATAACAAGCAGCTTTTCCGGGGCATTCCCGGGACGCGGCCCGGGATTTGCGTGGGGCAACTTTGGTATTGCAGCTTCGACTGCTTCGCGCTTGCATTGCGGATTCCGTTCTCGAATGTTTCCAATCGCCGCTTTGTCGAGATTCCGCGGAATCCGCGGCTATCGCTGGGGCTGGTGATGCTTTCGAAGGGCTTTCTGACAGAGGAACAGCTTCGTGTGGCAACCATCCAAAGTCAATTGCATGATGAGGAACTGGCGGCTACGGTGATCCGGCTTGGGCTGGTTACGGAGAAGCAGGTTGCCGCGGCCCGGTCGGCGCAGTGGGGATATCCGGTGCTGGCGCAGGATTACATCGGCAAGATGGTGCAGGCGGATCTTCCGCGGACGATTCTCCATGCGTGTTCGGCTGCGCCGCTTCATTACTCGGCGGGCGCAAAAAGGATTTTGCTGGGCTTTGTGGCGCGGGTGGAACATCGCGTTCTCGAATCGATCGAGCAGATGAGTGGGTACCGGGTCGAACCCTGTTTTATTCCCCGGACTGATTTTGAAGAACAGATGGAGCGTCTTACGGCCTTTCCGGATTATGAGGAAGTGGTTGTGGACGATCCGGGTCCGCCGGAGAAGATGGCTCGCACGGTAGGCCGGGCGGCGGTTGAAGTGGGCGCCCGGGAAGCGCGGTTTGTTCAATACAGAAACTATGTATGGGCAAGAATGTTAGGCAAGCGCGGGACGGTGGATGTGGTGTTTCGAGTGAGTCGATCTGCCGCGGAGGCTCCCGCGGAGCCAAAACTCGGGAATTCCGATGTTTTTTATGAGCGACAAATCGCGAATGCGGGGTAAAACATTTCTTTCCAGTTGCCGATATGTATGCCAGGTGGTGGCACGGTGCTGGATCAAAAAGTCTTCGAATTCGGAATCGCCCGCAGCGCAGCTTCTTCCCGGTCATTGGCCCAGCTTGACCTGGTGCGTGATTTTCCCGATGTGCCGGTTCTGTCAGAGACGCTTCTGCTGATGGAGTTGAAAATCAGGGATCGGGCCGTCGATCTGACCGAGATTTCCCAGTTGGTGCTGGGCGACATTGGCGCCGTGCTGCAGATCATGCGCCTGGCGGGGGACGAAGATGTATCCGCGGACAGCCGCCCTACCCGCATCGAGGATTGTATCTCCGGGCTCGGGTTGCATGCCTGCCTTGAGGCCATGTCGCGGCAAACGATCAAGCGGAGAAACCGCCTTCCAGCCATCGTAGAAACCTGGTCGCATGCCAGGGTTATTGCAGAAAACTGCAAATTTCTGGCGGAAGAGGACATGTTGCCCGCCAACCCGGATGAAGCTTACCTGGTCGGCTTGCTTCACGCGATGGGAACGCTGCCGGAGATCTTGGAGTGGGACTGGACCCCTTCGGCCTTCAGCGACCTCGATCTGGCTGGATTGCGCATGGCCGAGGCCTGGTCGCTTCCGGGATGTGTGGTCGAGTATTTTTGTGAGCTGCGGTCGAATTCCAAGACGAATCGGTGGACGGGAATTGTTCAGCGGGCTCATCAACTGGCCAACCAGACTATTGGTGAAGATCCGTTGGTTGAACGCGCACCTTTGCAGAAAACTGCAGGGACGTGGATGCAGCTGGTCTCGCACTAAGTACTCAGACGGCGCGATTTCGCACTTTGAGGTTCGTGCTTTCCCACCCTTTCGCCAGGAAAAAGCGAAAGGATGGGGCACGGAAGATCGCACATAAGCAAGCAGTCCTGTAGCTAACGTTCGGAGTGGGTCAGGTTTTTTTGCCCGCCGGAGATTGCGTTCCGATGAGGAAACGGCGTTTCTTCATGTGCGCCCGAATGGTTGACTCGACCGCTCTCATCGAATCCTCATTTATCGGCCTCGCCGCGGCCCATTCGGCCTCGTTTCAGGGCTTTTGGCGCACTTTTGCCGGCAAATCTTGCCGCTGAGGATGGCACGCTCCGTGCATGTCTCTTTGCGAAGGGACGCTCATGGACAGTGGCTACTACGCAGCATGCACCGCTCTCGTGTCGCGCACGCAGGCGCTGGATACGATTGCCAATAACCTCGCCAATGTAAGTACTGTCGGTTTCCGGGCGGAGCGCAACCAGTTCAGCTCGATCCTTACCAATGCGGGCGGCGGGGCCAGCACGGCCCTCGACCAGGCAATCAACAACTTCGGAGTTCTGGGTGGGACGTCTCTGGACGGAACCCAGGGTGCGCTGCAAAAGACCGGAAACGACCTCGATGTTGCGATCGAAGGCCCAGGCTATTTCGTTGTCCAGACTAACGATGGTCCCATGTATACGCGCAACGGCGCTTTTCAGGTATCGAGCAAAGGCCAGTTAGTTACATCAACGGGAGACGCCGTAATGGGCGATAGGGGTGTCATCTCGGTTCCGCCGGGGACAGTTTCCATCAGCCCCGATGGAACCATCTCTTCCAATGGAGCAGTCACGGGGAAGCTGAAGGTCGTCGAGTTCCCCGCAGGCACGGAACTGACAACCCAGGGGAGCACTTACTATTCCGCGCCAGCCAACACGGCAGCCGCGGCCACCTCGTCAAGCGTGCGCCAGGGGGCGCTCGAAAGCTCAAATGTGAATCCCATCGCCAGCATGGTCGAGCTGGTGAATGCGCAGCGGTCTGCCGAGATGATGCAGCGCGCGCTTACGATGTTCAACTCCGAAATAGATAAGACCGCAACCCAGGACCTGCCGAAGGTCAGCTAAAGGAGAGTCAATGTTTCACGCGCTTTATACGGCTGCCAGCGGGATGACCGCCCAGCAGATCAACCTGGATAACATCGCGAACAACCTGGCTAACTCGAGCACCGCCGGGTTCCAGTCGCGCCGGGTCCAGTTCTCCGATCTCCTTTATCAAAGCGAAATCATGCCCGGTTCTGCAGCCACACAGCAGACCACCGTTGCTTCCGGCCTGCAGGTCGGACTAGGCACCAAGCCCGGAAACACCGAGATTGTGCAAACCCAGGGTGACCTGAGCAGCACCGGGAACCCTCTCGATTTCGCGATCCAGGGCAGCGGCTTCTTCCAGATCCTGATGCCGAACGGCCAGACCGGCTACACACGGTCTGGTTCATTTCAGCCGGACGCGCAGGGCAATCTGGTCACGGCAAACGGCAATGCACTGCAGCCCGCGATCAATATTCCCGCAGCGGCCACCAACATCACGGTGGGCAGCGATGGAACGGTGAGTGTCACTTTGCCCGGGCAGACGCAGGCACAACAGGTGGGCGTGATTCAACTCGCTTCGTTTGTAAACCCGGGCGGATTGAACAGCATTGGCAACAATATTTATCTGCCTACGACAGCTTCGGGCGATCCGGTTGTCGGCGCCGCCGGCGGCTCCGAGGGACTGGGCACCATTCAGCAGGGCATGCTCGAGCAATCGAACGTCAACGTAGTGGACGAATTCGTCAACATGATTCTCGCGCAGCGTTCCTATGAGTCGAATTCGCGCGTGGTCAAGGCCGCTGACGAAATGCTTCAGCAATTGAACCAACTGGCGCAGTAAATTGGGAACCTCATGAAGCGATTGAAAGTCATCTTGTCCTGCATGGTCGTCGGCGTTGCGGCTTGTTCCGCGGCTGCTGCGCAGGCGCGCTATGTCATCAGCACCGATCAGATCGCCGCGACCATGAGCAGGATGGGCATGCAAGTTTCGCCGCAACAAGTGATGCTGTTAAGCGATGTTGTTGCAACAAAAATGTCTCCCATATTGAAAGTCCGTTCCATCGAGCGCTGGGACGATCAACGCATGATGGCCCGCATGGAATGCCAAAACCAGGGTGAATGCCTTCCGTTCTTTGTCGGTCTTCGTACGAATCAAGGAAATACAGCGCAGGCCTCGGGGAGTTCTTCACAGGCCTACAGCTCTGCTCCGGCCCTTCCTTCAAAAGCATTCGTGGTGCACAGCGGATCGCCGGCAACTCTCATGCTCGACAGCGAACGCGTGCACATCCGGCTGTCGGTTATCTGCCTCCAAAACGGCGCACCTGGCCAGATGATTCGGGTCACGGGCAAAGATCGCAAGCTGGTATTCACGGCACAGGTGATTGACAGCGGCCTGTTGAAGGGGAGGCTGTGATAATGGCAACGTTGAAGCGCATCGCTGCGCAGCTTCTTTCCGTCGCGCTGGTGGCAGGCACGTCTTCCGCATTTGCGAAGCCCAGCAAGAAAATCACCAATCCCGCCGAGTTGCGGACGGATTACATCGCAAGGCTGCAGGAACAGCCAGTTTCTACAGCGACGCACACCGTAGGCAGTCTTTGGACCTTTGGAGATACCAGCGATCTCTCGTCGGACTATAAGGCGCGCAGGCTGAACGACACGGTTGTCATTCTTGTTTCGGTACAGACCACCGCCGCGCAAAGCGGCAATGTCAACAGCTCGCGTGCATTCAATACTTCATCCGCGATTACCGGCCTGGCTGGAGAAATTAATACCAAGGGATTGAACCCGCTCTTCAATGCGAATTCGAATACAACATTAAAGGGTTCCGGGGCGACCGATTCGAGCACGGCTTTCACGACCAGTATGACGGCGCAGGTGATTGCAGTACTACCCAGCGGCAACCTGGTTGTCGAGGCAGAGCGCAAGATCTTCATGAACAATCAGCACGAGGATGTCACCATCCGGGGAGTCGTGCGCCCCAACGACATTGGACCGAGCAACACGGTGCCTTCGACGGCCCTGAGCAATCTTGAGATTGAGATGAAGGGCAAGGGAATCATCGCCGATAGCACACGTCCGCCCAACCGGATTACACGAGCGATTTTGTGGCTCCTGGGATTTTGAAAAAGATGAGTTTCGCATTCGCAATCCCGAAGATTCGACCAGCCGCCCTCGTTGCATGGGCGCTGGCTTTCGCGTTTACGCAGCCGGTGCCGGCAGACAATCCAAACCGCCGGGTCCTTATCAGAGACATCACCAACGTGGAAGGCGTGCGCGACAACATGCTGGTGGGGTATGGGCTGGTGGTGGGATTGAACCGGACCGGCGACAGCCAGCAGACCTATTTCACCGTGCAGACGCTGGCCAATGCGATGCAGAAGATGGGTGTCCTTATCGCTCCCGCGCAGGTTGAAGTCAAGAACGTGGCTGCGGTGTTCATTACTGCGTCTTTGCCGCCTTTCGCGCGCCCGGGCGCCACGCTCGATGTAACAGTCTCGTCGGTTGGAGACGCGAAAAGCTTAGTGGGAGGCGTGCTGCTGATGAGTGCGCTTCACGGGCCGGACGGGCAGATTTATGCCGAGGCGCAGGGACCGCTGGTGATGGGCGGGTATAGCGCGGGCAACGGTCAGAACGGCAAGGAAGTAAATTCGACGACGGTCGGTTCGATTCCCAACGGTGGCATCATCGAGCGCGACACGGCGGTCGACCTGCACGATTTCAAGACGGTGTCGCTGCTGCTGCGCAATCCCGATTTCACAACCGCAAAGCAAATCGCGGACGCGGTCAATGCTGAGTTCCACAAGACGGTTGCTTCGGCACTCGACAGTACCCGTGTCGATGTCAACGTTGCGGATGCGGGTGCGTCTTCCGTGCCGCTGCTGATTTCCCGTGTGCAGAATCTTTCCCTCAGCATCAACACGCCCGCCAAAATCGTCATCAACGAGCGGACGGGCACGATCGTTCTTGGCGGGGATGTGAAGCTGACCCCGGTCTCGGTCATACACGGAAATCTTTCGATCGAGGTCACCACCTCGTATACGGTAGCGCCGATTCCGGGCGCTGGCGGATTTAACGAACATGGCCGTGAATCCGGTCCCGGCGGTCAACAAGCGGATGGTTCCGGTGGCATGGGGCAGTCGCCGAATTCGGGAGATTCTGGCCGGAACTTCGATCGGACGGTCCAACCGAATCCGACAGCGGCGCTGGTTCCGCAGACAACGGTGAACGTGACGGATGCGCCGGCGCAAACCATGCGTCTGGATGAAGGAGCCAACGTAGAGGAGCTGGTCAACGGGCTTCACGCCATAGGCGCGACGGCTCATGACGTAGTGGCCATTCTTCAGGCGATCAAGGCAGAGGGTGGAATTCAAGCAGATCTGGAGGTGCAGTAAATGGCATCCAGCAGTCTTACCGGCGCGCTTGTAAGCCAGGCACAGTCGAGTCTTCTTGATGCCCAGCAAGAGCGGATGGTGCAGCAGCTCAAGTTAGAACAGGGCAAAGCCGACGATGGCAAGATCGAAAAGAGCGCCCAGGAATTTGAATCCATGCTGTTAAGCACCTGGCTTCAGCAGGCCGAGCAGTCGATGGCCACTGTGCCGGGCGCCGAGGATGACGAGGATGCGGCCGGGCGCGACCAGATGATGAGCCTTGGCGTGCACTCGCTGGCTACGTCTTTAGCGGCATCGGGCGGCATTGGGATTGGCAAGATGATTGCAAACGCGTTGCATAAGGCAGCGGATAGTGCGGCGGGAGCGACCCATGGGGCGGCTGCGCCTGGGGATGGGGCGGCTGCGCCGGCGGGGGCCAAGGACATTGAAAAATAGGGCTGAGAATTGCATTAAACTTTTGCAGGCAAGATGCCGATAGAGGCGCAGGACTCAATGAAGGAGTTGCCATGAGAATCGATCTAACGCAGGCTGCAGCGAGCCAGATCGCGAACGAGCCGAATGCCACGCAGGTAGGGGCAAACAACGGTTCCACGTCGGTTTTGGCTGGAGGAGAGGATCGAACGACTCTTACGTCGGATACCCAGTCTCTCGGCTCCTTGGTGAGCACTGCCATGAGTTCGCCTGAAATTCGCCAGGAAAAAGTGGATAGCCTGACACAGGCTGTCAGCAGCGGCACCTACAAGCTTGACCCAGGCAAGATCGCCGCGTCGATGATTGACGAGCACGCCTGAGCCAGGGAGATCATCAGGCACGATGCCCGATGAAGACGCACGGAATGTGCACAAATGAATGCGAATGGCGTCCAGGACCGGAATAGCAAGCTCGCGGAGTACCTCGAGCTATTACATTCTCTCGCCCAGGAGCTGGAACGCTCGATGCGGGCAATTTCTCAGAACGCCCTGGCACCACTGGAAGACAGCGTAGCCAACCAGCAAGTCCTTGCCACACGCCTTCACGAACTGGCCAACGATCTGAGCAAACCCTTGCGGAATAGCTCCGCACCATCGACGGGGAACCAGGATGAAGGTCTCATGCGTCAAGTCCGCGGCGCTGCGGATACGTTGCAGTCTCTCAATCAGCGCTATTCGACGCTGCTCAAGCTTTCGAGCCATTCGGTCGGTTTGATGGTCTCGCTCTTTAGCTCATTCAGAGGACAGATTCAGGAGGGCACTGGCCCCAGGCTGGAACATCAGACCTGGTCCTGCCAGGTATAAGCGCTATGGGTGGATTGAACACAACACTCTTGATCGGCATACAAGCGCTGGAGGCGAGCCAGGGCGCTCTGAATGCTACGAGCAACAACATCGCCAACGCCAACACGCCGGGCTACACGCGCGAAGTGCCTCAGTTTACCGAGACCCCTTTGAACCAGGTGAACGACCAGATTCTTGGCGGAGGCGTGAGCCTGAACGGCCTTCAGAGCGTGCGCGACGAGTTGCTCAACCTGCAGATTCAGCAACAGACCTCATCGCAAAGCAGCGTCGATACGCAATCGACAAGTCTTCAGCAGGTACAGACCTATTTCACGTCGACCGGCGGGGATATTGCCAGTGCACTGTCTTCGTTTTCGAGCAGCCTTGCCGAGTTGTCCGCTAATTCGTCCGACGCGGCTGTGCAGCAAACAGTTGTTTCGAGCGGCCAGAACCTCGCCAATGCGTTCAACTCGACAGCCAATGGCCTGGCGAGCGTGCAATCGGCGGCCAACTCCGAGGTCACGCAGACGATCGCGCAGATCAACACGCTGACCTCGCAGATTGCGAGTCTCAACGGGCAACTATGGCAATTGCAGGCATCGGGCCAGGATGGCGGCACGATCGAGGACCAGCGTGACCAGGCGGTCCTGCAGTTGTCGAAACTGACCGGGATTGCGGTGACGCAAAGCAGCGATGGAGAGACAATCACGACCGGGAACGGAAGCCCGCTGGTGATGGGCAGCCAGAGCTTCTCTCTTCAAACGACGCCCGGCAGCAACGGGATGCAGCAAGTGCTGGACTCCGCGGGAAACAACATTACCTCTTCGATTCAAGGCGGCCAACTGGGCGGAGCGATCCAGGTTCGGGACCAGACGATCCCCGGCTATCTGAATCAACTGAACACGCTGGCGAGCCAGTTTGCCACCAGCTTCAACGCAGCTCAGGCGCAAGGTTACACTTCCAGCGGCGCCCAGGGCGGAACGTTCTTTACCGTCTCCAGCACGGCGAATGCTGCGTCGACGATTAGTGTTTCCAATTCGGCTCAGATCGCAGTCAGCTCCGATGGCTCGTCGGGGAGTAACGGTAATGTCGCCAATCTTTCGGCGACCCTGACGAACAAATTGCCGAGCGGACAAACCGCGTCGCAAGCTTATGCGAGCCTTGTGTATCAAGTGGGCAACGACACCTCAACCGCCAGCACGCAGTCCTCGGCGATCGGGCAGAACCTGCTGCAGCTCACGAACCAGCAGAGTTCGGTTTCCGGCGTCAACATCGACGAGGAGACGACCAACCTAATCAAATACCAACAAGCCTACGAGGCCGCGGCCCGGATCGTCAGCACCGTCCAGGCTTTGGGTACGGTCACTCTCGACATGGGCTCGAGTCAGAGTTATTAACCGATATGCGCATAAATCCAAATCTGGTTCCCGATATTCTCGCCGGCCTTCAGCAGAGTCAGACGACCCTCAATCAGGCGCTCGAACAGATCTCCACGGGCAAGAGCGTCAATGTGCCTTCGGACAACCCCGCGGCTGCCTCGGAGATGGTCCAGAACACAATCGAGACCGCGAATGTCGACCAGTACACCCAGAACGTGACGGCTGTGCTATCGAAAGTCCAGGCTTCAGACTCCGCGTTGAGTTCTGTTGTTTCGTCACTCACCCAGGCAATCTCGCTCGGGACTGAGGGCGCCAACAGCACAAACTCGGCGGCCAATCAGCAGGCAATCGCCACGCAGGTCCAGGGGATACTCAGCAGTGTTGTTGCGCAGGCTAACACTTCCTATGAAGGCACGTATCTGTTCGGCGGCACAGCCAATTCACAGCCGCCCTACACCGCGGATCCGTCTTCGCCCAACAGTTACATTTACAACGGGAACACCGACCAAACCTCAGTTGCCATCGGCGACAGCACCAATGTCCAGGTCAATCTTCCCGGCAGCCAGATCTTCTCGAACTCGACTACCAACGTATTAGGTTCATTGAGCGCCCTTGTTACCGCACTGCAAAGCGGGAACTCCTCGGCCATTAGTACGGCAACTACCGGTGTAACTACCGTGCTTAATTATGTGAGCCAGCAACGGGTCTTCTATGCCAATTCCGAGAGCCAATTGAATTCGCAGGAAACCTACTTGCAGCAGGAAACTGTGAATCTTTCATCGCAGCAGACCTCGCTGGTCGGCGTGGATATGGCCCAGGCTGCGACGACGCTCAGCCAGGCGGAGACGGATAACAGCGCGGCGCTGGCTGCTGCTGCGAAGGTGCTGCCCACTACGCTGCTCAATTATCTGGCGACGCCTAGTTAGAACAGTTCGTTGCGTAGATCTAGATCTTCACTCGCAGGTGCTTCAACTCTCCTTCACCACAGAAGAATCGCTCAGGATGTCAGAGGGTGGTTGGTAGCTTTGCCATGTCTCGAACGCGAGAGATGGGGCAACCCATTGTGAGGTCTGACCGGCAAAAAGCGAGCGAAGGCTCTTCGACTCTCCTTCGCCAGAAGGTCGCTCGGTTCATGTTGAGAAGGCCGCTGGAACGAGGCTCAGTCTCCAGCTAGGCTGACCAGCTGCTGCGACGGCTCTCCGGAGCCATGGCCGCATAGCCGGCCGAACTATGGGCCGTCGCCGGGCGAAGAATATCGGGCCCCGTCGGCATGCCACGCACATCAGCCTGCTGCCAATACTCCCGAATCTTTAAAACGCTGGCCATTTGTTCCTCCAGCATCCTGGGGGAGCGGTTGACCTGTGCCTCGATCAGCTTGCGGCGCAAGGTCGCGTAGAAAGTTGTCAGCTTTTCGGCCAATTCGCCTTCAGAGCCGCGTTTGAGCCAATCTTCAAGGTAGCCGAGCACCAGGAGCGCATGCTTTATTTCGCTGCTGCGCTTCTCGATCGCATTGCTTCGCTCGGCCTCGGCGGCCCGGCGCAGGTCGTTTGCGAGGGTATCGAAGAGGGCAATCAGCAAGCCGAAGCCACTTGCCCCCTCCACGGCGGTCTTCCTGTATGCCAGATCTGTCCGTGTCACTGTCGTCTCCTTTTTAGCCGTTGGATGACGAGTTCTGGCCGAGTTCGGTGCTGATCTGTTTCATCTCGTTGGGCAGCTGTTGCAGGAGGATTTCCGCCTGCGAATACTCGCTCTGCAACTGGGCTTGCAGCGGCTGAATATAGTTGGTCTGGAAGTTGGTGATATCGGTCTGCAGGTCGGAGATCTGGCTATTGATGCTTTGCAGATCGACGGTAAAGGCCCCGTCGCTCGGGCTGGTGAAGCTGGTCAGCTGCTGATCGAGGGAGTTGGCGAACCCATTCAGAGTCGTGCCCTGGAAGAAGGACTGCACATCGCTGAAGTTGTTTTGTAGAGTGCTCTGCAAAGTCGAAGAATCCACGGTCAGCGTGCCGTCATTGTTTACCGAGATACCGAGAGACGAAAGGTTGGGAACGGTTGTGGTTCCCGACGCCGGCGTATAGGTGTAGCTCAATGCGCCCAGGACTTCGCTTTGAAGGTTGCGAATCGTGGAATCGGTGGACAGGACACCTTCGCTCGAGCCTGAGAAGGTGAACTGCGAATTCAGATCCGCGATGACCTTGTTGTAATCCGTGACAAACTGGTTGATCGCGGATGCGGCCTGGGTTGTGTCCGGGGCGACGCCGAGGCTCACATCGACTCCCGGGTCGGCGCTCAACAGGCTAAACGTCAAGCCGGGCACGGCGCCGGATACGGTGTTCGATGCACTCGAAATATTGATGCCGTCCACTGTGACTGAAGCATTCAGGCCCGTCGCCGCCTGTGTAAACCCGAAGCCTGCGGAGCCGCTCACTGTAAAATTCGCCGCGCTTCCCGAGGCGCCGGCGACAATGGCGAGGCGCGAGCCGGTGGCGTCTGTCACCACGCTCGCAGTCAAGCCGAGATTGTCACCATTGATTTGGGTGGCCACGTCGGAAAGAGATTGGGTTCCATCGGTCGTGATTGTCGCCGTAGCGCCGTTACCGGCGGTGATCGTAAAGCTTCCGGCTGGCAAGGCCGTAGAGCCGTTCGCGAACACACCTGAAGTCCAGGATGCCGTTGTGGCAAGGTTATTGACCACCACGACGTGATTTCCAGGGATGCTTCCGGAGGCTGCAGACGCGGTGACGACGCTTGCGTTTGAGGAGGTTACAGCCCTCGCCGACAGCGGACCAGTCAAACTGTTCAGCGACTGAACATCGTTATCCAGATTCGTGGTGTCTGTCTGAATCTGATTCAGGGCGGAGGTCTGGCTCTGGAGCGTGGATTCCTGATTCGCCCACGCCTGTTCCGGCTGCTCGGCGGCCGTCACTGCCGAATTCACGGCAGCCGTCACGTCGATTCCTGAAGACGACGCACCGAGCGCCGCCTCAAGTATCGAGCTCAGGTCGATGGATGAAGATGAGGATGTCGACGATAACAGGGAATTAAGTGCCGAGATCGAACTCATGTCAGGTCCCTTTTCCTCGGGCTTGGCGAATTGGCCGGTAGGCCACCGCGCGTAATTCAAGCCGCAGGACAATATCGGCACCTGGGGCCGATAAATTCAGCGATCGGACGAAGAAAAAAGCAGCAGCGCCGTAAAGACGCTGCTGCCTGGTGGTCAGTTGTGAAGGGTTACTGCAACAGCTTCAGGACAGCCTGCTGCACCTGGTTTGATTGCGACAGGGCGGCCATGCCGGTCTGTTGCAGGATGTTGTATTGCGTCATCTGGGCAACGGTCTTGCCGATATCGGCGTTCTGAACGTTGTTCTGGGCCGCGGTCAGGTTCGTCAATTCGGTATTCTCAACGTTGGCGTCAGCGGTCAGCCGGTTGACGGAGGCGCCGATTGAACCGCGGTTCGCAGCAACGGTGCTGATGGCGGCGGTGATATCGGTCAGGGCGGTTTGGGCAGCGGAGACCGACGTCAACGATGTGCCGGTCAGGCCCAGTCCAGCGGTCGTCAGAGCGGCGATCGCGGTGGTGACTGTGCTGCTTCCACCGGTCGTACCGTCGGTGGTGTAGATGTTGGAGGTTGCGTTGAAGATTGCTGTTCCGTTGTAGTTTGTCGTGGTTCCGATGTTGCCGATTTCCGTGACGATCGACTGAAACTCGGTATCGAGCGCGGTTGCCTGGCTGGTGGACAATCCGCCGTTCGAGGCTTCGGTCGCCAGCGTTACGGCACGATCAAGCAACGACGTGACCTGGGACAGGGCGCCGTCGGCGGTCTGCAGCAGTCCAACGCCATCGGATGCATTCTGGCTGGACTGGGTAAGGGCCGAAATGTTTGCCTGGAGGCCGTTCGCGATCGACAGGCCTGCGGCGTCATCGGCACCGGAGTTGATTTTCAAGCCGGTGGAAAGTTGGGTCAAAGTATTCTGCAGGTTCGTCTGCGTAGACGAAAGTGCGTTCTCTGCCGTCAGAGAAGAAATACTGTTCAGAATGCTAAGCATGTGTATGGCTCCTTATATCGATTTCCGCCTGCACCGAACCAATTCGTTCAAAAGGTCCAGAATCGCTACTTGGAGCAGGTGGCTATTTGTTACGGGTTCTCTATCGGCGCATCGTTTTCGAGATTCTAGGTAGCGCTTCAAAATTCCTGCAGCCGGGCATCTACAACTTTTGTGGAAACGAGAGTCAAATCCAGTGCTTCTCCGCTGTATCAGCGAAGAAGCCTGGATTTCTTCGCAATAGATTGATGGGTGATGCGGCAACAAACTTGGGATAAGCAAAATTGCGGGATAAGTTCTTACAGCCGTTTCCTGGCTGACTTACTTTTGTCCTGATACATCGCGGCATCGGCTTCGGCTACCAGTTGCTGCAAAGATTTCCCCTCTTTCCACTCGGCCATCCCGATCGAGGCGTCGATATGGAAGGCAGGACCTTCGCTGTTTTTTTCGTTACGGATGGTGTACTTGCCAAATACCCATTCACGGATCCGATCGATGTGCGATCCAGCTCCAGCCTTGTCGCATGCAAGGATGACCACAAACTCGTCACCGCCCCAACGGCCCACTAAGTCGCCGGATCGAGCGTTGGACTGCAGTTCAATGGCAAATTGCTTGAGCAAGTCGTCGCCGGCTAAGTGGCCATACTGGTCATTTACTTGCTTGAATCCGTTCAGATCGAGCATTACGAAACAAAAGGGCTGGTTGCACTCGATACACCAACGCATTCTTTCTTCCACACTGCGGCGATTGGCTACACGCGTGAGTTCGTCCCTCAGGCTTAGCTGCTCGGCGGTTTTAAGCTTGGTTTCGTAAATCGAGACCTCGGCGCGCAAATGAGCGACTAACTCCTTGCTGTCGCGAGTCATCTGATCGACGCTGCTTTTCAGTTCCGATACGCGTTTCACCAGGGAGGAGCGGATTTCGGTAAGATCGTCGAGATTTGCGATTTGCTCCAGGCGCCCAGTGACTTCCTTGAACTGATTGGAGTAGCCGCTGTCGAAGCTTCCCACCGATTCAGCGGTCTTGGCCATGGCGACGAGGATCTCCCGGACTTCGTCGGCTTTGGACTTCAGATGATCTGAAATCCGGTCGCCCCATTCGCGCAGCTGGACTTCGACCTGCTTTTGATTCTGCTTCACCGACTCAGGAGAAATGTTCACCGAAACGCGGTGTTCCAGCCGTTGCAGGTTCGATTCGAGGTCAGCGCCAAGGGCGGGAGAAATGTGAGCGGCAGTCTTCCCAATCGCGCCGAGAACCGCGCGGTAGGACTCCATCGTCGCCGGAAAGAGCTCGTCGTGTTCCGGTTCCGCAACGACGGCAGCTGTGCGCTCCATATCGAGATATTTCTTGAGAGAGATCATTCCCGGGTACTACCCTTTCTTGCCCGAAGAACGACAAAAGGCGAATCAAATCGCTTCTCGTTCCGGCTTCTGTTGTCTTGCCTTACCTGTCTCCGAATGGCGAATTATGAGGGGGGCCCATCCGAGTTCCGAACGTGCTGACAGCGCGGTGTCTATCGGTATTTCGGGAGGAAAGTTTCAACTGCGGGAGGCTGTGGGCTCTCCGGTGGTAATGAAGAAGGCGGAATCCATCAAGCGAAAGCGTGGGCATCTCTGCTGCAACGGCAATGAAGTGCTCGATTTAGAGTTATTTACGACTATTAGAAGGCGGCCCTCTGTCGGGAAGATCGGCTTGTTCTCGCTCTGGTCTGTTTGCGGTGGCAATAGCCAATGGGGCGTCCCTCGGAGCATGCATTCCTTTACATCCGTTCGGCGGCGCAAGTGGTCGATGAGGGGGGCGCCATTCGGAGCATTTGCAGGACCTGCGGCGCCGGATCTGCAGCCCCGTGTTGCCGGGGAAGAGAGGTAGACTCGGGAGGCATCCAACCTAGCGACTTTGGAGTCCGTATGCCGGTCAAGACCATCATCGAGCCCTTCCGCATCAAGAGCGTCGAGCCTATCCGCTGGACTACGCGGTTGCAGCGCGAGCAGTTGCTCCAAGCGGCGCATTACAATCTTTTCCTTCTCAAGGCCGACGATGTTCTGATCGATCTGCTCACCGACTCGGGCACCGGCGCCATGTCGACGCATCAATGGGCGGCAATCATGGAGGGGGACGAAAGCTACGCGGGGAGCCGCAGCTTCGATCGATTTCGTAATTCGATCCACGGCATCTGCGGTTACACACATGTCATACCGACGCACCAGGGGCGCGCCGCGGAGCGCATTCTTTTCGGAGTGATGTGCAAGAAGGGCGATGTTGTCCCCAACAACACGCACTTCGATACGACGAGGGCCAACGTGGAATTCGTTGGCGCGGAAGCGGTCGACCTGGTGATTCCGGAGGGAAAACAGCCGTCGCTGCAGCATCCCTTCAAGGGCAACATGGATGTGGCTGCGCTCGAAGCGCTCATCCAGCGCGTCGGGCGGGAACGCATTCCGCTGGTCATGCTGACGGTGACCAATAACTCCGGCGGAGGCCAGCCAGTCTCCATGGAAAATGTGCGCGCGGTGAGCGCAATCTGCAGGCGCCACGGCATTCCGCTCTACTTCGATGCTTGCCGCTTTGCGGAGAATGCCTGGTTTATCAAGTTGCGCGAAGAAGGTTATGCCGCGAAAACGCCCAAAGAAATTGCGCAGGAGATGTTTGGTTACGGCGACGGATGCACCATGTCCGCGAAGAAGGACGGCATGGCGAATATTGGCGGCTTTCTCTGCACCAATGATGATTTACTCGCCCGGCAGGAGATGGACTTGCTGATTCTCACCGAGGGTTATCCCACGTATGGGGGCCTCGCCGGGCGTGATCTCGAGGCCATCGCCGTAGGAATTCAAGAAGCGCTGGAAGAGGATTACCTGCGCTATCGGATTGCCTCGACCGCCTATCTTGGCAACCACATTGCCGCAGCGGGAGTGCCGATCGTGCAGCCTCCGGGCGGCCATGCCATCTACATTGACGCGCGCGCATTTCTTCCCCGCATTCCTGTCGAGCAGTTTCCCGGTGTAGCGCTCGCGGCGGAGCTCTATCTTGAGGGCGGGGTGCGCTCCGTGGAGATTGGCACCTTGATGTTCGCGGGCGCCGCCCAGATGGACCTTGTCCGCCTGGCCATCCCGCGGCGCGTGTATACGCAGAGCCATATCGACTACCTTGTCGAGGTAATTCTCGAAGTCTGGAAGAATCGTGAGTCGATTCGCGGGATGCGCCTCACCTACGAGGCGCCTTTTCTGCGCCACTTCACTGCGCGCCTTGAACCGGTGGCGCGATTAGCTGCGGTGTCTTAGAGCTGTTCAGTTATTGCGGTCCCCAGACTCGGAACTCGCCGCTCAGATGCATCAGGCTCATCAGGTAGAGCATGCCGTCATAGTAGCGATACTGCCCGGACGGAATCGGCGTATTCCATAGCGCCTCGGTGAATTCCATGGCGCGCTTTCGGTCCGTGGCCGCCAAGCCTGCAACCGCGTTGGTTGCTGCCAATCCGGCGGAGTGACTCTCATGGTTGTGTCCCGGCGTCGCGCCAAGGTCCTTTCCGTCGAGCGAATACACTGGCCCATATTTATCGAGGCCCTGGGACTTGAAAAACTGCTGAATGCGATCGCTCAGCTCACGCTCGGCCGGAGCTTTTTGCCACCACGACCAGTCGACAGACCAGTTGCTGGCGGTGCGCCAGGCGTCATAGGCAAATTCGCCGGACTGCGGAAAGCGATCGATGTGCGGTGTGCCATCGAAGTTGGCGTAGTCGGGCGCGAGGCCAGTTTGCGGATTCGTCGTCTTCACGAAAAAGTCGCGGCTTGTTGCGGCTGCGTGTGCCCAGAATGCGCGGTCCTCTTCGGGACCCCAACGCGACCAGAGCTCGTAAAACGCGGGCAAGTGGTACGACGGATCGGTGAATGGTTCCGGCATGATCTCCGGCACAAAGAGGATCATCGGTGGTGCAGGATGCATCATCGGCCCGACGGTGTGCGGCCCATTCTTGCCGGGGGCTGTGATCACGGGCCGGTGCACCATGGCCGTCAGCAGTTTCTCGGCTTGGGCATGATAGTCATAGATGCCTTTGCCGCCCGGCCAACGGTTGCCGGCGAACAGCAGCGCCATGGCGAAATACGACTCTCCATCGGGCGCCGCACCCTCTGAGTTGTGCGTTCCGTCTGTCTTGCACGACCATGCGAAGAACTGATAGCTCGGCGCTGCGGGGTCCGAGATATACATGTAGGTCATGGCCCAGTTCCAGATGGCGTCGAACTCGGCCTTCTTGCCAAGCTGGACCGCGATCATCATGCCGTAGGACATGCCCTCGGTGCGCGCGTCGTGGTTAGCCCAGTCGGTGACGTACATGAGCGGACCGTTGGCGTTGCTGCCCGCGTCGAAGGCAATGGCCTGCGTCTGCGGGTCGCCGTGGAACAACTGTTGATAGGCGGCATCGATCTTGGCTTGAATCTCAGCCTGGGAGTGACCGTCTTCAGCAAAGAGGTTGCGATATTTGCCGGTGGCATACGCACCGTGGCCGTCTTCCTGAGGTGTTGCCTGTACTGCTGACCCACCGAGAAAGAGCAGGCACATCGCCCATCCCATAGTGATCGTCGTTCGCGCGAGCATAGATCTCCCTAAGTGAAGCGATTTAGTATCGCGCTTCTCTGGCTGGAATGGCAAACGGCAAGCGGGATGCGGCGATTCCAGCGAAGGGATCGGGGTGTAGTCAGCACAGAAGCTGTCTTAAGGATGCCGATGGAGAACATGGACAGCGATGTCAGGCCAGAATTCCCGGAAGGTCGCAGTTAACGCATCACGCCCTACCGCGTATCCATATTTTTCCGCGATTTCGTCAAAGGCGCTGACTGCGCCTCGGGTTGCGCGGACTGCCGTGCCAGCTTCTCGTCGTGTTTCCGCTTCATGTGGCGCGCAAGGTCGGGCCAGAATTCGATGACTTCGGCGCCGACTATTCCTTCGGCGGAAACGGTCAATCCATCTGAGATGGTGCTGGGCACGTCTCGCTCGGAAGGAGGGTAATATGCTCTCGCGATGGCGGCACCGATCAGGTTGCCTCCCACATTGGCGTAGTTGGGCCCCCATCCGCCTTTGTCGCGCTTGCACCAAACCGTACTCGACGCTGCCCACAGAAAGCGGCTGGTTTTGCTGCCCGTACCTTTCTGGAAGTAGCGTGGATCTTCGTGGAGCACGACGGGCAGCACCGCATTACCGAAGAAATTGCCGATAAATGCGTCGGAGTAGGCCGCGCCAAATCGCTTCGCGTAGCCTTGCACACCCTGTCCCCACTCGGGGTAGCTATCGTCGGCTTGGCCGATACCGGAGACGACGCTCGCCAGGAGGAAAGGCCAGGGGTCGATTTCGCTTCTGAAGAAAAGCCGGAATTTCTGTCCCGGCGAAAGCGGGAGGGCATTGCGATTGCTGGTGGTGTTGAAGGTTGCCATGACGCCGGCGACCCGCTGATGCTCTTGCTCCTTCAACTGTTCTTCGGCCTTCTCGTGTTGGCTCTTCTCCGGGTCAGATGGTGCGGTCGCCTGAGAACTTGAGCTGTTCGGCGCGCCGGGTTGCGCATTGCCGTTTTGCGCCGAGGCCGATGCGGGTTGCTGCTGAGGCGCCTGTGCAGGGGCCATTTCCCCATCCTGGGGTAAAGGCGCGTCGGGAAGCTCGCTTAAGGCCTGTGCGGCCGAACCGAGAGGGGCAATCGGGACGATCGAGATTGCGGTGTGTCGCTGCGGACGGGCGGCGATCGGCGACCAAATGAGAACGCCACAGAGAATCAGTCGCAGATCAAGTTGCATTCATTCACCGGAACCAAATTGGGACTTAAAGGAGGTGTCGAGGCCGGAGAGCCACAACAACCGTTCGATTTCTCAGCCTGCTTAGCCTGCGAGCAGCCTGGGATTGAAAGCAACGGTGTCATCCCGACTGACTCAAGCTTAAACGGCGCAGAGCCTTTCACTGTTTACAGTGCAGTTGATTAGACGGGGAACTAATTGCGGAAGACACAGGCCGAACTTAAATCTTCCATTACTCCGGAGGTTGTGGCTCCACGCATGGTGCTATGCCTTTTCTCGTACCAATTTCCTTGTAGCCGGGATGAACTCCGGGGGTGAGCCCTTGCTGTGCTGCAATCTTCTCGAGGAGCACGCCAAGCTGCAGGCGCTCGTTATCGTCTAACCCCGTGCAGATCGTTTCGTTGTGCGCTCGCGCCACTTGGCCGATGGCCGCCAGCCCCTCGCCCCCCGCCTGGGTGAGGCGCAGGGAATAGACCCGCCGGTCTGCTGGATTTGATTCGCGTGCCACTAGGCCGCGCTCCTCAAGAGCATCGATGACCGCCACCAGGCGGCTGGCATGCATATCCAGCTTTTTCGCGAGTTCCTGTTGATTGATGCCCGGGGAGCGGGCAAGGATTCGCAAAATCCCCGCATCGGGCGGAGACAACTTCAATGAGGCCAACGTCTTGGCGAATTCTCTCGCGGCGAAACCGCCCACCTGGGCCAGCAGAAACGCGACCGGCACGTACCTGAGCCGCTGTTCATCGAACATGGAAATAGTATTTCACAGTCAAATCATTACATGTAATAATTATTATATGCTATAATCAAATCGAGGAAGGAGAACTAACCATGAGTTCCGCTGTTCAAACCGCTTCTGTCGTCCGTCGTCACCATAGCCCGCCACTAGGCTTGGTCGCCATCGTCTTTACGGTGCTGTTCTGTGCGGGACTCTATCCGGTGACCGCGTTCGGTGGGAAGCCTTACTTTCCCGGTCCTGGAGAATCGGCTCAGACCATCGTTGCGTTTTTCCAGGCTCGTCCCTCCGCCGTTCTGCTCTGCGCCTTTCTGCAGTTCGGCTCGGCGATTCCGTTGGGAATCTTCACCGCTTCGGCTGTGAGCAGGTTGAAGTTTCTCGGTGTGCGGGCCGCTGGCGCTGACATTGCGCTCTTCGGTGGATTTGCCACGGCGTTCATGATGATGACGAATGCCTGCGTGCTCTGGACGATGACGCAGCCGGAGATCTCCCAGGCCTCTGTCGTGACGCTGGCACTCTATCGCCTCGCATTTGGGCTGGGTGGTCCCGGTTATTCCGTCTCGCTGGGTCTGCTGATGGCGGGAATTTCCGTGCCCGTTTATTTTCGGAGGCTTGCGCCGCGGTGGATCCCGATTCTCGGCCTGGTCCTGGCTCTGGTTGGCGAATTGAGCTGGCTCAACATCGAATTTCCCCAGGCGCTCCTGCTGATTCCCCTCACACGCTTTCCGGGATTCTTATGGATGATCGCAATAGGCTTCGCGCTGCCTGCCACGGCAGCGCAACAAGCGGAAGGAAGTGTGCGATGACTGCGTGGCGTGAGCGCGACATCCTTCGCTTTCTTCACCTGGTGCTCAGCATTCCCATCGTGGGCTACCTCTACGGGCCCGTCGAGCATATCGCCCGCGCCGCATTCTTTGCTCGCTGGATTGCGATGCCCGCCATCATCCTCAGCGGGTTTTGGATGTGGCTGAAGCCCCGCATCGCCAAACGGATTGCCAAGCGATAACTGCGCCGCATGGAGACCCGGCGAACCGTGCAATCGGCGCTCTAGGTCGCGAGAGTGGCGTCTCTGGCGTAGACCGTTCATTTAGTCAAATTCGAAGCGGAGGGGATGTTCTCCACGCTTTGACGAGGCGTTCAGTTCATTCGGAAGAACGCAGTTCCGACCTGCGGGCGAGGCGTTGCGGCGGCCTGCAGCGGCCGCCGTTTCCGCACAAGTTCACGCGTTCGCCGAGGATTGCTTCCGCGAGATGGGCGTGTGCCGCGAACGGCCACTCACCCGTTGGCAGCGACCTTGCTCTTGAGTTCGTTGAGCAGCATCTCGACCTTGTCCTCGCTCTCGAGCGCCTCGAATTTGTCTTCCAGCGTTTCGGGCGAAAGAATCTCGCTGGCAGCCGCGTTCTCGGCAGCACGCACGTGAACCTTGCTCTTCATGCGACCGAAGGTCTGCTCCTGATCGGTGCCGACAACCTGCCGTGCCTTGGTTGCGCGGCCAACTACCTTGGCGCGGCGATGCTCGGCGACCAGCATCTCGCAATGCGCACGCGTTTCGCTCAGCTTCTGTTCAAGCTTGCGCAGAGCCTGGCGTAGATTGTCGGCCTCATGCTTCTGATCCTCGGCTTGCGCCGTGAACCCCTCGACAAGCTGCCCATGACTCAGCGAGCGTTCCAATGCGGCGCGCGCCAGGTCGTCCTGGCTTTTGTTCACTGCCAGTTCGGCTTTGCGACGCCACTCTGCGGCTTCCTGCTCGTGCTCTGCACGCTTCTTCTCCAACAGATGTTGATCGGCAATCGCGATGGCGACTTGCGTTTTCACCTGGAGCAACTGGTTCTCCATGTCGAGAACGATCTGCTTCAACATCCGCTCGGGATCTTCCGCCTTCTCCACCAGGTCGTTCAAATTTGCGCGCAGCAACGTGCTTACTCTATCCAGTAATGACATAACTCCTCCTTCTGACTTCACCTGCCGCTTTTTGTTGGGGCGGCAAAATGTCTCCTGCTACTTCTTTGCCGGCTGGTCCGACGCCGGCTGCGACGATTGCTTCAGCTCATTCGCGCACTTCATCCGCGCGTTCGCCGGACCCTGGCTACAACTAGTCCGCCGGCTTCACAAAATACCCAGATACGCGCCACTTTCCATCCTTGTCGAGCATAGGAGTTACCGTCTCTATCACCAGTCCCGCGCTCGTGAACGCGGTTTTGTACTGAATCACGACGTACTCTCCCTTCGGCGCATTGGGCACATCGGTCTGGTATATCGAACCCATCAGCGTCCGATTCCCGGCCGCCCCGAGCGGCGCGCGTACTTGGTTCAGCGCCTTTTCCCAATCGGCCTTCGATATTTTCGATTGGAAGAACGACGAAGCCTCCTGCCAGCTCTGGCCATAGTCGCCGTGGTCTACCAGTGCCAACCATGATCGAGCGGCTTGGTCCGCGGTCTCTCGTTTCGCCGCTAGGTCCTGCGCAAGCGCAGCCGAGCAAAGCAGCAAACTCATGAGTGCGATGGATAACTTCCGGTTCATTCGTTCTTCCTTTCTTGAAGACAACGTCTGCCATTTGCCCCACCCCGTGGTCCGCGGTGGCGGGCGACAGAGGGGTGGAAACGCTCAATCTAGGCGCCCGGATCCTTGGTAGGACAGGTCCTGCTACTTCTTTGCCGGCTGGTCCGACGCCGGATTTGACGACTGCTTGAGTGCTGCCATGTCCTTCATCATTTCCGCGGTGAGAGTCTTGGTCCGCTCTGTCGCACGCTTCATCACCAGAGGCATGTATTCCTGGGCAATCTTCGGCTGTGCGTCCAGCAGATGTTGCCCGGCAGGCGAACTGTAGAACGCGATCATTGCGTCAACGTCCTCGCGGGTGAGGTGTTCCTGATAAAGCGAAGTCATGTCGTCGATCATCTCTTCCACGGGGTAGAGATTGACGGCCTTCTCGACGTACTTTTGCACTAAGGCGTCCATCGCCGCTCGCTGAGCGGACGTGAGTTTCGAGCCTGGATTCGTTTGCGCATTGATTGCCCTGATTTGTTCGTGAATCTGACTTTGGACCATCATGGGCACGATCTTTCGCATCGATTGCATCTGGTCGCGGATGCGCATGACCTCGAACAGCTTGGCCAGCTGTTCTCTGGTGGCCTGGTCTTCCGGCGGAATTGCGTTCTGCGCCGGCTGTGCCTGCGAAGGCGCTCCCGACGGTTCGACAGGCGCTGCTTGCGACCAACCTACGAATGGCGCCAGCGTCAATCCCATCCCGAGGACTGCGGCGAATGTGTGTGTTCTCTTCATAGTCTCCTCGTCTTCCAGTGCCCGGCTTCGCGCTTTCCACGCGAAGCCGGTTGTGCCTATTAGTGCGTGGCGTCTTTCGTTGCCGCGCCATTCTCCGGCTTCTGCTTCATCGCCTGCACGTTGGACATCAACTGCTTAATGTCCATGCCGCTAAGCGCCTCAAACAGCGCCGGCACTTGCGCCGCAATCTTGGTCATGTCGCCGGTAATCTTGTTTACACCCGCGGCGCCGTCGTTGCCGGTGGACACGATGGTGATTTTGTCCACCTTGCTGAGCGGCTCGGCCATGGCACGGACTACGTCGGCCATGTTGGTCAGCAGCTTGTCGACCACCGCGGCCTGGTTCCAATCCTGGTAGGCCTCGGCCTTCACGTTCATCGCCTTCGCTTCGGCCTCGCCTTTCTGGAAGATGATGCTGGCTTCGGCTTCGCCCTGCGTGCGGATGGCAGCAGCGCGTCCTTCGGCTTCGGTCGTCAGGCGATTCTTCTCCGCGGCAGCCATGTTTTCAATGCGCTGGCGCTCGATCTCCGCGCCCTTCAGCACTGTAGCGATCAGTTCCTTTTCATGGCGCAGAATTTCAGCTTCCTGCACCTTGATCTGGCCTTCCTTCTCCACCTGCTGCACCTTCACCTGCTCGGCCGTTACCTGCTGCAGCATGACGTTGGTCTGCAACTCGTACGCTTTATCGGCGGTGGCCTGCTGGCGGCGGCTTTGCTCGGCGTATTCCGCCTTCTTGATTTCGAGATCGCGCTGCGCCTCGGCCTGGCGCGTTGCGGAAGCGGTCTCGGCAATCACTCGCTCCTGATCGGCCTGCGCTTTGGCTACTGCCGATTCGCGCATCGCCGTCGCGCGCTTGATCGCCGTATCGCGCTCGGCATCGGCGGTCGCCATTTCGGCGTCTCTCTTGATGCGGGCAATGTCGGGCCGGCCCATGTTCGAGATGTATTCGTTCTTGTCGCGCACTTCCTTGATGGTGAACGAAATGACTTCGAGGCCCATCTTGCTCATGTCTTCGGCGCAAGTGGCGCGCATGCGCTCGCCCACCATCTCCGGCTCCTTGACGATTTGCTCTACCGTCAATTGGCCGATGATGCCGCGCAGATGGCCTTCCATCACCAGGCGGATCAGGCCTTCGCGCTGTGCTGGGGCCTTGGTGAGGAACTGCTCAGCCGCAGTCAGGATCGATGCCTGGTCGCTGCGCACTTTGATTTGCGCGACGGCTTCGACGGTGACGGCGACGCCCTGCTTGGTGTAGAGATCCTGCTGCGGAGCTACATCGAAGCTCATCAGTTCGAGGGAGAGCTCGCGGCAATTCTCCACCATGGGAAAGATCACCGTGCCGTGGCCCTTGATGACGCGCGGCCCGCGAAAACCGTAGACAATCAGAGCCTCGTTGGGTCCGGCCTTGCGATACATCCTGGCCAGAATGCCCATCAGAAAGATCAGCGCCAAAACCCCGAGTCCGACAATCAGAACAATTTGGTTCGTCATTGGGTTCCCGGCCCTTTCGTCCGGGAGGTGGAACAGTTGTCAGTGATTAGTTGTCAGTGATCAGTACTCCTCACTGGCGTCTCACTGTTTTGCCTTGCGGCCATTCTTCGGGAACAATTTCGCGAGTAAGCCCAGCAGAAAAATTCCTACCAGGATGGCCATGTCAGTAATTAGCACGGTCGTGTTCGTCATAGAAACCTCAGTAAAAAGCAGTAGTCAGTAATCAGTGGTCAGTAGTCAGTGTAGGTCAGTGAAGACAGTGAAATGGATAGCGCGTCAACTCCCGTTTCCTCCGCCGGGATTCGCCGAAGGCGGCTGACCACTGACCACTGACAACTGATCACTGGCGCGCAGCGCCTCTTCCCAGCGCTTCACGTACGCAATCCCTTTTTCGTAGCTGACGACGTAGACCTCTTCCTGTTTCTGAATCGGCTCGCCGTTCTCTGAGCGCGCTGGTACAGAGCACCGCGCGCCCAGTTGCTCGTACACAATCTCTCCGATGCCGCCCGCGCGAATCGCCGATGAGACGTGGCCTACCGCGCCGATCAACTTCAGTCTCATCCGCGGTCAGTTCGCGCTCGTGCGGCAGCAGTACCTTCGTCAAAAAGAGAAAAATAATCGCGCCGCCGGCAAAGCCGCAGATCGCGGCCAGCACCAAAACGACGAGCGCAACGAAGCTGCCATAGCGCGACAGCAGGTACCCCGCCGCGCCAAACCAGCAGAGAAAAATCATCAGCGAGAACGCATTCCACCAAGGAACGTTTGCGCCTCCGCGCAGGGGAACATTTGCGCCTCCGCGCGCGCCGAGTGCCGAAGGGTGACCGGCACCGTGGGGCAGATGCGGCACATGTCCTGCGTGCGGCAAGTGCACGTGGCCGCCGAAATGTCCCATGCCGCCCAGCAACGAAACCGCGCTCAGCGCAAGGCCCAACCAAAAAGCAAATCAGATAGAACGATTCCCAAGTCATAGCTACGCTCCTTCTTTCGTGCGTCGCCCTTTTCGTTGATTTCCGATCGTTGCCGGGGTGGCTGATCCCTGATCCCTGCCGGGGCCCCCGACGAGCGATTTGTGCTCGGTGGGGTGGCTGTTCCCCGATCCCTGTTTTTTAGGCCGCAGCACTTCCGTCAGTCGCGGAAGAAGTCCCGGCGTCTCCAGAATCGATTCCAGCAGCAGAAGACATTCCCGCGAGTGCTCGTGCCGCGCCAGTGCCAACAAGGCGTGCTTCAGTTCGGGATCGCGACGGAAACGCTCGGCGCCTGAGACCAGCCACAGGTCGAGTTTGTCTTCGACGTTGCGCAGCTCGCTCTGCAACTCAGGGGAGTAGCCCTCCGGGTCGTCCACCAGGTAGCCGGGGTGGACTTTGAAGAACCCGGCCAGAAGCTGCCGCGTGGTGTTGGTCAGGTGCGGGCGCGCGCCGCTTTCAATTTGGGAGAGGTAGCTCTGACTCAGCTTCGAGCCGGTCTCGGCGTCGATGGCCCGCACCAGCTCCTGCTGGCTCATGGCGCGGTCGAGGCCTCGCAGGCTGCCTTCCACCTCGCGCAGGTAGCGGATTTTTTCGCCGAGCTTCATGACTTGCGATGGGGTACCCTTTCGGTCGATTCAGCAATCCATCGCAAATTGCAATAAGCACTATCGCAATCCGCGATACGCGTCAAGAAAAATCGGATGGCGTCACAAGGAAGGGGTTATTGGCTGAATCTAAAGTGGTTATGGGTAAACTAATTGCGGAGGACGAAGTGTGTATCATGATCCGCCGGAAAGGCAAACGTGCCTCGCAGATCATTTGAAAAACTGCTTAAAGAAAGGAAGCATCTCCTCCAATATGAAATGTGCAGGCGTATCGATGCAGTTTGTAATTTCTATGTCTTGCGCAAATCCGTCACGAATGGTCACGAATCCCCACAGTGGCGCTTCCCTCAGAACTTCGCCGTCGTCGCCGACATTGCGAACGACACCACTATTTACGGATAAGTTCTAAAGCCGCCAGGCATTTCGGGCCATTTACGGCACGGCTGAAGCCGTGCCCTTTCAAAACACGGACTTGTTCAGAGGTTCCCTAGCGCGGACTGAGGGTTTGATACCTGGCAATGGTGTATCCCAGGGAAGCACCGAGCCACCCGTCGGAAGGGAAGTGGGCCATTTCGGTGATGCGCGAGAAACTGATCGCGGTAGCGAGGGAATACGCGAGCACCGGAATCCAAGGCTTGCCACGATGCCGGTAGCGTTCGGCCACCACCGTGGCCACGGACCACACGGCCGTTGCATGTCCTGAGGGAAAACTGCTGCCCTTGAGCGGGGACTTTCCACCGTTAAAAAATGTGCCTTCGAAGTTGCCGTTCGCGGGCACGTCGGAGGGCCGCTCGCGCCGCGTGACGGCCTTCATGGCGAGATTAATCACGACGCTATCGCCGTAGGCTTCGGTGGCGAGCAGGGCGGTGCTCACCTCGCGGTCATCGTGCCGGATGTAGCCGGAGGCGAGAAGGCCCGCCGGAAGCGCAATCACTTCGCCGGTGGTGATCAACGGGTCGAAGATGTCGTTCATGTCGTCCAGGTTCTTCTGGTGATTGCGGAAGTAAGGCATCACATGCGGATCGGCATAGATCAATCCCGCGGTTCCGCCGATCACGATCGCTGTGGGCAGCAGGTAATGTCCCTTGGCGAGTTTGATGGGGAAGGTCCACAGGTCTTTCTGGTCGTGGAGAAAGTCGCCCGGTAGGCTGCGCCACGTGGCCTCGCGCTGGGTCGTGCTCTCAGAGGTGGTGACGAGCGGCTGTCCTATCTGCCCCGGATCAGCCGGTTGCCCCGGATCAGGCGGCAACGGCCCTGGTTTGGGCGGTTTGGCCAAGAGCGCATAGCCGGGCTCATCGGGAAGATTGGCAGTTTCCTGAGCGCGTGCGGAATCTGGGACGAAGAGCCATCCGAAGCAACAGAGACAAGGGAGGGCAACGAGCGAAGAGGGCTTTCCGAGCGTGATCATCCAGAGGTGTTGGATGCAGGTTTACTGTCGCCCGTCCAAATCGGAATAATGCCGGAAATGCGAAGGCCCTTCGGCGCGCGCCGAAGGGCCTTCAGGTTTACAACTACCCCGAGCCTATGCTGTCACTGTCCGCGTAGGTTTGGAGCCCCACAGCCCGTAGTAGGCGATGAAGAGGTAACAGAAGATTGGAATGATAAAGGCATGTTGAATGCCCATCTTGTCGGCGGCCGCGCCGAGAAGCAGAGGCACGATGGCCCCGCCGACGACGGCAGTCATAATCAGCCCCGATCCTTTGCTGGTCATCGGACCAAGTCCGGCGATGCCCAATGCGAAGATGTTGGGGAACATGATGGAGTTGAAGAAGCCGCACAGCACTACCGTCCAAATGGCCAACTGACCGCTCGAGACCATGGAGACGACGAGCAGAGCAGCTGCAATAAAGCCGAAGGCTCCGAGAAGTTTGTTCGATTTGATCCTGGTGAGCACCCACGAGCCGAGCAAACGGCCAATCAGCGCGCCGCCCCAGTAGAGAGAGACAAGGAATGATGCAGTCTTGGCGCTGTCTACGCCTTGAGTTTTGAAATAATTCACCGCAATCGACGCCAGACCGACTTCGACGCCCACGTAGAGGAAGATGCCCACCGCGCCGAGCACGGTGTGCTTATAGCCCCAGATGCTGCGGCTCAGGATTGGATCGCCTTCCTTGGCGGGCCGGAATGCCTGGGTGTTGGAGATGTGCGGGAGGTGCATGAAGGCCACGGCAATCCCCAGGATCAGCAAGCCGCCGGCAATCGCGAGATAGGGTCCGCGGACCGTGTTCGCGATGGCTGCTTTGCTCGCCAGGCTTGCGGGGTCGGTGAGGATGTAAGCGCCCGCGACCAGTGGCGCGATGGTGCCGCCCAGAGAATTGAGAGCCTGCGCGAGCGTCAGGCGTACCGGAGCGCTATGCTCGGGGCCAAGAATCGCGACATAGGGATTGGCTGCGGTCTGCAATGCCGTCACGCCCGCGCCGACAATAAATACGGCAGTCAGGAACAAGGGAAAGCTGACCATCTTTGCGGCGGGCACGAACAACAGGCAGCCCACGACCTGGATGAACAGGGAGACCACCATCGTCCGCTTGTAGCCGATGGTTTCAATCAGCTTGGAAGTTGGCGATGAGAAGACGAAATAAGCCAGGAAGAAGGCCGACTCAGCGAGCATGGCCCAGGCATAGGGCAGGTCGAAGATGGACCGGAGGTGGGGCACCAAAGCCATGTTGAGGTTAGTGATGAACCCGAAGATAAAGAACAGCACGGCCACGGTGATGAAGGGGCCGGTGTAGCTCGGCGTACTTTGTGCGGCTGGTGGTGTGGATCGCGTTGACATGAGAGGTTGTTGTCCGCCTTCCTGAAAGAAGTTCTGCCCGGTTTGGGCGTGTTCGCGTTCTGGGGATTTGACGCGTCAATGGGCAGTCAGTGGTTTCTGTCTGCCGTTTTTGCTGCACACAACACTATACGGAAAACCTCGTCTCTGGGAAGAGTGATGGCCAAAGCCCGGCTACGGCGCCGGATAACCCTAACGGAGCGAGCCTCGATTCGGGTATCCTCAATTCAAAAGCAAGGAGATAGAAGTGGCTATCGCCGCGTTAAGCAGCGCCAGGATCAAGAAAGTGCTGGCTGCCCTCGAGGGAAATTGGCTCGCCGAAATGGAGGGCTATCACACCTATACAACGCTGGCCGATCGCGATTCTGACCCGGTGCGCGCCCAGATGCTCCGGCATCTCGCCCAGGCCGAGCTCGAGCATGCCGCCTTGTGGGCCGGCCGCATCGAGCAACTCGGCGGCCCTGCGCCTTCCTACACCGGCCGTCCCGGCGGCGACGCGGACTCGTTGGCCAGCCGCGCCGGTGGCGTCCGGATGGCCCTTCGCCGTCTCGAGATCGAGGAGAGCCGCGCCATCGCGAGCTACGGTGAGCAGCTCAAGTCCCTCGGCGACGAGGACTCGGTCGCGATCCTCGAGCATGTCATCGAGGATGAGAAGGAGCACTACCGCGAACTCGGGTCGCTGTTGCGCGGCCACTACGCAGTGCCGGCCGGCGCTCCCAAGGTGGACGCCAAGGCGGTTCTCGACGAGATGCTGTCCAAGCGCAACGAAGGCCGCAAGCAGCCTGGGGCATGGATCGGCGACGCCATCTACGGCGTCAACGACGGCCTCGGCGCTATCTTCGGCATTGTCTCCGGCGTCTCCGGCGCCACCGCGGGCGACAGCAAATACGTCTTGCTCGCCGGGCTCTCGGGCATGATTGCTTCGGCACTCTCGATGGGCTCGGGCGCCTATCTCGCTGCCAAGAGCGAGCGCGAAATCTACCACGCGGAGATTGCGCGCGAGCGCGAGGCAATCAAGATGAACCAGCCGGAGGCGCGCGAACTGCTCTCGCTGTACTACCAGGTCAAAGGCCTGCCCGAGGCCGATGCCATCCACATGGTCAATCACATTGCCAGCGATGCCGAGCAACTGCTGCGCGCGCTGGCGAGTGAGCGGCTGGGGACGTCGGAAGAAGCGCTGGCCAATCCGATCGTCTCGGCTACGTCGGGCGCGTTGTCCACGGCAGTGGGCGCGCTGATTCCTGTCGTTCCGTTTTTCTTTTTGCATGGAGTTCCGGCTGTTGTCGCTGCGGCTGTGGTCTCGCTCGCGGCGCACTTCGCCGTGGGTGCAGCCAAGAGCCTCATCACCATTCGCTCCTGGTGGTCCTCCGGCTTCGAGATGACCGTGGTGGGCGCCGTTGAAGGCGCGGTCACCTACGGTATCGGCATTCTGCTTGGAAAGGGCGGAATGTAGTGGCGGGATTTATCCCGCTTGGCGATGCGTCGCGGCGTCCGCGGCAGTTCGCCGTGGTCACGGTCGCCATCATCCTGGTCAACGTGTGGGTGTTCTTTAAGGAACTGGCTTACGGCGATCGCTTCGTCTACGCGTGGTCCGCCATCCCTGCACGCATCACGCACGGCCATCACTGGATCACGCTGCTGACCTCGATGTTCATGCATGGAAGCTGGATGCACATCATCGGGAACATGATCTACCTTTGGGCCTTCGGCCGGGAGATCGAAGATGCAATGGGCTCGGCGCGGTTCCTCTTCTTCTATCTTGCGGGCGGCATCGTGGCCATGATGGCGCAGATTCTCGGCGACCCGTTTTCACGCATTCCAAGCCTTGGCGCGAGCGGCGCCATCGCCGCCGTAATGGGAGCATTTATCATCACGTTTCCGCGTGACCGGATTCGGACGATTCTTTTCCTGTTCATTTTTATCCGGGTCACGTTCATTCCCGCAGCGTTCCTGATTGGGTTCTGGTTCCTGATCCAGGTGTTCGATGTGGGTGCGGTGGCGAACGTCAGGACGGGCGGCGTAGCGTACCTGGCGCATATCGGCGGATTTCTCTTCGGCGTGGTCACGGCGCGCGTTTTTGTGAATCCGAGTCGCATCGCCTCTCGAAGGAGCCCGACCTTTTAGAATTGCTGCGTCTTTTCGTGCCGGGGGAATCCATGTCCAGAAAAGTTCTTTGCCTGTTTATTCTCGCTGTATCCCTGCCTTTTGTCTCGCTCGCACAGTCTGTTGGCGATATGGTGTTCGAGCGCAACGTCGCGATGAAAACGCGCGATGGGGTCACGCTGAAGGCCGACATCTACCGGCCAGCCGGCGACGGAAACTACCCGACGCTGCTGCAGCGGACACCCTACAACAAGGACAACTCCGCGGACTTCGCACGCAAAGCTGTTGCCCGCGGATTCATGGTGGTGGTGCAGGATGTGCGCGGCCGCTACACCTCCGAGGGCGAGTGGTACACCTTCAAGCATGAGATCGACGACGGTTACGACACGGTGGAATGGGCCGCCGCGCTGCCGCATTCCAATGGCAAGGTTGGCATGTTTGGCGGATCGTATGTGGGCGCCACGCAGATGCTCGCCGCTATCGGCCATCCACCGCATCTTGCCGGCATCTGCCCCGTAGTCACGGCTTCCAATTATCACGAGAACTGGACCTACCAGGGTGGCGCGTTCGAGCAGTGGTTCGACGAGTCGTGGACCTCGGGACTGGCGCAGGACACCTTCGATCGCGTCATCCACAACGACTCGAACGCGGTGGAGGGCGATCGAGTGTTGCCGTTGACCGACTTTCCTGTATTCAATCTCAAGCCGATCGCGAACGGCTCGCAGATGACGCACGAACTCGCGCCCTACTTTCTCGATTGGCTTGCGCATCCGACCTACGACAGCTACTGGAAGCAGTGGTCGATCGAAGAGAACTACCCGAACATACAGGTCCCAGCGCTCACGATTGCCGCGTGGTACGACATCTTTCAGGGTGGTTCGCTGCGAAACTATCTTGGCCTGCGCGATCATGCCGGCAATGATGCGGCGCGGAGTGCCCAGCGACTGCTGGTCACCATCGGCGGCCATGCCGGTGGGGGGCGCAAGATCGGCGATGTCGACTTTGGCGCGGCAGCAGCGGAGTTCGACGAGAATACAGTCACGCTCGATTGGTATGACTATCTGCTTCAGGGCAAGCAGAATCAGTTCGCTTCGCCGAATCCTGTGCGGATTTTCGTCATGGGGAAGAACGAGTGGCGCGATGAGCCCGCGTGGCCGTTGGCGCGCGCAAAGCAGACGAGCTATTTCCTGCACTCTGCCGGGAAGGCGAATAGCTCAACAGGCGATGGGACTCTTTCCGCTGTAACTCCGCAAAAAGACGCCGCCGATCACTTCATCTATGACCCGGCTAATCCCGTGCCCACGGTTGGCGGCCCTCTATGCTGCGATCCTGTGCACCTGGCCCCCGGTGCGCGCGACCAGAAGGATGTGGAATCGCGGCCTGATGTACTTGTTTATTCGACGCCGCCCCTTGAGGAGGACCTCGAAGTTACGGGGCCCGTTACGCTGGATCTCTTTGCCAAGTCCTCCGCGGCCGATACGGACTTTACGGCCAAGCTCGTCGATGTCTGGCCGAATGGGTTCGCGCAAAATCTCACGGAAGGAATTTTGAGAGCAATTTTCCGCGAGTCTACCGCCGGAGAACCGAAACCCATTACGCCGGGCCAGGTGTACGAATACAAGATCGATCTCTGGTCGACCAGTAACGTGTTTTTGAAGGGGCACCGGATTCGGCTTGAGGTCTCCAGCAGCAACTTTCCGCGCTTCGATCGGAACTTGAACACGGGAAAAAGTGCGGCGGATAGCTCCGATTTTGTCAAAGCTACGAATACCGTTTTGCATGACGGCGAGCATCCGAGTGCGCTGATTTTGCCGGTGGTGGCGCAGTGACAAAAGGAGATGCAGAGGAATAGACGGTCTCACCGATTTCGGGCCGCGCGGAATTCAGGGTGTTGAGGTTCGTGCTTTCCCAGGTCTCAAAATCGAGACCTGGGCACCCAATTTCGTGCAGGAATAAGCGGCGAGGGCAGGACGGACCTGCTAGCTGGCCAACTCGCTGACTGGCGAAGCGGCTGAGTCGCCGGCTTCCGATCGGCTTGCAAGCAGTTCTTTCGCCGCCTGGCGCCCCAGGCGAATGCAATCGGGGATACCGATGCCGTCGTACGCATTACCGGCCAGCCATAAATCAGGCAGCTCTGCAACGTGCGCGCGAATCCGTTCCATCTTCTCCTGGTGTCCCACGGCATATTGCGCCATGGCGCGCCGCCACCGCGAAACCTGGGTGTGCTCGGGCATCGCACCGCGGTCGATGATGTCTGCTCCAAGAATCGAGGTCAACTCGCGGCGCACCGCGGTGACGAGCTCTTCGTCACTCTTCGCCATGAGCGCTTCGTTTTTCATGCCGCCCAGGAAGGCGCGCAGCACGACTTTTCCCGTGGGCGTACGGCCCAGGAATTTGCGATGCACAAAGGTGCAGGCCAGCATGGCGCGACCTTCGCTTGCGGGGACCAGGAAACCGAATCCATCCGGCAGGTCTCCGAGCTGCTCCTCGTCATAGAGCAGGTTTACCGTGATCGACGAGGAGTAGGGGATTGATGCGAGTTCTTCCGCTAGCTCCGGGTCAACGGCGCCCAGCAGCGCGCCCGTCGCCCATGCCGGCGAAGCCAGAATCACTGCGTCATACGATTCCTGCGATCCGGGGGCGGTCACCATCCACCCGCCTTCAATCCTTTCGAGCGCAGTGACCGGCGTGGATCGGCGCACCCAACTCGGTTCCAGTCGCGCTTCCAATGCATCCACCAACTGCTGCATCCCTCCGCGCAACGTGGTGAAGACACCGCGTGGTCTGCGTCTTCCGTTGTCTGGAATCGGCGTGGCGCCGGGTGCGCCTGAGGCTGACTTTTTCTGCGCCTCTGCGCGGGCGCGCATCTGGCGGTGGGCCGCGAGCATGCCGCGGGTGAGGGAACCGTGCTGCGTCTCCATCTCTACCAAGCGCGGCAGCACGGTGCGAGCGCTCAGCTGCGTCGCGTCCCCGCCAAAAATTCCGGAGAGCAACGGGTCGGCTAGCCGGTCGACCGCTTCGGCGCCAAAATGGCGTTCGACCAATGCCGCCACCGATTCGTCCTTGTCGCTTGGCCTCGGCGGATGGAGTAGTTCGAGACCCATCCGAATTTTTGTCGAGAGGCTGAAGAGCCGCGTAAACGCCGTCGGAATCAACTTGGTCGGCACCAGGAACATGAGTCCATCAGGCAACGGCACCAGCCGGTTGCGGATCACGACGTATGTCTTGCGTTCCGCGTCATTCGAAGGCGTCAGCTGTTCGGCCAATCCGAGCTCGCGGCATAACTCCGCCGCAGCCGGTTTTTCGCTCAAGAACGAATCCGGGCCGTACTCCAGAACCGCGCCATTGACAGTCTCTGAGGACAGAGTTCCGCCCAGGCGTGCCTGTGCTTCGTAGAGGGTGTACTCCTCATCAGCGCCCGCAGCCCGTGCCTTCTCGAGTTCATAGGCAGCTGCCAGCCCTGCGATGCCGCCGCCAATGATCGCTGTCCGCATCTTCCTCTACCTACCGAGATCGGTCTCCACTGTACGCCTGCCGGGTAGACCCGATCCAACCGCTACCGAAAACCGGCAGCTTGAGACTCAGGATTACCCCACCGTTCTCGAATGCGAGTGATTTGAATCACTCACGATGCTTATACCATCTTCGCGTGCGTCGCACCCAGTGTTCAACGATACCCCGGCAAACGTCCATCTGTTCAACCGTCGGGTGTCGTTCCATTTAGGGCAAAGAAAAAGCAGGCAAAGCGCGTTGCGCCTGCCTGCTCGCCAACTTCAGATTGCTGCTTATTCGTTTGGTTCTACAACGTCACCATGGTCCCGGCAAACTCCTTGGGGCGCATACAGGTGCACTCCTCGTCGACAATGGGCGCCCAGTTCTTCGGCTGATAGATGCAACAGGGTTCCTGGGCGAGCGGATCCCCTGTCAACGCGTAAGCACGCGCCCGGGAGCCCCCGCAGATTTCTTTGTATTCACAGGCTCCGCATTTGCCCTCCAGCCGGCCCGTGTTGCGGAGAGCTTTGAAGATAGGCGCATTGCGATAGATATCCGCCAGTGGCGTCTCGCGGATATTGCCGGCGTGGATGGGTAAAAAACCACTGGGGTAGACATTGCCGACGTGCGACACGAAGAGAAAGCCTTTGCCGTCGTTCACACGACGCGTCGCCCAACCCGCGGTGCGCGTTTGCGCGTCGGCCTGTGGCGTGCCTGCCTCGTACTCGTGCAGCGCGGCATGCGGATGCCCATGCCCCATGCGCTTCTCCTCCAGGTTGTGCTGCAGCAGGTAGCGGCGATAATGCATGGCCTCGGTGGTTTTGATCTGGAAGTTGACACGGCGTGACAGCTCGTAAATTTTGCCAAACACCTGCTCGAATTCTTCTCCGCTCAGCAGATCGCCCAACTGTCCGCGGCCTACGGGCACCAGGAAGAAGACGTTCCACATCACGATCGCGAGCTTCTCGAACAGCGCGCACAGGTTGTCGAGGTCGTCGGCATTGTGCCGGCTGATGGTGGTGTGCACCTGGATGGGAATGCCGGCTTCGTTGGCCCATTCGATGGCCTGGATGGTGCGCGCCCAGGCGCCCGGCAGGCCGCGGAATGTGTCGTGAATCTCGGGCGTCGATCCGTCGAGCGAGATTCCCAGACGGACAAGCCCGGCTTCTTTCATCTTGAAGATGGATTCGCGGGTAAGCAGCGGTGTGGCGCTCGGCGTGACGGCCACCTTTACACCCTTGTCCGACGCGTAGCGGATTAACTCGAACACATCGCTGCGCTTCAGCGGATCGCCGCCCGTGAAAACAAAAATCGGCACGTGCAGATCGGCAATCTGGTCGATGAGGGCTTTGCCCTCCTCTGTCGTGAGCTGATCGGGATGGGCGATCGGTTGCGCCGCGGCACGGCAATGTTTGCAGGCCAGGTCGCAAGACTGTGTGATTTCCCATATGGCCAGAAAAGGCGTTTCGTCGTAGTTAAGTCCGCCGCGCGCGGGGATTTGATGCATCGGTTGCATGTGGCCCTCCGTCGAAACCGTGGCGGCAGTTCGATTCAATCGGACCATTTGTTTCGGAAAGCCGCGATTCCTACCTGCTTAGGAAAGCAGTCCGGAGGATCAAAATCTGTGATTCAGGTCACCTGATGTAGACGCTTACAACCAGTCTCTCCATGCATCTGTCTCGGTGTGCGAGAGATTGGGAAATCGGATCGTGGGGTGAACTTCGGAAGGCTCCCCAGTGGATGAATCGCTTTAGGAGGACAGTTCCATACGTGTGCCGATTGTCACTGGACAAACATCAGAAACTGCGGCACAATGCGACCATTGACGTGCTGGCAGTGAAGCGGCGTCAATCCGGAAAGAGCGCCCCCACTCCGACGGTCGAGAACACCGGTCAGCCTACCCTTCTTTGGTGAGATAAGTCACCTGACCTTGTGCCGCCGGGCACCGACAACTGCTACTGAATTTGCCACAGTACCACCACAAGTCAAGGAGGTTCCTATGGCCGCCACGAAGCCAGGATGGAACAAGCCCTCCACCATCCTCTTTGCCTCCGAGATCCCCGCGAACGAAAAGGCCCTCAGCTTTGCCACCGCACAAGCCAAGGAGTTTGGCGCGAATCTCATCCTGTTCCATGCCTATGACACGATGGTCGTGGCAGCGTCCGAGACCTCGGGTATCCGCTATTATGACTACGCTGCAGCGGCTCGTGCCGAAATCGAACATCTTCAACCACTCGCCGAACATATCAGAGAACAGGGCATTTGCTGCGAAATCATCGTCCGTCCTGGCCTGGCTGCCGATCAAATCCTGGCCTTTCTCCGCGAACGTCAGATAGATCGCATCGTGATGGGGACTCATAGTCCCGGACCTGTCGGAAAACTTCTGGTTGGCTCCGTAGCCGAAGCCGTGCTGCGCACCGCTCATGTGCCGGTCTGCATCATCGGTCCTGACGTCGTTGACGGGAAATATCGCAGCTACTCAACCAAAACCATTCTGTGTGCAGTCAGCCTGAACGAATCCAGCGAGATAGTCGCTGAATTCGCAGCCGAACTCGCGACTCGCCATCGTGCGCGTCTGGTGTTACAGCATGTCATCAAACCGCAGGAACGTGCCGAAGTGCTGGCCGGCCGCTCCATCGAGGACCTTGAAGAAGAGATGCACTCTTTTGTGCCGGAAAAGCTGCAAAGAAAGCTCTCCGTGCAAACGATTGCGGTACCCGGTGATCCGACCGAGGAACTGCTCTATCAAGCGAGGGCGCAGCAGGCCGACCTTATCGTACTTGGCGCGCACGGCGCTTCGGCGTTTGCGGCCATTGCTCGAGCGGGAGTGGTCTACAAGGTGCTCGCGCATGCGCATTGCCCGGTCATCACGCTGTCTCCGGCTCTGCTGGCCGATTGCGGCGTTGTCTCGACGAGGGAACGGCGCGCGGAAGTCTTTCTCGCGGGTGTTTTCTAAGTCAGCGTTTTTAACCAGGTTAGAACCCGACCGGGTGGAATTTCGTTCAGGCGAACTTTCCACCCGGTTTGTATCTTCGGATCGCGTTCACTCAGTCTTCGACTTATTTCGCTGCTTCCGGCACCAACTTCACGGCGGCCGATTTTCCGTCGCACGGCTTCCCGTCACATAGCGCTTCGGTAATGCCTTTGCCTTCGGTGATCGTGTAGATGCGATCGACCGCCGGCAATTTGATCGATTCTTTTGCGCCCGACGGCCAATGAATCTCGGCTGTCCCCGCATCGGTCGCATTTCCCAATCCGAAGTGTGGACGGCGGTCATTGGCCCCGATATAACTGCCGCTTGCCAGCACGTCCCGGCGCTGGCGCATGCCGTTGGCTTTGAGGAAGACCGTGGCACAGGTTGCATCGCGTGGGCTCTTCTTGCCGTTCGCGGGGTTGATGCCCCCGACCAGTTGCATCTCCACCCAGTGATGATGGTCGGGATTTACATTGCGCAGCAGCACCGGCGGTCCATCCACCGGATTGAGAATCACGTCGATTTTTCCATCATTGAACAAGTCACCGAAAGCAGCGCCACGTCCCGGAATCACGACTGCCAGTCCCGTGTTCTTCACCGGCGGAACATATTCGAACTTGCGTTCCTTTGGCCCATTCGGCACGTTATGAAAGAGCAGCGGGCGCTCGGCAAATGTCGTGCCCCAGTCATGCTGGTCGACCTGGGGATATACGTGGCCATCGGTTTCGAATAAATCCAGCCAGCCATCGTTGTCGTAATCAATGAAGCCGTCGCCCCAGCCGACAAACGGAATCGTGGTCTGCGCGATGCCTGCCCTGTAGCTCACATCGGTGAAGCTCGTGTCGCCGTCGTTGTGAAAGAGGACTTTGTAGTCATCGCCGAAATCGGTGACATAGAAATCCACGAGCCCATTGTTTTCGTAGTCTCCGGCGGCGATGCCCATCGAGGCAATTTCGCGTCCGTCCTTGTTCAGGGCAAACCCGGAGACGTAGCTCTGATCGTCGAACGTCCCGTCGCCTTTATTCACGTAGAGAAAGTTAGGCTCCGAGTCGTTGCCTACAACCAGGTCCGGTTTGCCATCGCCCTTGAGGGACACGAAGATGGTGCTGAAGCCGTAATACTTTTCCTTGTCCTCGACGCCGGCCTTCGCTGTTACATCGGTAAATGTTCCATCTCCGTTGTTGTGGAAGAGGTGATCGGGCTCGCCAATCAGCCCGCGCGGACCGCAGTTGACCGCGGCGCCACGATAGAGGCACGACGCGTAGCCTACTGCCTTCGTGCCGGCGATCGGGAGATTGTCGCGATCGAAATGAACGTAGCCGGTCACGTAGAGATCCAACAGCCCATCGCCGTCGTAATCTCCCCACGCAGAACCGGGTGACCAGTTTCCGAGCGCCACCTTGGCCTCTTCGGCTTTATCGGTGAAGGTGCCGTTGTGATTGTTGTGATAGAGGCGATTCTTTCCGTAGTTCCCGACGTAGAGATCGGGCCAACCATCATTGTCGTAGTCGGCCACTGAGCATCCGTAGCCCCAGCGGTCATTGGCCACGCTTGCCTGCTGTGTCACGTCGGTGAATGTGCCGTCATGGTTGTTGCGGAACAGCGCTGCGTGGGGCGACTCTTCTTTTCCGTCGAGGGCATTGAAGGTCGACCCGTTGACCAGATAGATATCGAGCCAGCCGTCGTTGTTGTAGTCAATCAGACATACGCCCGAGCCGTTGGTCTCGACGATGAAGTTCTTTTCCGGCACGCCCATTTTGTGGGTCCAGCCGGAGAGGCCCGCCTTCTTGGTGATGTCTTCGAAGATGACGGGGCCTGAGTCCACAAATCCGCCCGCCGTGATGGGCCTTCGCTGCGCGTCATAGACGGGCGCAGCCGAAACGCCGGAAGAGATGCCGCTCATTCCGCCTTGTTGCGGCGTCGGCGCTTGTTGGGATCGACCCCCTACATTCCCGCAAAGCAGACAAATCAAGGCTCCGCAAACCACGCCGCGACTACGCAAAAGAAAACACCCCTTTGGGGTGCAGTGTATCGTACGGAGCCGGCGGTTGAGATAACCCATGGCTCGACTGCAAGCGTCATGGGATGGCGGTTGTTCCGCCGTTTAATCGCAAAGTTGGGAAATCCGCAATGCAAAGAGATCGGGTCGCCAAAAGTTTTCGCCGGCACGTGCAACGATCCGGCGGGTCGCGTCACTATTCTGCACAGGCTCAAACGCAATCTATAGTGTGTGGGTCAAAGTGGAGCTTGAAAAGAGCGAGATGCGTTTCTGACGCGCGCGGATGCACTGGACTCAGGGCTAGGCCGCGTTCGCAGAATGAGCCTCTCGATGCCGGGCCAACGTGGCCGTGACGGACGGTTCCGTATTCGAACCTGCCGGTCATGGTTATCAAACCAACCGTCGATCAGCAATTCACGCCGCCCCTGGGTGTGAAGGAGGAACGTATGCCCAATCCCCGAGAGTTTCTTCCCCGCGGAGCAACTCGTCCCCAAAGAACCGCTCAACAGATTGCCGCCGCCGGCGGACCCGCCGGGCTGGACTATCCGGCCACGCAGGTCGGCGTGACCGGCAAAATTACGGTTTCGTACGATCCGAGTCTTGGAGCTCCGGGCCTCGCGCTCGCTCAACAACTGCTGAATGTTGTAAGCGCTCCCTACCAGCAGATGCAGTCAGTCTTCGCTACCGCGGGCGGCGCCTGCACCGTGGTCGTCTCGCCCTTGAGCGGCAAAAACGACGGCTCCGGCGGAGCCTATCACCACGGCTGCGACTTCAACTCCGGCGGCGTTCTCTACGTCGACGCAACCTTCGCGAACACCACACAGAATCCTCTCGATCTGGAAGTCGCTCTCTACATCGCGGAGCTCTCCGAGGCCTTTATGGGCACGCAGAACAAGGGTTGGGGTTGCGGCTACAGCAATGGCGAAGGCCTCTCGCGCTACCTGGCTGAAAATGCTTCGCCCGGCGTCATTCCGAGCTGGGGCATTACCGGACCTTCCTGGGTAAGCGCAGGCTACCCGGACTGGGTGACCAAAACCGAGCAGACCGATCAAGATTACACCTCGACCGGCTGCGCGATCTTATACCTATACTGGATGCGCTCGCTCGGCTACACCATCTCGGAAATCGTCCAGGCCGGCGGCTCCACGCTCGCGGCAAACTACCAAACGCTTACCGGCAAAACCACCGCGTATGCGGATCTGGTCGCTGCTACGAAGGCAGTGAGTGTCACCACCGATAACCCGTTCCCGGCGCCGCTCTACCAGATGCACGGCGACGGCACCATCTGGGTCTACACCGGGCCGCCCATTTCCGGATGGCAGATGCTCGACAACAACCCACGCGCCCGCGCCATCGCCGCTTCCGGCAATCTGCTCTATCAGCTCCACGGCGACGGTACCATCTGGCTTTACACCGGCCCGCCGCTTACCGGGTGGCAGATGCTCGACAACAACCCGCGCGCTCGCGCCATCGCTGCTTCCGGCCGCAAGCTCTACCAGCTGCACGACGACGGCACGATCTGGATCTATACCGGTCCTCCGCTCACGGGATGGCAGATGCTGGACAACAACCCCAGAGCCATCGCCATCGCGGCAGGCGATTCGCTTTATCAGTTGCACAACGACGGCACCATCTGGCTCTACACCGGCACACCGCTCACCGGCTGGCAGATGCTCGATAACAACCCGGCCACGACCGAGATCAAAGCCTCGGGCGGAAATCTCTACCAGAAGCACGGCGACGGCACCATCTGGGTCTATACCGGAACACCCCTTTCCGGTTGGCAGATGCTGGACAACAATCCCGCCGCAACCGAAATTGCGGCCTCGCCTTCAACGCTCTATCAGACGCACGGCGATGGAACCATCTGGTCTTACACCGGGCCACCCATCTCCGGCTGGCAGATGCTCGACAATAACCCCCGCGCTCGCGCCATCGCGGCCGATTCTCATCTGTATCAGCTGCACGGCGACGGCACAACCTGGCTCTATACCGGCCCGCCGCTCTCCGGCTGGCAAACGCTGGACACCAACCCCGCAACCACAGCGATTGCGGTCGGATAGCCGCTCGCGTCCTTCGGCGGAGTGCCCGCACCATCGGACCCTCCGCCGGATACCTTAGATGGTTAGATTCGTTATCTCGAGCAGTTTAGATTTGTCATCCCGAGAACCTGAGTGTCCGGAGCGCGATACGTGGCGCCACTCACGGGAAAGTTAATATAACAGGCTCTCTGCGATTCTCCTTGCAACAGCCGATGTCAACACCGGTGCCGAACGCACAATGTAGATTTGACTCTCGCTTGGATGCACTCATGAACGTGCATGGCTGTATTACGGACGTTGCATTCATCGCAATCCGTTGCAAATAACAGCGGCGCTTGTTTTTAGGGATTGTTTCTGAACATACGCATTTCGGCGAACAACCTTACACATACAGGGCGGCGTCCAAGGTTAGGTTGTTAGAAGTTTGAGAGAGTGAACGCGGGAGGTAAGGACGATGCTTTGGACAATCTTTGTAATCCTCCTGGTCTTGTGGCTGCTGGGTGTTGTGAGCAGCTATACGCTGGGTGGGTTCATTCACATCTTGCTGGTCATTGCACTGGTTGTGCTTCTCATCCAGTTGATCTCCGGGCGAAGGCCCGTGGTCTAAAACACAACAGGCACGAGACGGTACGTATGCCGTCTGGAATCATGTTTCAAAACCTAAGTGCAAGTTTCAAAAGCCACCAGGAGGTGGAGTTATGGATAAGGACAGAGTGAAGGGCACAGTTGACGACACGGTAGGCCGCGCGAAGCGCCAGGTTGGCGAATGGACCGGCGATACCGGCACGCAGGCAGAAGGCGCCGCCCAGCAGGTGAAGGGCAAAGCCGAAAAGGCCTGGGGCAACGTCAAGGACGCCGTCCGCGATGCGAGAACCGATGCCGACCGGGAGCACGAGAAGAACGTCCAGGCGGAGCGGGATCGCGAGTCCGAGCACGTAGGCAGCGGGCCGGCAGGCACGCACGACCGCCGCTAATCTTTGATTGAGTACATCAGTCGATCCAATTGTCGAACAGAAACGCTGATGTTGGCGGCACGGAGTTCCCTCCGCGCCGCCGTTTTTATGTGCAAAAAAACTGGACAGCGACTCGGAATTTCGGCTGCTCCGCCTGCATGAGCGCTTTGGCACATTGGCTGCCTTTAAGCCGGGGTCCACTGGTCAGGAGAGGCGACTTTTTCGTCCGCGTGAGCTGGCGGCCATGGCTCCGAGTGCTGTCGCTATATAGCGCATTCTGTCAGTCGTCCCGGTCTACATTCCGAGTTCGGGATCAGCCTTGCAGTCGGAGCCACGCCAGCCACAAAATAACGGCTGCGTAGAGAGTCAGATTTGCGACCCTGGTCCAGTGAGTCACCACAAGTTGGTGGATCAGCTCTTGTCGATTGCCTTGCCTTGCAATTTTCAGTTGCAGGGGAACCCAATAAAACAGCGATAGAAACAGGATCGCTTGCAGTCCGACCGCAGCAGCGAGCAGCCAGCGCGGAGCGTGGAGAGGCGGGAAGAACCACAAAAGCACGGCTCCCAAAGCAGACAAGCCCATCGGAACAAATATCACTCCAAGGATACTGTGAAAGTGTTTTCGTTGATAGGCGGGGAAATCTTCAGGACGCACAATACGCCACAAGGGGAAGAGCACAACCTGAAATGTCCAAATATCGCCTACGCGATAGAGGGCAAAAGCCAGAGCAAATAGCAGAATCCAATCGCTGGCAAGGCTCACATGTCGCATGTGGTTTCTCCATCGGGATTTGTCTTCATTTGAGCTGGCTCAAGACCTCTCTTAGCACGGTTGTCAGCTTTTGCCGCGCCGCCGCCGGCAACGCCGACAAGCCGACGCCATATTCGCTCGCCCGCGCATTGTCCAATCGATCCAGTAGATTGTTCGCTTTTTCCGTTGTTGCAAGTTGTTTCATTCGCCTGTCCACGGGATCCTCGATGCGACTGACCAATTCCACGTCCATCAGCCGATCAATGGCTTGGCTGATAGCGGGAAGGGAGAGATTCAGGCAGACAGCCAACTCGGACGCGTTGCACAGACCCTCGCGGCGCAAGCGCGCCAGTAGCAGCGCCTGCTGTAATGTGACATTCGCTTCGGCCATAATCCGAAGGGTCTGGCCGCCCCTGTGCAGAAACGCGATCGACGAGCTCCGCCAAAAGCTTACCGGGAGGGGGGCTGTTGGCTAGTCTTTTTGCATACTTTCGCATAGTTAATCATTCACTAGTATGAAGTATATGGAGAGCGCTCGCGGCCGTCAAGGCGAGAGAGGCGTGGTCCAGAATTTCGGCGACACACGGAGTCAGCTCCGAATCGCGAGTCTCCTTTGGTCCAGCAGCTGCGTTCGGGGAGTGTCACCCTCTACCGTAAGTTACCTTCCAGTGAACAGACTGCGACTCCCTTCGATGCCCATCCCGGGGGCATGACATGAACCCTCAGGTTTGAAACAAATTTGACGGGGACGGTATACTGGGGAAGCGGGTCGGTGATTCTCGCCTCCTCGCGTGTGAGGTGCGTCTTCCGCAGGGACTCCGGTTCACTGACGTTCGACGTTCCGCCATCAGAGATTTCCAGATGGCGCGCAGTGGCCCGCGTGCTCCGAAGTCCTCTTGATGCTGTAGGTTGCACCATTTTTCCCGCCTCTTGTACTCTCTGTGGCTCCCTCCTGCCGCAGCTCTCCTCCGCGCCAATTTGTTCTGCTTGCTGGATGGAAATTCCGGTCTCGAGCGAACCCGCGTGTCAACGCTGCGGCGATTCGCTTGACGCGCCTTCTGCCCAGCCGGCTCGTGCGGGAGCCCAATTGTGCCGGGCTTGCCGACTCGCGCCGCCTCCTTTTGTCAAGGCGGTTGGATACGGTCCCTACCAGGGCCGGATGCGCGAGTTGATTCATGCACTCAAGTACCAACGCCTGCGCCCGATCACTCCGAAACTGGGCGAGCTTCTGGCGCGCGCCATCGCGCAGCTTGCGCCCGAGGCTCCGGCCGAAATGCTTGTGATTCCCGTCCCGCTTCATCGGTCCAAACATAGCGATCGCGGATTCAACCAGGCTGGGCTGCTTGCCGCGGAAGCGATTGCCTGCTTACGCAAGCACGACACGGCATGGCGCCTGACGCTCGCTCCCAACATGCTGATGCGACTGCGCGGAACCGATAGCCAGGCCGGCCTCACCCCGCGCCAGCGCCGCTTGAATGTGCGTGGCGCGTTCGGTGTCTCCGAGCCCGCGGCTGTCTTTGGCAAACATGTTCTTTTGATCGACGACATCCTTACGACAGGCGCTACAGCACGCGCGGCCGCACGCGCTTTGCTGCAGGCCGGCGCAGAATCTGTTTGGGTGGCCACTTTGGCACGCGCGCGCCGGATCGGCTTTTCCCCTGAGATCTCGTCCATTTTTCGCAAAGATTCGTCAGGTAGTGACGCACAAAGCAATGACGCATTCGCTGTTCCGTTTCAGCACGCAATCATGAACTCACAGAACCAACCATCGATTTGACGGGAGCCAAGGATGTCGCTGGGAAAAGCTATGATTCATGCACGCAAACAAAAATCCGCCGCAAGAGCTGCGGCGCTGGCCGCGGAGCATCCTGCTGCGCAGCCGGCGCAGATTCTTCAAATGCCGGTGCTCGTACTGAACGCTTCTTACGAGCCCATTAACATTTGTGGAGCGCGGCGCGCCCTGGTGCTGGTGCTGAAGGGCATTGCCCGCACTGAGGAAGAGCACGGCCTCACCTTGCATGCGCAGCGCACGCTCATTGCGATGCCGTCGGTGATTCGTCTGCTTGAATACCGGCGCATTCCCCACCAGACCCGTGCCTTGTCGCGGAAGAACATCCTGCTGCGCGATCGCAATTCCTGCCAGTATTGCGGCGTCGTGCTCCCGTCCGCCGAGCTCACGCTGGATCACGTAGTGCCGCGTTCGCGGGGGGGCAATTCCACCTGGGAGAATCTGGTCGCCTGCTGCCACGCGTGCAATCGACGCAAAGGCAACCGCCTGCTGAACGAAATCGACGACATGATTCTGCTGCGCGAGCCACGTCCGTTCTCACTCCACACCAGCCGCCAGATCATGCGCATGCTGGGGCGCGGCGACGATCGCTGGCGGAAGTATTTGTTCTATTGAGTGGTCTGAACCCGGTTGTCAGTAGTCAGTATTCAGTCGTCAGTCGCGTTTGAACGACAAACGAGCTTTTAACGTCCCCGATTTCCGGTAGTTCGAATAAGAAGGTTCCTTTAGCCCTCGAAGTCAGGCTTTTGTCGATTCAATCAGTGCGTAAATCATCTTTCCGACCTGATGCGAAAGACCATCCGCTTCATCGAGCAACTTGGCGTCCCCGATCTGAAGGGCGCGGGCGATTTCCACTTGGGTTTGAACCTCGAAGTTTGAACCTCGCGCGATTCCCAAAAACTGCCGGAATTCGCCGGCGGTTAGCCTCCCTTGTCCTTCTGAGATATTGCTCGCAACAGAGACTGCGGAGCGCCTGACTTGACTGGTCAGTCCGTAGAGTTCTTCGCGGGGAAAATCTCGTGTCAATCGATAGACCGCGACAGTCAGCTGAATAGCCCGTTGCCAAACCAGCAGGTCTCGAAACGATTGATTCACCAAGGAAACCTCTTACTCCATCCATTGTGAACCGCCAGCCCTAGTTTCGCGGCGACCCTGATCACTGACAACTGACTACTGCCCACTGACTACTTCTGCTGCGGCTTCGGCTGCTGATTCGGAGCCTGACCCGGCGGATTCTTCCCCGGCGTAATGTCCTGCCCCTCATAAATAATCTTCGAGGTCGATCCGAACCGCTTGTAGTCGGTGTATTTGATGACGTCCCGGATGTGCACGTCCTGCGCCATATAACCGCTGCCGCCGGCAAAGTGGAGCACGCCCTCGCCCTTGGTGTAGACCGGGAACCAATAGTGGCCGTCCACCTGTTCGCGCCACGTCATAAACGGCGGATGCAGGTCCTCTTTGCCCTTGCGCGTGTCATCCGGCACCATGCGACCGTCGGTGACCACGATTTGCAAATCTGTCGCGTCGACCCAGATGCGTCCGTCAAGATATCGCTTGCCCTTCTCAATCTGCTTGGGACTTACCTCGAAGACGTAGCAGTCGACCTCATCCACCTTCTGCTTGCCCACGTATTTCACGTTGTATGCGCTGATCTCCTGCGTGGTCAGCACAAAGGGATATCCGTGCTGAATATCCTGAAAGTCCGAGGGCGACATCATTACGCGCTGCAGCGTACTGCCTGGCGCAAACACGACCTTTTCTGTCCGCCGGCCTGAAGGATCGAAGATGACATCGTCCACTTCGTAATATTCACCGTCGACCTTGTTGTCGTCGTCCACGGTTTGCACGCGTGCGATACGCCGGTAGGTGTAGTGGTTCAGGGCATCCTGGAATTCTGTCTCCTTAGCGGCGAACTTACGAATAATCTCGTCGGGCGGCATCGCGGGGTCCGACATATCGATACGCCCGAATCCCGAGTCCAGGGCCATCGGCGTAAAGCTGTCCTTGTCCTGCGCGGCCGCCGCCAGCGCCAAAGCGCCGCTCGCCAGAAGAATCCACCAACGTGAAGCTCGCACTCTCAAGACACCCCCAGCAGACTCCGGCGATCCCTAAAAATCCCTGGTCCGCACACCGCCTGCGCATATGTATATGCGATCTCGTTCTACCACATTAGACGCATATACAAGGGCAGCGTATGGTTGAACAATCATTGGTGGCTGCGCACGGGGTGAGGTGCGCCAGTTGATTATCCCTTCGCTCTTTGGCCTTGCGTGCCGGGGAAACCCAACGCTAGGCTTGTTTTACCGCTCTCATTCCGCGGTGCTGCTGTTTTTTATTAGTGCGTTTCAGAGCTCTCAAACACCCACAGCGATCAAGCGATTGATCTCATACTGTGACAGAAGGTGGTTCAAGGAGACGCCCGGCTGAATGGCCTATAGCTACCAGCTACCCGCGTTCGTTTTGACGGCGCTGCTGCTTCCGGCGTTCGCCCAGCTTTACCTACGTTCGCGCGATTCCAGGACGCTGCTCTGGCTCCTTGGTTTTCTCTTCTCTTGCCTGCGCATGGTGCAGGTCTACCAGATGGGCTTGTGGGATTTCTCCAGCGCCCGCGAGCATCCCTGGATTGCGGCCGCCGGACAGACCTCGGCACTCGTGGGCGCCACACTCTTCCTCTCCTCCTTGTCCCCGCTCTCCTTTCGCTTTAAGGGGAGGCGCATCCTCTTCGCGGTTCCATTCATCATTCCGCTTGCCGTCTACGCCATCCTGATCGATGGTGTTTACCACGGCGAGATGCCGATTAACCTCGCGTTCTTCATCTTTCCGGCACTCGGCGCAGCGACGCTTTTTGTGGGATGCTTCTGGGCTTTTTCCCGTGGCAGCATGCCTACCTCGCTGGGGCTCACCCTGTGTATTGCGATGGGCGCCATCAGCTTCTGGATCTGCATCTCAATCCGCGGCAGCTGGCCCCTGGTTTTCGTTGAAAGCGCGCTCCATCTCACCACCGCTCTTCTCATCTTTTATGTCTTTCGCCGCTTGACGCCCGGAACGATTCTGAGCGCGCTCGGATTCATTGCCTGGTCGTTCAACGTGGCTATCCTCGCGCCCCACTTCATCATTCATCCAGCAATTTTGTTAGCTCTGCAAAACTTCTCCGTCCTCGGAAAAGTGGTCGCTGCCATAGGCATGATCGTCCTCGCGCTCGAAGATCAACTCGGCAATGAACAGGCCGCTCAGGACCGTGAACGCCGTGCCCGCACCGAGCTGGAGGCCTACACCAAGATCGTGCTCTCGCGCCGGCGGGTTGAGGACTTCGATCGCCAAGCCAACCAGATTTGCCAGACCATCACCGGGAACAGCCGCTTTGCACAGGCTGCCCTCATCTTCCAGCAGCCGTCGGGGCTGTACCGCCTGGCCGGGGCCGCTGGTTTCGATGATGCAGCGCTGAGTGCCCTTGAATCCCTCACTGCGCGGATTGCCGCGGCAGGATTTCTGGCCCCCGGTTCGTCTCCAATTGCAGCCGAACACAGCCAGTCTTTTGCCCTCAGCCTCGAACCGTGGCTCCTGCCTGGAGACGATCTTGAAAGGATGCACTTGACTGAAGTCGTGGGTGTGCCGCTCTATGGCCGCTCAGGAGCCGATGGCGCCCTGCTCCTCGCTGCCCTGCGCGATCCCGACAAACTGCTCCGTGCCGAAGATCTGCTCCCGGTCGAAGTGCTCGCTGCGCGTATTCAGGCCTCGCGCAGTCAGACCATGATGCTTGAAAAGCTGATTGATGCGGAGAAGTTTGCCGGCCTGGGGCAATTGGCCAACAACGTCACGCGCCAGCTCAACAACCCGCTCACGGTTATTCTCGGCTACGCTTCATTGCTTGAAGTCACGCCCTCCATGAGTACGCAGGAGCGCAAAGGCATCGAAGCGATCCTTACCGAAGCACGCAACATGCGCTCCACTCTTGAAAGCCTCTCACGCATGTCGCGTTCGCAGAGCGACCAGTTTACTGCTGTCTCGGTTACCGAATTACTCAACGACATGGAGCAGCTGCATCGCTCGGAGTTTCTGCATCGCTCCATCGACTTTCGCCTCCAGGTTGCGCCGGCGCTTCCGCGCGCCCTGGGCAATGCGCAGCAGGTGCGCCAGGCGGTCCTGTACTGTCTCCAGTTCGCGATCGAGGCAGTGGAGAACAGCGATTCGCCTGAAAAGTCAGTTCGCGTGGAAGCCACGGCGGAAAGCGACACGGTTAAAATTCTGATCGCTCACTCGGGCCCTGGCTTCCTCCATCCCGCGCGCGCGTTCGATCCCTTCATTCCGGCACAGGCAGCGGGAGAAACGGCAGGCCTGGGCCTCAGCCTCTGCGCAACCATCCTGCGCGAAAACAACGGGCGCATCTCCGCCATGAACTTTGAGCCGCGCGGCGCCGGCATCATCCTCGAACTCCAGACCGCCTAAGCGGGCCGCGTGAGCAGCCGGCAACCGCCGTGTCCTTCCTCGACTCCTGATAACGGACGCCAGTGATCGGTGTAAACTTTGTTTTCGCGTGCAGCCAGTTCTTTGCCGTGCGCGCCGGGACTCACATGCGCAAAAATCCTTTCGTCCTCGTTCTTGCTTATCTCGTCTTTACTATCGTTTCAGCATCCGCCCAAACCAAGCGCCCCATGACCTTCGAGGACATGATGGCCATGAAGCGCCTGGGCGAAACCGCTGTCTCGCCGGACGGCAAGTGGCTGGCCTATTCTGTCACCACCGTCAATCTGGACCAGAACACGAAAACGCCCGAGCTGTGGATACAGGCGATCATGGGGGGAGAACCGTTCAAGCTTGCAGTGGGAAAGCCTGGCGACTCCGGTATTCAGTTCTCGCCGGATGGCAAGCACGTGCTGTTTCTGTCGGGCCGCGAGGACGGCCAGCAGATCTGGCTCGCCGATTTCGACCCGGCAACGGGCGCGACAAGCAATGCGAAGAAGCTGACCGGCATTGCGACCGAGGCTGACAATGCGAAATGGTCGCCGGATTCAAAGTCCATCGTCTTCACGTCGGCGGTTTATCCGGATTGCCCTGCGATCTTGGAGAACGATTTCGCGACAGGCAATCAATGCAATCGCGACCGGGATGCCGCCATGGCAGCCAGCAAGGTGAAGGCGCAGATTTTTACGCATCTGCTCTATCGACACTGGGACCACTTCACCGGCGATAAGAGATCGCATCTATTTCTTCTTTCGGTCGACACGGGGGCGATGCGCGATCTAACGCCTAACGATCCGCACGATGTGCCGCCTTTCTCGCTGGAGGGCGGGGGCTGCGGTTGCGCTATTTCTCCCGATTCAAAGCAGCTGGTCTTTACCGAGAATCCTGACCCCGAGCCTGCCATCTCCATCAGCGCGCAGATCTACACGCTCGACCTGACAAATCCTGCCGCCAAGCCGGTAAAGGTGAGCACGTCGGCCGGCGGCAACTTCAACCCCGCCTACTCGCCCGACGGCAAGTATCTGGCGTGGCGCTCGCAGGCGCGCGCCGGCTATGAGAGCGACAAGTTTCGGCTGGTCCTCTACGACCGAGCCGCGATGACAATCAAGGATCTGCTGCCGAAGTTCGATAACTGGGTGGATGAGTTTGCGTGGTCTCCTGATTCAAAGCGTCTTTATTTCGCATCCGGCTCTAAGGGATCGGAGCCGATTTACAGCGTCGGCGTGAACGCAGACCGTTTCTCTATTCGTCACTCTTGAAAACGGAGAGTTTACCGGCCTTGCCGTCTCCTGTGGACGGGCAACAATCTCCTTGCATCTGGGATGCATGTGCGATCAACCGATCAGAGGTCTCACCTATTACATCTTCCGCCAGCAGGACACAGCTCGGAGTACATCAGGAGAGCATCACATCACTCACCTCAACGAAACCCTTCTCACACAACTCGATGAAGCGCCTCTGGAGTCCTTCTGGTTCACCGCCGCCGATAGCACCAAAGGTCCAGGGCTTCCTCATCAAGCCGCCGAGCTTCGACCCCAACAAGAAATATCCCGTCAAGTTCTTAATCCACGGCGGCCCGCAGGGTGCATGGGGCGACATGTGGAGCTACCGCTGGAACCCCGAGCTCTTTGCCGCGAACGGCTACGTCGTTATCATGATCAATCCGCGCGGATCGACGGGCTATGGGCAGGCCTTCGTCGATGGCGTCAACGGCGACTGGGGCGGCAAGCCTTTCACCGACCTGATGACCGGCCTCGACTTCGCCGAGCAACATTATCCCTTCATCGACAAAACCCGCGAGTGCGCCCTCGGCGCGAGCTACGGCGGCTACATGGCCAACTGGATTCTCGGCCACACCCACCGCTTCAAATGCATCGTCTCGCACGATGGCATGTTCAACGCCGAATCGGCCTTTGGCACGACCGAAGAGGACTGGTTCAACATCTGGGAGTTCAAGGGGCACCCGTGGGACTACTACGGCAAGCCCGACTCTGAAAATCCATACCGCAAATGGTCGCCTTCGCTCTACGCCAAGAACTTCAAGACGCCAACCCTCGTCATTCACGGCCAGCTCGATTACCGCCTCGATGTGAGTGAAGGCTTCCAGCTCTTCGATACGCTGCAGTTGCTGAAAGTTCCGAGCAAGATGCTCTACTTTCCCGATGAAGGCCACTGGGTTCTGAAGCCGCAGAACTCGCAGCTCTGGTACAAGACGGTCAACGACTGGGTCGATCAGTGGACGGGAAAAGCAGGGAATAGGAAATAGGGAACAAGAAACAGGGTGTAGTACAGAGGATGGATTTGTACTACAATGGAGATATGGGAACTACGGTACAGGTTCGGCTGGATAAAGAAGCGGAGGCCGCGCTCGAGCAACTGGTGCGCGACAACGGCTGCACTGCTTCGCAGGCTGTTCGCGATGCGCTGCTGAAGGCGGCCGAGCAACAGAAGCCAAAACCGCGCCCTCGACTGGTCGGCATCGGATGCGTCAGCTTTGGTCCCGGCGATTTGGCGACCAACAAAAAGCACATGGAAGGCTTTGGGAAAAAATGGCGCATTGACAAACAGGGCAATGGCAGATGGGATTGGTAAAGCCGACCTCAACGTCTCTGCCGGTCCTCGCCGACTCGAGCTTCTTTGTTGCTCTGTTCAATGACCGCGAGCAAGGGCACACGCGCTGCAAAGCCGCCTGCAACTCGTTCGCCGGTCCACTCTTCACAGCTGAATCCTGCATCACAGAAGCGCTTCATCTTCTCGGCCACGCACGGGCGGCTGTGGAAGCAATCCTGACCAATGTGCGGCAGGGAGCACTCGTGGTTCCTTTTCGGCTCGGGGACTGTGCCTCAGAGATCGCATATCTTATGTCCAAGTACGCCGATACGCCGTGCGACTTCGCCGACGCCTGTTTGATCCACATGGCAGATCAGCTCGACACCGGCGATATTCTTACCCTCGACAGCGATTTCAGGCATTATCGTTGGAGGCGGAATCGGCGCTTTCGCAACCTCGTCCCGCTGGAGTAGCGCCATGCCCTTTGGCCGCAAATCCGGCAAAGCCTCGAGCCTTCCTCAACGAAGCCGGGCTCTACGACTACGCTATCAAGGCTCTTGGCCGCCAGATGCGCACCACCGCCAATCTCTGTCGCCTCATGCAGCAGCGCGTCGAGCCCGGACCGGCAGGCGAGGCCGCAATCAATGCTGTCCTCGACCGCCTCAAAGAGAATGGCTATCTCAACGACGCCGCGTTCGCGGAGACCTACACGCGGCTGCGCAAGGAAAATGAGAAGTTCGGCCAGCGCCGCGTGCAGCAGGATCTGCGCAACAAGGGCGTGCCCACAAATTTGATAGCTCCCACCGTGGATGCAGCCTACGCCCAGACAGACGAAGAGGGCCTGGCCCGCCAGCACCTCGAACGCAAGCGCATGCGCAAACCGCAAAACGAAAAGGAAACTGCGCGGATCATGCGCCGGCTTGTCGGTGCCGGATTCTCAACCGGCGTCATTTACAAAATCCTCCGCCAATGGGAAGTTCCCGACGAATCTCTCGCCGCGCTGGACAATCTCGGCGACGATCTGCACGAAGAGTGAACTATTCATCTGCCGATCTCGTAGGGCTGATATAGAGTCACCTCGTAGGACTTTCCGGAGGTTTCATGGGCTCGGCCCCGGCTGTTCCGGCTCCCGCTGCAACGTTGCCGCTTTCCATCGACGCGCTCGTCAAGCGCTTCGGCGCGCTGACTGCGATCGCAGGCGTCTCGCTTGAGGTACGCGCAGGGGAGTGTCTCGGCCTTCTCGGCCCCAATGGCGCGGGCAAGAGCACAGTGATTCGCGCGATTGTGGGCCGTGTCATCCCGGATGGGGGCCGCATTTCCGTTTTCGGCGCCGCGGCCGACTCCGCACAGGCGCGCGCGGCCCTGGGCTGGGTCCCGCAGGAACTCGCCGTCTATCCCCGCCTCACGTGCAAGGAAAATCTGGTCGCCTTTGGCAGTTACCACGGTCTCTCCGGCAGCAAGCTGGCTGAATCTGTTGCCTGGTGTCTGGAGTGGGCCGCGCTGCAGGACCGTGCCGGCGACTTGGCTGGCAAGCTATCAGGAGGCATGAAGCGCAGGCTCAATATGGCTGCCGGCATCATCCATCGTCCGCGTGTTGTGCTGATGGATGAACCGACCGTGGGTGTCGATCCGCAATCGCGCAATCGCATCTTCGAAATGATTGAAGCCCTCCGCGCCGCGGGCACCGCCATCGTTTACACCACGCACTACATGGAAGAAGCGGAGCGGCTGTGCGATCGCGTCGCCATCATTGACCACGGTCGCATCATCGCACTCGGCACCAATCGGGAACTTGTGCATGACGCATTCGCCTCGCGCAGCCAGGTGTTGGCGCGCTTCGCCGGTGCAGTTCCGCAGATCACCGCATGGGTTGAGAGCCATGGCGGCCGCATGGTTGACTCCACGGCCGAATTCTCGATCGAACGTTCGATCGAAATTGCCGCGCTGCTGGATTCAGCGGCGACCGACGGACTCGAACTCGAAGACGTCTCGCTCCGACGTCCCAATCTCGAGTCGGTCTTTCTGCACCTTACTGGAAGGGAACTGCGCGAATGATTCTTCCTATTGTCCGTACCGCCATCGTTTCACTGCGTCGGGACCGGGCTGCGTTGGCCCTCAGTTTTGCGTTGCCCATCGCCTTCTTCAGCATCTTCGCTGTCATTTTCGGCGGCAACCGCGATTCGACGCCGAAAGTCAGTTTGATCGTTGTGGACGAGGACCAAAGCAGCGGATCGCAGCAGCTCGTCCGCGGACTTCAGCGCGAAAGCTCGCTTGTTGTCATGACGCGGCCTTCATCCAAGGAAAAAGCAGCATTGCCGGATTACACTGCCGCAACCGCTGAGGCTGCCGTGAAGGCTGGTGATGTGCCGGTTGCCCTCATCATTCCCAAAGGCTTCGGCCAGAACCCTATCTCCTTAGGTCCGGCGCAGAACGGCTCTTCCATTCAGCTGCTCAATGACTCCAGTGACGCGATCGCACCTCAAATTGTCATGGGCATGCTGCAGAAGGTCGCCATGACCTCCATGCCTGTGACGATGGCCGAACAGGGCTTGAAGTATACCGGCCAATACATTGGCGGCCTCACGCCCGACCAGCAGAAGCGGATGGAGACCAATCTCAACACCCTGCGCACGATCCAGAGCAAGGGCCAGCCCAACACCGCGACCTCAAGCAACGACGGTGCCGCCGGAGGGATCATTTCGGTTCACGCACGCGCCGTGGTTGGAGAAAACAAGAAGAGTCCCATGGTCTCGTTTTATGCCGCGGCCATCGGCGTCATGTTTCTGCTCTTCACGGCCAGCGGGTCAGCAGGCGTTCTGCTTGATGAAGCCGACTCAGGCACGCTCGATCGTGTGCTCAGCTCGCGTGTCACCATGACGTCGCTGCTGGCCGGCAAGCTCACCTACAACACGCTGCTCGCCTTTACCCAGTTGACGGTCATGTTCCTGTGGGCCTGGGCTGTCTTCCACGTCGACTTGTTCAGCCATATTCCTGGCTTCATCGTCATGGGTCTCAGCACTGCAATCGCCGTGGCCGCATTTGGGATGCTGCTGGCCAGTCTCTGTCACACGCGCGCGCAGCTCGGCGCGATTTCTACGCTTCTCATCCTTATTATGTCGTCGGTCGGCGGCAGTATGTTTCCCCGCTTTCTCATGCCGCCAGCGATGCAGAAGGCCGGCCTATTCACCATCAATGCCTGGGCCATCGATGGGTTCACTAAGGTCTTTTGGCGCGATCTACCGGTCTCCGCGCTCTGGCCGCAAGTCGGGGTCCTGCTCGCCACGGGCATCGTCCTCTTTCTCGTTGCTCGCCGCATTGCGCGGCGCTGGGAGTTCGCGTGAAGCGAATTCGGTTTGCTGAAGCCCGGATGCGTTGAAGCCCGGTTGCCGCTAATGCTGTCTAGCCGTGGCCGTCTGTTTTCTTCCGCTGCTTCCTCTCGTAATTGCTTCGCGCACGCCGGCCAAGGGCGCTGTCGACACCAATTCAATGTCGTCGCCGCTCGCGCGTATGCCGAGTTCGTCCCACAGCTTCGGCAGATCCACCGTCACCGGGGCATCCTTACCCTCCGCATACATGCGGGTCAGCACGTGCGTGCCTGTGGCCTGATCTCCAATGGCCAGTGCTTTCGGCAAATCCCACTGATGGTCGATGGTGCCGCCCTGGGCAACCACGGCGCGCAAGGCATCCTGCAGGCCTTTGCGATTGCCCGTTTCGCGGCGAATGGAGACATCGGCCACCAGGCAAAACAGGGCGCCGCCCCAATAGGTCCGTCCCCATGTGTGCGTGTGGTCGAGCCCTTCGTCGCCCGGTCCCGGCTCGCCCTTCGACATGTCGCGGAACATATCGCGCCAAACCTGCTCCGCTTTCAATTCGCCGGTCATGACGCGCGCGATGGGCTCGATGTAGGTCGCCTGTCCCTCTTCCATCCAATGCTGATCGTCGGGCAGAGAAGGGAACGCCATGTGCACCAATTCGTGCGTCATCATCCAGTCTTCCGCGAGGTCCGCAGTCGTGGTGTGCTGCCCGATGCGGATGCGCGTGAATCCCTGGAACCCGCCCATGTCGCCCCATGTCGTGCCTTGCAGGATGCCGCGACGGTTTTCGACGGGGATCACGAGAATTCGCGCCTTCGCCACCGGGAAGCGCCCATAGTATGTGGTCACCGCGGAGATGGCGGCCTGGATGTGCGCGAGGGCAGCATCGACTGGCAAGTCCATCGCGCCCTTGGCAAAATCAACCTGAACTGTGGCGTCGCCGGTCTTGATCTGACGGGACTCTGCGATTTCTACGCCGCGCCCTGGCTGCGCAGCGCAGACTGCGCTACTCATGGACACGAGGGCGGCCATGAGTCGACAAACACACAAAACTCCCCGAGGGCGAAACCGCATGTCTAGTTGGACGGATTGGCTGAGGTGCGAGACGCCGGTTAGCCTACTTTGCTTTCGACGCGAGAATCGTGAGCTTCTCCACGTGGGGAGGCGTGGAGAATAAATCCGCTGCTTTGGCGAAGAGCGCCTTTGCGATGTCGCCTGTAAGGTGGGCGTTTCGCCCCGCCTCGTCTTTGAAGGTATCGAAGATACCGAACCGGCCTTCGCCTATCTTCACGGCATACCAGGTAGTCGTGGCAGCCTCGCGCACAGCCATCGGTTGCGCCGACTTCAGGAATTCCTCGACCTCGGCTTCTTTGCCGGGTTTGGCTTGGAGCAATGCCAGCAATGCGAATTTGTCCACCTGATCCTCCTTGGGGGAACTGCACTCCAGTTGGATGCAATGGGGCTGTGGAGGTTACCGGGCATGCCCACTGCGCCGCATCCCCAACGCCCTTTACACTAAGAGGGACATGCAAGTTCGATCTGGGAACGAGATTCGCGAGCTGTTTTTGCGCTTTTTTGAGTCGAAGGGGCACCGCCGCGTGCCATCCTCTTCGCTGGTGCCGCATAACGACCCCACGCTGCTGTTTGCCAACGCGGGCATGAACCAGTTCAAGGATCTGTTTCTGGGCGCGGAAAAGCGCGAGTACACCCGCGCGACGACTTCGCAGAAATGCGTGCGCGCCGGCGGGAAGCACAACGACTTAGAAAACGTGGGCTTCACGCGGCGGCATCATACGTTTTTTGAGATGCTGGGGAACTTCTCGTTCGGAGATTATTTCAAGCGAGAGGCAATCGCCTTTGCCTGGGAACTGGTGACGAGCGAGGAGTGGTTTGGCATTCCAAAAGAGCGCCTTTACGTCACGATTTTCGAAGGCGCCGACGGTGTGCCGCGCGACGATGAAGCCGAGCAATATTGGATTGAAGCCGGCGTGGCAAAGGAGCGGATTTTCCAGTACGGGGCGAAGGACAATTTCTGGCAGATGGGCGAAACCGGGCCCTGCGGGCCGTGTTCGGAGATTTTCTATGACATGGGGATCGGGGCTGCGGAGACGCCCGGTGTCGATAAGCCCTTTGGCCACGACGATGCGCGGTATGTGGAGATCTGGAACCTTGTCTTCATGCAGTTCGATCGCGCTGCGGTAGTCAGAATGGCAAAACGACCGGATACAGATTGACGCCGCTGCCCAAGCCCTCGATCGACACGGGCATGGGCCTTGAGCGTGTGGCGGCTGTGCTGCAAAATAAGATCAGTAACTTTGAGACGGATCTGTTTACGCCGTTGATTGCGAGAGCTGCCGAGCTTGTGCACTTCCAATACAGAAAGGTCACGCAGGCCGACCTTGACTCCGCGATAAGCCCGACCGCGTTTGAAGATCTGTTGGACCTTCAAGAAAAAGAGCGGGTTGAATCGGCATCGCTTCGCATCATCTCCGACCATGCACGCGCTGCCACCTTCCTCATTAATGACGGAGTCCTGCCGTCGAACGAAGGCCGCGGCTACGTGCTGCGCAAGATCCTCCGTCGCGGCATTCGTCATGGGCGCTTGCTCGGTCAGGAGCGGCCGTTCCTCCATCAGATGGTCTACGCGGTTCGCGACGAGATGAAGGACGCGTATCCGGACCTCATCGACTCCGCTTCCCGCGTCGCGAAAGTCGTCGAAGCCGAAGAAAAGCAATTCGCGCGGGTGATGGACATCGGTTCAATCCAGCTAAATCGTGCACTGCGGGAAGTGGAAGAAGCAGCCTATCAGCACAACCTGAAGTTGGTGACCGGCTTCGGTATCCTAGACCAAATTCTTCGGGCAACTCATAGCGCGGACCCTGCCACGCCGCAGAATCGTCTGGATTTTAACGTGGTCGAGCACGTGCTCAAAACCTTGCCAAAAAGCAGCGAAGACTGGGTCCAACTCTGGCCGCAACTCAGAGCGAGACCCACTCTTTCAGGCGACCGGGCCTTCCACCTCTACGAAACATACGGCCTCCCACTGGACTTTATGGTCGATGCCGCACGCGACGCGGGAATTGCGTTCGATTTGGAGGGATTCGAGCTCGCGAGAGCTCAAGAACAAGCCCACGCCCGCGCATCCTGGAAGGGCGGTGCTCAGAAATCCGCCAGCCCTGCCTTTCGCGATTTGCCGAAGACAGTCTTCGAGGGCTACAAGCAACTCACTTCGGCCAACTGCGAAGTGCTGGCTATCGTCAAGAACGGCGCGGGTGTTCCTGCTGCCTCCGCTGGCGATGAGGTTGAAGTCGTCCTCGATCACACCAGCTTCTACGCCGATTCGGGCGGACAGATCGGCGATACGGGCTGGTTCCTGTCTTCGGACGGGAACACCACTGTTGCTGAGATCGTCGGCTGCGTCGTTCCGGTGCAAGGCGTGCGCGCGCACAAGGCGGTGCTGAAACAGCCAGTCGCCCTAGGCGATCGCGTCAACACCGTCGTCGACGGGGAACGCCGTGATGCCATTCGCCGCAACCACACAGGCACGCATCTGCTTCATGCCGCTCTGCGACAAGTGCTCGGCACGCACGTCAAGCAGGCCGGGTCCGCCGTGCATCCCGACAGGCTGCGGTTCGATTTTTCGCACTTTGCCCAGGTTGCCGATGAGGAGCTCGAAGAGATCGAGTCCATCGTCAATCGCGAGGTGCTGAAGAACGCCACGGTCGAGACGCTCGTTGACGTGCCGATTGATGTGGCTGTGAACGAATACCACGCCATGGCGCTGTTCGGCGAGAAATACGGCGATAAGGTCCGCGTGGTGAAACTCTCCGATGGCTTTTCGACAGAGCTATGCGGTGGAACGCACACGGCGGCGACAGGCGAGATCGGCCTCTTCAAGCTGACCGGCGAGACGTCGGTTTCCTCCGGGGTGCGGCGCATTGAAGCCATCAGCGGCATGGGGTCACTCGACACGTTCCGCCGCGACTTTGCCGTTGCCCAGTTCGCCTCGCAGATTGTTGGGTCTCCTGACGGCAACCTTTCGGATGGGCTTCGCGCCCGGCTGGCCGCGCAGGAAGATGAATTGAAGCGCCTGCGCCGCGAACTTGAAGATTCGCGGATGAAGTCTGCCGCCGGCGCGCTGGATGAGGCCGTCAGTCACGCTGCTGAAGTGAAGGGCGTGAAAGTTCTCACCCACCGTGCCGACAATCTGGAACGCGGGCAGCTGCGCACGCTGGTCGACAATTTAAAGCAGAAGGCGGGCGAGGCTGTTGTGGTTTTGGTCTCCGCACAGCCTGAAGGGAAGGTCGCCATCATCGCCGGGGTCACGCCGGGCCTGGTCAAGCGCATCCAGGCCGGCAAACTCGTTGGCGCGGTTGCCAAGTTTGTGGGTGGATCGGGGGGCGGCAAGCCGGAGATTGCAGAGGCCGGCGGGAAAGACCAGTCCCAGATCGATGCGGCGCTTAAAGCCACTCCTGAGGTTGTCGCGTCGCTGCTTGGCTAGAGTCACATATCCGGGCGATTCGCAGTTTTGGGCTGGAGGTATCCCACCCTTTCGCCATCGCCCCACAGACGAAGACCTGTCTATGGGGACCCCGGAGAAAGGCGAAAGGATGGGGCACGGAAGATAGTACCTATACTGAGGATCGTACCTAGCAGGCGGGCAGCGGGACCTACCGCGCTCCGCCTCCACCACGAACCGGGAAAGCTGTACGCGACGCCGAACGAAACGATCGGATACGTCTGGAGCGGTTGCAGATCGTTCTTCCACTTGGCAATCTGCGCCGCCAGGTCGCTCTGAATCTGCAACGCGTTTGGATCCGTGGTGCTGGCCACGTTGGTGCATTCCGTTTGTGCCTGGTCATAGCAGGCCCAGCCGCTCAACGTCGCACTCACTGAAGGCGCGCCGGTCAGCGCCAACGCCGACTTCCGCTGGAAACGACCAATGGCCGCCGCTGCGAGGAATTGTGTTCCCCCAGCCGCCGGTAATCGTGAAGGCCGGTTTGTTTGTATTCAGGCCCAGGAGTCCGTTGGCGGTCAGCGGGGTAGCGCCCGTCGCGGCATTCACATTGGCCGAGTAGTAGGTATCGCCATTGAGCGTAAAGCTGGTGCCTGCGGCTACCAAGGAGTTGCCGGATACCTTGTTGTTGTTCACCACGAGCACGCCGGGGCTGATGCGGAAGCCGCTGCGGAATGGATAAATGTCCGCTGAAATCCCAGCAGAAGCCATGTTCAGTTTCGCGTTTGCGTTAAACCCATTGGTGGTGAAATTGGTGGAGTAGTGGAAGGCATTGCCGGTGGCGCGGATGTTCAGGTGCCGGTTCACGTTGGTCGTCACCTGCACTCCGGGGCCAAGGGTCACGAAGCTGGCGCCGATGGCAATTCGCGAGAATGGAGCCCAGCCCACTGAGGTGTTCTGGACGGTTGCTGCCGGACGGTAGCTCCCGCCGTCGGTGTTCGTTGCGTCCTCGGCAACCAGGCTAGACGAAAAACTGGGAGATTGTGCCGCCAGCGATGCAGCGGCAAGCAGGACCCCAGTCGACACCGCAACTATCTTTGCTTTCAACATAAGTACCCCCATTTTTAGATTTGGAATCGAGCTCTCGTTCGGCCTGGATTCGACCTGCTCTGCGGCTGCCCCGACCCGGCTTCTTTTCGTGGATGACGAAAGTTCTGAGAAAAGTTACCATAACGTTCAGTGAATTATTACTGTGAAGCAGAATAGGTTGATTACGTAAGATGTAGGCGACGGTGCCGCACGACCTTGACAGGTCTGGAACACCGGCAATGTCTTGAAACGCTTCCGCTTCACAATTGCCGTAAGCTTGCTGCCATGGTCAGAATCGAGATCGAATCCGAGGTAAGGTTAAGAATCCGAAGGCAGTTGCTCGCCTGGTACGACTTGAGCCAGCGCGACTTGCCGTGGCGGCGCAATCGCGACCCCTACGCCATTTGGGTCTCGGAAATCATGCTGCAGCAGACCCGCGTCGCCGTCGTTGTTGACCGCTATCAAGCGTTCATGGCGCGGTTTCCTACCCTGGTTTCGCTCGCCCTGGCCCCGGAACAGGAGATTCTCGCCTTATGGAGCGGTCTCGGCTACTATCGCCGCGCCCGCATGCTCCACAAGGCCGCGCAATTTGTCGCAGCCAATCGCGAAGGAAACCTGCCGGCGACGGCCGCTGAGTTGCGGCTCCTCCCCGGCATCGGCAACTACACCGCCGCCGCCATCGCCAGCATCGCTCACGGCGAGGCTGTTGCCGTGGTCGATGGCAACGTCGAGCGTGTCCTCTGCCGCTTGCAGGGATGGGAGGCCGCGGGCCGTTCCGGTCAAGCCGCGCTCCGCCGCAAAGTCGATTCTGTCGCCGCGCAGATTCTCGATCCCCACAGGCCCGGCGACTTCAACCAGGCGTTGATGGAACTCGGCGCAACCGTGTGCACGCCGCGCAATCCGCAGTGCCTGGTATGTCCGCTCTCGCCGGACTGCACCACGCGCGGGGAGCACAAGACACAAGCCAGGCCGCGCATGCTCAGCAAGGAGATTTCGTACGCTCTTGCGGTGCGCACCGGTAAACTGCCCGGCTTCACCAATCGCGAAGTGATGCTCGAGCAGCGGCCTGACTCGAACACAGTGATGCCGGGAATGTGGCAGCTTCCTGTTCTTCGGGAAGTCGAAGTGCCCGAATCCGAATTGCGGATGACGGTGCGTCACGCCATCATGCAGGTCAACTACTATGTGCGCATCCGCACGGTGTTTGAAGAGGATGTTGAGAGTCTGACGATTCCGGAAGGCCGCCGCTGCTGGGTTCCGCTCATCAATGCCGCGGGCATGGCGCTCACCGGTCTTACACGCAAAGTTCTCAGCCGTGCCCACCTGCTGCCCGTTGCTCCACTCGATGCATTGATCCTGCAAACCGCGGTGCAAGAGCCTAGCTGAAGAAGATACCTGGGTGCGCATCGTGCCGGGAGTCCGTCGTTCGACACGCTAAAGGCCGTCGCCCCCCAGAATAGAATGTGTCTGAACAGCAATTCTCGATGAACCCCGTCATCCCTTCTCAATTCCCGCATCATGGAGAATGAATGCACTCGAAATACTTTCCGGTCCTTGCGACTGCGATCCTCGCCACAGCCTGTCTCGCTCACGCGCAACAAGCAGGCATAGTCCCCGAAGTTCCAGGTCTTCCGCCTGCTGCGCGGGCCGCTGCGGCTTCCATCGATCCTGAGAAAATTCGCGCCCACGTGCGCTTTCTCTCGCTCGATCTGCTTGAAGGCCGCGGACCCGGGACGCGGGGAGCGGAGTTAGCCGCCGAATATATTGCTACCCAGTTTGCGCTGGCGGGTCTCAAGCCTGCGGGCGACAACGGCACCTATTTCCAGCCAGTCCCGCTCTTCGCCGTCCACACGGACGAGGACAAGACCAAATTTGCGTTTGTGCCCGCGAGCGGCGAGCCCGTGAATCTTGCCTATGGCACCGAGATTGTCGCGAAAGACCAAACGGGACAAACCACCGCCGACTTCGATGCGCCCATCGTCTTCGTCGGCTATGGCATCCATGCGCCTGAGTACAACTGGGACGACTACGCGGGTGTCGATCTTAAGGGCAAAGTTGCGCTGGTCATCGTCAACGAGCCGCCTTCGGACGACGTGAAGTTTTTCAAGGGCAAAGCGCTCACCTACTACGGCCGCTGGACCTACAAATATGAAGAGGCTGCGCGGCGCGGGGCCGTCGGCGTGCTCATCATTCATCGCCGCGACCTCGCCAGCTATGGATGGGAGGTGGTCCGCAACTCGCAGGCGATCGAGAAGAGCTATCTTCAGGGCGACCCCGACGCCACCTTGCGCGCAGCCGCATGGATCCAGCACGACGTAGCGCAGCACTTGTTTACTCTGGCCGGCCTCGGCGATCTCGATCAGGCCATCGATCGCGCCGGGAAGCGTGGCTTTCATGCAGAGGAACTGCCGATCCACCTGCGCGCTCATATCGAAAGTCGCGTGCGCCGCTATGTCAGCTCCAATGTAGTCGCGCGTGTTTCTGGCGCTGCGCCGGGCGGGAACTCCGTTCTCTACACCGCGCATTACGATCATCTCGGCATCGATCCCGATGCGAAAGGCGACAACATCTACAACGGCGCTGCGGATAATGGCACCGGCTGCGGCATTCTGCTGGAGATGGCACGCGCCTTCGCGCAATCCTCTCAGCGGCCGCCGCACGATATGTTCTTTGCGGCTGTCACGGCCGAAGAGCAGGGGCTTCTCGGATCGCAATATCTGGGCATGCATCCGCCCGTGCCTGCAAAGCAGATTGCGCTCGATCTCAACTACGACATGCTGCTGCCGATCGGCATTCCTCGCTCGGCTGACTTGAATGGAGCCGAGCGCATCGACTTTTGGCCCACGGTGCAAACAGTCGCCAAGGCATTCGATATTCAGCTGCTTCCCGATCCCACGCCCATGGCCGGACACTACTACCGCAGCGATCATTTCTCGCTCGCCCGTGTCGGCATCCCGGCGTTTTCGGTGGATCAGGGCGAGTTGTTCGAAGGGCACGATGAGGCGTGGGGCCATGCGCAGAGCGAAGATTTTGTCGCGCACCACTACCACCAGCCCAGCGATGAATATCACGCCGACTGGGATTTTCGGGGTAACGCGAAATTCGCGCGCTTCGGATTTGTCCTCGGTTGGCTGGCCGCTGAACAGGCGAAGCCCGTGGAATGGCTCCCGGACGATGAATTTGAAGCTACGCGGAAGGCGAGCGAGGCGAAGTAGCTGGGGTTTGCACGAAGCGCGATTCGCTGCACGCGCAATCCCCGTCAGTAGTAATCCGCGCAGCTCAGGTAATACCCGCACTGCGGACACACCAATTTGCAGCGATGCCCGGTCAGGTGGTGCGAACACGTAGGGCACACCTGGCAATGGTGCTCGATGGGGCGTTCATTTTCGAGTGCGCAAGCGATACTGCTTTGTGAAAATTCGCGCGCAAAATCCCCGTCGAGGGCGAGGGGCCTGTGTGGGAGCATGGGTCAGAGATTAACATTACAAGGTGGGCGGCCTGCCCGCGGCATCCCGGCAGGTGCCTGAAGCATCAACTTCCTGACGTCACCTACGATTTCCCGATGGCGACGTCATCAATTTCCCCACAACCCCCGGATTCCGGAACCCCAAGGAGGGTCTATGGCAAGCAAGGCAAGTGCGGTTTGGACTGGCTCATTGAAAGAAGGCAAGGGCACCATCTCCACGGCGACAGGCGTTTTGAACAACGCGAATTATTCGTTCGCGACCCGCTTTGAAGGCGCCACCACCGGCACCACGCCCGAAGAGCTCATCGCCGCGGCGCACGCGAGCTGCTTCTCGATGGCGCTTGGCGCGCAACTTGGCGGCGCCGGCCTTACCCCTAGCAAGATTGAAACTCATGCAGCGGTGACCCTGGCCAAGGTAGGCGATGGATTCTCCATCACCAAGATCGCCCTCACCACGACCGCCAGTGTTCCCGGCGCGACCAAGGAAGACTTTGACACGGCTGCGGCCGGCGCCAAGGCCGGTTGTCCCATCTCCAAGCTCTTCGCCAACAACACCGAGATCACCCTCGACGCCAAGCTGGTCTAAGCGCGGCGTTGAATCGCCCGCAGCCTTCGGCCTAATCACCCCATCCTCGCCCCGCATATCAACGGCTGGATGGGGTGTGCTTTCCCGGCGGGCTAGGACCCTGACTGGTTTTTCAATTTGGTATTGCGCAGCACACGGGGTGGGAGATTGGTTCCACATCGCCGCATCTTTTTCGGCGCCTCCGCGTCAGAACTCCCGGATAGGATCAGAATAGTCGCACCACTCCGACCCCGCCCCAACGAATTCTCGTTCCGCCTCAGCGATTCATCCTTGACAGCCATTACCTTGCCGCGCGACCCTCAGTGCGCATCCCCCACCGTAAGATGTATTGCCGCGACTCTGCTCGTCGCAAACCTTGGTCATGCTTGGAGGGAATCCTGTGATCCACATTTTCCACGATCTCAATTACGTTGCGATTATTGTCTCCGCGGTCATTCTCTGGCTTCTCGGCGCCGCGTGGTATTCGCCCGCGCTCTTCGCCAAGCCCTGGATGGCCATGCTCGGCATCCAGAAAGGCGCGACCAAGGGCAACTCCCTGATCGCGGGCATGATCGCGTCCTTCGTTTGCGACGCGATCCTCGCCTTCATCCTCGCGCATATTGTCATTTGGACTCAAGCCGCCACCTTCGGCTGGGGCGCCGTCGTCGGATTCATCGTCTGGGTTGGCTTCTTTGCTGCGCCTAACCTGCCGCAAGGCATCTACGAAGGCCGCCCGTTCAAGCTTTTTGCCATAAATTCCGGCTACTGGCTGGTCGGTCTACTGATCGTCGGCGGCGTTCTCGCCATCTGGCGCTGATTCAGGGTGTCAGCGGTCCCGCGACTGCGGAACCGCTCTACAATCGGGCCATGACCAAAACCGTCGTCGCTACCGCTGCCGCGCCGGCCGCTATCGGCCCGTATTCCCAGGCCATCCGCGCCGGCAACCTTGTTTTCACCGCCGGCCAGATCGCCCTCGATCCCGCGACGGGCCAGCTCGTTGCCGGCGGCATCGCCGAGCAGACCACCCGGGTTCTCGAGAACCTGAAAGCCATTCTCGAAGCCGCGGGCACAAGCCTGCACAAAGCCGTCAAGGCCACCGTTTTTCTTAGGCATTTTGACGATTTTGCGGAGATGAACGCGGTTTATGGGCGCTACTTGTTGCCGGAAGGGGCTGCGCCCCCAGCTCGCACCACCATTGAGGCGGCCCGACTTCCCAAGGACGCGCTGGTCGAAATAGACTTGGTTGCCGAAGTCTAGAGCGGTCGCCAGCGCGCAACTGTATCTTCCCGCCAGGCTGCGCATCTAACTTTCGGCTGCTACGCTTTCGGAGGCCGAATATGAGTGAAGTCAAAGACACAACCCAGACCCAGGAAAGAGTCACTCGCACAGATGCCGAATGGCGCGCCACACTCTCTCCCGAGCAGTATCGGGTGCTGCGCGAAAAAGGAACCGAGCGCCCGTTTACCGGCCTGCTGACTGAAAACCACGAGACCGGCAACTACCACTGCGCGGGCTGCGGGGCTTTGCTGTTTCTTTCGGGAGCCAAGTTCGACTCCGGCTGCGGATGGCCCAGCTTCATGATCCCCGCGGACTCGAAGACCGTGGATGAGCATGAAGACCTGAGCTACGGCATGCGCCGCGTTGAAGTCACATGCGCCCGTTGCGGTGGCCATCTCGGGCACGTCTTCCCCGACGGGCCCGGTCCTACCGGTCTGCGGTATTGCATCAATTCCGCGTCGCTCACGTTTACCAAGGCGCAGTGAGACGCGCCCTAGTGCAACTTTTGCGGTCCGATCTCCACGCACAACAAAACCCCGTCCTTCTGCAACGGGGTCTCGCGTCCAACCGCAAATCTGAAAAGTGCCGCGGAAGCTAGGCCTTGGCGATCTTGCCGGCTTTGATGCAGCTCGTGCACACACGAATCCGCTTCGGGGCGCCGTTTACCAAAGCCTTCACCGCCTGCAGATTCACGTTCCAGCGCCGCCGCGTTACATTGTGCGCGTGCGAGATGTTATTGCCAAACTGCGGCCCTTTGCCGCAAATGTCGCATACCTGTGCCATGGTTCCACTCCGGAAATTCTTTGGTATTCGTGCCGCCTCTGCCGTTCCCAGCGCTTTTCGCGCCGCGCCCATACCCTCAGGCGCCGAAACTGCCGGCACGCACAAGAGCGCGCCACTTGTTGGCTTGCCGAATTCTCAGTATACCGTGAAGGCGCCTCCTAGCCAAGGCGACCAACGGTAGTGGGTCAGTCTGAAAAACGGGAACCCGAGCGCTTGAAAGCACTCGGGGTTAGGTGTGACTTAGGCGGTCATGAGCGTCTGCCCCGCTGCAAATGGCTTGCGACGCATTTTCAGGCACATTCGAAGTCTACTTCTTCGTGCACGGGCCGCGCTTCTTGGCTTGTGGCACATGGTCGCAAACCCAAAAGCCGACGCCGACGAGAGGTGGGGGCGGGCATCGCCTCGTCTCCTTCTGGGTCCCCAGCCACCGGGGGTACTACTGAGTAAACACCTGCCGCGGCAGGAATGTGATTGCAACCGTTCGGGTTCGACGGGAACATTTTTTCGTTCGAAGGATTATCGGTAACCACCTGCAAAAGGGTATTCTGATTTGCCGCAACGAATTCGCAGGAATATGGGCCTCAAAGATCCAGACTTGCCCCGAAAGTGACTTGATTTGACCCGTTTGTGGAATGCCCTTTGAACGTTACCCGACCTACACTTTGCATGTGGAGGATTCGATGAACGACAAGCAACATGAACCGGTATATCGTGCCGCAGCCGACACGGCCCACGCGGAACTCCGTGAGATTTCTGAAACGATCGACCAACTGCGCGCCCGTCAGGGACAGATTTTTGCCGCGGTTGAAGCATTGGAACAGGTGGTCAACTCCGCAACTTCGAAGCCAGTTTACGAGATGACTCCGAGAAACTCACAAACGACGCAGAACTCTCAACGGATCGTCGATGCCAAGGTGCTCAACCCACTTGAGGCGCACATTCAGGACGCCCTGCGGGTCGCAACGGCGTAAGGATCAACTTCCCCCGGCTCAAAGGGCGCGGGCACAGTCCGCGCCTGTTTCATTGCTGCACTCTCCTCCAGACCGTTGCCAAATTCCTGAAGAATCTCGCTCGGCGCAGACGCGGGTTCCCCGCGTCCTATATCCTTTCTGAAATCTCAGATCGCTGACGAAGCTCCTTCCGGGGCAGCAGGTATGTGAATGATCATCGTTGCGCCTTCGGCGCCCGATTCCAAATCGCAGTTGCGCAAAACGATGGGCTTCTGGGATGTGCTGCTCTTCAACATCGCCACAGTGCTCGGCCCACGCTGGATCGCTGCAGCCGGCCACAACGGCACCTCCTCGATCAGCCTGTGGGTGCTCGCCGCGGTCTTCTTCTTTCTGCCCGGCGCGCTGGTCATCAACGAGCTTTCTTCGCGCTTTCCTGAGGAAGGCGGCCTCTACGTCTGGTCGCGCGAGGCATTCGGCGATTTTCATGGTTTTATTGCCGGCTGGACTTACTGGATCTACACCGTCTTCTATTTCCCGGGGCTGCTTCTTGCCAGCGCTTCGATGAGCGCGTACATCATTGGCGGCCGCGGCGTCGAGCTTGCGCAGAATCGGACATTTCTGCTCACGGTTTCACTGGCCATGCTGCTGGTCGCTGTGCTGCTCAATATCATCGGGCTGAACGTCGGCAAATGGCTGCAGAACGCCGGAGGGGTTGGAACCTACGTGCCGCTGCTGATGCTGGGCGGGGTGGCTGCACTGGTCGTCTTGAGGCACGGTTCCGCTACGCACTTCACCCTCGCGAACATGATGCCTGCGTGGAACTGGGACACGGTCAATTTCTGGTCGCAAATTGCTTTCGCCTTTACGGGACTCGAGCTGGTCTCCGCCATGAGCGAAGAGATTCGCGATCCGCGGCGGACTTTGCCGCGCGCAGCCTTCGGAGCCAGTGCGCTTATCTCTCTGATGTACATCGCGGGGACTTTTGCGATTCTCGCGCTGGTGCCTGCTGCCGATCTTGACCCGCAAAGCGGCGTCTTCCACGCGATCACGCTTGGCTCCATCGCGCTTAAGATCGGCCTGCTGGGCGTGCTGGCGGCAATCCTTGTTACGGTGGGCAATGCAGGAGGCGTGGGCAGCACGGTCGCCGGCATCGCGCGCGTTCCCTTTGTCGTAGGCATCGATCGCTATTTGCCTGCGGCCTTCGGCAAGATTCACCCACGTTGGAAGACGCCGTACATCTCGATTCTTGTGCAGGCAATTGTGTCGGGCGCCATCCTGCTTGTGAGCCAGATCAACGACTCGACGCGTGGCGCCTATCAATTCCTTATTGACGCCGCCATCATTCTCTACTTCATTCCATTTCTCTACATGTTCGCGGCGGTGATCAAGCTTGCCCATCGTAAAGACCGCAAGGAAAACCAACTTGCTGTGCTGGTGCCCGGCGGCATTCCCGGCGTATGGATTTCGGGAGGCCTCGGATTTATCGTTGTCGTCGTAGGCATCTTTGTTTCGCTTGTGCCGCCTGGGGATTCGACGAACAAGTTGGGCTTTGAGCTGAAGCTGGTCGGCGGAACGATCGCTTCGATTCTGCTCGGGCTCGTCCTCTACTGGCGCGGCGCCCGTGCCAAGCAGGCCGCGCAGTAACGCACCGTCTCACCAACCTACAGCGATTCTTTATCGCTTATGGGACTTCATGGTGCGATACATTCCGGCCGGAACTGATGCAGACCCTGGTGAAGATCGATCCGCACTCGATGCCAGTGCTCCGGGTCAACAATGTTCTGGCGAACATGCCGGAGTTCCAGCAGGCCTTCAAGTGCAAAGCCGGCCAGCCGATGGTGCATGAGACGCGCTGCCGGGTCTGGTGAAGCGCTGAATCGCCCGACCGGGTAATCTCGAATCGGGCGTTGCGCGTCGAAAAAAGGAGCCCCCATCCCTTGCAGGATGGGGGTGAAAAGGAAGGACTACAGTCACGGGAATTGAATACGATATTGGCCCGCGGCATGTTCCCCGCTACCTGCGCTCAATCCAAGATTAACTGTTGCCCGTGCAGCCAATGCGTACTTACTCGCCGCCGGCTGTCGCTCCCCCGATCACGAGGTTCAGGTTGTCGAGTTGGATTGTTTCCAGGATCTGGACGCCGCTCACGGTATTTGTCAGCACGGCAACGTGGCCGTTCTTTGCGTCAACGAGTTTAGCGGGAACTGTAACGGAAGCTCCACCTTTTTCTGCGATGGTGACTTGTGCGCTCGAACCATTGTTGGTCCAGCTAACTTTGTAGTCGCCGGCAGGCAACTGCGTCGATCCAACCTTTACTGCATCTGTAAAGGTCACGGTCTTTGAATTCTTGGCGGCAAAAGCTGGAACTGATAGCGATGCAATCAGGATGGCGAAACCCAAAAAGCGCTTCATTTATGTCTCCTCGAATGCCTCAATAATCAACATTGGCTGCTTGAGGCATTAGGGACATTACACACGGTTGTCCAGTATTTGAAGCTTAAGAAATCTTAAGGCCTTCGAGCGCGACTACAGCGGTTCCACAATTGCTGTTCGCGAAGCCGCCGCTGCCGAGGGACTGCTCTAGCTGGGTGCAGTAACCTGGGCAAATGCAGTGTTTTGCTGCAGCGCGAGGGGAATGCTAATTCTCACGCGCAACCCTGGGGATGCGTTCTCAGCGATGATGGTGCCGTTATGCAGTTGCACCGCGCGCTTCGCGATGGACAAACCCATTCCAGAGCCGCCGCCGTTTGTATTGCGAGCATCTTCAACGCGAAAGAAGGGATCGAAGAGGCGTGTAACTGCATCCTCGGGAACACCCGGCCCGAAATCGCGCACAGAGATTGTGGCTTCCCGTTCGTTTTCTTCCACGGACAGTTGAATTGCAGATCGCTTTGGTGAATAGCGGATGCCATTGCGCACGACGTTTTCAATCGCTCTGCGCAGCAACTCGCGGCTGCCCAGCACTTCTCCGGTCAACCGTCCGTTCACCTCAATGCTGCAGTCCCGAAACTGCGCTTCCAGCGCGCAATCGCGCACAACTTCATCGATGATTTCTCCAGCGCGCACCATGCCTGTGTCCTGCACAGCGGGATCGCCTTCAATAAAAGTGATCTCCACGATGTCTGCGACGAGAGACGTAATGCGGTCCACGTCGCGTTCGATTCGATCCAGTGCCGACTGATTATCGTGTGACGTGCGCGCCAGCTTTACCGCGAACTTCAATCGCGCGAGGGGCGATCGCAATTCGTGCGATATGTCGCCCAGCAGCCTTCGCTCGCTCACGATCAACCGCTCCAGGCGTTCCGCCATTTGATTGAAGGAGCGCCCCAGCTGGCCGATTTCATCGGTGCGCCAGGTGTGCACCCGCGCGGTCAGATCGCCCTGCCCGAATTGTCCGATGGTCGCAGCGATACGGCGAATCGGAGAGACTACGCCGACGGACGCGAGCCAACACAGAACGCTCGCGACACCGATGACAAGGAAGTAATAGGGGAGAAACGTCCAAATATGAGGAGGACCCAGCTGACCCTCGGCTGTGAACCAGTACTGCGCGTCCTGCGATCTATGCGCAAGGGTCCAACGTCCATGGGCACGCACGCGCAACTTGTCCGCGGGAGCTGGGGGAAGCATCCACGCCCGATTCGCGCCCGAGACCAGGTCCGCTCCTTTCCCGTCGAGCAGATAGTGCGACCCGCCGAAGATGCGATCGAGGCTGGCCAGGTAGTCTCTCAGGCCCTGTTGTCCACGATGCTGGAACGCGCTGCGTGCGCTTTCCAGTTGCAATTCGTCGAACTTGTTAAAGGTTGGATCGATCTCGATCTTCTGCACGTGATCGGCAATCAGATGAAACGCGAGGAACGACAGCGAAAGAATACTCACCATCGCCAGCATTACCCAGACGTAAAGCGAGATCGCGGGCAGTGCCTTAAGCCGTTCCTGTAAAGACATATCCAACTCCACGAATGGTGCGGATCAGGTTGCGTCCGCCTTCCAGTTTCTTACGCAGATGGCTGATGTGCACATCGAGAAAACGGTCGTAGGGGGTTGCCTCGCGTTCAAACAGCACAGCCGTAATCTGTTCGCGCGAAACCACTTCGCCCGCCGATCGCATGAGTAATTCCAGCAGATCGAACTCCATCGCGGTCAATTCGACGGCCTCACCCGCACTCCACACTTCTCGTGTGGATGGATTCACAGAGATGTTGCCGATGGTGACGGTGACCTCACTCTGCAGGGTCACGCCCTGGGTCCGCCGCAACACTGCACGAATACGCGCCAGCAGCTCGTCGGGGTCAAATGGTTTGGGCAGATAATCATCCGCTCCGCTGTCCAGGCCGAGAATTCGATCCTGTTGCTGGACACGCGCCGTCAACAGAATGACCGGCAAACTCTTCTTCCGCCGAAGCTGCTGCAGCACGGCAAATCCGTCGAGCCCCGGCAACATTACGTCCAGGATCATCAGATCGTATCCGCCGCGGAGGGCATTTGCGAGTCCTTCGCGCCCGTTATACGCGGTGTCAAGCTTGTGGCCCGACTCGGCAAAGAACTCCCGCATCATCCCGCACAACTCGGCATCGTCGTCCACGAGCAAAAGCGACAGCTGCTTTTGCCGTTCGCCGGTCTCGATCTCGACTGCCGCCACGTCTGCTCCCACGGCATTTTAGTCTCGCACAAAACAATGGTTTCGCGCGCTCCTTAACAATTCTTAACGCACGGCGGGCACACCGAGCGAGACCGCGGGACCCCTGCACCCAAAAGGATCGCGGAAGCTTTTCAGCCGATTCGTGACCGGCGAGCGGACGTCTTTGCCCAGGGGCCGCCACGCCTACCCATGCAAGCACAACTGAAGAATGAGTGCTGAATCAACCAAATAGGGGTGGACAGTCGTCCATCAATCCTTCGAGAATGCTCCAACAAGGGAATCCCCGCCCACGAGGTCTCATTTTGATTTGTTTGTTATGGAATTGCTTGCGGCAGGCCTCATTCGCCGGCGTTCTTGGTGTCTTGATCGCGGCTAGCGCGGGGCCGGTAAGCGCGCAAGAGCCGCAGCCGGTCCAGCCGCCTCTTTACGGTGGAAACGCCGCGGCACAGCCTGCGGATCAGCAGAGCGGGTCCGCCACAGCCGGGGTTTTTGCACCTGTTCTCGATTCCGAAAAGCGGCCCATCACCGCGGGGGGATTCGTTAAAACCGGCCCGGTTGTCTTTCAAGACATATCGGAGAAAGCCGGACTGACGGTGTGGAGCCACAAGATGGGCACGCCGGAGAAGCCTTACCTTCTGGAGACAATTGGCTCAGGCGTAGCATTGCTCGACTACGATCACGACGGCTGGCTCGACATTTACATCGTGAACGGATCGACGAAGGACGCGCTTGACGGCAAAGTGGAACCACCTCATGCTGCGCTCTTTCATAACAACCACGATGGAACATTTACCGAAGTGGCGGCGAAGGCCGGTGTCACCAATGACCGCTGGGGTTTTGGCGTGGCTGTTGGCGATTACGACAACGATGGATGGCCCGACCTCTACGTGGGTAACTACGGGAAGAATCGGCTCTATCACAATAATCACGACGGCACATTTACCGACGTTGCCGAAAAAGCCGGCGTAACTCTCGGTAACTGGTCCACCGGGCCAAGTTTCGGCGACTACGATGGCGATGGCCGTCTCGACCTATTCGTCCCCGGGTATGTTCACTGGGACATGAATAACCTGCCGTACGCGGGATCGAAGGCGGTTGGGTATGCTAACTGTTCTTTTCGCGGAGCGCAAACGCTCTGCGGGCCGCGCGGCCTGCAGGGCGAGCCCGATCATCTCTTCCACAACAATGGCGACGGCACCTTCACCGACGTCAGCGAAAAGGCGGGAGTCAGCGATAAGCGGCGCTACTACGGATTCTCATCGACGTTTGTCGACATTGATAATGACGGAAAGGTCGACTTACTCGTTGCCGATGACTCGTCCCCTAACTATCTCTACTTGAACAAAGGAGACGGCACGTTTCAGGACGCGAGCTTTTATTCGGGGTTCGCCCTCAACCAAGACGCGCGCGAGACGGCATCCATGGGACTTGCTGTGGGAGACTACGCCAACAATGGGCGCCTCGATCTTTACACAACAACCTTTTCCGACGATTACAAGACGCTCTATCGCAATGACGGCGATGGAAACTTTGTCGATATCACGCCGCAGATGGGCATCGCTGAAGCCACCTACCCTTTCTTGAGTTGGGGGACCGAATTCTTCGATTACGACAACGATGGTTGGAAAGACTTGATGTTTGTCTCCGGCCACGTTTATCCGCAAGTCGACAAGCATAACTGGGGAACTTCCTTTGCGGAGCGTGCGGTGCTCTTCCATAACCTGGATCATGGTAAAAAGTTCGAGGTCATTCCACCGGTCGAAGGCACGGGTTTGGCCGACGTGCTGCCTGCGCGCGGCGCGGCTTTTGGCGACCTGTTCAATGACGGAAAAATCGACGTAGTAATCAACTGCCTTGACCACACGCCGGTCCTGCTGCGCAACGTGAATGACGATCACAATCATTGGGTGGGACTGATGCTGATCGGCGGCGCGAAGAGCCCTCGGGATGCGATCGGGTCCACAGTGTATTTGACTGCTGGAGGAGCGCGGCAGCGCGGCGATGTGATGAGCGGGGGAAGCTTTGAGTCGTCGAACGATTTTCGAGTGCACTTCGGCTTAGGCCAGGCGGCAAAGGTGGATAAGGTCGAGATTCGCTGGCCCGATGGCGCAAAAGAGACATATGCGTTGCCGGGAGTGGATCGTTATTACGCAATTGAAGAAGGCAAGGGACTGGTACCAAGCGTCTATGACGCGATTGCCGCGGAGCGTTCCAAGGATAAGACGCCGGTCCGAGCGAGTAAGTGAAGGATTGCCGGCAGCGAAATGAAACCGTGTGCGCCGGAGAGTTGTCATGAGAAAGCCCGCTATTCAGGTGTGTACTGTCGTGGCATGTGCCGTGTGCCTGATTGTGCCTGCACCGGGGCAGCAGCAGCAGGGAGGTGCGGAACTGACGCCCCCGCCTGCCTACACACCTCCCCCGAAAGGAGCTGCGCCTGCGGAAGATACTCCCGCGCAGCGCGAGGCCTTGGCTAAGCTAAGAGCCCGCGCCGAGGAACGCTTAGAAGCGGATCGCAAAGCGTATAACTCCACGGTCACTCCGACATATGACTTCCACTATGGCCCCAAGAATCCATTCACTCCGGGCAATATAACGGTACAGGGTGAAGGATTTCTCCAACCGGGCGCGTATCCCACGGCCGAGTACTGCGGCACTTGTCACCAGGAAGCCTATAGCCAGTGGCGACAGGCGCTGCATTCCAATGCATTCCGCACGCCTTTCTATCGCGCCAGCGTCAATATTTTGATCCGAGACAAGACGCGAGGTATTGCTTTCGCGCGGCACTGCGATAGTTGCCACAACCCGATTGGTGTGCTGGGCGCCGCGCTCACTGAAGATTCGAAGGTGGATCGAGCCAAGTTCGACTCAGACGGGCTGACGTGCATGACCTGCCACTCTGTCATCAGTCTCGACTCAACCAATGGCAACGGCAGCGTTCAAATGGGTATTCCGTCTGTCATCGTGGATGAAAACGGGAACCGCATCCCCGGACAAGTCTCCTTCGCAGAAATTCTTCGGCATCCTGAGCGGCACTCCAAGGCCGTAATGCATGACTTCCTGCACACGCCGGAATTCTGCGCAGCCTGTCACAAAGCCAACTTGCCGTCCACCCTCAACGACTATAAGTTTATTCGCGCATTCACGACGTACGACGAGTGGCAGCAGTCGAAGTTTTCACAGCGCAATCCACTTAGCTTCTACACGGCCGATTTCACGCCCTGCCAGGGTTGCCACATGAAGCGCAATCCAATTACGCTGCCGGAATACGGCGCGAAAAACGGCACTTTTGCCTCGCATCGCTGGCTGGCAGGAAATACGGCGGTGCCGTTTTACTACGGATTCGACGAGCAGCTGAAGAAGACCATTGAGTTCCTGCGCGCAGGAAACTATCTCAACGTCGATATCTTTGGTCTCCAGAAGGCCGGCGAGGACAAGTTGATCGCTCCGCTGGGCAGAGCTTCTTACGCCCTGGCTCCCAGCAACACGGTCGAGGCCTATGTTGTCATTCAGAATAAGAACATCGGCCACTCGCTCATTCCCGAGATCCGCGACCTGTATGAGGCATGGGTGGAGTTCACGGTAAAGGATTCAAGCGGGAAGGAGATCTACCATAGCGGTTTCCTCAAGCCGGACGGCATGATCGATCCGCGGGCTCACAGCTTCACCAATCGTCCGGTGACAGATGAAGGGGAGTTTGCAGATAACCACAAGGTTTGGACGATTCACTCTGTGGCCTACGACAACACTGTGCCGGCCGGCCGATCCGTGTTAGTGCGTTACCAGTTTCGGCTTCCGGCTGACGTAACTGGCGCCATCTCTGTTACCGCAAAGGTGAATTATCGCCATCTTCGCCAGAGCTATCTCAATAACATCTTTGGTCCCGATCATCCAGCTTACCCCGTGGTTGAAATCGCGTCCCGTACGCGCGTGCTTCGCATTGGAGAGAACAGGCCCGAGGCGCCCGATCCGGCAGACAACCCTGACTGGATGCGTTGGAATAACCTGGGCATCGCGCTGCTCGATCAGTTCCAGTATGCCGAGTCTGTTGCTGCGTTTACTGAAGTGATCAAGCTTCGCCGCGATTATGCCGATGGGTACACCAACGTCGGTCTCACCGAAATTGTGTGGGAAAAGTACGAATCGGCACGGAAGGCCATTCGGAAGGCGCTTTCAATCGATCCGAACAACGCCCGTGCCTTGTATTATGACGGGCTGCTGCAACGCCGCGCAGGAAATACAAAGCAGGAGATCGCCGACTTCCGCAGAGTTGTAGAAATGTTTCCCCAATCCCGCGATGCGCGCCGCGAACTTGGCATCACTTACTACCAGCAGAAGGATGAACACGCGGCACTTGAGCAGTTCGAGGCACTACAGAAGATCGATCCGGACGATCTGGCCGCGCACTACAACCTTTCCATCCTTTACCGTCGCATGGGGCAGCAAGAGAAAGCCGCTGAGCAGCAGGACATGTTTGTCGACAAGAAGGTCGATCCGGGTGCGCCTACTTATTCTCTGAGCTATTTGCGGGTGCATCCGGAAATCTCTATTGAGAGTGTTCCATGGCACGTGCACACTGACTTGGTCACCGATGGGGGAGGCCCGCAGAATGGCAAATAGTTCACCGGGGCCGAAACGGATCCTTGTGATCGTTGCCGCGCTGCTTTCCCTGGTTGGTCTCCCGAGCGCGGCCGACGCGGCAAACAACTGCCCGTGGCTAACGGAAGCCACGGCATCCGGGCTCATCGGGGCCGAAGCCGTCGGATCGTTCACGGCCGCTTACGGCGCGCAGCCCGCGGTCTGCACATTCGTGCAAAAGGGCGACGGCATGACGCGAACGCTCACCATTGTTGTCGAATTAGCCACGGATGCACATACGCGCATGACCGCGATTGCCCAAGCTTGCGGGGCTGGAGCCGCGACCCTGAACGCCATTGGGAACGAGGCTGTTTATTGTGCGGCCGATCTCCGCCGCGGTGAACTCGGCGAACGCGCTATCGGCCGCGTGCGCAACCAGGTGTTCACCATCGACCTCAACACCACATTGAAAGAGGATCCCATCCTCACCCGCGATGCCCTCAAGACGCGCATCTATACTGCCGCTGAACAAGTCGCCGGCAATCTGTTCTGATAGTCCGGTTGGGCCAACCCTTCGAGTCCTTCAGCATCCAAATTGCGCAGGCGCCGTCATGAACGGTAGCAACAGCCTGCTGCCCGCTCCATCAGAAAATCTAAAGAGGTTGAACAAGATTTGGCGTTCGGAAGCCTTCAAATGCATCCTTCGCCGAACTTTCATTATTCTTCTGCGACTTCCACACGCAGTTCCCATCCAAACGCAGAGGAGAAAACTGAACTATGTCCACAGTCACGGGCCGTGCCATGCAGATTCCCGCCGCCGGCGGAGCGTTTCAACTCGTCCAGAGGCAATTCCCTGACCCCGGACCCGGCCATGTCCGCATTCGCGTGCAGGCCTGCGGCGTTTGCCACAGCGATTCGCTGACGAAAGAAGGAATGTGGCCCGGCATCCAATTTCCACGCGTCCCTGGCCACGAGGTCGCTGGTGTTCTCGACGCTGTCGGCCCCGATGTGCCCGTCTTCAAAGCCGGTCAGCGCGTGGGTCTCGGCTGGCACGGCGGTCATTGCAACTACTGCACGCCCTGCCGTCGCGGGGATTTCATGCTCTGTGAAAACCAGCTCATCTCCGGCATCAACTACGACGGCGGCTACGCCGACTACGTCATCGCTCCCGCCAACGCCATTGCGCTCATCCCCGACGACCTGAAAGATGCGGATGCCGGCCCGCTGCTTTGCGCGGGCGTCACCACCTTCAACGCGCTGCGCAACAGCGGAGCGCGCATCGGCGATACGGTGGCCATCTTGGGCATCGGCGGCTTGGGCCATCTCGCCGTCCAATATGCTGCCAAGGCCGGGTATCGCACCGTCGCCATCGCGCGTGGCCAGGACAAAGGTCCGCTCGCCAAACAGCTCGGCGCGCACATTTACATCGACTCGACCACGCAGGACCCGGCGAAAGAGCTCCAAAAGATCGGCGGCGCCAATATCATTCTCTCCACCGTCACCAGCGCCAAGGCTCTCGAGTGGGTCATCGATGGGCTCGCCCCCGCCGGCAAGCTCATCGTCGTCGGCGCGCCGGAAGATGGTCCTCTGGTCATCAATCCTTTCCCGCTCCTCCTTGGCCGCCGCACTGTCGCCGGCTGGCCCTCGGGAACCGGCATGGATTCAGAAGACACGCTCAATTTCAGCGCGCTTACCGGCGTCAAGCCCATGATCGAGACATACCCTTTGGAGAAGGCAGGGGAAGCGTACGACCGCATGATGAGCGGCAAAGCGCGCTTCCGCGTCGTGCTCACCACGGGCAAATAGACCGGATCGCACCGGGGCGCGATCGTCAACGAGTCGAACCGTTTTACGGGGTCTGGCGGTCGCTGGGCCCCTGATCCGCCTCGGCAGTATTGGCCAACTGCGGCGCCGTCGCGGCATCCAGCGCCTTCGAGAGCTTCCGTGTAATCACCTGGAAGTGATACCCCATCACCGCCAGCGTCATGGCCGTGCCAAAGCAGTGCCGGTAGCGTGTCACCGCCGCCGCAACAAACTTCCAGTAGCTCCACTTCGACCGGCCGAACACGCCCTGCCGCACAATCGACAGCACCAGCGCCCGCATATTCGTGGCCGTCATCCACGGCTGGCTTGTCGCCTTCTCACCGCGCGTGCGTTTCTGCGGCTTGGGCTGTGTGCGGCTCAGGTAGAGCTTTACTCGCTCGTAGTAAGGGCCGCTCGAGTAGATGCGTTTCAGCACCGACCGGTATCCCTCCATCAACTTCGTCGCATCCATGTGCGGCAAAAAGTTCAGGCGCAGCGAGGTGTTGTTGCCGCCGCCTGCGTCCACAATCCGCCCCTCACCGCGCAGCCGCCGGAACAGTTGTGTCCCCGGCATCGCCTGCAGCAGCCCCACCATGGCAATCGGGATCCCACTCGTTTGAATAAACTCCACCATGCGGTCGAAGATATCTTCGTGGTCCGTATCGAATCCTAGAATGAATCCGCCCATCACTTCTAACCCGTAGCTTTGAATCGCCGCGACGCTCTCCAGCAGGCTGCGCCGCGTGTTCTGCAGTTTGTTGGTCGCGATCAACCCCGACACATCGGGTGTTTCAATCCCCAAGAAAACCGAACGGAATCCAGCGTCCCTCATCAGCTGCATCAGCTCCGCATCGTCGGCCAGATTCAGTGACGCCTCAGTAATGAATGGGAACCCGCCGTCATTCTCCTTGCGCCAAGCCACCAGCGCTGACAGCAGTTCCTTCGCCCGCGGCTTGTTGCCGATAAAGTTGTCATCGACAATAAACACCGCATCGCGCCAGCCCGCCGCGCGCAACTGGTCGAGCTCCGCCAGCACCTGCGCCACCGCCTTCGTCCGCGGCCGCCGTCCGTAGATTTCGATAATGTCGCAGAACTCACAGTTGAAAGGGCAGCCGCGTGAATACTGCACCGTCATCGTCGAGTAGCGCTCCATCTTGATCAGGCTCAAATCCGGCAGCGGACTCGTCTCCATCTCCGGCCGTTCGGCAGCCTGATACACAGCCTTCGCCGTACCCTGTTCGAAATCCCGCGCCAGGTCGCCAATCAGGCTCTCCGCCTCGCCAATCACCACGTGGTCGGCCTTCAGCTCAGCTGCCGGCAGGCTGCTCGCAATCGGGCCGCCCACCACCGTGCGCAGCCCGCGCGTGCGGCACCGCTCCACAACGGCCACCAGCGACGGTTGCTGAATATGCATGCCGCTCAGCAGCACTACATCTGCCCAGTCCAGATCGCGCTCGCGCAGCCGCTCCACATTGGTGTCGACCAGCCGTTTGTTCCACGCCGCTGGAAGCAGCGCCGCCACCGTCATCAATCCCAGCGGAGGTTGCGCCGCGCGCTTGCCCACAAAGTGCAGCGCATGTTTGAAACTCCAGTAGGTGTCGGGAAACTGCGGGTAGATCAAGAGGGCGTTCATCGGCCTCTCCGCCAGGACGAGCCGTCGCTGCCGGGCTCAAATCGAGAGGGTCAGGCCGTGTTCCCCATAGTGGAAGCAATGCGGCCATGCTCGCAGCGGCGGACTGGTCCCACATCCATTGTCCCACCGCCGCATGAAAAAACTGTTCAAAAGGAACCACTCTGTTGACAAATTGATTCCCTCAGCGTGACGAACGCCACTCCCTGGCAACGGACGACTGATCATTGACCACCGTTCACGGTAAACTTGGATCATCATGGAAGAATTCAGCCGCATCCAGCGCCTGCCGCCCTATGTCTTCAACATCACCGGCGAAATGAAGGTCACCGCGCGCCGCCGTGGAGAAGACGTCATCGACTTCGGCATGGGCAACCCCGACGGGGCCACGCCCAAACACATCGTCGACAAGATGATTGAGGCAGTGCAGAAGCCGGTCACCCATCGCTACTCCGTCTCGCGCGGACTCCCGCGCCTGCGGAAGGCCATCTGCAACTGGTACCAGTCGCGCTACGCGGTCTCGCTCGACCCCGACACCGAGGCGATTGTCACGATTGGATCGAAGGAAGGCATCGCCCACCTGTGCCTCGCCATTCTCGACTCGCGCGACACCGTGCTGGTGCCCAACCCGAGCTACCCCATCCACATCTACGGCCCTGTCATCGCCGGGGCCCATGTGGTTTCGGTCCCCATCGTCGATTGCGACTCGTTTCTCGCGCAGTTGGAGGACCTGATCCCGCGCATGGTCCCGCGCCCCAAGGCGCTTATCGTCAACTTTCCGTCGAACCCGACCACCCAATGCGTCGACTTGCCGTTCCTCGCGCGCCTGGTCGAGCTGGCCCGCCAATACGGCTTCCATCTCATCCACGACCTCGCCTACGCCGACCTCGGCTTCGACGGCTACAAGCCTCCCAGCGTCCTCGAAGTTCCCGGTGCCAAAGACGTCGCCGTCGAGTTCTTCACTCTGTCCAAGAGCTACAACATGCCCGGCTGGCGCGTCGGCTTCATGGTCGGCAATCCAGTGCTCGTCAACGCCCTCGCGCGCTTGAAGAGTTACTTCGACTACGGCACCTTCACGCCCATCCAGGTCGCGTCGATCCTTGCTTTGGAGGGCCCGCAGGAGTGCGTCCGCGAGATTCGCGAAAACTATCAAAGCCGCCGCGACGTCCTCATCGAAGGACTCAACAAAGCCGGCTGGCACGTCCCCAGCCCCAAAGCCACCATGTTCGTCTGGGCCCAGATCCCCGAGCCCTACCGCCACTTAGGCTCTCTGGAGTTTTCGAAGTTATTGCTGACAGAAGCAAAGGTGGCCGTAAGCCCCGGCATAGGCTTCGGCGACTACGGCGACGGGCATGTAAGATTCTCGCTCATCGAGAACGAAGAGCGCACAAGGCAGGCGCTACGCGGGATCAAGGCCATGCTCGCCAAGCCCGTGCTCGTGGGGTGAAGTGCGAAGAGCCGAATGATTGGGACTTTAACCCTGGGTCGATCAGATAGGCGCGGTTGTGCGGGCTGGTGATATCAGCTTGACTGAGCCCTCAGCCTGCCTCTCTTCCTTCTTCTCTGGAATAGCCTTTGGGGTAAGCTCGTCCTTGAGATCGAGGACCCTTTTGCGTCGTTCCTCTCTCAAGGCAGGGACGACATAGATTTCGTGCAAGACCTCCGCTAACGAAGACAATATGGCCCTTAAGTGTTTTGACTCCCAGCCGTCATAAGATCCTTCATGTACCTTCGTGCTCGTGAGTTGCTGAATCGTCAAGAGAGTATCGAAAAACGCCGGATCAACCTCAGGTAAGACGCTCTTCAATGATTTGATGCGGTCCTCATAGTTATCCCCCGCTGCGCCTTTCAATACCCCCAGCTCGTAGATAATCTTGCGGGCACACGCGGAAGCGCCGGTGAGATAGTTGCTCTTTAAGCACCCTTCGGCCTCCGTCAGCAGTTCACGCAGGACGCGGGGAATTCGCTCATCTAGAACAAAAAAAGAGGTTGGAACGGAGTAAAAGAAGGCTTCGTCGAGAACCTTTCCAAATTCCGCTAACTTTTTTGAGCTGAAATAGTATCGTCGCTGACCGTCTGACCACCATACCCCAAGATCAACAAACGTCAGATGCATGGACATTTTTTCGCATGCTAGGCACTTCACCGAGTAGCATGTGCATGGCTTCTTATCGGTCCAGTTGAATGTGAAATGGTCTTCAACGCTGTACGGAACGTGATTTCGATTGCAAAAGGGGCAATTGTAGACCGAGTCATCGACGAAATAACGGTCGTCAAGATGAGAAAGGTTGGCCATTTGGTCCAACTATACTCCGACTTTAGGATCGAGATGAAGTCGTCGCCCGGAGGGGCAAGCCAGATCCTACAGAATTTCAATCCGCACGAAAATGGGTGCCCCAGGTCTCGCCTCTGAGACCTGGGAAAGCACGAACCTCAATCCTCCAACGACAGGCACTTTCAGACTCGACCACGCTGTTCCCGCTCCCAACCAATCCAGAACGACTCAATCGCGACTGTTCCCTTCAATCCCCCACCTCGCCTTGCGGCCCATGAATCTCCAATTTACTCAGTCGTGTCATCCTGAGAACCCGCGCGCTTGGGGCCCCACGTAGTGGGGTGCGCAGGGAACCGAAGAACTTCTTCTTCCGACACCTGCCGTCTGCACCTGCAGCGACGCGTCTGACGGAGCCCGGCTCGCTGTCGCTGCGTTTACGCCGCGCAGGAATGTAGTAGCCGACCGTGTCGCCATGCCGTGTAATCGCAACCGGGCTCTCGGATTCCAGAAGATAACTGGAAAGATTGTCGCGAAATTCACGAATCCCGACTTTGCTGGTTGCCATGATAGCCTCCTTCAATTGTGTACACAAGTGTACCATGCTGTACCAATCTGGTGGCCAGATCTCGCGGCGCACCATCCTTGGGGAGCGAGGATGGGAGAGCGCAGCGCCGGGGGCGTGACTCCAGACACTCCCATCGCGCTCTTCCTGCGCTACCGTATAACCATGCCAGCGCGTTCAATCATCAGCTTGAAGTCACAAATTGTGACTTCAAGTTCCGTCGCTCCGCAGCGGGTGGAGCGGCGCATTCTCTCGCTTCGCGGGCAAAAGGTGATGCTCAGTCCCGATTTGGCGGAGCTTTACGAGGTCGCTCCCAAGGTATTGGTGCAGGCCGTCAAGCGCAACCGGGAGCGATTTCCCGCAGACTTTATGTTTCAGCTGACCCGTGTGGAGTACGCAGACTTGAAGTCACAAATTGTGACTTCAAGTTGGGGAGGCGCGCGCCGTGCCGCTCCCTACGCATTCACGGAGCAAGGCGTGGCCATGCTCTCCAGCGTTCTGCGCAGCCCCCGTGCCGTCCAGGTGAACATTGCCATCATGCGCGCATTCGTCAAGCTGCGGGAGATCCTGACGACGCATCGGGACCTGGCTCGTCGGCTCGACGCGATGGAAAGCAAGTACGACGCGCAATTCAGGGTGGTCTTCGATGCGATTCGGCAGTTGAGGACTCCGCCCGAAAGGCCGCGTCGTCGAATCGGTTTCGTCGCGCCGAAGGATTGAGAAGCGAGAGCCGATCTTCCTCTTCAATCGAAAGAATCAACGACTCGTAGCGAGACAACCTCGCCGAAGCCGCCGACGGCTCTCCCGATTCCGATCACGCAGGGTCCGCGCGAATCGCACGTCAACCTGCGAGGGCCAAACAACGCAGGTTTAAGGCTGTTTAGGCCTCACTTGAATTCTGAATTGCGTGGCCTGCGCCGCATTCTTGCGAACGTACGCCGGCATATGCTTCACCGGCGGGTGGCCCGGCATCTCGGCGACGAAGGGTGCCTTGGTCGTCGGGGTCAACGCGATGTCGAGGCGATTGTCCTGCTGCAGCGGAATGGAGAGTGATGCCGGACCGCCTTCGCGGTAGCCCGTAGCGGCCACGGTGAGCGTGGCCCCCGCGGCCTGAGGCACCCCGGTGAGGTTGATGAGGTAAGAGCCATGCGCGTCAGTGACATTGTGCACGGGGCCATTCGATGCGGCGTCGCCGGTGAGTTCGACCGCAACCATCGCGTTGGGCACGGGGGTGTCGCCGGAATAGACCATGCCCTCAAATGTGGTGACGATGGGCGCAGGAGGTGGTTGAGGCGGAGGCGTTGGCACAGGGGTCCTGGTGAAGTACCAGATGGCCACGCCAGAGATGACGGTCGCCGCTACGCCTGCGAACCAATTGCCAAATTTGCCCATACCCCGCTCCTTGCCTTCCAACTGGACGTCGTCGTTGGGCTCAACCTGCCGCACCGGCACCCACCCTGAAAAACGGAAAGCGCCATTCCGTTCCTTTCCGGCCAGGATACGACCGGCAGACCATCTTACCGCGATTCGACGACCACAAAGAGGTAGACCGGCGTCGCGGCATCTTCGTTCCGCCTGGCCGCGTCCCAGCTCCGCCAAACTGGCGCATCGACTCCGTGGCACGCATGCGCTGGCTTGATAGTGCGGCTCACTCAACATCCGTTTCACGGTTACGCTGAAATCGGCGAAGTCGATGTGTTTCTCGCTGTCGGCAATCGCGAGTGCGCTCGCGCTCAGCGCCACCTCGAGCTTCACGGGGATTGCTCATCTCTGTTCGTTCACTGAAGCCAATGTAGAAGGGTCTGCGACAATCTTCCAACCATTGCGCAAGGTAAGTCCGAAATCTAAGTCGCCTACTTGCAGGCTGCATCACTAATCCGCGTGACATCGCAGAACCTACTCGCTCTGCGCCTATCACTAAGTCACAAATCGCCGCGTAAATGCTGCACTAATCGTGCAAATATACAAGCTAAAATCAACACCCATAAATGAATGCACCACGAATGGTGATATCCACAAATTAACCGGGGTTTTACACTTGCTTCCACAGATCGAAACATCCTAATGTCTCTTCAGTTGGTGACCCTGTAGGGAGTTGGACAGCAGCTCCGGTCAGGCAAGAGATGCGGGATTGGTTGAGTGAGGTGATTCACTGAAGGCGCAAGCTGACGGTGGAAAGCCGAGTGAGATTAAGAGAGCGTCGACGGCCAGGCAGGAAAAGCTGGACCTGTTGGACACGAAGATTCATCCGCGGCGCAAGCTGAGGATGCAAAGTTCGAGAACAGCCAGGGATTCATCATCGACCCAACCGTAGATTGCGGAACCGGGGCGACCCGGGGAAGCATAGACGGAGAGCCGAGGGACAGTGATGCGGGGCGACCCGCAGATCCAGTCATCGCGACGCCGGAGGACCTGAGATTCAGGGCAACCTGAAAGTCGGGATCACCGACGGAACCAGAGGAGCGAAGGGCCGGGGCGACTCGGAGCTTCACCGCTGGGGATGCCAGAGGAAAGAGGTTCGGGGAGACTCGAAGACTCGCCGCTGACACAACCGGAGGGTGCGAGACCCAGGGTGACTTGGGAGACCACCAGCCGGAGCCGGACGATCCGCGCTAAGGGGCAACCCGAAGAACGGATCGAAGGCGATACCGAGGGACCGGAGTTCAGGGCGACCTGGAGATCGGTCAATCGGCACCGCCGAAGGATGCGAGGTTCGAGGCGACTCGGAACTCCATCGCCGGCAAAGCCGGAGATACGGGAAGAAGGGAAACCGGAGGCCTGTATCGAAAGCGTTGCAGGGGGAAGTGAGGAAAGCGGGGCGACCCGGCGAATCACGGAAACCAGTAACGTTGAACGATGCGAAATTCGAGGCAACTCGAAAATCCATCGCCGGCACAGCCAAAGGACTGAGGAAGCGGGGCAACCTGTGGAATCGGTCACCCGGCGCGGCCAAAGAACGCGAGGTACGGGGCAACCCGGAGACGCGCGACTAGCTAAGCCGGACGATGCAGGAGCCGGGGCAACTCGGAACCAGCACGAGAGGCTGAACGGGACGATGCATGATCCGATGAGCTATCAGGACACCCGGAGAGCGCCAGAGGCCGCAAGGTCTCTGGCGTTTTCGTCTTACCGCTCGAAAACCCCGCCGGGGGTGAATTCGATCGGCCCCTTTGCCCTCCCTCTGCGCAGAACCCAGCGATGAACGTGCTCGCTGGGAATCCCTGAACTGTGCCCGAGCGCAGAACTTCCGCAAGAAAAACGGTAGGCAAACAGAATCTCTGATTCGGTTCGGTGATCCGGCTCAGTCTGAATTCAGGGCTTCCCGAAGCTCGTCCGCGGACACAACCGTTGCCTTGCGCGGAAAAACCTTCTCGATAAGGCAGGAGTGCACGTCGGCGTCGAGATCGGCGCAGCAATCCTTCACGACAATCAAGCGATAGTCAGCGTCACTGGCGTCGAGCAGTGTAGAGAGCACCACGCCGCTGGTCGCAATGCCGAACAGGACCAACGTATGGATATCCTTCGCTCGCAGAATCATTTCGAGGTCGGTGCCATGGAACGCGTTGACGCGGTGCTTGGTGACAACGACCTCGTCATTCAGCGGAGCGACGTCGGGATGAATCGCTCCCGCGGCTCCTTGAAAAACCTGCTGCCACTGTGTAGAGGTCTTGATGGCGCCGAAGAGCTGGTTGCGCTCCGAGACTTCGGGAAACCCGGGACGAAAGCCGACTTGCACGTGAATCACGCTCATCGCGCGTTCCCTTGCTACTTTCAGCACGCCTGCAACACGTGGAAGGAAATCCGGATGGCTCTTGGTGTACATCGAGACGATGGCTGTCTGCAGGTCCATGCTGAGAAGGGCGGTGCGGGGCAAGTCGGAGATGAGTTGCGCCATGGAGTCTTCGCCTCGTCTCTCGATTGTCGCTCATCGAGAAGCGACGGTGGAGCGCCGTTGCCCTTAGTGCATCGCAGCGCCGCCGCCCGCTCCCTGGCCCGGTCTGTTCTTGCTTAGCAAAAACGCAAGCACAATCAGGACGCACGACATCCATGACAGTTCCATGTAGACGTCCTGATAGCCCTGCATCTGCGCTTGCAGGTTGAGTTGGTTGTAGAGATTCGCGATGGCCATGCCGCTGCTGTTCTGGCCACCGAATTGGCCGCCCAGAAATCCGGAAAGCGTACTCACGTGCTGTTGGTAGGCGATTGAGCCAGGCACCATGTCATTCTGCAAGTGCGCCTGGTGCCACATGGCGCGGCTGGTCACCTGCGCATTGGTGACCGCGATCAGGATGCTGCCGCCGATGTTGCGGGCAAAGTTGATCAACCCGGCGACCTGGTTGCTCTCTTCCCTGGGCAGGCCCACATACGCCGCGTTGGTAATCGAAATGAAACAGAAGGGCAGCGGCAGCATCTGCACCACGCGCAGCCACGAGGCCTGTGCAAAGCTCATCTGTAAGGTGGTCACGTAGGCGGCGATGCGAAACGTGAAGACGAACATGAAGAAGCCGCACACGGCCAGGGTGCGCGCCGAGACCCTGCCCGTGGCGATGCCGGCCAGGGGCATCATGATCACCAGCGCGAAGCCTCCGGCCGTCAGCGCGAGTCCTGCATTGGTTGCGGTATAGCCCAGCAGTTGTTGCAGGAACTGTGGCTGCAGCACGGTGTTGGCGTTCAGTACTCCGCCCACCAGCATCATCAGGAAACAACAGATCGCGAAGTTTTTAAAGCGGAAAAGCTTCAGGTTGATGAGCGGATTCTTCTGGCGCCACTCCCAAACGACGAGGCCACTCATGCCGACGACAAACAACATCGCGAAAAAGCGAATGAAGCCGGAAGCGAACCAGTCGTTTTCCTCGCCCTTATCGAGCATGATCTGCAGGCCGCCCATCGCCATGGTCAGGAACGCGAGTCCCATGTAATCCATGTTGCGCAACTTCGAGGGGTCCGCCTTGATCCATGGCGGATCGTCGACGAGCCGGGTAACGAGAATGAACGCGAGAATGCCGACCGGAATATTGATAAAGAAGATCCAGCGCCACGAGAAGTTATCGGTAATCCAGCCGCCTAGCGTGGGGCCAATCGATGGCGCAAGCACGGCGACCAAGCCATAAAGCGCGAAGGCCTGCCCACGCTTGTGAGGCTCGAACGAATCGGCCATGATGGCCTGCGCCATGGGCTGCATGCCGCCGCCGCCCGCACCTTGAATCACGCGAAACAGCAGAAGCATAGGAAGCGATGGTGCAGCGCCGCAAAGAAAACTGGCGATCGTAAACACCGTGATGCAGAAGACGAAGAAATTGCGGCGGCCCATCAGGCTTGAGGCCCAACCGCCCAGCGGCAGAACGATCGCATTTGAAACCAGGTAGCTGGTCAGCACCCACGTTCCCTGGTCCGTACTCGCCCCAAGCGTACCCGCGATGTGCGGCAGGGCCACATTGGCAATCGATGTGTCCAGCACCTCCATGAACGCCGCAAGCGCGACGGTCATGGCAATCAGCCACGGATTAACCCGCGGCTTCCATTGTGCGGAGGTCGCGACGTCCGGATTCGCGATCGTAGTCTCCCTGCTGGCTGCAGTCGCTGGAGTCAGGGTGTTCGCATCTGCCAAAACTGTTCCTTTATCGCTTCTTTGAGTCGTAGGGCGCTTGGGGAGAGGGCTGAGGGCCCCGCGGCGGCGCCCTTTCGATGATTCTACAGATTACGCATACGAGACCTTAGATTCCAAAAGGCGGCATGGAGGTGCAGGAATTGTGCTTTTCGCGGCAGGCGCGCCGGTTAAACTGTGCTCCCGACCGCTTGCGGTACGCGCCAACCAATGAAGGCGATGGTGAAGGCGATAAGCTGCATGGCGACAATGAAGGCCACGCAGGCTGGCCATTTGCCCAGAGCCCAGAAGGCTCCCGGCACCACCCCCGCAGCCGTCCCGCCAAGATAGTAGAAGGTGATATAGATTCCCGCCGCCGTCACACGTGCGCCCGCAGGCGCAGCAACGCGCAGGTGGCTCTGCGATGCGGTCTGGGCGACAAAGACACCGCTCGAAAGCATGGCCAGTCCGAGGATCACCGCCGGCAATGAATGCGCAAGTGTCAACAGCACACCGGCGACCGAACACGCAATCGCTCCCCCAATGCCGGCGCGGAGTCCGACGCGGGTAATGAGATAGCCAGCCGCGGGCGTCACAACCAGGCCGACCAGATACACAAAGAACAGCGAACTCAAGGCCGTCGTGGAAAGATGAAACGGCGCGGCGGCAAGATAGAAAGTGATCCATGTGAAGACGCCGACCAGCGAAAAAAGTACATTGAATCCTACAGCGAAGGTGGCGACGAGCCGGCGGCTGCGAAAGAGTCCCTGCACCTGGTAGGGAAACGAAGGAAGCGCGTCAAGCCGATGCTGCGGTTTGGTGCGATTGCGGCCATGCGGCAGCCACAGGGCTACGGCTCCAGCGCCGGCAAGAGCGGCAGCGCCCAGAGCGAGAAAACTTACGCGCCAACTGAAACGATCCGCAAGAATGCCGGCTGATATGCGGCCGATGAACCCGCCAAGAGCCGTGCCGCTGACATAGAAGCTCATGATGAGGGCAACCTGGTCCGCCGGCCACTCCTCACCGATGTAGGTGACGAGCACCGCGATCACGCCGGGAACAGTAATGCCTTGCAAGAATCGCCAGAAGACAAGCTGGGCAAGTGACGTCGATGTGGCGGCGAGCAAGGTGGGCAGCGAAATGCCCAGCAACGATGCCACGATGACGCGCTTCCGCGGAAGCCGCTCCGTGAGCGCGCCGAAGACGGGCGCGGAGATAGCGACACCCAGCGTGGCCGCCGAAACAGTCATGCCCACGCCGGTCTTCGAGGCGTGAAAGAGATGCGCCAGCATGGGCAGCATCGGCTGCGTGCAGTAGAGCTCAAGAAAGGCGCAGACACCGCAGAGCGCGACGGCGGCTGCCGCTCGACGGCCCGGCGCTGCACGTTCCTGGGATTGTGTCTGCATGCAACAGGATAACGGAGACGGGAGTTGGGATTGCCGAAGCGCCTTAGTGAACCTCTGTCTGTGTCTCGCCTCACAGCATGTGAGCAAGGCAAGGGGTACTATGCGCCGCGGAAGACTCTCCGAGGTCGCGAACCGGGCCCTAATTTGACTTAGGGGCGACGCAACGAAGCCGATCGAACGAGTGGCTCGTCGCTCCCAGAACCAGGGAACGAGGTCCACGTGTATGAAGCAAAATGGCCGGAAAATTGAGATCGTCGGCGGCGGCATCGCCGGGCTGTGCACCGCGGTCTACGCGCAGAAATGCGGCTACCAGGCAGAAGTGCTGGAGATGAACTCGGTGGCCGGCGGCCTTGCGACTAGCTGGCAGCGGGGCCACTATACTTTCGAAACCTGCCTGCACTGGCTGCTGGGATCGAAGCCCGGCGGCGCCATGCACGCGCAATGGCAAGACGTTCTCGACATCGACAAACTGACTTTCATCAATCCAGACGTGTTCACCCGGATTGAAACCGAGAGCGGCGAGGCCCTCACCGTCTACACAAATGTAGACAAGCTGGAAGCGGAGCTCTTGCGGCGTGCACCGCAGGACAAAAGCGAGATTCTGCGTCTGACCGGGTACGTTCGCAAATTGGGCGAATTCAGGATGCCTGACCCGGCAGCCAGTTGGACCGCGAATGCCGTAACACTGCTACGCGAGCCATTGTGCCTGCGGTTGCTGGGAAAACTGTCCGGCATCACCGGCAGAGACTACTCAGAAAGATTCAGCGATCCGTTGATCTGGACCTTCCTCGGAGGAGGAGAGATGGGGCAGTTGTCCGCGATCGCCCTGGTTTTCTCGTTGGCGTTTATGAATACCGGCAACGCGGGCTATGCGATCGGCGGCTCGCAGGCGCTGATTCGCGGCATCGAAGAGAAACTTGCCAGCCTGGGCGGGCGCGTGCGCCTCGATGCAAAAGTGGATCGGATTCTTGTGGAGCGCAATCAAGCAGTCGGCGTGAAGCTGGCCGATGGCGAGACCATCGACGCCGATTGGGTGGTCTCTGCCGCGGATGGCTACGCGACGATCAACGAGCTTCTCAACGGCAAATATTCAGACGAGACGATTAGAAGGACCTACGACAAAATGCAGACTTTCCCCTCGTACGCCCAGGTCTCGCTGGGCGTGGCCATGGATCTGAAGGACCGCCCGGGAATGGAGACATTCATCCTCGATTCACCGTTCCATGTAGATTGCGGCACCTATCTTCGCCAGATAGGATTCCGCTTCTTCCACTTTGATCCGACCTTTGCGCCTCCGGGAAAGACTGCTGTCACGTGCTTTCTGCCCACACGCAACTTTGAATATTGGGTTGACCTGCAGAAGAAGGATCGTCAGCGTTACTGCGCGGAGAAACATCGCCTGGCAGAGTCGGTCATCTCGATTCTCGAGAGAAAAATTCCTGAGATTCGGGGCGCAATCGAGGTAGTTGACGTCTCCACGCCTGCCACGGTCATTCGTTACACAGGCAATTGGAAGGGGAGCATGGAAGGCTGGATGATTGCACCGGGTGCCGGGTTCAAGCCCTTGCGCAACACGCTGCCGGGGCTCGGACGCTTCATCATGGCAGGGCAATGGGTGCTGCCGGGAGGCGGGCTGCCGTCCGGCCTGATCACGGCGCGGACAGCTATGCGGTCGATATGCAAGCAAGACCGCGTCCCCTTTCCTCCCCGGCAAACAGTTGCAAACCGGCTCGATTCGAACCGGCTAGTTCGGGAAAAACCGTCGCACGTTTAGAACTGCAACTTCGCTCCGAACTGAATCTGGCGCGAAGTGGTCGACGTCGCCGTGATCACCCCAGCCGTGGGCGAAATGCCCGATGTGGCCGAGGTGTAGACCACTTCGTTCGGCGTGAGGAAATTTGTGCGGTTGAGAATGTTGAAGAACTCCGCCCGGAATTGCAGCCAAGACGCTCTGCGGAGCAACCAGCTGCGGCTGCGCGCGAGTGTTGGCTAATTGTCCTGGATTGGAGCCTTCAATCGAACCGCGAAGCAAGCTCACTTGTTGCTTGTTTTTTCGTCCAATCCCGACGGCCTCAACAGCAGGAACTCCGAGAAATAACACGAGAACGGGCACAGTAACGGTGCCTGCGCCCACGCCAGTCAATGCGATGAAAAGCGCGATTACGAATCCGATAAAGTAATTCATCGAGCCTCCTTTGGGGTCGCCTGTACGACTGTTACTGCGTTGCCTGCTTCTTTCCGTTGTCTTTGAAGTTCAGCGCAAAGTAGTAGTACGTGTACGAGTGACTGGTCGTCACATTCGTTAGGAACTGGCCGCCGCCGAAGTAGCCAATGCCGCCACCCAGGTTGAAGTGTCTATTCAGCTCATACCAGGAGTAGCCATCGATTTCTGCGCCCACATGGCGGCCGTGGTCGGTCTTGTTGTTCACGATCGCGCCGCCCGAAGTGTTGTAAATCGAATCCAGCGCATTCGCCGCCCAATCGTCCAGCCCCTGCGCCGTGAAGGTGAGCCGGCGGTGGGGTTCGACTGTGGCTCCCGCGCGCACCGACTCAATGTTTTGCCATCCGAACAGGTCGGTGATGCCAAAGCGGTCGTGGGCGGTCGGATAGATGGTGTCGAATGTGGTGTGTGTTGCGTTCTGTGCCGGATTGCCGTTGCCCGAGGCGTAGTCGTACTGGGTAAAAACGCGGGGCTTTGATGCTACTTTGAGAAACTGGTATGCCGCGCCCTCTTGCGTGGCGAAGGCATGGATGCTTCGCGTTCCGACCCTGCCGGTTTCGTAGATAAACTCGCCTCCGTAATTGAACGCGGCATTGGGCTGCTCTTTCAAACGCAAACCAATGACCTTCTCGTTTTCCTTGCCCGTTGTCTTGCCTTTGGCCGATTCCAAGACCTCCGCCGGCTGCACGCGCCACAGGACGAACGGCTCAAGGTTCGAGTGCTTCCCTGCAAAGTCATCGAGACGGCCGTAGGCTCCGTAGATGTTGCTGCCTTCTTGATGCGGGCTCACGCCATAGGCCTGCGGCACAACAGCCGAGGCCGCGAAGATCCCCAGGTGCTCGTGCTTTGCGTTCAGGTTCATCACCGCCGCATCGTACGACCGTGCCTGGTTACGCCACTCCGAGTTGGCGATGATCGTGTTGTTGTAGTTGATGAGCTGCCGGCCCACGCGGAGGCTGAACCAGTGTTTCTCCGGGGCGCCGACCTCCACATACGCCAACTTAAGATCCCAGCGAACGGTGTTCGGCGGCCCGATCGGCGAAGTTTGAAAGCCGGCACGGGCATCCTGCACCTGCGCCGTAACCCGAAACCAACTAAGCGTATGCAGATCCACCTGGAACCGGAAGCGGTTCAGCAGGTAGGAGTCACTGACACCCACTTTGAAGCTGTTATTCTCGTACCCCTCAAAACGGAACCGCTCCTCGGCCTGCACATCGATCCAATTGGGCAGCTTCTCATCGAGGTAGGTTGCCGGGGCAAAGTCGTGTAAGTCATAGGGCGCCCGATTGCCGGTAGTGCGCCCGGCTGCGCCGTTCAGGAAGCTCAACGGGTTCGAGGCCGGCCCGGTGATGAACGCGCCGTTGTACCCGGACGCCCCGTTTTGCGTGGTGATGTCGTCCTGCGCGGCCAGGGGCAGGCCTGCCGCCATCGCAAGCAGGAAGAAAACAGCAGAGATCGATCGCGGCAACCGGCGCAGTGAAGCAAAAATAACCGCATAAAGAGCTCTTGGCACTTTGGATTCTCCTTCGAATTTGGGAAGCTGGAGTTTTCAGAACTGGGGAAGATTGCGCTGCGCACGGCTCTGAGAGTCAGTGTTGGGCGCGCAAGTTTTTCTTGAAAAGGGAAGTCGCGTCAGCGGCTGGAACAACAGCCATCTCGCCGGGCGGCGGAAGTGCGGAGCTGCGTATTCGAGAATGCGGATTTCATCAATCTCTGCTTTACAAAAAGTATTCGCTTCAAATTGCTGCCGAAAAGTAAAAGGCCGCGTCAGCAAGAAGCCGATACGCGGCCGTATGGGAACTTTTTGAGTTCGCTTAACTCATCCACACGACCGGCGAAGAACGCTACAACACGCGTACCGCATCGATTGGAAGGCAAGACTCATTAGGTTGACAGTAGCAATGAAGCAGAATCGAGTCAAGCTCCTGGATTGATATCAGCCCCCAACGTGCTTGTGCTTGAACGGCTTGCGTCTCTTCGATCCGGGCGCCGAGGCAGTGTCTGTTCCTTTGGTCGAGCCGGCACGATACCCTAGAAGCTGATGGATTCCCCACCCGCAAAACCTCACCGGCGAGGTCTGGAAGCCTTTGCTTCGCGCGACTTCAGGCTCTATCAAATGGCTCGCGCTGGAGTAATCCTTGGTGCGGAGGCGCAGGCGGTCGCGGTCGCGTGGCAGGTCTACTCCATCACCCATCGCGCCCTCGATCTTGGCTACACTGGCCTCGCGCTCTTTCTTCCCGGCCTGTTTTTCCTTTTGCCCGCAGGTCACGTGGCCGACCGCTTCGATCGCCGGCGCGTCATCCTCGTCTGCTACTCGGTGCAGGTACTCTGCACGATTACGCTAGCCACATTCGCGCATCAGGGCGTCCGCAGTGTGTATCCCATCTACGCGGTGCTTTTCCTGGTGGGCACGGGCCGCGCCTTCTCGGGCCCCGCAAGCTCGGCGCTCATTCCCCATCTCGTGCCGGAAAAGCACTTCGTCAACGCAGTCACCTGGGGCGGCGCGATCTTCCAGTTCGCCAACGTCACCGGGCCCGCGCTCGGCGGATTGCTATTCACGCTTCCGCTCGCGCGCTGGATCCCCGGCACTCACATGGAAGGCGCAGGCATCGTCTATGTCTTCACACTGGTAACACTGGTGTGGTTTCTCGTTCTTATCGGCAGCCTCCACGTGCGGCCTGGCCGGATGGAGCATCGCGACCTCTCACTGCAGGTGGTTTTGGCCGGCTTCAAATATGTATGGAGCATGCCGCTGCTGCTGGGCTCGTTTTCGCTGGACCTGTTTGTGGTGCTGCTCGGCGGATCCGTAGCGCTCATGCCCATCTTCGCCAACGAAATTTTGCATACGGGACCGCGCGGACTGGGCATTCTGCGCGCGGCGCCGGCCATCGGTGCCCTCACCATGTCCCTCGCCATGGCGCGGTTCCCCATCAACCGCAGCGCCGGCAAGCGTTTGTTTGTGTGTGTCGCCATCTTCGGCGCGGCAACGGTGATCTTCGGGTTATCGCGGAATTTGTGGCTTTCACTCGCGGCGCTGGCCGTCAGCGGCGCGGCTGATACGATCAGCGTCATCATTCGCGGATCGCTGCTGCAACTGGCCACGCCATCCGAGATGCGCGGCCGCGTGAGCGCCGTCAATTCGCTGTTTATCGGCGCTTCGAATGAACTAGGCGAATTTGAAAGCGGACTCACCGCGCAGTGGTGGGGCGCCGTGCGGGCCACGATCATCGGCGGTATCGGTGCGCTTGCGGTTGCAGGTCTCTGGTCCGTGTGGTTCCCCGACCTGCGCAAAGCCGACGGCTTAACTTCGGAAGCGTTGCGTCCACGGCGAACGAAGCCCGAACAAGCCGCGGCGGGCGACTAGCGACCTTTACCGCTGCAGCAAATCAATGGGCTCGGTGAAATCGGTCACGCGAATGTGCTTTGCCAGCGTTGGATGCTGCCGCTGAAGCGCCAAAAACATCTCCCAAGCCACGCGCCGATAACTGAAGTGCCCCGCTGGCGCCGACCGTAGTTCGCTGATGTACTGCGCCTCTGCGAAGTCCATCTTGAACAGACAACGCACGCGCGTAGCCAGCGGTAACAAATAAAGCGCGGAGACCGCAGCTTCCGGTGCGGCGCTCGCAGCAATGCGCGCGCTCGCATCATGCGCTGCGCTCGCTGCAGCCTTGTAATCGTCAAGAGCGCCCGCTTCGGCCAGCAAGTTCACATCCGCGCCCAGGTCGCCTACCATCGGCGTCTCATACCCATGCCGCGCAGTAAATTCCTGCTGGATCTGCACGCAGCGCCGATGCCGATGCATGTCGCGGAAGCCGCCGATGTCCATCAGGATGTCGAACCGCAACGCCGCTCCCACATGAAAGGCACGAAGGGCCTCGTCGTGCCGCCCGCGATGCTTTAATCCCAGCTCAATGATTTCCGTGACGCGGTTCTCGGGAAGGTTCGCGACCAGATCGCGTACCTGCCGATATGGATGATCACTCGCCCAATAAATCAGCGTCGCCGCCAGCTCCACTTCCAGCGTCTCCGTCCGCTCCACAAGATCGACAGCTGGAGCGGATGCGAGAGGCAGATCGTTCAGCAACTCCGCTGCAACTTGCTCCAGTTCGGCGCGCGTCTCCATCAAATACGCATTGGGTTCGGCATACTTCACCAGCGTCGGCGCGGTGTCGCACTTCCCGCGTCAGCAGCGCGGCAGCTTCGGCGGCAAGCTCGGGGTCCGCAGCAAGCTTTTCCACAAACGCGGCGCCTGCCTGCCCGTACACATTCCATGCTGGTCCCGTCGCCGCATCGCGAAGTCTGCGCCCCAGATCGCGCACCTCGGCCATGGGATGCGAGAGCAAACGCGAAACCTGCGTTTCCAGCGTGCGGGCATTCACAATCTGACCCAGCGAAGTGTTGGTCGCCAATGGCAGCAGGTAGCGGGCAACATCGAAGGCGCGCGCCTTGAGTGTCCTTTCGTAAGCCTCGGGCTTCATAACCTCGGGCCGGGCGACGCGCTGCCGCAAGGCCTCCTGCACCGCCGCAGTCGTCCGCTGGTAGGCCGCAAACAGCCCCTCGACAGTCTCGGCATACAGCTTCGCCGAAGCAGAGTCCGTCCCAAAATCCGGGAAAAACCAGCCCGATTTCAGGAAATTCTGGTATCGCGTGGAACGCTCCTGCCCATCCCACCGCTGCTCGTCCACCAGAACGATGGCCGCCAGCAGGCTCAGCCGCTCCACCGCAAAAGCGATATGCGCCAGGTCGGCAATGGAGCGGTGACCGTATTGAAAATAAAATGTGTTGAGGAACTGTTCGGCACGCTGGGCGCTGATTTCGGTCAGCGACTCGCGCATCGAAAGCGCGGAGCGGGAATACTTGGCCATGGCGTAAGCCAAAACTTCAGGATCGGCGCCGTGGACAGCGAAGACGTCCGTCTGGTTGCACGCGCCTGCAGGGAGAAAAGTTTCACTGGACATTCGGTTGGGCTCGCGACCAGAATACGGCATGAGAGCGGTTCTCCAGCACCCTGGTGACACCGCAGCAAATGAGACGTCTTTTCTTGAGGAAAAGTGCTTGACGACGTCGATTCTCCGGAATCAACTGGAGAACCACTGAGGGGCCGGGTCCGGTCTGTGCATCCCAGGCCCACGTAGTGACGTCCTATAACCTAGGGGTTGCGGAGGAGGCCATGCGGGAGATCAAGGTGCGCACATCGCAGCGGCCACGGCCATTGCCGCCCGGCCGGTGGGCAATGACCCAGCGGTGGAACGACCTGCTCTTTGCGCACTATCGGGCCCAGCCATCCCAGGTGGCCGGACTGCTGCCCGAGGGTTTGCACCTTGACACATTCGAGGGCTCGGCCTGGATCGGCGTCGTGCCTTTCTGGATGGACCGCATCAAGGTCCGTGGTGTGCCGAGCATTCCCGGTGCGCGCAGTTTCCCGGAACTGAATCTCCGCACCTATGTGCGCGATCATCGCACCGGCACGCCCGGCGTTCTATTTCTTCTCCCTCGATGGCGCCAACCTGCTCGCCGTGATGGTGGCCCGCAGCTTCTATCACATGCCCTATTACTGGGCCGAAATGCGCATCGACGCGCATTCGGAACGGGAATTCTCCTTTTTCAGCCGCCGGCGCTTTGTCTCCAAACCCGTCATCTTCAAGGCGCACTATCGGGGACTTGGCCCCACTCGTAAGCTGGCCGAGAGCCGCTGCGGAACCATCGAGTATTTTCTAACCGAGCGCTACTGCCTGTTCACGCACAACGCGGCGGGAGAACTTGTGCGTGCGAACGTGCACCACGTGCCGTGGCCGCTTGAAGACGCTGCGGCCGAAATCGAAGTCAATGATTTGCCGGCCTCGATTGGCATCGACATTCAGGATCAGGAGCCTATTCTGCACTACTCGCGGCGCCTCGCCGTATATATGTGGCCACCCGAGTTGGCTGCCCCAGCCCGTAGGCGCCAGCGCATTCCCGCACAGGCCATGCCCTCTGCCTGACGCTCGACCCAAGCCACGATCCCTATAATGACCTTCGGAAGCGCACGGCTCACCTCTGATTCGCCGTGCGGAGGAATGAAGCGCGATGGCGGATTTGCAGGGAAAAGTTGCGCTGGTTACGGGCGCGAGTCAAGGCATCGGCAGGGCGTGCGCGCTCGAGTTGGCAAAGGCCGGAGCCACCGTCGCCCTGGGGGCGCGGAATGAGGCCAAACTGGCCGAGGTGGCAGCGGAGATCGCGGCTGCCGGAGGACAGGCTGTGGCGTTCGCACTCGACGTTGCGAGCGAAGAGTCCATCAAGGCGGGCGCGAAATCGATTCTCGACCGTTTCGGCAAGGTGGAGATCCTCGTCAACAACGCAGGCATTACCCGCGACGGCTTAATGATGCGCATGAAACGCGCCGACTGGGACGACGTTCTCGATACGAATTTGACGGGAGCATTCTTGTTGACGCAGGCGCTGTTGCCTGCCATGCTGCGCAACCGCTGGGGAAGAATCATTAACATCACCAGCGTCGTGGGCCGCACCGGCCAGGCCGGCCAGGTGAATTATGCGGCTTCGAAAGCCGGTCTCATCGGGTTCACGCGTTCACTGGCACGCGAAGTCGCGTCGCGCAATGTGACCGTCAACGCTGTCGCTCCCGGTTACATTGAGACGCCGATGACGGCCGTGCTCGATGAAAAACAGCGCGAGGTTATGATGGTTCAGATCCCGCTGGGGCGCGCCGGCACGGACGTCGAGATCGCGCAGTCGGTGGCGTTTCTCGCCTCGCATGGAGCGGCGTACATCACCGGCCATGTGCTCGATGTCAACGGCGGCATGTTCATGGGCGGATAAGGGGAGTTCAATGTACTGGCTGACATGTGTCGTCAAAATCGATGTGTCATCCTGAGAACCTGCGCGTTTGGGGCCTCGATCGCACATAGTGCGATCGGGGTAAGCGGGGCGAAGGATCTGATTTTCACACTGCTTCAATCAGCAAGAAAATGGGTGCCCCATGTCTCGTTTCTGAGACATGGGAAAGCACGAACGCCATGGCACCGCTGTTCAACCTAAATCCCCAGCCGATCTTTCACGCTGCGCACGCGGTCGCGCGCCACGGTCAACTGCGTGTGTCCGCCGTCCTTTAAAGTAAGCACGACCTTGCCGGCGAACCATGAATTCACTTCGTGCACCCAATCGACATTGACCAGCGCGCTGCGATGGATGCGCAGAAACTTTGCGGGGTCGAGACGGTGCTCAAGCTCTACGATGGTCTGATCCACGCAATGGCTGCGCCCATTGACTACCGCGTACGTCAGCTTGTCCAGCGCGATGAAATGAGTCACGTCATCGAGCGGCAGAAACGAGATGCGCTCGCCAATTCGCGATGCGATGCGATGCGGATAGCCGGTTTGTCCGCGCTGCAAAGACGCCGCCAATTCGAGCAGCATCGCCGGCAATTCGGGGTTCTGCTGCCACTCGGGCTTCGTCAGGGGCCGCAGCTTTCCCAGCTTGTTCAGCGCCCTCTGCAACTGCTCGGTCTCAATCGGCTTCAGCAGGTAGTCGATCGTATTGGCCTCGAATGCACGCAGGGCATGCTGGTCATAGGCTGTGGTGAAAATCACGAAGGGTTGGCGCTTGAGGCGCGACAAAAGTTCAAAGCCGTTCATCCCCGGCATCTCGATGTCGAGAAAGAGGACGTCAATCTCCGTGGCATCAGGGCTGTTCAGAAACTCGACGGCACGTACAGGATCCGCGGTGCTGCCCGCGATCTCAATCATCGGAAATGCCGCCAGCAATCGCTTCAGCCGCTCGGTAGCCAGCGGTTCGTCCTCCACGAGATAAGCACGAAAGACGGCGGCTTCCATTTCAGTTTGTCGATTCCGCAGGGAAGGAAATACGCGCAATCGTCTTTCCATTCTCGCGCGTCACGTCAAGTTGTCCAGCCTCGGCAAACAGCAGCTGCAGCCGTGCGGAAAGATTGCCCAGCCCGTGCTCCGGCGAGATGGATCCGAGCGAAAATCCGGGACCGTCGTCAGTGACGTCGAGCTGCATGCGACCGTTAGCCCTCAACCCCGCAATTTGAATCGTAGCTCCTTCGCTGCGTTGCGCGGCGACATGCTTTACGCTGTTCTCCACCAGCGACTGCAGCGCAAGCGGTGGCACCTTGACCGAGCCGAGGGACTCCGGCACCGCTATTTCATAGCGCAGGCGCGGGCCAAAGCGGGTCGACTCGATTTCGAGATAATCGCGCACTACCTTAAGCTCCTGTGCCAGTGGTACCAGGCTGCTGTGGTTTGCATTGAGCGAAAAGCGGAGCAGCGAAGCAAGCTTGCTGACTGTAGCCTCCGCGCGCGCGGGGTCGCTCGGAATTAGGGCGGCAATCGAATTGAGCGTGTTGAAAAGAAAATGCGGATGAATCCGCGACTCGAGAGACGAGAGCCGCGCTTCGACCAGAAGCTTATTGGCGCGCTCCTGCTCTACCTGACGCGTGCGGAGTTCGAGTGTGGCCGCCTGTAGTTTATAGCGGAGAGTCTCATAAGTGCTCACGCTGAGGCCAATCATCAGATTGATGACGATGCTGAAGGGAAGCGATTCACGGAACTCAAACCAGTAGCCGCCACCGCGAATGATGCCGACAGCCAGCAAAAGCAGGTCGCCGACGAAAGTTCCGGCCGTAGCGGTGCAAACCAGCAGCAGTGCTTGTATGAGGACGATCAGCCTGGGAAAACGCCTGGTGTAACGAATAGACACTTGCGTGAGGATAGCGATGGATGGAACCCCGATCGAAGCCGTGTAAACAAACAGCGCGAAAATCTCGATACCAACCTGCGAAAAGCGGATGCGGCCCGTGGAGAGAAAGAGGAAGAAGATAACCAGCGTGGCGCCGGAGACAATCCAAAGGGCCTTCGTCAGGAATGGGCCATAACCGGGAATCACCTTTGACCTATTGGCGGAGGTGGACAAAGTGGGATCGGGACAGTCGTTCATAGCTGGAATCGCACCCCAAGCGATGTGGCCGTGGAATACGGTGCTGCGCCGAAGTCTGAAATTTTGCTGCCGTGCGGAATCTCCAAGTGCAAGTAAGAAGAGAAATGATTGCCGAACCAGCGGTTCACGTCGAAGACGCCGGTGTAGCTATGGTCGTTGAGATTCGCGACGACCGAGCCTGACACGTCCCACTCCTTCCAGCCCGGCAACTCGCGCAAACGTGTCTTGCCGGCATACACGAAGGCATAATGCTGGCGGCCTGCCAGTGGAGAGATGGACATGTCGCGATAGTACGCGGTATTGGGCGGCGTGTAGAACTCGCCGATGAATGAAACGCCGGAATGCAGTGTGTACTTGCCACCGACAAGCCCGGCAGCCTGCTCCCGCCACATTCCTTCGCCGTGCACTTCCCACGCCTGGCCGAGCACACGCGTGAACGTAACGCCGCCGAACGAATCGGAATCGCGATCGTGCCCAGCAATCAGCGAAGTATCGAATCCATGCACCAGAACGTTATACCGGAAGGCCGTCGTGTCGTGCAGGTTAGCGCTCGCCGGCGCAAGGGCAGCAGTGGACCACGCAACCGTGAGTGCGTGCGGGCCGCCGACCCAATCCGCTTTCACCATGTCACGGCCTTCATTGAGATTGAGCCGATCGCTGGGATCGGTGGGATTGCGCGGCGGATCTAGCACACCCGCCGCCGTGAAGGCGTAGCCCGTGCCCCAGCGCACCATCTTGCGGCCGGCAGTGAAATCGAAATTGCCGGCCGAAACACTCGCGTAGGTTTCTTTTACGCGTAACTGCGTGTAGTTATCGGAATAGGTGCGGGTCAGGCCGATCAGGCTGGTCGAGAAAGTGAGTCGGTCTTGATAATGCAGTCCGAACGATGGCTCGACAAGGACCTGATTCAATACCGTAGGCAACGGCTCGCGCAGATTCCCGTAAAACGTGGCATCGTCGATCACACTGACGGAGTAGCGCGTTTTGAGCGGGCTTTCTTCGGATGATGCTGCGTCCTGCGCGCGAGCGCAATACGACCCCGCCAACAGTAGAGAACCCGAGATGAGCACGAAGCATTTCATCGTCAGAATCGATCAGAATCTGTCTGCGCGGCCTTGGTTGAATAGTTTGTCGGGTAAGTTGCGCTGCGTGGCCCCGGAGTATTCGAGGATGCTGTGCGAGTCGTGCCGAATCTCGTCGTAAAGCGTGAGCTTGTGCAGCAGAATCTTTCCGCCATAAGGTTCGTATTCGTCGAAACTCGCGGACTTGATGTGCTTACCCGAGGTCAGATAGAACTCCGCACGCACGGGGCGCGCATCTTCCGTACGCAGCCAGTAGAGAATCCGCTGATAGGTTGCGCCTTTGCGCTTTGCAGTCAGTTCGAGCACGTTGCACTCGACTGTCCCAACCTTCTCGCTGCGTAGAAAAACCGGTGAATAGTCGATCGCATAGTTCGTGCGCGCCACGTCCCCATTGGAAGCATCCCCGGTCAGGCGTTCCAGTGGCGTGATCCGTACGGGGCGGCTGGTGTCGGGCAGATAAACCCACATGTCGTCGCCCAGCATCAGCAGATGACGGCCCTTTTCGCGCGGGCTCATGAAGTCGACGTAGGTCTTGTCCGTACCCTTTTGCGAGACTTCGTAGAGATGTTCCTCGTCCGACCTGCCGGCCTCGTAGTTGGTGATCTTCACATGCACGACATACGCGGGCCATCCGTTGCGAAATGCGTCGGAGCGTTTCAGAAGCGATTCTGCGTCCGGCATGGGGAGTGATGCTGCATGGCTCACGAGCGCATACGTAAGGGCCAGGGAAATAAAGAACAACGCCAGGAACCAACGCAAAGCACAATCTGCTTTAGACATGGGCGAGTGCCTCCGCAATTTGCAGCCGCGATGCGCGGATCGCCGGCAGGATGGATGCGAGCGCGAGTGAGACGATGACGAGCAGAGACGCCCCGACCATCAGCCCCGGCACGTGCAATACCTGGAAGGACATGGGGACGTCGGTTCCCGGCGGTGGTGGCAAATGCAATCCCGATGCATTGAGTGCGACGCCAAGCAGATTGCCGCCGAGCACGCCCGCCACAGCTCCGAAGAGTCCCGTCAGCGTGGCCTCGACCATGAAGAGCGCTACGATCCATAGGCGCGGCGTGCCCATCGCGAGCATCGTGCCGATTTCGCGAGTGCGTTCAAACATGGCCATGAGCAGCGTGTTGATACTGGCCATCAGCACCATGAAGAAGACGATGATGCCGAGGAAGAGAAAGATCCCGCTGAAAAGCGTCCGCACCTGCACGTAGTAGGCGGCGAGATCGATCCACTTCCGGATCACCATAGGCTGCGACTGGCCGCGTAACTCGGGAATCAGAATGGCTGCAACGGAATCTGTGTTTTCCGTGTTGTCGAGGCCGACGACCAGGTTGGTCACGCGATCGGTTTGCAGCAGCCGCTGCGCGGATGGCAGCGTGATCCGCAGATAACGATCGTCCAGATCCTTGAAGCCCGTATTGACGATACCCACAATCTGTACATCGAGGCCGTTCAGCGCGCCATCCGCCGTGACCGCAAGAATCGTCAGGCCATCGCCGACTTTCACGCTCATCGATTTCGCAACGCCGGTGCCGACAAGTGCTTCCACTTCGCCATTCGAGTTGTTGCTGAGATCTTTGCCGGAGGCGAGACGCGGACTGAACCCCATGGCCCGTTCGATGTCGGGCTCCACGGCGCTGCCCATGAACACGGACGACTTCACGCCGTTTGAGAGCATGCCGTAGAACTCGATCCGCGGGGCAACGCCACGCACGTGCGCGCCGGCTCCAACGGAAGTCGCCACACGCCGCCAATTGCCGATGCCCGTGTCGAGCACGTGCACCTCATCGCGCTGAAAATGTTCTGCAGTGAAAATCTGGATGTGGCCAAGGCCGGTGCGGATGGTGCTCTCGCGCAGTCCGCGAAACATGAAGGCGAAGAATCCGCCCACGAGCAGCAGGCCGGCCACGCCGCCTCCCACCATCAACAGCGTCATCACCGTGCGGCGGCTATTGCGAAAGACATTACGAAATGCAAGCAGCAAGAACTTGCCCATGGCTGTCTCCTTCTGCGCTACTGTCTGATACCACCTGTCCGTCGGTGAGGCGGACGATCCGCGGTGTGTGTTCCAGCAGGCGCAGGTCGTGGGTAGAAAAGATGAACGTGAGACCGAGCGTGCGATTCAGGTCGCGCATCAGGTCAATCAGTTGCGTCGCATTGCGCGTGTCGAGATTCGCTGTTGGCTCGTCTGCCAGCACCAGTGCGGGGCGGCCTACGATAGCACGGGCGACAGCAACGCGTTGGCGCTCTCCGCCCGAGAGCAGGTCAGGGCGATGATGCGCGCGGGCCGCGAGTCCCACGCTTTCGAGGGCCTCCGCCACACGGGCGCGGCGCTCACTTGCGCTCACGCGCTGCACGAGCAGTGGAAACTCGACATTTTCCGCCGCTGTGAAGACCGGGATGAGATTGAATGTTTGAAAGACGAAGCCGATTTTTTCGCGGCGCAGCGCGGTCGTGCGACCCGGCGAAAGCTGCGAAGTATCCACGCCGTCGATGAAGACGCGGCCTGAAGTGGGTTTGTCGATGCAGCCGATGAGGTTGAGGAGGGTGGATTTGCCGCTGCCGCTTGGCCCGGCAATGGCGAGGAATTCGCCTGCCTCCACGCGGAGACTGGTGTGGTCGAGCGCCGTGACTGCGCTATGATCCAGCGGAAACTTGCGGGTGACCGCATCCACGAGCACGAGGGCGTCTGCTGTATCCATGAGAGCCGATCCCTTTCCTTTTTGCTTGTCCGGACGATAGCCGGGGCGGGACCAGGGCGCACGGAGTTTCCGATGGAAGGCTGAAGAAGCGGATGAGGGGCGGAGATCTGAAGACGAACCGGGAGGAAAGCAGGGAACAGGGAACAGGGAACAGGGAACTAGAGCTCCTGACTCGGAACTATGCACTCCGAACTAAGAACTTCGAACTCGGAACTTCAACCACCGCAGTTACTGCGGCGGTCCAGGCACCTGACCCTGCTGGGGGCCACTGTCATTTCCGCGATTGGGCCCGCCATTCGGCGGGGGACCCATCACCGCTACATTAGTCGCCACAAAAGCGCCGTCTTTGACTGCTCCCTCGACGCGCACCATGTCGCCGACTTGCACATCGGCCAGTGTAATTGGGTCGCGGCGTTTGCGGAATGTCGTGTTCTCGTCGGCTACGAAGCTATGAGGCGCGTGATCCGGCCCGCCCTCCAGGCTGACCTTCACTTCGTTGATCGCGGTCACGCGGCCCATCAGCCAGGTCTTGCCATAGTTGGCTTCCAACGCGCGCATCTCTTTGGCGCGTTCCGGATCAATGAGCACAACGAAAACAGCGCCCACCGATTTTGCGTTCGCGTCGACTTCGCCGCTGGCCGCAATTACATCGCCGACCTTGATGTCTGTAGCCTTGATCGGTTGCGGTGGCGTTCGCTCGCCGCCATCCCCCTGGCCCCGGCCCCGGCGTGGCGGTCCGGGCGGCTGTTTCATGATGCGCGTGTTCACGCTGAAGTGAACGGTGTAGATGTCGCCCAATTCCGTCTTGATGGTGTAATTGTCGGCCGTCGCTTCGGTTACAGTACCTACCGTTCCGCGGCCCATCCCCATCCCCATCATGCCGCCGCGGCCGCCGTGTTGCCCACCGCCACCCGGTCCCTGCAATTGCGAACCCGGCGCATCCTGAGCAAATAAACTGGCGGATGCGGCGCCACACGAAGCGGCAATCAGAATCGCGGCGAGGCAGCTGACTTTCATTCACAACTCCACGTTTCGGGCGGGAATGCCCGTATGCATAGACGCAGACGGCGCCTTTCGGGACGACATGGTGAAAAGGAGGGGGCCGGAACGCGCCCTGGGATGTGCAGAATTGACTACCACTGAGCCTGGAACGCGCACAGACCTGCGGTTGAATACAGCTCGCGTGTCGAATGGATCCGAAGGGCTCAACCCGTCCAGCCCGCTTACTGCGCCTTCTGCTCCGCCATTAACTGCTCAAAGGCCGGAAACCCATGCAACCCCGCAAACTCCTGGTCGGCGGCGAGTTTCTTGGGATTCGTGAAGCCTTCGTTCAGCGCCATGCGCAGATACTCGATCGCCCGATCGTTTTTGCCCGCGCGGACGCAGCCCTTGGCCATGTAGTAATTCATGGCGCCCCGATCCTGAACTGAAGCGGGATTTTCCACCCGTGGACCAGGGTTGTGGTCGAAGATCTGCGGATCGACAGCAAGGGCGGTCTTGTAGACTTCCCAGCCCTTTTTGTACTTGTGCTGCGCCAGCAGATCAGTCCCCAGGTTCTTGAGAACGAGCGCCGATTTTGGATCGACCTTGAGAGCCTTGTGATACATCTTTACGGCCATTTTGTACTGCTTTAACGAGTCGTAAACCGTACCCAGGTTGTTCAAAACATTCACGTTTTTGGGTTCCAGCTTAAGTGACGCCTGGTAACAGCGGGTCGCGTCCTGCAAATTGAACATCATCTGGAAGGAGATCCCCATCTTGTTCCAGAGGTCGGCGGTCATCGCCGGACTCTGCTTGTACGCTTCGATCGCGGCCTGATAGCGGCGATGCGCCATCAGCGAGTCCCCCAGGGCGTCAGGGGTGGGTTGCGGAACCGGAATAACCGTGGTTCCGAGCGTCGGCCTGGCTGTGGGGTATTGAGAGGTCGAGCTCTGTGCCGCGACTCCGAAAGGGGCTGCGAATAGGGCTGCAGAAATTATTGTGGCCGGCAACCTGCGGCATTCATCGAACCTGTACATATTCCCTCCTCAAGAAGGAATCTGGGCGACAAATCTTGAGGATCGTCCGTGGGGAATTAGAGCACCTTTTTGGTGCAATTGGCCACATGACAGAAGCTAGATTTGCAAAACGGTACCCGAAAGGGTCCAACGGGAACCAATAGGCCCTGCATCGGTATCGCATTGGTAGACTCAAATCACGGTGACGTACGACACTCGATCGAACTGTGGGATGCAGAAAAGGGAGATAACGATTGCCGGAATAGCGAAATCGGCATCGGAAAATCAGCACGAGTCATCCGAGCACAAAGAGGACGCAAAGTGAGCACGATTTCATCGTTTGCCATTCGCACCGATATTGCCGCACGATTCCGCACCACACGCCAGCGGACCCTCGCCATCGTCGAGCCTCTTACTCCGGAGGACATGATGGTGCAGTCGTCCCCGGATGCTTCGCCCGCCAAATGGCATCTGGCGCACACTTCGTGGTTTTTTGAGTCGTTCGTTCTGCGCGAATTCCTAGCCGGCTACAAGGTCTTCCACCCTGATTTTGTTTGGCTCTTCAACAGTTATTACCAAAGTTTCGCAGCGTTTCCCGAGAAGCGTCTACGCTCGTCGTTTTCCCGGCCCGGGCTGGACGAGATCCTGCGCTACCGCGAGCATGTCGACGAGGCGATCGAGCGGCTGCTCGACAGCAATCCGGACCCCGAGGCGCTCAAGCGCATCGAGCTCGGGGCGAACCACGAAGAGCAACACCAGGAGCTCCTGCTCACCGACATTTTGCATGCGTTCTTTACCAATCCGTTGCGTCCGGTGTATAAGCCCTCCCCCGCTGACGAGAACCTGACGGAATCCCCAGTAAAGAAGGCCTCTCCCTTGCATTTTGCCGACTTTCCCGGCGGCCTCGTGGAAGTGGGCCACAACGGCGAAGGATTCTGCTTCGACAACGAATTGCAGCGTCACCGGGTTTGGCTCGATCCCTATGCGCTGGCGACGCGCCTCGTCACCTGCGGCGAATATGCCGATTTCATCGCCGATGGCGGCTACCAGCGGGCAGAGCTTTGGCTGTCTGCCGGCTGGGACGCGGTGCGGCACAACGGCTGGCGCGCGCCGCTTTACTGGTCGCAAGAGAAAGATCGCTGGAGCGTCTTCACTCTGCGCGGAGAATTCGCCCTGGACGAGTTGGAAGCAACGCCGGTGAGCCAGGTGAGCTACTTTGAAGCCGACGCCTATGTGCGCTGGGCTGGTTGTCGCTTGCCCACCGAGTTCGAATGGGAAGCCGCAGCCCGAGAGTCGATGAAGGGACTGCCGATTGAAGGCAATCTGCTGGACTCGGGAAGGCTGATGGCGGCACCCGCTTCTTCCCCCTCCGAAGCGCTGGTCCAAAATCTGCGCTTCGCGCAAGGTCAGTGGTGGGGGGACTGCTGGGAGTGGACGGCTAGCGCGTATCTGGGCTATCCGGGGTTTCAGCCGCTGCCCGGATCGCTGGGGGAGTACAACGGAAAATTCATGAGTGGCCAAATGGTGCTTCGGGGCGGCTCGTGTGTTACGCCCGCGCCGCACATTCGGCCCAGTTATCGCAATTTTTTCCCGCCGGAGACACGTTGGCAGTTTTCCGGAATTCGACTCGCAAAAGCGTAACCGGCGGCGCGGTCGCCGCATCCAAACAGCGAATGGCGATTACTGTTCTTCCTATTGCCGAAGCGCGCATCTCAGAACGGGTCGCCATGGCGGTTCGGGACGGGCTTGCGTCGAGCCCCAAGCGGCTGCCCCCCTGGCTTTTTTACGACGAAGCCGGCTCGCGCCTCTTTGAGCAGATCACGGAAATCCCCGAATACTATTTGACCCGCACCGAGCGGGCGATTCTGACTGCGGACGCTGGAGCCATGATCGCGCGCGCCGCTGCGGGCGAACGCCTGCGCATTACCGAGCTGGGAGCAGGTTCGGCAGACAAGACCCGTCTGCTGCTGGCGGCTGCCGTGCGGCGCCAGGGCCCGATCATCTACGAGCCAGTCGATGTCTCCGTCACAGCACTGGAGGAAGCGCAGGATCGCCTGGAGCGCGAACTTCCCGATGTGATGGTGGCGCCCCAGGTGTTGGACTATACCGAGGGTCTCGCCCTGGAGGCGGCAGCGCCGGGCGAGCGGCGTCTCGTTCTCTATATTGGATCGAGCATCGGAAACTTCGAGCCGGAGGAGTCAGCCCAGATCTTGCGTGGCATCCGTGCAGCGCTCAGCCCCGGGGACTCGCTGCTCTTGGGGGTGGACCTGGTCAAGAGTCCCGATATTTTGTTAGCTGCTTACGACGACGCGGATGGGGTGACGGCATCCTTCAACGGCAACTTGCTCGTCCGTATCAACAGGGAATTCGGCGCGGATTTTGATACCACGGCCTTTGCTCATCGGGCAGTGTGGAATGCCTCCGCAGCGCGCATGGAAATCTACCTGATGAGCTGCAAGGCGCAGACCGTGCAGTTGCCGACATTGGGAATGACGGTCGAATTCGGACGGAAAGAGTGCATCCACACCGAGAACAGCTACAAGTACCAGCCCGGTCAGGCCGAGTCGATGTTGATGGAAGCAGGGTTCACGCCCAACGCAACCTGGAACGACCGGCGCGGCTGGTTCGCCGTCTGCCTGGCCCGCGTGGAGTAAGCCCCCGCCGTCAGCAATCGAAAGATTGCCGACGGCTATTCCCTAATCCCTGTTCCCTGTTTTTCCCTACTTCGGCACTGCAATCCGCACCAGGAACACAGCGTGGCTGGCAATCTCCAGGGGCATATTGTCGGTCAATTCAACATTTTTCCCGGTCCACAGGTCTTTGCCTTTTTGCGCCCCATGCAGGCCGAGTTGTGCCAGGCTCAGGTGGAAGGGATGAGTCGAGTAGCGGTCGCTGCCGGCATTCAGCACCGCCACCGCCAGTGCGCCGTCAGACAACTGCCGGGTCCACACCTCAACTTCGCCGTCGCTATAGATACGCGATCCCTGCTTGCCCAGCGCATCCTGGTCGATGGCGATCACGTCACGATTCATCAGGATTGCCTTGATCTCGGGCTTCATGTTGGTCAGGTCGTTGCCCGCCAGCAGCGGCGCAGCCAGCATCGCCCACATCGAGAAGTGCGCGCGATTCTCATCCGGCGACAATTTGCCGTTGCCCACTTCGAGCATGTCGGGATCGTTCCAGTGGCCCGGCCCCGCATATTTTTCCAGCCCCGCCTGCTGCTCCAGGATTGCGTACACGCGGTCCCATCGCGGTGTAATATCGCCCGTGGTGCGCCACAGGTTGCCGCCCAGCGCCGGCGCCCACTCCCACACAGAGTCCCAGCCATACTGGCAAAGCGAGAAGACAATCGGACGCCCCGTGGCCTTGAGCGCGTTGCCCATCTTCACATAGGCCTCATGCATCAGGCGCATCTGCGCGGCCTTGTCATTCGGCGCCTGCTTCTGCATCACATCGGGGATGAAGCTGCACAGATCGTACTTGAGGTAATCAATGCCCCAGTCCGCGTACATCTTCGCGTCCTGCTCCTCGTGTCCAAGCGAGGCAGCGTAGTGTCCGCAGGTTTTCGTGCCGGGGCCGGAGTAGATGCCGATCTTCAGTCCCTTCGAGTGCACGTAATCGGCCAGCGCCTTCATGTCGGGGAATTTGGAATTTGTATGCAGCAGGCCAGTCGCGTCGCGCTCCCCCTCCCACGTGTCGTCGATGTTGACGTAGATATAACCGGCGTCCTTCATGCCCGTGGACACAATCTGATCGGCGGCTGCGCGCACGCCTTTGTCGTCCACCCTCTCCGCGAAGTAGTTCCAGCTATTCCATCCCATTGGCGGCGTTTGTGCCACCACCTGCGATGGGGCTGATCGCGCCTGCGGCGCAAGAGCAACGAGAGTGAGTGCGACAACGGCAAGCGGCAACAAAGCAGAAATGCGCATGGCAGAAATCCTTTTGGAAACGATTTCAATTGCAGAGGAATACTAAGCCGGAAGCAGTGCTTTGGGCAATTCCCAGCGGTCTCTTTTCGCAAATATCTCAGACCGCCAAGAAACTCGTGCCCCATCCTTTTCGCTTTCTTTCTGCGGAAAGGGTGGGAAACCACTCGCTCAGGATCAAGTCCGTCCAGCCCGCGCGCACACCTTGCGCCGAAAGCAATCCGCCGTGTGATCGTTGACCATCCCCACGGCCTGCATCCATGCATATACAATCGTCGGACCGACAAACTTGAAGCCGCGCCGCTTCAGCTCCTTTGAAACCGTCGCCGCCAGCGGTGTCGTCGCCGGAATGGGCCCGGAATTCTGCAACGGCCGCCCCTCCACGAACTGCCAGGCGAAATCCGAAAACTCGATCCCCCCAGCTTTCATTTCGAGATACGCGCGCGCCCCGCCGATGGTCGCTTCAATCTTTGCACGAGAACGAATGATGCCCGGATTTTCCAGCATCTTCGCAATTTCCTTCTCTCCAAAGCGAGCCACTCCTTTTGGATCGAAGCTGCGAAACGCCTTCCGAAACGCATCCCGCTTGCGCAGCACGATAATCCACGCGAGCCCAGCCTGAAACCCTTCGAGCATCAATGTCTCCCACAGCGAGCGGCTGTCGAAGTCCGGCATGCCCCACTCTTCATCGTGGTACGACTGCATCAGCGGATCGCTAACAGCCCAAGCGCAGCGCTTCTTGTTCGCGCACATTCGGATCAACCTCCTCGGGACGCACCCGGATTCCACGGCAACAATCAGCAAGAAAATGGGTGCCCCAGGTCTGGATTCTCAGACCTGGGAAAGCACGAAACGAAAGGGGGATCTTCGGAGCACCCCGGTCTCAAAGCGGCGCTCAATCCGCCGCAGGCGCCACAGCATACCGCGGAGCCGTTGCCATCAGCTTTTCAATTCCCTCGATTGGCCCAATACCCCCGCGCGCCCCGGTCGCCGTGCAGTTTAACGCCGCGGCCGCACAGGCAAAGTCCAGCTGTCGCGCCAGCGGCCATCCGTGCAGCAATCCGTAGATGAATCCCGCGTGGAAAACATCTCCCGCACCGGTTGTATCGGCCACCGGCACGCAGTACGCAGGCCGCAGATGGAACCGGCTGCCATCCCAGGCGAGCACGCCATCCTGACCAAGCGTGGCCGCCGTTACAGTGCAGCCATAGCGGCTCTTCATGCGGCGCAGAGCCTGCTCCAAACTCCGCTCACCGGTAAGGCGCGTGGGGAAATCGCGGCTCACGATCAAGTAGTCGATCGTGTCAATCAGGTCTTCGACGCCGGGGTAGAGCTCGTCCAGGTCGGCCACCACGGGAATCCCGGTGCTGTGGGCCCAGCCCGCCGCCACGGTTGCCGCCGCCGTTTCAAATCCATCCACGAGTAAAGCGCGCGCGTTCACGATCCATGTGCGTTCCAGGTCCTCGGGCTGCAGCAGAAGACGCTCATCGCGGCGGCAAAGCACCGTGCGTTCGCCACCACCATCCACCACGATCAGTGACTGCGGGCTCGCCGCATTCGGCACTGTCAGAACGCGCGCATCGACTCCCGTCCGCTCAAACTCGCGGCGATGCAATCGAGCCGCGTCATCGTCGCCGAGCTTGCCCACATAGCGTGTGGTGAGCCCCCATGTCTGGCATGCGATAACCGCCGACGCTGTCTGTCCACCCGGAAGAACGGACGCCTCGGAGTATTCGACCTTGGAGCCGCGCTCGGGGTACTGCGTGAGAGGGATCAACGTATCGGTAGCATTCAACCCCAGCCCGACAAGATCAACCAGCGACGGCTCGCTCATGGAGTCCATTGTAAAGTGCCCTAGACAAACCGCGTCGACTTCCAAAGATTCCACGCACAAACGAATGCCGACAAAACGAGCGCCACGCTGAGCGCCGCCGCCCAGCTAAGATTCATGGCCAGCGCCGGTACACGCGCATGCACTCCGAGCCAGACAAAAACGCCCACCGCGCAAAGCAGAATCGCATAATCCCACCAGTCACGATGGAATTTCCGGCCGCTGCTCGTCCCGTGGAACGCATCCAGCACGCGTGCCGAATCCAGGCCATAGCGATCGCATTCCCGATGTAGCGCATCGTGCGTCGAAGCGTGCTCGCGTTCGGTTGCAACGGCAGTGCTCACCGCCAGCGCTCCAAGAATCATGACAATCGACCCGGCTACCACCAGCAGACGGTGCGCCGCATCAGCGTGAGCCAGCTCGCCGAACACCAGCGCACCCCACGCAAGCCCCCACAGCTGGTTCGTATTCGATAGCGGGATGCCGCGCCCGATGCCCAGATACTTCGTTGCGTATTGCTGAAAAATGTCGCCGATCACCCACACAAATCCGCCCAGAAAAAGCCAGAATATTTCACTGCTTTTGGACGAGAGCATTGCCAGGGAAACCGACGTGCGATCGAGCGCGAACGCCAGCGCACATACGGTGCCCAGTTCTCCAATCGTGAAAACGGTCACGAACGACAGCGGATTCATGCCGCTGATGTAGGCCTTGCGATACGGGACGTACATCGTTCCCCACAGCAGGCACGCGCCCGCGGCAGCAAGCACGCCTCCGGCCGCACGGCCCGCATGAGGCCCTCCGCCATGAATGGTGCTGAACCCCAGCATGATGGCCGCACCCACAATCGCCAGCGCACCCAGCACGACCTTAGCGACATTCGCGCCGCTGGCGCCCTTCAACTCGCCAAACAGCAATCGCCCCCACAGAAGGCCAACCAGCGAATTCGTGTTCCACAAGGGAAACGCAATCGCCAGGCCGACATCGCGAATCGCGAAAACCGTTAGCGTATTCGCCACGGCCCAAAGCATCCCTGCGAGAATCGCCACAGGGATGAGATGCCTATGTTCGGAGAGATCGGCAAATACCTGGCGCGTGCCTTTCAGCAGCGTGGGTACTGTCCACCGTGCGGTAAACACCCCGGCCACCATGCACAGCGAGATGGCGTACGGCGATAGCCCGGTGTTGACCAGCTTCGTCGGCGCCTCTGCCGCGCCCAGCCACGCGCCCGCGCCCAGCCCGCACAGCACGCCTATCCCGTGTGTCGAGCCGAACGTCGCGGCAGCAGATCTCTTCGGCAGCTGGCTCATGCGGGCGCGGAGGTTCCTTTCCAATACCGGGACGCGGATTTTCAATCATTGCGCCGCATCAATGCAGCGTGATGAGCAGCGCGAGGCCGACGCAGAAGACGAGCAGCGGTATCAGGAAATGGCTGTCCGTGAGGATGGCCCGGAACTTCCACCCCACGAACGAAGACCTGTTCGTGGGGACCCCGGTTTGATCAAGGAAGGGCATCGATGTCTTGGGGCTGCGCGAGTCGAACTTGCGCAACCATAAAGACGCAGCGCCTCGCGTGTCAAGGACAACGATTCCGTCTCAATTCGCACGAATATGGGTGCCCCATCCTTGCGCGTCTTTTGCGCGAGGGTGGGGAAGCACGAACTCAACGTCACGCTTTTCACCACATCCGGAGATCAACGGACCAACGCTACTTCAGCGAGCTCATGTCGATCACAAAGCGGTATTTCACGTCCTGCTTCAACATGCGCTCGAAGGCCTCGTTGATCTTCTGGATCGGAATCACCTCTACGTCAGCCGTGATCTTGTGCTGGCCGCAGTATTCGAGCATCTCCTGCGTCTCCGGCATCCCACCAATCATGGAACCGGCGATCGATGCGCGTTTCGTAATCAGCGCAAACATGTTGATGCATGGAGGCTGTTCCGGCAATCCCACCAGCGTGATTGTGCCATCCTGCTTGAGTAATGACAGGTAGGGATCGAGCGAATGCGGCGCCGATGCCGTGTCGAGGATAAAGTCGAATGTCCCGGCATGCGCCTTCATCGCATTGGCGTCCGTCGACATCACAACCTCGTTCGCGCCCAGCTTCAGCGCGTCTTCTTTCTTCTTGAGCGACGTGGTCAGCTGCACGGCGTGCGCGCCGAAGGAGTGTGCGAACTTAAGCCCCATGTGGCCCAGCCCGCCGAGGCCCACAATGCCCACCTTCTTGCCGGGACCCACCTTCCAGTGGCGCAGTGGCGAATAAGTCGTGATGCCCGCACACAACAACGGCGCAACCGCGGCCAGATCGAGATGTGCAGGAACGGTGTGCGCGAATCGCTCGTCGACGACATAGTTGTTCGAGTAGCCGCCCATGGTGATCGAGCCGTCGACACGGTCTTTGGCGGCATACGTCAGCGTGGAGCCCTGCTGGCAAAAATGCTCCTCGCCTCTTTTGCATGGAGGACAATGACGGCACGAATCCACAATCACACCGATCGCTGCAATGTCTCCGGCTTTAAATTTCTTCGCGGACTTGCCGGCCGCAGTCACACGGCCAACGATCTCGTGACCGGGCACCATGGGATAGATCGCATTGCCCCATTCATTCCGGACCATGTGCAAATCGGAGTGACAGACGCCGCAATAAAGAATCTCGACCGTGATTTCAGTGGCGCCCGGTTCCCGGCGGGAGAAGGCAAACGGAGCTAGGGGAGACTTCTTGTCGGATGCGGCATAACCTTTTGAAGCGGGCATGGAGAACGATTCCTTTCGGAGAGAAGCATAAATCAACGAGCCAGTGCACGAATCACTTGGAGCCCGCGCGAATTCGCACCTTTTTGTGAATTTATCTGGAAAAATCAAGGACGCCGTGCAATAGCGACGCGCGGAATTCCCTGCAGATCGGGCACGAATCTGGCCTCGACAAATTCCGCGGCGGCCAAGAGGCGGCGCACCGCTTCGGATTGCCCGCAGCCTATTTCCAACGCGATAAATCCGCCCGAAGCAAGAATCTCGCATGCGTCAGGAATGAGCCGCCGGTAGATCTCCAGCCCATCTTCGCCCGCGAACAGCGCCAGCCCCGGCTCATATTCGCGCACCTCAACGGCAAGCGTCTCGCCATCGGCACTGGGCACATAGGGCGGGTTCGAAATAACAAAGTCAAATGTCTCGCCTGCCACCGGCGCAAGCAGATCGCCCTGCAGGAAGCGAATGCGCTCCGCGACCCCATTGCGGCTTGCATTTTCGCGGGCTAAATCCAACGCGGCCTCCGAGACGTCGATCGCCGTAATGTGCGAATCCGGCAGCTTGTGTGCCAGCGCCACAGCAATGGCTCCCGAACCGGTGCCAACATCCACGATCCGCGGCTGCGCGAACCGAGGAGCCAATTCAAGCACGCTCTCGACCAGGTGCTCCGTCTCGGGGCGGGGAATCAGCACATCGGGAGTTACGCGAAACGGCAGCCCATAAAACTCGCATTCGCCAGTGATGTACTGGATCGGCTCGCCCTCACGGCGGCGCTCAAGCAACACGTCAAGGTGCGTTGCCGCAGCCAATTCAAGCTCGTCATTCGAGTGCGCCAGAAACGCCGAGCGGCTGATGCCCGCGGCATATGACAGCAGCAACTCCGCATCACGCCGCGCTTTCTCCGCGTGCGGTCCACCACTCAACTGCGCGGCGCCCCGTTCCAGCCATTCGCTCAGCGTCATCAGGCAGCCTGGACTGCGCCGTCGTCGCCGCCCTTGAGCTTCTCCGCCTGGAAGTGGGCAATCAGCGCATCCACGATCGGTTGCAGGCGGCCTTCCATAATCAGATCGAGCTGGTGCAGCGTCAGGCCAATGCGGTGGTCGGTGAGCCGGTTCTGCGGGAAATTGTAGGTGCGGATCTTTTCGCTGCGATCGCCTGAGCCCACTTGCTGTTTGCGTTCTTTGGCCAGCTCGGCATTTTGCTTTTCCATCTCCACTTCGTAAAGCCGCGAGCGCAATACGCGCATCCCTTTTTCACGATTCTTGATCTGCGACTTTTCGTCCTGGCAGCTGACCACGGTGTTCGTCGGCAGGTGCGTAATGCGCACTGCGGAGTAGGTCGTATTTACCGACTGCCCACCCGGTCCCGATGAACAAAACGTATCGATGCGAATATCCTTGGCCTCGATCTTGATGTCCACTTCCTCGGCCTCGGGCAGCACCGCAACCGTAATCGCGGACGTGTGCACGCGCCCCTGTGTTTCCGTGGCGGGCACGCGCTGCACCCGATGCACGCCGCTCTCCCACTTCAGTTGCGAGTAGACCCGGTTGCCCTCGATAATCGCGATCACTTCCTTGTAGCCGCCCACGCCCGATTCCGAAAGCGACAGCACCTCTACCTTCCAGCGATGCTGCTCGGCAAACCGCGTATACATGCGAAACACCTCGGCGGCAAACAACGAAGCCTCGTCGCCGCCGGTTCCCGCACGAATTTCCAGGATGACGTTCTTCTCGTCATTCGGATCCTTCGGCAGCAGCAATACTTTCAGCTCCTCTTCAATTGCGGACTCGCGCGGCTCCAGCGCAGCGATCTCTTCTTCGGCCATCGCACGCATGTCGGCATCGCTCTCGTTCAGCATGGCTCGCGCATCCGCCAATCCCTGGCGTACCTGTTTCAGCTCGCGATACTTCTCCACTGGCTCTTCGATCTCGCGCAAAGCCTTGGCCGTCTTGGTGTATTTTTCGTGGTCGTTGATGACTTCGGGCAGCGCGTACTGTGCCTGCAGCTCGTTATATCGCCGCTCCATTTGTTCCAGACGATCGATCATGTGCCCTCCGGGCGCTTGTGTTTTGGAGTTGTTGTATGGAAATGGATGCAGAGCGCAAATCGGACATGGGCAGCGGGCGCCGCTAGAGAAGTGCCGGGATGGGCTGGTGGAGGATCATCGCCACCTCCATTCTACCGCGAATTCATTTGCAGCCCAAATCGCAGCGCGTAGCTTATGATGGTCGCCGGTCTGGAAACGGCCTGCAGAAAGGTCGATGAGCTGGGAAGGGGATTGGGATGAACGAGGGAGAACAACTCGCCGTTGAACCTGGGATGAATGGAATGTCGCGGCGTGAGCTGTTGCGGCGTGCCTCGGCTGCCGTTGCCGTGGGCGGAATGGGAAAGCTGTCGTTCGCCCAGACGGCCACAGATGCCGCTCCGCATCCGGGCAAAAAGGGCGATGCCTTTCCGGACAAGTTTCTGTGGGGATGCGCCACCGCTGCGCACCAGGTGGAAGGAAACAATGTAAACAGCGATTTCTGGACCATGGAGCACCTGCCGCGAGGCATGTTCAAGGAGCCATCCGGCGATGCCTGCGATCATTACCATCTTTACCCGCAGGACATCAGCATGCTCGCGGACCTTGGATTCAATACCTATCGCTTCTCGATCGAGTGGGCGCGGATCGAGCCGGAAGAAGGGTTCTTTTCCAATGCCGAGCTGGAACACTACCGGCGCATGCTCGCCACATGCCAGGAACATCAACTGACCACGATGCTCACTTACTATCACTTCTCGCTGCCGCGGTGGTTTGCCATAAAAGGCGGCTGGCATCAGCAGAAGGCTGCCGACTTGTATGCGCGCTACTGCGAAAAAGTGACCAGGTACCTCGGCGATCTGGTCGGCTATGCCTCGACCATGAACGAGCCGGATGTTCCTCAATTGCTTAATTGGTTCAACCTGCCGGGCGTCCCGGTGGGGATGAGTATTGCCGACGCGATGCAAATGAGCTTGGATAATGTGCGAGTGCAGCTGCACTCGCCCGAGTTTTCCGACCTCTTTCTCGGAGATGGGAAGAAGACGCGCGACGGGCTGCTGGCCGCTCACGCCAAGGGCAAAGAGGCAATGAAATCGGTTCGACCCGATATGCCCGTCGGATTCAACCTGGCCATGACAGACGATCAGCCGGCCCCTGAGGATAGTCATCTCGAAGAGAAGCAAGCCGATGTCTATGCTCCGTGGCTCGAGGCCGCCAGGCACTGCGACTACCTGGGCGTGCAGACATATTCGCGGTCGATCGTCGGCAAGAGGGATCTCCCGGTGCCGAAGGGCGTGGAAATAACGCAGGTGGGCATGGAGTACTATCCCGAGTGCGTCGAGCATGTCGTCCGGTATGCCAGCAAGCAAACGGGTGTGCCGATCATCGTGACCGAGAATGGCATTGCCACCGAGGATGACACACGCAGGGTTGCGTACTACAAACAGGCTTTGGCAGGATTGAAGCGGGCAATCGACGACGGAATCGATGTGCGTGGCTATATCGCGTGGTCGCTGTTGGACAACTTTGAGTGGATGTTCGGCTTCATTCCAAAGTTTGGTCTTGTCGCGGTGGACCTGGAAACGCAGAAGCGAACCATCAAGCCCAGTGCGACGGTCCTCGGTAATATCGCGCGAAGAAGCGCGCTGTAGACAAACTCACTATTCAAATCAGGGAATGTGCTTGAAGAATGGGCGCCCTAATGATCGCTCATCACTGGCACCAACACCTGCGAAGGATGATTGGGATCGGCGTAAATGGTGATAGTTGCCGGCTTATAGTCGTCATGCTTCGCCTTCATGATATTCGACACAAACGTTTGGGGATTGCGATCGTAGAGCGGAAACCACGAGCTCTGAATCTCCACCATCACTGTATGGCCTGCCTTGAAGACATGGTCCACATCGTGCAGGCTGAACTTGTACTCATGCACTGATCCTCCCCGCAACGCCCCCGGCTTTTCGTAACTCGTAAGATACCGCCCGCGAAAAATCTCCGCGTTGGTCATAAGCTGGTAGCCGCGCATCTTCGGATCGGGATCGTTGTCAGGATATTGGTCGATCAGCTTCACAACCATGTCGTCGTCCGTTCCCGTGGTTGAAGCAAATATGTTCGCGATCACTTCGCCCGTTGCGACCAGATCCTTCTTCAACGCCGGCAGCTTCCACACCGCCAAATCCTTGCGGTTAGTCACGAACCTCTGGTCCTCGGTCAGCCAGTCGTACCACTGCGAGCCCTGCGCATAGGTAGGCTGAATGGGCCGATGCCGATAGGGGATCGGGTTCGCCGGGTCGCTAACGTATGTTGTCTTTTCTGCAGCCGACGCTTCGTTCCAGCTCAGCGTGCCGCCGCCGTCGAGGTAGAGACTCGTGGGCTTCGATTCAACCGGCGGAAAATGCGCGTAGTACTTCCAGGTATTCGATCCTGTCTGAAAACTGGCCGTGTCCTCTAGATCGAATCCCGGCGCGTCCTTCAAGTAACGAGCAAAGAACTTCGCCTCGATGCGCGTCCTGAATTCATTGCCGATCGATTCGCCATAGTCGAGATTGCCCAGGTGTCGCGACGACGACGACCAGAATCCGTGCCGCCACGGTCCCAATACCAGGAAGTTCTCATGCTGCGCGTCGTGAGGCTCCAGCTTCGCGTACTCCTCTTGCGGACCCCACATGTCTTCCTGGTCGTAGTAGCCGCCCACGCTCAGCGTCGGCACCGTCACAGCGTTCAGATGGTGCTCCACGCCGCGTGCATACCAAACCGAATCGTATGCCGGGTGATCGAGAAAAAGCTTCCAGGTCGGCAGTATCTTCGACCCCGATTTCTTTACATCTTCCGCAAAGTTGCCGCGCTCCAGAAAGTAGTCGAATCCATCGCGGGGCTTGCCGTCCTTGTCTTTTCCGTAGTCCACATCGGCGCGCTCCCTGGTCGACTCCAGGCCCTTTACGTAGTCATACCCATAGCTCTGCCGGAAGGCCCCGTTGTGAAAAAAATCGTCGCCCATCCACACGTCAATCATGGGCGCTTGCGGCGAAATCGCCTTCACTGCCGGGTGCGGATCGATGCCCGCCGCCATCGCCAGAAAGCCGGGATAGCTGGTGCCCACGACGCCCACACGCCCATTGTTCCCAGTCACATTTTTGATCAGCCAATCCACCGTGTCGTAGGTGTCGGTGCTTTCGTCGATCGCTTTCGGGTCGTGATGATCCTCAATCGGCCTGCTCATCACAAACTGGCCCTCGCTCCTGTAGCGCCCGCGAATATCCTCGGCCACGTAGATGTAGCCGTCACGTGCCAGTTCGGGCCGCACCGCAAAAAACGACGCGCGCGTACTCCAATCCACCCCGTAAGGCGTTCGCTGCATCAGGATGGGCAGCGGCCCGGCGATGTCCGCAGGTTTCAGAATCACCGCGTGCAGCTTGATACCGTCGCGCATCGGAATCATGACTTCGGCGCGCTGGTAATCGTGAAAAACATGATGCACGGGTTCGCCGATGCGCCGATAGGTGACGTCGGACTCGTTCGAAGCCACCACGCTCGTCCCGTGACCGGCAGCATCGAGTGTGAACCGCATCGTCACTTTCGATTCCGGCTGGCCAAATTCCGTGGCTGAAAGGGGAGTCAGCTCCGTTGGAATCAGGCGGTCCGATTCGACAACCAGCTTCCCGTCGCGCACATAAAAGCTCAGCGGCGTATCGGGATCATTGGGATCGGCGTATTCCCCTGTAAACGATTCGAGTGGAGCCGTGGACGACTGGCTCGTTGCGGCGCCAAGTGCGGGTCGGGAATGACTGGAAAAAGCCGGGATCAGGGCAAGACATATGACTGCAGAAAGAGCACAAGCTCGAACCAAGCGAACGACCTCCGGAGACTTTTCTAATGCGCGTGTCCATGATGCCCTTGCCCGGCGCCGCTCGCCATCTCTTCCATCGGCACCACGCAGCCTTCCAGTTCTTCGCAGCCCACGTGCTCAAACTGCACCGTGGTGTGGTTAATGTGGAAATGATCGCGCAGAACGTGGTTGAGTTTAACCAGGATGCACGCACTCTCCGAAGGAGGAATATCGGCAATGGTCACGTGGCAGGCTAGTGCGTTCGATTGCGATCCGAGGCACCAGACATGCAGATCGTGCACATTCACCACTCCCTCCACGGCTTCCATGCTGGAGCGGATCTCCGTCAGCGAAACGCCGCGCGGCGTGCCTTCGAGCAGGATGTTCAAGGTCTCGCGCACGATGCCAATACTCGACCAGAGAATGAGTGCTGCAATCACCAGCGAAAGCGCCGGGTCGATCCAGTTCTTCCCCGTGAATAAAATCCCTGCGCCTCCCGCGATCACCGCGGCCGTCGAAAGCGTGTCGCCGGCCATATGCAGAAAAGCGCTGCGCAGATTCACATCGCGCGCGACGCCCCACAGCAGCGCGGCGATCACGCCGTTCATCACCACGCCTGCCGCCGCCACCATCATCATCAACTTCGGCTGGACGGTGACCGGCGCGTTGAGCCGGTGAACGGCCTCAACTGCGATCCAGCCCGAGATTACGATGAGGGTCGCCGCATTGATGAATGCGGCCAGCACCCCGGTGCGCTGATAGCCGAAAGTCTTGGAATCGTTCGCGGGGCGCGTCTGGAAATAAACAGCGACGAAACTCAGCAGCAGGGCCAGGAAATCCGAAACGTTGTGACCCGCTTCAGACAACAGCGCCAGCGAGTGAGCCCGCAATCCTGCCACAAAGGTGATCGCCACGTAAGCCAGGGTGGCGGCCAGCGAGATGCGTAGTACGGATTGAGTCCTGTTTGCGCCCGGACCAGTGGGCGCGGCATGGACATGCATATCTTCAGTGTACTTTGGGGCGGGGAATGGGCGCTAACCTTCCGGTGCCGCGCGGCCCAAGCTTCAGCTTGCTTGAGGGCTTTTCTCGGGCGTGTCGTGGGGCACAGGATGCGCGTTGGCCGACAACTCGGAAAGCGCCACCCGCAGTCCCGACCACTCCTCCGCCACCACGATGCTGTTCTGCGGACTGCCCGGCAAATACCGCACGGAGCAGGGAAAACCCGCGCGCACTTCGGCCGGGTCCACCACTTCGCTCATGGCCGTAATGTCCTGCGAGCACTCATACTCCACGCCGCCAATGCGATAGCTGTACTCGAGCATGGTCAGCGTGCGTCCCTCTTCCACCGGCATCGTGCGCACATCCAAAAGCATTCCGTCGACAAGCCGTCCGGCCAGCGCTAGATTCAACCGGCGCGCCCGTTCAATCTCATCGGCAGTGGGCCGGCGGCGACGAAACCACCAGACAGCGCAACCCGCCGCTGACGCCGCCAGCACCAGCGCGGTGGCAGTCTCCCAAGTGCTGGGCTTGAAGAGGGTCATTTCCGAGGACGGGACTCCTACCCGGGAGTTCCAGCCTTAAGAATACCGCAGGTGGAGTCGCGCTGCTCTCTCCCCGTGCTGTCTTGCTGTTAACCGCGCGTGAACGCCGCCTCCAGGGCGAGCCGGTTTGAAAGCCACAGGTCAACCGGCTACACTCCCCCTCAAGGGAGCTTGCAATGCAGATCGGGGTTCTGGGATCGGGCGATGTCGCGAAAGTTTTGGCTGCCGGGTTTATGAAGCATGGGCACACCGTAACCGTAGGCTCAAGAACGCCGGAAAAGCTTGCGGATTGGGCCACAAAGAATAGAGGAGCCCAGGTGGGCACCTTCGCCCACGCAGCAGAATTTGGCGAGTTGCTCGTACTGGCCGTGAAGGGTGACGCCGCCGTCGACGCGCTCTACCTGGCCGGTGCGCAGAATCTGGCGGGCAAACCGGTTATTGATGCCTGCAATCCGATCGCGGATGATGTTCCGGTCCATGGCGTTCTGAAGTTTTTCACCACCTACAACGAATCCCTGATGGAGCAGTTGCAGCGTGAATTCGCCACGGCCCACTTCGTCAAGGCGTTCAACTCTGTGGGCAATGCATGCATGGTCGATCCGCAATTCAAAGACGGCAAACCCACCATGTTCATCTGCGGTAACAACGAAGGCGCGAAGAAGACCGTAACCCGCATCTGCGGCGAGTTGGGCTGGGAGACAGCGGACATGGGTGCGGTAGAAGCCGCACGCGCCATCGAACCGCTCTGCATCTTGTGGTGCATTCCAGGCTTTGTGCGCAACCAGTGGACACACGCATTCAAGCTCCTGCAGAAGTAAATGACCTCCGCCGGCGCTTCTTCCACTCATCGCATTACGCCAGCAGTCGCTGATTTGACCCCGCAAGCCGCGTTTCGTATCCTCGGGGCGGGATTGCGACAGCTTTTCGCAATCGAGCCCGCCTGAGGAGAATCCCCCATGAGCACCACCGCACCAGCCGCCACCGTCGGCATCGCTGCCAAGCCGCTGCTCGTGCGCCGCGCTGCGGTTCTCGGTGCAGGAACCATGGGCTCGCGCATCGCAGCTCATCTCGCCAACGCCGGCATTCCCGTTTTTCTTCTGGACATGGTTCCGGCCGGAGAAGGCCCACGCAGCCGTCTCGCAACAACCGCCATCGCCGCACTCGCCAAAACCAAGCCCGCCGCGTTGTACGAAGCATCCTTGGCCGCGCTCATCACTCCGGGCAACTTCGACGACGACCTGCCCAGGCTGGCCCAATGCGATTGGATCGTCGAAGCCGTAGCCGAGAACCTGGAAATCAAAACCTCCCTGCTCCAACGTGTTACGCCGCATCTCGCACCGCAAGCTGTCCTCACCACCAACACTTCCGGCCTGCCGGTAAAAAACATCGCTGCCAGTCTCGGTGCCAGGCGCGATCGCTTTTTCGGAACCCACTTCTTCAATCCGCCTCGCTACATGCGCCTGCTTGAAATTATTGCGACAGACGAAAGCGATTCGGCCGTCGTCTCCGCCTTTGCCGCCTTCGCCGATCGCATCCTGGGCAAACAGATTGTCTTTGCCAACGACACGCCCAACTTCATCGCCAATCGCATTGGCGTGGCCGTCATGTTCACCGCCGCCACGCTGATGCTCGACCAGGGCCTCACCATTGAAGAAGTCGATGCCCTCACCGGCCCCGCCATCGGCTGGCCCCGCACTGGAACTTTCCGTCTGGCCGATATGGTGGGCATCGACATCCTTGCCCACGTAGCTGCCAACTTTCCGCAAGGGGCAATGCCAGGCCGCTTCTCCGAGATCCTCGCTGAAATCGTGAAACGCGGCTGGCTCGGCGATAAGTCAGGCCAGGGGTTTTATAAAAAAAGCCGCGGCGCCGACGGTAAGGATGAACGCCTGGTCCTCGACCTCACCACATTCGAATATCGCCCCGCGGCCAAACCTGCGCTTCCCGCTGTCGAAATGGCGAAGAACGCGCAGACCGTCGAAGAGCGCCTGCGCATTCTGCTGGCCAACGACCCCGCCAAAGACAAGGCCGCCAAATTCCTGTGGCCCTTTCTCTCTTCTCTCTGGAACTACGCGGCAGACCGCATCGGCGAAGCCTCCGACGACGCGCCCTCGATCGACGCCGCCATGCGCGCAGGTTTCAACTGGGAGCTGGGTCCCTTTCAAATGTGGGACGCTGGGGGCGTAGCCCAGACCGTCGCCCAGATGAGAAAGCTCGATCTCCCGGTCAGCAAAGCCGTCGAACAGATGCTCGAGCACGAGCCCGAAACTGCGTCCTGGTACTCGAAAGTGGGGCCGCAGTGCTACAACCCGCTGACCACACATTGGGAGCCAATCGCCCAGCAGCCCGGCCACGCCCGTGTTGCCGACTTCCGCCGCTCGCACAGTGTGGTCCGCAGCAACTCCGGCGCATCGCTTGTCGATCTCGGCGACGGCATCGGCTGCATCGAACTCCACTCCATGAAGAACGCCCTCGGCGGCGACGTCGTGGCGCTCGTCTCTTCCGTCCTCCGCGCCGACTCCGATGCCGTCCGCGACTTCTCCGCCTTCGTTATCACCGGGGATCGCGACAACTTCAGCGTCGGCGCGAACCTGCTGCAGCTACTGCTCATCGCGCAGGAGGGCGAGTGGGAAGAAGTCGATGGCGCCATCCGCGCTTTCCAGCAGATGACAGCGGCCATCAAGTTCTGTCCGCGGCCGGTCGTGGTCGCACCTTTCGGTCTCACTTTCGGGGGCGGCGCGGAAATCTGTCTCCACGCCACGCGGCGTCAACCGCATGCCGAAACTTACATCGGTCTCGTCGAGACGGGTGTTGGCCTTATCCCCGGCGGAGGAGGCACGAAGGAAATGCTTCTGCGCGCCGTCGATGCCGCAACTGCTCTTACCCCTCCCGATCCACGCGGGCAAGATTCGGCCTTGGGCTCGCGTTTCGCCCAATCGGCAGAGATGGCCGCGGCGCTCAGGCGCTCGCTCGAAACCATAGCCATGGCCAAAGTTTCGACCTCAGCCGCGGAGGCCCGCGCTCTCGGTCTACTTGCCCCGTCCGACCGCATCACCCTCAACCGCGAACGCCTGCTCCTCGACGCAAAATCACTGGCCGCCGACCTGGCCGCGGCGGGCTATACCGCTCCCGTTCCCCGCACCAAGATTCCTGCTCCCGGCTTGAATGCCCTGGGCGCGCTCGAGACCGGCATCTTTCTCATGGGCGAAGCCGGTTACGCCTCCGAGCACGATCAAAAAGTTGCGCGCTGGGCGGCGTACATACTCTGCGGAGGTCGTGTCACCGCCGGGACACCGGTCAGCGAGCGGTACCTGCTCGACCTGGAGCGCGAGGCATTTCTCTCCCTATGCGGTGAACGCAAAACCCAGGAGCGCATCGCCTTTACACTCAAGACCGGCAAGCCGCTGCGGAACTAATGTTGAAGTGAACGCTTCAGGGGACGATGATGAGAAGAGTGAGCGCCTCGAAAAATAACGAAGTCTCGGCGCCGGTAACCATAGAGGCAAGGCAAGCGGCCTTGGCGGAAGGTTACCGCCTTCTGGCCGCTGACAGGGAACGTGAGATGGAAGCAAAAGCATGGACGGATCGGATTCTTTTCGATATCGAAATCGAGTAGGACGCCCTGGCGTATGGTTGTCTGGCGCACTGCTCTTCGCCGGCGTTCTGGTCCCTGCTCAACAACCGCCGCCCCGGGCCCTGCTCGTCGAGTCCGGCAAGAGCCTGTTTGATGGCCGGTCCACCCCGTACATCATTCGACATTTGCCGGTCAGCTCCTTTCCCGACCTGCCCACCGCGATTCAAACCGTCCTCAACCAGCGCGGCTGCCTCATCCCGCAAACCTACGAAGCCCATCAACCTGAAAACGTCGTTCACGCCAGTCTCGAGCGCACCGGCTCCTCGGATTGGGCCGTCCTGTGCGCGGCGAACGGCACCGTCTCGCTGATGGTCTTCTTCGCGAGCGCGCCGGAACATCCCATGGTGCTGGCCACGGCTCAAGGAACCAGCCGCCTTCAATGGCACGATTCCAGCGGCGTCCTTGGCTTCAACTGGGGCATCGACCCCGCATCGCCGGAGCGCGTGCATGAGGCGCAAACGGGATTACCCCACCGGCCCCCGCCTCCGGACCACGACGCCCTCGAAGACACCACCCTCGATCACCGTGCCGTGTTTCACTTGTATGCCAAGGGCAAGTGGACGCTGGTCGACCTACCCGAATAATCTCGAGACGGAGAAACAGTCCATCTCGCCTTTGTGCGCATCGAATCGAAGCTCAAGCGAGGAGCTGCCTGATCCACTGTTTCTCGGCTTCTCTGTAATCTGTCATCCGTAATCTGTCATCTGTTCACCGTCCACTGTCCACCGGAGTAGCCCCCATGCCCGAATCCGTTCTCGTCAGCGCCGTACGCACCCCCGTAGGCCGCGCCCCCAAAGGCGCGTTGGCCACCACCCGCCCCGACGATCTTGCCGCAATTGCATTGAGCGGGGCTTTGGATCGAGTTCCTCAACTCGATAAGAGCGAAATCGAGGACGTCATCCTGGGCTGTGCGCAGCCTGAGGGCGAGCAGGGCTTCAACATTGCGCGCTTTGCGGCTCTCCGCGCCCAGCTTCCAGTCGAAATCCCCGGCGCAACAGTGAACCGCCTCTGCGCCTCGGGCCTCGAAGCCATTGCGCAGGCCGACATGCGCATTCGCACCGGCACCTGCCGCGTGGTCATCGCGGGTGGCGCAGAATCCATGAGCATGATTCCCATGGGCGGCAGCAAGCCCAGCCCCAATCCATGGCTCGCCGAGCACTATCCAGCATCGCTCCTCACCATGGGTCTCACCGCTGAGCGCGTCGCGCGCCACTACAACATCTCCCGCGAAGATCAGGACGCCTTCGCACTCGCGAGCCACCAGAAGGCACTCGCCGCACAGGCCGCCCACCACTTCGATGACGAACTGATTTCCGTCAAAATCACCAGCTCAGTCCCTGGCACAAAGGCCGGCAAGCCTACCGTCACCGAATCCAGCTTCGCCGCCGACGAAGGCCCACGCGCCGACACTTCGGCCGCCGCACTCTCCGCGCTCAAACCCGTCTTCCACGCGCAGGGAACTGTCACCGCCGGCAATGCCTCGCAGACCTCCGATGGCGCAGCCGCGGCAGTACTCATCGATTCCGCCCGCGCCAAGGAACTCGGCCTCCAGCCCCTCGCGCGCCTCGTCGCCTACGCCGTCGCCGGTTGTCTCCCCGAGGAAATGGGAGTAGGCCCCATCTACGCGGTTCCCAAGGTGCTGAAGCTCGCCGGATTGACGCTGGACGACATCGACCTCATTGAATTCAACGAAGCCTTCGCCGCACAGGCGCTCGCCGTCATCCGCGAACTCGGATTCGATCCCGAAAAGGTCAACGTCAACGGCGGCGCCATCGCCCTTGGCCACCCCCTTGGCTGCACGGGCGCTAAACTCACCGCAACCCTTCTCCAAGAAATGCGCCGGCGGCAAGCCCGCTACGGCATGGTGACCATGTGCGTCGGCGGCGGTATGGGCGCGGCTGGCATCTTCGAACGCCTGAACTGATCGCTGGCATTGCTACTATTGCCACAAGGATAAGCCGGTGCGGAAATGGTGGCATGTCAGCCCGAAGCGGGTTGTGATTGCGGTGGTGGTCGTCTTCACTCTAATGTGGATGGCCGGAAAGGCGGCCGAATGGCTCGCCCCGCGGACTGAGGCCCGGTCGATGTTACGCAACTACCCGGAATTGGCCCAGCTCCCTGTTCCACTCCCCGATCAGAGTCTGGCAACGCTGTCAGACAATCCGCTCGTATTCTTTGGACTCACGGTTTACACCCCGTGGGGCAGATTCGGAACAATTCAAAGTGCACCCGGCATTGCCATGATTCCGTTCCCTGAGCGACACCTGGAGATGATTCTGTACAAACCGCAGGCCGACAGCTTCGAGAAGGCGATGTGGGACAACGCCAGGCCCGTAAAGAGCGGTATCTCGGGCTATCAGCTAATGGCCGCGGAAATGGCTGCAACGCCGGATCAGTTGAAATTGTGGAAGGGACCGAGCCGGAACGAAGCGAGCAGTTTCTTGTTGGAAATGAAGCAGCTGATATTAGGAGACATGAGGGCCATTTACGCGATTAGCGCCGGAGAATTCCGAGGCTTTCAGGAGGGCAATCCCACCGATCCGCCTTACCGAGTCCGTCTTGATCTCTTCGATTCGGCAGACTATCACTACCAGATCGTCATATCTGCCAAAGGTGGTAGCGGACCGACCTTCTCTCAAGCCGAAGTCAACCCAATGGTCGCGTCCGTCAAGCCGCTTCCGCACAATTGAAGGCTGCCAACAAAACACAAACGGCCGGGAGTCATCCCGGCCATTCCGATCTTCAACCCTCAGCCGCTGCTACTTGGTCTTCGCAGCTGTCGGCGTCGCAGTCGCCAGAACCAGCGTCTTCAACCGCGCATTCAAACGGCTCTTATACCGCGAAACCGTGTTCGCATGCAGCACGCCCTTCTGCACACTCTTGTCGAGCAGCGAAACAGTGGCGCGATATTGCGCCTGCGCGGCCTTCTTGTCGCCCTTGGCCAGCGCCTCGCGCAGAAGGCGCAGGCTGCCGCGCACTCGGGTGCGGTTGGCGCGGTTCACTTCGGTACGGGTTACGGTCTGACGGGCGCGCTTCAGCGCGGAAACATGATTTGCCATGATTGTTCCTTAATCTTTTGGCCCAAACTCGGAGCTGACCCACGGCTTGCGCCGCGTCTTGCTGAGTCTCCTAGGGGCTGAATGGTGCGGGTAGAAAGGCAACATGAGCCGCATCCCTCGCAATTTCTTAGTCTACGGGAAACCCGCCCAAGGGTCAACGCTGCGGCGCCTGTACCCCACCCGTCACTAATTCCCCAAATCTTTATGGTCGTGGGATTGACGCCGGAACCAGCCAGCGCTACTCTCTCCCCATACACCACGCTTGGGCACTTTAGCCAACACGCTGCAGCTCGGGACCCGTCCAAGTCCGAAGCTCGCCCGCACGTTCCACTCCACCACAAAAATTTTTCGCGCCAACCTGCCGATGTATTCCGTAATGGAATCTAATCCACTGTCTATACCTGCCCGAAGGGCAGAACTGGAGGCCGTCTGAACGCTGATCTTGAGATCACACCGAATCTTGAGCCCCTGTTTGGGACCCGCGATGAAAACCTCAGACTGATGGAGGATTCACTAGGCGTAAAGATCGACCTGCGATCCGACGCCGTACACGTGGAGGGGCCGGAAGAATCGGTGGCTCGAGTCCAGCGCATCTTTCAGGACTTCGAAGCACTCCGCCGCCAGGGCATCAATCCGCACAATGGAGAATTGAACGGCATGTTGCGCCTGGTCGTTGCCGACCCGGCCACCACGCTGCGTTCGATCGCCGACGCGGGCAAGCAGCGCTCCGCGAGCGTCAAGCGTTCCGTGCATCCGCGCTCCATCAATCAGCGCAAATACGTCGAGGCCATCGAGCAGAATGATATGGTCTTCGGCGTCGGCCCGGCCGGTACAGGCAAAACCTACCTCGCCGTCGCCATGGCCGTCGCGGCCATCAATGCCAAGAAGGTCACCCGCATCGTCCTGGTGCGCCCCGCCGTCGAAGCCGGCGAACGCCTTGGCTTCCTGCCCGGCAGCCTGCAGGAGAAAGTCGATCCCTACCTCCGCCCGCTCTACGACGCCCTGTACGACCTGCTCGAGCCCGAACGCGTCGACAAGATGCTCGAGAAGAACATCATCGAGGTAGCGCCGCTCGCCTTCATGCGCGGCCGCACTCTCAATGATGCTTTCATCATCATGGACGAGGCGCAAAACACCACCGTCGAGCAGATGAAGATGTTTCTCACCCGCATGGGCAACAACTCCAAGGCGGTCATCACCGGCGATATTACCCAGATCGACCTGCCCAATCCGCGCAAGTCCGGCCTGGTCGATGCCATTAACGTGCTCGATGGTGTCGAGGGCATCACCTTCTGCCACTTTGAAGACGGCGATGTGGTGCGCCATGCCCTGGTCCAGCGCATTGTGCGCGCTTACGAGTCGGCCAAGCCCCAGCAGCAGGAGTTGCCGCTCTCGCTCAGCGAGAATATGGCCGTCGAACCGCCTGCACCGTCGGCTCCGGCTGCCAAACCACAGTAAATCCAGCCTTCGCGTAAAATTGAAGGTGAACCGGGGCCGCGTTCCTTGCGGCTCCGTGTACGATGATTCTCCTCGACCCAGATCTGGACACCCAATCGCCCCGCGGACCAAGACCTGTTGGTAGCGGCCCCGGCTTCCACCCCGCCCCGAAGTCCGCTTCGGTCAGGCGCCGATCTGCGAGCGCCCTGCGCAACACATCCCCGTCTGCTCTCGTCCCTTCGGCGCGCACACTCGCTCGCTTCCTCTCCCGGGCCCAGGCAGCTGTCCGCCTCCCTGGCCGCGTGTCAGTCCTGCTCACAACCGATGCAGCGATTCGCCGCCTGAACCGCCAATTCCGCGGCATCGACAAGTCCACAGACGTGCTCTCATTCCCTGCCTATGTTCTCGTTCAAGACAAAGAAAAATACGCAGGCGACCTCGCCGTCAGCGTGCCTGCAGCGCGCCGCCAAGGCACTGCGTGCGGCCACTCCCTATCAATGGAGCTGAAGGTTCTCATCCTCCACGGCTTGTTGCACCTCGCCGGCTACGACCACGAAACTGACACAGGCCAGATGGCGCACCGCGAGCGCCGCCTCCGCGTGCAGCTCGGCCTGCCCGAGGGCCTCATCGAACGCACTGAATCCACATCAGCCACAAAATTGGGTGCCCCATCCATTCCACGGCAACATCGTGGAATGGGTGGGAAAGCACGAACCTCAGCGCGCAAAGTCGGATGGGTGCCCCAGGTCCGGGGTCCCCGCGAACAGATCTTGGTTCGCGGGGTGGAGGTCTCGATTCTGAGACCTGGGAAAGCAACGACTCAACCAGGGAAAAGGCGCCGAATATGAGCGCCCTCACTATCTCTCTCCTCGTCCTCGCGGCCCTCGTCGAAACCCTCGCCGCCTACATCACCCGTGTCTACTCCGAGTTTGGCAAGATCCTCTCCCGGGAAGTCCAGGACAACATCGACGCCTGGGAAGAAAAAGTCGAGCCGCATCTCGGCCTGAGCCGCGAACACGCAGCCATCTCTGCCGCAGTGTTGCAGCAACTGGCGCTCGGGATCATCGCCCTCGTGTTTGGCGCGGTGCTTTTCGATCGTGGACCCCACCTCGGCCGGCCATCCTATGCCGAGATTGCCCAGGCGGTCCTCGGCGTTGTCCTCGTTGTCGTTTTCTGCAACCAGGTTTTGCCCACGGCGCTCTTCAATCTCACCCGAGGCCGTTGGGCCGCAAGCCTGCTGTGGCCCATCCGTTTCTTGCTCTGGGCAGTTACGCCCATCACGGTGTTTGTGCGCTTCTTTTACTCCGTGGCCTCGCTCGCAGACCAGCCTCCCAACCTTGAAGAAGAGGCTGCGGTCAACGTGGAGGCGCTGCTCGAAGCGGGCCAGGAAGAGGGAATCCTCGAGGAAACCGATCGCGATCTGGTGCGTTCCGCTGTCGAGTTCGGTGACAAGCTGGTGCGCGAAGTCATGACGCCGCGCCCGCGCGTCTTTGCCGTGCCCGAGTCCATCACGCTCGAGGAATTCATCGAGCAGTTGCGCGATCACAACTTTTCCCGCGTGCCGGCTTACTCCGGTTCGCTCGACAACGTGACCGGCATCGCCTTCGCGCACGACCTGCTGCAGATCACCGATGAAGAGGCGCGCACGCGCACAGTTGCCCAGATCCAGCGTCCCGCTGCCTTCGTGCCCGAGACCAAGCGCGGCTACGAGCTGTTGCGTGAAATGCAGCGTGAAAAACAGCACATGCGCATCGTCATCGATGAATATGGCGGCGTTGCCGGATTGGTCACCATCGAAGATCTGCTGGAGCAAATCGTCGGCGACATCAAAGACGAGCATGAAACCGATACGCCGGTCGAAGATCCGCAACGCGAGGCTGGCGGCTCATGGCTGGTCCCCGGCAGTTTCCCCGTCGATCAGCTTGTCGATCTCTTCGGGGAGCCAGTCGAAATCGATGGGGAGTTTGAAGCCACAACCCTTGGCGGCCTGGTCAGCGAAATCGAAGGGCGCATCCCTCTGCGTGGCGAAGTCGTGATGCTCGATCACGCCGGCCTGCGCATCGAGGTCGTTGCCTCAACCGATCGCCGGGTAGAGCGCCTGCGCGTCTTCCCGCCCCATATTGAAACTGCTGCCGCTCAAGCCTCGTGACGCCAGGGAACTACCTTCAATGGTTCCCACCCGTCTGGGGTTCCCACCCGTCTGGCTCGCCCCGTTCGGCCAGCAACGCGGTCGTTCCGGCCGTAATCGAGGTGTCAGTGGGGTCGGGCCCCGGTCAACACCCTCGAAAACGACTTGCATCCATTACCAAATTCCATGAATTCAGTCGTTTCGACTGGAAGCGCATGCGAAAACAGCCGAAAATAGGACAGAGCAACCGATGGCGGACTTTTCGCATTTTCGATCCTCCGTAGCCCGGAAAGTTGAAGAGAAGGCCCCAGGGGAGGCACTCCTGCCAGGGGACCGGTCCAATCCGGAAGCGGGCAAATACTGCGCCTACAACCAGGTCCGGCAACGCTTCCTCTGCGCCAACGTGGAAATCCCCGATTGCTCCACGACCGGTCTCGATGCCCGCTTGCCCGGCATCACACCAAGCAGCGGTGTGGGGCTCTGGATCGTGCCCATCCAGAGCATCTCCCCCACCAGCGTGCGTGTCCCTCTCGATCTCATTTACCTCGACCGCAGCTCCGTCGTACTCGATGCAGTCGAGTCGTTTCCCTTCGCCCAGGCCACCGCTCCGATCGGGTCAGCCACAAGTATCCTCGCTCTGCCGAGCCAGACCATTGCTTCTACCGGAACCCAGCCCGGCGATCGATTGATCCTGTGCGCTCCTGAGGAGATGAAGCGGCGGCTGCAGCAGATGGCCGACCCAAAGACCGAAACGCGACCTGAACAAAATCCGGCATCCAGCCAAAGCGCCGCCTCGGCGAACGACCGGCAACATCCGAAAGCGGTTGGGAATCTAATCCCCTTTGTGGATCGGTCAAATCCAAAAGCTCCCAGCGAGAATCCACCGATTCCAACTGCTTCGGCGGCTTCCATCCCCGCCGTCCCTGTTCCGCCTGAGATCACGCCGACCATCACCGCGCCGACTGCTCCCGAGCCCGTCGCCGCCCCCATCCAGCCGGGCCAGGCGCCCGCCCCTCGCTGGAAAGCCGCGCCCTCCAAGGGCTGGTTGAAGCGCTTGATTTCGGGCGAACCTGCCGACCCTCGCAAGGCGCCGCGGACCGCGCTGCCCTGGCTCGTTGCCTACTTCTTCACGGGTGGACGTCCCGTGCCGCACGAAATTCGCGATGTCAGCGTGACGGGAGCGTTCGTCTTTACCGAAGACCGCTGGTATCCGGGCACGGTGGTTCGGATGACCCTGACCGATAAGCGCAATCCTGCCGATGAGCGCTCCTTCACCATCAATGCAGAAGTCATTCGCGCGGCGGACGACGGGGTTGGTTTTCAATTTGTTCTCAAAGACGGGAAAGATTCGCGACACGCTGCTGCCTCCGGCGTCGATCGCCAGGCTCAAGGTGTTTTCCGCGCTCAAGTCGAAGAGTTCCTGCTGCGCATGAGCAGCGGCGCCAACTAAGTCTCTGACCGCTTGCGCTTGTACCGTCTCCGTGCCCCACCCATTTGACCATTGCGCCCGTCGATGCAGTCGAGGACTTGGAGTAGCTACTCCCTACGCCCATTTCCTTCTCTGCCGCATCCATTTGACCCGCAGGAGCCTGTCGGGGTGAGGCGGAAGACCTGTCGTCGGCCAAATATCATCTAACCATCGATTCGAATAGGCTATGATTTCGATGTTCAGTATTCAGACAATTTGGAAATGGGCAAAGCGACCGATTCAGGCCCCAAAACGGTCTGGAGTTAAATGATTTGTCATCGGATAACATGTCTCTGAAACCTGCGTGACGTAGAGGGAAATGGAAACCTTTCAACCAGCCTCCGGTTGTGCGAAAGTGGCCTTCTTTCTTCGCTCTTGCGCAACAACAACAATGAACCGCAAATTTGGCCCTCGGTCCTCCCCATAATAATGCTCAGGATGGTATGTCGCGACTAAATCCGTACGTCGTTTTGCTGACCCTCATCGCCACGTTGGGCGGATTGCTCTTTGGATATGACACAGCCGTAATCAACGGCGCCGTGGACAGTCTGAAGGTATATTTCATCGATCCGCGATTTACTGATCTGACCAACTCCGCCCAGGCCAACGCGGCGAATTCGTTGCTTGGCTTTGTGGTTTCCAGTGCCCTCATCGGCTGCATCGTCGGCGGACTCATCGGCGGTTGGGTCAGCACACACTTCGGTCGCAAGCGCGGATTGGTGGTTGCCGCCGTGCTTTTCCTGCTCTCCGCGTTGGGTGCTGCGGCACCGGAGTTTCCATTTGCCCCCATCGGCCATGGCGGAGCGGGATACATGGCGAATTTTGTTGTTTACCGGATCCTTGGCGGCATAGGTGTGGGACTGGCTTCCATGCTGTCGCCGATGTACATTGCGGAAATTGCGCCGCCCAAGGTCCGGGGAAATCTGGTGGCATGGAACCAGTTCGCCATCATCTTCGGTATGCTGGTGATCTACTTCGTCAACTTTGGAATCTCCAAAGTGGGTAGCGGCGACGCGTGGCTGAATAGCATCGGCTGGCGCTACATGTTCCTCTCCGGCACCATTCCCGCGGGCCTCTTCCTGCTGCTTCTTCTCCTTGTGCCCGAGACTCCCCGCTACCTCATGCTCAAGGGAAATGAGAGCGAAGCGCGCGCGGTGCTGGCCAAACTGGTAACGCCGGAGGAAGCCGAAAAAGAATTTGCCGAAATCCGCACCTCGCTGCGCGTGCATCATTCCGGCAAGTTGTTTTCTTTCGGGGTGCTCCTCATTGTCATCGGCGTCACGCTTTCGGTCTTCCAGCAATTCGTCGGCATCAACGTGGTGCTCTATTATGCGACGGACATTTTCAAAGGTATGGGCTTGAGCACCAATGCTTCCCTGTTCCAAACCATCATTGTCGGCGCGGTCAACCTTACTTTCACCGTGGTTGCCATTCTGGCTGTGGACAAGTTCGGCCGCAGGCCGCTTCAAATCATCGGAGCGCTGGTGATGGCGGTGAGCATGATTTCGTTAGGCATGACCTTCTGGTTCGGCGGCAGAGGCATGATTGCGATCGTATGCATGTTGGTCTATACCGCTGGTTTCGCCGTTTCTTGGGGGCCGGTGACCTGGGTGCTCCTGAGTGAGATCTTCCCCAACCAGATTCGCGGCAAGGCGATGGCCGTGGCGGTTGCGGCGCAATGGGTCGCCAATTATATCGTCAGTTGGACGTTTCCCATTCTCGATAAAAATCCCTATCTGGTGGACCATTTCAAGCATGGGTTCGCCTATTGGATTTACGGCGTGATGGGGATCTTCGCAGCTTTGTTCGTGTGGCGCATTGTGCCGGAAACCAAAGGGCATTCATTAGAGGAGATAGAAACGGTTTGGCAGGGGATTAGCAAAAGATAGAAATAAGCCCAACACCCACTGAGAATGACGGCGACGGTTGCGGCAAGTAGACCAAGAAGGATCGTTCTTTTCATCTTGTTGCTCTACTTCGCGCCGCCTCTTCCCGGAATAGGGGACAGGATTCTTTCGAACCAGCACCGCGCCAACGCACGTCCCAGGCCTCCTTCGGCTCCTAACATCCTCACCCCGCGAAAACGCCGTAAACTCAATCAGGAGCCTTACCCTCTTTGAAATCGGGATTCGTCGCCATCCTCGGCCGGCCCAACGCCGGCAAAAGCACGCTGCTCAACGCCCTCACCGGCGAAAAGGTGGCCATTGTCACCGCTAAGCCGCAGACTACGCGCAACCGCATCGCCGGTGTGGTCGAAGTTCCTGCGCGCAAGCGTGTCCATCCCGCCGCACAGATTGTCTTTGTCGATACGCCCGGCGTGCACAAGCCCGCGTCCCAGCTCGACCGGCGCATGTTGCAGGAAGTCCACGAGGCTCTCGAAACCCGCGACCTCGTGCTGGTGCTGATCGACGCCAGCCGCCGTGTCCAACTCGAGGCAGCAGGCGAGCCGGGCGGGATCCCTGGTGCGGAAGTTAATTTGGTGGGTGCCCTGGGTCCGGGGTCCCCACGAACAGGTCTTGGTTCGAGGGGTGGAGTTCTCGATTCTGAGGCTCGGGAAGATACCCCTCGATCGCCACATGCCGCGCGCAAGCCAAGTTCCTGGGCCAGCGAAGAAGAGTTTCTCTTCGGCCTCATCCGCGGCCTCGATTGCCCCGTGTTTCTCGTGCTCACCAAGATTGACCTGGTCGCGAAGGATCTGCTTTTGCCCTTGATCGAAACCCTGACAAAAGAATTCAACTTCGCCGAAGTCATCCCCGTAAGCGCGCGCAAACGCGACGGGCTCGATCTGCTCCTGCGCAAAATCGTGAACGTGCTGCCCACCGGCGAGCGCTACTACCCCAAGGATCAATACACCGATCAGCCCATGCGCTTCATGGTCGCTGAACTGATCCGCGAGCGTATCCTCGTCGAAACCGGCGAAGAAGTGCCTTACGCCGCTGCCGTTGTGATTGAGCAGTACGAGGAGGCCGAGCCTCCCGCGCCGCCGCGAAAAAAAGGTCAGTCTCCGGCTCGCCTCCCACTCACCCGCATCGCTGCCGCCATCTACTGCGAGCGCGAAGGGCAGAAAGCCATCCTCATCGGGAAAGGCGGAGCCAAGCTGAAAGAGATCGGCACCGGCGCCCGCAAGCAGATCGAGTCGCTGCTCGGCACGCGTGTTTATCTCGAACTGCATGTCATCGTTGAACCGGGCTGGCGCGAATCGCGCCCCTTCATCGACTCTCTCGATTGGCGCAATCAGTTGGAGAAGATCGCCGACAAGCAGGGCAACGAGCCGACCGATGAATAGATACGGTTGGCTTTGTAACTTGACATGACTTTCAGTCGTGCCGCAAGCGCCGAACATCATGGGGTTTTCCGCCCATTCGCCAACCTAGCTGTTCGTCCACGACGGATCGCGCCCGCTCGCCTGCAATGAACAACTACAGCAGTTCCACAATTGCTGTACCCGAAGCAGCCGCCGCCGAGTGGCATTTTCCTAAGAAAATGCTACCTGAGCGCTTCTCGTCGCGAGCCCCCGGGAACGCATAGATTCTGTCGCCCGTCAGTTTGAGAAGATCTTTGAATAGAGCGAGTGCCCGTCGCGAGAGCGAAACGATCCGCTTTTCGTCTACCGCAACTTTGCGGCTTTTTGCCTGCTTTCTTCTTCGAGAGTTTCAGTTCCCATTGAGGCTCGTTTAGATCAACTTGGAGGATTCCAGGACCGATAACGGACAGGGCTGAGCTGGGAAGTGGTGGCCAGGGACGCTACTGCGAAGGCTCGGCCTCTCCGAGGCCGGCCAAAGCGGAAAGCTCTGCCCGAATCGAGCAGGATTTCCGTCTCGAAGAAGCATCTTCGAGAGGCCTCCATGGGAGGACCTAAGCGTGCAAAAATTGCTGGTCGATGAAAATCTCAGCCCGAGTTTGGTCGGGCTGGCTACTAACAAGGGATTCGTGTGCTCACACGTCAATCATCTCGGTCTTACTGGGCAGAAGGGTTGGCAGCTGAAGGCCACAAATCTCGATGGCGATTGGACGTTCATCACGAACAACGGTGTCGACTTTCGGGGATCGGCGACGAAGCCTGGTAGCCAAGGAGTCTATGCAGATGTTCCCCTTCACGCAGGCCTCGTCTGTGTCGATGCTCCGTGGGGCCTGAACCTGGAGAGTCAGAAGCGCCTCTTTCATCTCGTTCTGTCCAATCTCGAAGGAGAAGGAGCTCTCACAAATCAGGTCCTTCAAATCACGCTTTCGCCTGACGGGTTGGTGGAGCTTGCTCGCTACGGGATGCCTGCCTGATCGGGTGCGGATTCGAATACGGCTACCATCCAAATACCGCGAAATTGGTAACCATATTGTCGCGCTGATTGAGGCTGCATACACGGTTCCGCTCGAAGCGTGAACGGGCTGATTACTGCCACCTATTGGAGTTCGGACGCCGTATCGTGAAATCCGAACAATAGGGCCAGCAGCGGGCGGGATACGGCGAGGCCCTTATTAGGCGACTCGCCGAAGATCTTCAACAGGTTCTAGCGTGCTCAATATCGGCCTTCCTTCTGACCAAGGTCCCAAAATGGCGAAACAAGTCCCGACCGCTCGAAAATCGATTGTGCTTCGGCAACGGACCATTTGTGCCAGGTTGGATCCCCATGCGTTCCATACCAGACGCGTGAGAGTTGAGCGACCTGTTGCAGGGGAACGTCTTCTCCGTGCTGGAGGCGATGCCGATCGCACCAGGCGAGGATGTCTTCCCGCGAACGGAAAACAAGGACCATCGAGCAATGCTGATGGACATTCTGCCAAGCGCGGGCAGGTGGGATGCCGAAGTGTACCCAAAGGTCCTCGTGAGCGACGGGTTGACCTTTCAGGACAGGAATGACCAGCGCTTCAGCCTCTGCGCCAACTCGAGTGTGGATTTGAATTTCTCCGTCGACAAGGCTGGCGATGCCGAGGGCGCACCAGACACACGGAGCCCACCAACTGCGATGTCCCCCTTCAACCCAGTGCGCCGTCGGTGTCGTAGAAAATGGGTGAACGAGCCAGGGTTCGCATATGTGAGGGTGCAAAACAGCGCCGTGAATCTCAGACAGTTCGCGAAGTATCTGCTCGATCTCGGCAATAGGCTTTTCTAGGCGTTTCGCCAATTCGGATCGAGTCGGGCAGGTGCCGGCGTCAATGAGAGTTCGGATCAACTCGTAATGGATTTGTGAAACGGCGTTCTCGTCGGGCGCTTCCAGCGAATTCTTGATGATTTCCTCCGAGTTCAGGGGCTAAGAAACGGTTATAAGTTTGAACAGCATTCCCGGGATGGAAGATGGCGATGTGGAGTGATCGACGTCATAATACTCTCCAAGAGAGTCTCGTTGTCAGTCTTGCAAAATCTTGCTAGCGGCGGTGATCCGCGTAGAATAAGCGCTACCGAGTTGGGTACGAGGAGTTGCGGGGGGTCGCTTTTGCTATGCCGCAAGCTGCACAATGGGCTCGGATGCATCGTCTGGATACGCCCCATTCTGGCGAAATCGTTCACGCTCGATACGTGCAACACCGGTTTGCGCGTCATGCGCACGAACATCTAGTGATAGGCCTGGTTGAAGACGGTGTTCAGCAGTACACATATCAGGGTTCCGTACACAGAACACCGGCTGGGCAGATATTCTTCGTCAACGGCGGCGAACCACATACGGGCGAGCCGGCGACTGGAGACGGGTATCTTTATCGAACCCTGTGCCTTAACCCACATCAATTCAGTGAGCTTGCGCTAGAGGTGACTGGTCAAAAGCAACTGCCGCACTTCCGTGGTGCAGTCGTAACGGACCGCGAATTGTTCTCGCGACTGTTGAGGCTGCACCGGGCAGTCGCGAACGGTGCGCCAACCATGGGTCGCGAGTCATCCCTCCTAGCCATCGTGGAGCATCTCACTTGCATGCACGTTGAACAACGGCGAGATAGTTTGCGGGTTGGCCGGGAGGATTTCGTCGTTCGGAAGGTTCGAGACTACCTAGACGCTCACTATGCGGAGGACGTATCCCTTGCGCAGCTCGGCACCCTTACGTCCAGAAGCTCTTTCCACCTTGCGCGGGCGTTCTCGAAGGTCTATGGTCTGCCGCCTCATGCCTGCCTCGAGAGCATTCGGATAGAAAGGGCCCGAGAGTTCCTGAAGGCCGGCATGAGTGTTGTCGATACGGCGTTGTCTGTCGGGTACAGCGACCAGAGTCATTTCACTCATCGATTCCGGCGTCATACGGGGATCACCCCGGGTCAGTACCGAGGCGGGCCCCAGTAACCTGACTGCCCATCCGACTCCAACTAGGCCGCGCAAGATTACGCAAGATATTGCGCCTAATTTAGAGATACCCTCGGGAGTCATGGGAAGGTGCGAACCGCATTTAAGTGAACACGCGACGTTTGGAGCGAAGGCCGTTTCTCATCCAATAAGTCGTCGAGATTTTGTATCTTTTCTCTCTCTGGGATCAACATTTGGTGTTGGGATGAGCTTCGCAAAAGAACAGGCTTTGAATGAAAAACAACTCGACGTGCAATCGGTCGAGGTTGTACATACCCGCGTGTTCTCCGCAGGCCCGCACGGAGGCAACCCTTGTCCCGTCATACCGGCTGCCGATCACCTCGACGATCGTACTATGCAATCCTTGGCGCGGAAATTCAATCTCGATACGGTTTTCATTCTCAACCCGCAATCCAAGGATGCAGATATCCGCCTTCGCTATTTCGTTCCCGAACATGAGATGGGAGTTTCAGGACACGCCACTGTAGCGGCGATTACGGTGGCAGTCCGTGATCGAAAGACGCCATCAAAACGGGTCAGAGTCGAAACACTGAATGGCATCTTTGCAGTGAGCTGCGTGGAACAGGGCGCACACCTACTCGTGACACTCGAACAGAATCGTCCTACCTTCGGCGCGGTCGTTCCTGTGTCCATGGTCGCGGCAGCATTGAGAATCAGTAACGAAAACATCGTCGACGCTACTCCAATTGAGTCTGTTTCGGTATCGCGCCCCAAACTCCTCGTGCCATTGTGTGACTCCGGAGTCCTGGACAAACTGGCGCCCGACTTCGACGCGCTGTGGACCTTGTGCGACTTTTTTCAGGTAACGGGAATCTATCCATTCACCCGCAGCACAGATAAGCGAAACGCGGATGTGGAGGCGCGTCAGTTTCCTCTGCGTGCCGGTTTTCCTGAAGATGCGGCCACCGGAGTTGCCGCAGCCGCCCTAGGAGCCTACCTGGTCAAGTACGACCGCAAGTTGCGGACGGGAGAGCACCGCTTTCGGATTGCTCAAGGCTACGCCATGGGAGCTCCAAGTTTGATCGAAGCCTTGGTCGACTGCGAAGGTGGGAACATCACCAGAACAGCCATTCGCGGTGAGGCCGACATCATCCGGCGCGAGCTTACTAATCTCCCGTAGGGCGAAGTCCCCTTCCTCCTCGGATAGTGCGCGTTCGTGTGCGAACTCCTGCGACGAGCTTTAGCGGTCGAGGCCAACAAACGCCGAGTTGCTAATAGTAATCCGACAAACACGATGCCGGTATTCGTGCTATCGGACCCCCTGCCTATGACGCCTCTGTCTTCCCCTCGTTCGGCATTTCAAAGCTGGATCAGCGAAGATTCCGCTCTTGCCTGAAGCTTTGGAGTGCTATCCGGAAGGGACTCACAACTTTGGTGGCGCTGTGATCCGCTAGATCTATTCTTCGATCCAAGACCGTTCGCCTAGAATTATCCTCGTAAAACCCAACACGAACGCCTGTAAGCTCATCGTTTGGAGCATTCTGCGAGGAGATAGATGCGATCGATTGGGATTTCGTGAGCGAGTGCTGAGCGGTGACGTCGCTCGATAATCCTGAAGTTCGAGAGTTGAAGGAGGTGTTCGAACTCTTTCAACGAGCACGCTGCCCAATAGGTATCAAGCGGACCGCCCATCGGATCTTCGATCCATCCTTCGCCATTTCCGTCTTTCATCACGATAAGAAACTGACCGCCTCGTTTCAGTACGCGCGCAAACCCTTGGACCACTTCTGGCCAACTCTGCTTAGGCATGTAGTGAAGAAGGTAGTAAGCAACTAAACCGTCGAGTGAAGAATCTTCCATTTGAAGATTTGCGGCATCCATAACGCGTAGATCAAGTGATGGCTGTTCTTTACGCGCGAGCTCAATGCACGCAGGCGAGAGATCGGCTCCAACGACTTTCACTCCACAGTCTCTGAGGAAACTGGTTATATGGGCGCAGGGGCCACATCCGAGGTCGAATACCAAGGCGTCTTTCCCGAGCTTTAGCGCAAACTCGCGCAAGACAGCCTGATCCAAGGGCTTGTTCTCTAGTTCATTCCTGAAGCGGGAGACATAGGTTGATGCTACAGCGTCCCAGTACGCGATCACAGCAGTCTGATGCCTTGGATCGATGGAAGACATGAACGTGGGATGCCTCGAAGTGCTAATTATATTTCGGCGCTTTGGAAATCAACGCGGCAACTCGCGTGGCGAAACGTTTTGGAGACCACCGGCGGTGGTTCCTGATCTGGCTCATCGTGGTAAGCGGATTGCTCGAAGCTTCGTGAATCGTAAACCGGCTCTACGCCAAACGCAACGTGCTCGCGCGCACGATGTGCCCGGAGTGGCAAGAATGTACAAGACCGATTGTGTGCTTAGGAACACAATGACCTATGAGCTTCCGCGGGAACCACGATCCTTATGCCTATCGACCGCAGAATGTTTATTGCACTTCTCGCCTCCGTGCCGATTGCTCGTGCTGATGGAAGTCGAACAGATTCGCAGACCGGCTTCCGAGCAGACCTGCTGAGCACGAAGACATGACGATACGAACCGTGATCGCACCTTGTGAGGAGCCACTTTGGGCTCAAGGAGTCTTTTTCCAAATTCAACGTGCCGCTCGTGCGCTAGCGCGACGCTTCGATGCGGAGTTGCGCCCCCTCGGTCTAAGTAATGGGCAATTCATTCTGTTGATGTTGCTCAACCGTGAGAGACCTTCCGGGATGGTTGATTTGGCTTCGACACTGTCCATAGACCGCACGACGCTGACCGCAGCACTCAAGACCCTGGAGCGGCGGGCTTCGTCAGAATCGCCATTGATTCAGCTGATCATCGTGTCAGACAGATTAGGCTGACCCGTCAAGGCAGGACTTTAATCACTACCAGCGCGCCTGTCTGGGAGCGTACTAGCCTAGAAATCGAATCACGGCTGGCAGAGACAGATTTGGATTCCTTGCGAAGGATACTGCAGGCTCTATGTTGATCGCCTCGCCGTCGATCGATAGAACTAGATGGCGATCTGGATCATGCATTGCACCAGAGCCACCTTAAAGATCGCACGGCATTCCGCGGTTGCGTTGGAGAAGAGAGGACTTCTGCAGATTAATTGGAGACAAACATGGAGATATTGGATGACGATCTCAGAAGCTTTGCAGCACAATACCGAGGGTGAAATCTGTGCTCGGCGATTTTGACTTGCGGTTTTGTTGACTTCATGTATACACTGTACACATGAGTGATGTATGCACTGTACACATAAATGCTCCTCCCACCGTTGAGAGAATCGCCGCCGCTGCCCGCCGCCTGCTAGATGAGGAGGGGGCCGACGCGGTGACCATGCGCAAAGTGGCCGACGCCGCGGGAATCACCGCCATGGCAATCTATCGTCACTTTCCCGACCGTGCGGGTCTCTTGAATGCATTGGCCGACCGGGGCTTCGAAGATTTGGCTGCGCGGCTTGCGGGAATGCGCTTTCCCGGCGGCATCGAGGAGCGGCTAACCAAGATGGGCAAGACATACCTTGACCACGCTCTCGACAATCCACGACTGTTTGAGCTCATGTTTCTCACCGCTCGCGAAGGCGCCCGCCGCTACCCACAGGACTTCAAGGCCGGCCTCTCTCCCACTGCGAATCTTATGGTCGAAGTATTCAGGGAGGGCATGGAAAGCGGCTATTTCCGCAAGGACGATCCGTGGGAGATCACCTTCGAAATTGGCGCCCTCTCGCACGGTTTGATCATGCTCTACCTTGGCGGACGCATGAATGTTTCCGTCGCAAGTTTTCGATCCCTTTATCAGCGTTCCTTAAGGAGATACATTCGTGGCCTTCGCATTTGATTCTCGGAATATCTCAATTGCACTCGTTGTGATCGCAACCACCTCTGTGATGGTTTGGTTCGGCACCGGCCTCTTTCCTATGTGGCCATTGCTCTGGTTTGCCCCGCTCCCGGTTCTGCTGTTTGCCGGACGCAGTTCCCTGTGGGCCGCGGCCCTCGCCTCGGCACTAACTTGGGCATTGGGCAGCCTGAATATGTGGCACTATTTCAGCGCGGCCCTGCACATGCCGCCTCCCGTCCGTGTGGTAATCCTTGTCGTTCCGGCCCTGGTGTTTATGCTGGCGGTGCTTTTCTACCGAGCGCTCTTGCGCCGTGGCGCATGGTGGAGTGCGCTCCTCGCCTTCCCGGCGGCTTGGGTTTCTTTCGAATACGTATTTAGCCTCATTTCTCCGCATGGAAGCGCCGCCAGCCTCTCCTACTCGCAGCTCAACTGCCTTCCATTTCTTCAACTGGCAGCGATCACGGGTCCGTGGGGCATAAGCTTCTTATTGCTTTCCTTTTCCGCCTCGCTTGCCATCGGAATTCATCTGCGCAAAGCTAAGCCAAGGCAGGCGGTGCGCATCGTGAGCGTGACAACCGGCGCAATCGTGTTGGTTATGGCCTTTGGCGCAGCCCGTCTTGCGTTCATTCCTCCGCCAAGTCGAGAGGTAAGAGTGGGTTTGGTTGCTTCAGACCTGTCGGCCAACTCGGGTGTGGCCGCAGCGGGCGACCAGACCGAGCGACTCCTCCGAGATTACTCGGCTCAAGCGGCAGCGTTGGCGGCTCGCGGTGCAGAAGTGATCGTGCTTCCAGAGCATCTTGGCGAGGTAGTGGATCCAAATTCCGCGAGCATCGATGATCTCTTCCAATCATTGGCCGACAAGACCAAGGCCACCATCATCGTCGGGCTCGGCCACACCTATCCGCAGGTGATGTATAACCAGGCACGCGTGTATGCGCCTGGAGCGCAGGTGTTGAGCTATGAGAAGCACCATCTGCTCCCACCCGTCGAATCCAGGTTCGCATCCGGCAAGACTCTTACGACGATACGACGACATGAAGGGATTTGGGGAGTGGCCATCTGCAAGGACATGGATTTCACCGGACTCTCGCGGCAATACGGCTATTCCGGCGCTGACCTTATGCTAGTGCCCGCCTGGGATTTTGTTTTGGACCGTTTTGAGCACGGTCACATCGCGGTGATGCGCGGTGTGGAAAGCGGCTTCAGCGTTGCACGCGCGGCAAGAGGTGGGTTCCTGACGGTGAGCGACAACCGTGGACGAATACTGGCGGAGACAGAGAGTAATTCTGCCCCTTTTGCTACGCTGCTGGTGAATGTTCCGGCAATACATAGCACCACGATCTACCTTCTATTTGGCGATTGGTTCGCATGGCTGACACTGGCGATCTTGGTTTTTCTTATGCTCCGGCTTATTCGCTGGCGAGCTCTGCATAATTCGCAATACACGGTTGGCGGTGTGCCGGTGCCTTCGATGCCGGCAGTTTCCATTCGGTAACCGGGTTACCTCAAAGTGCATTCTTGCGCTAACCACCTTCTCTCGGCAAGATAGGGGAAGGAAGGGGATAGTCCTATGGAACGGCGCTCCGATAAAGCCGGGCTTCTCCCGCGCGGACGACAGCAGCACAGATCGTGTTCGCATCATGCCCAGCGCGCTATTTTTTTCACCCTTTGCGTCGTGCTCGTCGCTTCTATCGGCGCTTTCGCTCCAGCAATACAAGCTGTAGCGAAGTCCGCAGCACCCCCCCAAATTCCGCTGATCAGGACGGTCAGCACGATTTCGATTTCCAGATCGGCAGATGGAAGAGTCAGGTATCGCGACTTTTGCATCCCTTAACCGGCTCCACGACCTGGGTGCAATATAGCGGCGCGTCTGCCGAAAGATAAAAAGGAACCCCCTTTCCCGGGTGGAGAAAGGGGGAGGAGGCCACATGAGCTAGTTCCTTAAACTTGCTCGCATGGCGGCGGCAGGGCCGCAACTTAAGAGAGTCATACGAATGGTTAGAACACGATCCTGGCGCCGAGCTGCAATACGCGGGGGCCCCAATCGCCGGTCGCCGTGCCATACTGCCCGCCCTGCGACGCAGTCCACGTCGTATTGATTTGGTTAAACTCCGCATGGTTGAAGGTGTTGTACGATTCGGCGCGGAACTCGAAGTGAGCCCGTTCGGTCATCGCAAAGTTCTTGTAAAGAGAGGTTGTGAAATCGACACGGCCGGGGCCGACGAATTCATCTTTTCTTGCGTTGCCGAAACCGAGGTTAGGACCACCCGCATAGCCGGGGATCGGAGGCGCCAGCGGATCTTGCGCGAGCGATCCGACTCCGCCGTTGGCGTAGGTATCGAACCAGTCCCCTACCTTGTGATGGTAATGGGGTTTGTTGATGGCATTGGCGCGGTTTTGGTAGTTCCCTGTGCTGTTGCCGCCCAAGCCGATAGGATCGGTGACGCCGCTAAAGCCGGCTCCGATCGTGTTGCCCGACTGTGCGTTGCCGGGCTCGCCCGTCTCCTTGACGAAGGTGCCCGCAACCTGCCAGCCACCCAGCAGGGAGTGAGCCAGCCCATTGGACTTGTTAAAGATGGGCAGGCTATAGATGTAGTTGCCCTGGAAGATTTGACGGCGGTCATAACCCGTGCTGCCCTTGTCATACTTCAGGTTCCACGGGTTGTCCATAGCTTCCAGATCGTTATCGCCCAGGTCGATGGCGTGCGAGTACGTGTAGTCCGCCTCCCCGCTCAGGCCCCACTTGTTCTGCAGACGCAGGCTGGCCTGCAGACCGTTGTAGGTGTTGTTGGTGCTGTTTGTTTCCTCTTGCATCTGGCCAAATCCAGGATAGGTGACCAGCTCATTGTTTCCGGCCGGGTAAATCGAGCTCGGCAACGTACCCTTGGCCGACTCCTCCCGGAGGTTGTTGGGCGTGTTAATCGGGAAATCGTTGAACGGGAGGTCGATGTTCTGATGCCACCCAAGATTGCCTACGTACTGGACAACCGCAATCACCGACGGCTTCAATTCATGTTGCACGCCGAGCGAGTACATGGCGGTGCCGGGAGCCTTGTAGGTTGTGTCCAAAAGACCTATGCCGGCCGGATAGACCGGAAGGGATGCCGGATTTGCGCAGTTCGCAGGATTGGCCGTGGATGCCGTCGATTCCCACGAGCAGTTTGGTGCGCTGAAGTAAACGCTGTTCGCAAGCGGTTGGTATTCATAGGGCAGGTTGTTATTCGCAAGGGTCATAGATGTCGTTGCCCTGCAGGCGTTCGTAGAAGGTTCCGAAGCCTCCGCGGAGAACGGTCCTGCCTGTGCCGAAGAGATCGTACGAGAACCCAATGCGCGGCTGCAACGTGTTGTAGTCGTTGGTTACCACCCCGTGAGGCACGCCGTTTGGTCCCTGGTGGACCATGCCGTTGAGATAATAGGAAGCTCCACCAAATCCCGGGGGCGTCTGAACTCCAGGGCTGTTTGGGTCAATAGCGCCCGGGTTGGTCGTTGACCAGAGCACGGGGAGGTTGACGTATTGCGAGGGTTCAAAGTTCTCTAGAGCATTGTTGCGTTCCCATGCGTGCGGAAGTGCATCGTAACGCAGACCGAGTTGCAGGCTCAGCCTGGAGCTCACCTTCCAGTTGTCGTTGACATACGCCGACGTCGTCTGGTTCACATAGTGCCGGATGGCCATCGACTGCGGCTGATAATAACTGGTGGAGAGGCCAAGGAGCATGCTCATGAATGGATCGCCGGCATTTCCGCCTGCTCCGGTGCCAGTCTGGTTCTGTCCGAAGGCATAGACACCCGCGGCATTGGCTTGCTGTTCCTGGTTTTTGGTGTAGCGGTTGTAGCTGAAGCCGAACTTCATTGCGTGATTGCCGCGTGTAACCGAGAGATCGAACCTGGGCTCATAGTCTTGAGCGGCGTTGTGCCATGCTCCATAACCGGTTTGCATATTCGCGCCAATGCCATTGCCGCTCCAACCTACGCCGCTGTATTGGTTCGAACCCGAGTTCGTGAAGAAGGTATTCGGGGTCCAGTTGCTCGGGTGAAGAACATTGGGCGAGTTGGTGATGTTGATGATGTTGCCGTCATAGTTCATCGACGCTTCAAGCAGCACGCTCGAAGAAAGCTCGCCTGTCAGCTTGATCGCCGCGCTGTTCGCCGGGTTGTTTTCGACGCTGCTGACGGTGTTATACGTCTCCGCATTCCAGCCCAGATCGGCGTCTGCTGAACCGGTCGCCTGCGAGTCATGCAGGTAGTGGCCGAGGATCCGCCACTTATCATTGATTTCATGGTCGATACGAACAACCTCTTCGGTTACCGTCGTCGGAGTGGCTTCCTCGGTTGTTGCCTTATCCCCTAGAGTGTTTGCGTGCGGAAGGATGCTCGACTGGTAATACAACACCGCATTCGGATCGAAAAGCGATGCTGGAATAACCTGCCCCGGGAAGGGCTGACCGCGCATGCCTGCAAGGCCGGCTGCCTGCAGTTTGGCCGCAAAAGCAGGATCGGGTACCTGCGCTGCCGTCGGGATATAAACAACCTGGTTCGGTGCATAGGCAGGGGCCACGTATTGCAGATTCGTTCCCGCCGTGGGACGGTCCGCATTGGGCATGGTCGGGTTGATAGCCGGAGCGCTTGATTGAATGACGCGCCGCCACTCCTGGTTATAGAAGAAGAAGGTCTTCTGCCGCGAGGTGTTGAACACATGGGGAATAAACAATGGTCCGCCAAGGTTGGCGCCGAAAATGTTCTGTCTCAACTTGGGAACCGGCGTGTAGGCAGCAGGAGTTGACCGCTGATACTTGTTGAAGAAATCGTTCGCATCCAAATCGTCGTTGCGGAAGAACTCCCAACCGCCGCCATGGAATTGCTGCGTGCCGCTCTTCAGAGCGAGACTGAACGTGGCTCCGGAAGCAATACCGTAATCCGGAGGATAGTTGCTGGCCAGTACCTGGAACTCGGCGATGGAGTCCATCGAAGGCATGACGCTCATTCCGCCGGCGCCGCCGCGGTCATCCGCCTCCGCGCCGTCCAGAAGCCAGATGTTATGGTTCTCGCGGAGGCCGTTCACCTCGATGCTTGAACTGGTAGCCGAAGCTGATGGAGCGTTATTCGAAGGCAGGTTGGAGCTGACCCCCAGGCCAAGGGCGGCAAGTGCGGTAAAGTTGCGGTTCGCTGTTGCAATCGAGGTAACCTGCTCTCCGCTGATCAGCGTGCTGACTTCATTGGATTCCGTCTGTACCTGGAGAGCATCTGCCGTAACCGAGACTTCCACCGTCTCGGCACCGACCGTCATCTTCACATCGGTGGCAAGCGTCTGCGATACGTTCAGGGTCAGGCCGGTTGCCGTGTAGGCCTCGAACCCTTTCGCGGCAACCTTCAGGTCGTAGGTGCCGACGTTCAGCCCGGCAAATACAAATCCGCCTGTCGCATTGCTTATCGCGTTGTAGACAAAACCGGTTTCTTTTTGCTTCAGTGTCAGGTTTGCGCCCGGCACAACCGCCCCCGTCTGGTCCGTAACTGTACCGACAATCTCAGAGTTCTGTTGCGCGAGTGACGCCACACTGGCGATCACTGACAATATGGTCAACAGGAGAAACCTGTACCACCTGTGTCTGTTCATTTTGGCCATCCTTCTCAAAACGATCGTTTGGTTAGGGGCTTGTGGAGGTGAACTCTATGAGTCTCGTTCAGCTCTCTCTGCCTGAAACTCGGCGTCAGGAAGTTGCTTTATCCTGGCCAGATCAGCGAGCCCGTTTTTAGTGCCGGTCTCTGTCCCTAAAGGCCATTCTGCGGCGGTGTACTGCCTGAACAGTCTGGCAGAAAGGTGATCAGATTCAGGGCGAGTGTTCGGGGCGAGTGCGGCTCCTCATGCCTGTAACTCCGTCCCGCGATTTACATCGAGCTTCGAACTGAGTTCAGAGCTTAGCCGAATGAAGATTGATAAGCCGCGCCTAATCCGCTGGTCGCATGAACAACGCGACGGGCCGAGGGTTTAGTGCGCCAAGTTGTGAAATGCCGGGCTCGCCACCGAGGCTAAAATGCTATTCATCCATGAAGATAATGGTTTGAATTTGCGGTCTTTCCGGCAAATCCGAATCATTGGATGGGGCTGCTTCTATCTTTGCGACTTTCTAGAATCGATTCATGATTTATTGAGGAAACGTGTGTCGATCAATTAAGAGCAGTGCCTATCTTCTTGATATCCCCAAGGAAATTTGTACGGGGGTGACAGGACTACCTCCAGTGACCTAGTTGTAGTAGAAGTTGCAAAACTTCTACGCGAGAAGCCGGACCTAATCCACTGGTCGATTGAGAAATGCGATGAGCCGAAGGATTCGCGCGCCAGGCCGTGGAACACCGATTCATCACCTAAGCTAGAATGCTCATCATGAAGCGAGAGAATGTTCTGAATTTGCGGTCGTTCTGGCAAATCCAGATCATTGGATGGGGCTGCTTCTATCTTTACGAACTTTTGGAATCGATTCATGCATTTTTGACTAAGCGTGTGTACGTCAAGGAGGAGACGGTTCCTATCGCCTTGATGTTTCTGGGAAGTTGCGCCTTGCGCCCTTTTTGCCGTCGGCTGCTACGACAATCGCAATCCTGGATCGCTTTTGAGTTGAAAGCAGGCGCGGCGGCCACGGTCACATCCGTTCCCGTTGCCTGCGGAGCCGGACTCATTTTGCAGAATTTCTATGTTGTGCCCTGGCACGCTTTGGTTGAAGTTTGGGCCTGGTCTGCTTTCGTTCTGTGCATATGGTGTAGTTTGTATTTCAGCATTAAGCAATGGCAGCAATCGAGCAAGGAGAAGGAGCGCCTGCTTCGCGCCGAGTCTGAGGTGAGAGAGGCGCGCCTGCTTGCACTTCGCTATCAATTGAATCCACACTTCCTTTTCAATTCCCTCAATGCAGTCTCGGCTCTCGTTGGAAATGCGCCTGCGGCTACCCGAATGCTGGCGCAGATCGGAGATCTCCTGCGCGCAAGTTTGGATTCCGAGGTTACGGCAGAGGTGACGCTTTCTCAGGAGCTGGCCCTTACTGAAGGGTATCTGGCGATCGAACAAACACGGCTGGGAGAGCGGTTAAAGATCGATGTGGTTGTTCCATTGGAGACCCTGGATGCACTTGTACCGAGCATGTTGCTGCAGCCGCTGGTTGAGAACGCAGTGCGTTACGGAGTTGCCCCGTTAATCGAAGGCGGGTGGATTGCGATCAAGTGTGCGCTGGATGCCGACAGGCTGCGCATTGTCATCGGGAACTCCGGGCGACGCGGTCAGGGCGAGCAGAAAAAGAATGGAAATGGAATCGGACTCGGAAACACGGCGGATCGCTTGAAAACGCTTTATGGGACGGATTTTGAATTCTCGCTTGTGCGGCCTGAAGCGGGCGGTTGTGAAGTGGTGCTGGAGTTACCGTTACGCCGCGCCCGGAGCCTGCAGGAGGCTGTGCCGTGCGCGTTCTAATCGTTGATGACGAGCCTTTGGCCCGTCGTGGCGTCGTTCACAGGCTGCGTCAATTCAAGGACGTGGAGATCGTTGGGGAATGTGGAGACGGGGTTTCTGCGGTTGAGATGATCCTAGAGCGATCACCGGATGTGGTATTCCTTGACATCCAGATGCCGGGCATGGACGGGTTTGAGGTTCTGCACGCATTACCGAGAGAGCGTCTGCCCGCCGTCATTTTTCTGACAGCGTACGAGCAACATGTTTTGCGGGCATTCGATGTTCATGCGCTGCATTACCTCGTGAAGCCGGTGGATGACACGCGATTCGCGGAAGCAGTTGGTCGAGCTCGCGATCTGGTCGATTCCGAATTAAGAGCCGAGATGGCACAGCGGCTTATGAAGATGCTGGACGGCCCCTCAGATAGATATACCTCGCGACTTACGGTTCAAACCGGGTCCCGCATTCAGATCGTCACTGCTGAGGATGTTGAGTGGATTGGCGCTGCGGGTGACTACGTTGAACTCCACGTCAACGGTTGTTCGTTCCTGTTACGCGAGACAATGGCTTCTCTCGAACAGAGGCTCGACCCGGCAAAGTTTATCCGCATACACCGCTCCCGAATTGTGCGGTCAAAAGGCATAGTGGAACTGCGATCCATCGAGAACCGCGAATTCACGGTGAAGCTCTCGGACGGTTCGGAGCACCGCTCGAGCCGGACCTACGCTGATCGACTCGAGCGCTGGTTGGCATCCGACCGAAATTGACAAAAGGATTCCAAGCTCTCAGCTGTGGCCGGATGAGGTGTCACACCCTGCGAAGAGCTCCAAAACAACTACGACGCCCGGAGGTTCAATGCTCTGGTTCTACGTCTAGCCAACGCTAACCGCGTTCGTATCCGCCGTCGGCCACGCAGTGTGACTTACACGGCAGATGTCCAATAAGTGGGACCGTGCATTGGCCGGTCAGTGTTTAGGTTCCGCGTGCATCGCGCTTCTCTCCACTGCACCGTTCTCGGTTAGGAAAGTGGCTAAGCCGAACAGCGCATCTGTCGAAGCCGACCAGCATAGGGCGAGTTGGAAAACTCGGTTCAAAGCCAATTGTCCTACGGTTCCATCCGACCACAGTTCGAAATATACTCTTGGAGCTCCTTCAATGCGAAAATGGAAATCGTCTTCGTTGGTTTAAAAGACTAGTTTTCCTCCCAAGATCACAAATCTGTTGCCGGAAGTGCTGCCCGGCACCGATCCGGAAGCGTTCTCGATATTGCTGGTGAAGTTGCTGGCGCCGATGAACGCATTGCCGGTACCGAGGAACATCTGGTTGAGCGCGTTGTAGGTTGCCATGGACAGTTGTAGCCTCACACGCTCTGTGATGGAGAGAGTTTTTGTGACGGTCACGTCGAGGTCGCTGTAGGGCTGGCCGCGAAGCAGGCTTCTGCTGGATCCGGGATAGGGATTGTTCACCGCAAGTGCATAGGCCTCGTTGTTAACGATCCAGTGCGTGCTGGCGGGGCCGACGGGCGTGCCTTGAATATAGTTCCCGTTTGAGTCGAAGCCATCACTTCCGTAGATCACGTAGGCCGGAGCGCCAGGGACAGGAGAATAGGGCGTTGAGCTATTCACGTACGGATTCAAGTAGGCGATTGTGTTAAGCGGAGCCTTCGTGTTGGAGAGCACCAACCGGCATGTATCGACGCCGATTACGTCGGCGTTGAAGGCCCCATCGCAGAAGCTGGAGTCTCCGGTGTTTCCGTCGAGGGTAACTGGTTGATAGGGCGTATAAACCTCACCACTTCGATATCGGTAGACGCCACTCAACAAAAAACCATTCACGGTTCTGCCAAGCAGTGTGTCTCCCTTGATGAATTTGGGCACGTCATAGGTGAAGCCGATGCCGAGAGTGTTCGGGAAATCATTCCCGCTCAACCCACGTTCTCCTGCACTGGGATCAAGAGGATTCTGAGGAAAAGCGATGGTGCTGCCTCCGCCGCCGGTGCTTCGGAATCCGTCGGTAGCGTTATTCATGGCCTTGCTGAACGTATAGGAGACTGTCGAGGTGAGGCCGTGGAAGTTTTGCGAGGTCAGATTGAACTCTAGAGCGTTATAGTTGGCCCAGGCCCCGTTGTCCGTCTCGATCAGGTTTGAGTAGTTGCAATTGGGGCGGCCATATCCATCAGCCGTTGGATTCGCGCAAAGTGATGAGGATGAAACAACACTGGGGAAGGCCGTAGCCACAGGGAGCAAGAACGGGTTGGCATCGATCGACTGAAAGTCATCAGTGGTCTTTGAGCCTACATAGCGCACTTCTCCTACGGCGGCATGGCCAATCTGATGCTGGATGCCGAGCGTCCAGGTCTGCACATACGGTGTGCGGAAGTTATTTGGGAAAATATCCACGATGTCCTGGCCAGGATCTCCGCCCGCCAAAGCTGAGAGGTTGAGCGTGCGGAAATCCGTGTCCAAGAGAGAGCCGTTCGGCGGGAGGCAGGCGTTGGTACCGCAGAGGAAGGCGCCGAGCTTGGTCACAGGCGCTTCATCGGCGACGAGCAGAGCAAGGTTATAGTACGCCGGGTTCGCGTTGATAGCGTACCCGGTACTTACCACAAGCTTTCTGTCGAATGCGGGATTCCAGGCCAGCCCGATGCGAGGTTCGAAATTTGTATAAATCTGCGGAACATATGGTACGGTGCGAACGCTTAGAGGCAGCGAGGAATTCCAAAAGGCGGTGCTGGGATTGGTCTCGCGGGAGACGGTTTCGGAGTGGAGTTTGTCCACAACATCGCTAAAGAATTCCCAGCGAAGACCCAGGTGCAGCGTCAACGTGGGAAGGGCCCTCCAGTCATCCTGAAAGTAGGCCGCGACATCGGGCTCAGTGAATGGGATGACCGGATTGCCGTTCGCAAGAAAGGACTCTCCAGATGTATCCGACGGAGCGCCCGCTGCAAGCAGCCCCTGATTAGGTGCTCCTATCAGGTTACTGAGAGTTCCATAGATCGGATAGCCGTTGTAGTAGAAGATGCCGGTGTCGGGTGAATTCTGATAATCGAATTCGCCGCCAAAAAGAAGCGTATGGGCGCCATGGGTCCAGGTGGCGTTGTTCTGCACCTGGGTTACCTTTACGGTGTTGCCTTGCGGGAAGTTAGCATCTCCACCGAAATTCGAGTCATCGATCCCACCGTTGAAATTGACCTGCGCTGGGCACGCTCCGAAATCGGAGGTAACGCAACTTGGGAAAGCGCCGCCTTGGAAGGCGACTTTAGAGTCCTGGAAACTGTAACGCAACTGATCTACCATGTTAGAAGTAAACGTGTGCGTCCAATCGGCCCCGATCGAGTATGTGGTCGAGGGTTCGTCGTACCAATCGCCGGCGGCGATCCCGTCTGCCCCCGCGAGACCTATGTAGTTTTGCGACTGGTAATAGAAGCGAAGGAATAGGCGGTCCTTCTCCGTAGGCTGCCAATCGATGCGAGCCAGTTCCTCCTGGTCGCTGGAAGGGCTCGCGATGGTGCGTTCTACTCCTGCAACCTGAACCTGCGTTGTGGCTCCATGGGCGTCTGTAACAGTCTCCAGGCAGGCCCCGGCGGCCGTATAGGTGTCGGCTGCTGGGCACAGAGTGGCAGGCACGGGAATTGGCTGCGGGTTGCCAGAGGTGATCGAATATGGGCCGAAGTTCGTGATCGCGGCAGCGCCGGGGTCGGCGGAGAAAGTCGATTGCATGGTGCCAAGACCGGCTGCGCCGGGAATGGGAGTCAGACCAGGGAAAGATTCCGAGGGCACCGCACCGGGACGGATCCTGTCCCAGAAGGTGCTGTAGAAAAAGAAAAGCTTATCTTTGAAAACAGGACCGCCCACAGTAGCACCGGCGCGATTTTCGACATAACGGGGAAGGAACGGAACGGTACAGCCCGTCGATGGACTTGCGCCAGAAGGGCAAAAGCCAAGGAGCGGGTTCTTTTCGGTGTTCGAGAGCGAGCTGAGGAATTGGCCCTGGTAAAGATCGAAAGCGCTACCGTGGAAGGAATTCGTTCCAGACTTGGTAATGTAGTTCACCACCGCGCCGGCATTGCGGCCATATTGCGCACCGTATTGATTTGTGATGATCTGAAGTTGCTGAATGGCGTCCTGGCTGCCGAAGAACACCAGCGTTCCACCGACTGAGTTGTCGTTGTTCGACTGGCCGTCGATTTCGTAATTGTTGTATCGCGAACTCTGGCCGTTGACCGAAAAGTTGTCGCCGTTCGAGTTGGAAAAATTGTCAGCTCCGACGCCCACCACGCCGGGAATGAGTTCAGCCACCGTGTCGAAACCATTGTTGAGGGGCAGATTCGCCACGGTCTCCGTATTAAACGTGGTCGTCACCTGTGAGTCGGTAGTTTCGAGCAGTGCGGCATCGCTACCGTTCACCTCGACCACCTCGGACTGACCGGTAGCGACCTGAAGCTTTACTGCGTTCAAGTTGCTGGTGGCGCCGGAAACAACCTGAACGTTGTCAATCTGTTCGTTCGCGAACCCGTTCGCAGAAATTAGTGCATGATAGGCTCCGATCGGAACCAAAAAGAACTTGAACGAGCCATCGGCGGCAGACGTCTCCACGAGTTTGAGGCCGTTCGCCTGATTCATGATTTGAATCTGCGCGTCGGAGATGACTGCCCCGGAAGGATCGGTAACAACTCCTAGGACTGTACCTGTCGTAATCCCTTGGCAAACCGAAAACGGCGTGACGCCGCAAGCAAGCAATCCCAAAAAGAAGTTCCTGGCCAATCGCAACATAAGTACCTCCGTCAAATTTGCAGTATCGGTTGCATTCGTCGTTCTGATTGTGGCCTTGGCCCTTCAGGTTCCAGACCGATACGGGGACAACCGTGATCAGTAGGTGGCATCCCGCTACGGTCCCGGTGATCGCAACACGTCAATAATCTGCGAGAGCCCATCTGATCGGTGCCTATGCAAAATCACTCGGCGGAAGTAACGTACTTATTGTCGCCAGCGCCACGCGATAACCAAACCGATCAGCCCAACAAAATTCTTGTTACGCGAACAGTCCCTGTAGTTTTGCAAGCGACTCTTCCCACATTTCCTTGTGCCAGAGGTACTCTTTTTTCTCGAAAATGCCGCAATGGGTCAAACTCAGAATGCTGCCACCAAAGCAGCCGTCCAAACGAATTTCGACGAAGCTTGAAACGGAATTCAACGATGCTTTCCACCAGTTAAAAGTGATCTTCCGTTGCCGGCACCTGGAGTACGAGCCGAGGATGGTGAGTGACAAGGTCTCAGACTTGAAATAGTCAATTCGAAAGAGATCTTTCGACTGCAATGCCACGATACGGCCGGATTGATCCTGGCCCGGCAAGCGGATCCAGAGTTCGCGGTACTCCGGCTCAATCAAAGCGTTGAATATGCGCCGGGTGTGGGCATTGACCTTAACCTTCATTGCAATGCGCCGGTCAGGTGCGGGCTCCTTGACAAGGACACGAGTCAAGATTTCCGGGGCATGATGAAGCGACCAGGCGGTTTCGCTCATGGCGATGACGGGCTCCGGGTAAGCTAGTTCTACTTTCGAGTGCCTGATCTCGTCCCACTGCAAGGAGAGATCAGGCAAAGTTGTGGGCCGAACTCTAGAATTGAACTTTCAGCGCGAATTGACCGAAACGGCGTTCATCGTGGTTGCCGCCGGTAGCTAACGTACCCAGTCCGCCTTTTGACTCCTGAACAAAGAGCGGTGTCGTTGTAACGCCACCGTAGTCCAGATTTGAAGTGTTCACGTAAAAATTGTGGTGGTTCAGGACATCGATGCCGTCGGCAGAGAACTCCATTGCCACGCGTTCGGTGATGGGGAAGGTCTTGTGGAGCGATGCATCGATATTCCATGCGCCCGGACCGCGGAGCGAGTTGCGGTGCATCATGTCGTTTGGGAACGGTCCGAAATCCGAGATACCCAGAGTGCTGCTGAGGGGTGTGAAGCTCTTCGGAAGCGGAATATTCAGGCCATTGAATTGGTTGGGCCCGAGCATCTGCGGTTTTTTGCTGACCTTCTCGGAATAGAAAGGCGTTGCGGGCTCCAGGCGCGGCACCGTGTAGAAGGTCTCGTCTTCGCTGTAGTCGAAGACGGAGAACGGAACTCCGCCGCGAGCCGTGTAAATGCCGGAAAGCGCCCAGCCGCCCAGAGCCCGACGCTCGATTCCGGTTCCCTGCTTGAACCACGGGGTCTCCCAGATGGGAGCGATGGTCAGGCGCTGGCGAACATCGTAGTCGGCGCTTCCCCAATCGAGATGCGGGTCGGCCTGAGAGGTGTAGCCGAGCGAACCGATATAACCGGAACCGCCCTGCAGGCTGTCACCGAAAGTGGAACTCAGCTCGTCGAGAGTATGGGACCATGTGTAATTACCGGTCACGCTCAGGCCTGTCTTATGCAGGTTCTGCACCTGCACCCTGACGTTGAGGCCATCATAGGCGCTGCCTGCCGCGCTGCCGCGCATGTTCACATTGGTATATTGCGCGTTGGGGCGGGTGAGGCATTCGGCTATGCCTGTATTTAGATTGGTGATCCCAGAGTTGGAGCAGTTGGCGTTACTCTGTACCACCGGATCGCCGAGATAAACCTGACCGGCGCCAACCTGGTTCACGTTGGCAAGATCGTAAAGATGGTCTCCTTTCGCTCCGACGTAGCCGACCTCAATTAAGGCGCCATGGGCGATTTGGTGTTCAACGGCAAGGCTCCAGAACTGGGTTTGCGCGACTTCGATGTTCTGATCGAGATGGCGAAGTTCCACCGGAGGCAGATATTGCGGTCCGATGGATTGACCCAGGGGGCCGAGATCATTGTTGGTCACCGTGGCGTTGCAGCTAGCATCTCCTGGAGAACAGGCATCGCTGACCACGGCGCTGGCCGGCGGATTGAAGCTGGCGTTATAGGTAATGTTGCCGAAGTTGCGCTCGTAGCTGATGCCGTACCCGCCGCGGATACTGTCGCGGCCGTTGCCGAAGATGTCATAGGCAAAGCCGACGCGAGGCGCAAAGGTTCCCCAGCGTGACTTCCAGAAACCGTGTGCGGCACTCTGATCGGCAATCTGGACTTGCCCACTCCGGACCTGCGCTTCAAGGCTGCTACCCGAACCGAAATAGAAGTTCGAGTCGAGGGCCGGGTGGTTGTTGTGCTGCACGCCGTAGTGCTCGTAGCGGAGACCCGCGTTGAGGGTCAACCGCGGCGTCACCTTGTAGCTGTCCTCTCCATACCCGGCCCAATCCTTGTACCGGTAGCTGCGAGCAAAGGATGCCTCGCCAAGCGGAGTCTGGATTGCGCAAGAGGGATTGTCAACGACATTGCCAAAGTTGCCGTCGGTCGTCGAGGTGTCCGCAGGGCACGGGAGCTTGCCCTGGGGGTCGACGCGCGCCTCGAATGCAACTAGAGGAGAGCCGTTCGGGTTTCCCACGGTGTTCATCATGTCATTCAAGCTGCTCTGGAACGTGAAGCCAAGCTCCTCGACAGCCTGCGCATAAGCTCCGGAGGCGTAATTCAATTGGATATATGTACCCATGAATCCGAGGCGCATAGTGTGTTTGCCCTTGGTCCAGGAGAGGTCGGGCTCGAGCTGGATCGTGTTCTGAGGGCCACCTGCCGGGAGGCCGCCTTGTCCCGGCTCGCTAAAGTTTTCCAAGCCCGGCATTTGAATTAATGCGCCGGTATTCGGGTCGGTGGGCGAGACAAACATCAGGTTGGGAACGTAAAGAAGCGTGGGGTCATACGAAGTGTTTTCGTTAAAGCGCGTATAGCTTGCCTTCATCGAAAGAAACAGGCTTGGTGTAAAGATGTGGGAAATGCTGTAGAGATAGCTCTGATTCAGGAAGGTGAGCCCGGTGTCGTATTGGGGATAGGTGCTATACGTGTTTGACCCGGGGAGTTGGATGGAACCCTCGCGGCCTCCGCGAAAAAACATCTGGGTCCTGTCCGTGGGGTTATAGTCCACGCGGCCTACGAGATCATAGGTGTTTTGGGGAATGCCGCCGCCCGCGTCGAAGGGGGCCTTAAAGTTGACGGTATCGAACATCGGGGTAGAAGCGGGAACCGGTGTTGTGCCATTGACCAAGCCGAAGTTTGCGCCGGCTGCTGAAACCTGCCCGACCGTGGAAGCTACGCCTGCGGATGGGAGCGTGGTTTGGCCGTAGGTTTTGTAATAGGACTGAATGTTCGACGGCATCGAGGCGATGAAAGCGGGATCGAAGACTTCTTCGCTCTCGGTGGCGGCGCTGCGCACGCGCGTCCATTCCGTGCTCTCGAAGATAAAGAGCTTGTCCTTTTGGATGGGACCGCCGGCTGCGTATCCGAATTGGTTGCGGGTGTATGTGCCTTTCGGTGCACAGAGATCGCTCGTCGTGCAAATGCCTGCCGCGATGCCAGACGCATTCGCCGCGTCGTTGCCGTAGGTGTTGGCGGTATATGCGGAGAGACGATTGAACTCCCAGCCGGATCCGTGGAAGCTGTTGGTGCCGGCCTTGGTGCTGACGTTGATGACGCCGCCGGACGCGCGTCCATACTCTGCCGAATAGTTACTGGTGATTACACTGAATTCCTGGGTGCCGTCCAGTGGGACGTCCTCGCCAATGGACTGGGTGAATATGGAAATGTTCTCCACGCCATCCAGGAGGATTTCGGTACCGGATTCGCGCTGGCCATTGATGGCATAACCGACGCCGCGATTTTCCTGGTTCTGCCCGCTGCCCAATTGGTCGATGGCGCTGGCACCGCTGTTCGTGCTGTTATCGCCGCCGGAGACATTTCCGGCAAGAGCTACGAAATCGTAGGGATTGCGGGTGAGGCTGGGAAGGTTGGCAAGCTGCTGGGTGTCGACGACCTGTGACATCTCCTGGGTCTGGGTATTAACCTGCTCACCCCCCTCGCCAACCACTTCCACCTCCGTGGTAGCAGCGCTGACAGAGAGCTTGGCGTCGAGAATCACATGGCTGCCAACCGTTACTTCGACCTTAGCGACAAAGGGTTGGAAGCTATTGGAGCTCACGCTCACCTCATAAACGGCCGGCTCAAGGCCGGGTGCCAGGTAGGCTCCAGACTCCGAAGAAACGGTGTTGCGGACAGAGTTGGTGCTGAGATTCTTGATGTTGATTGCTGCGCCGGGCACCGCAGCGCCGGTTTGATCGACTACTGTGCCGGCGATCTGGCCGGTTTCAACCTGCGCGTCCGAGGGCAATGCAGTCAGCAAGCAAACCAGGGCGATGCAAGAACACACGCAGCGAAAGATGGGCTTAGCAATCCTCATAAATGCCTCCAAATGTCGTTTCTAATGCGGTCGTATGTCGACTTGGCTGTAGTCCGTGGCATCGCAAAATCTGCGCCGGCTCCCTGGCCCTGGCCTTGATCGCGCGCGAATTGCGATTGCAGAAAATGTGCGAGACGCTTTCAAAAAACGATCGTTACCTCCGGTTGCATCAGGCCAGTCAGCGACATTTAGGCTGGCCTTCGATTCATGTCTCATTTCATGAGCGGAGCAGCAATACCCACAAGTTGGTATGGAGCTTACCTACTAGTCGGTATTTTGTCAATAGACGGACACGACGGCAAACGCGATCAATACAAAGGTTGCAAGTGCCATAAAAAGAGTCCGCGGCTGACCTGGAAATGGCAACCAAAACGGGAAAGACCATAGTTCAACCTGAACAGCGTCATGAACCTTCTCCAAAATCGGCCTCTTAAGGCAACATTTGTTCTGACAAACCGGATCCATTTCATGGATCTCACTGGATGCCTGATGAGGCGCCGGGGCGCTCTTCACGTGAAAATTGGGCCCTCCGCGCACGTTCAATCCCGGATTTCACCTTGCCGACTCCGTCGCAGCGATTTAGATCGAGCCTCCAACCGTATCCAGAGCTTATGTCAATGAAGGTTGGTAAGCCGGACCTAATCCACTGGTCGATTGAGAAATGCGATGAGCCGAAGGATTCGCGCGCCAGGCCGTGGAACACCGATTCATCACCTAAGCTAGAATGCTCATCATGAAGCGAGAGAATGTTCTGAATTTGCGGTCGTTCTGGCAAATCCAGATCATTGGATGGGGCTGCTTTTATCTATACGAACTTCTGGAATCGATTCATGCATTTTTGACTAAGCGTGTGTACGTCAAGGAGGAGACGGTTCCTATCGCCTTGATGTTTCTGGGAAGTTGCGCCTTGCGCCCCTTTTGCCGTTGGCTCATGCGACAATCGCAATCCTGGATCGCTTTTGAGTTGAAAGCGGGCGCGGCGGCCTCGGTCGCTTCCATTCCGGTGGCCTGCGGATCTGGACTCATTTTGCAGATTTTCTATGTTGTGCCCTGGCACGCTTTGGTTACCGTTTGGGCGTGGTCTGCTTTCGTTCTGTTCATATGGTGTAGTTTGTATTTCAGCATTAAGCAATGGCAGCAATCGAGCAAGGAGAAGGAGCGCCTGCTTCGCGCCGAGTCCGAGGTGAGAGAGGCGCGCCTGCTTGCACTTCGCTATCAATTGAATCCACACTTCCTTTTCAATTCCCTCAATGCAGTCTCGACACTCGTTCTGGATGGAAATGCGCGCGCGGCTACCCGAATGCTGGCACAGATCGGAGATCTCCTGCGCGCAAGCTTGGATTCCGAGGTTACGGCAGAGGTGACGCTTTCTCAGGAGCTGGCCCTTACTGAAGGGTATCTGGCGATCGAGCAAACACGGCTGGGAGAGCGGCTAAAGATCGATCTGGTTGTTCCATTGGAGACCCGGGATGCACTTGTACCGAGTATGTTGCTGCAGCCGCTCGTTGAGAACGCAGTGCGTTACGGAGTTGCCCCGCTAGTCGAAGGCGGGTGGATTACGATCAAGTGCGCGCTGGATGCCGACAGGCTGCGCATTGTCATCGGGAACTCCGGGCGACGCGGTCAGGGCGAGCAGAAAAAGAATGGAAATGGAATCGGACTCGGAAACACGGCGGATCGCTTGAAAACGCTTTATGGGACGGATTTTGAATTCTCGCTTGTGCGGCCTGAAGCGGGCGGTTGTGAAGTGGTGCTGGAGTTACCGTTACGCCGCGCCCGGAGCCTGCAGGAGGAGGAGGCGTGCGCGTTCTAATCGTTGATGACGAGCCTTTGGCCCGTCGTGGCGTCGTTCACAGGCTGCGTCAATTCAAGGACGTGGGATGTTGTGGGCGGATACGGAGATGGGGTTTCAACACATGGCGAGCGAGTTCACGTAGAGGCCGCGTCCGCACGAGAGCAGGCTCCAAGCACTCCCCGCACCAAATTGTTCCTCGCTAAGTTCTACGAAATCAACACACGCGATTGGGTTAGCTCGAAAAGCACTAAGTCAGACTCCAACGAAGCAAGCCGAAACTGTCTAACCTTCGGAAGATGTCTGAATGAAAGTCATTCAACTGTCAACAGCTGCCGAATGCCGTGATTTCTCTTCAGCTGGGAGAACGCCGGAGTGGTCCTCAATTGCGCAAAATTCTTGTCTTCAAGATGGCGCTTACGATCACTAAACCCTCGCTCAGAGATTTGCGTAAGAAGCCGATCGCGGGTCCTTCAATCCTGCACATTGCCCGGTCGAAGTTACGATCTTCTGGGACCCGGCGGCAGCAGGAGCACTGGGTATGAGCGCCAGTACTTCCCGCCAGAGGGATCTGCCTCGAGATAGAGACCCTTCTCATCGGCGAGTTTGTATGGCTTTTCGGTCTCAACGAATTGAGTCTGCTGAACAGCACCGCGTTTTGCATCGTCCTCAGCGCCGGTTTTGCCGCGGCGCCTTTCGGTGACGGGGCTATTCCTCTTATCACCCGGCCGGATGGGCCGCAGCCCGGGCTTCGCATTCTGGACTTTCAGAATAGTCAATGCCATCTGGGGGCAACTCTTTTCCATAGTTGAGAGTTGCCCCCAATGTTGCCCCCAGATAGTGTGGGCTGCCAAGGAACGGCGTGGGACTGGAGGGCACTAAGGTTCACTGAAAAATAAGGATTTAATGGAATGATGGGATGGGTGGGAACGGTGTGAAACTCATGAATGGTGGCCAGGGACGGGATTGAACCGCCGACGCCGGCCTTTTCAGGGCCGCGCTCTACCACTGAGCTACCTGGCCTCAGTGAAGACTTCTCGTTGCATTTTCCTGCGCGGGATTCCGGCGGGCGCCGAAAAGGAAGGCAAGTCCACGAACAGTGCACTGCAACAACTTTGCCAGTATACCAACTCCCCGCCGACGCGCCAAACGCGTGCGGCATGCAGGCAATTTCGATGACGACCAAGTGAATCCAGCTTAACTTTCGACCTCGGTCCGGCGCGCAGCGCCTGTAAGCCCCACCGCAGGTGGTGGTCTACTATGGAAAGACTTATGAAACATCTGCTTCGTTTGAGCGTTTTATTTGCCTTCTTCCCTGTTGCCGTGACCGCTGTCGACGCGCAATCGCCCATGGAGGCACGCGCCGCCCACGCCTACGAGGCCGCCGTCAAAGCCGGACCGCTGGCTCTCCACGCCTTCCTTGACCAGTTCCCGAAGGGCGCTGATCTCCATGTCCATCTCAGCGGCGCAGTCTATGCCGAAACCTTCATCAAAGACGCCGCCGAAGACGGCCTCTGCATCGATCCTTCCGCGCTTGCCATTGCCGAGCCGCCATGCACGCCACCCCTGGAACGGGCGACTGACCTGAATGGCGTTCTTACCCCGGCCGAGCAAAGTCTATACAACCGGCTTGTCGACTCGCTTTCCATGCGGAGCTTTGTCCCGACGCCGGACTTCAGCGGGCACGACCAGTTTTTCGCTACGTTTGACCGAGTCCATGGGCTGAGCAAGAAGCATATTGGAGAATGGGTGGACGAGATTGCCAGCCGGGCGGCGAGCCAAAATCAGCAATATCTTGAGCTGATGGAGACGCCACCCTTTCAGCATGCCGCATCCCTCTCGCGGCAGAACCCGCTGAACCTGGACTTTGCCGCCTATCGCAATACGCTCAAATCGGTGGGGGCGCTGGAAGAGGTTTTCGCGGACCGCGAAGATGCACGCGCGGCAGAGGGTCTGCGCCGCGACATCGAGCACTGCGGCACTCCGCATGCCGCGCCTGCCTGCAAAGTTATGGTCCGTTACATCTATCAAGTGTTGCGCGGCAACGCGCCCGAAGTCGTCTTTGCCCAAACGCTCCTCGGGTTTGAGACCGTCAAGGCAGCCATGGATGCGCACGACGATACGTTCGTTGGCATCAACTTTGTGCAGCCAGAAGATGGCTTCGTTTCCATGCGCGATTACACGCTGCAGATGAAGATGCTGGAGTATTTCCACTCCGTCTACCCAAACGTGCACATCTCGCTACATGCCGGTGAACTGGCCCCAGGGCTCGTTCCTCCGGAAGGGCTTCGCTTCCACATCCGTCAGGCTGTCGAGGACGGGCACGCGGAGCGCATCGGCCACGGCGTCGACGTGATGTACGAGGACAATGCGCAGGCACTGCTCAAGGAGATGGCGCAGAAGCACGTGATGGTCGAGATCAATCTTAGTTCGAACGAGGGCATTCTCGGCATCCAGGGCGCCGATCATCCATTTCCTCTCTACCGCGCAGCGCATGTCCCGGTCGCGCTCTCAACCGACGATGAAGGTGTAAGCCGGATTGAGCTTACCCATGAATATGTTCGTGCAGCGCTGGACTATCACCTCAGTTATCTGGATTTGAAGCAACTGGCGCGTACCGGCATGGAGCATAGCTTCCTGCCTGGACTGAGCCTATGGGCGGCGCCGGATGTCTTTGCTTCGATCGTTGAAGCGTGCCGGGGCCAGGCGGTGGGCTCCGATTCGCCGACTGCATCATGCAGGACTTTCCTGGATGGAAGCCAGAAAGCGATTGCGCAATGGGAGCAGGAGCGCCGTTTCCGCGTCTTCGAATCGCAGTTCCAGGCTCCTGCCGAAAGGGCACACAACTAAACGAGCGCCATTTCAACCTCGGATTCGACCGAGTGCCAGGTACTGCCATTTTCCGCGAGCCAGGTCAAGCGAACGCCATATCAATTGCGTGATGCCGAGCGCTACCATCCACCAGAAAGGCGGACCGTCCGCAAACTGGAATGGCGAGCCCTCTTGGTCTTACACTTTTTGCCATGGACAATGAGCGCATCCGGACGATTTGCATGGGGTTGCCGCATGTGACCGAGACCGTGAACTGGGGCCACCACCTCGTCTATTGGGTGGGAGATCGGGACATCGGCGGAAAGATGTTCGCCATGACTGATCTCGATGGCACCGGAACCGGCGTGCTTTGGTTTCACGTCGGCCACGAGCGGTTTCACGAGCTGCTGGAGACCGAAGGCATCATCGCTTCGCCCTACTTGGCGAAGGCCGGATGGGTGACCGTCGAACGCTGGGACGTGCTGCGGCTGCGCGAGTACGAGGACGAGCTGCAGCGGGCGCACGGGCTGATTTTCGAGAAGCTGCCCAAGCGCACCAAGGCGGTGCTGGCCATGTCGGATAAGGAGCGAGCCAAGCTGATCCGGGAGCGGAAGAAGCGGCTAAAGGAGCCCGAGAAAGGAAAGAAGGGACGCAGCTCGAAATAGGTTCGAAGATTGTGCATCGCCTTGCCGATAGGGGGAGCAGGCGCGGCCTATGATTCGATTGCCGATCTCTCTGATGTGCGCTGGGCTCGCTCTGCGCTTGGTTGCGCAACCCGGTGCAGTCGAATCGATTCCAGTGGATCATTCCGAGCCGATCATGATCCGCATTCTGAATGGAAAGAACGGCCTCCCGCTCCCGCATCTGCATTTAGCGGTGATGGCAGGCTACGATGAACGCGATATTCGTCACCGTTCGTGGGCAGAAGATGTTTCAACCGATTCTTCTGGCCAAGCGCGATTGCCGCAAGGTCTCGTCGACTTCGGCTTCCTTCAGGTTTTGCTTCGGAAGGCGAAAGCGTGCCAGACAAACTCTCAAAGAGCTCGCTACAACCTGGCCAGGATTCGCCGCGATGGGTTCAGCACCCCGAATGAGTGCGGCATTATCCGGGTGCTGGATAGGCCGGGCATCCTGACCATCTTTGCCAGATCCGGTGGGGATTCGAATGAGGGCGCCGCTGCTATCCGCGCGGAGTATGCACCTCGGGTTGTTGTCGAAAGCATCTTGCCGGATTCTGCTCTACTCCTCCCAACCCTGCAGAACCCTGTACCGGTAGCCCAAGAGAACGAGATAGAATCCCTCATCGGGCATTCGCCTGCGAGCGCGTCCGATCCCGCGGCTGTGGGAACTGACGCACTTCCGGACTCGTATGTAGAGATGTGCCAGCCCGAGGCGTAGCGAGCGCCGGGAAGGTGAGGCGGTGAACTATGGCAAAATTTCTTCTCTTCTGCATTCTCTTTGTGCTGTGTTGGCCGGTTGCGCTCATGGCGCTGGTGCTCTATCCGCTGGTTTGGCTGTTGCTGTTGCCGTTCCGTATCGTCGGCATCGCCGTCGGCGGTGTGCTGGAGCTGGTGAGCGCGATCATCTTTCTTCCCGCGCGGATGCTGCGGGCGATCTAAATCGATGCTCACGTAACCCACCCCGGTGGAAAATTGAAGGCCCGTCAGGGCTCACGACCGCTGACTTCCCGATTGGCGGTCGTCCGATGCCAATCGCTCATTTGACAGGCAAGTCACCATCAAGGCTTCACTCAGCGTGGGGTGCAAGGAAAAGTTTGCGTGGGTTTCGATGGATCATTGCCGAGGCCGCTCTAAAGCCGAGACCCATGCCTTCGGAGTTATTCCAAAGGTGCGACGAAACATCCAGACAAAGGCGCTGGGCTGACAGTAACCGATTTTGTGGGCTACTTCCTTAATCGAATATCCCGACACCAATAATTCTACGGCTTTGGTCAAGCGGACCTGACGGCGCCACGATTCAAAGCTGCTGCCAATCTCCCTGCGAAATACTCTTTCGATCGTCCTCACACTAGCGCCTGCCTCGGCACATAAAGCCGCCATCGGCTTCGACTCAGCCGGATTGTGCAGAAGCGCTTGAGCCACCGCAAGTGCTCTCTTCTCCCGTGGCAGGGTCACAAAGGTGGGCATCGGCGACGCCTTCTGAAGCTGAGAAACGAGCAGGTTGCGAAGCGCACATTCGTAGCGATGCCGTGGGCGAAGCTGACTAACGCGTACGGTCTCGACGATAAGTTCCCGGAGCAGCGGAGTCACGTGCAGCACGGCGCAATGCGGTTCCAGTCTCGCCTGTAATGCTGTTCGCAGATAAAGCGTGCGCATCGAAACAGGACCACGCATCTGAATCCGATGGTGGGTTTTGGCTGGAATCCATACCGCAAAATGCGGCGGGATCAACCACACACTCTGCTCGGAAGACACTTCCATGAGACCGCTGATTGCGTAGATGAGTTGATCCGATCCATGTGCGTGCTCTGAGACTTCAAACCTGGAAGGGTATTCATAAGCGAGCGTTGCGACAGAAATGCCGCGCTTCGGGTCGTATTCTGTCAAAAGCGTACTTTGTCGCAATAGAGATATAATATGGCAGAAGAACCGTCTTGCGACAACAGATAAGAACGCTCATCATGATCGCATGGCGCAAGCATTCGGACTCAGCAAGTACAACATCGTCGGATTCGTCTCCATTGTCGACGTACCTCGTGCGAGAAATTTCTACCGGGACACACTTGGCTTGCGGCTGGTCATGGAAGAACCGCCGTTCGCGTTGGTCTTTGATGCCAACGGCATCATGCTGCGACTAGCCATGGCTAAAGAGATTACGCCGGCGCACGGCACTATTTTGGGCTGGCAAGTCCCCAAGATCAAGGCAACAGTCAAAGAGCTGGCGCAAGCTGGGGTCCGATTCGAGCGCTATGAGGGTATGGTTCAAGATGAATTGGGCATCTGGACCTCGCCTAACGGAGCAAGGGTCGCCTGGTTTAAAGATCCAGATGGAAATACTTTGAGCCTCTCAGAACACCCTGAGCTGAAGGGCTGAACCTTCAGGCCTTCTGATTAAATTCCTCATCTGTCATTAAGTTCCGGATCGTTCCCGTCGGCAACCGCCCACTCGTCGAGACGAAGTCCATACTCGAATCCGACGGGACAGGGGGACCCATCAGGCCTGCCCACTTTACTTCCACCCGAAAGACGCATTAGTTTGGCCCTATGGCTGGTGTGTCGTTGGTTATCGAGGGCAAAGTTGCGCTGGTTACAGGCGGGTCGCGCGGCATTGGTGCGGAAACCGTTCGCCTTTTTGCCGCGGCGGGTGCGCGCGTGGTCTTCAGTTATCGTCAGGCCAAGGAGCAGGCCCACGCGCTGATGAAAGAGTGCGGCGGGCCGACCCGCTGTATCGGCCTCGAGCAGGAACTGAGTACGCCAAAAGAAGGTTGGGGGCTCGTGGGGGCCGCGGTCAAGGCCTTTGGCCGTCTCGACGTGCTGGTTGCCAATCACGGGGTTTGGCCGACGGAAGATGTGCCGATCGAACTGATGACCGAGGATCAGTGGCGGCGTACCGTCGCCGTGAATCTGGACTCGGTCTTCGGGCTTGTCCAGGCGGCCGTGACCCAGATGGAGCTGCAGGGACCTCCCCCGAAGGGAGCCGACGGCAGCAAGGGGCACATCGTCTTGATCAGTTCCACCGCAGGTCAGCGGGGCGAGGCCAACCACGCCGACTACGCCGTGACCAAAGGCGCGTTGATTAGTCTTACAAAGAGCCTGTCGAGCGAGTTGGCGCCCCGGGGAATTCGCGTGAACTGCGTGGCGCCTGGTTGGGTCGCGACGGAGATGTCGGCCTCGACGCTGGACGATCCGGAGCTGGGCGCGAAGATTTCTGCTGGAATCCCGGTGGGCCGGGTGGCGACAGCGCGCGAAATCGCCGGGCCGGTCCTGTTCCTGTGCACGCCCCTGGCGGGGTTCATCAGTGGAGAGATATTGAACGTGAACGGCGGCGCAGTCTTGGTCGGATAGGAAATTGGATGAAGAGGAACGGGGCTGGTTTGAAGTACAGATTCTGGTCTAAGTACACGGTCGTAATCCCGGCGCTCATCGCGCTTTTGCTGGCAGCGCCGCGGACCACGCGCACCCAGACCGTGGATGATGCAGCCGCACAGAACGCCCAAAAGGCGCGGGCTGCACTGAACGCCATGGTGCAGGCGCTCGGTGGGCAAGCCTGGCTGGATATGAAGAACGAGATGCAGCAAGGACACGTGGCAGCGTTCTTTCACAGCCAGCCCGATCTCGGCACGACCGACTTATGGCAGTTTCATTCCTGGCCGGACAAAGACCGCGTTGAGGTAACCAAACACCGCGACGTCGTGGAGTTTTATATCGGGCGCGAAGGATGGGAAGTGACCTATCGCGGTAAAAAGCCGATGCAGAAAGATCTGCTGGAAGATTATCTGCGGCGGCGCGACCACTCTATCGAAACCGCTGTGAAAGTCTGGCTCAAAGATCCGAACACCATCCTGGTCTACGAGGGCCAGACGATGGCGGAGCGCCATATGGCGGAACAGGTCACGCTGATCTCCGCGCAGAACGAATCCATCACGATCCAGATGGACGAGCAGAGCCATCTGCCGCTGCGCAGGTCCTTCCAATGGCGTGATCCACTTTACAAAGATAAGAACACCGACGCCGAGGAGTACGACGACTACCACACCATCGAAGGGTTCCCCACCCCGTTCAGCGTTACGCGGCTCAAGAACGACGAGATTGTGCGGCAATATTATGTAACGAAGGTTGAATACAACCGCCCCTTGCCGGATGACTTTTGGAATGTGGATACGGCTGCGCAGCGAATCAAGAAATAGCGCTCGAGATGGCGCTCGACCCAACCGGCGAGACCAGCGCAGCTCAATCTTTCATGCGGACCGACCGTCTACTCTGCTCAGAATTCGCCTCCGTTCGCCTGGGTAACCTATCGCCCGTGCGCTTGATGTAATTTCTGCCGGAGGAGTAACACTCTGTACCATAAAACACGCTTCTGCCCCGTCTCAATTCGCGCAGCCCTCCTCTATATAACACACAGGTTGTAGGTTATGGCTAATTGGTTCCTTGCACTTTGTTGGTGTATCGCACAAAATGAGACGTCACTATCGCCAGGCTGAGGAGCTCCGAGGGCTTCCTTCTGATGGGTGATGCTTCACATTCTGAAGCGGAAGTCATCGCGAGCAGATTACCCATGGCCCTCTCTGGTTTTGATCCGATCAAGAAGCCCGACGCCCTCAGCAGATCGAGACGACGCTCAAACGAACGTTCGGAGTGGCTCGGCTCAAGCGCAAATAGTAACGAAGAACCCGAGTTTGACGCACAGAACGGTAGTTCTTTGGACGAAGACCTGCGTCGGCAGATGCTTGCCTACGCTCAGCGTCACGACCTGCAGACGGGCCTTCTCAATTACCAGGCCTTTCAGGAATCGCTGGGGTGGCTCTTGCAGGAGAGGTCGGCTAGCCAGGAAGTCGCTCTGCTATGGATCGACATTCTGAATCTTCGCAAAGAGTTTTCACTTTGGGGAAGCGCGGGTACCGAAGCTCTGGTACGCCACATTGCGGCCGCGCTGCGCAGTGCCGTCGGCCCCGATGCGATTTTGGGCCGTTTCAGCGGCCGATGCTTCATCGTCTCGATGTACGGGACAAAATTCGATCAACATTCGCGCCGGCGTATTCAATCCATCGTCGATGCGATCGCGCCGATGAACTTCTGTGGCTCTGAAATGAAGCCGGAAACCGCCGCCGGCGTGGCGTTCTTTCCGGCAGATGCTTCTTCGACTGAAGACCTGGTCCGCTTCGCAAGCCTGGCAGCCAGCCGCGCCGCGCAAGTCAGAAGCCAGGCGGTTGTTTCGTTCAATGCCGGCATGAACAGCCTGGTCATCCATGACCATAAGATGGAAACGGAGATGCGCAAAGGCCTGGATCAGGGCCAGTTCTGTATCCACTATCAACCGTTAATCGACCTTGCGACGGGAAAGATCTCCGGAGCTGAGGCGCTGATGCGGTGGAAGCATCCGGAGTGGGGCAATGTGGCGCCAAATGAATTCATTCCGGTGGCCGAACGCTCCGATTTGATTCACCGGATCTTTGACCTCAGCCTGAGAACGGCACTTGCTGACGCTGAGTGCTGGCGCGCGCAGGGGATTGCCCCTCCGCTGATGACTGTGAATGTATCCGCCGCAAACATGAAGGCGGAGGGCTTCAATTATCAGGTGCGCCGCATTCTGTCCGAATACGCCATTTCGCCCACAGAACTGGAAATGGAAGTCACGGAATCTCTGCTGTTCGAGGACGAGGAGCTTTTCGCTACACGCGTAAGACAGCTTAAGGCTATCGGACTGCGGGTCAGCATTGATGATTTCGGCACCCGCTACACAGGGTTCAATGTCCTGAAACAACTTCCCATCGACACGATGAAGATTGATAAATGCTTCATCCGCGGCATTCACCAGTCGCATGACATGCGTGTCCTCTGCGAGACCATCGTCGCCATGGCGCGGCAAATGAGAATGCAGACGGTGGCAGAAGGAATTGAAGAATTGGGCGAGCTCGATGTGGTTCGCCGCATCGGCTGCAATGTGGGCCAGGGATACCTATTCCGGCGTCCTGTCCCACCACTGGAATTTGCCGATCTGCTGCGCAGTTGGCCCGAGAAGATGAAGGAATGGACATCACCCGCGGTTGTCCAGGAATTAAGCCAGGACGAAATTCTGAAACGCGGCGCTTAGTTCCTCTGGCGGAATCCTACCTGAGCCTTTCGTTATAATCCTGTCGAGCGCAATCCCGCACGCTGTCTGGAGCCAGAGAATGACGTTCGACATCCAGGAGATCCTGGAATTTCTGCCGCATCGCTACCCCTTCCTTTTAATCGACCGGATCGTCGAGTTTGAGGCGACCAAGCGCCTGGTTGCCATCAAGAACGTCACCATCAACGAGCCGTTTTTTCAAGGCCACTTTCCGGGCTATCCCATTATGCCGGGAGTGCTGGTGGTAGAGGCGATGGCGCAGGCCGGCGGCATTATTATGATGGCCGAAATGCCCGACCGGCATCAAAAACTGGTCGTATTCACGGGAATCGAGCGAGCCAAGTTCCGGCGGCCAGTGACTCCTGGCGATCAGGTTCGCATCGAGGTGGAAGTGCTGTCCTTCCGGCCGCGTAACGGGAAAATCGAGGGCAAGGCGTTTGTGGATGGCAAGCTGGCCTGCGAAGCAATATTGACCTGCCGGGTGATTACGCGCGAACGGGAGCGACGCGCGCACGGCGATCCCACTGCAGACGCGCCTTCGGAGGAGGACAAAGCTCCCGTGACGGTGGAAGCCGAGTGAGTGTTCATCCGAGCGCGGTCGTTGCTCCCGGAGCAGTGGTGCCTGCGTCCTGCACAATTGGCCCCTTTTCGACCATCGGCCCTGAAGTAGTTCTCGGCGAAGAGTGCGTGCTCATCTCGCACGTAGTTCTCGACGGTCGCACGCGCATCGGCAAGCGCAATACGTTCCATCCGTTCGGCGCCATCGGCGTGCCGCCGCAGGACTTGAAGTACAAAGGCGAGCCGACTGAAACCGAGATCGGGGACGACAATACCATCCGCGAGTGCGTCACCATCAGCCGCGGCACCGCGGGCGGCGGCGGCGTCACACGCATTGGCTCGAATAACCTGCTGATGACCTGCGTGCACATCGGCCACGACAGCATCGTGGGGAACCACTGCATCCTGGCCAATGCGGCAACGCTGGCCGGTCATGTAGTCATCGAGGACTACGCCAGTGTCGGCGCCTTCAGCCCCGTCCATCAACACTGCACGGTCGGGCAGTATTCCTTCATCGGCGGCGGGACGATCGTGACCCAGGACGTGCTGCCTTTCTCGCTGACTTCTTCGAAACGCGAAAACAAAGCGTTCGGCATCAATAAAGTTGGACTCACGCGGCGCGGCTTTTCGCCGGATCGGCTGCAGACGCTGCAGAAAGCGTTCCGGCTACTGCTGGCGGCCAAGCTGAATACCACGCAGGCACTCGAAAAGATCAAGGCCATGGAAGGTGAGGATGCGGCGGTACTGGCGACCTTTATCGAGAAGAGCCAGCGTGGGATTATCAAATAGCTATGAAGCTCGGCCTCATCGCCGGAAACGGCCGTTTCCCATTTCTCCTGCTTGACGCGGCGCGGGCGCAGGGCTTTGCGGTCACGGTGGCCGCCATCCGCGAGGAGACCGATCCCGAGATCAACCATCGCGCAGCTGCCGACGAACGCATCACCGTCCACTGGCTTTCGCTCGGGGAGCTGTCACGGCTGATCGAGATCTTTCACAAAGAGGGCGTCACGATGGCCGTGATGGCCGGGCAGGTGAAGCACAAACAAATCTTCTCGAGCATCCGGCCTGACTGGCGGCTGGCCAAGCTGTTGCTGAATCTCCGCTCGCGCAATACGGATATGCTGCTGGGGGCGGTGGCGAAGGTGCTGGGCGATGAAGGCATCGAGTTGATCAGCTCGACTGCGTTCCTTGAGCCACTCCTGGCACAGGAGGGAGTCTTGACGGAGCGCGCGCCCGACCAGGAAGAACGGAAGAATATCGATTACGGCATGAGCGTCGCGAGAGCTGTGGCCGGGTTCGATATTGGCCAGACGGTGGTGGTGGCCGCGCAAGCTTGCGTTGCCGTAGAGGCGATGGAGGGTACGGATGCCGCGATTGAGCGCGCAGGCAAGCTGATGCAGTCTCTGGAAGAAGGCGACGGATCGACCCCCACGCAAACATTGGAGCGGCGCCTGACCGTCGTCAAAGTAGCCAAGCCGAATCAGGATATGCGCTTCGATGTGCCTGTCATTGGCATTCGAACCGTGGAAACCATGATCCAGGCTGGTGCAACTTGTCTCTCAGTGGAAGCCGCTCGCACGCTGCTCTTCGATCGGGAGGCGTTGATGAAGAGCGCCAATCAAGCAGGTATTGCCATCATTGCCGTTCCGCGCTAATACTGAAAGCGGACATTCGGGCTCTGTAACCGGAACTTAACAGAGTCATCCTTGGCTCCATCCCCGTCTTATCTAATGGAGGTTCCTCGTGAAAAAAGCGATTTTGTTTGTGTTGGCTGGTGTTCTGGCGATTGCACTTTCGCACACCACCGCCCGCGCGGCCGATGACGCGCTGCCCACCGTCGGGCAATCCGCTCCAACCTTTACACTGCCTTCGCAGACCGGCGATCCCATATCGCTCGACAGCTTCCACGGCAAGTGGGTGGTGCTGTACTTCTACCCCAAAGACATGACCACCGGTTGCACAATCGAAGCCCACAACTTCCAACGCGACCTTCCCAAGTTCGAAGCGGATAATGCCGTGATCCTTGGCGTGAGCGTAGATACGGTCGACAGTCACAAGCAGTTCTGCACCAAGGACGGTCTGACCTTCCACCTGCTGGCCGATCCCGATCATAAAGTTGTCGACGAGTACGGTTCGCTGGGCCACTTCGGCACCTGGACCATTGCCAACCGCAATACCTTCCTGATCGACCCCCAAGGCAAGATTGTGAAGGTGTGGACCAAGGTCGATCCGAACCATCACTCGGAAGAAGTCCTGAGTGCAATCGCCGATTTGAAGAAGTAGGCCGTCCGTGAGCCCATGGCTCACATTGGGGGTTCGAAGACTGAGATGTCGGATAGCCTGGCGCAAAGATTCCGCGCAGATCTGGACGAAGTGCATCGAGCCCTCATTGCGGTTCCGCCTGAGGTGGCCGGCCTGCCCTGGCGGGAAGGCGGTTGGACACGCAAGCAAATTGTCGGCCACCTGCTCGATTCCGCAGCAAACAACCGCCAGCGATTTGTGCGCGCCGCAATCGACGGGCAATACGCTGGGCCAAAATACGCCCAGAATGCCTGGGTGGACGCCCACGGTTATGCCTATCAGACGTGGGCGACGCTTCTGGACTGGTGGGAAGCGGAACACGAAATCCTGATGGCCGTCGTAGATCAAATCCCCGAAGAGAAGCTCGAAGCGATGTGCGTGGTGGGTGACGATCCGCCCGTAACGCTGCGTTTCCTGATCGACGACTATGTGGTCCATCAGCGCTGGCATCTGAAGCAGATTACGATGGGAATGCCGCAGCTCTAAACCGATCCACATCGGTTTTCGGGCGCAAAAAAGTCCGCCGCAGCGGACTCTTTTGCTTGCCTTGATTTTTTATTGCCTTGTTACTTCTTCTTCTTGGCAGCGGTCTTCTTTTTTGCTGCTTTCTTTACGGGTGCCTTCTTCACTGCTTTTTTTGCCGCCTTCTTGGCAGGTGCTTTCTTCGCAGCTGCCTTCTTGACGGCCTTCTTTGCGGTTTTCTTAACGGCCAACTTTTTACCTCGTTTAGTGGGTTTGGTGGCGCTCTTCTTCACCGCAGCCTTTTTCGCTGCGGTCTTTCCGCCCTTAGCGCCAGCGCTCTTCTTTACGGCGGACTTTTTCGCGGCCTTCTTGGCCACAACCTTTTTCGGGGCGGCCTTCTTGGCAGGAGCCTTCTTCGCCGCCGTTTTCACGGCCTTCTTCGGTGCCGGCTTGGGTTCGGGTACATCAGCGACGATGATGACCGCTTCCTCCACGCCCTCATCGTCATCCGAGGAGGTAAGAATGCTGGAGGTTTCGACTTCATCATCTTCCTGAAAGTCGTCGTCGTGATCGGAGTCGAGCCCGAGCGGCTCCGCATCAGGGTTGCCGTCACTCATCGCGTACATCTTGTACACATCTTCCATCCGATTGCCTCCAGCGGATCACCGCTGCCCCGATTCGGGGTCTTCAATCTTCGCTGTGCGCGCATCATTGCGTCGCATGCGGAAGCTATTGTAGCAACAGCTTCGACTCAAAAGCTATCACAAGGACATGCAGGACAAGAAGCTTCAATCGATTTTTTCTATGCGCTTCGCAATTTCAGTTCGAGGCGCGCGTATGCTGAGACGATTTTCGCTTGGCGGCAATGCCGGATCCGGATTTTTTTTGGGACTTCGACCCGGTCCCAGCGGCGGTATGCTTTGCAGTGCGTGTTTTCCTTTGAGCCGCTGTGGCGCCGGTCCTCGATTTCGACTTGGGAGCCGGGTCACGAAGGCTGGCCGATGACATGGCCCCGCGCCGATGGCTGCTGGTCCTGGTCCGCACCACGCGGGCGGGCTCGGCTACTCGCAGGCGCCGCCCCGGCGCAACCTTGAAGCCGCTGAGATTGTTCCAGCGCCGCAACTGGCCGAGCGAAACGCCGAAGCGGTCGGCGATCGACACCAGCGTATCGCCTCGGCGCGTGGTGTAGAGCACTCCATGCGACGGGGCGACCGAAGGCGGCACGGGCACCACCAGCGCCTCGATTCCAGACAGGCTCGCGTTCTCACTCAACTGGTTGGCCGCCGACAACTCCGATACCGTTACGCGATACGACCGTGCCACCGAAGCCAGCGTGTCATCCGGGGCCACAGGATGATAGCGCCATGAACTGCGCTTGCTTTCGGGAATCTGCTCAATGCGCCTCTGATAGACCAGCGCCGAGCCCGCGGGCAGGTGCAAGTCGAAGGCTGCATCCGCCGGAGTGGTGAGGCGCAGCAGGCTGGGGTTCAGCGCTTCGAGCTCGTCGATCGGTGCATCCACCAAGTCCGATACCAGGCGCAGGTCTACCGAATAGTTGATCGTCACCGTGTCCGTGACCACGGGCGGATCCAGGGTGATCTCATCGAACCCGTATTGAGTGGGATGATTGGCAATGATGATGGCCGCGAGAATTTCAGGCACGTAATTCTTGGTTTCGCCGGGAAGATTGTTGCGCCGGTAAAGCTCCCAGAAATCCGCGTAGCCTGTCTTTTGCACGGCGCGTTGCACGTTGCCCGCTCCCCAGTCGTACGCGGCCATCGCCAGGTACCAGTCGCCCAATTGGTCGTAGAGAAACTTCATGTAGCGGGCGTACGCGCGGGTCGATTTCTCGGGATCGAAGCGCTCATCCATATATCCGTTGCGGGTGAGGCCGTAGTTGCCGTGAGGCATGAACTGCCACATTCCACCAGCTCCGGAGCGCCCATTGACGGCCCGCGGCTGAAAGCCCGACTCGGCTACAGCCAGGTAAATCAAGTCCTGGGGCACACCCTCTTCAGACATGACACGCTGAATCATTCCCTTGTAACGGCCTGAGCGCTCGAACGAATGCAGCAGCGTATTGTGGCCCTTTTGCGTATTTGCAAAAAAGTTGATGAACGCGGCCACGTAGTCGTTCACTACCAGCGGAAGATCGGACTTGGTGGTGGCCAGCTGACTCTGCGCTTTGGCAACAATGTTGGGATCGACGGCGAACGTGACATCGCCGGCGACGTCAGCGGGCGACGGCTCTTCCTTGGGCGCGAACCCGTTGCCCTGTTTCAGCGCCTCCATTTCAAGAGCATTCACCGCATCCACGATGCGATCGAATTCGTCCTGGAGCTGCGGCTCGCCTTTGATGTCGATGCCGCTGGTAAGCATCAAGTCGACAGCGCGGTCGAATTCCGATTTTGCGGCAGGCAGGTCGCCTTTGTGATAGCTCGATTGTCCGTCAGCGTAGGCCTTTTCAACCTGCTCGATCAGGCTTTGTACCCGCTGGTCCTGTTGCGTCTTCGCTTGTTGTGCACTCGCCGCCTTCTGTTCCGGCGTGGGACTCGGCAAAGCCGGCGCCGTGGCCTGGGGGGAAGTGCTTTGCGTCGACTTCGCGTGCTGGGTGGGCGTGCAACCGGCCATCAGGAAGGCCAGCGCGATGCACGGAAGGTAGCGACACAAAACTCGACTCATGGGCAATTCAAAACGGCCACTCGGCCCCAATCAGGCGTCGGCAAGGCGATAGGAGAGCCTATGCCGATGATAAGCTATGGCCTGGAGGCATCGCGCCCTGAAAGCCGCTCGGGTCCTCCTTCGCCAATACAGTTCTTCCGCTGCTGTAGAACGAAGCCCAGCCTCTGAGCTGTCCGTCGCTGCAAATCGGGCGGATTCAACTCAACATACAGCAGATGAACTGGAGAGCTGGCCGAACCCCCCATGGATGTACGTTTCCTCCGCAACTTCGCGATCATTGCCCACATCGACCATGGAAAGTCGACCCTCAGCGACCGCCTGCTTGAGCTGACCGGCTCGGTCACGGGGCGCGAAATGCAGGCACAGATCCTTGACGCAATGGACCTGGAACGCGAACGCGGCATCACCATCAAGGCGCATGCCGTGCGCATGATGTACAAGGCGAAGGACGGCAATACTTATCAACTCAATTTGATCGATACCCCCGGTCACGTCGACTTCAGCTATGAAGTGTCCCGTTCGCTCGCTTCCTGCGAGGGCGCACTGCTCGTCGTCGATGCCAGCCAGGGCGTGGAAGCGCAGACGCTGGCCAACGCGTACCTGGCCATCAATCACGGCCTCGAAATCATTCCCGTCATCAACAAAATCGACCTGCCCTCGGCGGATATTACGCGCACGCAGGAAGCCATTGAGCAGGCAGTGGGGTTGGACGCGACCGATGCCATCCCGGTGAGCGCCAAGACCGGACAAGGCGTGGATGAGGTCCTGGAGGCCATCGTTCACCGCCTCCCCGCACCGAAAGGCGATCCAGAGGCTCCGCTCCAGGCGTTGGTCTTCGACTCGTGGTTCGATGCCTATCGCGGAGTCATTGTGCTGGTGCGCGTGATGCAGGGAACAATGCGCAAGGGCCAGCGCATCCGCATGATGTCGAATGGCAAGGCATTTGAAGTCGAATCGATGGGTGTGTTGATGCCCAAGCCCGTCGAGATCGCCCAGCTCTCCGCGGGCGAGGTGGGCTTCTTTGCCGCTACCATCAAGAACGTTGGCGACACACGCATCGGCGATACGGTCACTGAGGACGCGCGACCCGCCGCGGCGCAGTTGCCTGGATTCGAAGACATCAAGCCGATGGTCTTCTCCGGCCTCTACACGGTGGATTCGCATGAACACACACTTCTGCGCGATGCGCTGGAGAAGCTTCGCCTCAACGATTCTTCTTTCTTCTTTGAGCCGGAGAGCTCCGTCGCTTTGGGGTTCGGTTTTCGTTGCGGATTTCTCGGGCTGCTGCACATGGAGATCATCCAGGAGCGGCTGGAGCGCGAGTATGAACTGGACCTGATCACTACCGCTCCTGGCGTGCGCTACCACATCACGCTCACAGATGGTTCGGTACTCGAAGTGGACAATCCCTCACGCTGGCCCGAACCGACCAACATTGAGAGCATCCGCGAACCGGTAATTACGGCGAAGATTCTCACCAATGAAGAGTACGTCGGCGGAATATTCAAGCTTGTCGAAGAGAAGCGCGGCAAGCAGATCAATTTCGAATACGTCACCTCAACGCGTGTGCTGCTGACGTACGAGCTACCACTGAACGAAATCGTTCTCGACTTCTACGATCGGCTCAAATCCATCTCGCGCGGCTATGCTTCGCTCGACTATCAGCTCGCCGGCGAGTGGGAGTCGCCGATGGTGAAGTTGGACATCCTGGTTTCAGGCGAACCGGTCGATGCGCTTTCCATCATCGTGCATCGAGACTTTGCTTATGAGCGCGGCAAGGCCCTGGTTTCGAAGATGCGGGAGTTGATTCCGCGGCAGCAATTCGAAGTGGCTATCCAGGCGGCGATCGGGGCGAAAATCGTGGCTCGGGAAACCGTTACGCCGCTAAGAAAAAACGTCCTGGCCAAGTGTTATGGCGGCGATATTTCCCGCAAACGCAAGCTTCTGGAGAAGCAAAAAGAGGGCAAAAAGCGCATGAAGCGAATCGGGAAAGTCGATATTCCCCAAGAGGCGTTTCTGGCCGTGCTGCGCGTCGGAGAAGACCAGCAAAAGTAGACCTGAGACGTCCACTTCGGTGTCACTTCAGTCATGCCCTGTTAACCCTGGATTGTGGAAACCTTGCCGCAGTCGAGAGTTGTGTCTCGTTTCGAGGCACCGCATCAAGGCGTCAATCGGGTCGCCGCTTCTATATGAAAAGGAAAGGCTTAGTCTGTTTAGCAGAATCGGTATTCAATTGGCAAGAGGAAAACCCGCAATTTCTCCACAAAATTGGAGGTCGCGATCCACAGTTTTTTCCACAGGATCGCGTTGGTATTCGGGCCGGCGAATTGCATGGAAGGCAATGGCCAGGCTCGCGCTTTCGGTGCGCAAAGAAAGGTCCCGAAAAACGGGACCTTTCTATCGGCTTAGCAGCCCGTATCAGTGGACGCCCGGCGCCTTGGACGGAGCCTGTGCTCCCGGAGCCGCGGCGGGCGGTGTGGGCGGTGCCGGCACGCCCGACTTTACGTTGTACGCATCGATAACGGCCTTGGTAATGTTGGTCGATTCGGTTGCATACAGCACCGGCGTCTGTTGCTGCGCGACGTCAAGAACCAGGGTGTAGCCATGCTGCTGCGCGTAGCTGGCGAGCACATCGTAGACCTTCGAAGCGAGACCGTTATACAGCTCCTGCATCTCCTGCTGCATATCGTTCTGCGCGTCTTCGGCTTCCCGCTGCAACTGCTTCTTCTTGTCGTCTATTGTCTTGGCGCGGCTGGCCTTTTCGGTGTCGCTCAGCTTATCGCCCTGGGTCTGCAGTTGCTTGGTCAGGCTTTCAACTTCGTCATTCAACGTCTTGAGCTGCTGGCGCTTCGGATCGTATTTCTTCTGCAGGTCGGCAAAATTACGCTGGCCTTCATTGGTCTGCGCCACGGCAACCTGGAAAGCGACAACGGCAATTTTGGCGGGCCCGGCTGGAACAGCGGAGGCGCTTGCGGGTGCTGAAGCTTCGGCAGGAGCAGGAGCGGCTGGCACTTGTGCGGCGGCATTCAGGATAAGTCCCGAGGCCAAAGTAGTAGCAATTGCTAACGAAAGCTTCATTCGACTGGAGTACTCCTTCAAGATTCCTGAATAGCTATTTCTGGATCGCTGTTCGCACGCGTGCGCGCGGACAAAGCTGTGCCTCCTGAGAAACCTCTCGGTCTTCTTTCGGGGAACACTGCCCAGGCATGAGCAGGGACGAAAAGACACAAATGGAGACATCAGCAGGAACAAGGAGGATTATACGGCAAAATCAGAGACGCGGCGGCTCTACATTTGCGGTGCCCCGAAGCCTCCTCGGCAGACGGGCATTTTCGTTAGAAAGTGCCGCCTCGCCCGCAACTGGGAAGGGCACATGAATTGTGAAACCGCTCCAGTGGACCAGTTCCATCGGCGCCGCTGCCCACTTGAGCCGATCGCAAAAGGATTGTCACCTGACGAATCGCGACTGCAGTTCCGCAAGACCGGCTCACACCGGTCTTGCAATGAATCCGTCCTCGACAAAGCTCAATGCTGTGGCTGCGCCGGCGTATGTTGCGCCGGAGGCCGCGTTGCCGGCTTCGGGGTCGCTGCAGCAGGTTGTGCCGGCGCCGGTACTCCTGACTTCAGATTGTAGGCATCCAGGATTGCCTTGCTGATGTCGGTCGCTGGATTGGCATACAGCACCATCTGCGTCTGTTGTTCACCACCATCGAGCACCAGCGTGTACCCGTGTTGCTGCGCATAGGCGACCAGAACCTCGCCTACCTTTTGTGCCACGCCATTGAACGTATCCTGCATCTCCTGCTGGAAGTCGTTTTGGTCGTCTTCCTGCTCGCGTTGCAGTTGCTTCTGCTTGTCGCTGATCGTCTTGGCACGGCTTTCGCGTTCCACATCGCTCAACGCCGCGCCCTGCGTTTGCAGTTGCTTCTGCAGCGTCGCGATCTCCTCATTCAGCGCCTTCAAATGATCGCGCTTCGGTTCGTACTTCTTTTGCAGGTCGCCGAAGTTGCGCTGAAACTCATTGGTTTGGGTAACCGCCGCCTGAAATGCAACGACCGCGATCTTGGCCGGTGCCTCGGTTGTCGATACATCGCCTGCGGCAGGCAAAACACCTGTCTGGGCTGGAACACTCACGGCAAGACCGAAGAGCAGTGCAGCAGTGAATGCAAGATGAGTCTTCATTTGACCAATACTCCTTTGACGAACCCTACGGACGTCGCGCTTTCGGGCGCCTTCAATAAGGGTACCTTAAGCGGTTCCACAATTGCGCTATCCCGAAGGCAATGCTGTTCAGCGGTATTTTCCCTTAACCGGATTCCCCGTGGACGGGTCTTTGTCCGCGGGGTGCAAGGCAATGCCGTCTCGCACGATGTGAGAAAGGGCACGTTCATTGTGGGACTGCTTTAGAAAGTAGTCGACACGGTCAAGCGGAAGGTCTTTCGCGGCTCGCGAAACAGATTCTGTGCTCCGTAGGCCTGGATCGCTTGTGAATAGGTGAAATCCCCAGCGCCCCCGGGGGGGAACATGTCGCGCGTAATCAACTCCGCCGAGCAGCTTTGTACTTTGCCGCCCAGGACGACGTCGTTGCAGTAAGGGCGCTCATACAGGCGCAACGGGTTGTAGGCATAGTAGAGGCGGAAGGGCGCATTGACAATCGGCATAATTACGCCCAGTTCGCCGCCGACCGACATGCGCGGCACGAGATTTGTTCCGGCTACGGGGCGAATGTCCTTCTGAAATCCAACCTGCGACCCGGGGATGCCGCCCTGGCACGCGCCATTGTTATAGACCGGGCAGCCGTAGAGCGGTGCAGTCAGCGATGCGAAGCCTTCAGGGCTCTGCTTCAGCTGCCCGCGATTGGTTGCAACGTCCAAGCCAAAGTCGTCGAAGAACGAAAACGTAACCGGTCCGGCGATGGGAATCCGGTACTCGGCGTTGGTATTGAGACTGGTGTCGCCGCCAATCGAGGCGATGCCGTACACCGGAATCGGCACCTGGATGCATTGATTCAACTGCGGATTCGTTGGGTCTCGCGGAACGCAGGTGCCGTCCGGATTGGTCAACTGCACCGTGACCCGACTGGGCACATAGCCGTACGGCGTGGCGCCGCGAATGTCGAAGCCGCGCAAATCTGATTCGCCACCCGTGTAGAACCGATTTTGCGGCGGCGCCACGTCCCCGCCGAATCCCTGCACATAACTCAACTGAGCACGCAGGCCAAGTACATTGTGCCCGGTCGCTGACGGCGTGAGGTAGTGCATCGAGCGGAAACTCTTGTATGCCAGAAGCGGCGAAATGTAGCGCACGTTTCCATACAAGCCCGCCACCTGGAAGACTGCGGTGTATTCCTTGCCGGTGCGCGGACGAAGCGGATTGTTGACCGTGTTGTAGATGTAGCTGAAGGAAGCCGAACTGCTGATAATGCCGGCCAGAGCGTTCGTTCCCTGGATACCGGAGCGGAAGGAAATCGTCTGAAAGAACGTCTGTGACGCGGTGCTGAAGGCCGAGATCGTCGACCTGGTCAGGGAGTAAGTGAAGCCCAGGCGCTGGAAGGCGTGCCGCTTCAGAGGATAACTCACCGAGAAATTCAAGCCGGTGGAGGCCTGGTTGTAGTTTTGCGTCAGCGATTGCTGCGCCGCACTCAAGTTGGCGGCCTGCCCGGCCGTCGCCTGGTAGTTTTTGGCTGCGTTAAAATCCTGCTTGTTATTGAAGATCTGGAAACCCACGTTGATGGGCCGGTTGCGAATATATGGTTGCGAAAATCCAAAGAGAAATTGCCGGCTTACGTTGCCCAGATTGCCCTGCACGCTCAGAGTTTCGCCCAGTCCGAGGAAGTTGTTGGTCTGGTAATTCACGCCCAGGAACGCGCCCGAGAGGCCGCTGACGCCGCCATTCAGACCAATGGAGTTCTTGCCCTTTTCCTTGACCTTCAACAGAAGGTCGACGGTACCCGCTTCAGGGTTCTGGTGCGCTTCCGAGTCCTGGTCCACCTTGAGCTGGTCGAAGTACTCCAATTGGTTCAGGCGCAACAGGCTGTATTCCCAAAGCTGCGAGTTGTAGACCTGGCCCTCTTCCAGCAGGAGTTCGCGTCGAATCACCCGATCGCGCGTGATCGTGTTGCCTTGAAACTCAATGCGCGACACGTAGAAGGGCTTACCCTCATCGATATCGATGCTGAGCGACACGGTCTTCTTTTGATCGTCGTAGCTGAGCTTCGGGATCGCGCCAAAATTGATATAACCCAACTGCCCGTAGGCTTTCTTCAGGTTTTCCAGCCCCTTGCCGATGGCCGTGGCGTTAAACCATTCGCCATCCTTGAGGGCAAAGGTGCCGCGCAGGGCTCTCATGTTCGTTACCGCTTTGTTGCCGGTGAAAGTTATACTTCCCAGCCGATAACGACCGCCTTCTTCGATCGGCATCAGGATGTCGATCCGCTTGCCCTTGTTCGGCCTGAAGGTGAACCAGTTCAGGCCGCCTTCGTCTCGAATCTGTGTCTGAGGCTGTTCCACTGCCGCATTCGAATAGCCTTTATCCCGGTATGCCTGGCGAACCCGCTCGGTGTCCTCTTCAAGCTTTGAGGCGTCATAGGTCTTCGCGAAAAGATTCTCGAAGACAATTGAATAGGGAATGCCGATCGGCTTCAGGTTTTTCATTGCGCGGCGCAGGTACAGCCCGCTCAGGTGCTGATTCCCGGTGAAATGAATGTTGCCGACCTTCACCACCGGCCCCTCTTTAATATTGAAGTTCACCTGCACCGAAGCGGGAGGGATGGTCTTCACCTCAGGCTTGATGATTGCGAATTGATGGCCATGTTCCGCGAGAAGCTCGCGCAAAACTGCTTCGGCGCGTGCGATCTTCGTCGGATCGAACTGACCTTCGACAGACAGGCCGACCTTTTCCTTCTTAAAGCGGTCCAGAATATCCGATGTGCTGACCGAGTTGTTTCCCTTGTAGTTGATCTCCCGGATGGTAGGACGCTCGCGGACGAAGACGTTCAGGATGATGCCCTTCTCCGTATCTTCGCGCTCGATTCTCAGATCCTGGAAATATCCCGTGTTCCAAAGTGAGTTGAAGTCGCGCTCAATCGAAGTGGGGTCGTAGGTATCGCCCGGATGCGTGAAAAGCCGGGCCAGGATGGTCTCCTTGGGGATGCGCCGATTGCCGATGACACGGATCTGATCGACCGTCTGAGAAGTCTGAGCCATTGCCGCGCAGGCCGCCAAAGTGAGCAGCAGCGTCAACAAAAGTCTCGAGAACCGAGCCGGGATCCGCCTTGTGCGGGAGGTGAATGCGTGCTTGATCTTCACCGGGCTGCTACCCTTCGGCGAGCACAAGTACTGGTGCGGTCCATTGTCAAACTTCACGCGAAGAATATGCACACCCTCAATGCTTAAAATCTGGTACTGCTTTGCGGAAAGACTGATTATATTGGACCGCGGCCACCTCGCCCAAACCCATCGGCGCATTCAACGGACCCATATCCGGTCTTTTCCGCAATCCGCTCAGCTACGCACGATGCTCGCGGGGTTCAGTTCGTACCGCGTTGCCTTTTCAGCGACGAAATTCCGCCTGCGACTGGGCAAGTGGGCACACATCCCAGTCTACCGGAGCCGAGCGGGCCGGAACCCGGTCCCGGACCCTGATCGCATCATGCATCGCCTGTTTATTCCTCTGCAGACTTTAGACGCACCTGAGTCCGACATGACATCCTCGCTGCGGAAGGGTTTTCCAGAATGGAAGTCCGGAGCGAAGACATCTACGCCTTTTCTGCGCCGTCGCTCGACGGCCGCGAAACTCGTCTCGACGAGTTCAAGGGGAAAGTGCTGCTCATCGTCAACACCGCCAGCAAATGCGGCTTCACTCCGCAATATGCGGGACTCGAGCGGCTCTATCAATCCTATAAAGACCGTAGCTTCGCCGTGCTTGGCTTTCCCTGCAATCAATTTGGTCGCCAGGAACCGGGAACAGCAGGCGAAATCGGCGCATTCTGCGAAACAAACTACCGTGTCACCTTTCCCATGTTTGCCAGAATCGACGTGAATGGCCCCGCGGCCCACCCGCTGTATCGCTTCCTCAAGGAGAGGAAACGCGGTTTTCTCGGGATCAGCCGCATCCAATGGAACTTCACCAAGTTTCTTGTCGATCGCCACGGCTCTGTCGTGAGCCGCTTTTCTTCGAGCACCGATCCAGAGTCCATTGGCCCCGCAATCGAAAAACTGCTTTAGTATCGCCGCGAGCCTGGGTGCCCCGGGTCTGGCCTTTCAGACCTGGGAAAGCGACAAGCCAATCTCCTGGTCAACCTAAGTTTCCCCCCTTTCATCGTTCATTGATCGGAATGATCGGCATCGCTCTGCGTTATGCTTCTTCCAGTCCGGGCACACACCCGAAGCCTGGTTGAACGGTTGCCCACGGGAAACGCCGCTACCGGAGAATCCACAATGCGAAAAAACCTGCCCATGCTCCTGATCCGAGTGATTGTCGGGCTGGTGTTTCTTACCGAGGGCATCCTCAAGTTCGTTCTCCCCAGCGAACTCGGCGCCGGCCGCTTTGCGCATATCGGACTGCCCTACCCGCATGTCCTCGCGCCTTTTGTCGCAATCGTCGAAATCGTTGCGGGTGCGGCACTGATGCTCGGCGTCTATGCAGGCGATGCCGCCGTCCTCCTGCTCATCGTGATCCTCACCGCAATCGCTACCACCAAGGTGCCGATTCTTCTGGGTCACAACTTCGGCAGATTTGAGCCTCCCAAGCTGAGTCACTATGGCCTGCTGAGTTTTCTTCATGAAGCGCGCACAGATCTTTGCATGCTCGTGGGCTGCGTCGCTGTGCTTCTAGACAGCGGTTTGTCCATGACCAGCAGCAAGCGTTTGTTCCAGCGTTAGGGCGAAGCGATGCCCGAGCCCCAGGCAAAATCTTCGTTGAGCGAGATCGTCCGCCTGTTTCTGTGGCTGAGTCTCATCGGCTTCGGTGGCCCCGCGGCCCACATTGCCCTCATGGAGCGGGAATTCGTGGAGCGGCGCGGCTGGCTGAGCCGGGAGCAGTTTCTCGATTTGGTGGGCGGATGCAATCTGCTCCCTGGTCCCAGCTCCACCCAGGTGGCCATGGCCCTCGGTTACACCCGTCGTGGCTGGTTGGGGTTGTCCGCTGCAGGCGTGTGCTTCATTCTGCCCGCAGCTTCGGCGACATTGGGCCTGGCGTGGGCGTACGTCCGCTACGGTCACCTGCCCCAGGCGCAAGGGCTGCTCTACGGTGCGAAGCCGGTGATGGTTGCGATCGTTGCGCAGGCTGTTTGGCGCCTTGGCCGCATGGCGCTACGGGGGTGGATTCTCGGCTTGCTGGGCGCCGCGAGCTTTGTTGCTGCTCTTGCGGGCGTTCCACCGATTGCCATCCTCCTCGTTGCGGGCGGACTGTTGCTCGCGCTTGCATGGCAGAAATCCCGGCCGGGCTCTGGAAGAGGAGCGATCTGGCTGTCGGCGGGCGCTGCCGGCGTTCCTGCCGTCGGGCTGAGTGGCGTTGGACTGGTCTCAATCGGCCTTACGTTCCTCAAACTTGGCGTGGTGGTCTTTGGCTCTGGCTACGTGCTACTGGCGTTTCTCCGCGACGACCTCGTGAACCGGCTGCATTGGATCACCGAGCAGCAGCTGCTCGATGCCATCACCGCCGGGCAAGTCACACCCGGCCCGGTCTTCGCCACCGCAACGTTCATCGGCTATCTGCTGCGTGGTTGGTTAGGCGCCCTCATTGCGACCGTCGCGATTTTCCTGCCGTCCTTCTTCCTCGCGGGCGCTGTGGGTGCACTGGCCGGACGCATTCGCAAATCGAAGCTCGCGGCCGCATTCATCGACGGGGTCAATGCGGGTGCGGTTGCGCTTGATGGCCGAGGTTGGACTCATGCTGGGCAAGGCCACCTTCGTCGATGGATGGGCCTGGGCGATTGGCCTTGTCAGCGCCCTGTTCCTGTTGCGCTTCCAAGTGAATGCGACCTGGCTCATTCTGGGTGGAGCAGCCCTCGGCATTCTTCTGCACGGCGGCCTGCGATGAGGAACTCAGCCGTCAAACCGATAGGCACTGATGGTCGCGCCCATGGGTTCATCCGAGAAGATGCGTTTTCCCGGCGCGTCACCGCCTGCTCCCGCGGCCACGAAGAGAGGAACAAGGTGCTCCTCGCGCGGGTGAGCGTAGGTGGCAAAGGGAGCCTTGCGCCAATCTGCCAGGAGGGAATTGCGTTCTGCGGCGGGAGACTCAACCGCGCGCGTGAGCCATTCATCGAATGCGCGGGCGCGCTCCTTTGTCTCCGGTCGCAGGTAGGCTCGCAGGTTGTGAAAGCTCATCCCACTTCCCACGATGAGAATGGCTTCGTCGCGTAGAGGCGCGAGCGCTCTCCCCGCGGCTAAATGCAATGCTGGATCCAGGGAATGAACAAGCGAAAGCGTGACGACAGGAATCTGCGCTTCTGGAAAGGCCACTTTCAATGGAACGAAGACTCCATGATCGAAGCCGCGATTCGGACTGATTGCCGAGGTCAGACCCGCCTGTTTGAGGAGATTCGCCACTGCTTCCGCTAAAGCAGGATCGCCGGGTGCCGGCCAGGTGAGCCGGTAGGTGTGCTCTGGAAATCCGGTGTAATCAAAAATGAGTTGGGGCTGTGGCGCTGCGCTGGCGGTGAAGGCCGGCTCTTCCCAGTGACCACTGATCACCACCATTGCCTTGGGCTGCGCTGGCAATGTCCCCGCCAGACCCTCGAGAAAATGCCGGGTAGCGTCCCAAGTGTCCGGAGGGCCCCAGGTCCAGTCCATAAAGAAGCAGGGGCCCCCACCATGCGGTAGGAAGATCGCCGGTTGCCGCTGAATGTGATTCGCCATTGTGCCCCCAGTGTCGCGCGCCTTGCACTACACAAGGCCCGATCAAAGAACTAGCTCGAAGATGCGACGAATCAGCCGCCAGATTCAGTGCGCACCGTCTACAGGCCCAGCCATGAAGAACGCATAGACCAGCATGCCCACCCCGACCATGCCGGGAATCAGTCCACACAGGTAAGGCGATCCAGGTCCGCCCCCCAACAGCGACCGTAGGAAAATAATCAGCGCCACCCCCACGCCGAGCGTGATCAAGCCACCAACCTTCAACCCTTCGATCATTTTGAGCCGATTCAGTCGATCTTCTTCGCGCAGAAGTTCAAGGGCCGTCTTCGCCGCGTCGCCCGGCGCTTCCGCCAAGCGCCGAATATTCTCTGACTTGTAGTATGCCTCGCGTTCCTTACGGCGGCTGTCAAGCCAGGTCACCAGCGGAATGAACACGACAAACAGCGCCACCGCGCCCACCGAAAGAAATAGCCACATACCGAAGTTGTTCATCTCGGGGTCGCCAAACATTGAAATCGCAAGATGCGTCATACCGTCCTCCTACCTTCGCGGGTACTGCATTTGTTCCTTTGCGATTGGTAGGACAAGGGTAGGCGTGAGCCGGTTGCATTTTCTCAGGCGAACAGGAGTGACCGGTGAAAATCAGCGCCGATCAGCTCTCTTTGCGGTAGAGCATGTTGCGCATGGCGGCACGCCGCGCTGCATCCAGCTCAGCGTTGCCGCTGCTCAAGCCGGTGCTGGAAGCGTCGGCTTCTTCGGGCTCGCTGCACGATGGACAGCGGTTGGCGAAGCCTGGTTTATCGGGCTTCAGTTCGAACTCCTCTCCACAAACGGCGCAGACTCTGATTGGGAACGGCATAGCTCTTCCATGGTAAAACGAAGCGCGAGTTTTTTGCAGTGTTCGGCACCCCGAGGTCACCGCCTCCGGTGGCAAGAACGAATAAAATGCAACCTGCCTCGCGGGATCCCGGTCCCACAGCACGGAGAGCGCCGGCGTGAGCACGACTGCCAAGAACGCGACCGTAGGTCTGGCCGACCCCGATCTAGCGTCTGTGGAGCGTGTTCTGGCCGGCGATGCAGCGGCGTTTGAGGGTATTGTCCGGCGCTGGCAGGGTCCGCTTGTGAATATGGCATGGCGTTATTGCCGCGATCGCGCGCGCGCCGAGGAACTGGCGCAGGAAGCATTCGTTCGCGCATGGCGCGGTCTCGGCCATTGGCGCAGAGAATCGAGCTTTTCCACATGGCTGTTTGCCTTGGCCGCAAATGTCTTTCGGAGCGACCTCAAGCGCGTCCCAGCCGTCAACATTCCCATCGAAGACATCGTTGAGCCCGCGCAGCCTGCGTCCCAGGGCGACGAACTCCAACGCAAATCACGGCGCGAAGTCGTTCGGCGAGCCGTACTGGCGCTGCCTTTGCGCTATCGCGAACCAGTGCTCCTGTTCTATTTTCATGAGATGGATGTGGCCGCCGCCGCGCACACCATGGGCTTGCCTGTGGGGACCGTGAAGGCGCGGCTCTCTCGGGCGCGGGATCTGCTTCGACGAAGATTTCCGCATCTCGCCGACGAACACGCGGCGATGGAACTCTCCGCTTCAACCACCGGAAAGGAGGCTTGAGATGAAAGATGAAGTGCTCGATCGAATTCTGGCAACGGAAGAAGAGCTGGTCCCGTCCTCTGGATTCGCGGCCTCGGTCATGGACCGCATTCGCGAGGAAGCAGCCGCGCCCCCGCCGATCCCGTTTCCGTGGAAGCGCGCGATCCCCGGAATCGTGCTCGCTGCCGGCGTGTTCGGTTGGGGTGCAGTGGAACTAACGCGTCAGGCTGTCTCCGTAATGCACAGCGTGCAATCTGTTCCCTTGCATCTTCCGGCTTCGATGTTGCGACCCGTCGAGGGAATTGGCTGGGTGGCGATCGCCTTAGGCGTGTCGTTCGCATCGTGGGCCCTGTCGCGATTCATGATTGGCGATTCACGGCTGCTCTAGCCGTTCCTCACTCCTCAACGTTGCGAACGACAGTAAGCTCACGCTAGGTCTCCGAACGCTTCTTCTTGTTCCATCTCTGTGCCCCATCCTTTCGCCTTTTTTCTGGCGATAGGGTGGGAAAGCTCGAGCCCCCAAAGTTCAAAATCACTGGGTCAGTGATCTAGTTGATCGTCCTGGCGTACTTCTCGCCGAAATGCCGCAGCTTCGCCAGCGTCGCGGCGGCCTGCCCGGAATCGATGGCCTCCGCCCCTTGCGCGACGCCCTCTTTCAGGTCGCCCGCCAACCCCGCAGCCACCAGCGCCGCCGCCGCGTTGAGCAGCACAATATCGCGCCGCGCGCCGGGAATGCCGGTGAGCACGTCGTAGAGCAGCGCTGCATTGGTGGCCACGTCGCCCCCCACAAATTGATCCAGCGTCGCGCGAGGCAGCCCGGCCATCTCCGGCGTGACGCGCGCGGCCTTCAATTCCGGTGCGCCGCCGGTCGCCGACTCTTCGACGCGCGCCACCACCGATTCGCCGGTCGTAGTCAGCTCATCGATGCCGTCGGTCCCGTGCACCACAAAAGCGCGCTTGGCTCCGAGCGCTGCCAGCGTGCGGCCCACCAGCAGCACGCGGCTTGGCGCCAGCACGCCGATCACCTGCGACCGCGCTCCTGCTGGATTGGTCAGCGGCCCGCAGAGATTGAAGATAGTCCGGAACCCCAGTGCGCGCCGCAAGGGACCGACCGCCTTCATCGCCGGGTGATAGAGCGGCGCGAACAGAAACATGAATCCGGTCTCGCGCAGGCACTCCGCGGCCAGCTCGGGTCCTAGCGCGATGGGCACGCCCAGCGCCTCCAGCACGTCGGCCGAGCCGCCCGCGAAGTCACCGCGCGGTTGCCATGCTTGGCAACTTTGGCTCCCGCCGCAGCCGCCACCAGCGCCGCGCCGGTAGAAATGTTGAAGGTCAGCGGACCCCCGCCGCCGGTGCCGCATGTATCCACCAACTCGGCGCGCTCTTCATCCGTGAGCGGAAGGGTGATGGCCCGCGCGCGCATCGCGTCAACAAAGCCAGCCAGCTCCGGCGCCTGTTCGCCGCGCGTGGCCAGCACCGCGAGCAGCGCCGCTGTTTCCACCTCGGCAGCTTCGCCCGACAAAATCTCGTCCAGCACCGCGGCTGCCTGCTCGCGCGTCAGCGCCGCGCCGTCTTCGGCCAGCGGCTTCAAATGGTCCTTCAGTACGCCCATCTCTCATTATGGTAATTGCCGCGTGAGCAATCCTCATAGAAGGGATAAAAGCGCCCTCGGCGTTTGATTATTTGATTACCGCTGTTCCTTCCGCGTGGTCCGGTGCAGTCGCGCCTGGATCGAGCGACTCCAACCTCAGCGGACGGGGCGGTTCAACCCAAGATGAAGATTCACGAGTATCAGGCAAAGGAAATCCTGGCGAAATACGGCGTTGCCGTGCCCAGGGGCGAAGTGGCCAACACGCCGGAAGAAGCCGCAGCAGTGGCCCGCAAGCTGTTTGCCGAGGGCGCGAGCGGCGTGGTGGTCAAGGCGCAGATTCACGCCGGAGGCCGCGGCAAGGGCGGCGGCGTCAAGGTGGCCCGGACCCGCGAAGACGCCGAACTGCACGCCAAGAACATTCTCGGCATGCAGCTGGTGACGCACCAGACCGGCCCGCAAGGGCAGAAGGTGCAGCGGCTGCTGATTGAAGAGACCGCGGCCATCGATCGCGAGCTCTATCTCGGCATCGTGCTCGACCGCGCCACCGGCAAGCTGGTCTTCATGGCCTCGCAGGCCGGCGGCATGGAGATTGAAGAAGTCGCCGCCAAGACTCCCGAGGCCATCTTCAAAGAGACCATCGATCCCGCCGTCGGCTTTGGCGCATGGCAGGCGCGCAAGCTGGCCTTCGCGCTCGGCCTCAAGCCCACGCAGATCAACCAGGCCGTCAGCTTCTTCCAGAGCCTCTACAAGGCATTCATCGAAACCGACGCTTCGCTGGTCGAGATCAATCCCTTCATCACCACCAAGGACGACAAGCTCTTCGCGCTCGACGCCAAGATCAACTTCGACGACAACGCGCTCTTCCGCCACGCCGACATCAAGGCGCTGCGCGACATCGCCGAAGAAGACCCGCTCGAAGTCGAAGCCAGCAAGTACGCGCTCAACTACATCAAGCTCGACGGCTCCATCGCCTGCATGGTCAACGGCGCGGGCCTGGCCATGGCCACCATGGACATCATTCAGTACGCCGGCGGCAGCCCCGCGAACTTCCTCGATGTGGGCGGCGGCGCGACCCAGGAGCAGATCGAGCACGCCTTCGAAATTCTGCTCTCCGACGCGAACGTGAAGGCCATCTTCATCAACATCTTTGGCGGCATTCTGCGCGTCGATCGGCTGGCTACCGGCGTAGTGGCCGCGGCGCGCAATCTGAACGTCAAGGTGCCCATCGTGCTGCGCCTCGAAGGCACCAACGTCGAAGAAGGCCGCAAGATTCTCAAGGAGTCAGGCTTGAACTTCCAGGTGGGCGCAACGATGAAGGAAGCGGCGGAGTTAGTCGTGAAAGCAGCGGCAAAGGCGCGGTGGCATAACATGGCAGTCTTAGTCGATAACGACACTCGGCTCATCGTTCAGGGCATCACCGGCAAAGAAGGCACCTTTCACGCCAAGGGCTGCGCCGAATACGGCACCAAGGTTGTCGGCGGCGTGACTCCCGGCAAAGGCGGAACCACGCACGAAGGCTGGCCGGTCTTCAACACCGTGGCCGACGCCGTTGACGAAACCGGCGCCAACGCCACCATGATCTTCGTTCCGCCGCCGTTCGCCGCCGACGCCATTCTCGAAGCCGAAGACGCGGGCATTCCGCTCATCGTCTGCATCACCGAGGGCATTCCCACGCTCGACATGGTCAAGGTCTGGGCCAAGCTCAAGACCTCGAAGTCGCGCCTCATCGGCCCCAACTGCCCCGGCGTCATCTCGCCCGGCAAAGCCAAGATCGGCATCATGCCCGGCCGCATTCACAAGGAAGGCTCCGTCGGCATCGTCTCGCGCTCGGGCACGCTGACCTATGAGGCCGTCCACCAGCTCACCCAGCGCGGCATCGGCCAATCGACGGCCATCGGCATCGGCGGCGACCCCATCATCGGCACCACGCACATCGACGCGCTGCGCCTGCTCAACGACGATCCCGACACCGAAGCCATCATCATGATCGGCGAGATCGGCGGCTCGGCCGAAGAAGCCGCCGCGGAGTTCGTCAAGCAGCACGTCAAGAAGCCGGTCGTCGGCTTCATCGCCGGACAGACCGCGCCTCCGGGCCGCCGCATGGGCCACGCCGGCGCCATCATCAGCGGCGGCCAGGGCACCGCCGCCGACAAGATGAAGGCCATGACCGCAGCCGGCATTCACGTCGTGGTCTCGCCCGCCGAAATCGGCGCGACGCTGGCAAGGTGATCGGCAAGAACTAGCTTTCAGCTCCTAGCCTCTAGCTGCTAGCTCACAACCGAGGCCCACTTGGCAGGCCGGCCTTATGCTTAGCGACTTTTGAGTTCATCCGATGCGTGAACTTTGGATCGGTGTGGTCGAGGTTCTCACCGAGCCCAGCACTGAGGGCGGCAACACGCGTGCGTTCACAAACGTCGTTACTTGGGCACGGAGCGCTTCGGAATTCGTTAGTTCAGTCACCGGCGCTTTTGCCGAATGCGGATGGACTGTACTCGGTACGGAAAACGAAAGGCCAGTAGTGCGCGAGACGGGTTACAGCGAGGAAATCACTGAAATCATCGAACGCGCGAAGATGAATTCAAGAGCTTGCCTCTATGCGACGTTCAATTACTATCCGTCCAAGTCTGCTTAGTCGCCCACAAGAGCTAGAAGCTAGGGGCTCGCTGCTAGAGGCGGCTGTCTACCACACCCGGCAGGGCTTCGGGTCCACCATCTTATCCGTCTTCTTGCAGCTGAAGCTCTTTGCAAACTCCGGCAAGTCCTGCAGCACGGTATTGGTGCGGTACTCATCGGGCGCATGCGGATCGGTCTGCGCCTGGGTCCGCAGTTGCTCCGGCCGCGTCTGCGTGCACCACTGCTGTGCATAGGCAATCCAGAAGCGCTGGTCCGGCGTATAGCCATCTGTCTTCGCGTTCATGTCCAGGTGCGCGGTTTGCGCCTTGTCGAGCCACGCTAGCCACGCCAGCCACAGTCCGCCCAGGTCGGCGAGATTCTCGCCCAGGGTGAGCTTGCCGTTCAGGTGGACCCCGGGTACTGCCTCAATCGCGTCGTATTGCTTGACCATGCAATCCGCGCGGTCATTGAATTTCTGCTCGTCTTCTTTCGTCCACCAGTCCTTCAGGTTGCCGTCCTTGTCGAACTGCCGCCCTTGATCGTCGAATCCATGGGTGAGCTCGTGCCCGATGGTCGAGCCCATGTCGCCATAGTTAGCTGCGTCGTCTTCTTTGTCGCTGAAAAACGGCGGCTGAAAATACCCGGCAGGGAAATTCACGTTGTTCATTTGCGGATCGTAGTAAGCATTCACCGTGGGCGGCGACATCTGCCATTCGCTCTTATCCACCGGCTTGCCGATCTTGGCCAGGTCGCGTGCAAATTCGAATTGCGACACCCGCTCTTCGTTGCCCAGTACATCGCCGCGCACAATTTCAAGCTTGGAGTAGTCGCGCCACTTGTCCGGATAGCCGATTTTGTTCATTACCGTGTGGAGTTTTTCCTTGGCCTTCACCTTGGTGTCCGCGCTCATCCAGTCGAGGCTGTCGATATCCTTGTCCATCGCCTGTTCAATAGCGAGCGTCATCTCCAGCGCATGCTGCTTTGCATCGGGAGGGAAATACTTCGCCACATAAACCTGACCCAGCGCTTCGCCCATTTCGCTATCGACGCGGCTGGTGCAGCGCTTCCAGCGCTCCTGCTGTTTTTCCGCGCCATTCAGAATGTGCGAGTAGAAATGCCACTTCTCCTCGTCGAATGCCGCCGGCAAGCTTGTGCCTGCATAAGCGTGTAACAGGTGCCAGCGCAGATAGGTCTTGATCTGGTCGAGCGGCGTGTCGCCGAGTAACGCGTTGAACTCAGCGAAGAATTTCGGCTCCATATCATTCATCTTGCCGGATGCAGGCGCGTGCGTGGCATCCAGGTATCCGGGCAGCGAGAAATGCGTCAGCTGCTTGCTGAATGCATCGAGATCGGTTGGGTGATTCAGGTTTTGCGGGTCGCGTTGTTCGGTGATCGTGAGCGACGCTTTGGCCAACCGCGTTTCGATCGCCAGCACGGTGCCGGCATCCTTGTTAGCCTGCGCTTCAGGTTCGCCGGCCAGCGCAAAAATCCTGCTGACGTGCGCGACGTATTCTTTGCGCTGCTCCACAGATTTGGCGTCGGTGCGCGTGTAGTAGTCTCGCTCGGGTAGGCCAAGGCCGCCTGCTCCATAAAAGCTGATCACCGAATTGGAATCGGCAAAATCCTGGTTGGAGCCGACGCCAAAGAAAGCATTCACGCCGATCGTTTGCAGATGCCCAACCAGGGGCGGCAATTCCGTCAGCGATTTCAGTGCAGCGATCCGGTCGAGTTCCGGCTGCAACGGTGCTATGCCCGCCTTGTCGATTGCGGCCGTATCCATGCAGCTCGCGTATTCGTCTCCAATCTTCTGCTCATTCGGCGTCCGCGAGGGTGTGGAGACGGCTGCCTGTTCGAGAATCTGTTTCAAATGCAGCCGGTTCAATTCATACAGCTCGGTAAAGCGGCCGTACGAAGTCTGGTCGGGAGGCAGCGGGTTGCGCTTGAACCAGCCGTTGCAACTGTAGCGATAAAAGTTATCGCACGGGTCCACGCTTTTATCGATCAAGGACGGATCGAAGACGCGAAGTTCGGATGACCCGGGTGCTGTCGAAGGCGCGCCTTGGCAAAAACCGCCGACTGGAGGAATTGCGGCCACGAAAGCAAGACAGCCAGAACGGCCAAGACACCCAAGCAAACAAGAGGAGGAACGCCGGATGCGCAACATGCCGAAACTCTATCAGATTTCCGCCGCCCAGCTTGCGGGCGCGACCGGCCATTACAATTATGGATGGGCCTAAAACCCATGAGGAGCATATCGAGTGGCGCAACGCACGTTCAGCATCATCAAGCCCGACGCGGTCAGCAAGGGCTACACCGGAGCGATCCTGGCCGAGATTGAAAAGGCCGGTTTCAAGATTGTCGCAATCAAGAAGGCATCTATCTCGGTGGCGCAGGCGAAGGGGTTTTACCATGTGCACGCTCAGCGTCCATTCTTCAACGATCTCTGCACGTTCATGGCCTCCGGCCCGCTCGTTCTCATGGTTCTCGAGAAAGACAATGCGATCGCTGACCTGCGCAAACTGATGGGCGCAACCAATCCTGCCAATGCCGAGGAGGGAACCATCCGCAAGAAATTCGCCGGCTCCCTGCAGGAGAACGCCATTCACGGTTCTGACGCCGAAGACACCGCCGCTTTCGAAATCGCCTATTGGTTCGCAGGGTACGAACTGCTCTAGAGACCAGTGGCTTCCGTCAATCCGTTAATCTCCGAACAGGTCGTCGATTTTCAGACGCAGCGTATCGACTTCTTTCCGCAATTCCGCGACATCGGATTCCAATTTGGCGACGCGATCCGTATCTTCAGACGGTGTTAATGCAGTGGGCGCCGCACTTGCCGTCTGAAGCGATCCTTCGCCCGACAGCAGGTGCGCATAGCGTGATTCCTTGGTTCCAGGCTGTCGCGCCAACACCGCCACCAGCGGGGGTTCGCGCTCCATCAGCTTCTGGAGTCCTCCAAGCACGTCGCCGATCTCTTCAAACCTGTGCATGCGCTCGGTCCGGCCGCGCAGCTCGCCCGGCGTCTGCGCCCCGCGCAGCAGCAGGACACACAACAGCGCCGTTTCGGCGCGGCTGAAGTTGAAGGCTTCGCCAACCCGGTGTTCGTACTTTGACACGCGGCTATCGGCTCCTTGTGCTGGACCGGCCAATCGCTGCTCCTGCAAGCCAACGAGCGCGTCGCGCACTTCTTCCTCATTCAGATTCATTACCGGCTCGCGATTCGAACGCTGATTGCACGCATTCATCAGGGCGTTGAGCGAGAGCGGATAATAATCGGGGGTCGTTACTTCTTTCTCAATAAGCGCTCCCAATACGCGCGCTTGAGCAGCATCCAGCACAATGGGTCCCGTTGGCGGCATAGGTCCATTCTGCCATCCGCCGTCGGCAAATCGTGATCCACGACCCTGGAAACCCAGGGTTGAATCGTCCTGACGGCACCTCTCAAAAGAAGGCGCTACCCGCTTTTCGGTGGTGTCCTAAGAGTGCGTTGCTGGGGCGTCCGAAAAGGCTGGTTTTGACTGTTTACTACTCTATAAAGAAACCGCGCATCTGCCTGCTGAATCTAACGCTTTGGTACCAGATTTCCGCAGAATAGCGGATTTTCCTCGCTTTTGGCTAGTCGGCGGTGATAATTGTTTCCCAACCGGAAGAGATGCCCGACGAAGCGACGATATCGATGCTCACTGATTCTGCGATGTTCCGCAGTGAGAGAACAATCGGAATCCTGACTTCGTTTTTGCAAGAGGCATCGGTCTTAGTGTTCGTATTTGGGATTTTAGACACGTATGCGGGGAATAGGTTAACTGCCACTGTCGGAGAGATTGTGAGTGCATTGGGGTTTGCTCTCCTATTCGCTGCTTTCGCGGTCAAGATCAGTGTTCTATCGCTTGAACCGGCGGGGTGTGATTCGCTGGCTAACCCTGCAAGAAAAAGCTATGGAAGGAGGAACGAAATGAACATTTATCAGGCTGCCGGGTTCATTGTTGTTCCCATCGTTGTGATTTTGGCGATAATCGCCGTGAAGTCAAGGCGTGATCTCTTGGCGATGCTGAGGTTAACGACTGTTCAGCGGAGTCTTCCTTACAAGGAAGATAAGGATAAGCGTCTCCACACCACCCAGTGTAAGCCCCGAGGATGTCTGCTATCCCCCAAGGTCTCTCCGTAAGCCCTGCTTCCATCGCAGGAGTGACACGTAGCGTCTTGTGAACTCGGCAGAAGTTATAGAAGGCGAACCATAGCGCGTAGGCTGCTTCTAGGTTCTCCCACTTCTTGCTAAACGCATTCGTCAGCCGCGTCATGCGCCGCATTCCCATTCTGATGCTGAGATTCTGGCGTTCAATATGCGATGTGCAGATGCGGCCTGAATCGGGGTTTCCCATGACTTTGCTTGGGACCGCATCCACGACTTCGCCAGGGCTGTAGCGTTGTTCGCCTTCGCGGGGAGTGGCGTAGACCTTGACCAATTGGGCAAAGTCAACTCGACCACGCAGGAACGATTTGACTGCGGGCCGGTAAGGCGCGTAACCGTCAGTCGTCAGTTGATAGCGATTGGGCCCCGTCACGAGCGCTAACCGCGAAATAAACTGATCTGTAGTTTCAGGCGAGCGCTTGCCGAGGTAATGCAACAACACGAGCTTTGTGCTGCGTTCCATCGCAATGTAGCACCAGCAGTCGCCAATTGCCTCATTGTTCCGCTCGTGGTCCCACTTGTGGCCTTCCTTCTTGCCGACGAATCCCCAAATTTCATCGACTTCCACGTCGCGCACTTCTATGTTCCTGATCTTCTCCGACATGAGCCGCTGGCAGCGCTCACCCGCCAGCACGAGCAAACGGAGAATCGTGTCGCGATGAACGCCGGTGATGCGCTCGGCACTGCGGATACTCATGCCTTCTAAGAGCAATTGCAAGATGCGCACAGCTTGGTCAACAGGCAAGCGCATATCGTCCAAGGGGCGCACGTGTTCCTCAGTGAAGGTCTTTGAGCATTGATTGCAGCGGAAGCGCTGTAGGCCGTTTCTATGCTTTCCGAAACGTTTGCAGGCGATACGGCAGTAGTGACAGGTCATTCGCTTTCCCCTTGAATTGGGGCAGGGAAAGCGGCACAATAAGATTGGGTCTGGAGTGCGGCTTACCCCGCGTTCTGGATTTAGGCCCCCCAACGGTTCCAGCCGGAGAGGGGCCACTTAAACGTCAAGCATGGTGTTATGGTGGCGGTCTCATCGTTGTCTCCTTTCTGAATGGAGGTAGCGGCGAGATTCGAACTCGCGAGGCCTCGACAGCGCCCCCTTGCAAAGGGGTTGGGTTCGACCACTTCCCTACACCACCCGCGTCAAAGCGATCAGCCACTAAGCGTGTTACAGCACGTGATAGTGGTTGGTCGCTCTGCCTCATTCTTAACTTATATCATACGCATCTGCATTAGGTCAACCACAAATGCCTCTATTTTATCTCCATCGGTTGCATTAGAGCGCCTACTTGTGTATCATAAAGTCGTGGAGGGCCCTATGCCCGCTAATGACAGCAACCCGCAAAATATTGAAAATGAAAAGAAAAAGCGTCATCGTAGCCCGAATTACCCCACCATTGGCCTCCAGGAATCAATCGAGCGGGTAGGGCGATTTGTCGCAACGGACGGGCGGGCCGGAGCCATTCCGGCGATGGCGGCAAAGCATATCGGGTTTGCCTCAGCTCACGGGCAAGCCTACAGCGTGTTATCTGCATTGAAAAAATTCGGCTTGCTCGAAGAGAAGGATGGCCGGATCGTTCCCACGCAACGTGCCATGGAAATCGTCAATCTGCCGGAGTCAGACGAACGTCGAAAGCGAGCCATTCGAGCGGCGGCTATATCTCCCCCGATCTATGCCGAAATTATGGGAGATTACAAAGCTACGGGATTGCCTTCGGATGAAACGTTGAAGGGTGAGCTAGTTACTTACAAGGGTTTCAATCCGAATAGTGTAGGTGAGTTCTTAAAGGCCTTTCGGGAAACGTTAGAATTCGCTGGTTTAACAAATTTTTCGGTGTTAGAATCTGAAGTAGTGACGGAACAGGAGACTCCGAGTGTAAAGGTCGGAGATTACGTCCAGTGGGTTTCACGGGGAGTCGAACAGTTTAGGAGACTCAAGAAAATAGTTGGATTCACGGACGACGGTAAATATGCCTTTTTGGAAGGCGAAAAGACTGCAGCACCGGTTGGAGAATTGGAGATTGGGGAGCCGCCGTTTGTTCCTCCGCCGCCTGCCGGAACACCGGAGATCACTGTACGCCGCCAACAACGTCGCGAGGATGGGAGCAGCATGAGACAAGACATTTTTTCGCTCGACAATGGTGGCGAGGTAACAATCAGTTGGCCGGTGCCTTTGACAGAAGAGATGGTGACTGACATCAAGGACTGGCTGAAAATCGTTGAGCGCAAGATTTCCCGCTCCGTGAGCGTGCAAAATGAGGCGAAGACTGAGGACATTACTGAGTAAATAAAAGCACCCACGGACGGGCGTACCATGTTCTGTATGAGCGACAAAGAAAAGTTGGAGCAAATCGTAGTGCTGCCGAAGAGATCAGCGGGCTGAGAGGAAAGTTAGCGCACGTCAATGAGCGTCTTAATCGTGCGCAACTGGCCTATCAATATGCGGGGCCAAACTTCGTTCAAATCTATGCTCAAAACGGAGAGCTTTTAACTCGCAGCCCTCGACAAGGGCCGCCCAACCTGCTCGATGGGCTGCTCGACAAAAAACAGCTTGTCGATTCTATTGAGGAGCGAGACAAATTAAATAACGAAATCAAAGTTATCGAAGATCGCCTAAAGCCTTTGGCCCCTCATCTCTTCCAACGCTGAAACTCCTCTCCCTATTTCTCAATTTGAGAAACCCATCAGCAACGCAGAATGAGGACACTACCCGCTTTTCCACACACCCGCTCGACTCTGCGATACTAGATCGTTATGCCGATTGCCGATCTGCAGGAAGCTGCACAAAAAATTGCCGGGTTCCTTGCCCATCTCAACAAACTGGGCGGCCTGCGTCTCAAGTACCGCATCACCGCGGGCGACGGCGCACATGATCCGGAGGGTCTTGAGGCGCGCCAGATTTACGTCGAACTGGGCGGCCCCGATGTTCCGCTCGTTACCCAGCACAACGGCGAGTTGCTGCGTGCGCTCGAGACGATAGCCGCGCAGATGCTTCGACTCGATCAGCGGGAGCACGACCTGGTGAGTTTCGATGCAGGCAACTTCAAAGCTCTGCGCGCGCAGGAACTGCGCATGGCTGCCGAAACCGCTGCGGAAAAGGTGCGCAAGTCCGGAATCCCTTACGCCTTTCCGCCGATGAACAGCCGCGAACGCCGCCTGCTGCACCTCGCCTTCCGCAGCATGGAGGGCGTGGAGACGGCCAGCTCCGGCGAAGGGCAGGATCGTTTTCTCGCCGTCTATCCCGCGGGCAAAACGAGTCTGCCGGTTGCAGCCCCGGTCAAGCCACGAGGGTTTGAGCGACGACCGCGGCGTTAGCTGCTTAATTCATGCGCCGCGGTATGCCACAATACCCGCAATGAGAATCTTCAAGCGGTTGCTCATATTCTTCCTTGCCGCACCTCTCTGCTGCGCGCAGAAGCGCCTCGTCCTTATCGATCAGGACGGCTCCGGTCCCGGCGGATCGAACCAGATGGCCATGCTGGCATTGCTCCAGTCGCCGCAAGTTGAGGTTCTGGGCATCACCATGGTGACGGGCAATGCGTGGCGCGACGAAGAAACGCTACACACGCTGCGCATGCTCGAACTCACCGGCCACGCCAACGTGCCTCTGGCCAAAGGCGCCGTCTTTCCGCTGGTCCGCACGCAAAAAGAAACGCAACTCAGCACGGCGATCGACGGCAAGGTCACATGGCTCGGCGCGTGGGGACAGGGACCCACGACGCTGGTTGAAACCGCGCATGGCGTTACCCCCGTTACGCCGGACAAACTAGGTGCTCATGGACCCTATGAGATTCCGGCCCTTCCCGAGGGCGAGCCCGTTCTGATGCCGATTGAAGAAGACGCGGTCCACTTTCTGATTCGCCAAGTGCGCGCGCACCCGCATCAAGTCACGATCTATGCTGCAGGGCCTCTCACCAACATCGCGCTGGCCATCTCCATCGATCCCGATTTTGCGGTGCTCACACAAGGCATTGTGTTGATGGGCGGGAGTCTCAATCCGCAGACCGACGATCCTGAGTTTGCAACCGATCCGCGCCACGAATTCAATTTCTGGTTCGATCCTGAAGCCGCCCACATCGTGCTGCGCGCTGACTGGCCGCGTGTCGACGTGACCACTGTCGACGTCTCCGTCAAAGCGCCGTTCACCCAGAAGATGCTCGATGAGATTTCGAAATCGCAATCACCCACTGCGCGCTACATTGCCGCCTGGAGCCAGGAACGCTATTACATGTGGGATGAACTGGCCGCCTGCGCGTGGCTCGATCCCACCCTTATCACCAAAGAGCAGCAGCTTTACATGGATGTCGATCTGAGCCACGGGCCAAGCTATGGCGACACGCTCACGTGGACCGAAGCGCTGAAGCCCGCCACCGGTGTGCGCCTCGTTCACGCGCAGGTAGACCTCGATTTGACCCGATTTCAGCGAACTTTCGTGGACCTGATGACTCAACGAAAGTAACGGGACTTGAGTTTCCGCCCGCGATTCAAGCCTGCTTTATAGTCTGTTCGCTCTACTGATCCGCACTCTTCTGCCGATATCCCCCATTGGTGTATCACCAGTGGTGCTTACCAATGGTGCCCGGAGCGAGCACTTTTGTGGGCCCGGTCGGTCCGCCAAAGTAGTATGGCTGCGCGCTGTCCTTTACGAGACACTAAAGCCCTTAAATCCTTGGGGGAACGTCTTGAGCAATCGGGCTAAATCACGAGCTGTTGTTCTAGTGCTGGGTGCGCTTCTGGGTATCGCTCAAGTGCATGCCGAGGAAGCGTCCTTCATTGAGCTATCGGCTCCCAAGCCGCAGTCAACTCGTTCGGACAAGACGGACAAGGCGCTCCGCATCTTTACCTGGCCCGCCTACAGCTTGAGTCCCAAATTCACTCCCACTGAGGAAGATCGATCCAAGCTCGCACGGACCGAAGAATTCGTTCTCGCCGGCGAGCGGCTTGGCTTTCTGGCGGACGCCACAACAACCCAGCTGGGATTGAGCCAGGGCCACGAGGGTGACCCGTTGAACACACTCTTTGGAAGCAACAATCGGGTCGGCGTGCTCGGCTCCATGACGGCGTGGGAACTTGGCTTCTCTTACTCGTCCGTCGCGGTGCCCCGCTGGTTCGAACATACCCGTTATCACAAGGCGGCACAGATCTTCGCGATCGCCGGAGGCACCGCACTGTCAGGATTTCGCGTGAAGATGGCGATGCAGAATGCGCAATTTATAAAGTAGTGCTTATCTTATAAAGGCCGAGGGCGCTTTCTCGATCGAGAAAGCGCCCTCTATACTTTTCCTGAAATTCTGCTTATCCGTTCAACTGTTCCTGCAATTTGTTGAGCGTGCGGTGCAGGTCTTTGTCGGTGCGCCGATGCTCGTCGATCTTCCCGATCGAGTGCATCACCGTGGTGTGATGTTTGTTGCCGAATTGCCGGCCAATCTCCGGCAGGCTTGCCTCCGTCATCTGCTTGGCCAGGTACATGGCGATCTGCCGCGGCACAACCACGTTGCGTGAGTTGTTTTTCTGCTTCAGGTCGCTCACCTTCATGCCGAACTGCTCGGCTACCGCGCGCTGAATTGCCTCAATCGTGATCTTGCGCACCTGCATGTCGATGAACTGCTTAAGGCACTGCTGCGTCGCCGCCAAGGTGATCTCCATGCGATTCAGCTGGCACCACGCGATGAGCCGCACCAGCGCGCCCTCAAGCTCACGCACATTGGTGCGCACATTCGATGCGATGAACAACGCAACATCGGTCGGCAGCACCACCTGCTCGGACTCCGCCTTCTTTTGCAGGATGGCCACCTTGGTCTCGAGATCGGGCGGCTGAATGTCCGCGATCAATCCCCATTCAAACCGCGAGCGCAAACGGTCTTCAATCTCCGCGAGTTCCTTCGGCGGGCGATCCGAAGCAATCACGATCTGGCGCATGCTTTCATGCAGCGCGTTGAAGGTATGAAAGAACTCTTCCTGCGTGCGCTCTTTCTGTGCGATGAATTGAATGTCGTCGATCAACAGCACGTCAACGGTGCGGAAGCGATCGCGGAAGCTGGTCATCCGATCGTTGCGGAGCGACGTGATCATTTCATTGGTGAATTTCTCCGCCGAAACATAGCAGATATTCGCCACCGGCTGGCGCCGCTTCACTTCGTGTCCAATGGCGTGCATCAAATGCGTCTTGCCCATGCCGACGCCGCCATACAGGAACAGCGGGTTGTAGGCACGCGACGGGCGCTCAGCCACCGCAAGCGCCGCTGCGCGCGCAAACTGGTTGCCATTGCCAATGACGAAGTTGTCGAAGGTGTAGCGCGAGTTCAGCTGCGCCGCTGTCGACCAATCGAAGCGAGCCTGCTCCGGCGCGCGATGATTCGGCGCCGGCGGTGGGGCGGTGGGCGCATGCGCTGACAGCGGACCAAATCCGCCATCCTTCCGTTGTGGCGGGACGGAAGGATCTTCGCTCGCGGTCACGAAAACCACATCGTCGAACTCGAGCGACTGAAGATCGATCGCTTCCTGAATCAGGTCGCCATACTTATCGCCAATGTGCTGAAACTCGGCAGAAGGAACACGCACGTAGAGTGTGCGGCCGGCTGCATGACTGTAACGTGTGGGCTTGAGCCACGTCTCATACGACTGGCGGATGACTTTTTTCTCGAGGGCCCCGAGAATCTGAAGCCATGGATTAAGTGCCGAAGCCGGCGAAATAGCAAATACCATCGACTGAATCCTTGCTTGCGTCGCCTGTCTAGCCGCAACGGTTCATCTGCCCGGTTTAGGCAATGCTCTCGCTCAGTGAAGCCTTCGCTCACTGTCGAGTTGATTCTCAAAAACTTGCCTGATGCCGTGTTTAGTCCCTGACCTGCAATTCGGGACTCCGGATGATTCTCGTTCCGTGGGACGCTTGAAATCTTTTCTGAACGGACCCGATAGTAGCACATTCGGAGGTCATTGCAATCCCTCATTCACAATACTTCGGCGAATCTCTTTCAGGTTGCACCATCGATGGTGAAAGCTCTAAAAAATGTTGCGGCGTGCGTGCGAATTGCATGCGCCGAATTCGATCATCGGCAGCTTTTTTGGATGACCGTTTTTCGAGATCGTTTGCTTCGCGAAATCTTTCGGTCATCGGCGCCCCGCGGGCTCGTGACTGGATTCCTGACCCAACCTGCGATACACTAGATACTTGCCGATAAGGCTCAGATTCTTTAGAAGAAGCAGGAGCGCATTTCCATGCCCAAGCGCACTTTTCAACCCAACCGCCGCAGCCGCGTAAAGAAGCACGGCTTTCGCTCGCGCATGAAGACCAAGAGCGGCGCAGCAGTTCTCAGTCGCCGTCGCGCGGCCGGACGCAAACGTGTCTCGGTGAGCGCCGGATTTCGCGACTAGAGCGGTCCTCCACTTGGTGCACGCAGAAGCCCCGATCTTCAGCGGCTTTTTCTTTGAGAACAAGCCGCGTCGCACTGCATCCCCAACAGCAAGCCTATTGGAAAACCGCTCTAAGCTTTGTCCCACCGGTCTGGCCCGAGTTCCATTGCCGTTGTTTGTTGATGGAGCAGAACGGCGCAGAGTTTCTCCGGTAATGCCATGAGCATCCCGCACAAAGTGAGTTCCGAGCAAGCGGCGCCCGCGTCCGTGCCTCGCGCGCAGTCGCTGGTGGGTGTCCGTTTGCGCAAACATGCGGACTATCAGCGTGCCTATGCAGCCGGCCGCAAGCGGCAATCCGCATCCATGAGCTGGTTTCTCGCTCCGCAATCAGAACCGCTTCCCGGATCAGTTCCAGGGCCAATTCAGATTCAGGGATCAATTCAGGGATCACGCGTCGGCCTCACCGCCGGCAAAGTGCTCGGCAAGGCCCACGAGCGCAATCGCATCAAGCGGCGCATGCGCGAGATCCTCCGCCGCCACGTCGAATTGCTTCCAGCCGGTTTCGACCTCATCCTCCATCCGCGCCGATCGGTGCTGACCGCCGAATTCTCGAAACTTGAGGACGAGGTCGTGCGTATCCTTGGACAGGCGAAGGCAGAAGCTGCGCGCAGGTCGCTGCCTGTTCCGCCGAGGCCGATCGTATGACGCGCATTCTGCTGGCCATCCTCGCGTTCTACCGCCGCTGGCTTTCGCCGGCTCTGCACGCGCTGAGTCCGGGTGGTTGCCGGTTTCTGCCCACGTGTTCCGAGTATGCAAGCGTCGCGATTGCCAACCACGGACCCTTGCGTGGCGTAGGCCTCGCCGCGTGGCGCCTGCTCCGCTGCCATCCCTTCAGCCACGGGGGACTCGATCCAGTACCGCCCGCGGCCACCCCTTTCCCGCACGAACCATTACCATAGACAGAGAGGCGCTCATACTCGCGCCTTCTCTTCAACGACAGGAAGTTCCCTTTGCCCGAAATTCGCAATCCCAATCTAGACTCGCAAGGACCAGGCGGTGGTGGTGGCAGTGGTAGCGGCGGTGATTTTCGCAGCCTGACCACGTTCGCTTTCTTGGCGGTCATTCTTTTTCTTGCGTTTCAATACTTCAAGCCCAAGCAGGATTCCACCCCGTCAAACCCGCAGACGCAGCAGCAATCCGCGCAGCAGCCCGCGAGCCGGCCCGCATCGAGCGCGGCGCCCGCAGTGGCTGCACTGTCTTCTGGATCGGCAAATACGCCCGCCATTGCGGCGGCAGCCGAAACAGAGACCACGGTCGAAAACGAGCTCTATCGCATCGTTTTCACCAACCAGGGCGGCCAGGTCAAGCATTGGATCCTGAAGAAATACTTCGATACCAGCGGCAAGCCCCTCGACCTGGTGCAGCCGCAACTCGCCGGACGCTTCGGCTACCCGCTCTCGCTCTATACCTATGACTCGTCGCTGACATCGCAGCTGAATCAGTCGCTGTATCAGCCCTCGGCTACCGGCCACTTGCTTACGCCTACCACACTCTCCTTCCATTACGCGCAGGGCGGGCTCGATGTCGTAAAGACCTTCCATTTCGATTCGACGTATGTGATCGATGCCGAGGCCGAAGTGCGCCGCAATGGAGTTCCTGTGCGCGCACTCATTGACTGGCCTGCCGGTCTCGGGGACATGGAGGAGTTCCTTCCTTCATCCACTACGCGCAGCACGATTCCAACCCAGTCTCAGCTCGTTACCTCCATCGGCGGCAAGGAGGACACAACCGCTGCGGGAAAGGTCAGCGGCAATGCTACGTCCGAGCAGCCCTATGACTATGCAGCAGTCGCCGACCTCTATTTCGCAGCGGCGTTTTTACCGGATTCCCCCGAGCGCGCCACATTGGTCACGCAGAGCAATAGCGTGGACGTGCCGAGCGACCTGTCCAATCCCAGCAGCCAGAAAAAGCCGCATGCCGTGCTGGGCATCGCGATGGGAGACACCAGCGGAAAGACGCGTGTGCGTGTCTTCGCCGGCCCCAAACAGACGGATGTCTTGAAAAGCATCCACGCCATGGGGCCTGACGGCAAGCCGAACGGCCCAACCCTCGAGCCTTTAATCCAGTACGGCATGTGGGGCATCATCGCCAAGCCGCTTTACTTTGCGCTGCGCTGGCTGCATGATCTGCTCGGCTCAGGCCGCGACAGCTGGGGCTGGGGCATTATCCTCTTCACCACCACCTTCACGGTCATCATGCTTCCATTCCGCTTTATGGCGATGCGCTCTTCGTTGAAGATGATGCGCATTCAGCCCAAGGTGGACGCCCTCAAAAAGCGCTACGCCCATCTCAAGATCAACGACCCCAAAAAGGCCGAAATGAACACCGAGATGATGCAGCTCTACAAGACCGAGGGCGTGAACATGTACGGCGGCTGTTTGCCGATGCTGCCGCAGATCCCTCTGTTCTTCGCCTACTTCCGCGTGCTGCAGTACACCGTGGAACTGCGCCAGGCACATTGGTTCTGGCTCAAGGATCTCTCCACACCCGACCCGCTGCACATTCTGCCCATCCTGATCATCATCACCATGTTCCTCACCCAGTACATCACCCCGTCGCCCGGGATGGATCCCGCACAGCGGCGCATGATGGCCTTCATCATGCCCGTTTTCATGGGCTTTATCCTGTTCAACTACGCTTCGGGACTCGCGCTCTATTGGGGCACAAGCAACTTGATCAACCTCATCTTGCAATTGGCTATCAATCAATCGAGCATGGGCAAGGAGATGCACGCCATCGCCGCGCGCCGCAATCAAAAAAAAGTAGCGTGGCTGGCGGCAAAGTGATTCAGGGACGCCGGTAATCCTCCTTTGCACTCGGCAGTTCACGAACCTGGGGGCCAGGTGTGGATTTTCAGACCTGTGAATGCAAGAACCTTGATCGACCGATGTCGTCCTGAGAGTTGCCGGAGGGGACCTGTGGTTCCGCTTCCCGCTGCGTCAATTCGCGCGAACGTGGGTGCCCCAAGGTCTCGATTCTGAGACCTGGGAAAGCAACGAATCCAACCCGCCTTGCGCTCAGCCTGATCGAGCACAAATCTGCGAAGAATTCTCTAGAACGCGCGGGTCGTTCAACCAAGCGCCGCAGCCAGCGCCTCTTCCAATGTCGGGTGCGCAAACTCGAATCCAGCAGCGAGCAATTTCGTCGGCACTACGCGCGAACTGGCCAGCAGCGCCTCATCCGCCATTCGCCCGAGAGCAAGCCGCAGAGCAAACCCAGGCACAGGCAACACCGCTGGCCGATGGACCCGCCGCGCCAGCGCCCGCGTGAACTCCGCATTCGTGACTGGGTTCGGCGAGACCACATTCACCGCGCCGGCCATCGAAGTTGTCTCAAGCGCGAACAGGATCGCCGCAACCGTATCCTCCAGGCCGACCCAGCTCATCCACTGCCTTCCTGACCCGAGCCTGCCGCCAACACCCAGACGAAACACCGGCAGCATCTTTTCGAGCGCCCCTTGTTCATGCGCACCAAGTCCGCGGCCCACCACCACCCCAAACCTCGTATGCACCACGCGTATACCAGCCTCGACAGCCGGCTTTGCCGCCTCCTCCCAAGCGCGACACACATCTGCCAAAAAGCCCTGACCCGGCGCCGAATCCTCGTCAAGCACCTCCTCGCCGCGATCGCCATAGATGCCCACGGCCGAAGCGGCCACCAGTGTCTGTGGCCGCTTGTGCAGTCCCGCCAGAATCGTCGCCAGCGCGCTGGTCGAATCCACGCGACTCGCCGCCAGTTCCCGCCGATAAGCGGCCGTCCAGCGGTGAGCCGCAATGTTCGCGCCAGAAAGATGAATCGCGGCGGCGCACCCCTCCAGCAATGAGGCGTCCGCGATCGCCGGTGTCTTCGACGGATCCCAGGCAACCTGGTCTTCCGTGCGCGGCGCACTCCGCACAAGCTGAACTACTGATGTTCCGCGAGCCCCAAGCCTCTGCCGTAACGCGCTTCCCAGCATCCCCGATGCGCCACTCAATACGATCTTGGCGGGTTGCCCGACAACCCCATCATGCTTTTTGATCATCTCCACATACATAGGATCGATTCTCCGCGCTTTCAACGAATTGAGCGCGGTTTGCCCGGCCAATACGTGTTTGGTATCATGAGAATGTGTTTTGATCGGGCAACAATGGCAGGCATTCACCCTGGGGAGGGTGGCGGATGACGGAGCTGGCAACAGTTCGCAGCGAAGAAACGCAGAAGTCGCAAGTCGACACCGAGACCACCGAACGATTCATTGCTGAAAAGCACATCGGCGAACGCATCAAGCGCCTCCGGCTCAAGAAATCCATGGGCCTTGTCGAGTTGGGCAGGCACACCGGCCTCTCCGCCAGCTTCCTTTCTCAGCTCGAGACAGGCCGCGTGGTGCCCACCCTGCGCAACCTGGCGCGGATCGCCATGGTCTTCTCCAAGGATCTTTCGTACTTCTTTGAGAGCGAGCCGCAGTCCATGTTCCGCGTCCATCGGCGCAAGGAACGTGTGCGCCTGCCGCAGACCGGCGTCGACGAGCCAACCTACTTCTTCGAGAGCCTGGGCTACATGGTGCCTGACCGGCACATGGATCCCTACTTCGCGCAGTTCATCCCCCTGGAAAAGGATCACGAGGCGCGCGCCCACATGCACCCCGGCTTCGAATTCCTATATGTCCTCGAAGGCGAGCTGGACATTCGCCACGGTGAGCACCAATGCACACTTGAGCCTGGCGATGCTGTCTATTTTGATGCCAGCACGCCCCATTCCTATATGTGCGCCGGAAAGAAGCCGGCCGATGCGCTCATCGTGACCATGCACCAGGCGCCGCCCATTCAGCCCGTGACACTGCTCCGTCAGGGCGTTCCGCGCGCGCTGCCGGGCAATCCGGCACATCCTGTCTCGGGCAGCCGGCAATAGAGCGAATGCTTCGACCCTGCGGTTAGAAGCTTTCTCGTCCTCAATCCGCCTCAATCCGCCCCTCAATCCGCCCATTGACGCGAACTCCATGCGAACGATTCTTGATTTTCCGTCAGGTCGCTCACTGAGGGTGGTAAGCTCGTGTTTCCCCTAATGCGAGGTCAATCCACCATGTCTATTCCCAGGACATGGGTGCGTCTTGCAGTCATCGGACTCCTGACAGTGCAAGCAGCACTCATCGCGATCGCTCTCCACCGTGAATCTTTGACGTGGGACGAAGAAGACCACATGTACGCCGGCTACCGGATGTGGAAGAACGGCGACTTCGGGCTGAATCCGGAGCACCCGCCGCTCGTGAAGCTGCTAGCCACTCTCCCGGTACTTGCCGACAAGCTCTGGGTGCCTCCGCTGAAGGGGACCTACTTCAAGGGCGAGGCCTACCTCGGCGGTCGCGATTGGCTGGAGCACAATGGCGGCGGAAGTCAACGGTTGGTCTTTCGCATGCGGCTCGCTGCCGGGTTACTTGCGTTGGCACTGTCCGTAGTTGTCTTTTTTGCCGCGCGCGAGTGGTTTGGGACCACCGCAGCGCTGGTCGCGTTGACCCTGATTGTGTTCGACCCCAACATCCTCGCCCACGCTGGCCTCGTCACAACGGATGTGGGGGCGACCCTGTTTTTTCTGGCTGCACTCTATGCCTTCTATCGCTACGTGACCAAGCCAGGCCTGCTGCGCCTGACCATTGCGGGAGTCACCCTGGGGCTTCTACTCGCAACCAAGCACTCCGGCGTTCTGCTCGGCCCCATGCTTGTGGTGCTCGTCGCCTGGGAGGTTGCCGTTGCGCCCAAAGGCAGTCGGGTCCGCGTTGCGCTGCACTTAAGCGGAGCTCTCGTCGCCATGGTGCTCCTGGCCGTCGGGGTGCTATGGGCTTTTTACGGATTCCGCTACGCAGCGCGGCCTGCGGGGCTCGTGATGATCCCCACTCTTTCAGACTATTCACAGAGCCTGAGCGGTTTTGATCGCGGCGTCATCTGGTGGATGGCACGCCTCCATCTGTTGCCAGAGTCTTATCTGTTCGGAATGGTCGATATTCGTGTATTCGGGAAAGGCTTTCATACTTTCATTCTGGGCAAATGGTATCCACATGGCATCTGGTGGTACTTTCCCGTCGCCATCGCCATCAAAACCACGCTAGGCATGATCGCTTTGGTGTTGCTCGCAGGATTTGCGATTGTCACGCGCAAACTGGGCAAAGGACACACGCGCGCCCTGGTCTACGTCTTGTTCGTTTGGGTCGCCTACCTCGCCACCGCGGGTGTCAACGGACTCAACATCGGCGTGCGTCACATACTGCCCTTATACGCACTGGCAGCCGTCATCGCCGGGGCGGGCGTGGCGGCTCTTGCACCGCGTTCGCGCGCGTGGCAGTGGGTGTGCGGCCTGCTGATCGCGGCGCATATCGTCAGCGCGCTCAGCGTCTATCCAAACACCCTGGCCTATGCCAATGAAGCCTGGGGAGGCGCCAAAAACACGCACAATATCCTCAATGATTCGAACGTCGATTGGGGGCGGCAACTCTACCAGGTCAAGGATTGGGAGGACCGGCATCCGAACGAGGAGTGCTGGTTTGCCTACAACGTCCGCCCCTTCATTCATCCCGAAACCTATGGAGTCCACTGCCACGTCCTCCCCAACGGTTTGGGTGGAAGCGGGAAAGAACCGGTGCCGCCCGTCGTCCATGGGAGCGTCCTTCTCAGCGCCGGGGAGGTGGATGGCACCCTATGGCCCAGCCAGGAGTTGAATCCCTACCGGGCATTTCAAACCAGAAAACCCGATGATGAAATCGACTATGGCGTCCTCGTTTATCGAGGCGATGTTCACATGGAAGCTACTCGCGGACTGAGCCTCGCCTTTCTTGCCTGGGATGACTTGGAGGCAAAGAAACCACAGGAGGCACTTCCGCTGGCTGAAGAAGGTGTGAGGCTGACGCCGGATCATCTGTACACCCAGTGGGCGCTTGGCGATGCGGCGGCAGCAGTTGGCAAAAAAGATGAAGCGCGCGCCGCCTACAACGCGGCAATCGCCCAGGCCAACAAGCTCGATCCCGAGGCACGCCAGCAGAATCTGAAGTACATTGAGGCATCCTTGAAGAAGCTTTGAGCCCGGATGCGGCAGATCGTCGATCAAATAATCCGCCCGCAAAAATGCTCTTGTTCCCGCAAAACAGATAGTGGCGTCGGCGGAATAAACGGAACGCGTAGGCATCCGAATCCAACCAGAATCGACGCCGAACGACAATTTATAGACTAGTCATCGATATATCTATTGTGACAATATAAAACTTGTCATTTATACATCTATCGACTATATTTATCTTGTCATGCGAAGCGCATTCAGAAATCTCCGCCTGAAACAACTGGATCGGGTCCTGAAACCATTCCGGACGGCGCGGGAGGTTCCCCGTCCGTCGAAAGGGTGGATACGCGGCATCCGGCAGGCGCTCGGAATCTCCTCGGGGGAACTGGCACGCAGGCTGGGGACAAGCCGCCAACTTCCCCTGCAACTCGAGAAGGGGGAAGCCGAAGACCGCATCACTTTGAAAAGCCTGCGCGCCGTTGCCAATGCGCTTGACTGCGATTTGGTCTATGCCCTTGTGCCACGCGCTCGCAGTATGCAGGAGTTGATCGAAAACCGGGCGCGCGCCGACGCGAAAGACCGCGTGCTCGGCATCGAGCATTCGATGGCGCTTGAAAATCAGGCGGCCGGCAAAATCGATGAAGCGGTCGAAGCCGAAACGCGGCGCATCGTCAAAAAGCGTGCGGCCAGATGACGCTCTTCACAACGGAGGACGGCAGTACGCCGCTCTCTCCCGAAGAGCAGAACGACTTGATTCCTGACCTCAGCACAAAGGAAGAACTCAATGAGTGGGAGCGCCAGAACATCCTCGAAGCCGCTGCATGGGCACTCGATCCTCGAAATCTGAAACGGGGAAATTTGAATCACGATCCGTTCACGGAAGCCTACGTGAGGCAACTGCATCTGCGCATGTTCGACCAGACCTGGAAGTGGGCAGGGAGATATCGGACCACGGAAAAGAACATCGGCATTCCTCATTATCAGATCCGCGACTCGCTACCCGCTTTGCTGGGCGATGCGCGCTATTGGATAGAGCATCAAACCTTTGAGCCAGACGAGCTCGCAGTGCGGTTTCACCATAAGCTCGTTTGGATTCACCCGTTCGCAAACGGGAACGGCCGCCATGCACGGCTCATGGCAGACGTCGTCCTGCGGAGACTAGGCAGGCCGCAGTTCACATGGGGAAGCGCGGACGTTGTGCGAGCCGGCGATTTCCGTCGCAGCTATATCGAGGCGCTTCGAGCCGCGGATAAGAACGACATTCGACCCCTCATGGCGTTTGCTCGCTCGTGATTCATCATCGCTGAAGAAGCATTGAGAAGTGTCGATCCTTACTCACTCACTCCCGCAAAATACTCCGCCACTTCCTGCCAGTTATTCACCCGCGTGTACCCAGTCGCGGTCAGATTATGCGGCGCAGTATAAAGCAGCCCTGTTCCCTCAAAGCGCTGCAAATTCCGCGGCAGATCGTCGATCAAATAATCCGCACGCAGAATGCTCTTGTTCCCGCAGAACACATAATGCGTCGGCGGAATGAACGGAAAGTGCCTCTGCAGCCACCGATACTTGGGACCCAGTGAATTCGGCACCGTCATGGCCTGCGTGGCAATAAAAATCTCAAAGCGCGAAGAGAGCTGCTTCAGCACGTCCTGCGCGCCGGGCATCAGCGCCAGATCCTCAAAAAAATCCTCGGCATCGAGAAAGGCGCGCAACTGCCCTTGTCGATCGAGCGGCGCAATCTCCCACAATCCCTTGCCGGCCAGATCGTCCACCGTCACAGCGTCATCGAATGCCTGGTTATAGCGGCGCAGGTGCTCGGCGAGCGTATCCGCCATCACCTCGTCCATATCCACACAGACCCGCTTCAACCCCGGCTCCTTACGTGCGAATCCCCGCGCATTGTTTTCTAGGTTTCCGACCGCGTGCGTCATCTCCGTGCCCCGTCCTTTCGCTTTTCTTCTGGCGAAAGGGTGGGAAAGCACGAACCATCATATTCACCTTAATCAGCTGGTTGTATTCCGCAGGTCAAACACATCAGGCGCCGGCATGGCGCGGCCGCCGAATCGCATGGCCATCGCTCGCCGCCGGTTCAGGCTGCGGAGCCTTCGGCGCTGGAGTGATCGCCGGGTCCCAGTAGAGCATCCGACCGCAGCTGTCGCAGGTCATCAGCTCGCCCTCGCGCAACTGATTCCAAGTCTGCGGGCGCACGCCCATCCGGCAACCGGTGCACTGCTGATTCTCGGCGCGCGCCAGGCCGGTGCCACGGCTAGCTGCGATGCGATCGAACCGGGTGAGTAACTCCGGTTCAATCTGCTGCCGCAGCGCATCGCGTTCTGCCTGCAGCGCTGCCTGCTCGACACCGATCTCCTGCTGCCGCAGCGCAACGCGTTCGCGTGTCTTGTCCAAAGTTGTCGCGGACTCCTCTACCAGGGAGCGCGCCGCGGCAAGGGCCGTTTCCTGCGCCTCGGTCCGTTCCAGGCTGGCGAACTCCTCGGTATCCAGGCGTTCGATCTCGCTCTCCGCAAATCCGACTTCATGCTCTATCGCCGCGGCCTGTGCGGGCGTTGTCACAGAATCCAGTTGCGCACGGTAGCGCGCGGCTTTCTGACGATGTCCCGCGACGTCGCGCTCGATGCGGTTGCGCAGCAAGTCTTCCCGCGCCAATGCGTCCGAGGCTTCCGCAGCCTGCCGTTGTGCCGACGCAAGCGCACTCTCGGCTTGCGTCACCTCCGCCGGCAAGGAGCGAGCATTCTGCGCCAGGCGGGCCCGCTCCAGGTCGACTGCCTGAAGCTTTGCAAGATTTTCTATGTGTGCACGCATCCGTCTACTGAAGTCTATGCCATCAGCCGTCTAATCAGAAAATGGGGGCGCGGCTGACGCGGCAATTGCATCCAAAAGAGTAGAAATGGAACAAGGCTAGAAATGGGACCCGCACAGGAGCAAAGATCGTTCGCACGGCGGCATCCGTGGCTCTTGGGCATCGCGGGCGTCTTCCTTGTCTTGCTGGTAGCGATCACGGTTGCCGGGATCATCACGGCGCGCCGGACAGAGCCTTATTTGCATGCGCGCATTGTGCAAGGTCTGGCAAGCCACTTCCATGCCCGCGTGGAACTCGACACCTTCCACGTCTCGCTCGGCAACGGTTTGCGAGGGGAGTGGGGCGTATGGGCCCAGGGACATGGCCTGCGTATCTGGCCGCCCGCAGAGGTGGCCGGCGTCGAGGTGCCCAACCCGCCTCCGATGAATGGGCCGCCCGTCGAGCCTCTGATCAGCCTGGCCTCCTTCGGTTTCCACGTCCCCCTGCGCTACAAGCCGGATCAGCCGATTTACGTTGGCCAGATTCACCTCGAAGGTCTGCACATTCACTTGCCGCCCAAGTCGCACTTTCTGCACATGGCGCCTGCGCAAACCGGCAACGTCGCGCAACCCGGTTCCGGCGGCCTTCCGGTCAGCGTGCAGCTCGGCAACATTGACTGCAAAGATGCAGTCCTGATTCTCGACACCAGTAAACCCGGCAAGTTGCCGCTCAAGATCGACATTGCGCGCTTCAAGCTGAGTGGCATCTCGCCGAACAACGCCATGCACTTCGAAGCCGAACTCACAAATCCGAAACCGGTCGGCACCATTCACACCAAGGGCATCTTTGGTCCGTGGCAGGTTTCCGATCCGGGCGAGTCGCCCATCGCCGGCGATTACCGTTTCGACGATGCCGACCTCGGCGACTTCAAAGGGATCGCGGGCACCCTCAGCTCGACCGGCAACTATGCCGGAACATTGCGCGATCTGAACGTCGACGGCCAGACGGATACGCCCGATTTCAGCTTGACGCATTTCGGCAACACGATGGATTTGAAGACTCAATTCCATGCCATGGTCGACGGCACCAACGGCGACACGCGCCTCGATCCAGTGAATGCCGTCCTGGGACATACGCACATCACGGCGCGCGGGCAGGTGGTGCGGGCCTTCGCGAAAGGAGTCGGAGATTCTCTCCATTCCATCGGCCACGACATCGATCTGAAGATCGAAGTGAACCAGGGACGCATCGAGGACTTTCTCCATCTCGCCAGCCACGACGCGACACCTCTTCTCACCGGCGACATCAATCTGAAATCGTCCTTCCGCATTCCGCCCGGCAAAGAGCCGGTTCATGAGCGCATGTCGATGAAGGGCCTGTTCCTCCTCGATCACGCAGAATTCTCCAGCACAAAGGTGCAGGACCGTATCGAAGAACTCAGCTTTCGCGGGCAGGGGAAACCCCACGACGCAAAATCTCCTGACCACGAATCCATCGAATCCACTATGCAGAGCGATTTTGAGGTCGCGCAAGGCGTCATCAATCTCCCCAATCTCGACTTCACCGTTCCTGGCGCCAACATTGCGTTGAAGGGCACTTACAAGCTTGATGGCGGCCTGCTGGGATTTACGGGAGTCGCAAAAATGCAGGCGACGATCTCCAAGATGGTCGGCGGATGGAAAGGCCTGCTGCTCAAGCCCGCCGACCGCTTCTTCAAGAAGGACGGCGCAGGAACTGAAGTTCCGATCCATATCGCCGGTACCTATAAGAATCCGGAATTCGGCGTCGATGTGAAGGGGATGCCGCATTCACATCCGCAGCGCCCCGACGAAAAGCAGTCAGCAGAACCTCAAGCGCAAGTCGCCGCGCCCGCCACCCAACGCTAGTCCTCTTTCTGTTCGTTCCGGTTCACGTCGGCATCCATTTCCAATAAGCTTCCTGTACAATTCGCTGTTACCCCTACATCGTGTTGGAGGGCAGTTATGGATATGCTCTTTTTGATTCCGCTCGCAATCGGCGGCCTGATCTTTCTTACCCTTATTTTGGGCAGTTTCTTCACCGTCAACACCGCGCAGATCGCTATCATCACCCGCTTCGGCAAATTTCTGCGCGTGGCCGAGCCGGGCCTGAACTGGAAGGCTCCCTACTTCGATTCCGTGGCCGGCATCGTCAGCCTGCGCGTCAACCAGATCGCGCTGACCATGGAGACGAAAACCAAGGACAACGTCTTCGTCACCATCCCCATCTCCGTGCAGAATCGCGTCCGTCCCGAGAAGGCTTACGACGCCTTCTACAAATTGTCTGACCCGGTCGCGCAGATCAAGTCCTATGTCGAACAAGTCATTCTTGGCCACGTGCCCAGCATGACGCTCGATGAAGTCTTCGCCTCGCAATCCAGCATCGCCGCCGCCGTCAAGCAGGAACTCGATTCGGACATGTCTGCCTTCGGCTACGAAATCGTGAACGTCCTCGTCACCGACATCGTTCCCGACTCCAAGGTCAAGTCGGCCATGAACGACATCAACGCCGCCCAGCGCGAACAGGTCGCCGCCAGCGCGCGCGGCGAAGCAGACAAAATCCTGGTCGTCAAAAAAGCCGAAGCCGAAGCAGAAAGCAAGGCGCTGCAGGGGCAGGGAATTGCCAATCAGCGCAAAGCCATCGTCGAGGGACTGCAGGCCTCGATAGAGCAGTTCCAGAAGGCCGTCGAAGGCGCAACTTCCCGCGACGTGATGCAGCTCGTCCTGGTGACGCAGTACTTCGACACCCTCAAGTCCATCGGCGAAAGCGACAAGACCAGCACGCTCTTCCTGGCCCATTCGCCGGGATCGGTCAAGGAAGTCTCCGACCAGATCCTCGAATCCATGCTGGTGGCGCAAAACTCGATTCGCTGAAAATGGCTCGCGAATCCCTGTACGGTCTAAGCCAGCGCCCATGCGCCGATGAATCGCGCACCTAGCTTCTGGCCGCTGAGCGGCGCAACGCGAATGTCAGTTCATCGGAGAAATTTGGTCTGGGTCCTGTTTCTGCGCGAATCATAGGAGGGTCTTTCATGCCGCTCAATAGGAACCAGCAATGGTGAGTGCACAGTAGTGATCGAACCGGGAACCACCATCGGATGCCCACACTATGAACATGCTGATGGAACCACAAGATGCAATTCGATCTATGGCCGTCGACGGCAGAGAGCTTAGGTCCAACGCCAATGCCCGATCGAGAATGAACCCAATCGTCTCGTCTCGAGGTACTTCCACTAAATGACAATCGTGAGCTATTCGCAGCCAATCCAGCAACTTTCCTCGTAGCTCCAGGAGACTGAAGATTCAATCTGACCCCCCGCCCAGGGCAATCGCATTTGGATTTATTACAGCACTCCCATCGATTTGTCATCCTGAGGACTGCGCAGCGAAGGGGACGAAGGATCTGCGGTTGCTTTTCGGCCTGTCTCCTCCAAGACGACGCGGGTTTGGCGTCTTGGCCTCGCCAACCTTCACAGTAAAACAGAGAAAAACGACCGCAGATCCTTCCCCTTCGCGCGGCTCAGGGTCAGGATGACAAGCGTTGCTCGCAGAGGAATCTGGAATGCGATTGCCCTGCCCGCCGCCGGAAATCATCGCCGAATCCTCGTTCCATGTGATACTTTGGCGTGTTCACACCGTTGCCAAATTTATGAGCAGCGGAAAGAGGGCTTTCGCAGTCCGACCAGACCCTCGAACGAGGAGCCGCAATGCACTGGACCAGCAAGTTTCGAAGCTACACGATATCCCTGTCTCTCGGAGCCGCATCTCTCGCTGCACTCGGTCAGACCCCCACCTCACCCCCGGCAGCACAATCCCTGAGTCAATCCGCACAGCAGGAGTGGTGGCGTCACGCCGTAATCTACGAGATCTATCCGCGCAGCTTTCAGGACTCCGACGGCGACGGAATCGGTGACATCAAGGGCATCACGTCGCGCCTCGACTACCTGCACGACCTCGGCATCGACGCCATCTGGATCACCCCCATGTACCCCTCGCCGGGCGTCGACTACGGCTACGACATCTCCGATTACACCGCCATCGATCCGACCTACGGCAGCATGGCCGACTTCGACAACCTGGTCGCCGAAGCAAAAAAACGCGATATTCGCGTCATCATGGACTACGTCATCAACCACACCTCGGATCAACATGAGTGGTTCAAGGAGTCGCGTTCCTCGCGCACCAATCCCAAGCGCGATTGGTACATCTGGCGCGATGGCAAAGGCGAAACAGCCACCGATAAAGGCCAGCCGCCCAGCAACTGGCAGTCGTGGTTCGGCCACTCTGCCTGGCAGTGGGACGACAAGACCCGCCAATATTACTACCACTACTTCTATGTCCAGCAGCCGGATCTCAACTGGCGCAATCCTGAGGTCCACACTGCGATGGATGGTGTGCTCGATTTCTGGATGAAGCGCGGTGTCGCCGGGTTCCGCATCGACGCCGTCTCGCGTCTCTTCGAAGACCCGAACCTTCATGACGACCCCTATATGCCAGGCCACAATGTCTACGGCGATCGCAACATCAAGCATCAATACACAGACGATCTGCCCGAAGTGCACGATGTGCTGAAAGAAGTGCGTCGCGTTGTCGACAAATATCCCGGCGATCCGGTTCTGGTAACGGAAGCCGACGAGCCCAACGTCGAAGCGCTCACCAAAATGTACGGCAACAACGACGAAGTCCAGTTGCCAATGGACTTTCAGATCGCAGATGTCAATGAATTATCTGCGCGCCGTTTCCGCGAGCTATTCGATCAGATCGAAAACAACACCGCCCATGGGCAGCCCGAATACTTCTTCTCCAATCACGACCAGCCGCGCCAGTGGGACCGCTACGGCGATGGCGATCACAACGATCAGATTGCCAAATTGATGGCCGTCCTCGAACTCACCACGCGCGGCACGCCGCAGATGTATTACGGGGAAGAACTCGGTATGCGCACCACCGATCCCGTGCGCATCGAGGATGTGCACGACCCCATCGGCAAACTTGGCTGGCCCAAAGAGAAAGGCCGCGATGGCGAGCGCACCCCCATGCAATGGGATGCCTCATCCGAGGCCGGTTTCACCACGGCGGCTAAGCCGTGGCTTCCCGTGCCACCCAACGCGAAGACATACAACGTGGACGCCGAGAGCAAAGATCCCAATTCGATCTTCAACACCTATAAACGTCTTCTCGCGCTCCGCAAGACCGACCCCGCACTCCGGGACGGCTCGCAGGAAAGCATCAACGAGACCGATCGAGATGTGTTCGCATTCATCCGTCGAGCCGGAGACCGCACCGTCCTGGTCGCCCTGAACATGAGTGCGCATCCCCACACCGTGGCATTTCACCTGGGCGACAAGGGCATCTCAGGAACGAAGCTTTCGCCGCTCTTTAGCTCGCCGCCTAAGTCCGAATCGATTCCGCTCGCCCACGTAGCCTTGCCACCGTTCGGCGCGCTGGTCGCGACAGTCGAGTAAGTGCCGGCATTGGCGTTGGCACGCGCGAAGGTCAGGCCTCGCCGAATATGTTAATTTGTCATGCGACCCCACCGTTGCCGAATCCACGAGCAATGGAACCAATCAGGAGACCGCAATGCACTGGACCAAAAACATCGCACCTGTTGTCGCGGCTTTGCTGCTCGGCGCCGCCACCCTCACCGCAACAGCACAAAGCACAATTGCCAAGTCGGAATCCAATACCAGCGCATCCTCAAACGAACGCGACTGGTGGAAGAACGCCGTCATCTACGAGATCTATCCGCGCAGCTTTCAGGATTCCAACGGCGACGGCATCGGCGACCTGAACGGCATCACCTAGCGCCTCGACTATCTGAAGCAACTCGGCGTCGACGCCATCTGGCTCACGCCCATCTATCCCTCGCCGCAGGTCGACTTCGGCTACGACATCTCCGACTACGAGAACATCGATCCGCAGTACGGCACCCTCGCCGACTTCGACCGCCTGGTCGCCGAGGCCGACAAGCGCCACATCCGCATCATCATGGACATGGTGATGAACCACACCTCGGACAAGCACAAGTGGTTCCTCGAGTCGCGCTCCTCGCGCACCAATCCCTACCGCGACTGGTATATGTGGCACGACGGCAAGGGCGAAACCGCGACCGACAAAGGCGAAGCCGCCCAATAACTGGCAGTCGGACTTCGGCCACTCCGCCTGGGAGTGGGATCGAGAAGACGCGCCAGTACTACTACCACAAGTTCTACATCCAGCAGCCCGACCTCAACTGGAACAATCCGAAGGTCCACGAGGCGTTCAAAGACATCATCGGCTTCTGGCTCAAGCGCGGCGTGGCCGGCTTCCGCTTCGACGCCATCACCACGCTCTTTGAAGATCCCGAGATGCGCGACGAGGACGTGCTGCTCGACAAGGACGGCAAGCCCTATCATGAACAACTACGGCGACATCGCCCTCAACGACACGCGCACCAACAATCTGCCCGGCGTCCACCCGTGATGCAGGAGATGCGCGCCTACGCGGACAAATTCGACTCCGATAAATTCCCCGGCACGCGTGTCTTCATCGGCGAAACCTATCTGCCCAACATCGCCGAGCTGGCAAAGCAATACGGCCCGCCCGATCAAGCCCGAGTTCCAGCTGCCAATGGACACCCAGGTCGGCTTCATCAACAAGCTCGACGTGGCCACCTTCCGCGCCAAGTCTGATCGACGCTGAAGACGCAGCTCGACGGCAACACGCCGCTGCTGGTCTTCGACAACCACGACAATCCGCGCCTCGATGCGCGCTACGGCGACGGCGTCCACGACACCGACATCCAGCGCGTGATCTCCACCATCCTCTTCGCCAGCCGGGGCGCATCGCTCTTCTACTACGGCGACGAGATCGGCATGAAGACCACACCGCCCACCCGCAAGGAAGACGTGAAGGATCCCGTCGGCCTCACCGGCTGGCCCAAGGACAAAGGCCGCGACGGCGAGCGCACCCCCATGCAGTGGGACGACGACGCCGAATGCGGGCTTCACCACCGCCGCGCCAAACCCTGGCTGCCCGTTCCGCCCGATTACACCACCGTCAACGTCAAGGCCGAGGAGGGCAATCCCGACTCGCTCTTCGCCTGGTACCAGGCGCTGATCCGCCTCAAGAAAACCAATCCGGCTCTTGCCGAAGGTCCCGAAGCCATGCTCGATCAGGACAATCCGAACGTCCTGAGCTGGATACGCAAGGGCCCGGACAACGATTCCGTCGTCGTATCGGTCAACTTCAAACCTGAACCGCAGACGATCAGCCTGTCCGTCCCCGGTCCCGGCGCCACACTCAAGACCCTTCTTAAGACGCCAGGCGGCACCGATCCAGCCTCTCTTCAGGCCATTCAGTTGGGTCCATTTGGTGTTTATATTGGGGAGCTGCGGCCTTGACGGCTCGACGGTGAGCCTGCGCGTTGACCAAAAATGGCGTTTCTGCGATTTCGCGGAAGCGCCACCTTCTTCGATCCTCTACAGATCGACGCCCGTGTCAGTGAAAGAAGGCCTGACTCCTTCTTTCTGCTGAAGATCCTCAGCTTGGCGCAGACGTAGGAGGGTTTTGCGGTAATACCACGCCGCAGCCATTCCCCCCGCCACGGCAGAAACCGCGGTCAACACCGCCTACTTTGAACCAACTGGGGCGCCCGGGGGCGATGTTCGCCTTCCTGTCGCCACCGAGCAACTCTGCTTGGCTTGCCATCACCCTTCGTCCTTGTTGGAAGTCCCGAACTACCAGACTGTCCGACAGTTAGATGCGGCTGGAGGCGAAAAGTTAACCGTCCCACAATACGAGAAAATATCGATTTTTGTATTTGCTTTCTTCTGAATCTATAGTAAGGTGTATATATTCCAGTTCGGGAGGCGGTAAAAACCTTACCCCTCCAGGCTGGAAGTAGTTTGCGTCACTGGCCTCCCGGCACGAACAGTAAAACGTTCGTGCCGTCTTTTTTTTGCGTCGGAAACGCCCATTCTCCCCCCCCGCGGTGATTGGTTCACCCGCAGTTTCCCCGCTGTGGCCTTCGCGGCCTTTCCGTTCTAGAATGCAACAAAGCGAGTTTGTCTTTTATGATGCCTTCCACCCGATATCGCTGGGGCCTGCTGCTTGCTGTCTTCGTCTTCACCGTTGCCAGCTATGCGCAGTGGTCGAACCCCGCGGACGATGTGCCCGCCTATCATCCCGCCGCGCCTCTGAAGGTGACCGCATTGCCCGCTATCCTCTCCGGCGACAAGCTCACCGGCGAGAATTTCCGTTATCCCTGGCAGGTGCATGTCTACCAGCAGGCCATAAAGATAGGCAACGTTCTCTACCAGCTTCCCTGCAACTGCCGTTGCGACCGCGCTCTTGGCCACACCAGCCTGCGCAGCTGCTACGAGGGCCTGCACGGGACCGAGTGCTCCACGTGCGCCAAAGAAGCGTTCTATGCCTATCGCCTGACCAAGCAGGGCAAGACACCTGCCGAAATCCGCGCTGGCATAGCCCGGCACGATTACGAGAGCATCGACCTCGAACAGCAATAAAAATTCACATACCCGAATCCAGGTACTTCCCCTCCGAATGACACCGTTTCGGATATTGCTCACGCAATAAATTCCTGTTTGAGGGTTATCCGACCGGAACCAGAATTCAAATGGCTTTCGACTGAGTGATGATTGAATCTGACCACCCCAGGAGGAGCGCGATACGATTTAGCGGTCCGCGGGAGGTCGCATGCATCCTAAATCCGAAGGAGTCCTCGAGTCATCTCTGTATGTCAAAGATGTGGCCGGTTCAGCTCGGTTTTACGAGAAGATCTTCGGGTTTCGGACCATCAGCGATTTTGGAGAGCGCGGCTGCGCGATGCAGGCTGGCGACCGCCAGGTCTTGTTGCTGTTCAAGAAGGGCGGGTCGCGCCTAATCCAGTCTCCGCACGACGGCGACGGCGAGCTTCACCTAGCCTTCGCGATTCCGTCTTCGGAGCTGTTAAGGTGGGAAGCTTGGCTCGCGGAGAACGGAATCGCAGTGGAAGAGAAGCGCAAGTGGGAGCTGGGCGGCACGAGCGTTTACTTTCGCGATCCGGACCGTCACTTGATAGAAATCGCGACGCCCGGTGTGTGGTCGATCTATTGATGTGCTTGATTCCAGTTTTCGAGTTCTGTTCGGTGTTCAAGAATAGGAGCGGTCAATTTGGGTTCGTGCTTTCCCAGGTCTGAGAATCAAGATCTCGACCCCACGGATGAAGACCTATCCGTAGGGCCCCCGGACCCTGGGGCACCCAAGTTCGTTGGGATTGAAGAAGCGCAAAAACAACCGATACCTATTTATTGCTTCTGCCAGATGACGCGGCCGGAGCGAATCACCGTCTGCACGCGGGCGAAGTTGGTGAGGTCCAGGGCGGGATCGGCGGAGAGGATGGTGAGGTCGGCGAGTTTGCCGGGAGTCACGGTTCCCTTGGCGCGGGAGACGCCCATGCGTGCGGATGGATTGGTGGTGAGCATCGCCAGGACATCCTTCCATTCGAGGCCGCTCCGGCCCAGTTCTACAAATTCGCCGTCGGTGGAGTAGTCGGTCATATAGCCGACGTCCGTGCCGAAGATGAGTTGGCCCCCGAGGGAGTGAAAGAGGCGCACTTCATCGCAGATAGGGTCCATGTAATGGGCGTCGGTGGTGACGGTGGAAGCAAACATCTTGAGGGTGGGAATCATGGCCATGTTTTTGCGCACGGCTTCCGAGAGCAGTGCCTGATCGACGCCCTCGGTGTCGTCGGCGGCGTGGGCCAGCAGATCGACGCCGCTGTCGATGGCGACGCGGACGCCGGCGAGGTTCGATGGGTGCGCGAAGACGAGTTTGCCATTGAGATGGCTTTCTTCGACGGCTGCCTTGGCGATGTCGAGGGGCATGGTCAGGACATGACCACGCTGAACCCAGGAACCGGTGAAAAGCTTGGTAATGTCGGCGCCGGAAGCGAGATTGCGACGAACGATGCGGCGGGCTGAGTCGGGAGTTCCGGGCTCGGGCAGGAGTAACTGCAGCCAGGCGGGAGCGGATTCTTTGATGTAGAAGGGAATGCCGTTGGGTGGGTAGAGCGGCGGCCCGGAGGAATAGATGTAGGGGCCGTTGAGTTGCACGTGCTCAATGCGGCGGCGTATCGGGAAGGTGTCGGCAGGATTGGAGCCGGTGTCAATGACGGTGGTGAAGCCATGGCTCAGAAACATGTCGGCCAATTGTGCGTTGAGCAGGTCATCGGATTTCCACTCGGCCAGGCTCCACTTGGGCTCAGTGAAGTGGACGTGCGCGTTCCAGAAGCCGGCAGTAACGACGCAATGATTGCAGGGCACGATGGTTGCGCCTGCGGGGATTTCGACCTGCTGCCCTACGGCGGCGATGAGGCCGTCGCGGATGAGGATAGTGCCGTCCTCGATAGGCGGTTCCGTGGGTGAAATGTAGATATGCGCGTGTTGAATGGCGAGTGTTCCGTGTGGGAGTTTAAGAGGCGGATGCGAACCATGCCGGGGAAAAACCTCAAGGGCCCAGAAAGCGCCGCAAGCCGCGACGAAGAGAAGAAAGACGAGAAAAACGAGACGAATGACCCAGCGGCGCATGGCGACCTCACCCTTTGCAAAGATATACGCAAGGAGTAGACGGGCGGTTCGTCACACAGTGACAAGTTTGACGGGGCCGGTTTGGGACAATAGGTTGGAAGAGTGCGGGGCCGCGGAATGGCCCTGAAGGAGCAGGAATGCAGAGCCGAACCCTTTCCCGGTTTTTGGGAGTGTTTCTGGCATTAGCGCTGACGGCGATGGCCGGGCTTGGTGCGCTGGGCCAGGACCTACACCCCACGGACAAAGACCTGTCCGCGGGGACCCCGTTAAAGAGCTTTGAACAGAGGATCACGACAAAGGTGCTTCCCAACGGGCTCACGCTGCTGATTTGCGAGCGGCCGGATGCGCCGGTTTTCAGCTACACCACCTTTGTCGATGCGGGCGACGTGAACGATCCCTCCGGCGAAAGCGGCCTGGCACATATGTTTGAGCACCTGGCATTCAAAGGGACCACCCAGATTGGCACGAAGGATTATCCCGATGAGAAAGTGGCTTTGGCGAAGGTGGAAGCGGCCAATGATGCCTATGAAGCGGAGTATTTAAAGCCCGTGGGGCGCGACCCGAAGAAGCTGGAAGAACTGCATAAGGCTTTTGTGGAGGCGCAGGCGGCCGCGGAAAAGTTTGTCATCCCGAACCAGTTCACGGAGGTGGCGCAGGCCAACGGAGCGAATGGATTGAATGCCGAGACGGGCCTCGACAACACGGAGTATTTCTGGTCGATGCCGGAAAACCGGCTGGAACTATGGGCGTGGCTTGAGAGCGGGCGGCTGTACGACGTTGTGCCGCGCGAATTTTATAAGGAGCGGGACGTGGTCATGGAAGAGCGGCGCATGCGCACCGACTCCAACCCCATCGGCCGGCTGGTGGAGCAGTTCCTGGCAACGGCTTACGTGGCGCACAACTATGGACGGAGCGGGATCGGCTGGCCCAGCGAGGTGAGCCAGATCAACGCGACGGAGGCGATGGAGTTCCACAAGAAGTACTACGTGGGAGGGAACATCGTGGTGGCGGTGGTAGGGGACGTGAAGGCCTCTGACGCGATGCCCATGCTCGAGAAGTATTTCAGCAAGGTGCCGGGCGGCCCGAAGCCGGAAGAGATGACGACCGTGGAGCCGAAGCAGTTTGCGGAGAAGTCCGTAGTCATCCGCGAGCAGACTCAGCCTTTTTATATCGAGGGTTATCATCGGCCGAGTTATCGCGACCCGGACGATGCGGTGTTCGACGCTATCCAGGACATCATGTCGAATGGGCGTGTGGCGCGGCTTTACCGGAGCCTGGTACGCGACCAGCAAATTGCCGCGGATGCCGAGGGTTTCAGCCCCTTTCCGGGCGACAAATATCCGAGCCTGTTTTCGTTTTATGCAGTGCCGCTGCCGGGGCATACACCGGCGCAGATGCGCGACGCAATCCACAAAGAAATTGAAAAGCTGAAGACCACCGATGTGACGGATGCGGAACTGGCAATGTACAAGACACGCGCCCGCGCCGATTTGCTGCGCGGCCTTGCCGATAATCAAGGCCTGGCGAATGCGCTGGCGGAGTACCAGACGCGTTATGGCGATTGGCGCGAGTTGTTCCTGCAACTGGATAAGGTAGACAAGGTGACGAAAGCGGATATCAAGCGGGTGGCCAACCAGGTGTTTGTGACCTCCAATCGGACCAGCGCCGAGATCGATACCGAAGCTCCGGCGAGCAATGCGAAGAACGGAGGCGCGGAATGAAGAACCGGGATCAGGGATCAGAGATCAGGGATCAGAGATCGGTGAACAGTGCGCCGTGGACAGTGAACAGCGGACCCGTGGCTGGCCTTGCGATTGCAGCTGCTGTGGCTTTTGGTTTGGCCGCGCCGTTGGGGGCTTCTGCGCAGCAGAGCAAGCCGTGGGAGCAGATTCCGGTACCGCCGCTGCACGCTTTCAATCCGCACCAGCCGAAGCGCATTGAATTGAAGAATGGCATTGTGCTGTTTCTGCAGGAAGATCACGAGCTGCCGTTTGTGAGCGGTTCGGTTCTGATCCCAGGCGGCGCGCGGGATGAGGATCCGGCTAAGGCGGGGATGATCGACCTTTATGGGCAGGCGTGGCGCACCAGCGGCACGGAAAAGATGGACGGCGATGCGATGGACGATCTGCTGGAGGCTAAGGCGGCGCACATTGAAACGGCCGGAGACATCGATTCGACGGCACTGTCGTGGGACTCGCTGAAGGGTGATGCCGACCAAGTATATGGGCTGGCGATCGATCTACTTTTCCATCCGAAGTTCAGCGAAGAGAAACTGCAGCTGGCTCAACAGCAGGACGCGACCGGTATTGTGCGGCGCAACGACGACGAGAGTGCGATTGCGAATCGCGAGGCGGCGAAACTGGTGTACGGCGCGAGCAGCCCGTATACGCGCCAACCGGAGCTGGCCACGATTGGGGCCGTGACGCTGGCAGACTTGAATGCGTGGCACGACCGTTCGCTGAAGGGCAAGCTGATCGTGAGCCTCAGCGGAGACTTCGATCCTGTAGCGATGGAGGCAAAGCTACGCGGAACCTTTGAAGCCTTGCCTCCGGTGAAGCCACTGCCGGCGCGCCATGACGCCTTCCACGATCCGAACCAGGCTGTCTATTTCATCGACAAAGAAGATGTGAATCAGTCGAACGTTGAGATCGTGGGGCTGGGCACCGATCGGCACAATCCCGACGTGCCGTCGCTGGCGGTGATGAACGAGATTCTGGGGGGCGGATTCGGCAGCCGGCTGTTCCAGAAAGTGCGTACGGAGCTTGGATTGGCGTACGCGGTGGGCGGTGGCCTGAGCTTTGATTACGACCATCCGGGCATGTTCCGAGTGATGGTGATAACCAAGAGCGCGTCGACTGTAGATGCAACGAAGGCGGCCCTGGCGGAGATCGGCGGAGTGAATCAACGCCCCTTTACCGAGGTGGAATTGAAGCGAGCCAAGGATGACATTCTGAACTCGTTCCTGTTCCGCTACGATACGCGGGAAAAAGTACTGGCGGAAAGCGTGCGGTTGGAGTTTTATGGCTACCCTGCCAATTATCTCGAGAGCTATAAGGCAGCGCTTGAAAAGGTCACACTGGAAGACCTGGGCACGGTGGCCAAGAAGTATGTCCATCCGGACAAGCTGGCGGTACTGGTGGTGGGGAACGGGCCGGAGATCAAGCCGGGGCTGGATGATTTGGGCATGGGCGCGATTCATCCGATTGACATCACGATTCCGCAGCCGAAACAGCCGGCTGGGCAGGAGAACAAGCAGTGAGCAAGAAACATGCCGGCGGCCAGCGAAAGCAAGCAAAACTGGCCGTCGTGATTATGGCTGCGGGTAAAGGGACACGGCTGAAATCGCGCAAGCCCAAAGTATTGCATGAAGTGGGTGGCAGGACACTGTTGAGCCACGTAATCGCTGCGGCGAGCGGGGCGGTGGATGCGAAGCAAATCTTCACCATCGTTGGCCACGAAGGGGAACGGGTGCGAAGCGCGGTTGCGGAATTCGGGACGCAGTTTGTGGAACAGCTCGAGCAGCGTGGAACGGGGCATGCGATCCAGACCGCTTTGAAGTCCATTGCGGACTATGAAAACGTCCTGGTGCTTTCGGGGGATGTTCCGTTGATCAGGACGGAAACCATCGAGCAGTTGTGGCGCTTCCATCAGAAGGAGGATGCCGCCATGACGATATTGACGGCGGCGCCTGAGAATCCGAATGGCTACGGGCGGGTCGTGCGATGCAGAGGCGGCGCGGCGGAGGTTGAGAGGATCGTGGAAGACGAGGCTCTGACGCCGGCCCAGCGATCGATGAAGGAAATCAACTCCGGGATTTATGCATTCAAGACTTCCGCTCTCGAAGCGCACCTGGGCGACTTGAATGCAAATAATCCGCGCGGCGAGCTTTACCTGACGGATATGGCCGGCGCACTGCGGGCTGCCGGCGAGCGCGTAGTTGCGGTGCAGGCGGAGGATGCTGCAGAAGTTCTGGGCGCAAACACGCTCGTTGAGTTGTCGGCGTTGGATGCGAGGATGCGGGCGACGACTGCGAATCGGCTGATGGCGGCAGGAGTCACGATCTTCCGACCCGATACATGTGTGATTGACGCCTGCGTTGAAGTGGAGGCCGATGCGATTATCGAACCGTTTGTGCAGTTACTCGGAAGTACGAAGATTGGCGCGGAGACCCGGATTCGATCGTATTCCGTAATTGAAAACTGTACGGTAGGCGATCGCGTCGTCATTCGGCAGAGTTGCGTATTGACCGACAGCTCTGTGGGTGATGGCGCAGATATAGGACCGTTTGCCCGGCTGAGGCCGGGAAGCGATATCTGCGAGGATGTGCACATCGGCAACTTCGTTGAAGTCAAGAAATCCAAGCTGCACCCCGGAGTCAAGGCGGGGCACCTGGCGTATCTGGGCGATTCAGAGATCGGTGAGGGGACAAACATCGGTGCGGGCGTGATCACCTGCAATTACGATGGAGTGCACAAACATGCCACGCGGATAGGAAAGGGCGTCTTTGTAGGAAGTGACTCAACCCTGGTGGCGCCGCTTGCCATCGACGATGGGGCGTACATCGGGGCCGGTTCATGCATAACAAAGGACGTACCGGCGGGGGCACTTGCCGTGGGGCGAGGCCGGCAAGTGACCAAAGAAGGATGGGCCGAAGCGCGACGTGCGCGGCGCAAGGCACAGGAACAAGGTTGAAGCGGCCGGATGAGTATGGAAGCAGCGACCGGCGCCGCTGGTCGGTAGTTGGGGACTACGGCGGACGGTCGAAGGAGGCAACTTTCGGAGTCCATACGACTTTTGTGGGAGTAATTTGCCGGACAAGGTTGATTTAATTGATTTAATAGTTTGATACTTTGCTTGGAAAGGCTTGCGCCGGGCGAATGGGTGGCGTAATTTCGTCCTACGCATTGTCTTCAATAAAGAAGAGCGGCAGGTACGGCAAGAAGTCAAGTGACCGGCCAAATCCGCCCACGGAACCTGACCCGGGTCCAAGTTGGGATTCACGCGTTCTCCTGCGTAAGAGCTATGATCGGCCAAGAGTGGCGGACACCGGTCTTGCCTTCATCGGACCGTTGGCCTTGGAGGTATTTAGCCCTCGTCGGCAGGGATGGATTTAGGGCCGTTGCAATGTGGGAGTGCAATGGGATTCGCATTGAACGTGGCAAATCTGGGTGGAAGTGCCCCCGCGATGCCTGCTCAAGCCAACCCGAAGGATAATGCAAGCGTGCGAACACGCAGGCCTGCGCGCGTCCTGGTGGTGGATGACGAAGCCCCCGTTCGTTCCATGATTGGTGCGACCCTGCAACGCCAGGGATACGATGTGCAATTGGCAATCAGCGGCTCCCAAGCCGTGGAGATGTTGGGGCAAGGGCCGTACGACTTGGTTCTGACCGATATCGTGATGCAGGATGGGAACGGAATCGCGCTCCTGGAGCGCATTCATGTGGACCAGCCCAATCTTCCGGTGGTGATGGTCAGCGCAATTCACGATATCAGCGTGGCGATTGACTCGATGCGCCGCGGAGCCTACGACTACCTGCTGAAACCCTTTGAGCGGGAGCACCTGGTGGCGACGGTGCAGCGGGCGCTCGATCATCGACAGGCGTTACAGGACAGCCATAACTATCAGCAGAATCTGGAACAGGTGGTGCGCGCGCGGACCGAAATGTTGCGTCAGGCGATGGAAGACCTGGAACACTCCTATGACGTAACTTTGGAGGCGCTGGGGGACGCGCTGGACCTGAAGGACTCGGAGACTGAGGGACACTCCAAGCGAGTGACAGCGTACACCATTGCCCTGGCGCGGGCGATGGGGATTTCGCCGGTCGACATCAAGATCATCGCGCGCGGCGCGTTTCTGCATGACATCGGAAAGATGGCGATCCCTGACGAGATCTTGCGCAAGCCGGGCAGATTGACCACCGAAGAAGAAGAGATCATGCGGGACCATTGCACGCGGGGCTATCACATCCTGCGTAAGATTCCGTTCCTGAGCGAGGCGGCCGCTATTGTTTACACGCACCAGGAGTATTTTGACGGAAACGGGTACCCAAGCCGCTTACGGGGCAACGAGATCCCCATAGGCGCACGGATTTTCGCGGTAGCCGACGCGATGGACGCGATCACGAGCGACAGGCCTTATCGCAAGGCGCGCAGCTTCGATGAGGCCCGGGAAGAGATTCTGCGCTGTTCCGGGAGTCAATTCGATCCGAACGTCGTTGAGGTTTTTCTCAAGATTCCGAATGAGCTGTGGCACGAACTGCGGGCGGAGATTAATGGCGACAATCGCCACTTCTCTAACTTTGATTTCTCGGGTGCGTCCGCGACTCCGGCGGAATAGACAACGTCGTTCAGTCGGCAGGCTCAATTCCGTTGGATTCATAGTTGCCATATACAAGCGGCTCAATCGTCGAGCTATGGCGCGGACTGTTCCAGGTACCGCTGTTTCCTCCTCGGATGACTAGGCTTTTGCTACGGAAAGGGCTTGTCTGTTCATAGACATGGAGACTGCCATAGCCCGTCCGAGCGCAAAACTGTACTGGAATCTGCCTGTAGAATAAGAGCAGAGATACCGCCGAACCCAAAACCGGCAGGAACAGATGCCCACACACACCTCGCTCCCCGAACTACAGGAACACGCTCATCCCAATCCCTCGCCGAGCGCCGGAAAGGTTGGCAAGAATGACGATGAGATTTCTCTTCTAGATCTTTTGATCGTTCTGGCGGAGCGGAAACGCACCATCCTATGGGTGACCGCGACTTTTGCGGTGATCGCAATTGTCGTCTCCCTCATTCTGCCGCAAAGTTATACGGCGATCGTAGTCCTGCTTCCTCCTCAACAGGGCTCATCCATGGGCAACGCAATCGCATCCCAGCTTGGGAATCTCGGAGGGATGGCCGCGCTTGCCGGCGGCGGTCTCGGGCTGAAATCCCCGAATGACATGATTGTGGCCGAGCTGAAGAGCCGCACCGTCGAAGACGCGATGGTGCAGCATTTCGGACTTATGCAGGAGTATCATCAGCGGCTTCTGTCCGATACCCGAAAGGTATTTGAAAAACACACCACGATAGACGGCAGCGGCAAAGATGGGCTGCTCCACATTTCTGTTGAGGACCGCGACCCAAACCGCGCGGCAGAGCTCGCGAACGGGTATGTTGACCAGTTCAGAAAAATGTCGGAGCATCTTGCGATCACGGAAGCCTCTCAGCGCAGGTTGTTCTTCGAACAACAGTTGGAGCAAGCGAAGGACAATCTGGCCAATGCAGAGGAGGCGCTGAAGCTGACCGAGCAGAAAACGGGACTGATTCAACTCGACAGCCAGGCGAGGGCCTTGATCGAATCGGCGGCCTCTCTTAGAGCGCAGATCGCCGCCAAGGAAGTGCAGATCGAGTCGATGCGCACTTTCGCGACCGGTGAGAACGCTCAATTAATACAGGCTCAACAGGAGTTGGATGGCCTGCGCACACAATTGGCAAAGCTTGGAGGATCGGAGAACATCGACGCCGGCTTGATGGTGCCCAAGGGGCAGGTGCCCGAAGCGGGCTTGGAGTATGTGCGTAAACTACGCGACGTTAAGTACTATGAAACCATCTTCGACATCCTCGCTCGACAGTTCGAGATCGCCAAACTGGATGAGGCAAAGCAGGGTGCCTTGATCCAAGTGGTTGACGCGGCCGTTCCTCCCGATCGACGCTCGTTTCCCAAGCGGGGAATGATCGTCATTGGAGCGACCGCCGCGGGTTTCTTTGTCGGAATCGTCGTTGCCCTGGTGCTTGCGCTATATGAGAACATGAACCGGAAATCAGAACAAGCCGTCAAGTTTCTGCGCCTACGAGAAGCTCTCTCCCTGAGACGGCGGGTGCATCCAGCGCCCTTCTCGCATTGATGCGCTTACCTGGATGGGCATGGCCAACAGAAGTGACGATTTCGATCCGATCCGCAAGATGCCTCTTGTTGCTCAACGAGCGATAGGGGCAGTCTTGTTTACGCCAATCCTCCGGTTTCCATCACTGGCTTTCTCGGGAGCGAGTCGCATTCCAATTCCTGATGACGTACGGTGAAACGGCTCTTCAGTTTTAGGAATGGCATTTCCAGCAAGTGATAGCTGGCCGCAGATACCCCAAGAACGGTCAAGAATTCGACACAGAGAGAGACACGGAACGCCATGTGTGAGTGTAACTCCCCCCACGGCTTGATGAGAATGGGTCTCAGTATGACGTGGTAGACGTAAAACCCATAACTGTACTTGCCTAACCTGCGTAGTGGCGCGAAGTTCATTACTCGGAACAATACGTTCCCCCTAGAAAGAGAACTTAGTAACAATCCGGCGGCAACGAGATAAACGAGCGTAAATCCATAAGCCGACATCCAGGGAGCCGCCGGAACAACGGCGGAGAATTGCGGGCCCGGGCCGTTCAGCCAGCAGGCAAGCCCGAGCATGGCAAGAGACACCAAAAAAATATAAAAGCCGGCTCTAAGAAGGATGCGCTTCTCCGGACCTCGGATCCAGAGAGCGAGAAGACCGCCGCACAAGAAGGAATCCGCCTGCGCAAAGGTCATTCGGTAGAGGAATTCCATCTTCACCAAATTCTGAGGAATGGACAAGACAAGGGCAATACGCAGTAGTAGCACTCCAACCATTACTCCGAGGCAAACCTTGATCAGCTTGCCGCGATCCGAAACCATGAACACAACCAGGGGCCAAAGAAGATAGAACTGCTCTTCCACGGCTAGCGACCATAAGTGGCCGATCTCGATCGGCAGCCAGCTCAGGTGCGTATAAATGTGGTCGACGGCGGGCGTGTTCGCTAAAAAGCGCGCATAATTTCCGAGGTAAATTGGCCAAAGCAGTTGCGCGGGATGCCATTCCTCGTGCAGAAAGGGTGCAGCTAGCGCGATACAGAGCCAGACAAAATAAAAGAGAGGAAAGATTCGCAGGGTACGACGGATATAGAAGTTACGGAACCGATGCGCTTCGTTTCTGCTATCGTACAGCCCACCCGTGATGAGGAAGCCGGATAGCACAAAGAAAATAACGACGCCCATCCAGCCAATCGGGTACTTGCCCAAGTAGTGAACGGTGAACACCATCCCTACCGCGACACCACGGACCCCGTCGAGTCCTGGATACCAAGCGCTGACAGAAGAAGCGCCTGGCAAACTGGTTCTCGCGGAAGAGCGCCGAAAGGGAAAAATTGCGTGTTGAGCCTTCATTGTCAAATGGAGTCGAGCATAACTAACATTCTCTGGACCCAGGTATTGCCGCTCCTACGTATCGACCACTCGATGAGAGAGTGCCCAGAGTATCATCCGAGGCGCTCGGCGGCACATGCGTCAAATCGTCGGGCTGCTTGCCACAGACAGCACTTGAGCCTGTTAGAAGGAACTTCTCCGCACAATGCTTCCGGGCAAACCGAGAGTGCGCTTCCTGCCAGCGACCAGAGCTTAAAGCTCAGAGCATCTGGAGGAGATGGCTACACGAAGAATATCTCTCTGCTGGGATCAATGTTGACGACCTGTTCACCGATCGATTTTCTCGCTTCCGACACCGTAACCACCACTGGCCAAGGATGGAGCCGAATGCCACTTTGGGGATCTCTTGTAGTGTACTTTCGGTCACCGATTGATATTTCCTGCGGACGGCGGTCGAGCAGGACCATGTTGGACAACCCCGAAAGAGGGCCGTCGTTTTCAACGGATCGATAGAAGTTGTCACCGGCCCCCCAAACCAGGACGCCTTCGCAGGCGTTGAATTGCGCAGCCACCTTCCTCGCCCTCTCCTTTTCTTGAGAAATGTAGCGCTGGGTCGTCTCAAGAAGACTGGGCGAGGAGATCGCAGATGAAGGTTCTCCCTTCTTGAAGAACATACCTAGTCCTGGATATGCGTTGCCGTCTCGGTATGGAAACCCGTATTCAAAATGCCGGAGGTACCCGAATCCAGCTTTGGCGGCGATCCGAGCTAGAGACTGCGGGGTAAAGTGATTGACGTGGAGTCTGTCGAAGTAGTAGAGAAACTCCTGACGATTGTGTGTCGAATACTGCAGCGCATTGGGGACCTCAACATAGAGCAGCCCGCCTTCAATTAATAATGTGTTCAGGAGATGAAGTAAATCGAAGTCGAGTAGATGCTCGACGACGTGCGACGCGATGACCAGATCATAGGGCCCGCGATCCATGCACTCTTTCAAGTCGGCGACAAAAAGATTCTTCAAACCCAGCGATTCCGCCTTGCTCCGTCCGATCTGCGACGCCGGTCCGGGATCGAACCCGAAAAAGATAGACGATGGGAAATCAATTGCAAGTTCGACAAGAAGAGACGCCTCCCCGCAGCCGAAATCCAATACTCTTCTATTCGATTCAAAGAACCCGCCCGACGCTTCCACCAGGTGGTCCCGCTGCAATTTCGAGATCGGCGAGCGCAGGTTCCCACCAGATAATTCTGAGTGATAAGAATCGTTCGCCAAGAATTTGTAGTACTCGTCGTAATCCTGCTGAGACCCATTCGCTACAAAGAGGAAATTATCCAATGCACAGTACCTGATCTCCGGCTCCGTTGGGAGCTTCATCTTAGTGTTGAGCCGAAGCTTCAACACAGAGTCTGATGCTGACTCACATATCGGACAGCGATGATTTCGAATCATTGCTTTTGACTCCAGATTTCCAATCCACACCTTTAAACAGCAGTCCATCCACCGTCTATGACAATCGCCTGACCGGTCATGAAGCTGGATGCATCAGACGCAAGAAAGAGCAATGCGCCCGAGAGTTCGTTGGGCTTTCCCACGCGCCCGAGGCAAGTGAAGCCTTTGAGCCGCTCGAGAAACGGGCTATCCTGCTGCACGGCATTGGAGCCTCCTACATCTTCAGTATTTGAGAATGGGCCGGGAAGGATGGCGTTGGCGCGGATGCCATGCAATCCCCAGAACGATGCGACATAGCGGGTAAAGCTGAGTAACGCCGCCTTCGATGCGGAATACCCTGGCGGATTAATGAAGTCTGTTCCCGCATAGAGCTGCGGTCGAGGCGCCACAAGCGCATACATCGTGGAGATATTGATAATGCTCCCGGATTGTTGATCCTTCATTTTTGCGCCCACTTTTTGCGTGGTCAGCGCCGCCCAATAGACACCCCCTGTCAGGTTGCGCATCCAGGTGTCCATGGTCGCGCTGTCCAGCGAGCCTTCGGGGACATTGAAGCCGGTGCCTGGTCCTAACTCGTGAGCGTTGTTGACAAGTACATCGATCGATTTCTCTTGAGCCACAATCTCATCCAGCGTACGGTTCAATGCTGGGATGTCGTACATATCCACGCGATGAATTGCGCAGGAGTCCGGTCCGAACTCCTGCGACCATTCGTCGGCTTCGCGCTGCAGCCGTTCGGAACGTCCAAGCGCGATCACGCGGGCGCCATTCGAGAGAAGCGTTCGTACAAACGTGCGTCCCAGGAACCCAGAGGCTCCGGTCAACACCACGGTCTTGCCTGCCACGGAAAAAAGCTCGGAACTCTTCAATTGAGATGAGCTCAAAGGCAACTGCGGCCTCCATCGATCACAAGATTGGAACCGGTCATGTAGGACGAAGCGTCGGAGCAGAGAAAGAGAATCGCGCCCTGGTACTCATCGCGATTGGCCATTCGCTCCAGCGGGATCAATTGCTTCAACTTGCTGAGGAAGACTTCGGGCTGGCCGTTGAAGACGCCTCCGGGTGAGATTGCATTCACGCGGATGTTGGAACTGCTCCAGTAGGTTGCCAGGTAGCGTGTAAGTCCGAGCAACGCGGTTTTGACAACTGAATAGGTTACTGGCTTGACGGGTTGCTGCTCCTCAGGCAAGCCCTCGACGCGGTAGAGACGCTGGTCGGGTGCGATGACTGCCAGATCGGACGCAACATTTACGATGACACCGGATTTCCGCTTCGCCATCTCTGCGCCAAAGACGCGGCTGCAAAGGAACGCGCCGGTCAGACCCACGCGAATGTCAGCATCCCAAACTTCGAGGGGAAAGTTTTCAAGGCGCGACCAGGCGGAGTTACCATCTTCTACTTTTGGATTGTTGGCTGCGTTGTTGATGAGGATATCGATGCGGCCGAATCGTTCGAGGATCTGCGTTTTTGTCTCTTCCAGCGAGGATTCGCGTGTGATATCGCAGGCAATTCCAAGGCATTCGGAGCCGAACTCGGCGGTAAGTTGCTCTGCGCGTGCGTGGGGATTCGCGGCCGCCAGATCAAGCAGCACGACCTTGGCTCCTGCAGACGCGAGGATGGCTCCGTGATGGTAGCCAAGTAGGCCCGCCCCTCCTGTCACGATCGCTACGCGACCACTGAGATCGAACAGCGTCGCGGCGCGATTGGTTCTTGCGTCAGTCATATCGAAGTTGCTCCCGTCCCAATCAGATCCTGCGTGTCTGGCCGCCGTCCGCAATATAGCAAGCACCGGTTGAAAATCCGGAGACGGGAGAGACCAAATATGCCGCAAGACTGGCGATCTCCTCAGGCGTCCCGAAGCGCTGCTGGGGAACTTCCGCGGCGATATATTTCTCTACTTCTTCGCGGCGCTCTTGGAGATGCCGTTCCCATGAACCGCCCGGGAAAAGAATATTGCCTGGGGCGATGCAGTTCACGCGAATGCCGCTCTTGGCAACCGCGCGGGAGAGGTTCTTGCTGTAATTGATCAGCGCCGCCTTGGCTGCTGAATAGGGCAGTGGGGCAGGGGTCGATTCGACCGCAACGATGGACGCGATGAAGAGGATGGTGCCTCCATGCGATTGCAGATAGGGAATGGCTGCTTGCGCCAATCGCACGCTGCCGAAGAAGTTCAGGTTAAACAACCGTTCCCACTCATCCTGGTCCTGATTCCAGCCGGGCTTCCCTTTTCCGCTCCCCAAGTTGGCGATTACAATTTCCAACCCACCCCACTTCTGATGAATGGCGCCTAACGCGGCATCGATGACTGAGCGGTCTGTCATGTCTCCTGGAACGCCGAGGACTCTGTCTCCGAATTGGGTGCGCAGGTCACGGCATGCGTCCTCGAGCGCGTCCCCATTGCGCCCCGAGAGGCAAACCCGGCAACCTTCCCGAAGGAGCTCAGTCGCGATGGCTCTGCCGATGCCTTTTGATGAGCCGGCCACGAACGCCACACGATCGGTCAGTTGAAGATCCATGGTCCTAATTCCAATAGTTTCGGACGAACTCGGCTTGCCGCTTGATCCAATTCACTTCGTCCCCGTCGTCTCCGCGCGCCACCTGCAGTGTGAAGCCGCCGGAATACTTGATTTGGCGAATGCATCCGAAGACATCATCGAACTCCGCGCTGCCCTGTCCCAGGGGTTTGGTCGAGACACTACCATCAGGATTGCGCAGGCGATCCTTGATATGAATGCTACCAATTCGCTCGCCATAGGCGGCGAACTCTTCCCTGGCGACGTAGCCTAATCCTGAACTGTTTCCAGTGTCGTAGTTTACCTTGATCGCAGGATGTGGCACACGCGCCAGAAAATGGGCGAACTTCGACGGCCCGAAATCCGCTTCCAGATGCATCTCCACGCCAGTCTCTTCAGAGACCGGAAGAGACTGCTCGAGAACGCGGATCACGAGGTTCGCTTCTTCTTCGGTGCGAATTGACGACGCATCGACGAATGGCAGAACGACCCGGGAGGCGCCGATAGCGCTTGCCCAATGGAGCATGTCATGGAACACTCGCACACGCTGCGCCTGTTCCTGTTCCGAACAGCGGATGAGTGGAAAGTCCATGAGCCAATCGCCACAGACAGAGGGCGTCTGAAGGCCATATTGCTCTTTGAGGGCGTTGATCTCTGCCCTGCCCTCGACTGTAGCAATGGGATTCACCGAGGCGCCGTAATCGTCGTAAATCCATTCTATGTAACTGATACCGGCGTCCCTGGCCCGAGGGAATTCCTGCCGCCAGGAACTACGCGGAAAGGATTGGAAGCGGCCCTCTTCCGGCGGGCTGAGTCGCCCTTGCATGACTCCTAACACTGCTTGCACGCCTTCTCCTATTCGGGCAGCGGTTCAATGATCATGTTCGCCAAGAATTCCTCTCGCGGCAAGAACGGGAATAAATCCTCAAGAGGCTTCGAGACGAACGAGCCATCCGGTTTCTGATAGGACTGCAGGCGCGGCGCGCGCACTTCATCCGGGAGCACGTTGACATCGCACACAACTGGGCCGGCCATCTCAAGTACTCTGCGAAGATCTCTGCGGAGATTGCTCTGATCTTTGATGACTGCTGTACCAAGCCCAAATGCGGCTCCTACTTGAGCGAGATCGGGGATGGTAAGACCGCTGTTGCTATCTGCACCAATCGTCGCCTCGCCGAAATAGGCTCTCTGGGATGCTCGGATCGAGGAGTAGCCATCGTTGTTCAGTACGAAGAATTTGATCGGCAGTTGGAGTCGGCGGATGGTCTCCAGTTCCTGAATGTTGAACATGAATCCTCCGTCGCCGTCAATCGCGATGACTTCCCTGCCGGGGTTCGCAATCGAAACGGCGATTGCCATTGGGATGGCATACCCCATCGCGCCGAGGCCGGCTGTGTGGTAAAGACGTTGCGAATGCAGTGTGGGACAGGCCAGCAGGAAGATTTCAATGGCCGAGCCGGAGTTTCCAACGACGAGTTTATCTTCGGGCTTGACTTCCGTTCCAATCAATTCCGCAAGATTAAACACCGAGACCCGGCCTTCCGGCTTGCGGTGCTCGTCAGTAACCACCGGATAGCGAGTCTTCCAGTCGGCACAGCGGGCATCCCATGCGGAATGGTTCATCAGCCGGATAGAATTCTTCTGCCGCAGCAGTTCCTGTAGAAAGGCGCGAGCATCGGCGCAGATGGGCTGTTGCAGATACGGATGGAGCTTCTGGAGTTCGGCCGCGTCAATGTCCACAGCGGCCTTGTGCGCTTTGCGGGCGAGATTCTGCGGTGCATACCCCGTAATTGCAAAATCCAGCCGCACACCGATGGCGAGAAGAAAATCCGAGTTCTGCAGCGCGAAGTTGGCTCCACGCGCTGCCACCGAGCCGGGGCGACCGACATAGGTGGGATCGTTACTCGGGACTAGATCGGCCGCGCACCACGTCGCGACCGTGGGAATCTTCAGCAACACTCTGAGTTGTTCGAACTCCTTCTCCGCATGGGCAAGGCGGATACCATTTCCGGCAAACAAGAGCGGCCGCTCGGCGTGGTTGAGCTTCTCGATGAGGAGGCTGACTTCCTCTTTCAAGTTCGAGTTGCTGGAACGCTCGTCCAACTCCTTCGGATCAAAGCCCCGCAGATTGGAGGGTTCATCAATTGGTGAGGCCTGCACATCGAGGGGGATATCAACCCAGACTGGACCAGGGCGACCATTCAGCGCGAGATACAGGGCCTTCTCCATGTGATAGCGGATGTCCTCCGGGTTGAGGACGGTGACCGCATACTTGGTAATCGGCTTCACAATGGAAACGATGTCCACTTCCTGCACGCCGAGCTGCCGCATGCCGAGCGGGCGGCCTTCCTTGTCGAACATGCGATCGGGCCGCTTCACTTGACCGGATACGATAGAGCGTCGGCGTCGAATCCAGCCAAGCGCCAGCGACCCCCGTGACGGCATTCGTACCTCCGGGACCCGTGGTCACCATGCACACGCCGAGGTGGTTTGTGGCTTTGGAGTAGCCTTCCGCGCAAATTGCGCTGGCTTGTTCGTGTGAATTACATATCGCCTTTATTGCAGGCTCCGCGCCAAGGGATTGGTTCAGGTGCATTGCACCCCCGCCAGTGACGAGAAAGACATGCTTCACGCCCTGGTCGGCGATAAAGCGCACAACGTAGTCGGAAAGCTTCATGATTTAGCTCTTACGTAGTTCACAAAAGCTTGCTGCCAAGCCTCATGGTCGGGAAAAGACGTCGATTGGGTTTAGGCCGCGGGCAGTAAAAATAGCATCTACGACTTCGCGGACAGCGCCGCTTCCGCCCGTAGACCTGGAGACAAATTTCACTTTGGTAAGGACATGGTGGACGGCATTCGCGGGGCAGGCAGAATAGCCTGCGATCTGCATTGCAGGCAAGTCATTGATGTCGTCCCCGATATAGCAGATTTCGGCCAGATCAATGCCGGTTGAGGCTGCAAATTCACGAAGAGCGGCCGCCTTCTCGCGGCACCCCTTGAACACGTGTCCAATATGCATTTTAGCGGCGTAACGGTCGACCAGAGGACTGTCTTCGCCCGAAATGAGAGCGAGCTCAATGCCTGCTCGACGAGCCAAGGAAACTCCCATGATGTCAGCGAAGCAGAAACGCTTCCATTCTTCGCCATTCGGGCCCCACCAAACGCCGCCGTCGGTAAGCACGCCATCCACATCCATCGCAACGGCTCGGATCCGATCCAATCCGCTGCTATTTCCGGAATTCTCCTCACGCATGCCGGCTCACACCGCGGCGCCGACGCGACGAAGCTTCTTGATGATCGGGACTTCACGCTCGTACACTCGCTTGATCCCATCGCCCTTCGACTGTTCCCACAGGCGGATGTCGCGGACCAGACGCGAAATGCCGTTCGGCTCAAGTGAAGCGGCCTGGTCGGAGCCCCAACTGGCACGATCCATAGTGATGTGGCGTTCCACGGAGCACGCACCAAGCGCAGCCGCACAAACGCTGCTGGGGATGCCGGTCTCATGTCCGGAGTAGCCGACCGGGACGCCATAGCGTTGGATCATGGTCGGGATGGCGCGGAGATTCAGCTCGTCGTAGTTGGCAGGATATGTACTCGTCGCATGCATCAGAATGAGATCCTTTTTGCCGAGCACCTCAACGGCATGGTCAATCTCAGAATAAGTGCTCATTCCGGTGGATAGGATGACCGGCTTTCCGGTCTTGCGAACATGCCGGAGAAGGTTGTCATCTGTGAGCGATGCAGATGCGATCTTATAGACGGGCACGGAAAACTTCTCGAGGAAATCCACCGACCCCTCATCCCAAGGCGAGGCGAACCAGCACATCTTAACCGATTTGCAGAACGCATTAATCTCTTCGTACTCTTCCTGCTCGAATTCGAGACCAAACTTGAGGTCGCCATTTGTCGGGCCAAAGGGATTCTCGCGCGGCTTAGCCAATTCTTCCGGGGTGTAAACGACTTCGACCGTACGCTTCTGAAACTTTACCGCGTCACAGCCGGCAGCTATAGCCACGCTGATCAAGCGCTTCGCGAGATCGACGTCGCCGTTGTGGTTGATTCCGATCTCCGCGATGACGAAGCAGGGTTCGTCGTCGCCAACCAATCTGCTGCCGATTTTGACTGTGCTCATGGAAATACTCCTCGTGGAAGTGCATTCAAAGAAGGGCCAAATCCGGCGCCGAGATACATTTAAAACTGCACGGGACGCCACTGTCGAATTTATCAAAAGTCGAGCAACAAAGGTATCGTTTATCTTTCGCTAATGGATACATACGATACCACATTGATACTGGGGCAAGATTTGGATGCGCGGGCACTTGGGATTCTCTAAGCCGTTCATGGTGCTATTTCAACGCGCTTCCATTTATATCGGACTTCGATTGGACTACGAACTTCCCATCACGTGCGATCCAAAGTGATAACCCGCGCAGCGAACTTCGTGGATTTATGCTGGATGCGTGAAACCCATCGCTCCCAGGGATCTTGCGCACATCCTGTCAGCCTCGCGGCAGCTTTGGGAAAGGGCGCGTGGCAAGCGCATTTTTCTCACCGGAGCAACTGGTTTCTTTGGCGCGTGGCTGCTGGAAAGCCTGGCCTATTGCGACCGCGAACTGCGGCTTGAGCTCCGCGCCACAGTTCTTTGCCGCAACCCCGAAACGGTTGCGTCCAGGATGCCACATCTTGCGCGCGAAACTTCGATTCGGTTCATTGCTGGAGACATCCGTAGCTTCACTTTTCCGGAAGAAGACTTTGATTTCGTAATCCATGCCGCGGCGCCAACTTCGGGCACTGAGGCTGCGCAGCCGCTGAATCTTCTCACGACTCTCGTGAACGGAACAGAACGAACTCTGGAATTTGCAAAAGCACGGAACGCGGAGGCATTTCTCTTCGTGAGTTCCGGAGCCGTTTATGGGCCTCAGCCCGAGAATTTGAGCCACATTCCGGAGAGATATCTCGGGGGACCGGACTGGCTCAATCCGGATGCTGCTTATGCGGAAGGTAAGCGTGTTGCAGAGCAAATGTGCTCGCTGTATGCGTGCAACTCAGGGATTCAGTTCTCCATTGCGCGGTGCTTCGCTTTCGTTGGTCCGCACCTGCCTCTCGACCAGCACTTCGCGATTGGGAATTTCATCGGAGACGCCCTTGCAGGCCGCAACATCTCCATCCGAGGTGACGGCACGCCCTTGCGGTCCTATCTCTATGCCGCCGATCTGGCGATCTGGCTGTGGACGCTCCTGCTTTCAGAGTCCGAGTCCCGGGCCAAGCCGAGGGTCTTCAATGTAGGTTCGGGTGATGCGATCAGTATTCGGGACCTTGCCCTCGCTGTGATCGAAGAGCTGAATCCGGCTCTCAGCGTGGACATTGCGTCCAAGCGATTCGCCGGTTCGCCGCTGCTCCAGTATGTGCCCGACGTGCGAGAAGCGGAGATTCGCTTGGGATTACGACCGATGATCGGCCTACGCGAAGCTATTCGGCGTACGGCGGACTGGCACAGCTAGGCCTTCCTTCGTGCGGAGAGGTGAGCTGAGTTCTCGAGGCGATTCTAGGGGATTCACCCCGCCAGAAAACTCCGATTCACGGAATGGCTGTGATTGTGGTGGCAATCGGAAATGTTGATCGGGGCATGGATTTTGATTCCGAGACGAAATTGGAGATCGTCCCTGCAACAAACTCCAACATGGCTTGAGTGAGTCCCGGAAAGACCCCAATCCAGAAAACTTGATTCATCGCAAAATCGGTGTTGGGCAGGTCGCCAACCGCGCGGTACTCGCAGCCTTCATAGGCGGGTTGGCGGAGAAGATTCCCCCCAAACAGAAGGCGGGTACCGATCTTTTTTGCTTCAAGCGCGCCCGTCAACTCCTCGCGGCTAAAGGGCGCATCCTCACGAACTCCAATGGGGAAGCCGAACCAGGATGGGTCCGAACCGGGAGTGGCGACTGGCAGTACAAGGCAATCCTCCAGCGGTTTGAGGGCTTCATGCAGGAATCTGAAGTTTTCCTTGCGCCGTTCGATGAATCGAGGCAATTTCTCGATCTGCGAGGCGCCCAGAGCGGCCTGCATGTCCGTAGCTTTCAGGTTATAGCCGATGTGGGAGTAGGTGTATTTGTGATCGTATCCGCAGGGCAAAGCCCCGAGTTGCCAATCAAAACGCTTGCCACAGGTATTGTCTTTGCCGGGATTGCACCAGCAATCGCGACCCCAGTCGCGGAAGGAGTCGATCAGAACCTGCAGGTTGGGCTTGTCGGTTAGCACCGCACCACCCTCGCCCATGGTGATATGGTGCGCCGGATAGAAGCTCAGCGTTGAGATATCGCCAAATGTACCCACGCGGCGCCCCTTCCAGGTCGAGCCCAGGGCATCGCAGCAATCCTCAATCAGCCACAGATTGTATTTCTGAACGAATGCCAGGACAGCATCCAGGTCAAAGACATTTCCAAGGGTGTGGGCTATGAAGACGGCCTTCGTTTTTTCGCTGCGGGCGGCTTCGAGCTGAGTCCCATCGATTTCGTAGGTCGGCAAAGTGACATCCACGAATACGGGCACTAACCGATTCTGAATAATCGGATTTACCGTGGTCGGGAATCCAGCCGCCACAGTGATCACCTCATCCCCAGGTTTCAGCCTGCGGTCTCCGAGCTTCGGTGAAGTGAGTGCACTGACTGCCAGTAGGTTGGCGGAAGAGCCTGAGTTGACGAGTGAGGCGCTACGGACGCCGACAAAGCGAGCCAGCTTGCGCTCGAAGTCTTCAGCAAAACGGCCAGTGGTAAACCAGGCGTCCAGAGCCGAATCGACGACGGCACTGACGTCGCCGCCATCGATTACTTTGCCCGAAACAGGGACCGGCGACTGACCCGGTATGAATTCTCTCGAATTTGATGTCTCTGCGAAGTATTGAGCAGATAGCTCGAGAATCTGTTTCCGAAGAAGGGTCGCGTTATCCGTCATTGGGGGTCCGAAATCTAAGGATACAGAAGCGGAGCGTTCGCGGGAAAGTGCAATGTATGATTAGGAATCAGCTACCTTAACGAGCGACTGATTGATGGCCGGCGGGAATGCGCATTCCAGGTTCTAAGAGGCGGAAATGAAAGCGGTTATTCTGGCGGGTGGGCTTGGAACGCGCCTGAGTGAAGAGACAGGTTTGCGTCCTAAGCCAATGGTGGAGATCGGTGGCCGCCCGATTCTGTGGCACATTCTAAAGATCTACTCGCAGCACGGCATCAACGATTTCGTTATCTGCTGCGGATACAAAGGCTACTTAATCAAAGAGTATTTCGCCAACTATTATCTGCATATGTCCGACGTCACTTTTGACGTGCGTGAGAACAAGATGCAGGTGCATCAAAGCGTTGCGGAGCCCTGGCGCGTCACCCTTGTGGATACCGGAGAAAGCGCTGGCACGGGGGGACGGTTAAAGAGAGTGGCCGCTTACCTGGAGGGCGAAGACGCATTCTGCATGACCTACGGGGATGGAGTAAGCGACATAGATATCTCCCGATCGATCGATTTCCATCGGGAGCACGGAAAGCTCGCGACGGTCACTGCCGTGCAGCCGGCTGCACGTTTCGGAGGCTTGGGAATCGAAGGAACGGCCGTCCATTCATTCCAGGAAAAACCAAGGAGCGAGGGGGGGTGGATCAATGGCGGCTTTTTCGTCCTTTCCCCTGCGGTACTCAAGGAGATACACGACGAGAGCACGATGTTTGAGATGGGGCCTTTGCAGGGCCTAACCGCGCAGGGGCAGGTGCAGGCATTCTTTCATCGCGGCTTCTGGCAACCGATGGACACACTCCGCGACAAGCAGAGGCTAGAAGAACTCTGGGCCAGCGGGAGGGCGCCGTGGAAGACGTGGTAAATCCTTGGCTTGGGCGGCGCGTTTTTCTCACTGGGCATACCGGCTTTAAGGGAAGTTGGCTTTCGCTTTGGCTGGCGCGCCGAGGGGCGAAGGTTCGGGGATATGCGCTTGATCCGGCGGCGCAACCAAATTTGTTTACAGTCGCCCATGTAGGCGATGCTCTCGAAGACATTCGCGGTGACATTCGGGACACCGCCAAGCTCTCGACATCGATGTCCGAATTCGCCCCCGACGTAGTTTTTCATCTGGCGGCGCAGCCGTTGGTTCGGCGCTCGTACGCCGATCCTCTGGGCACATATGCGACGAACATCATGGGTACCGCGCATGTGCTGGAGGCTGTGCGTAGAACTCCGTCGGTGCGCGCGGTGATATGCGTTACGACCGACAAGTGCTACGAAAACAGGGAGTGGATCTGGCCCTATCGCGAATCGGACGCCCTCGGCGGTCACGATCCCTATTCCTCCAGCAAGGCCTGCGCGGAGATCGTAAGCGCGGCTTACCGAAGCTCCTTTTTTCCTGTCGCCCGGATGCAAGAGCACAATGTCGCGGTGGCTACTGCGCGGGCCGGAAACGTGATTGGTGGAGGCGACTGGTCCGAGGACCGGCTTATTCCCGACCTGATCCGAGGATTTCAAACAAAGCGACCAGTGCTGATCCGGCGCCCCGATGCCGTACGTCCTTGGCAGCACGTGCTCGAACCTTTGCATGGGTACATGATTCTGGCCGAACGACTGCTTGCGGAACCGGCGAAATTTGCTTCGTCCTTCAACTTCGGCCCGAGCGACGAGGATGCGTGGACGGTCGAACACGTTGCAGCGGCGGTTGCGAGATTGTGGGGTGAAGGTGCATCGTGGGAACGCGATCCCGCGCCCAGCGTGCACGAAGCACATTATCTAAGGCTGGATTCAAGCCGAGCCCATGCGGAACTTGGTTGGCGCCCACGACTCACGGTCGACGAAGCACTGAAATGGACGATGTCCTGGTACCAATCATGGCGACAAGGAAATGACATGTTAAAGGGAACGGAAGCTCAGATCGTTGCATATGAAGAACTTCTCGGATGAACGCGCTTCTTGATGGACTACCGATTTTTACGAGAAACATAGAAAGACTATCGGATTATTTGCACGAAAGCCGGTAGACTATGCGTACATATCGTCAGGATCAAAGGCACCTGCCGTCACCAATCTTCTTCCAGATGTCGAGGCCTCCCTACTAATGCCTAAGGTTTGCGAAGATCAAAAGCCGCCTTCCGGGCTGGCATCGCTGGGGAAGCACGTTCGAAACCGGCTCCACAAGGGACTTGGGATTGACAGGGCGATCGCCTTCACAATTCTCGCCCGGGGCTGGGCCAGCTTGGCTGGGCTGGTTACAGTAGCTCTAATCGCCCGCTTTCTGTCGCCGGCGGAACAAGGCTACTATTACACTTTTGGTAGCCTCATCGCATTGCAGATAGTTTTTGAGTTAGGCTTCTCATTTGTCATCCTCCAAATGGCGAGTCATGAACGCGCCCATTTGACATTTTCCCCGGGCGGTCTCATTTCAGGAGACGCTGTTGCCCACGCGAGGCTCGCCTCAGTTCTTCAAAAGGCGCTCCTCTGGTATACGAGTGCGGCAGTCTTTCTGGCGGTATTTCTATTGATTGCGGGCACGCATTTTTTTTCCGCGCACCAGCATGTAGGCGACAACGTTTCCTGGCACTTTCCTTGGTATGCCGCTGCGTTAGCGGCAACGCTCACCTTTCAACTGGATCCAGTGCTCTCTTTTATGGAAGGTTGCGGCTTTGTATCGAATATCGCACGGCTCAGATTCGCGCAGGCCGCGACCGGGAGTACCCTCGCATGGATAACACTCGCGGCACATCATGGCTTGTTCGCACCCGCGGCTGTTATCGGCGGGAATGCCGGCGTCGCGTCGATTTGGCTATTCCGGAAGCGAGATCTCTTAATCCCGCTCTTGCGCCATAAGCCCGGTGAACATCGCATCCAATGGATGAATGAAGTATGGCCTTTTCAATGGCGCATTGCGATCAGTTGGCTTTGCGGTTACTTCATTTTCCAGCTCTATAATCCAATCCTCTTCGCCTTTCGGGGAGCCGTGGCGGCAGGACAAATGGGCATGTCTCTCAGCATCGCGGGTGCTCTCTCGGCGGTCGCAGTCGCGTGGATCAATACCAAGGCCGCGCCCTTTGGGGCCATGATCGCACGAAAGGAATTTCAGCAACTCGATCGTCTATTTTTCAAGACCCTCTGGCAATCCGTGTCCGTGTGCGCGGCGGGCGCTCTCGCCGTTTGGTTCGCCGTGATCTATTTGAACTGGGCACACCTTCCGCTTGCCCGAAGGGTTCTGGATCCTATTTCGATGGGGCTTCTCCTTGCGATCAGCGTATTGAATAGCGCGATCAATGGGGAAGCTCTTTACCTCAGGGCCCACAAACAGGAAAAGTTCCTTCTGCCTTCCGTCCTGGGAGCGCTTCTTGTTGCGCCTTCCACTTACTTCCTCGGACGAAGCTACGGCGCATTCGGTATCGTGGCCGGATCACTCGCAATCGGATTGTTCATGGGGCTGCCCCTTGGCACTTACACTTTTCTCAAATATCGGAGAATTTGGCATGAGCAGTAACGGACCGATCCTGACCATCGGAATCCCAACCTGGAATCGGAAAGTGGAACTTCAAGAGTGCCTCGAACTCGTCTTGCCCCAGGCGCTCGCCGAAGAAGGTGTCGAGGTCATGGTGTGCGATAACGCCACGGACGACGGAACTCAGGCAATTGTGGAGAACCTAGTTCGCCGGAATCCAGTTCTTCGCTACGAGCGAAATCAGACTAACATCGGTGCTGATCGGAACTTCGTCGAAGTTTTAAGGCGCGCAGCCGGCGAATATGTATGGATTCTCTCCGATGATGACTTTATTACCGAGGGGGCTGTTCGTCAACTCCTGCAAATCATCAAGGCCAATAGCCCCTCTTACATCTCAGTGAACTACATTTATTGCGACAGCCAAAGACGGGTCATGCAGTTTCAACCAGACCAGCGGTACATGTTAAAGGTGGATGTCCCGCATGCCGATATCAATCGGACGTTTCTCGTGCGAAATCATTGGTTGAGCTTTCTGAGTTGCAGCATCTACCGGCGCGATCTGGTCGATTTCGACGATATTCTGGGTAGCCTTGAAAAGGTTCCGAATTGGATCCAGGTATACATGGCAGCGCAGGTTCTGGCGAGGGGGAAGGACGGCTATAACTCTTCCTTCGCCGCAGTCATGGCCAGAGTCGGCAACGATCGAGTGACGGCAACGCCTTTCGTCGCTTACATGCCGGATGCTTTCATGTACATCTTTCGCAGATTTCACGTCGAGGAAGAGGTCGCCAATTCAGTGATCATGGGTATCCGCGAGACATTTCTCTCTTTCCGGTCCTTTCTCGCCTACCGAGCCCGAGGACTCTCGCCGAGCCCATTGATCGTACCCGCTCACTACAGGATCGGGTTCCTATTCCCCAAATCTCTCCTGGCAGGCATGCGAAAGATCTATCGCGTATTTAATTCGCATGCCCCTGCTCGACAGTGAAGTTAGGTCTCTAGGAACTCTCTTCGATCCGCTTGCTGGTTTCTAAGCGGCGGAGCGAAATATAACTCATTGATGGGGAGTATCGAGTGAACGTTGACGTTCTTGTGGTTGGCGCTGGCTTTGCGGGAAGTGTAATTGCGGAACGCTGCGCAACTGCCGGACATCAAGTTCTTCTTATCGACAAGCGGGAGCACATTGGGGGCAATGCATATGACGAACCGGACGCGAGTGGTTTGCTGATCCATCGCTACGGACCTCACATCTTTCACACGAACGCGCCGGTCGTCTCCGATTACCTTTCCCGCTTCACTGCGTGGAGGCCTTATGAGCACAAGGTGCTCGCCTCTCTCAACGAGAATCTCTATCCCATCCCCATTAATCAGACGACCATCAACCGGCTTTACGGACTCTCGTTAGACGAGACCGGGGTGGCAGCTTTCCTCGAGCGTGTGCGAGAGCCGCGGAATCCCATTCGCACCAGCGAAGATGTTGTGCTGTCCTCTGTGGGACGCGACCTCTGCGATAAGTTTTTCCGCGGTTACACACGCAAGCAATGGGGCCTTGACCTTTCGGAATTAAGCGCGACCGTGGCGGCTCGGATCCCGGTGCGAACCAATTCCGATGACCGCTATTTTTCAGATTCCTTCCAGAAAATGCCCTCAGAGGGTTTTACCAGTCTGTTCACTCGAATGCTGGACCACCGCAGAATTCGGATCGAACTCGGGGTCGACTTCCAAGAGCTTCGCCTTCGGACCCAGTGGAAACTGCTGTTCTACACTGGCCCGATTGATGAGTATTTCAATTTTCGCTTTGGAGCGCTTCCCTATCGGTCAATTCGCTTTGAGCACGAGCATCTTTCGGGGGTGGAGCAGTTCCAAGCCGTTGGGACGGTCAATTACCCCAACGATCAGCTGTTCACGAGGATTACGGAATTCAAGTATCTGACCGGTCAACAGCATTCCAGTACATCCATTGTCCGCGAATACCCGACTAGTGACGGCGATCCGTACTACCCGATCCCCCGCCCGGAGAACAATGAGATTTATCAAAAGTATGCCAACGAAGCAGCATCGGAGAAGGCAGTCGTCTTCGTGGGCCGCCTGGCCCAGTACCGCTACTACAACATGGACCAGGTTGTTGCTGCCGCTCTGAAGGCAAGCGAAACAGTCCTTAAAGGTTGCTGAACCATCGCATATCGGTGCCCCGCCTGGTTCACGCTAGAATTAGCGTGTGGTCGTAGAGGGGAGTCTCTACTTGAATGCCGGAAGTATGTATGCGTGACACAGGTTCGACGTCCACACAACCATCCATCGCTGCTGTGGTAGTGACATTCAACCGCAAAGATCTCCTGGTGGAGTGCCTCGACGCGTTGCTCCGTCAAAGTAGGCCCGTTGACCGCATCTTTGTCATTGACCAGGTAAGTACGGACGGAACCGCGGAGATGCTGAAGCAACGCGCGTACCTGGAACTGTCTACCATTGTGTATAGCCGTTCAGAGAAGAATACGGGCGGAGCCGGGGGATTTCGCCGAGGCGTCGAAATGGCCTATGCGGCCGGCATCGATTGGATCTGGATGATGGATGACGACGCGATCGCCGAGCCGAATGCGCTCGACAGAATGCTTCGGTACATGGGTGATCCAAATGTGTGCGCTATCGCCAATGCAAAACTACGGCTGAATGGAACCCTTGACGACGGCCATCTTGTTTTTGAGAGGGAGAGTTCCGTTAACTCCGAGCCCTCATACTTAACGTTTTCGTCATTCGTTGGGCTCATGGTTTCGCGTGCCGCTGTAACTGAGATAGGCGTCCCTAAAGCCGAGTTCTTTCTCCAAGGTGACGATACCGAATATTGCATTCGTCTTTGTAAGGCAGGACGAATTGCTTTCGCACGCGATTCGATTCTCGTCCATAAGGAGATCAGTCGTCCTCCGGAGTTGGTTCGCCGCTTCGGCAGGGAGTTCACAATCTATCCGAAGGATCGCTTCTGCTTCCAGTACTTTCTTTGGCGCAACCGAGTCTGGATCGAGACCTATGGGCGAGGATTTCGCCTCGATAGGATCTGGTGGGTAACGAATAAAGTCGTGCGTGTATTGCTTCGAACTTGTCTCGTCGACAGGAGCGATCTTCCATTTAGGTTGTTCATTCTCTTGCGGGCGGTGGCCGATGGGGTGCGACAACGATTCGATAATGACTTCCCGTTCCGCATGCGCGACAAGTTGATTGAGGCAGCAAAGAAACGGGCGTCGATCGAGAGGGCCCCTGGCTCTGCGTGAAGGAGAAGACTCTACTTTGATCAGGGAAATGATTCGTGCTTGCCACTATCGGGAAACCCGCGATTTGGCGAACACGCGCGGGTTAAGGATGGAGATGCATCCATCGCAATTGCGGCTTGCTATAGTTCGACAGCCTGAACTCGCAAGAACAATTCTGACGAAGAAGGCGGATTCTGTCTTGTGACTACGGACCGCGCAGCGAGCAGACCACGAGTACTGTTTGTTTCCCCAATCGACATGCAGACGGACAACGGAATGGCACGGAGACAGCAGCAGCTTCTTGATGCTCTCTGCGATACCTACTCTGGCTCAGTCGACGTACTCTCTGCTGCGTCGTTCACAAAATCTTCCAGATGGCTTCAGGCTAGGGGATTCAAAGTTAACCTGCTGCGGGGAGTCTATCCGTTGTTCGCTCGCTGGAACGCAATGCTTTGGTACGGCGGCGGCGCAATCCTGTGCAATAAGCTGCGATGGATTGACTATTTCCGTTTTCCCGTGCGCACACCACTGCCCAGGGAGTGGTTTCGTCGCTATGATTTGATTGTGTGCTTTTATCCTTGGCTTCACCGGCTTTTGGGTCTCGAACGGGGAGGGAACAAAGTCATCGTGGATACGGGTGACATTATGGCCAACCGCCATGAGCGTACCGGCAGTCGCCGTTGGATAAACATGACCACTCGGGACGAGAGAGCTGTCCTGGAGTCCGGGAGCCGGTGTTTAGCGATCTCTCAAGACGATGCTGATGAGTTTCGCCGGCTCTACGGCGTGCAACTACCGGTCGTGTCTTTTGTCCCGTCGGACCACGAGGAACTGCTTAAAATTGCGCCGTATAGGCGGCCACCAAAGGTAGGCTTCATGGGAGCGCCGAGCTACGTGAACGAGGAAATATTGCGCGCGCTGTCCGACTCTTCCTTTCTAAAGTACCTCTCGAGCCATGGAGTGGAGCTTCTCATTGCGGGCGGGATATGTCGAACTGCGGATCCGGCTGTCCTTAGGGCACTGGAACGCGGCGGAGCGAAGATTCTTGGTCGCGTCTCCTCCACGATTGATTACTACCGCCAAATTAGCGTCACCGTTAATCCCGTCGGACCGTCGACAGGTGTGAAGATTAAGTCGGTCGAGACGCTTGTAGCTGGTTGCTCCCTAATTACAACGCGATGGGGGGCCGACGCACTGCTTGCCGACGCTTTCCCTGAGCAGATCACCTACGTCGAGTGGCCCAGCGACCCGAAAAGACTTGGAGAAACGTGCGTCACCGCGGTAAATAGAGCAAATCCCGGCAATCGGACCGCCGCGGACGAGTACATTCGGAGCACCACGCGCGCGCTGAAAGAGATGTTTTCTAGATGAACCGCCTTTCTGTCGGACACTTCATTATTATCGGGCTCCTTTTTTGGGGGCTCCCCGGTGTCCTCGTAGTCGGACCGCAGGCGATTCTCTACACGTTCGCAGCTGTACTGTTTGTCTGGCTTCTTTCGCGCCGCGGTCCTGCCATGGATCTTGGCGCGGAACCCGGCGCCCGCACAGGCAGCACCGCAACATTCATTCTGGTTGCGTGTGCCCTTACTTATTTCGTGGGCGATGCGCTATTCGGACAAAAGCTCCTTGCTATCAACCTTTTCCTGCATGGAGTCACGGCTGTGGATCGTGTGGTAGACCAAGCTAACTTGGGTGTGTCGCAGGGCCGCGGAGCCGTGGCGTTACTCGGGACAATCATTGGCTTATTGCCTTATTGCCTGATTGACGTCGCAGGCAAGGCGCGACGCTTTGAGCGGTGGGCTCTATGGAGTGCAGCCATTCTGCTCCTTTTCTATGGAGTCACTACCAGCCGAGGGGCCGTGATCATTTCGATTCTAACCATCGTGATGGGAAAGACTTCGAACTGGCGCCGGATCTCGATCGCCGGCGGAGTTGCCTTTGGCCTCTTCACCCTGGCGAGCGCTGTGCGAGGCGATTTCGCAGGCGATCGCAATCCGCTTGTCGAGGCTATCGGAGCCCCTTATGTCAACTTGCTCCTCATGCAGGCTGCACATTGCGGATCGGCCCCCTGGTATAACTACGTTGCAGAGTTTCTCAAAAAGTTCATTCCGAGTTTTGTTTATCCCAAGAGTATTTATTCCTTCAACACGGAAACATCATTGTGCATCTATCCAAGCGCCGATAATAATGTGACGTCCGTCTCCATCTTCACCTGGCTAGGTGAAATCTTCTACTACACTCCTTCCATCCTAACGGCAATTTCTGCTGGTGTCCTTATGGGCGGGATGGGAAGGCTGGTGAATCGTCAATTGGTCCGCCATGAATTGCCATGCGCGCGAATCGCGACCGGTTTCGCTATCGTCATCCTGCTCCGGTCGCGCTCGCAAGATGTTCTGAGTTACCTGATCGCTCAACTGATTTTTCTTCTGTTTTGGCCACACTTACTCCGGTTGTCGAAGTATTTGCGGCATTGTGTAACATCTCCTGATATTACTTATTCACATGAGCTTCCCAACGACCTCTTGTGATGATTACGGAGAGTTAGACGGCATCAAGATTTCGCTTCTACAATCCAGCTCGCATTCCGGCTGATTGTCCTGTTCGATGAGTTCAGGCAGAAGCTTCTGCAGCGCTCGGGTGAACGCTGATTCGTCCCAGGAGCGATACATCTCTCCGAGTCCCTCTGCTAGTGCGAGCCTGCATCTTCAAAAAGCGCGGCGAGAGTGCAGCGGAAAGCATATCGTCTCGTGGTACGCAATGTCCTTTTCATTGTCGGGGACAACTACCCTGAGGTCTCGATGCTTCCGCAGGAGTTGCAGCCCATTACAAGGCCAACGATTCCAGCGCCTAACAATCGCGACAGAAAAATGCCAATCATTGTCTGAGGTCACATGCTTTCAGCGTGCCTCTGTTGCAGATACCGCAGCAGCAGCGCGGGAGTCAAGATAGTCGGCCAATCCCTGTCGCCAGTCGGTAAAGACACTAATTTGAGCTGCCTTGAGGGCACGGTTCTCTAGGACAGAGTATTTGGGACGCTGCACCTTGGACGGGAATTCTCCAGGAGCGGCCTTCTCCAGCCGAACCGTGATTCCGGTGGAGCGGAAGATCTCGCCGGCGAATTCGTACCAGGAGCAACTGCCCTCGGTGGTTCCATGATAGAGACCGTAATCGTTCGATCGGCTGAGGGCCACTAGTTGGCGCGCGACTTGTATGGTGGGTGTCGGAGACACAAACTCGTCGTCGACGACACGCAGACTCTCCCGTTCGCGCGATAGCTTCAGCATCAATTCGACAAAGTTAAGGCCGCCCTTTGCCCTGCAGGGCCGAAGGCCGTAGATTGCGGAAACTCGCAGGACAAAGTACTTTGGACATGTCGCCGCGGTGTAATGCTCGCCGGCGAGTTTGGTGATTCCGTAAGCATTCAACGGTAAAGCGAGATCGCTCTCCACATAAGGAGAGTTCTTCTTCCCGTCAAAAACATAGTCCGTGCTGATGTAGGCGACCGCTGCGCCGGACGTCTTCGCCCAATCGGCAACGTTCTTCGCGCCGATTGCATTCGCCGCGAAAGCTGCGGCGGGAATGGCCTCGCATTTCTCCACGTGATGCATGGCTGCGGTGTTGACGATGAAATTCGCGTTCGTTGCGGAGAGTGCCTCATCGACCGACGGTGCGGATGTTAATTCCACATCAGCATGCGTGAGGACCACAACTTCATCGCCGTTTTGAGCGAAAGCGGCACAGACGTCGCTTCCCAATTGCCCATTGGCGCCCAGGACCGCGACTCTCATCGGCTTGTCTCGGCAAGAGCAGGCGATACTTGAGAGGCAGTCTGACTGTTCTTTTCCAACTCTTTGAAGACCCGGATGTTGTAGTAACGCGGATCGTCCAAGTCTCCGTATTTCTCCATGTTGGAGATCAGGCTGCGCACGATGGTTCGCACGCTTTGGTGCGGATGGAAACTCAGGACAGTGTTTGCGCGCTCAATCGAAACCTTGTAATTGCGCATGTCTTTGATGTGCTTGATATCGATCGCGATCTTCTTGCCAAGTTCCTCTTCGACCGTCAGTTTGACAAGATCGGCAACCTCGCCGACAGTATGATTGCCGGACGCGATGTTGAAGATTCCGCTCAACGATTCGTTGGCCTCGATCGCTCGCGTATAGGCCATCGTTGCATCTTCAATGGCAAGAAAAGGCCGCCAGATCGCTGGATCGGTGACGTGAATGACACCTTCCAGCATGGCGCATTTGAACATGGTGTTGACCAAAAGATCAAAGCGCATACGCGGGCTATCGCCGGATACGGTTCCCTTGCGAAGGGCAATGACCGAGAACTCTGGAGTCGCCATCTGCATCACCGCTTCTTCGCCCTGCAGCTTGGAAATGCCATATGGATAGGACGAACTGACCGGGCTGTCCTCATCGAACAGCTGATTCTCGGTGTAGCCGTACACGGAGCAAGAGCTCGCATAGATGTAGCGCCTGACCTTGGCCTTTTTTGCGATGTAAGCAAGGTAAGCCGGCGCCGAGGCATTGAAGATAAAATTCTTGGCTGGCGAAAAATCTGCCATCGGATCGTTCGAAAGGCCGGCTAGGAAGATCGCCTGATTAAAGCCCGAAAGGTCCGAGACCTGGAGATCGAAGATGTCCTTTTCGATGACGCCGACCTCGCTCGGCAGATTATTGCCGAACCAAAACAGATCCACAACATCGATCTTGTAGCCCCGATCAAGAAGTTTTGGGATCAGAGCAGAACCCACAAAGCCGGCGCCCCCGGCAATCAAAATGCGCATCTCTTTACCCCTTTAGGCTATGTTGTGGCTGGTAAATGATGTTGTCAGAAAGCGGCGAAGCCAGCCATTCCTTCAGCGTTTGAGCATTGGCATCTTTGATTGAGACCTGTACGTCTTGAAGCGGCCATTCAATGCCAAGTTCCGGATCTTTGTACAAGATTCCGGACTCCGCTAGGGAACTGTACAGGCCGGTGCACTTGTATTGAACTTCACAGCCATCGGTCAAGGCGCAGAACCCACGTGCGAACCCATAAGGCGCGTAGACCTGCTTCTTGTTGTCCGCCGAGACTTCGAGGCCAAACCACCGACCGAGCGTTGGCGAACCCTTGCGAATGTCGACCGCGACGAGAAAGGCGCTCCCACTTGTCACGCGCATAAGCTTGCTCATGGGTGGATCCCACTGGAAATGAAGACCGCGCAAGACTCCTCTCGCGGAACGGGAGTGGTTATCCTGCGCCCATTGTGTCGGAAGACCAAACTCCCGAAAATTGTCAGCCCGGTAGGTTTCCATGAAAAAACCGCGGTCATCTCCCAGAACCTTCGGAACCAAAACAGCTACATCCCCGCCCAAATGTAGGCTATCCAATTGCAATGGCATGCACGAAACCCTCTCTTAGAAACTCCAGATACATCGAGATGACTGTTGACAGCCGATCCAAGATTACCTCATTGCAAAGGGATTCCGGCGACAAGGTGTAACTAAGAACCCGGGGGTAAGTGGAACCCTATCGCTCATACTGACTTAGCAACGCACGATTGACTCTGCTGCGCTCTGGATCACGGATCCAACCCCACTTGTTGAAGTACCTCACGAGATTCACAGTGTGCCGCCACAGATATCTCCCGTTCTTATAGGAGGTCTGCGCGTGAGCATGAACTATAGTCGCTCCTGGGAAGAAGATTGTGCGGAACTCCGAATGAATACGGCGCGTGATATCGATGTCCTCGGGGTATAGAAAGAATCGTTCATCGAATAACCCGACTTCGCGTAAGGCGGAAATTCGAAAAAGCATAAAGCAGCCCGACAAATAAGGCACGTTCATCACCTGGTTGTATCCGGTAAATCGAAGTTCAAATCGTTCCATACGGTCGCACAGCAGAGCCTTTAACCGATTCGGTGCAAACCGTCGGATGAAAAGATCCGTTGGAGTTGGAAGAAGCTTGCATAGATACTGGAGACTTCCATCTGGATTTAAGACCTTCGGCATCAGTTGCCCTGTGTCGGGATGCTCCCGCATGAAAGCTATCATCTTCTCGAATTCACCTGGGCCAAATTGAATGTCGGTGTTGAGCACAAAGTGGAACTCAGAAGTATCAAGAACCTCCCGCAAGGCTACATTGTGGGCGCTTCCATATCCCAAATTCTTTCCATTCTTTATGTGTTTATAAGCGTATTCACGCACAATTTCGTGATCGATAGGGGTCAACGAATTGTCAACTACGTAGAGCCGCGGCTGAATCGACGATTCTCGAATGCAGCGCAAAAAATGATCCAAATCGTCCTTGGGAGGATCAGTCACCACGATTGAAGCCGTTATCACGTAAGGAGTCTCCTCCGTTGGTTAGTCTTTTAATGATAAATCGAACGATGACTGGCGAGCTACAGTGGCACAAATCAAGCAAAAGCACTCGTCGAACGCGATGAAGCCCCCGAACGCCGACATCACGCACCCGCGGGCGGTGGAATCAAAGAGAACGTTGAAAACTCAACTCGCGTGATTCAGTAATCTGCTTCCGCGAATATTCGTTAACGCATCGGTGGAAGAACGGAACCGGTTCGAAACGAAGGAACATTATACAATTGCGGGGCTTGAAGACCGCCCGGGTTTGAAGATATCTGCGGCCACCCGAAGCCATGGCGCCACCTGGCCCCTTTTGGACTCCTGTTTGCGAGCCCCGCTCTCTCCATTCAGTCTTCCGTCCGCCGAGTCAAAGAGAGTCGGGAGCCGGATCTCTCCAGCTGAGAATCAGCTTCTGAGTCGTTTGGTCCCTAATTTGAATCAACTCAAGGGTTTGAGTCCTTGTTCCCTCAAACGCTGTATCGCAGGAAGTAGCCATCAAGCTGCCTTCCAAGTCTCCGACTTGGGCACTGTCGCTAGTCGAACAGCCGCCCCAGCTCCGTTAAGTGCGACCGGTAAAAAAACGTTTCGAGGAATGTTCTTCTAGATTCAGCCGCGTATGCACCGAGGTTGGCTCGAATGTGTTCCAGCGCAGCGCAGATGCTTTCGTAATCTCGGGCGCCCGCGAAGCGCCCATTTACCCCATCTTGAATGAATTCTGGAAACGAACCAATTTTACTTGCAATCACGGGGGTGCCAAACATGAACGCCTTAGGCAGGACGCCGCTCTGCGTCGACGTTCGATACAGATTCCAGACGCAGATGCTTTCCTCATAACAGCGATTTATTTCATCATTCGCCAGAGGCTTTCCGCATCGAATCTCAATCTTGTCCAAGTTCTGTCTGAAGAGGGGATGATTCAAAATACCAGAAGGGAATCGATACCGAGACGCAACGAGAAAAGAGATGTTCAGTTTGTGTTGAAAAGCGAAGCGAACGAAAGAAAGATAATGATCGAAACCGTGCGACCGGCAAAGGCTTCCAATATAGCCAAAATAGCGTTTCCGCTCCAATGTTGTTGAACTCGCGGCCCGCTTTTCATCGTCATAGATTAGAGGAAAGTAGATACAGTTTCTGTTGTATTCGGCATCCGATTTCTGATACTCACGAAGAGCGTTTCGAGATGGCAGAATCACTGTATCGGCGAGCTTAAGAGCCGGAATCGTCAGATGATGGGCCATGATCGCCCTGAGTGTACCTATCAGGCCCTGACTCCAAATATAGCCGGGAGACATTTGCCAAGGCTCGTGATAGACATACAGAATCTTGGTGCCTTTCCGTTTTAGAGCATTTGCCAATTTCTCGTTTTCCGGGGATGGATTTAGGAACACGGCATAGTTCCACGTAATTGCGAGAGAATCGGTGCCAATTTCGCGAAGGTTCGCGGCAACTTCGAGTTCCGGGAAATCTCGGTAGGAGCGATTCAGGAGGAATTCAGGGTCATGCCCAAGCTCCCGCATCGCTTTCGCGTATGCGACCAAGTGTTGAATGAAGGCGGGATTAAAACGCAAGGACACAACAGCAACTTTCTTTCTCATGCCAGACCCTCCCCTGGGTCTAAGGCGTTTCCTATCATAGGGATGGGGGGGTGGAGTCGATGGCTTCGGGCGGGATGGCAAAATGAGTGCCAAAAGAAATACGGGGAAACGAGTAATTCAAGCAGCACAGTTAAGAAAGACAGGTTGTCACGAATTCTCTGCACGGACAGGGTGAAGATTGATACCGACATCACCGTCGGACCAATACCAATGGACATTTCCATATAGTAAAGGAGAAGTTCGGATTGGGAGTAAGATCTGGCGAGAGCATCACCCAAGCAATGACGGCAGCGGACCGATCGAAAGAGCATGTGCAGGTTTGGACCAAGAATCGTGAAGAAAACTGCTCCCTTGGTAACCATGCGCGTTGGGCCGCAAAGATTCCTATCGCAAAATGGCCCTTGTGTTGGCTAATTAAGTGCGAGAAGATATCCGATTTGTCGATCGAGTGCATAAGCCGCGGCCGATTCTCATCAGCAACGTTTGATACGATTTCGCGTCAATCGAATTGGAGGGGTCTTCTTTCTCTTCGGCGATGGGCAAAGTTCAACGCCATCATTATCTTCGGATCGGCAGACGGGTCGCGGTGAACGACTCGAATTCGTAAGCATGATGTGCTCACGGCTCGGGTCGGAAAGGTAGGGTATTCTTGGGAGTTACAATCGGAACGTTGAAAGAATGAGATGTTTCCAGAGACGATATGTTTTAGATTACCGCCCAATCCATCCCTTTGCTCAGGATCGAACCATATAGGAGCCGTAAATGAATACCCGAGGGAAAGTTCTCTTCATCATTGGAATTCTGCTTTTTTGTACTGTTGTGGATCGTATGCCAGCTCAGTCTGCAAATGGCGCCTACTACGTCGGCACTGGCACTGGCATGTATGCGCATATCTCAGATGCCGTGGCGGCCATCGGCTCGAACCGCAGTGGGACAGTCATACTTTCCGCCGGCTACGCCGACATCATAACCTCGACACTCAATATCGGCCATCTTTACGGTCCCGGGATCAAGGTTTTTATGCTTCCGGGGAGCACAATCCAGGAGAACATCACGGACGGGAGCGCTGGCATTAAGGTTCTTGAAGGCAGCTCATTGGAGTGCCTGGGCGCGACCGCTTCCGGATCGGTCAACGGAGTCCTCTCGACTTGTCAGGTGATTGCAGGGCCGTCAGCCAACATGGCTTCAATGGTAACTACCGGCGCCCTGGATATGGGCCGCTCGCAGGATATCTTCGGGTTGCAGGGCATCACTTTCGCTCCGGGCAACGCCACGGTCACGGCAGTGGGGGATTTCGAAGGCATCACGACTCCTTCTTCGGTGGCCAACAACAATTTTTTCGGCGGCCCTAACGTGGCGTATGTTTGGCACATTGGCTACGGAACGAGTGGCGGAAAGATATTCGTCAACAATGAAGTCCGCGGCCGTTCCGAGATAACCGGCGCATTAGTTTATATCTCCGGCGGAGAAGCAGGGTATTGGAACCCGACAGGCACCACAATTGAAGGCGGGGAAATATCCTGCCGGGGATCCGGCGCGCAAGCTCTTAAGATCGATGGCGACCCCGCAGGTAATGGCGAAATGGGCGTGATTGACATGATCCTGGATCACGTCTGGAATCAGGACTGCGGAGGGATGACACCTAGTTCGCCGTATGTATCGATTCACAACGCGAGTCACGTCACGTTCGAGGATATGGAGTTTTCGACCAGCACAGGCGTCAGCCCGATTATTTCGATCACGGAGAGTGCGCCCGGCCTGACGGCCTTCGTTGTCTTTAACAACGTTGAGGTGATTTGTCAGACCCCGAATTGTGCCGGACAAACGAACTGGATCAGCGATACGACCGCAGGCGGCCATACGCACTCCCTTCCGCCTGTGACGGTCAATCGCCAGAAATATGGATACTTCACTTACATTCCGAACGACCTCGCTGGAAACACTTCGCCACAATCGATGTATCCCATTCAGATCCCCAGCCCAGCTGTAACGCAAACAGATACAAACTTGATAGTGACGCAATCCGGAACAGTGGGGACAACCAGTATCTCAGATGCGAGCGATGGCTACGCGTTTCGCGTGCAGAATCAGGGAGCGGCTGACCTGGATTTCGGCGTCAATGGCTATGCGGATAGCTGGATCGAGAGTCACCAGGAAGGTATTCCTCTTGGGAAAACGCTCAACATCAATACTAAGTATGGAGGCTGGACCTTCTTCGGAGGGGCGGTTTTCGCGCCGAGTTTTGCGCTGAACAACGGCGATCAAGTACCCGCGATGCCTTCGACGAGCGCAGTTGCAAATCACGTCGCCTGCATTCGTTCCGCAGGACCGCCGATTATTTTGGGCCATTGCACCACGAATATTAAGGATGATGGCTCGTGTAAATGCAACTAGGCGACCGACACGAAAAAGTCGGCCGAAAGTGAAATACCCGCTTCTTCCTTCGGTTGGGATTGGTTATAGAGGCATCTCGCTTCGTAAGTGGGTAGTGCGACCGGGTATGCTCCGAAACGAAATGGAGTGAGATGGCAAAGCCGTAAAGTAGAATTGAACGCGTGAACCATACTGCCCCTGAAATGGCCAGCGGTATCCAACCAAAGGCGGTTTTAATTCTCGGCGGCTCGGGGTTTATCGGTACCAGGCTGGCCGCTCTAATGGTCGAACGGCAACTTCCGTTTCGTATTGGGGATTTGCGACCAAGCCGGTCCTTTCCGCAACAATGGACTGAATGCGACGTGCGCAAACCCGAATCTCTTATGCGAGCGGCCGCTGGCTCTTCAGCAATCATCAACCTGGCCGCGGAGCATCGGGACGATGTCTATCCGATTTCGCGCTATCACGAAACAAATGTCGGCGGCGCAGTACAGGTCTGCGCCACCGCTCGCGCTGTGGGCATTGCTAAGATTGTCTTTACCAGCAGCGCTGCGGTGTACGGCTTTCATCCTTATCCTGTGGATGAAGACGGACCCTTCGATCCGTTTAACGCGTATGGCAAAACCAAACTAGAAGCTGAAAGCGTATATCGGGATTGGGCCGCCGAGGATCCGTCGCGTACACTCGTCATCGTGCGGCCCACTGTCGTGTTTGGCGAGGGAAACCGTGGGAACGTTTATAACTTGTTACATCAAATCGCGTCGCGACGTTTTGTTATGGTGGGTTCAGGCACCAACTTCAAGTCGATGGCTTACGTAGGGAATGTTGCCGCATTCTTAGAGCACGCACTTTCTCTCCAGGGCGGCAGGCATATTTTCAACTATGTAGATTTGCCGGACATGATGGTCAACGAATTAGTCAGATATGTATCGCAATGCCTGAAGCGCCCGGATAAGATACATTCCTTTCCTCGACCAATTGCCATGGCGGGCGCGCATATATTGGACGCGCTTGCAAGGCTCACGGGGAAAACATTTCCGATTAGTGCTGTTCGAATTCGGAAGTTCTGCGAAAACACTCAATTCCTGGCTGAGAAGGCGCTGCAATCAGGCTTCGTTCCTCCTTACACCTTGAACGAGGGGCTGGCCCGAACTATTCAGTCGGAATTCTTTCAAGAAAATACCTAGGCCATGGACTTTCACGTGTCATTCCGGTTTTGATCTTAAGAATAGAGAGCCTTATCTCGCAAGGTGGAAGTTGCCTCAAATACCGAAGCAGTTTAGCCAGGATATGGCTCAACGACACCATCGATCTTGATAGAAGGCAATCCGTCGGTCGCAGAGATATAAGGTACGCCGTTCGCCATCACGTTATCGGGAAACTCCCATCCGGTCGCCAACACTCCCGATCCGCTCACGGTCCCAACGCCGGCAAAGCCGCCTGGTGACACCGACGAGCTAATATCGCCGGAATCGACCGAGTTGATGACTACCTGCTCGACAGATCCAGAACCAACATTGATTAACGAGGGTGTCATATGACTCGAGCTACCATTCAGGGTGTACCCGTTGAATGTCAAATTGCCGATCGATGAAGCGTTTTCAATATCTAGCGCAGGAATCGATGAGTCGCCTTTTCGCTGAACAGTGCAGTTGTTGAGAACAAGGCTCGCGCCAGTGTAGGTGCATCCAGCGGAATAGGCCGAGGATCGCGCGAATGCGAAACCTGGAAATTGACTTGAAGCGAGCGGGCTCAGAGTCACGTTGTCAAGGGTGACATTTCCGAAATTGGCCCCTATCTCCAATATCGCCGGGGCGCTTAAAATGCAATTTGAGATAGTTAACCCGTCGATTGAGTTGGGGAATCCGCCTCCGCCGTGACCTACGAGAAAGCCCGCGTACGATAAGCTTCCGCTGCAGTTATTTACTGAAACTCCATTGATATTAAACTTGGGACCGGTTGCGCTGTCTATCGTGTGCAGTCGGATCAGAAAGGTCCAGCTGTTGACTTTGCAGTTCGAAACCGTGACACGCGCGATGTCTCCGGTATAACCTTCGGGGCAGTTCAATGCAATCGCATCGTCGTCCGCCGTAATGTCGCAACTTGAAATGCTAATGTCGTTCGCTGGTCCGTCGAAGTGGAGCCCATCTGTATTTGGACCCTGGCTCCTGAGCACGCATCCGGTTATTGTCACATTGCCGACGTTGGAAAATCGCATCTGAAAGCTCGGCGCATTTACGACAACAACATTCTCTACGTCTATGTTGTTCAGGTTCATCAAATTGATGGCGAAGTACCATACGGTTGAGGCTCCATTGGTGACGCCTTGTGTCGATCCCGAAGTGGAGACCCCGCTATATCCATTTCCTTGATTACCGTTAATCGTGAAGTTTCGCAACGAGACGCTGCTTCCGCGCGGGGGTGCAGGTGGTCCCGGATCCGACGGTATTGCGGCGGTTGGTCCTCCATTATGAATGCCGTCATTGTTTGTGCCTGACTTTACGAAAAAGCCTGTGTCGCAACCGAGCCCGGCGATGTTCCAATATCCCGCCGCAGGGAGGAACAGCCCCGAGATCAGCGCGGGACCATCGATTATCAGGGTGATGGGATTGCTCGCCGAGGCGCTTGCCATTGCTGCATTGATGCGAGGACCATCGTCCGTGGCCAATCCACCGGTATGCAGGTTCCGTCCATTTTTCAGGTTGCAATTTAACGCGCAGCCAATCTGGGATGCCTTGATGTACGTCATTCCAGGCACAGGTTGAGGCGCCGCCGCGGGCCCCAAGCACGGTATTTCTATTTCGAAGTCCGAACAGCCGGCAAGCAGATCGGCAAATGCCGACCCGGCGAGAAGCATGCCTGAATGCGCCAGAAAATTGCGTCGATCCATCGAACGTAGACTCCGTGGAAACTCATCTACATCCCTCTTTGCTCCGCCTCTATACACGTGAGAGTCTTCCCAGAGGATTCTTTATGCAGGTAAAGCGAAGTATACATTCCAGCATAGCTGGTCCGCATCGATGATGCGGAACTTGGCAATTGCAAACAATGTACTCGTTCGACAGCCATATTGATCATACTTCGACCAACGTTTCGAAATCGTTGGACCACCGTTGAAAACTCTGGAATCTCAGTCGCTCGTAACCCTCAGGAGAGGTTTGAGCATCGGCCTAAGACGCACCGATATTTGTGCGCATTGAAGCGAGCAACTTCATTTCATTTGGATCCAGAATGATCCGCCCCGGATTTCGAGGTTTTGCATCTCAGGGCTTTGCCAAAGCGCAACGAGAATGTTCTTTAGCTCGTTATCAATGGTTACAAACCAATTTGGCAAGAGGATGTCAAATCTACTTCCTCTGGCAAGAAGATAGGCCGCCAATAAGTACTGTTCCGAATAGTATCGATCCTTCCATTCAGGCGGGTAGTCGTAGGGAAGTGCTATGTCATGGAAGTGGACCAGGACGCCCGGCTTCAGCCTGGGAAGAATATCCAGAAAGACGACTGTAGCGTCCGAATTCATTAGCGCTCGATGGGAATTGTCGACGTAGAGAATGTCTCCCGATTCCAGACGATCAAAGATATCCAGTTCGCAGTTTTCGACTGGCTCCCGAACAACCTGGTCACATATGCCATCAATTTCCACCCGAGGACGAGGATCAATGGAGACTATCTTCGTGCTCAGCCCATGATCTTTGACTGCTCTTCTTGCAAACTTTGTCGAGTTTCCCGACCCGACTTCGAGAAAAAGCCGGGGCTGCCCAATTGCAATAAAACTATAAAGAGCAACTGCATCCAAGGGAGGGATCCATTCATTTGCCCAATTGGGCTGCGACGGGTCAGGGGACTTTTGCGCGGGAATCGCAGCGAAGAATTGAGTAAAACGAAGGAAAGACTTTAGATGTTCGATATACCTGCTTCGATTGACGTTAATGATTTCGTAGAGTTCACGGTGGGGATTACTGTAACTCCACCGTGGAACCGAAGTTACCGGATAATCTAAAAGGACCATCCGGTTGCCAAAGAACGGCTTCACCGCAAGCCCAAGGTACATATTGAAGCGGTTCCGGATAATCGCACGGATCCTCTTGATGTTCATTCTCCGTCTCTCCAGAGATTTGTGCAAAGCGGTTTGAAGCCCTCTCCGGTCAGCGCCCATACCGCGTACATCTGCAGGTGACCGCCGTTTAGAGGTCTTCTATTCTTAACGAACTTTCAGATCCACGGAACTCAAGAGTCAGTGCAAGATGTTTAGTTTTCGAGAATCCACCCGTGGATTATACGCGATCCAGGGTGATTCACCAGAAAGTACCAGCTGGAGTTTCTATCTCCAACTGTCGCGAATCGGCTCCGGCCGCAGTCAGTGGATTTTCGAGCTTCGGGATCCGTATCAGGAGGCGGCGTGCTCGCGACCGGTTGGGAGTTTCCGAAGCTGCACGCAAATTGGCCCTACATCTCGGCCGGCTCGGGCCTGCTCTCGATCGAAGTTGGAGGCATACGTCGAGCCCATCCAGAACCGTGTTCTTCCGCACGCCCGATCGGCTCCCGGTTGACCTATCGGGTAACTTTGTCATTTCCAGCTTCTGCGGGTGTGCAGCTAGGAGTTTCATGCCCTATGATCCGGACAGGACGAAGGGCATCGATATGAGTAGAAGGGCGAGATTTGGCTCCTTCATCGATCGCAAATCTTGCGCGGTAATCGTATAGGCGGTTCCAATGCGGAAGGTATCCACAAAGTGAATTGTTGGTTCAGCCAACGACGCTTGATACTGATCTTGCCTTAATAACGCCTTTTTTCGCGGACAGGAAATCTCGATGATCGAGTTGTCGAGCTGCGTGATTTGTGAGGGAATGTTCCGTACACTCAAACGGGCCCGTGTTGCGCTCTTCCTCGCCAAGCGCATTTGGAAAAGGAGTCCGTTCTGTGTCGGACTTGTGAAGTGCGATATACGCGGATTTATGTTTTACAAGCCAAGGCCCGAGGAACGCGAGCTGCCCGAATACAGCAACTACCGAATCGCTCACCGCGTCGCACAGATGGGAATAAAGGTCCTGGCGCGCCCATCGCTGGCGGGCCATGTCGTCCGGCCCGTCAGCCTTTACATGATGCAGGAACACGTTAATTACTTCACTCAGCACTGTCTCGCTAAGATCGTATCTGTTTGCGGCGCCAGGGTCCCAGGGTGCGGGAGCTATACACTCCACGCTAGGGCTGGGAATGAGAATGTAGGCTGGTGCCTTGGCTCAGAAAAATGACTCGACATTTTGAAGTGTGAGGCAATGACACAAAAACTCATCACCATCATGTCCCCTTGCTACAACGAAGAGTTGAATGTGCGCGAGCTTCATCGGCGGCTGTTGGCCATGGCGGAGGAGCTCCCCGAATACCGTTTCGAGCACCTCTTCATCGACAATGCGTCAACAGATGGCACGGTCGATGTGCTGCGCGAAATGGCTTCTGAGGATCCGAGCGTGAAAGTTATCGTCAATGCGCGGAATGTCGGACCTGATCGCTCCGGTATGCATGCCTTTCTGCAGGCAGAGGGCGATGCGGTCGGATGCCTCGTTTCCGATTTACAAGATCCTCCAGAGTTGTTTGTGGAAATGGTTCGGCTGTGGGAAAAAGGATTTCCAATCGTCGCGGCAATTAAGCAAGGTAGCGATGAAAATGGTCTTATGAAAGGTTTGCGCTCCGGTTATTATCGGATGGTTGCACGCCTCACCAACGTTCGAATCCTTGAGCATTTCACGGGCTTCGGTTTGTATGACAGGTCCGTCGTAGAAAGAATTCGCAACGGTTTCCCCGATCCGTATCCCTATTTCCGTGGAATGATCGCTGAGCTCGGATTGCCAGTTGCGAAGGTTTTTTACGATCGGAACCGTCGCAAACGCGGAGTCACTTCGAATAACTTTTACTCTCTATACGATTTTGCAATGCTTGGAATTACTAACCTCTCCAAAGTACCTCTCCGCGTTGTGATCTTTTGCGGATTCGTATCGGCATTCTGCAGTTTCGTGACAGGAATGTTTTACCTGGTATACAAGCTGATTTTCTGGAGGAGCTTTACTGTTGGTGTAGCTCCGTTGGTCTTGGGTTTGTTTTTCCTTGGCTCAATCCAATTGATCGCGTTGGGCATTATTGGGGAGTACGTAGGTTCCATCCACACGCTGGTGCTGAATCGCCCGCTCGTGACCGAGAAAGAACGCATCAATTTCTAGTTCTCTTCTTTCCAGATAAAGTTTGAGGACGAAGAGCGCTGTGAGCGGTCAGCTCACCATGCTGAAACGTCGACATGGTTCCCAGGTCGACATTCAGATACGAATCGAACTTCATCGGATTTACGCGCAGCCCGCGGCGCTCGAGCAAACAGCCGATTGAAGCCGCTGCAAGACGCTTGCCTAAACTGGACACAACTTCCGCCTCGTCGCAAAGACGTATTTCGACGTCATCGTTGCGACCTCGCTCTTTGGTTTTGAAATGGGACGTACCGGATAGGCACGATCAACTATGGCAAGGGTCAGCCGCGACCAAGGAGGAAAAGGTTGGCACTCAGCGCGAGGGTCTCTCCCTGCTTGAAGGTCCCGTCTCCGTTGCCCAGGAGTATGGTCACGGTGCTTTGACCACCCACGGCTTGCAAGTGTTCCTTGGCAACGGCGATGGAACGTTTGCATCGGCAATAACAAACTCGCAGAGCGGCGGGTTCATCACTACTTGTGATTTCAACGGGGACGGAAATCTGGATCTGGCGGTTGCAAATGCGCCCGCTTCTGTCGCGATACTGCTCGGCGATGGACATGGGAACTTCACGACCGCGTCCGATGTTGCGATCGGGGGTGCCCTGGGTGCCGAATTTATCGAGGGCCCGACCTATGTAGCTTGTGGTGACTTCAATGGGGACGGGAAAACTGACCTGATTATGAATGACCCCATTGGACAGGGAAGTACATCGGCGATTGCTTACGGAAACGGCGACGGCACATTCGGGGGATTCAGCGTATTCAGCAACGGAATCGCATCGGTTGTTGCCGTGGCAGATTTCAACTCGGACGGTCTCACCGATCTGGTGACGGACGACTATCCGTTTATGACAACGGGGCAAACGGCGAGTGTGACTTTCAACGGGGTCAGCGTGACACCGGGCTCGGGCTCGCAACAGGTTGTGGCAAGCTACCCAGGTGATAGCAATTATTGGGGCGCCACCTCGCAGGCAATCTCCCTTCAAGCGGCGCAGGGAACGCCCACAGTGAGTGTGACGGCGTCGGCCGCTTCGATCACTCAAGGCTGGTCCGTTGTCCTGACTGCGACGGTCAGTGGCGGGGGTATCGTGCCGACCGGCTCGGTCATTTTCTACGACGGCAGCGGTGTGCTGGGTACGGCTAAGCTCAACAGCGCGGGCATCGCCACCTATTCAGCAAACGCCCTTGTATTGGGGACGAACTCAATCACAGCATCGTATGAGGGCGACACGAACTACGCTGCGGCTAGCTCCGCCGCCCTGGTTGTGACTGTGACCGTACCTGGTTCCACGGCTTCTACGGTGACTGTAAAACCCTCTTCGACCAGCGTTGCAGCCGGACAGCCATTGACGGTTTCAGTCACCGTAAGCGGCGCGGGAGGCGGCGCAACTCCTTCCGGTTCGGTGAACCTCGCCACGGGCTCGTATTCCACCTGGCAACCGCTTTCCAGTGGTACAGCCTCGTTTACCCTTCCAGCGGGAACCCTAAGCAGCGGCGCTAACACGCTCACTGCCTCGTATCCGGGCGACCCAGTGTATGCGGCAGGGACGGCGACAGCCACTGTCACGGTGCCTCCAGTGTTGGTCGCAGTACCGGCTCCGCCCTCTGTCGCCCCCGGGGCAAGTACAACCGCGACCGCCACTTTTAGTGCGGGAACGACCTACCAAGGAACTCTGAACCTGGCCTGCGCCCTCACCACATCTCCCACGGGTGCGCAAAGTTTGCCCACCTGCAGCATGAATCCAACGAGCGTAGCCATCGCGACAGGCGGAACGGGAATCAGCACGCTCACGGTCAAGACAACCGCGGCGTCGACAGCCTCTCTACGCGAACCATCCCGAAAGAATATTTGGAGAATTGGCGGCGGGGGCGCGGTTCTTGCGCTGATATTCACGTGCGGAATTTCCTCACGGCGCCGTCGTTGGATCTCTATGCTGGCGCTGCTGTTAGTTTTCTCCGTGGCCGCCGCGATTGGCTGCGGGGAAAGTGGCACATCGGTTTCCACGAGCTCAGGCACTGCGGCCACGACGGCGGGGAACTACGTATTCACCGTGACCGGAACAGATGCATCCAATTCATCCATCACCACCGCAGCGACAGTCACAATCACTGTGCAATAGAGTCTGTTCGATCGACTCAAGTTCCAGGTGTATCGGCGTCTATGCGTCAGTTACTTCCTGAATACAGGTTGGCGCTGGTTCTGCGATGTCAATCGCTGGTCAGGGCTGCGCAAAGGCGAGATACCCGCCAGTGAGGTACGCCACAAGTGCACGGGGTTTTGGATGTTCCATTTGCGGTGTTCGGACTTTACGCAGGAGTTGTCTGTCGCCTCACAACCCTGTCGATCATAAAATCATGCCATTGGTGTGTGCTTTTTGCGCTCCTGAGCACAGTGTTGATTGTCTAGCGGTGTGCAAGGTACCACCAAGCTGGGAAATCAAAACGGAGAAGTGTATAGAAATGCTCGCCGGCCAGGCTTTGAAGAATGTAGACGTATTTCATGACAGTCTTCACCCGCGTTCAGATAGCCTTATCGGTTCTGCAATCAGAAGTGTCATGCCAGGTCCGCCTGCGCTAAAGCTTCGGCGCGACAACCTTCGCCAGGGCGAAGGTTGGTGGAGGCGGCGGGAGTCGAACCCGCGTCCGAAATCGTTATCAGCCCGGAGAGGCTCCATGCTCAGTCCAGTTCCGGATGGTTTCGCTCCGTGCGCTCAGAACGGACAAGATGCGCATGAAGCTAGTCCGATGATCTCGCGGTTGCAACACGGACCGAGCCGCAACCGCCAGCCTACTGAATGACGTCTCGCTCGCAGCCCATAGGCGAAACCGCGAAAGACGGCTGCTTAATTAATTAAGCAGCAAGTGCCAGATTATCGTTGGCAACTTTAGTTTTGCAGGCGATTATGGGTGCCCACACCCCAGCATGCCTCCGTGCCGCAAGCGATCCCGTCGAAACCGTGACGCCCCCATTGAGCCCAAAATCCGAGCTTTCGGCAGGGTGCGAGCCGGGCCAACTGGCTCGTGCTGCATGTTCATATTGTATACCGCAATTTGGAAAGTGGTGGTCTGCCCCGCTCCCCTGGACGCTGGGGGGAACTTCCCTGTTTTCTTAAGGATGGCGACAGCTGATATTGCGAAAGTCATTCGCCGATTGAACTTACCCGCAGCGTCGCCTCAGGCAAAGGACGTAGGGGGCAGTTTTGAACCGGCTAACGCCAGCCAGATTTTGTCTGTCGTCTCAGCTCTCCCTTTCCGCTGTGCGGCGGAAGAGGGAGATTTTTCTGCAGACCCGTGAAGTGAATCGATCGGTCGAGCTGGCCCGGTCAACCGTTCTTCAACGTTGGTTAGGGGCAATTGCTCCGTCGAAAGACTAGAAACGCGGCAGGACCGAATGTCGTATGCTCACCGGCGCTCGCACCCGCCTCCCCCTGGCGGGCCCTGCCAATCGCCAGGGTCGCATTGCAGGAGCCAACGCGGCGGGCGGACACTTTCTCTATCCCGGCGCGCTTGGGACGTCGATCGTCCGCGTCCTGCACATGACCGCGGGATTTACCGGCCTCAACAGTACGCAGGCCGTCAAGGCCGGATTCAGCTTTTTCTCAAGCGTCACCATCGATCCGAACCAACCGGGCTACTATCCCGGCTCAAGACCGATGAGGATCAAGATCGTCGCGGAGGACGGAACGGGCCGCTTGCTCGGGGCGCAGATCGTGGGCGAAGACGGAGTGGACAAGCGGACCGACGTGTTCGCCACGGCACTCGCCGGCAGAATGACCGTGTTCGATCTCGAGAGCCTCGACCTGGCCTATGCGCCGCCATTCGGCTCAGCCAACGATCCGGTCAATACCGCCGGATTTGTTGCCGATCATATTGTGCGCGGCGATGTAGAAACAGTGTCACCCGAGGATTGGAAACCGAACGGCGAGTTCCTGAAGCGTGGGATGACCCACTTCCGCCGCGAAAGATGAAAGATGGAAGTCTTGCCAAACCTCTGCAATGGAGCGCCAGGCATGGTGGAACACCGCTATCGATTCTCGCTCTGCACTGCCCGGTGGTTTTCATAGCGGACAAGGCACATGACTTTCATCTGCGGCGCGATCCGGAATTGCGAAGAAAATGCGTGCTAGATTCTTACGATTTCGACCATCCAAACCTTCCCGAAGGCCACCCGTTGCGACGTCACGTGCTCTACCGCCTCGCCCCGCGCGATGTCCTATACTGAGGACTGCGCCTTCTTGGGTTCCGTAACTCCAGAACCCGCATGGCTAGAGGTTTTTCCTTGCTCCTGGAAACAAAGCTGGAAACAAAGATCGACGCTCAGAACGGGTCCCGCATTCGCTCCACCACGGTGATTTGTGTGCGCCGCAATGGCCAGGTGGTCATGGCTGCGGACGGCCAGGTCACGTTGGGCGACCACGTGCTCAAACACTCGGCGAAGAAAATTCGCCGCCTTTATCAGGACAAGATTCTCGCCGGATTTGCCGGCTCGACCGCCGACGCCTTCTCGCTCTTCGCCCGCTTCGAAAGCAAGCTCGAGCAGTACGCGGGCAACCTGAACCGCGCCGCCGTCGAACTGGCCAAGGATTGGCGCACCGACAAGATGCTCCGCAACCTCGAAGCCTTGCTCGTGGTCGCCGATGCGGGCCAGACCTTCCTCATCTCCGGGTCGGGCGATGTGATCGATCCCGACGAACCGATTGCCGCCATCGGCTCCGGCGGCAGCTATGCCACAGCCGCCGCGCGTGCTCTCATGGAGAACACCGATCTCGGTGCCCGCGAGATCGCCGAAAAAGCAATGAAGATTGCCGGAGACATTTGCATCTATACCAATGACCGCGTCACATTTGAAGAACTAAAAAGCTAGTTCGTCTCAGAAGAAGAAAAGTATGGCTATCTATCTGCCCGCATCTGCCGAAGAACAAGACCTCGCGCTCGACGAGTTGACCCCACGCGAGATCGTCGCCGAACTCGACAAGCATGTCGTCGGTCAAAAGGCCGCCAAGCGCGCCGTGGCCATCGCTCTTCGCAATCGCCAGCGCCGCCAGAAGCTCCCGCCCGATCTCGCCGAAGACATCATGCCCAAGAACATCATCATGATTGGGCCCACTGGCGTCGGTAAAACCGAGATCGCGCGCCGCCTCGCCAAACTCACCAACTCGCCCTTCCTCAAAGTCGAGGCTTCCAAATTCACCGAAGTCGGCTACGTCGGCCGCGATGTCGAATCCATGATTCGCGATCTGGTTGAGATCGCCATCGACATGGTCCGCGAAGAACGCCTCGAAGAAGTCGAAGACCGCGCCGAAATGAACGCCGAAGAGCGCCTGCTCGACATCCTTCTGCCTCCGCCGCCCTCCACGCCGCCCAGCCAGCACGATCAGCACACGCTCCCCGGCAACGACAGCCACCAGCGCTCCCGCGAAAAACTCCGCCAGCAGTTCCGCGAAGGCAAGCTCGACGACCGCATGGTCGAGCTAGACGTCCGCGAACGCGGCTCCCCGCAGTTCGGCATCATCTCCAACCAGAACCTCGAAGACATGGAGATGAACCTCAAGGACATGCTGCCCAACATCTTTGGCGGCGGCACAAAGAAGCGCAAAATGCGCGTTGCCGACGCCTTCGACTACCTCATTCAGGAAGAAGAAGGCCGCCTCATCGACATGGATCAGGTGAACCGCGTCGCCACCGAGCGCGTCGAATCCAGCGGCATCATCTTCCTCGACGAAATCGACAAGATCGCCGGACGCGAAGGCGGCCACGGCCCCGATGTCTCCCGCGAAGGCGTCCAGCGCGACATCCTCCCCATCGTCGAAGGCACCACCGTCAATACTCGCTACGGCATGGTGCGTACCGACCACATCCTCTTCATCGCCGCCGGAGCCTTCCACGTCTCCAAACCCAGCGACCTCATCCCCGAATTGCAGGGACGTTTCCCGCTCCGCGTTGAATTGAAATCTCTGACCGTTGAAGATTTTCTGCGCATTCTCACCGAGCCCAAATCCTCTCTCACCAAGCAGTACACGGCTCTGCTTGAAACCGAAGGCGTGCGCCTCGAATTCGCTCCCGAAGCCCTCCGCGAGATGGCCGAGTTTGCCTTCAAAGTCAACGAGGCCACGGAGAACATCGGAGCCCGCCGCCTCCACACCATCATGGAGAAGGTGCTCGAAGACGTCAGCTTCCTCGCGCCCGACATTGCCCGCCGCGCTCCCGAGGGCGAACAGGCAGCGGCGCTGTCCGAAGCCATCAAAAATGAGTCCTCAACCCCTTTGCCTTATCTAGAGCGCATGACTGCCTCCGGACCCGAAAAGGTCTTCACCATCACGCCTGACTATGTGAAGCAAATGGTCGCCACCATCGTGAAAGACAACGACCTCAGCCGCTACATTCTCTAGCGCGTCGTTTTTTTGTTGATTGCTCCGCAGGCTTTTGCTACTTTCTTCTCGTACCTCGGCAGTCCGCGCCATCTTCAATCAGCGGGCTCTACCTGCACTCTCCTGCTTCTGAGGGAATGCAGATGGAGGCGTTCAGAGCACCTGAGATAGGTGTGCCTGCGCTTCGCGTCTGCATGTTGAAGCTCAAGCCGCCTCTCCCTTTACTTCGCGCATCCCAACCAGAATTGGAGAGAGCAATGACCCAGCCTGCGCAGCACCACGGCATCAACTACATCGAGTTTGCATCGACCGACATCGAACGCAGCAAGCGCTTCTATGAGAAGGTCTTTGGCTGGAATTTTCAGGATTTCGGTCCCGACTACATCAGCTTCGATAAAATCAGCGCCGGTATCGATGGCGGCTTCCGCAAGGCCGAAATCGCTGAATCGCCCGGCAAATCCGCCCCGCTGATTGTCCTCTACTCCCAGGATCTCAAAGCCACCGAAGCCGCAATTCTACAGGCCGGCGGCGAAATCGTCGTAGCCACCTTCGAGTTTCCCGGCGGCCGCCGCTTCCATTTCAGTGACGGAGCGGGCAACGTGCTGGCTGTCTGGTCGGAATAAGCCAAAGACGCGCTTCTCGCGCTGCTTCAATCCTTATTGCAATGGGTGCCCCAGGTCTCGGTTTTGAGACCTGGGAAAGCACAAATCTAAATCCAGCTGAGTCTGAAGTCAGCCGCATCGCAGGTGCCTAGTTCACCAGCGGCGCCGGCAGCGCCTTCCGTTTGTTCAAATCTTCTCGAACCAGCGCAAGGCCCAGAATGCACCGCTCAAACGAATCCGACAGACGCGCAAACAGCGGAGCCTCCTGCTCATACTCAAACAGGTTGAACTGGCTCACGATGAAGTAACTCTCCTTGCCCGCTTGAATCAGCTCGCCCAGGCTCGGATGCGCGGCGCGCCTTCTGCGTCCCGGAACCATCGCCTCGGGGTACATGCCGCTGACAAATAACGCATAGTCGCCAATGTATTTGCGCAGTGCCCGCTCGGCGTCGAACGAAGTCGCCGTGCCGTTCACAGGATCGGCGGCAAGCAGCATCGCTTCGAGCTCCTCAACCGGATGCCCCAGCGCGTCGCGCACTTTGTAGAGTTTGTCGGCTTGCGAGAACTCGCACAGCAGATGGGCTACGTAGCCAGTTACGTCCGGATCGTTGAGCCCTAACTTCCCCTCGTAGCTGTTGCGAACAGCCTGGTGGAAGAAGGGCTCCAGTGGGTGTGCTTGCGACTCCATACACGCCTCCTGTTCAGCTGCTCGCGCGCAGCCGCCTTGCTTGCAAGGACATTGGCCGGGATCGCATTGCGTGCTGCCGAAAAGCCAGCCACTGCCTATTTACATTGCTTTGACAAAGAGCTTAACCGAAATGTTGTGTTTGCCAAGAGGGTCTTCCAATATTTCTTGGCACTTTGGAGTCAGGATTGCAAAGAGAATCCAAACTCCTGTACAACTTTCGGGTCAGACGAACTGAAAATCGGCCGCCTTCCTCTCCAGCGCAACCAATTTTGGCACGCGCTTCAAGCATGCCCCGAAGTCAGATACCGCTGATTGCCAAGTTCGGCTCGGATCATCGCGAGCCCCAGGACGCAGCGATCGAAACACTCCGAGAGCCGTGCAAACAGCAGTGCTTCTTGCTCAAATTCGAACACGTTGAACTGGCTTACAACGAAGTAGCTCTCCTTGCCGATCTTGATCAGTTCGTCCGCGATCGAACGGTCGCTCTCGTAGTGCGGCGCAGATTCCATCACATCCAGATGCATCCCGGCCATGAACATCGCATAGTCGCCAATGTACTTGCGCACCCTGCGCTCTTCATCGAACGAATTCGCCGTTCCGTACACTGGGTCGGCAGCCCGCAGCATCTCGCCTACAGTCTCCACTCGATGGCCCGTCGCATCTTTCAGACGATGCAGGCTGTCCGGCTCGGAAAATTCGCAAAGCATGTGTGCGACATACTCGACGAGCTCGGGATCGTCCAGCCCGACATTGTCGATAAAGCTGGTGCGTACAGCGTGGTAGAAAAAGGATTCGAGAGGATGAGCTTCGGTTTGCATACGCACCTCCATTTGCCGCGCACAGCGCCGGGCCGATAGGGCGGCTCCGTGCAACGTGCGCAGTCCGGAGCTGGTGCCCGCGTCCCGCAAGACCTCTCGAAAGTTCCTCTGCAAAGCATTCGCCGCCCGGCAGCTTTCAAAAGGCCTCGAACTCACTTTGTGTAACACGGAGTCTATCGGAATTATCGCGTTTGCCTATGCCGCAAATCACACCAGGTCGTTACGCTTCGAATACCCGTTTCCTAAAAAGAGAAGGGCAGCCCAAGATGGGCTGCCCTCTTCATGCCGATTCTCCTTGAGCTTATGCCACTGCCGGAGCACGCGATTCCAGCGCCGCCAATCGGCTCCCAAGCAATCCTTCCAGCTTCTCCAGCGCCGACGAAAACCCCTCGATCCCTTCCTTCAGTTTGTCATGGGCCATCCGGTCCTCGTTATGCATGCGGTCGAATGTCTCTTTGTCCATGGGGATTCTTTCGATCTGCATCGTCTTGGCTTTCTGCGGATCAAGCTTGCGCGGCAAATCTCTCTCTGTCGATTCAAGCTCCGCCAGCAATTGAGGGGAGATCGTGAGCAGATCGCATCCGGCCAGCTCCGTAATCTCGCCGATGTTGCGGAAGCTCGCTCCCATCACCACCGTTTTGTAGTCGAACTTCTTGAAGTAGTTGTAAATCTTCGTCACCGACTGCACGCCAGGATCGTCCGCTCCGTGAAAATCCTTGCCGGTGTCCTTCTTGTACCAATCGAGAATGCGTCCCACAAACGGAGAAATCAGCGTCACGCCTGCTTCTGCGCACGCAATCGCCTGGTGGACGCCGAACAGCAGCGTCAGGTTGCAGTGGATGCCTTCGCGCTCCAGAACTTCGGCAGCACGAATACCCTCCCACGTCGAAGCAATCTTGATCAGCACATGCTCGCGCTTCACCCCAGCCTGATCGTATTGACCGATGATCTCGCGCGCCATCTCGATGGTCTTGTGGGTGTCGTACGAAAGCCGCGCGTCCACTTCCGTCGAAACGCGTCCCGGCACAATCGCGAGAATCTTTTTCCCAAACGCCACCGCCAGCCGCTTGAAGGCCAGATTCGCCACATCCTGGTCGGTCGCACTCTCGCCCAGTTCCTTGCGCGCTTCCATCAGCACGCCGTCCACGATCGGCTGGTACTGCGGCATCTGCGCCGCTGTCGTAATCAACGAAGGATTGGTCGTGGCGTCGGTGGGCTTGAACTTCTCCATCGCCTCAATGTCACCGGTATCGGCGACAACGGTGGTGAACTTGCGCAACTGTTCCAGCAGATTCTGCGGCATAATTCCTCCTCGGGGAAGGTGCGCCCGCACTCGGGAGCGCGCTCGAATTTCAGTGTACCGCTTCTTTGGATTCATGGGCGCGGCGGAGGTTGCATAGCGATGAATTCAAAATCAGCGCGGGGCCGTCTGCTCCGTCCGCCGAAAATGTATTGCTCAGCACGCCCAGCCCCTTCACCGTCACTTCCACGCGATCCCCCGCAGCCACCGGACCCACCCCCGCCGGTGTCCCCGTCAGCACCAGGTCGCCGGGCTCAAGCGTAATGGCTGCCGTGATGTACCGCAGCAGCTCCGGAATCGAAAAAATGAAATCTTTGGTCGATCCCCGCTGCCGCACCTCGCCATTCACACGCGTCTCAATCGCTACACCCGCTTCGGGATCGATCTCGTCGCTCACCAGCGGTCCAACCGGACAAAACGTGTCAAACCCCTTGGCGCGCGTCCACTGCCCGTCCTTCTTTTGCAGATCCCGCGCTGTGACATCGTTGGCCAATGTGTAGCCGCGGACAAACGTCCGCCAGTTCTCATCGGCTTTCAGCTTGGTCGCCTGCCGTCCAATCACCAGCGCCAGCTCGCCCTCATAATCCACGCGTTCTGAAGCCGCAGGCATCTCGACCGCGCCACCCGGTTCGAGCAACGAAGACGGCGGCTTGAAAAACAACAGCGGCTCCGCGGGGACTTCGTTGCCCAGCTCCTGCGCATGGTCGCGATAATTCCGCCCCACGCACACGATCTTCGAAGGCGTCACCGGTGCAAGCAACTTTGCGGAACTCAGCGGCATCGGCTCGAAATCGAAACTCGCTACATCCTTCACCAGGGCATTCGCGACCATGAGCCGCGCATGGGCCACCTTGTAGGCCAAATCTTCTTCCGGAGCTTCGGCCAGGTCCACAATCCACATCTCGCCGCCGCGTTCCTCCACCCTGCCATAGTGAGGGTCGCCCTCAAACACAAACCGGCAATACTTCATCGCATCCCCCTTGCGTCGCGACTGTCAAGGATTCGGCACCGTCTCCTGCGTCTCGGCCGAGCGCGCGCTCTCATGCCCGCCCTCATCCACCGCGCTCACAGCATAGCGATAGGTCTGCCCCGGTTGCACATGCGCGTCGTGAAATGCCGGACCCACAACCGGCTCAGCCGGAGAAATCCTCTCCCACGCCCCAACGCTCTCGCGCCGATACACCACATACCCGGCCACGTCCGCTTCGCTATCGGGCGCCCAGCTCAGATCGATCGCGGCCTCGCCGCCATTTTCCCCCACTGTCGCCACCGCCGCCAACCCCGAGGGCACAGCCGGCGGAAACACAGTCCTCAGCGTCGACCTTCACCGGCGGCGAAAGTTCTCCATCCAACTCCAGAGCGTTACCATCGACGGTCACGCGCGCCACGCGTTGCGCCCGATACTCATAGGTCTCGCCGAAGTGGATGCTTTTGTCGAGCGCGCGCCCCTGCGACCCGTCCTCGATCAGCAGATTCTGTTCCAGCGGCTCGGGCTGCGGCGCCATCAGTCCCTGCTGGGGCTTCGCTGCAGTCGGAGTCAGAAGCTTGCGCTGCAGCCGCACCGCCGCTGTCTCCCCATCCGGAGTCCAGCGCAGCACCACCCCGGCCTTTCGCACCTCCGCAGTGAATCCCGCACAGGATCAGGCGGTTCTCCCGCAAGCGTCACCGCAGCGTTGGACAGCCCTGCCGACTTGCCCTTGCGATTCTTCAATTCGACAAAATAATTCAGCACGCGCGGGGGGCCCGACGCCAGCGAAGAAGGAAGCCTTTCAGAAAATGCGCCCCCCAGCCCCCGGAGCGATTGACACTGTTCCTGCATCCGCGCACGGACCCACCGATTCCTGCCGGCAAACACGCACGGTGACCTCGCCCTTGATCACCAGCTTGTCCGTATTTTTCTTAGGCATCGTCCAGAAGACAGATACCTGGTCCCCAGCGCGCACCGCGGATAAGTCCGTCACCGGCTGCGGCAGGTTCAGCGACGGCGGTAGCGGCGCTCCGGGCGTTCCGCACCCGGCCACCACCGCGAGCACGACGCCGGCCAGCCCAGCCAACCCCCACCTTTTTCCCGGACTCATCGTTTCCCAGTCTACCGGAGCGAAAAAGAGCAACTTTAATTGAAGGGAAGCGAGGGACCTGCGCTCTTAAACTTCCGCCCTATGCTGCGCCTTAAACCGCCGCGCCTTCATCCGGTTTCCGCAAATCTTCATGTCGCACCAGCGCCGCGTGTGATTCTTGCTCGTATCCAGAAACAGCCAACGGCACTCTAAGTTGTCGCAAGCCCGCACCTTCTGCACATTCTCCGAGAGCATCAACCGCGAAGCCGCGCGAGCCAGCAGCCACAGCGGAAATTCGGCCTTCGTCTCCGCGCCCGCCCACTCCCATCGCAGCCGCGCCCCATCGCGCATCAGCTTTGTCTGTTCCCGCGCCTGCTGAAAAAAACGCTCCAGCGCCTTGAGCGAAGCGCCGGAGGAATTCATCCCGTCCAAACCCGAGTAGAGAAGGTCCGCCAGCGCCTCCCGCAGATCTCTCACCTCTCCGACTACCCGGTTTCCTGCATAAGCGCTCGTCCCCCGCCGCAAAGCCTTGGCCTGTCTTGCGCTCAACAGGCCCGTCTGTTCGGTAAAATCGACAACATCGTCGTAGCTCCCGATCAGCTCCTCGGTCCCGCTGTCACGAAATCGCCAGTCCAGCGTATTCACCAGATCCAGCGCCGCGTCTCCCGCAATCAATTCAAACGTACGAGCCTGTAACCCTGACGGCATTTCTGTGAATAACCCCTCAAATCATCTTGACAGGTTATCCATCGATCCGTAAAGTGATAACTGTCTATGAGCGATTCAGTGGTTACCAATTCCGTCGCCCTCCCCACTGCGGGCTCGTTCCGTTTGCGCATCATCGCCGCCTTCTTCGCCATTTACTTCCTGTGGGGTACGACCTTCCTCGCCATCCGCATCGCCGTCGAAGAACTTCCCCCGCTCTTCGCTGCCGGAGCCCGCTTCCTCATCGCCGGAGCCCTCCTCTATGCCTTCATGCGCCTCAAAGGCGAGCCGCGCCCCACCGCGGCTCATTGGCGCAACCTCGCGATCATGGCTGTGCTCATGTTTGTCGTCGTCTACGGATCGCTCTTTTGGGCGCAAAAATACGTCCCCTCCGGCATCGCCGCTGTGCTCGAGGCCACCATCCCCATCGATACCTTGATTCTCGAAATGCTAATCCTCCGTCAGCAGCGTTTCCGCTGGACCGTCGCCGTCTCAACGATCCTCGGCTTCGTCGGTGTGGGCATTCTGCTCCTGCGCGGCAACGGCCAAACCTACGGCCTCCTGCCCTGCTTTGCCATCCTCATCGCTAGTTTCAGTTGGTCTCTGGGCGCTGTCATCAGCCGGTCGTTCCATCTACCCAGCGCCCGCCCCCTCACTGCGGGAGCGGCCATGATGCTCGGCGGAGCCGTGCTGCTCCTGCTCTCCGCGGCATTCGGAGAACTGCACCCCTTCCCGCACATCTCCCTGCGCGGCGTAGAGGCGGAACTCTACCTCATCGTCTTCGGATCGCTCGTGGCTTTCACGGCCTTCGTCTGGCTGCTCGCACACATGCCGGCCACCCGCGTCTCCAGCCACGCCTACGTCAACCCAATCGTCGCTGTCGCCTTGGGCTACTTCGTCGCCAACGAGCCCGTCACCGACCGCACCCTCGCCGGAACCGCACTCGTGCTTGTCAGCGTCTTTCTCATTTTGCGGCCGGCCAAACAGCTTTCTTAGTAAGCAAGAGGAGATTTTCCATGAAAACACTTCGATCGTTCATCACCGCGGCTGGCCTCGTTGCGACAGCGATACTCATGCCGGGCCAAACGCCAGCCGCCTCGGCTCGGGTCGCGATCGATGCGGGAAACCAGGCCTGGATCGACGGAATAAAGGCCGGAGACATGAAGCGGATTGCCACGACATATACCGAAGATGCGGTTGATTGCGGCCGCACGGGCGAGTGTATTCAAGGACGTCTTCAAATCGAGAGGCATATGACGATGCAGCTTGAAAGCCTCGGACGAGCGCGTTCTGCCGCGGTGAAGACACAGGGATCGACCGAACAAGGAAGCTTTGTCTATGAATGGGGCGAGGCCGAGGCTACCTACGGCGGAGGCAAAAGGCTGGTTGAAAAATATCTGACAGCCTGGCAAGCACAGCCGGACGGGACATGGAAGATCTTCCGCAACATGGTGATTCCTGATAAATGAGGGAGTGGCAGGCGAACACTCCCCGATCATTCTTCTACGCCTGTCCCAAAAAATGGGTTAGAGACGGTCAGACGGTCACTCGACCGGAACTTTGAGAGGCGTCGTAGACGGTTCTCCTTCTGGGGCGGAAAGACGCGTGTGCACACCGCCGGGAAGCCGGAGAGGCGGACCCGGGTTTGACGCGTTCGAAAGGACTTCGATGGAGGCTAAAGTTTTAAGAGTTGTCGCAGCAGTTTGCTGAAGTTCACTGCTTCGAAACAACAGTTTTCACATGCTCTAGATCCGCCGACCTCAGCTTCTCTGAGGGTGTCATTGCTCGCATAGAATCCCCACGAGGATTCACAAGCGCCAGAGCCTTGGGAATGATATTCGTTTCCCGAGGAGACAATCACTGGTTGGTCCTTATCCAGAATTCTTAACATATGCAGCCTTCGCTCTAGAGAGCTATCGGCACCTGCATAAATTCGTTTCAAGGAAAGCACTGATGCGTGTGACAGCGGCCACAAATTCCCCGCGGGCCGGAGTAGGCGGGAAACTCAGAAGCGCCGGACTGTCGGTGAACTGGTGACTTCCGATTAGGCGGTCACCCGCTCAGAATGGCGAACGGACGCTTGATCGTTCGGATTTCCTTAGAATGTACGGAATGAATTGGCCATCGCTTGCACTTGTCGCTTTCCTTTGGACCACTAACTCGATCTTTGCGCAAGAGTCACAGCTGGCAATCGCCAAGTTGGAAAATCTGGTCACTGTCACTGAGCAGAGTGTTCCGATATGCGATCCCGCTGCCGTGATCGAGAGAGTTCGTTTCCGCATTGCCAAGTGCCTCTACCTGTGGAAATGCGGTTCCAAAACACCATAGCGGTCGGGTTGTGGCGCCCGCTGCTTGCGACGCTTACTCCTGCGTCACAAAACCGAGTGCTTGCGACGGCGCTCTTCAAGCTCGTCCGCAATCCGACGGTTCATTTCGCGGCTGATGGGATAGAAGAGCAGGCACACGGCCACGGCGAAAAAGGCCAGCCCCGCATAGACGCTGGCGGTCAACAGGATGCCTGATTGCGCGTGCGCCGTCTGCACCTGAGCCTCCGACACGAAGCCGTAAAGCGAGAAGAGCCAGCCGGCAATGGCTCCGCCCAGAGCAAGGCCTGCCCAGAGTGCGAAGACAACTGCGGAGGTGACGGTCCCGCTGGCTCGACGGCCCGTCTTCCATTCGCCGTAATCGGCCACATCGCCCATCATCGCCCACAGAATCGGCCCGGATAATCCAAAGGAAAACTGGCGCAGGACTTCTGTTCCGACGATGAGACCGGTCGCGTGCGGCGATATCAAGAGCAACGCCATACTGAAGATGCCCGCAAGGGTCATGCTTGCCGTGAAGAGCTGACGCTTGCCCACGCGCACCGAGACCGCCGTCGAGCAGGCGACCCCGATCAGCAGGGCCACCAGCCCGAATCCGTTGAACCATGCGAAAAGATCCACATCGCCCGCAACGAATCGGAAGTAGGGCAGCATTACGTTGCCGCGCAGCACGATCGCCGCGAAGTAAAACAGCGTAGCCAGAAAGAGCATGACCCACGGACGGTTTTGGAAGAGGTCGGAAAGATCCTGGGTCAGCGAGGACTTCTGCTGCGGATCGGGCTGAATGCGTTCCTTGCTGACAAAGAAAGCAATCACAAAGAAAATGACGCTCAGCGCCGAAAGCAGCCCCATGGTGAGCTGGTAGCCGCGCGCGTCATTCCCATGGCCGAAGAACTTCACCATCGGAATTGCAAGGCTAAAGACGATGAAACCAGCGGAATTGGCTGCGATCTGCCGGTAGGACGAAATACTGGTGCGCTCATCGGGATCCGAAGTCATCACCGCCGTGAGCGAAGCATACGGCACATTGTTCACGGTATAAATCACGCGCAACAAAATGTAAGTTGTCCATGCGTAGATAAGCTTGCCGAGCGGGCTTATGTTCGGCGTTGTGAAAGTGAGCACGCCGATCACGCCGAAGGGGAGAGCCGACCACAGCAGCCAGGGCCGGAATTTGCCCCAGCGCGTATTCGTGCGGTCGGCGATCATCCCCATAATGGGGTTGAGGCAGGCCACTCCGAGGCCGACGACGAGGAAAAGTGTGCCGGCCTGTGCCGCAGTCAGGCCAAACGTGTGCGTGTAGAAGTCCAACTGCAGGGCCAGCATGGCCTGAAAGATAAAGTTAGCCGCGAGGTCACCCAGGCTGTAACCCAGCTTCTCTCCGACTGTCAGTGTTTGCCGCATGTGTGCCTCGTCTTTCGCGGGGGCTTGCCTACTGCGTGACCTGCAGGTTCAATTTCGTCAGATCGGCATCGCGCGACGAAGTGCCAACCATAATTTCAAAATCGCCGGGTTCCACGACGTACTTCATATGCACGTCGTAGAAGGCGAGCGATGCCGGGTTGATGTCGAGCTCGACCGTCGTGCTCTCGCCGGGCTTGAGCCACACCTTCTTGAACGCCTTGAGCTCCTTGACGGGCCGCGTTACCGAGCTGACAAGGTCGCGAATATAGAGCTGCACTACCTCTGAGCCTTCGCGGCTGCCCGTATTCGTCACATCCACCACCACGCTCGCTGTGCCGTTGCGTGCAATGCGCTTTTTGGTCAGTCGCGCGTTCTCGAGCTTGAAGGTTGTGTAACTGAGGCCATAGCCAAAGGGATACAGCGGCGACACATCGTCAAACAGGTAGCCGCGCCGCGCCGAAGGTTTGTAGTTATAAAACACCGGCAGATGACCCACTGAGCGCGGTACCGAAATGGGCAGCTTGCCGCCCGGGTTATAGTCGCCAAAGAGCACATCGGCAACAGCGCGTCCGGTTTCCTGTCCCAGATACCAGCACTCATAGATCACAGGCACATTTTGGGCGACGTAGTTAATTGACAGCGGGCGTCCATTGAAGAGGAAGACGATGACCGGCTTGCCCAGCGCGACCATCGCTCTCACCAGTTCTTCTTGCCGACCGATCAAATCCAAACTTGTCCGGTCGCCCATATGCTTCAGGCCCCAGGCCTCGCGCGAGGTTTGTTCGTTGCCGCCGATTGCGAGCACGATCACATCGGCCTTTTTCGCCACGCGCACCGCTTCGGCAATCTGCTTGCGGTCCTCTTCTGGATCGCTCGGCACCACTTCATCCTGATTCCATGAGCCGCCGATGGTGATCTTGCAGCCTTCGCTGTAGAGCACCTTGGCGCGCTTTCCAACCTTCTGCCGAATGCCTTCGAGCACCGTCACATTATGCTTCGGAACACCGCTATAGCCGCCCAGCAAACCGCGATCCGCGTTCGGCCCAATCACCGCGATGGTCTTGATCGCATTTAGATCGAGAGGCGCAATCTGGTTGTCGTTTTTGAGCAGCGTGATGGCCTCGTGAGCGGCCTTCAGCGCGAGGTCACGATGCTCTTCGCAGCCCACCACTCGTTCGGCCTCATCGGCGTCGGCGTAGGGATCGTCGAACAAACCCAGCTCGAATTTCCAGAACAGCATCGGCGCGACGAGCTCGTCGAGCTGCCGCTCCTTGAGCACACCCTTCTTCACCAGCTCCGTCAGGTGCAGGTAGCAGTCCGGATCGGGCAATTCGATGTTGATGCCCGCCTCCACCGCCAGCCGGCAGGACTCCTTCTTGTCTTTGGCGACGTTGTGGCCATGCGTATCGGGCCGGTAGCCCAGTTCCCAGATGGCGTAGTAGTCCGAGACGACGAAACCCTTGAAGCCCCACTCCTTGCGCAACACGTCCTGCATCAGCCATCGATTTGCGTGTGAGGGAACGCCGTCGATCTCGTTGTAAGAGGCCATCAAGGTGACGGCTTTGGCCTCGCGCAGCGCCTCGCGGAAAGTGTAGAGGAAGGTCTCCCGCAGCACGCGCAACGAGACGTTCGCCGGCGCGCAGTTCATGCCCGATTCCGGCTGCCCGTGGCCGACAAAGTGCTTCAGCGTGGCCAGCAGGTGCCGCTTGTCGCGAAAGTTCCGGTCGCCCTGGAACCCTTTGACCGCGGCAATCCCCAGCCGCGAAACCAAATATGGATCTTCCCCGTAGGTCTCTTCCACACGCCCCCAGCGCGGCTCACGCGCCACGTCGACCACCGGCGTCAGAGCGTGATGCGCGCCGCGCAGACGCGCCTCCAGCGCGGTCATCGTGAACAGCGACTCGACCAGCTCGGGGTCGAATGTCGCGCCCAGCGCAATGGGCTGCGGGAAGCTGGTCCCCTCCGGCGCCGCGTGCCCGTGCAGGCACTCCTCATGAAAGATGACCGGGATTCCCAGCCGCGTGTTCTCGAGAAAGAAGCGCTGGATCGCGTTGGTCAATTCCGCCATGCCGCGCGCGCCTTTGCCCCCGCCCGCATCGCTCGGCCGGCCCACCTGCCCCGGCGCTCGCCCGTGCCGGAAGGCCTTCTTTGCCTTGGCCAGATCGAAATCTCCCTGAGCGTCGACCAGGGTCTCCGGCTTCTGCTGCCAGATGCAGATCATCTGCGCCGCTTTCTCCTCCAGCGTCATGCGTGAGAGGAGATCCTGCACCCGCTTGGCAGTAGGGGCTTTGGGGTTCTTGTAGACAGGCGTTTCTTTCCGGGATCGAGATTCAACTTTCATGGGGAGATCATTCCTTCGGGAAATGGGAGTCTGGAGGCGCTTGGAGGCGACTGCGGAAGCGTAGCAATGTGCGCATACGATCCGCAACCCCGTTGTTGCTATTTCTGCATGAAAGAATCGATTTACTTGAACGTCAGTGACCGCAATCACGAAGAAAGGCGGGAGTAAGGATTTCTCGCGTGCGGTGAACTATCAGGACTCCCACCCCCTCCACCCTCATGCCTTATCCTTGCCTACGACTCGAAAGGACTCGCCGGCCCCGTGCTCATCTTCGCCGCCATCCTCGCCATCTTCGTCTATGGAATGATCGCCGCCATGCTCGGCACCATCCTCCCCGACCTTTCCGAGCGCTTCCACCTCACGCCCACGCAGAACGGGACAATAGCTTTCGCCCAAGCCCTCGGCTTGATGATCGCCTCGCTCGCTGTCGGCCCGCTACTCGATACGCAAGGCGACAAGATCGGCCTCATCCTCGGCCTCGTCTGCATCGCCGGCTCGCTTTTCGCCCTTCCTAAGTCGCGCAGCTACGGCGCTATCGTTTTTCTGCTCTTCCTTCTGGGAGTCGGCGGAGGCATCGTCGTCACTGGAGCCAACGCGCTCTCTTCCGCCGCCAGCCCCGAACACCGCGCTACTGCTCTCAACCTCGTCAACCTCTTCTTCGGCCTCGGCGGACTCGCCACGCCTTTCATCTCCGCCAATCTCTTCAAGCGCAACTGGGTGCTGCTCTGCTACACCGTGGCCACGCTCACCGTCGGCACGCTTGTCTTCCAGGCCGTCACACCTATGCCCGCACCTGCCGGCAGCGCGGCTTTCCTCCTCGCCGATGTGGGGCCCCTCCTCGGCCGGCCACTGCTGCTTCTCAGCGGCCTCTTCCTGTTTCTCTACGTGGGCTGCGAAGTTGGCGTGTGGAACTGGCTGCCGCGTCACCTCATCGCGCAGGGAATTCCCGAGTCGAAGGCGCTGAATATTCTGTCGCTGGGATTCGCGCTGGGCTTGTTGGTTGGCCGCGTCGCTGTCTCGCCGATCCTGATTCATGTGCCCGCGGCTACGGTTACGCTGGCTTCGTCGATTGCGATGGCGGTCACCACATTTCTCATGCTCCGCACCAATAAGCCTGTAGCGGCTGCGGTGCTGGTGTTTCTCGCAGGGCTGGCGATGGCTCCCGTATTTCCCACCACCCTGGCGATTGTGGGCACAGCTTTCCCGCGCATGACCGGCACGGCGATTGGCTTTGCGATTACTTGTGGATGGGCAGGATTGGCAGTCAGTTCGCGCATCATCGGCGCCATCGCGGGGCCCGACCCGCAGCGGCTGAAAAAGGCGCTGCTGCTGATTCCGGGCTCGGCGGTTTTGATGATTGGGATCAACCTGGCCATGCAGGCGGCGCTGAAGTAAGACTGGCCGTCGACGTAGCGGAGTTAGCCGCGCTTCGCGTGTTAGCGGAGCTGGCGGTGATTGTTCCACGCTTCGAAATTGTTCCACGTGGAACAATTTCGCGGCGTGGAACAACTGAATCAGGCTAGCCACGCGAAGCTTTTGCCTGGACGGCCGTCCAAATTGTTCCACGTGGAACAATTGTATCGACCATCACCAGTGTTCATGCGGGTTTGCGCAATTTATCGAAGGCTGGTGTTTGTGTTGGGGAGCGCAGGTGCGGGTGGGGATTTGCGAAGAATTTGGGTTGGCCGTGCAGGTGACGGCCGCGATGGCTCAGGTGCTTCCTTCACAGGTCTGCGCAATCTTCTGCAAAATCGCTGTGGATAACTGCGAATATTGGGGGTAGGGGGGGCCCTTTCGAGGGGATGAACGTGTGAGAAGCCTGGCTTCTCGCACATCTCACCTTGCGATTGTGCGTCATCGGCAGGAAATCATTCGCAACGCTGATAGATGGCTTCAGATCCTTCGCTCCGGTTACCCCCATCGCACTGACGTGCGATCGGGGCCCCAGACGCGCGGATCCTCAGGATGACACCGCATGGGCGGGTGGGTGGCGGAGGAGACGGGAGAGGCTCCCTTTGGCCTCCATGTTTGCCTGGACGGCCAGTCCCGGCCAGTCCCCAAAAAAGCGACCACTTGCGGGCGGGTCCGCTGGCCCAAGTGAAGCGGATGCCCGGAAGTGGTCGAAACGCGGAAGGAATAACCTGGCGCGGTCCGCTCGCTCTTGCGCCTGGATAACCGACATTCGTTTCGAAAAGCAGATCCTTCGGTCCGCTTACCCCAATCGCACTTTGTGCGATTGGGGCCCCAGACGCGCGGATCCTCAGGATGACACCGCATGGGCGGGTGGGTGGCGGAGGAGACGGAGAGGCTCCCTTTGGCCTCCATGTTTGCCTGGACGGCCAGTCCTGGCCAGTCCCAAAAAAGCGACCACTTGCGGGCGGGTCCGCTGGCCCAAGTGAAGCGGATGCCCAGAAGTGGTCGAAACGCGGAAGGAATAACCTGGCGCGGTCCGCTCGCTCTTGCGCCTGGATAACCGACATTCGTTTCGAAAAGCAGATCTTTCGGTCCGCTTACCCCCATCGCACTTTGTGCGATTGGGGCCCCAGACGCGCGGATCCTCAGGATGACACCGCATGGGCGGGTGGGTGGCGGAGGAGACGGGAGAGGCTCCCTTTGGCCTCCATGTTTGCCTGGACGGCCAGTCCCGGCCAGTCCCCAAAAAAGCGACCACTTGCGGGCGGGTCCGCTGGCCCAAGAGAAGCGGATGCCCGGAAGTGGTCGAAACGCGGAAGGAATAACCTGGCGCGGTCCGCTCGCTCTTGCGCCTGGATAACCGACATTCGTTTCGAAAAGCAGATCCTTCGGTCCGCTTACCCCAATCGCACTTTGTGCGATTGGGGCCCCAGACGCGCGGATCCTCAGGATGACACCGCATGGGCGGGTGGGTGGCGGAGGAGACGGGAGAGGCTCCCTTTGGCCTCCATGTTTGCCTGGACGGCCAGTCCCGGCCAGTCCCCAAAAAAGCGACCACTTGCGGGCGGGTCCGCTGGCCCAAGTGAAGCGGATGCCCGGAAGTGGTCGAAACGCGGAAGGAATAACCTGGCGCGGTCCGCTCGCTCTTGCGCCTGGATAACCGACATTCGTTTCGAAAAGCAGATCCTTCGGTCCGCTTACCCCAATCGCACTTTGTGCGATTGGGGCCCCAGACGCGCGGATCCTCAGGATGACACCGCATGGGCGGGTGGGTGGCGGAGGAGACGGGAGAGGCTCCCTTTGGCCTCCATGTTTGCCTGGACGGCCAGTCCCGGCCAGTCCCAAAAAAGCGACCACTTGCGGGCGGGTCCGCTGGCCCAAGTGAAGCGGATGCCCGGAAGTGGTCGAAACGCGGAAGGAATAACCTGGCGCGGTCCGCTCGCTCTTGCGCCTGGATAACCGACATTCGTTTCGAAAAGCAGATCTTTCGGTCCGCTTACCCCCATCGCACTGATGTGCGATTGGGGCCCCAGACGCGCGGATCCTCAGGATGACACCGCATGGGCGGGTGGGTGGCGGAGGAGACGGGAGAGGCTCCCTTTGGCCTCCATGTTTGCCTGGACGGCCAGTCCCGGCCAGTCCCCAAAAAAGCGACCACTTGCGGGCGGGTCCGCTGGCCCAAGTGAAGCGGATGCCCGGAAGTGGTCGAAACGCGGAAGGAGTGCGTTGGCGAGCCGGGATGCCCTCTCGGCTTTGCCAACTTATCGATGACCTTAGGCTCCCGTGGCGCGGCTGTTGTCAGCCAATTGTCATTTCGTGGCCGGGGCGCGCTCCAGCTCTGGATTCCCGAAGATGACGATTGATTTCGTGGCAAGCGGCCGCGCAGGGGCTAAAGCCCACATTTATTTTGCGGTTGTTCGGCACGACTGAAGTCGTGCCCTTTCACGGAACCTTCGCAGGCGGATGAAAGCGCATTCGGCTGGATTGAAGTCCTCCCTTCCTGCCCGCCGCCGTCAATCTCAACATCGCGCCAATATTTGTGACGAATAGCTATTTTCAGAATAGGTATCTAGCGCCTAGACTCGGTCCATGGCTAAAGATTCCGATCGCCGCGACCTGTTTCCGGGCGCGCTCGAACTGATGATTCTGCAATCGCTTCGCTTTCGCCCGATGCATGGGTATGCGCTGGTGAAGCACATCCAGCAAGTCTCCGGCGACCTGCTGCAGGTGGAGGAAGGCTCGCTCTATCCGGCGCTGCAGCGGCTGCTGCGCGAGGGGCTGCTCGAGTCAGAAGCGGGGACCTCCGCCAAGGGCCGGCCGACGCGCATTTATCGCGTGACGGCTGCCGGGCTGCGGCACCTGGAGCAGGAAGTGTCCAGTTTCGAAAAGATGTTTGCCGGGATCACGCGCGTGCTCGCCGTAGACCAGGCGTAGGAGAACGACCATGTCCTTTTTGCGCAAGCTGTTTCGCCGCCGTCGCTATGACGATCTTTCGGTCTCGATCCAGGAGCATATTGCCGAGCGGGCGGATGAATTGATGGCGGAGGGCAGGCCGCGCGCCGAGGCTGAGCAGGCGGCGCGGCGGGAATTCGGCAACGTGGGTCTGGTGGAGCAGCGCAGCCGTGAAGAGTGGCAATGGCCCGCGTTTGAGTCGATCCTCGCAGATCTGAAATATGTTCTTCGGCGGCTGCGGAAGTCGCCGGGCTTCACGATCACGGTGCTGGCCACGCTGGCGATCGGGATCGGCGCCAACGTCGCGGTCTTCAGCGTCGTCAACTCTGTTCTGCTCAAGCCGCTGCCCTATCCCGATTCCAATCGTCTTGTCGCGCTCTGGCTCAACACGAGCGGTAACGTGGGTCCTTCCAGTTTCTCCAGTGGTCTGCCGCTTTCGTCTTCCATGTATTTCACTTTCTCCGATCACAACCGTACCTTCCAGTCTCTTGGTGTCTGGATGATGCGCAACGCCAACATCACCGGCCTCGCTCAGCCGGAGGAAGTTCACACGGCAGCGATCAGCGGCGGTGTTCTCGAAACATTGGCTGTCCCGGCCGCCGTGGGCCGTTGGTTTTCGCAGGCCGATCAGGACCCGCACGGGGCCAAGACCGTCATGCTGAGCTACGGCTACTGGCAGCGGCGCTTCGGCGGCGACCGCTCGGTCATCGGCCGCACTATCCAGGTCGACGCCGAGACGCGTGAGATTGTCGGGGTTATGCCGCGCGGCTTTCAAATGGTCGATCGGGACTTCGATATTCTCGTCCCGCTGGCCTTCGATCGCGCCCATCAAATACTCGCGGGTTTCGGTTTCAACGGAATCGCCCGGCTCAGGCCCGGCGTCTCCATCGCCCAGGCCGACGGGGATGTAGCACGCCTTATCGGCGTCTGGATGGATTCATGGACCAACGGGCCGGGCACCAATCCGCATTACTACGAGATATGGAGGATCGTTCCCGCTCTGCGTTCGCTCAAACAGCAGGTCATCGGCAACATCGGCCAGGTGCTCTGGGTCGTGATGGCCACCCTCGCCCTGGTGATGCTCATCGCCTGCACGAACGTTGCGAATCTGCTTCTGGTGCGCGCTGAGGCACGTCAGCAGGAGCTGTCCATTCGTGCCGCGCTCGGCGCAGGCCGCGGCCGCATCGCGCGCGAGCTCCTCTTCGAGAGCATCGCGCTTGGTCTCCTGGGCGGGGTTCTCGCCATTGGCGTCGCCTATGAAGGTCTGCGTCTTCTCGTTGCCGTCGGCCCCGCCGATCTGCCGCGCCTCAATGAAATTTCTCTCGACGCGCGCTCCTTTGTCTTCACTTTGCTGCTCTCGGTCTTCTCCGGTTTCTTTTTCGGAGCCATTCCTACACTCAAGTACGCCGGTTCGCGCGCCCGCACTCTCTTCACCTGCACAACCCGCACCTCAAGTACCAGCCGCGACCGTCAGCGCACGCGCAGCGTACTTGTTGTGGCGCAGGTTGCAATGGCCCTTGTGCTTCTCGTCAGCGCGCTGCTGATGATTCGCACCTTCGCCGCCCTGCGCGATGTCGAGCCGGGATTCACCGATCCGGCCCACGTCGAAACCATGCGCATCGCCATTCCCGAGGCGCTCGTGCCCGACGGCGTCGCCGTCACCCACATCCAGAACAACATCGCCGACAAACTTGCCGCCATTCCGGGGGTCTCTGCCGTAGGGTTCGCCGCCGATGTGCCCATGGAGGGTATCGACTCCAACTGGGACGGGGTCTTCGTCGAGGGCAAGAACTATGAGGGCGGCGAACCGCCGATGCGTCTTTTCGTCAACGTCGCCCCCGGTTACTTCAACGCGATCGGCACCCATCTGGTCGCGGGCCGAGACTTCACATGGAGCGACCTTTACGATCTGCGGCCCAGGGTGATGGTCTCCGAGAACTTCGCGCGCGAATCATGGGGCTCCGCGTCAGTAGCAATCGGCAAGCGCATCCGGGAGTTCCAGGACAAGCCGTGGCTGGAAGTGATCGGGGTCGTTCAGGATGTTCGCCAGCACGGCGTCGACGAGAAGGCTCCGGTCATCGTCTACTGGCCCGCCATGATGAATGACCCATATACGCGGACACCGAAGATCGACGGCCCGAACTTTGTCACCTTTGTCATTCGCACCAATCGAGCAGGCACAGAGAGCTTCCTCACTGAACTCCAGCAGGCCGTATGGTCGGTCAACTCCAACCTGCCGCTCGCTTCGGTTCGCACCATGCAGGAGATCTACTCGAAGTCTCTGGCGCGCACGTCGTTCACGCTGGTCATGCTCGCCATTGCGGGATCGATGGCGCTCACCCTTGGCATTCTCGGCATCTACGGGGTCATCTCGTACACCGTCGCCCAGCGCACGCGCGAAATCGGCATTCGGGTTGCGCTCGGCGCCCAAAAGAGCGAACTCAAGTGGATGTTCGTGCGCTCTGCGCTGGTGTTGACGGGGTTCGGCGTAGGGCTGGGGGTTTGCGCGGCGGCTGGACTGATGCAGTTGATGAAGTCTCTGCTCTTCGGCATCAGCCCGCTTGATCCGTTCACTTACATTGCGATTCCGCTGGTGCTGATTGCCTCCGCGGCGCTGGCGAGTTATCTGCCTGCGCGACGCGCGGCTTCCATCGATCCGGTGGAAGCGTTACGCGCCGATTAGACGCATTCGTCTATTGGCGCGCTGCCTATTTTGACCATGGCGGCACGACGCCGGTCATGCGCGCGTAGGCCACGAGCTGACCCATGTGCTCATTGGCGTGGATGATGATGCGCAAATACATCCAGTCCACGGTCGAATCGCGGTCACCGATGTGCACCTTCAGCGCGAGATGCTGCGGCGTCTCTTTCAGGTGCGCCTGTTTCACCGCATCGAGCGAACGCTTGAGCCACCGGATCACGTCCTCTTTTGAGGTAACCGTCTTTTCGGCGTCCTCTTTCAGGTCTGCCGGCATCTTCGGCCCGGTCACGCTCAGCAGATAAAAATTAGCCATCACGATGTGCATGTAGACTTCGCTCGTGGAGCGGACGCCGGAAGCGGGTCGCCAGGCAAATTTGTCCGCGGGGGTCGCCTCGGCCAGCGCGACGAGCTGCGATGAAGTATGCCACCACTCACCGTCGTATCCCTGCCAAACCCCATCGAGACTGGTTTGAGCGCGCAGCGCTGGTGCGCCTGCCAGCGACAGGAATGCGAGCAGTGTCAAAAGGCTCGACATGGCGGAATCACGCCGTGACCGAGCGCCAAAACGCTGTGACCGAATGCCAAAACGAATCAGCCTCATCGCAAATCTCCTACAGCCGCCGCAGTCGCGCGCACGCGTCGTCCAGGTCTTCGTCTTTTTTGGCAAAGCAGAAGCGCAGCAAGTCTTCGCCACGACCCGGCCGGAAGAACGCCGATCCTGCAACCGAGGCGACGCCCGTAGCCGCCAGCAAATGCCGGGCTTTTTGCGCGGAAGTGGCACCCGGCAAATGTGTCGCTTTTGCCAGGACGTAGTAGGCCCCGGCGGGAACGCTGGGCTCCATGCCTGCATCGCGCAGAGCCGACAGAATGCGTTCGCGCTTCGATTGATGATCCTTCGCGAGCTGGGTGTAGAAGTCCGGTGGAAGCTGCTCCAGTCCGGCCGCTGCCGCATGTTGAAACGCGGACGGCGCGCAGACGTAGGTCAAGTCGTGGAAGTAGGCCATCGCCGCCATCCACTTTGCGTCGGCGGTGACGTAGCCGAGACGCCAGCCGGTCACACTGAAGGTCTTCGAGAATCCCGACATGACAATGGTGCGCTCGCGCATGCCGTCGAGTGTGGCCGGGCAGATGTGTTCCGCGCCGTCATAGACGAAGTACTCGTAGATCTCGTCGGTGAAGAGGAACAAATCTTGATCGCGGCAGACTGCGGCGATGGACTCGATCTCGGCACGCGAGAAAACTTTGCCGCTGGGATTGGCTGGCGTATTGAGAAGGATCGCGCGGGTGCGCGGGGTTATTGCGGCGTGGAGCACGTCAGTATCGAGTATCCAGTCAGGCTCGGCCAATGGCACCAGCACCGGCTTGACGCGCATGGATTTCAGCGTGGCCACGTGGTAGCCGTAGAACGGCTCGAACAGCAGGACCTCGTCGCCGGGATTGAGCAGGGCCATGGCCGCGGCGTGCAGGCCGCCGGTCGCACCGCTGGCCACCAGCACTTCGGTCTCCGGATCGTAGTCCAGCCCGTAGTCCTTCTTCTGCTTGGCGGATATCGCATTGCGCAGGCGGGTGATGCCGTCGAGGCGGGTGTAGATGTTGTGGCCGGCGCGGATGGCGGCGTGGGCTTCCGCTTCAACGGGCGCAGGCACCGGTGTGTCGCAGACGCCCTGGGCCAGGTTGATGCCGCCGATGCGGTCGCACTCCGTGGTCATGGCGCGGATTTCAGATTGCATGACGCCGGGGGCCAGCTCGCTCAAGGCAAGCCGCGACGTTTGCGGATGGGGCGCAAAGGTGCGGGACATGGGGAAATCGATCTCCAACGCCATCTTACAATGCGGGCTGCGCGCTCACGTTAAGTGCGGTCCGGCACGTGAGGGTCTATGGGCACGGCGTAGAATCCTCCTGTCATGCACGAGCTCTCCATCGTCGCAAGCATTGTGGACTCTGTTAGCGAATCGCTCGCTGTCTATCACGGTGCGCGGGTGATGGAAGTCCGCTTGCGCGTGGGCGCGCTGGCTGCGGTCGTCGAGGATTCGCTGCAGTTCTGCTATGGCATTGCGACCGAGGGGACGGCGCTCGAAGGTTCGAAGCTGGTGGTCAAGATTCTGCCGGTGGTGATGCACTGCGAGGCGTGCGGCGCCGATGGGGAGATCGAAAGCCTGCAGAGCTTTCGCTGTCCGCACTGCGGCGAGCCGGTGAATGAGCTGCGCCAGGGGCGTGAATTGGAAATTGAGTCCATCGAGATTGAGGAAGCGGAAGAGGCGGTTGAGCCATGACTACGCGCATTGTGGAGCTGCGGAAGGGAATCCTGAAGAAGAACGACGAGCTAGCCGCGGGACTTCGGCAGCGGTTTAGTTCGGCGGGCGTTCTGGTCTTGAACCTGGTGTCGAGCCCCGGAACAGGGAAGACGGCTTTTCTTGAGCGGACTTTGAAAACGCTGCGCGAAGGCGGAGCGCGCGTGGCTGCGCTAGTGGGCGACCTCGAAACCGACAACGATGCGCGGCGGCTGGCGGCAAGCGGCGCGCCGGTGCGGCAGATCAATACACATGGGATCTGCCACCTCGAAGCGGAGATGGTGGGAAAGCACCTTGAAGGCTGGGATCTCGCCGGCCTCGATTATCTTTTTATTGAGAATGTCGGCAACCTGGTGTGTCCGTCGAGCTACGACCTGGGAGAAAAGATTCGCGTGGCGCTGCTCAGCGTGACCGAGGGCGAAGACAAGCCGCTGAAGTACCCCACGCTGTTCAACTCCGCTGACGCGGCGGTGATTACCAAGATCGATCTTGCCGAGCCCTGTGGCTTCGATCGAGAGATGGCGTTGAAGAATATACGCGAGATTCGCCCCGGTATTCGCGTGCTGGAGACGTCGGCAAAAACCGGGGCCGGCATGGCGGAGTGGCTGGAGTATTTGACAGAGCAGCGGGCAGTGCGTAGCGCCTAAGTCTGCAGCTCAAGAATCACTTGCGTTCAGCGGTGGCTGCAGGCTTATACTGGCCGCCCGAGGGCAAGTCGTCGCAAGATTGATTCCATTCGCGTGCGTCCGATGCGGCCATAATTCCTGCGTATTTCAGGGGATTCATTGGAGGGGAAGGAAAGATGAAAGCGTTTGTGACTCACTGCGGGGCGGCGATTCTCGCGTTGGGAATTGCCGGGTGCAACCAGACTCCACCTGCTGCACCCGACACGCACGATGCCGATGTAAAGGCGATCAGCGATATCGAAACGCAGTGCAACAGGGATTATGTCGCGAAGGATGCGGACAAGATCGCGGCCTACTATGCGGACGATGCGGTGTTGATGGTTCCCGGGGGACCGTCGTCGAGCGGAAAAGACGCGATTCGCGCCGCGATGAAACAGATGTTGAGTGATCCGGCGCTGTCGCTCACGTTCCAGGCGTCCAAGGTAGACGTGGCGAAGTCGGGAGATCTCGGCTACACGCAAGGTTCGTACAAGATGACGTTCACCGATCCAGCGACACACAAGGTGATCAACGACCACGGCAGTTATGTGACCACGTATCGTAAGCAGGCCGATGGATCGTGGAAGGCGGTTGCGGACATCGCAACTTCCGAAGTGCCGCCGGGTCCGCCTGCGAAAACTTCGCACAAATAGGCTGGGCGAAAATCTGACGATCGGGAGGGAAGCTTGCGAGGCGCGAAGCTTGCTGCCGGAAGAGCGACTGAGGGAGTCGGCGCCGTCAATGCGTACCTGGCAAGGGTCCCCGAGCCCGCACGCAGCACGCTGGAGAAGATGCGTGCGACGATTCGGTCGGCCGTTCCCGCGGAAGCGACTGAGGCCCTGAGTTACGGCATGCCGGCGTTTCGTTACAAGGGAGCCCTGGTTGCCTACGCGGCATTCAAGAACCACTGCAGCTTCTTTCCTATGCAGGCCTCGCTGATCGACGAGATGAAAGAGGAACTGAAGGGATACCGGACATCGAAGGGGACGCTGCAGTTTGCGGTGGACAAGCCTCTGCCGGCTGCATTGGTGAAGAAGATGGTGAAGGCGCGGGTGGCGGGGAATGAAGGGAAGAAGTCGCGCTCGTAGGGGCTTAGAGACCGAGGAGATTGCCGCCGATCCCAGTTGCGCTCTCGCATCCGATGCTTGATCCTCTAGCCAGCGGGATAACTCTATGACAACTGTTCGAATCTCCGGGGGAGTCGCACATGACCTTCCGGCTGATCTCCGCAAGGCGCTCGCGTCGGACGCGAAGGCACGGTCGGCCTGGGAAGACATCACGCCCCTCGCGCGCAACGAGTGGATCTGCTGGACCCTCTCCGTCAAGAAAGAGGAGACACGGCGGCAGCATGTCGAAAGGGTGTGCTCGGAGCTCAAAGAAGGGATGCGGCGGCCGTGCTGCTGGCCGGGCTGTCCGCATCGATGAGCATTCTGCGGTGGGATTCGCGGTTCGAGCGGTTGTTTGATGTAAGGGAGTCTGTGCTAAGAATCGGCATTTCGGGTGAGTCAACGCTACCCTGACGTTATCTTTCCGTTACTGACGGTTGGCCCACAACACGGGCGCAATGCTTTGAAGACGTGGGTCGATGCGAAAAACGACGATAATAGGCAGCGAGCGCACAACATGGCTATCAGGCGAATTCGCATCGACTATACCGTCTATCGTCCCAACCACCAGCGTGGTGAGCCATGCTGGGATTTCCGCACGTTGCGGCGTGCCAAGACTGCGGCTCGCGGTTTAGGTTCTGGATCACGCGTATATCGGAACTTCAATCAGACAAATAAGCGCGGCCAGATACTGGGAGACTGGTGGAACGGCAAGCACTTCTGGACTTGGGATGGGATGTACTTCAGCCGCGAAATCGATACACGTCGCTTTAACGGCTCTGAAGACGCGCATTAGGTTGTCTCATCCTGTCCGCAGTCGACGCCGGTTCTGGGCGGTTGAACAGGAAATAGCTCCAAAAAGGCGGGTAACTTCTGGGTTGGCCACAATCCAACCGCAGCCGGCAGGATAGATCAATCATGGAGCAGCTTCGCGCTTTCTGGTGTCCAATCCAGTAGTGGATCACCGCGAAGAGGAAGTGGCAGGTTCTAAACTAGGTCAACGGTATCCGACGGACATCCGATGAGAAAAGATCTCCTGCTGTGCTCAATCGTCTTGGTGGGGATCGCTGCGGGTGCGGCGGTGTCCTATGTGCTCTTTCAACCCTATCTGCGTGCGAGAAGTTTGCGTTCTGAAATCGCCGCGTTGCAGGTTGGGCGCTCAAGTTTCGAGGAGGCAAAGCGGGTGGGAAACCGGCTTGGATCTCAAGGAAATGATCCATGTTCTCCAGTGGATTGTTATTGGACCTTTACCACAGACAACTTTGAGTTCCCAAACCTGTGGCGCGGAGAAGGCGCCCGTTTTATTGCAGGCTTCAGAGTTCAAGATTCCGTTGTGTCTGAGCAGCGCTTCATGTTTCAGATTGGAACTGGATTTAAAGCGCAAACCGCGGAATTCTGGGAGCGGGAAACCTGGCCACACTACCCAAAACAGTTTATGGTTGGCACGGAAACTTCTTCCGACTATCCACATTTCCGATCCTATGTCAATTTAACTCCAGCCACTCCTGCCGATGTTCGAGAGCGTTATCTCTCCTTCAATTTGAATTGTCTTTGGAAGTATCAGGGCTGCAAAGATGCTGAAGAATTGCTGCCCACGATCGATTGGAAATAGTGCGACCAGCCGTGAATACGCTAGTTCCGGCACCAGCTGGATTCGAGCATTCCGGTTCCGGTAGGATCACCCGCTACCCGGAAATAACTACTTGGGCAACAGGCGAACTCCTCCGGCCCATCCCTTACCGAATCGCACTCCTGCCGATTATTCCTCTGCATGCGCTACGCTAGTTTCGGAGACGCTCACGACCCGCGCACTCCGTCCTTCGACCCCAATTGCGGCTGGTTGCAAGTTCCTTCCCGGCAAGATCTTGGGATTGAAGTTTCTGAAAAGAGAGACGTTGCGGAGATGCGTGCCCACAACTCTCCTCGATGCAGGGAATTCGAGAAAACACCCGGGGGGGTGGCGGGGGATAGGGCAGTCGGCGAGCGGCAGCAGATCTTGTCGCCAGAGGCTCCTCCGGAGGTGAATAGCGGAGTCGAGCGGTATTTCGAAGGGAAGCTCGAGGGCCGTCGCGTGATTTGAATCACACTTCACCTGTGCCTTAGGAGGTATAAGGTAGTTGCCATGTGTCTCGCGATTCCCGGACGAGTGGAAGAAATTACCAACGAAGGCGACCTGCGCATTGGTCGGGTGAATTTTGGCGGAGTGGTCAAGCGGGTTTGCCTGGACTACGTGCCGGAAGTCGAAGTGGGCGACTATACGATCGTCCACGTTGGGTTTGCCCTCTCGAAGATCGATGAAGAGACGGCCGAGAAGACGCTGGCCGAGTTTCGGGCAATGGGCGTGCTGGACGAAGAACTGGCCGACGAGGAAGAGCAGTTTGCGCGGGCGGCGAAGGCGCCGCAGTCGAATTGTCCCGATGGAAGTTGCGGGACAAAACGAGGTCTCTGACCGCGCGAATTTGCACTTTGGGGTTCGTGCTTTCCCACCCTTTTGCCAGGAAAAAGGCGAAAGGATGGGGCACGGAGAGGGTACATGAACAAGCGGTCAGAGGCCTAGTTGAGATTCTTGCTTTCCCAGGTCTCAACCACACCCGGTAGTTGTGCGGATTGAGGTTTTGCAAAACGACGCTTGTGGAGTTCGTGCTTTCCCACCCAAGCGAAGCTTGGATAGGGCACCCGAGATTGTGCAGGTCGAAGCTGAAGAATGAAGTACCTCACTGAGTTTCGCAATGGCGAGATTGCCCAGCGCATGGCGCGGGAGATTGCGCAGGTCACGACGCGCCCGTGGAAGATCATGGAGGTGTGCGGAGGGCAAACGCACTCCATCATTCGCAACGGGATCGACCAGATGCTGCCGGCCGGGATCGAGATGGTGCATGGGCCGGGCTGCCCGGTCTGCGTGACGCCGCTGGAATTGATTGACAAGGCGCTGGCGATTGCGGCGCAGCCGGGTGTCATCTTCTGCAGTTTTGGCGACATGCTGCGCGTGCCGGGGACCGATGCCGACCTGTTCCAGATCAAAGGCGCGGGCGGCGATGTGCGCGTGGTGTATTCGCCACTCGATGCGGTCGAACTGGCCGTGAAGAATCCCGACAAGCAGGTGGTGTTTTTTGGCGTGGGGTTTGAGACCACTGCTCCGGCGAATGCCATGAGCGTGCATCTGGCGAAGCGGCGTGGGCTGAAGAATTTTTCGCTGCTGGTTTCGCACGTGCTGGTGCCGCCGGCGATTGAAGCGATCATGAGCTCGCCCGGGAATAGAGTTCAGGCTTTTCTGGCGGCAGGCCATGTGTGCAGCGTGATGGGCTATTGGGAGTATCCGCCGCTGGCCGAGAAGTATGGGATCCCGATTGTGGTGACGGGATTCGAGCCGCTGGATCTGCTGGATGGCATTCGGCGCGCTGTGGTGCAACTTGAAGCGGGCAGGCACGAAGTCGAAAACGCCTATGAGCGCATCGTGACCTTCGAAGGGAATCGCGCGGCGCAGAAGTTGCTGGCCGAGGTGTTCGAAGTGACGGATCGCGCCTGGCGCGGCATCGGTGTGATTCCGAAGAGCGGCTGGCGGCTGAACGATGCGTATCGGGAATTTGACGCCGAGGAGCGCTTCCAGATTTCTGGCATTCACACGGAAGAGTCGCCGCTCTGTCATTCCGGCGATGTGCTGCGCGGGGCGATCAAGCCGGCCGAGTGCCCGGCCTTCGGCAAGGAGTGCACGCCGCGGCATCCGCTGGGCGCGACGATGGTGTCGAGCGAAGGCGCTTGCGCAGCGTATTACAACTATGGACGATTCCTTTCGGCGGAAGATCTTGCGAGTGCGGGCGCAGCGTTGTCCGGAGCGGCGCATGGCTGAGAGCGGCGCGCCGGACTTCTCGAACTGGGTGTGTCCGCTGCCGCTGGTTGGCTATCCCACCATCGTGATGGGCCATGGAGGCGGCGGCAAACTGGGCAACGAGCTTGTCGAACATCTGTTTCTGCCAGCGTTTCGCAATCCTGCTCTCGAAAATCTGGGCGATGCGGCGGTGTTCGAGCTGGGTCCCGGCAAGCTGGCCATGAGCACCGATTCGTTTGTCGTCCAGCCGCTGTTTTTTCCGGGTGGGTCAATCGGCGCTCTGGCCGTGAATGGGACTGTTAACGATCTTGCGGTCTCCGGCGCGGAGCCGATGTATCTAAGCGCCAGCTTCATCCTGGAAGAGGGATTTCCGCTGGCGCAGTTAGCGGCTGTGGTCGATGCCATGGCGGGTGCTGCGCGCACGGCGAACGTCAGGATCGTAACAGGTGACACGAAGGTCGTCGAGCGCGGGCACGGCGATGGCTGCTACATCAACACGGCTGGAGTTGGCTTGCTGAGGCCGGGCGTCAACGTGGGGCCCGCATCGCGCGCAGGCGGGCGACGTGGTCCTGGTCTCAGGAACCATCGGCGATCATGGCATGGCGATCATGAGCGTGCGCGAGGGCCTGGAGTTCGAAAGCCAGATTCGGTCGGACTGCGCGGCGCTGAATGGAATGATTGCCGATGTACTCGATGCGGCGGGCGAGGCAGTCCATGCGATGCGCGATCCGACGCGGGGAGGGCTTGCGTCCACGCTGAATGAGATTGCGACGGCCTCGAATGTGGGTGTCGAGATTGATGAAACGAGCCTGCCTGTGCGGCTGGAAGTGCAGTCTGCCTGCGAGCTGTTGGGGCTTGACCCGGTTTATGTTGCCAATGAAGGCAAGGCGGTTTTCTTTGTCGCGCCGGAGGCTGCGGATGCGAGTGCTCGAAGTGCTTCGCGCCCATCCATTGGGACGCGAGGCCGCGCGCATCGGTCAGGTGACAGCGCAACATCCTCGAATGCTCGTGGCGCGGACCGCGATGGGCGCCAACCGCGTGATTCCTACGCAAATTGGCGAGCAGTTGCCGAGAATATGCTAAAAAGGCAGTTCGTAGTTCCAAGTTCTTAGTTCACAGCTCTTAGTGCACCGTCACAGTCACCGTCTTTGTTGCGCGTCCATATTGATTCGTCGCGTTCAGGGTGTAGGTTGTGGTTGCTGCCGGCTTCACGCTCACACTGCCGCCGCTGACGCCGCCGAGCACGTCGATAAAGTCGTACGAGTCGTTCGTCGTATCCCAGGTCAGTGTTACCGCTGTTCCCGCCGTCACCGAGGTTGAGGATGCGGCGAAGGTGTTGATCGTGGGAGGCGCTCCGGTGGGCGCGGTGTTGTCATCGTAGCCTGGATACGTCGGTGTCATCTGTACCACTTCAAAGTTGGAAGATTGGATTGAGTCCAGATTGTGGAGATCGTTGTCGTCCCAGCGCGGATCGGGCACGCCCTGGAAGTAGAAATAGCTTCCGTTGTCGGCGAGAATCATGCCGTATTTCTTCATCGCCGTCAGAATGACCTGGTTGGCCGCGGAATAGCCGGAGATGTCGAAGCTGGCTTTGAGCCGGATGCGCATGCCCATCACGTTGCTTACGCCCCAGTCGGTGCCCGCTGCGTGGCTCGCCGGTTCCACAAAATAGCCGCCGTTGGCGTCGTTCTTTGTGTGCGGCAACGTAAAGCGGATGGCGTGATTGATTGCGCCAGAGGCCACTTCGTCATAGCGGACGAGCCCTGGAAAAATGGGCAGGCCCGCAGCATCGGCCGAGGTCCATCCCCAGGGGCGCTGCTCATAATTTTTCAAATCCCAGATCGTCTCCGAATCGGAACTCCAGGCTCCTTTGCAACGCACGGTATTGAAGGTTTCGTAGAGCATGCACGCATTGCGATCCAATACCAGCACGTGCTGGTCGCCAACATAGTTATTTGGCCCGCCTGTGCAATCTGCCGGTGAGCCTTCAATTGGCGCGGTGATGGGGAACGGAGCCATGGCGACATCGCTCTCACTGGCGTAGGAGACCACGTCGATCGGAACCAACGGCGTGGTGCTGCCCGAATCGACGACGACATAGGGGATGCCGTAGTTGCCGCCCGCGACCGACGACCAATCATGATGCAGATGCTCTCCGGCAAATCCTGAGGCCGAAGTAATCGCAGCATTATTTGGATCGAGTGGAGCCTGTGAAATGTCCGTGTTCCACGCGCTCGTCGAAGGGAAGGGGACGAACCCGTTGAGGCTGGCGTTGTTTCCGGTGCTCATCTGGCTGCAGGCCGAAGTCGACCCTGCGGCTTCGATGGTCAGGTTGAGGTCGGCGGTCGCCGTTTGCGCCGTGGGCGTTGTCGAATCGATCACCGTGACCATCACGGACGCCGGTCCCACATCCGCTTGGGTAGGATTTCCAGTAATCGTTCCCGATGTGGCGTTGATCGTGAACCCACTGGGCAGTCCGGCCGCGCTGAATGTGTAGGGCGGGGTTCCGCCGGTCGCTGTCACCGTGCCACTGTACGAGGCTCCCACAGTTCCTGACGGTAATGACGTTGTCGTAATGGCCAGCGTGCCGGACTGTCCCGCGCTGATGGTGAGGCTCAGAGTTGCCGTTGCGGTCTGGGCGGTGGGCTTGGTCCTATCCGTCACCGTGAGGGTCACGCTGGCCGTTCCGGCAGTGTTCTGTGTTGGTGTACCGGAGATGGTTCCGGTCGTCGCGTTGATCGAGAGCCCGCTCGGCAATCCGGTCGCACTGAAGCTGAAAGGCGAACGGCCGCCCGTCACCGTGATTGTCGCGTTGTAAGGCGCGCCGATGGTTCCGTTCGGGAGAGAGGTGGTCGTGATGGTGAGCGCGTTCGCTTGCGCCGCCGCGCTCACGACCAGGCTGAGCGTGGCATTCGCCGATTGCTGGGGCAGACTCGTGTCCGTCGCCGTAACAACAACAGACGCTGTGCCCACGGTACTTTGCGCCGGTGTTCCTGTAATCGCTCCGGTCGTGCTGTCGATCGAGAGCCCACTCGGCAGCCCGGTTGCGCCGAATGTGTAGGGAGTGGTGCCGCCGGAGGCCGCGACCGTGCTGCTGTACGCGGCGCCGACGGTCGCACCGGGAAGGGTCAAAGTCGTAATCGCCAATTTGGCGGTCGAACCGGTTTTTGAGGAGTTCGTAGTGAACGAACCGCATCCTGTCAGAAGAACCGCAAATCCAAGGATGTAGGCGAATGTCCGGCTTTGCATGGGTTCTGGCTCCAATACTTGAAACGCGGAGCAGAGCAGGGAGGAGGTGTTCTCGCCGGGAATCGGCGCGCAAGTGGACCCTTCTGCACACAGGGTCCGGAATAGTAGTCCTCTCTAGAGGAGCAGGCGGGTAGGGTTGTCTTCAAGCGGATTTGTTGCGAATCGCGAGACGCGGTATTACCTCGGTGATGTTGCGACTCGTGCGCTACCGAGAAGATTTGTAGTTTCCCAGGTCTCAAAAGCGAGACCCTTCGACTTCGCTCAGGGCAGGCTCTGGGGCACCCAGCATCGAACTGAAGATCGCACAAGTGCAGGTTCTCAGAGGAGGCCGAAGGATTTTTGAATGCGATCGGGGAGGATAGCCGGCGGATCGTTGAGGGTATAGCCGATTTCGAGGACCGCTGCAGGGGGAGTTTCCAGTTCATGAAAAGCATTCGCGACCGCGGACCAGTCGATTGTCCCGTCTCCCGGCCAAAGATGCTCGTCCCTCGTCCCGTGATTGTCATGAACGTGGACGGAGGCAATCCGGCTGCCAAGCGTTGCAATCGCCTCCGCGGTGCCGGGATCGATGTGCGCATGACCGAGATCGAGGCAGACACTTACATTTTGCAGGTGGCCCATGTCGAGGATAGTCAGCAAGTGCTCGGGGGTGGTGGCATCGCTCAATAGATTCTCCACGAGCAGCCGGACGCCGAGGGGGCGTGCGAAGGCGCCAAGATGCTCGAGGGCCGTCATGCCATATTCGATGCTCCGAGGCGACCACAAATCCGTCGTCTCGCCCAGATGCACCACCAGATTCTTGAAAGGGATCCGCTCCGCTGCCTCGAGCGCACGCTTGATTTCGTCCATGGCATCAATGCGGCGCGATTTCTCAGGATGAAGTACATTGACTGCGGGCGCACCGGCGCGTCCCATCTCGCGGTCGGGAAACATGGGGGCGTGCATCGAGAAAGGTTCGAGGGCATTCGAGCTGAACCACTCGGCAATCTCTCCCACGTGTTCCCGGCTCGTGTAGTCGAAGTGCTGGCGAGCGGCAAAGACCTCCACCCCTTGCGCGCCGCCGCGCGATGCGACTTCCAGCAATCCCGGGTGAAGGCGCTGATTCAAAAATAAGTGCGTTGACAGGACTCGAAGCATGATGGAAAGGGGTTCCCCTGTGCCCGATTGATTACGACGCGACCGGTTCCTGTCCCTATTGTCGCATTCTCCCAACAAGTTACACGCAACGTGGTATTGCAGTTGTTGGTGCGTAAGGTAACTGTTCAACGGACGTTCTGCGGTCATTTCACTGGACAGCGAAGCCCAAGTTTCCTATGCTACCGACACTGCGATCCCCCACCGGACCCCTTTCTGACGACCGACCCGGAGATTCCGGCTGCGAGCCTCGCAAGCTTTGCATGGTGTGTTCGTCCATTCGGCGAGAGAATCTAACTCCCCTTTCGGACACTCTGCGCGACCTTTCGGCGAATCGAGGCGAGCGTTGAAGATTCCAAGCGCCGGCGCAATCGAACAGCTTCCGTGGCCAGTACGCACATTGCTCGGATGCCTTACGGCGGTGGTGTCGGTTGGTCTGACCTACGAGATCGCGCCGCTGCACGCCTTTCCTCTGTTACTCGCATTTCCCACTGTAGTTTTGAGTGCATGGTTTTTTGGGATGGCAGGGAGCTTTGGTTGCGCCATTCTCGACGTGACCCTAGTGGACCTGCTGCTCACCAAGGCGCAGTTCCGGTTTTCGACCGGATTTGCGCAGCAGGAAATGCGTCTTTCGCTGTTCCTGGTGCTATCGACGCTGCTGGGCGTGTTGATCCGTCGCTGGGCTGACCAGCGCGCGGAATTGAGAGGGCAGGAGTTGAAGAAGAGTCTCATTCTGGCGCAGACGCAGCGGCAAATGGCAGAGGAACGCGTGCGCGCGGGCGAGGCGTTGCGGGATCGCGATGCAGCTCTACAGATTGCCTTGCGCGCCAGCGGCATGGGGCTCTGGACCTGGGATGTGCAACGCGAATCCGTGCAGTGGTCGGACGAAATGTTCCGGATTATCGGCTACGCGCCGGGTGAGTTCGAGCCGAGGAATGAGATATGGTTCGATGCAATTCATCCCGATGATGCAGAAAGCATGCGTGCAGCGTTTGCGCATGACATGGAACACTCTGACGAATTCCAGCGTCAGTATCGGGTTGTATGGCCCGACGGCACCGTGCGCTGGGTTGAGTCGCAAGGGCGGTGCGTCCGGGACAGCGAAGGACGCGCGACCTGGCTGATGGGAGTGGTCTCCGACGTGACGCACCGCAAGCGTGCCGAAGAGGCGATGTTGCGCGCGGAGAAACTTGCTGTTGCGGGAAGATTGGCGGCGTCGGTTGCGCACGAGATCAATAATCCGCTCGAAGCAGTCACAAATCTGCTTTACCTGATCACCATGAGCGGCGCGGCCGAGGAAGCGCATGCCTATGCACGCAACGCGCTGGACGAACTGCTGCGCGTATCGCTGATTACGCAGTCGACATTGAAGTTTCACCGCCAACAGGGCGCGCCGAAGATCACGATGCTTTCGGAGGTTGTCGAGGGCGTCATCGCAATGTTTCGTCCCAGGCTGGTGGCGGGCGGAATCACAGTCGAAGTACGCGCAACGAATGAAGTCGCTATCGCCTGCATGCCCAGTGAGGCGCAGCAGATCTTCGCGAATCTCGTAGCCAACTCCATTGAGGCCATCTCGCAGGGCGGAAAGATGGTGATTCGGCTTCGTCCATCGAACAACTGGCGCGACCGCGCGGTGGATGGAATGCGGGTGACGTTCTGCGATTCCGGTGTGGGGATGGATCGCACGACCATGCGGCGTATTTTCGAGCCGTTCTTCACCACCAAACCCGAGACTGGAACCGGCCTGGGGATGTGGGTGGTGGCGCAGCTCGTCGAGCGGCATGGAGGCAATGTGAGGGTATGGAGCAGGCAGCGCTATGGCGCTAGCGGGACGGTTTTTTCCATCTTTCTCCCCACGGCGCATCCAGCCTCTGGGGCAGCGGGTGTGGAAGTGGAATCAGCGTCTGTGCAGGTGGTGCCGGTCGAAGCGCCGGAAGCGAATTCGATCGCGTAGTGCTCGACTGGGGTTTAGAGCAGTTCCACAATTCACGTGCCCTTTTCAGTTCCGCGAAAGGTGTCATTTTCTTAAGGAAAATGCCACTCGGCAGCGGTGGCTTCGGGGTACAGCAATTGTGAAACTGCTGTAGTGCCGCGCCTGGGCCTGCATTTGCAATATCGCGGCAATCTCTAATCTCACACGTCTCTATACATCTACCGACGCGTTCACGCATCCCGCCGAACCGATGATTGGCGCGTATCTACGTTTTGAAAAGTTGCCTGGCAAGCAGAAGAGTGACCGCGAATCAAGTTGGGCGATTGGCCCTCCCAAGCCGCACCTGCAACTCTTCTTTGTTGGCGAGAAACCAGATCGAGCCTCGTTGATTCGATTCGCGAATGAAATCACGAAGGGAGGTGCTTTCTGATTCGAGTTGACTGGTGTCTCCGACAATTGCGGCGGCGACCTGGTAGGTAACGAATTTCTGTACAATCTCCCCGGCGATCCCGGTGCGCAATTGGAAGAATGCCTGATCAAGCCGGCTGATGGGCAAGACGACTACGTTCGCTCCGGCCGACTTCGCCTCGCCGATCAGATCGACTGCGTCTTGAGCAGTTCGCAAAATCGGTCCTTCGGCTGAGCACTCAAGGACTCGCCTGCCGTCGATTTCGTACAAGTCGGTCTGCATAACGATCTCCGGAAGCGAGCGTGTTTCAACGATCAGCGAGAAGCATGATTGGATCGGGCGTGACATGGCAGGTCTGCATCCCATCGACGGTCCAGGTTGAGCCATCTTTATAGGTGAGCGATTCGAGCTCAACCGAACGGATCGAAGTAAAGCCGGGGAGCAGGAGATCGGTGGAGACATCCTTCTCGCCTTCCGGTGCGAACGTGACGTCAAGAATCCTGGTGAGGTCGGACGCGCCGTCCCGATTTGTAAGGTCGAACGAACGATCCGACGTCCGTTCCAGTCGATCCTTAGCCGACAACCCGAAGACTTTCACTTTTGCGCTGGCGACCATCGCCGATTTTGGATTGCTGAGAACGAGATGGATTCTCTGTGAAGGACCCTCGATGGGCTTCGCATCGCGCGCGGCCACCAATCCGCTGCCATGCCCCTGCAGTGCGTGCATACTCACCGGGCATGCAGGCGCGCCAGGATACATCACGAAATCCTTCGAGGACTGCTGAATGTTGTTCTGCCGAACGGAGGGCGACGGTGCTTCTTGTGCACCAAGCATCGTTGTCGCGAGAAAGAGGCCAAATCCGAACACTGCGACGCGCTTCATGGGGAATCTCCTTTGGAAAGGAATCCGCGCACACAAATAAAATACGCCGCCCGCGATGGGCCGGCAATCCCATCAGAGAACCAACGTTCCGGGCGGTGGGGCGGGACGGCCTTTGCTGAGCTTGCCGCTGTGATACCGTTTCAATACGGCCACCCCGTTCCAGTCAAGTTCTTGATGGACCGGAAGCCGGAAGTTTTTATTGACGAATGTCTCAGCAGCCGGAATTGATATCGCCTCCGTTGCCCGCGAGCCCGGCTCCTGAACCGGGATCCCTGTCGAACGGACCGTCCACATCGTCGGGACCACATGCTCCGCAACGAATTCCACGATGGCTCATCCGTGCTGAGCTGTTTTTGCGTGTGATGTTACGGATTTACATCGGCCTGGCGGTCTGTTATGCGCCGTGGTCTCCGCTTTTCTGGGACCAGAATCCGCTCTTCGTTCAGTTCCCGACGCTCTCTATTTATGCTGCCAATGGCGCGGTTCGGGGCATCATATCCGGATTAGGATTACTGAATTTATGGATAGCGCTGAAAGACGCCATCGGCAACAGAAACAGGTAAGCCATGAGCGACCGAAAGAACGACCAGGGCAAGAAAAAAGGCACTTCCGCGATCTCAGAACCTTCGTCGCAAGGCGCGAGCGGCAGCCCAACGTCAGCCACAGCGCAGACAGCAGAGTTGCCAAGTGAGAACGCGGCGTCCCCGTCTGATGCCGATACAGCTGCGAAGTTGCCGGGAAACGGGATGCCATCGCCTCTCGCCTCCGCGCCGCTGGCCTATGAGAATCCCAGCTTTCTTAACAGCGCCGACGGCCGGCTGATCCGAATCGTGGCCGAGTTCATGGAACCGCTGGCGCGTTTTCGCCGTGAGCGCATTCAGGACACCGTTGTGTTCTTCGGATCTGCGCGCTTTCGGGGCAAAGAAGAAGCTGACCACGAACTGGAGTTGCTCGATAACACCGGTTCCACGCGTCCCGCACCGAGCGAGGAGCAGCCCGCTAAACCGCCGGAGATTGCCGCAGGCAAGGCCACCGATCTGCAGCGCAAGCGCGCCGTGGCCGCCGTGGAAATGGCGCGCTATTACGAAGATGCACGCCGTCTCTCCCACATGCTCACAACGTGGGCCAAAACAATTCCCTCGCGACGCCATCGCTTTGTTGTCACCTCTGGCGGAGGCCCCGGCATCATGGAAGCTGCCAATCGCGGCGCCTATGAGGCCGGCGGCAAAACCGTTGGCATGAATATTCGTCTGCCTTTCGAGCAGTCGCCCAATCCTTACATCACGCCGTCGCTCAACTTCGAGTTCCACTACTTCTTCATGCGGAAGCTCTGGTTTGCGTACCTGTCCAAGGCGCTGGTTGTTTTCCCTGGGGGCTTCGGCACCCTCGACGAGATGTTTGAGATTCTCACCCTTGCGCAGACGCAGAAGCTGGCCAAGAAAATCACTGTCGTCATCTACGGTCCGGAATATTGGCGCCGTGTCTTCGATCTGGACGTGCTCGTGGACACCGGAGCCATCTCTCCCAAGGACATGGAGCTTTTCCAATTTGCCGACACACCGGAAGAGGCCTTCGAGATGCTGCGCAAGGGGTTGACCGACAACTACCTGATCCCGGAAGCGGCGGCGGAGCAGCCACCCCAGGAAGTGATGCCGGGGGCGACCCTCGAAGACTTTCTTGGACCGGAGATGGCGAAGTCGAACGACTAGAGCATTCGCACCCCCTCTGAACCGCCTGCACTGCAGATGGTGCAGTGGATTCAGCAATTCTTATCATCCTCCCCGATCACGAAAGCACACTTTGGAGTGCAGCAATTCCCGGGATTTAAGGGGTTTCCTTCTGGTTTTACCGGCATTTCTGGTTACTGAATTGATTCTTGCCCCAATTGAAGGCCCATTCGCACTCTCTTAACGCGATATTGACGGCATCCGGGGGATACTGATCCTGGAAACTCCAGCTGGAAGGGGGTTCCGCAATTAGGGTGCCCTTTTATAGTCGCGGAAGTGCCGCTTGAAGGTGTTTTGGGGTACAGCAATTGTGGAATCGCTTAGTTCGCGATTAAGGGAGGGGACATGGCCAACTCCACCATCAACTACCTGTGGCGCGACCAGAAGGCTGCCAAGGGATTCCGTTCCGGGGTCTCCTTGCACAGCCATACCAACCAGTCCAAAGAGACGCTGGATTTTCTGGCCAATCTCGGGAATCAATACCCGCTGATTCGTCCTTTGATTTCGCGGCTCGAGCGCCGATCGAAGGCAGCTCACGGTGTCCGTATCGATTACGCGAACAGTTATTGGACGCCGCCGATGACGCCCAAGCTGGCCTTCGACCTGGAGAGCCGGCAAATCGAGAACCTCGATGTGGCTTCCATGGTTTCGATTACGGATCACGACAACATCAATGCTCCGATGCTTCTGCGGACGGTGCCCAGCGCCCGCGCTATCCCGGTTTCGGTGGAATGGAGCGCCCCCTACGGTGGCGTGCAGTCCTTCCATCTCGGCATTCACAACCTGCCCAGCGCCCGGGCTGCCGACTGGATGCGTGTGCTGGAAGACTTCACCGCAAGGCCAAGCGATGAAGAACTCACGCAAATTCTTGCAGCGCTGCATCAGGAACCCAATGTCCTGGTGGTCTTCAATCACCCCATGTGGGATCTCTACCTGGTCGGCCAGGAAAAGCACGAGTTCCTGGTCAACGAATTCATCCAGAAGAATGGCACATGGCTGCACGCGCTGGAACTGAACGGTCTGCGCCACTGGGACGAAAATCGTGCGGTGCGGCAACTGGCTGCGCAATGGAACATGTTGCTGATCAGCGGCGGCGATCGGCACGGCGTGGAGCCGAATGCGAACATCAACCTGACCGATGCCACCAGCTTCACGGAGTTTGTCCACGAGATCCGCCGGGAGAAGAAGAGCAACGTGCTCTTCATGCCCCAATATGCGGAGCCGTGGAAGCATCGCATTCTGCAGTCGACAATGGACGCGATTCGCAACTATCCGGAGTTTCCGCAGGGCTCGCGGACCTGGGATGAGCGCGTGTACCATCCCGACGCGCAGGGTGTGGTTCGCCCATTGACAGAGATTTGGCCCAAGGGCCGAGCACCTCGCGCGATTGGCTGGACCATTGCCATGGTGGCGATGCTTGGCCTGGGACCAGTCTCCGACGGCCTTCGGATGGCGTGGAGCGATTCGCAAAAGCTGCGCCTGGCCCTGGGCGAATAGGCTTGAAATCCTGAGCGGGGCTTATTTTGCTGCAAGTGAAGCAGGGTATGATCGCAACTGTGCCGCGCGTGGCTTATTTTCCTGACTCCTTCCACGAAGTGAATGGGGTTGCCCATACCAGTCGACACTTTGAAGCGTTTGCCCGCCGTCGCAACTTGCCTTTTCTTTGTGTGCGCGCCGGCGACCGCACCCAGGCGATCATCGAAGAGGGCAGCGTATGGACACTGGAACTGCCCCGCGGCTTTCTTTCCATTGCTCTCGAAAAGGATCTTTTCTTCGATCCCGCATTTCTGCGCCATATTCCGTTCATTGAGGAAGTTCTTGAGCGGTTCAAGCCCGATCTGATTCACATCACGGGACCGAGCGAAGTCGGCATGTTGGGGGCCGGCCTTGCCCACCATCTGAATTTGCCTCTCGCCGCGAGCTGGCACACGAATATCCATGAATACGCAGCCCGCCGCTCGGAGTGGTTTCTTCGGTTGCTGCCGGCGCGGCAATCCGCTGCAACCGGCCAGACGATCGAAGACCTTGCCATGGCTGCGGCAGCCAAGTTCTATTCGATCGCTCAAGTGCTTTTCGCGCCCAATGTTGACCTCTGCCGGAAACTTGGGCAGATGACCGGGAAACCTTGTTTCCTGATGCCGCGCGGCGTCGATGCGGAGCTCTTTCATCCTAAAAAGCGTAATCGCCGGCCCGATGACCGGGACCAGGTGCTTGGCTTTGTGGGTCGCCTCTCCGTCGAGAAGAACATTGCGGGCCTGGTGCGGGTGCAGGATGAACTCGAGCGTATGGGGCACGAGAGCTTTCGTTTTCTTGTTGTTGGTCACGGCGGAGACGAAGCCTGGCTGCGGGAGCGACTGCGTCGCGCGGAGTTCACTGGTGTTCTACGCGGGGAAGCGCTCTCGGAGGCTTATGCCAACATGGACCTCTTCGTTTTCCCGTCGCACACCGATACTTTCGGCAACGTGGTGCTGGAGGCGCTGGCCAGTGGGGTTCCCGCGGTCGTGACGCCCGACGGCGGCCCGAAGACGATTGTGCACGACGGCGAGACCGGGCGTATCGTGCCCGACTCGGAGTTTGCCACGGCGGTTGCCGGGATTCTCAGCGATCCCGCAAAACATGCGGCGATGCGCGAGGCAGCGCGGGTCTACGCGCTTACCGCAAGCTGGGATTCCGTGTTTGAAGGTGTGTACGCAGGGTACGAGAGCATTTTGCCTGCAAATAAAAGAGTTATGGCCGCGGGATAAACTTTGATCCCGAAACGACTTTTCTCCTTTAATAAGCAGCCGATGTTTCCAGGTCAGGACCGTGCGCATCCAATCACTCGGTCCGGTTCCCGTTGAGGAAGCCGGTCGAGGAGAGACTTTGAGATCTCTTGTTGTCCTGATGATGGAAGAGGAGCAACCTGAAGGACTGTCCGCGCGGAAGCTTGTGGTGGAAACCGCCAAGCACAATGTGCTCACTGCGTATAACGCTGACGATGGAATCAATCTCCTTAGGCGCTTTTCCAATGTCGATGTCGTGCTCGTACACTTCGGTCTCTTGCGAAAACATCCCGGCGTCCTGTCGGAAGTGAAACAGCTTGCTCCGGACATCCCCATTATTCTGGCAAGTCCAGGCGGCGATCAGTCCAGACCGGAGGCGAGCTATGTGATTGATAGCCATCAACCACAAGCCCTGATTCAGCTGCTGGCGGAGAAGTTCCACGCGAATACCGAGATCTGAAAAATCGTCTTATGGCTCGACTGGCAGTCCGGTGTGCACATTCAGCGCAAACGTCGTTTCTTTGTCCGACCTCATCTCCCAGCCCAGGCCACGCAACACGCCATGCTCGACTGTGGTAATCGTTACGCCTTCATCCGAGAGCTTCCCGGATTGCCATGCCTCCCCTGCGGCACCCCGCGCCAGAATGGCGTGATGGCCAACAAACAGCAGGAGGCTGTAATCGGGCAGCGCACGCAGCGCAAGGACGGGCCGATACGGGATCATGGTGAACCGCTCCGGCGCAGTCGTGTCGATCAGGTAGGCATATCCGCCCGAGACGGCGCAAAGCTCTTCTGGTTTTGGAGTAGTCCAAAGGCCAGTGGGAACGGCCGGATCGCGAAATCCGAGAGCACACGTTGCAAGAAAGGGTTGCATGCCGGCTGCGTCAAGCCGAACCAGCACCTCCAGCGCGCCGCGTTCGATTTCCTCAGCGTCGCGCGGATAGATGAAATGCCGTGGAGGCAGAATGAGCGGTCGCCGCGCGAGCACCTCCGCCTCCCATCGATGAGGAAAGCTCAAGTCCATTGAAAATGAGGGCACGGACTAGACCCCGACAAACCGCTCCACCCGTTGGCGGATGCTGGGCACGCTCAAGCCAAGTGTCGAGCCCTGCTCAATCACGGGGATCAGTTTGTCGAACTCGGGGCCGGAATGGGCACCGGTGATCGCGATGCGGATGGGATGGAAGAGTTCCTGGCCTTTGACCCCGGTTGCCTGCTCGATCTCTTCCAGCCACTGCTTGAAAATCTCGGGCGTAATCGGGAGACTGTGTGCCCGGACACGATCGGCAAGTTCGGCGAGCACCACACGCGCCGAATCAGCGGCAAGAACTTCCGCATTCTCGTGCTTCGAGCGCGTCACTTCCGGATCGAATCCGAAAATGAACAGCGCCTTGGCTGTGAGCCGATCGAGATGATCGACGCTGGGAGAAAACAGCCCAATCAGTTGCACAAACCACACCAGGACTTCGTCGCTGGCGTCGTCCTTCTCCGGCAGAAGCCCGCCGAAATACTCCCACGCCAACGCTGCGATACGCACCGGCGAAGCAAGCTTGATGTAGTGGCGATTCAACCAATTCAGCTTGTCAAAGTCGAAGATGGCGGGCGAAGGCGTTACGCGTTCGAGAGTAAAGTTTTTCACCAACTCGGGCAGGGTGAAGGTCTCGGTCTTGCCATCTTCAGAGCCCCAGCCTAACAGCGCCAGATAGTTCACCATCGCCTCCGGGAGGTAACCCATCTCGCGAAACGTCGCGATGGATGTTGCGCCATGCCGCTTGGAGAGCCGCTCGCGGTCTGCGCCGAGGATGGTGGAGAGATGCGCAAACATCGGCAACGGCCAGCCAAAGGCCTCGTAAATTGCAACCTGCTTAGGCGTATTCGAAATGTGGTCGTCGCCACGGATCACATGGGTGATTTTCATCAGAGCGTCATCTACGGTGACGACGAAGTTGTACACCGGAATCCCTGGATCCTTCTCAGTACCGGAACGCACGAGGATGGGATCGCTGAGCGCTTCGGCCTGAAACTCGACTGGCCCACGCACCCTGTCGTGAAAGCGCAGCGGCTCTTCGCCGATTTTCAATCGGATCGAAAAAGGCAAAGTCGCCGCAACATTTCTCTTGATCACTTTCTCGCTCAGGTTCCGGCAGCGGCCGGAGTAGACCTGCGGCATTTGCTTTTCCGCAAGCGACTTGCGTTCCGCCTCCAGCTCTTCAATCGAGCAGAAGCAGCGATAGGCTTTTCCTTCCTCCAACAGCTTTGCCGCGTGTTTTGCATAGATGTCGAGTCGATCGGATTGGCGGTAGGGGGCGAATTCGCCTTTCCCCATGCCCCTGGCACCGGGCTCGTTCGGGCCTTCATCCCAATTCAAACCCAGCCAGCGCAGGTCCTCAGTCAGCTGCTTTTCAAAGCGCGGGTGAGAGCGCTCGGTGTCGGTATCCTCGATGCGGAGGACGAAGTCTCCTCCGGTGTGGCGCGCAAAGAGCCAGTTGTAGAGCGCCGTCCGCGCGTTGCCCACGTGCAGCAGCCCTGTGGGAGAGGGAGCAAACCGCACGCGCACCTTTTCGTTTTCCATGACGTTCTGATCATAGCCGCTCAAAGCGTGCGAGCGTACCTGGTGTTGCGTTGTGCCGGTTCCTCTCATGTAACTAGCTGAACACCGCGCCGAGCTTGGGTGGGTAGTCCCGCCCGGCGCCGCGCTATCCTAATCGAAAGCGCCAGGACATATGAGCGGCGTACTGGCAGATCGACAAGGGTGAGAATACGATGGCCTCCGACGCGTTCCGTTCCATCACGATCAAGGGCTTCAGGAGCATTCGTTCCATCGAAAACCTGCCTCTTCGCTCTGTCAATTTGCTGATCGGCTCGAACGGTTCCGGGAAGTCGAATTTTCTCGAAGCGTTCGTTTTTTTAAGCGAGGCCGAGGGTGGCCGGCTTAAGGACTACGTAGCCCGCCGAGGTGGGGCCGATCGAATTCTGCATTTTGGACCAAAGATCACGAGTCGTATCGACTTCGAGTTGTTCGTCAATAATGGATTAATCCTGATTGCGCACTACCTCTATTCTGCCAACGACGAACTAGCAAAGAGCGAATACACACTACCCCGAATGGCAACATTATCTGGAATCTCTTCGAAAGGAGGCGCGTGGGAAGGACAGGAGCTTCCAAGCCCGTCCTATGGTCGTTATCAATTTCGCGACACTGGTGATAGTTCGCCTCTAAGAAGGACCAATCAGGTCGACGACAACCGCAGTTTGCGAGAGCACGGGAGCAATCTTACCGCGTTCCTTTACCGGCTGAGTCAACAGTACCGGGAATCGTACGAGCTCGTCCGCAAGACTGTCCAGAACGTCGCGCCGTTCTTTGACGACTTTCAACTCGCACCTCTCGCGCAGAATCCCAATACCATCAAGCTTGAGTGGCGCCACGTCGGCACGGACGATTATTTCGACGTCTCCTCACTCTCTGACGGCACTTTGCGTTTCATCGCGCTCGCAACGCTGTTTCTGCAGCCAGTGGAACTGAGGCCCTCCGTGATTCTGGTTGATGAGCCGGAACTAGGTCTGCACCCATATGCAATCGAGTTACTTGCATCCCTGATAAAGCAAGCCTCGCGGGAGACGCAGGTGATTGCTGCCACCCAGTCGCCGCTTTTGCTGGATTACTTCGAGCCGGAAGATATTCTAGTTGCCGATCGTGTGGATGGCGCCACGGAAATCAGGCGATTGGAACCTGAACCGCTCACAGAATGGCTCCGGGATTACAGCCTGGGACAGCTTTGGGAGAAGGGCGAGCTCGCCGGAAGACCGGTGAAAGAATAACGATGCCGCGGCTACTCATCCATGTAGAGGGCCAGACGGAAGAGACTTTTGTTCAAAATGTTCTGCGAGATCATTTGGTCCAGGCTGGTTACGGCTCCGTCAGTGCCCGCTTAGTCGGAAATCCGCGCCTTCGCAGCAGACGCGGGGGTATTCGCAGCTGGCAGTCAACTCGGAACGACATTGTGCGGCACCTCAAGCAGGACGCTGGTGCGGTTGCCACAACCCTGGTGGATTATTACGGTATGCCGGCTGACTGGCCTGGGCGTGCAATTGCTCCGGGAAAGCGCATGACTCTGGAGAAGGCTGAGTGCGTGGAAGCTGCGCTCCACGAGGAAATTTGTCGTGAACTCGGTCAGCGTTTCGATCCACGACGATTCGTCCCAATGGTCATGATGCACGAGTTCGAGGCGCTGCTCTTCAGCGATCCTGATCGATTTGAGCAAGGGATTGGGAAGAGCGGGTTGTCGGAACAGATGTACGCGATCCGGCGGGAATTCGAAACCCCGGAAGATATTAACGATTCAAGTGTGACGGCTCCTTCGAAAAGGATCATTCGTCTGTTTCCGCGGTACGAAAAAGTACTCTTCGGTGTGATAGCCGCATTCGAAATTGGACTGGGCTCCATGCGCCAGGAATGCCCGCATTTCCATGAATGGCTGCAGAAGCTGGAAGCGCTGCCGAAAGAATGTTCCTACTTGCGCTAGCCACTCCGATAAACAACGGGCAAGATTCTAGAGCGGGGGCTCTCGACTGAAGAGCGTTCGACTTCAGGAGAAATGTTGCCAGCCCCGAGGTTCAAGCGGCTGTCGTCCACGATCGCTGACTAGCGTAATTCGTGGCCGGCCAGAGCGATGCCGCAAGACTCGTCCGATGCAGGTGACGGCAACGCCGGCAATCTCTTTCGGAATGCGCGCCTTTGCCGGCGCGGCAAACAGGAGTTCATAATCCTCTCCGCCATGGAGAGCCTGTTCGAATGTGGCGCCCCGATAAACCGGGACGCCACCTGCATCGATCTCGGCAGCCACTCCGGATTCCTCGCAGAGGTGAGCGAGGTCCGTCGAAAGCCCGTCGCTCAAATCAATTGCCGCATTTGCCAATCCTCGGCGCTGCAGCCATAATCCCTGCGCGATGCGAGGCTGCGGATGCAAGTGAGCGGCTAGAATGCCTCGCATTGGCTTCGGCAAACGAGGAGGTCCCGTCCCTTCGCCCGCTCCTGCCGCGAGCTTGCCCAACTCTGCCAGGCCGGCTGCGGCACCGCCGAGTGCTCCCGTCACGTAGAGCAGGTCTCCCGCCCGTGCGCCTGAGCGCAGTAAAGCGCGCCCGCGGGGAACAGCCCCGACCAGCACAATGTCAGCTACCGCGATGGGCGCTTCCGCCAGGTCGCCACCCGCCAGAGGGGTCTTGTGCGCGCCGGCCAGGGCCAGGAAGCCCTCGTAGAATCCATCGACCCAGGCTTTTCTTTGTCCTTTTCGTCTTGTCAGCTCACACGGTAAACCTAAGGAAAGAAAAGCTGCCAGCGGTCTTGCCCCCATGGCTGCCAGATCGCTGAGGCCTCGCGCCAGTGTCCGATAACCAACCACTTCCGGCGGATGCCACTCTAACTTGAAATGGCGGCCGGCGATGGAGAGGTCGGTCGTTACGGCGATTTGCTCACCGGGTTTCGGCACTAGCAACGCGCAGTCATCCCCGATTCCTAAGGCGAGCGCAGCGAAGGATTTACGGCCTGTGAGGCTACGAATTCGCTGAATGAGCGCCCGTTCACCGGGCGCGCCTTTCAAGGAAAAAGGTCCATGGTTGTTGCGCATCCCTATGAGAATAGGGCAACTGGCCGGTGTTCGCCGCGAAAAGAAACCAAAGGAGGGCTGCCATAAGGGACTGTTGGCGCGGGAGAAAGGGAGTTTTCCCACTGATTTCGTTGACCCTACGGAGACGCGTTTGTTAGCCTAATCCGAACGTCTTAGAAAGAGCACCCACGCAGGGCCTTTCATCGGTTTTCGCGGACTCCCCCAAGAGCCCCCTAGAGCCTTTCGCTGTTCGATTGGTTTGTGGCGAATTGCAGCCTTCCCAGATGCGGGAATGAGAGAAGATTATGCTGCGGAAACGCTATTACATTCTTTTTGTTGCCCGGGATGAAGATGGTAAGGTGCGGAAGATTCCGCTGCCTCTTCACTACGTGTACGGATTCGTCGCGGCCGCGCTGGTGGGTGCATTCACCATCGTCGGGCTGGCTGGATCGTACACGCGCATGCTGCTCAAGACCGAGAGCTACAACCAGGTGCGCCAGGAGCGCGAAACCCTCCGCAAAAACTACAAACAGATGGCGCAGATCGCGCACGATCGCGATGTGCAAGTGGCATCGCTGGGCGCGCTGGCAAGCGAAGTGACTACGCTGTATGGTCTGCGGCAAAACAAGCTCAATGCAGAACAGCAGGCCAATCCTGTTACCGCGCCCACCCCACAGAGCCTTGCCCTCAGCGACGAGGTCAGCCCGCAGGAAGTCAAGCTCTCGATCGACCAGTTCTATGCGTTGCGAGAACAGGCGATGTCCGGGCGCGTCACGCGCGCCCTCGAAGGCGGCTTGACGCCCTCCTTTACCGGAGACTGGACGCAACTTGCGGATGCCCCGTCGCTCTGGCCGATTGAGGGCCGTGTTGCTTCGAGTTTCGGTGAGCGCGAGGATCCATTCAACGGAGAAGGCGCCTTCCATACCGGCATCGATATTGACGCGCCGTACGGCACGCCGGTGCGGGCAGCCGCCGACGGCGATGTGACCGGGGCCTCGACAGCTTCCGGCTATGGCAAAGAGATCGTCCTCGACCATGGCCATGACTTGAGGACGATCTATGGTCACCTCTCTGAAATTGCCGTAGTGCCTGGACAACACGTAACCCGTGGCCAGGTGATTGGCTACGTCGGACAGTCCGGCCGGGCTACTGGCCCCCACCTCCATTACGAGGTGCGTGTACACAACGTGCCGGTGAATCCGCACAAATATCTACGCACCACGTACGCGCAGGCGGAACTGAGCAGCATCTCGAATCCAATTTCCAGCAAGTAAGCGGCAATCTTGTGAAAGCCAGAAGCGGCTCCTCAGGGGCCGCTTCTGGCTTTTATGAATCTGTTCACGTGTCCAGGAGCCTTCCCCAGGGGCGGTTGGTGATATCGTCACTTCGGGCATTTTTGCCCTTGCAAGGAGACTCCGCCGTGCGCGTTCCCAGTCGTTGCCTCATTACCTTTGTCGCGTTCTCTCTCGCTGCCTTCGCACAGGACCGCGCCCCCGATCGTGCTGCCGATCTACGAACGGCCTTCGCTCGCGCGCAGCACTTGAAGCGGGGTATCAACGTCTCGCACTGGTTTTCGCAGAACGCACCTGACTACTCTGCGCATCACACGGACACCGAGACAACTCCGGAAGACATTGCGATCATCGCGAAGCTGGGTTTCGATAATGTGCGCCTCAGCGTCGACGCAACGCCCCTTGAGCAGTATCCGCGCGGCGCCGATGGCTTGAATGCGGAATTCATGGCGCGTCTCGATCATGCGCTCGATAGCATTCTTGCCGACGGCATGGCGGTGCAAGTCGATCTGCATCCCGAAGAGCCGTACAAGCAGGGCATTCGCGCCAACAACGCTTCCGTGGATCGGCTCGTACAGCTGTGGCGAAGGCTCGCGGCGCATTATGCCGGTCGCGACCCGGAGCGCGTCTTTTTCGAGATCATGAATGAGCCGGAAGAAAACGATCCTTATCGCTGGGCGGGCATCCAGGCACGCGTGGCAGCGGCGATACGCGAAGTCGCGCCCCGGCACACAATCATCGCCACTGGGCCGAATTATTCCGACATTGTGGATCTTCTGACGCAACACCCGCTGCCGGACGGCAATGTGATTTACAACTTCCACTTCTACGATCCGCATGAGTTTACTCACCAGGGCGCGAGCTGGGGCGCGAGCTATTGGATTTACGAACACGGGATTCCATATCCGCCGACGGATGACTCGATGCAGGAGCTGGTGAAGCAGGTTCCCGATCTTGCCGATCGCTTCAAGCTGGAGAATTACTGGCTCGATCACTGGGACGCACACCGCATTCGCCTGACGATCGACGAGGCTGCGGCGTGGGCGCATGAGAACGATGTGCCGCTTATCTGCAATGAGTTTGGCGCTTATCGCGAGGTGACGGCGCCTGCGTCGCGGCTGGCTTGGCTGCGCGATGTGCGCACGGCGCTCGAAGCCGATGGCATCGGTTGGGCGATGTGGGATTACCATAACGGCTTTGGCGTGGCGGTGAAGGATGCGAGCGGAAAGTCGGTCGTGGATCCGGATACTGTTGCGGCCCTTGGATTGAAGGGGAAGTAGGCGAAGAATTCCAGAGATGGTCGACACAATGCGGCGCGCTCGGGCGAATGAGAATCGTTGAGGCCGTAGATTTACTTCGTGGATGCGCTGCGGACCTCGCCGAGGAAACCTCGGCGAAGTTCAATCTAGGATGCGGTCGTACGGGCGTCAAGGGCGTGTGCGGCCCTGGGTTGAGGGCGCACCAACCAATAAAGAGCGAGGATGTGCGTGATCATCAGCAAGGGCACGTAGATGATCGGGATCGCGTAGGTGGCGCCGAGCTGACCAGCCAGCACAGGAAGGCCGGCCCGGATCGCGTGGTAATAGTCGACGATGATGTCGGCTGCTCCTACGAGATTGAAGGCGACGACAAACGACCAAAATAGGGGACGAATCCTTGCCGTCAGAAGCGCCAGTAGCGCCAAGACTCCGGCTGCAAAGTCGCCGTAGGCGGCGAACACGGCAAAGCTCGCAGGCAGATTTGGGCCGATGACGCCTGGAAGGATAAAGACGAGCCCGAAGAAGCGGAAACTGTGCAGGGTCGCGATGGCACGGTGTGCTTCGAGCCGGCTTATCGACCGGAGTCGCGGCAGGGCGTACGTGCCGAACCAAAGCAGGCACGCGACATAACCTAAAACGAGCTGCAGTTGGAAGACAGTTTGCGGTGGCATTGGATCCTCCCTTTTCCATTCGCTCCATAGGATGACATAAGTAATCCTATGGATTCGGACTTTTTTTGCTCACCCTCGGCCAGCAGCATCGAGGGGTGATCTCGAACATCCTAAAATGAGCCATGCGTTACAGACCCGAACACAAAGCGGAAGTCCATCAGAAGATCGTGAAAGACGCCTCGAGACGGGTACGCGCCGAGGGCCTGAATGGCACGGGTGTTGCGGCGGTGATGCGCGATACCGGTCTGACACACGGAGGCTTTTACAAACACTTCGAAAGCAAGGACGAGTTACTGTTGGAGTCGCTCCGCGAGGCTTTCCGGGAGATCGCCGACAACCTGGCTCATGCCGCCGAACAGTCGCACTCTGAGACACCGTGGAAGGCGATTGTGAAGGCTTATCTAAGTCTGGAATACTGCGATCACGTGGAGCGCGGTTGCCCGCTGCCAGCACTTGCGCCCGAAATGGCGCGGGTCGACAAGAAGATGAGGGGCCTGATTTTTGCCGAGCTTGTGAACTACAAGGATCGAATGCTTCCCTTTATGCCGGGCCAGCGAACTGCCGACAAAGAGCGTGCTTTCTTTTCGATCTTTTCAACCATGATCGGGGCCATTGAAATCGCGCGCATGCTACCAGAGCCCGCGATACGAGAGAAAGTGCTCGCGAGTACGCGAGATTTTCTCTTGCGCAGTTTCTGAATCTCGAGCGGTCCGGGCAGAATTTTGTGCGCAAGGACCTTCGGGGATTGGGTCGTCTTCGTTTTCTTTACTCTTTGGAGCAAAAACCGCGGGTTCTGCGACGAGAGTTGTCCGCGATGAGCGCGACCTTTGCCCAGGATGACAGAGCCCAAGGGTTTTGGTTCGCGCCTTCCCAGGTCTCGGGCTCGAGACCTGGGCCCCCCTTTTTCGTGCGGATTGGCGCTTTGGGAAGCGATAGGGTCGATGACACAATTCGGTCGCGCGTGAAGCGCAGTTGCCGGCACGGCTAGTGGCCGATGTAGCTGACATGCCAGATGGTGTGAGAGCCATCGTCGCTCACGAAGAGTGAACCATCGGGAGCTTGGGCGATGCCTACGGGGCGGCCCCAGACTTGGCCGTCGGGCGTAACGAAGCCGGTGAGGAAATCTTCATACTCGCCGGTGGCGTGGCCGTTGTGCATGGGCAAGCGGATGCACTCATAGCCGGAGCGTTGAGCGCGGTTCCATGAGCCATGTTCGCAGGCGAAGCCGTCGCCCTTGAACTCCGCAGGAAATTGGGAGCCGGTGTAGAACATCATTTCGAGCGAGGCGAAGTGCGGGTTGAGCAGGATGTCGGGCGTGAGGACTTTCGCTTGTAACTCGGGATGCTTGCCCTGGTGGCGCGGGTCCTGCCTGCCACCACTGGGTCCACCCATGTAGTACCAGGGCCAGCCATAGAAGCCGCCTTCCTGCACGTGGGTCACGTAGTCAGGGACGAGGTTATTACCGAGGCCATCGCGCTCATTGGTGGAGCACCACAGTTCGCCTGTGATCGGGTTGATCGCTTCGCCGACGCAGTTGCGGATGCCCCATCCGTAGACCTTGATGAACTTGCCTTCGGGCGTGAACTCGAGCACGTCAGCGCGGTGAAATTCCTCAGGATGGGTATCGGGGTCGTCGATGTTGGAGTGCGAGCCGACGGAGGCGAAGAGCCTGGTGCCATCTTTCGAGAAGACGAGGTCGCGGGTCCAGTGGCCGCCGCCGCGCAGGCGTCCGCCGCCAGGAAGCTCGGCCAGGTTCTGCTGCGGACCGGATGCTTTCAGGTCGCCATTGCGATAGGGAAAGCGGACGATTTCATCGGTGTCGCCGATGTAGATCCACTGCGGATTGGGACCGGCGGGATAAAACGCGATGCCGAAGGGTTGGTGTAGACCCGTGGCGAAGACCGAGGTTTGTTGTGGCTTGCCGTCCTTCCCGACGCCGCGAAAGACCTTGATTTTACCTGGTTCGCTTTCGGCGAGGAATAAATCGCCATTGGGCGCGAAACGCAGGAGGCGCGGATTTTCAAGGCCAGTGGTGTACATGTCGACCTTGAAGCCTTTGGGCGCGATGGGCCACGCGTTGGCAGGACGCGCGACGACGTTGGGACCATTGTCAACGGATTGGTCGGGCGCGGGCGCAGGCAGATCGCCGACTGTGACGTGGCGACGAATGCCCGGCGATTCGTGAAGCGCGTCAGTGAAGGCCGCTTGACCGGTGAGGACGGGGTGGTTGGTGTTATCGGCGGCTTGAGCGGAGATATAGGGCAGGAGAAGCAGAGCGAAAAGCGAAGCATGCGCGCGGAAGGGAAAGCTCATGAGACCTCTCAATTCAATTTGGAAAGCACTGAGAATTCGGCGTTACAACTCTACACGAGAAGGATGAAAATGCTTTTGTCAAAGAGACGCGGTTGAGAGCGACTCGATTCGGTTTGTGCGGGATTTTGTTGTTGCGAGTCGTTGGAGTTTGCGCGGCGTTGAAGTGCGTGGTTTCCCAGGTCTCAAGAGTGTGACCTGGGAAACCCAAATTCGTGCTGGTTGGAAATTCCAAAAAGTCAACCGCAGATCCTTCGACTGCGCTGTGTGCTGCGCACGCAGCTTCGCTCAGGATGACAAATCCAAGTAATAGCCTGCAGTTATTTCGATGCGCCTTGGACGGCCTCTGTTTCCGGCGGCTGTGGGGAATTCACTTTGGCGATAAGTCTGTTCAGAATCGAAGGTGTCAGTGTTGCAGTCACGATGACGCGATCGTGCTTCTGTGCGATCTGCGCGGTTTTCAGCATTTGCCTCAAGGCGTTGTTGGCGGGAGTTTCAGCCAGCGGCACCGTCACGCGGCGAGCGAGAGAGAGGAGCAGGTTGAGCGACGCGGCCTGATTGTCGGCATCCTGTTCGGTGGGCGCGATCTCTTCGACGCGCATGCGCAGCGAACCGGCCAGCGGCAGCGTCGGTGTGACACTGGCGATGATGGTGGCGCCATCCTGGAGGGGCAGGGAGAGACCGAACACGTGGATCGCGCCGCTCTCGGAGAAGGGAAGCCCAATTTGGCCGACACCCCAGGCGAGCGAGAGGAGCGGGACCTCATGGTAGTGATGCGAAAGCAGCGAGGAGCCGGCGAAGGGCAGCGCGGCGGTGCGATGCCGATCGATCATGGAGTGAATCTGTTCGGGCGTGGGTGTGTTGCTGACGGCGAGCATGTCATAACCGATTTGCGCGACGCGGACGGTGCGGCCTTCGGAGGGGACGGAGTAGATGGTATGGCCGGCGTAGGTTTCGCGGGAGGTTGCGTGCGCTTCGAGCCAGCTGTTGAGCCGGGCGCCGGTAAGTTTGCCGACCAGGACAAGGGAATAGGCGACGGGGCCGTTGGGGCCGTTGGGATCGGGCATGCGATGGAGGCCGACGGCCACCTGGTCGAGATCTCGCTCCCAGTCGATGCCGGTGGCGTCGACGAACTGCTGGTATTCCGGGACGCGCTCGGGCGGCTTCAGGTTTTTATGAAAGAAGGCGCGGAAGGGGCTGAAGTTGATGTAGATGATGCCGTCGGATTCGGGCAGGAGGCGCGCGGCTTCGGGGGGCGCTTTGGAGCGCAGGAAAATCGCGACAGCGAGGAGGACGATGACTCCGGCGACGATCAACAGCGTGCGACGCGTGCGTCTGTGCATAAGTGCGGGGAAGCCTGCTCACTGGGGGCAGGCACCCCCTACAAGCATAGCGGACGAGGTTCGTTTTGCTGCTTGACGGGAGTGCTACGTCGCCGGGGATACGCAGACTGTGGGTTTCCGCAGTCCGACTATTCGGGCACGCTCATGGAGTAGATGTTGCCACTCCAGCCCATATTTGAGCTGCCGCAAAACGCCCGCCACATTTGCTGCGCGGCGGGCGTTCGAGCTATTCCGGGTTAACTTGAGCTATTGAGTGATCGTCTTGACGCGGTCGCCGGCTTTGAAGTCGGTGCCGGAGACAGGCGTACAGATCGCGGACACTGCGTCGACGTCGGTGGCTTTGACCGTGCCGATGGTGGTGGTGAGGCGACGGAGGACGTTGCCGGTGGCGGGATCCTTGATCTCCTTGGTCACGCGGAGGACCTGCAGCTCGTCGCCGACCTTGATGCCGGCGTTGCCGCCTACGTTCAGAATCACCTGGCCGCCATCGACTGCGGCGACCACACCTTCGACAACGACTGTGCGCACGCCGACCTTTGAGGCGTCTGCTACGAGATTGGCGGTCAGCTGATCGACGGCGGCCTTGGTGGCTTCGCCGATGATGGTCTGCTGGAAGTCGCTGGAGCCGAAGTCGGCATTGCCTCCGCCGAAGCCGTGCCAGTTGCCGCCGCCACCGAGCATCGAAGTGCTGGAGCGGGCGGATTGGCCGGTGCCGTCCGCGGCTGCCAGGATTTCGCCGGTATCGATGTTGATGATGCGTGCGGTGATGGCCACATTGGCCTTGGAGTTTGAGTGGCCGAAGCCGCCAATTCCATATCCGTGCCAGTTGCCGCCGCCCCCGCCAAGGTTAGTCTTCTTGGTCTCATTGCCGAATTCGGTGATGCTGCCCTCGACGATCGCGTCGACCCCGAGCAGCTTGCCGATTCTGGCGGCGCTGGTTGGATCGGCGCGGTCGGAGTTGGAGAAGTTTTGCTCGGCCAAAATTTTATCCAGCGCCTTACGCTCAATCACCGAGTAGGTGCCGTCCTTCACGAGGCCGGTCACGAGCAGGTCCACGATGCCCTTGCCCACGTCCACGTTGGTGCCGAACACGGCGGCCGAGGCAGTCTGCACGGTGCCGTAATCGAAATCGAGCACGGCGATTCGCGGGCGGCGCGCTGGGGCGCCTTGCGCCGAGGCAGAGACGGCTTCGACTGCGATCAGCAGCAAGAGCGCTGCTGAACAGGTGATGAAGAACTTGCGTACGTTCATGAATGTTCCTCGAATTGGGAATAAACTGTGAGAGCAAGGTTCACGCGCGCTTCATCCAAAGTCAAGCCAAATTGTCTGAAAAAGAAGGGGGATCGGGCGCGATGGGGCGGTTTGCTCCACCCGATTCAATATGCTAACCTTGGAGACTGTGCCGTGGTATGCGCGGAGCAGGAGTGTGCCCGCGTCGATCACTGGTTTCCGGGGCAGATTTTCCGGGTGGCGAAGCGGTTTCGCGAGGTGCGGGAAGCCGTCTTTGGGCTGGCGTAGCTCAGCTGGTAGAGCATCTGATTTGTAATCAGAGGGTCGGGGGTTCAAATCCCTTCGCCAGCTCCACTTAGAAACTCGAAACCGGCGCTGGAAACGGCAGAAAGTTTGGACCGGTGCATGGTTTTTTTGAGTGCCGGACCTGTCCTCCGCGGCGATCCCACTGAGGTGCATGCTCCGCAATGCCGGATGTTCTCCGGGTGGGGCAGTATGCGTTGAAGCGGCTTTGTGCCGCCGGGTTGACGCGTTGGGTGTGGGCAGTTTGGGGCCTCACGGATGGAGTTTTTGTCCTGGAGGGTGTATGGGCACAGGTGGCCGAGCGGTTAATGGCAGCAGACTGTAAATCTGCCACTCCTTGCGAGTTACGGAGGTTCGAATCCTCCCCTGTGCACCACAAGAGCAGTGATCAGTTGTCAGGGGTCAGAACGAGGCCTTGGTGGCTGGTGTAGAGGATTGGCAATGCGCGACGATCGGCGATGGTATGAAAATGCCGCGACTGCCGCTCAAAGGCGCAAGATTCAAGGGCTGCAGAATACGGGCGCGGGGTTGGAGCGCAAGTTCTGGGTGGCTTTGGGGCTTTATGCAGTGTTGGCCGCGCTGGTTTGGTTTACGATGGGCGACGCTAAGGTCCTCATCGCGGGAAAGGCAGTAGAGTTAAAGCTGGTTCCGTTGCTGATTCTCGGCGGGCTGGCATTGCGCACGGTGGTCGCTCTGCAGGCGGACAAGGTTCGCCATCAGGATGGCCATCCGGAAGAAAAGGGCAGCGGTTCGACGCCCGAGAGTTTGTCGTAAGGGCTGATGTAGCTCAGTTGGTAGAGCACTCCCTTGGTAAGGGAGAGGTCACCAGTTCAATCCTGGTCATCAGCTCCAGAGATACGAGGGATCAGGGATCAGAGATCAGGGATTAGTCGGGGCCTTGGCGCGAGGGTGGAAGCGGCTTCCGATTGCACGAACAAACTGATCCCTGACCACTGAACCCTGACAACTGTTTCAGGGCGGGAGTAACTCAGTGGTAGAGTCACAGCCTTCCAAGCTGTTGGTCGCGAGTTCGATCCTCGTCTCCCGCTCCAAAGTTTGAAGAGTTGAGAAGTTAGTCCAAGGCCAGGAGAAGAATGTTCGAGCAGGCGGCAATTCCGGTCCAGGATGAAAAGGGGTACGCGAAGCTTCACTCGCTGTTTGACGCGGCGTTTGATGTCCGAGACGTGGAAGTTCTGCTGAACCGTGTGAAGAAGGCTGGACTGCGGGTCCGCGATTACGAGACGATTCTGAAGCGCGGATTTCTGGGCAAGGATGCTCCGGCGCTCTATGCGGCGCTGCCGGTTTCGGATCAGGCGTTGACGCGTGAGAGGTATTTGCGGCTGGTGGAGAAGGTGCCGGCGGAGTTGCGGCAGAGGTATTTGAAGGCTTACGCGTATTACTGAGAGAGTAGTCAGTAATCAGTTGTCAGTCTCGATCGTCGAGAATGAGTTGAAGCGGTCTGAATGGGACGAAACTGAAAGCTGACGGCTGAAGCTGAAGGCTGATTTTTGGGGCTGATTTTTGGGGCTGGAGCCGGAATGCCGGCGCCCCTGGTTGCAACGTGCAGTAGAGCTACGAAAGGGATGAAGGGCTTTATGGCGAAGGAAAAGTTTGACCGTTCGAAGCCGCACGTGAACGTGGGAACGATCGGGCACATCGATCACGGCAAGACGACGTTGACGGCGGCGATCACGAAGGTATTGCAGAAGCACAACCCGAAGAACCAGTTCCGTTCGTTCGACTCGATTGATAACGCGCCGGAAGAGCGGGAGCGCGGCATCACGATCGCGACCGCGCACGTGGAATACGAGACGGCCAATCGGCACTATGCGCACGTCGATTGCCCCGGCCACGCCGATTACATCAAGAACATGATCACCGGTGCGGCGCAGATGGACGGCGCGATTCTGGTGGTGGCGGCGACCGACGGTCCGATGCCGCAGACCAAGGAACACGTACTGCTGGCCCGCCAGGTGGGCGTGCCCTGCATCGTGGTCTTCCTGAACAAGTGCGACGCGGTGGAAGACGAAGAGCTGACCGACCTGGTGGAGATGGAAGTGCGCGAGCTTTTGTCGAAGTACCAGTTCCCGGGCGATGACGTGCCGGTGATTCGCGGATCGGCCCTGGGCGCGCTGAACGGCGAAGCCAAGTGGGAAGCGAAGATCGACGAGCTGATGGATGCGGTGGACAAGTACGTACCGCAGCCGGAGCGCGCCGTGACGCTGCCCTTCCTGATGCCGATCGAAGATATCTTCTCGATCTCGGGACGCGGCACCGTGGTGACCGGTCGTATCGAGCGCGGCAAGGTGAAGGTGGGCGAGGACGTGGAGATTGTCGGCTTCCGCGAGACGCGCAAGTCGGTTTGCACGGGCGTTGAGATGTTCAAGAAGCAGTTGGACGAAGGTCTGGCGGGCGATAACGCCGGCATTCTGCTGCGCGGCATTCCGAAGGAAGATGTGGAGCGCGGGATGGTGTTGGCCAAGCCGGCATCGATCACGCCTCACACCAAGTTCAAGGGCACCGTGTACGTGTTGAGCAAGGAAGAGGGCGGTCGTCATACGCCGTTCTTCAAGGGCTATCGTCCGCAGTTCTACTTCCGTACGACCGATGTGACGGGAGTGGCGGAGTTGCCGGCGGGCACGGAGATGGTGATGCCGGGCGACAACGTGGAACTGGTGATCGAGCTGATTACGCCAGTCGCGATGGAAAAGGGTCTTCGGTTTGCTATCCGCGAAGGCGGACGCACCGTGGGCGCCGGCGCCATCAGCGAAATTATTAAGTAACAGTTCAGAGTTCAGTTCTTAGTTCTAGGTTGTTCGCGGCTGCGGGAAGGCGTCAACTTGGAACTAAGAACTTAGAACTACGAACTAAGAACTGAAGGGGAATTGAAATGCGGGAAATTGTGACATTGCAGTGTACGGTGTGCAAGGAGCGGAACTACTCGACGACGAAGAACAAGAAGACGACCACGGGCCGTCTGGAGTTCTCGAAGTTTTGTAATCGCTGCCGCAAGCACCAGGCGCACAAAGAAGCGAAGTGAGTAAGGCAGCCTCTAGCTGCTAGCTTCCAGCTCCTAGCTGATGCATCGGGAAGTTGATCTTATCGACTCTGCCGAGACCAAGCTAGAAGCTAGAGGCTAGAAGCTGACAGCTGCTTCTAGGGGCGTAAGCTCAACGGTTAAACTGTCGGTCTCCAAAACCGAACTTGGGGGTTCGAATCCCTCCGCCCCTGCCAGATTTTGTACGGGAACCGCCCAGCAATTACGCCAGGCGCGAAGGATCAGAAGTATGGCAAGCAAAGCAGCAATCGAAAAGGGTGAGCAGCGTTCTTCCAAGCTGCAGGAACCAGGCGCGCTGTCGAACGTATCTGAAGGCGCGATGGGCTTGTGGACCAACGCGACCCGCTTTCTGAGCGATGTGCGCGCGGAGATGCGCAAGGTGGTCGCACCGACGCGGAAGGAAGTGCAGGCGACCACGTCTGTGGTTATCGTCACGGTCTTTCTTTTTGGATTGTTCTTTTTTGTGGTGGATTTAATTTTCAACCGGGCGTTGCACGAGCTACTGACAAGGGCAGGCGGCGCGCAATAAGACGCGCTCCCGCGAATCGAGAACAGAATGGCAGAAGAAGTAGAACAAACCGCCGGACAAGGGGAAGCAGGGGCGCAGCCGGAGCGCAACGAGCGCTTCCGCTGGTACATCCTGCACGCCTACTCGGGCTTTGAGCGCAAAGTGCGCGAATCGATTGAGAGCCGCGTTCAAGCCTTTGGGTTGAAGGATAAGGTCGGCAGGGTGATGATTCCCACCGAGCCGGTGACCGAAATCATCAACGGCAAGAAGCGCACCGTGGAGCGCGTTTTTCTTCCGGGCTATGTGCTGGTCGAGATGGATCTCGATAACAACCTGTGGCACGTGTTGAAAGACACGCCCAAGGTGACGGGTTTTCTGGGCACGGGCGACAAGCCGGTTGCGCTCTCAGAGGAAGAAGTGAGTGGAATCCTCTTCCGTTCGGAGACCGCGAAGGATAGGCCGCGGCTCAAAATCAAGTTCGAGAAGAACGAGCAGGTCCGCATTACGGACGGGCCGTTTGCGAACTTCAACGGCGTGGTGGATGAGATCAACGAAGATCGCGAGACGATGAAGGTAATGGTGACGATCTTCGGGCGCTCCACCCCGGTCGAGCTGGAGTTCAGCAAAGTGGAAAAGATTGAGTAGTTGCAGCTTTTAGCTATTAGCTTTCAGCTTCTAGCCGGTTCGGTCTTCTAGCAGCCGCCGGTTGCAGGCAAACGCTTAAGCGCAACACCAAAATTGAATAGGGAACCAATCAGCTAAGAGCTAAGGGGCTAGAAGCTAGAAGCTGGTTCCAGAGGAACCAATGGCACCTCCGAAGAAAGTATCGACGTACGTCAAACTGCAGATTGAAGCGGGCAAGGCTACGCCTGCCCCTCCCGTCGGCCCCGCACTGGGCCAGGCGCAGGTCAACATCATGGAGTTCTGCAAGCAGTTCAACGCACGCACGCAGAACAAAGAGATGGCTGGGCTGACGATCCCGGTCGTCATCACGGTATACGCCGACCGCAGCTTCACCTTTATTACGAAGACTCCGCCTGCGGCTGTGCTGTTGAAGAAGGCAGCGGGTATCACCAAGGGTGCGGGCACGCCCAATAAGGACAAGGTTGGCAAGGTGACCGAGAAGCAAGTGCGCGAAATTGCCACTCAGAAGATGCCTGATCTGAACGCCTCGTCTGTTGAGACGGCGATCAAGAGCATCAAGGGCACCGCGCGTTCGATGGGCATTGAAGTTGTCGCTTGATCCGCGTCGGCGCTTAATCCGTAAATGAAAGGCCCTCCGGTTGCGAGGGCCTCTTCACGTAGGCGAGCCACTCGATACGCAAGAAGGCCCTCCCGATGCAGGAGGGCCTTGCTTTGCTTGGCCATTGACAGCTGGCGCCTGCCTTACTTCGGCGGGGTCGGCGTGAACATCTCGCGCTTGCGGCCTGGCTCAGGTTTCGGCTTGGGCTTGGGCGCCTTCTTGGTCTCTTTCTTGCCTTTATCTTTGCTTCCCATGCGTCCCAGCATGACACAAAACGCCGACCCGCGAAAAGAGTCAATTGCTCCCAACTGTTACCTGTTTCGTATCCTTCTTCTCGCAGGCGCGGCGTGGCGGGCGAGGTGTTCGTAGTTCAGGATCGCATTGAATACCAGGCCGCAGGTTCCCAACAGAAGGACCTCACCTGGCTGTAACTCGGGCCTCGGGATGTCTTCGATCGATACCCACTTTTCGCGATTGTCCGACTTGAACTCAAATAGGGCTGCTGCTCATCGTGAACTCCGTTCTTATGCCTGTTCATAGTCGTGGCGCCGCATTTCATCTCATGTTCAGAGGCTTTTCTCTAAATCGAGCGCAAAGCCTGAATCGGGTCGGCGGAGGCGGCACGGGCCGCAGGCAGCACCGAGGCGAGCAGGGCAACGAGCAGCATGATCAGTACACCTCCGGCATAGATCGCGGGGTCGGTGGCAGTGACATTAAAAAGAAACGAAGTTACGACCTGCGATACGGCAAACGATCCGAGCACACCGAACGCGCAACCCACCAGGGCCAGACGTGTCGCGGAGACGAGAACGAGCCGTGCGATTCCCTTCCGCTGAGCGCCGAGAGCCATGCGAATAGCGATTTCCTGGGTGCGCAGCGAGACGGAGAATGCCACCACTGCGTAGATCCCCGTGATGGCGAGAGCGAGCGCAACCAATGCAAATGCGGAGATGATGCCGGTGTTGAACCGACGCGGTGCTTCGGATTGCGAGACGATATCCGACATGGTGCGGAGGTGCTGCAAAGCGAGCAACGGATCGATCTCTGCAATTGTTGCGCGCAGGGTTTCGCGCATCTGGTCGGGCGGCAGCGCGGAGCGAAGGGTGATGTAGCCGCCGGCGGATTCGGCGAGCTTCCACGCGGACTTTTGTCCATAGAGGATGGCTGGTTGCGTGTCCGGGGCGAACCACTGGTCTGAGTCGGGTTCGTCGCGCGCGCCGATTTTTGTGTTGCCGACGATGCCTACGACGGTTGCCCACGGCAAGCCTTTTTTCGGATTGCCTACATGCATGCGCTTGCCGAGGGCGCTTTGGCCGGGCCAGGAATGCTCGGCCATCGATTGGTTCACGATGATGACGAGGGGCGCATCGGCTCGGTCTTCCGTGGTGAACATGCGTCCCTGGAGCAGGGGAATTCCGAGCGAGCGGAAATAATCGCCTTCGATGGTGCCGAAGGACGCGAACTTCAGCTTCCAGGTTGCCGCGGATTGGCCTTCGAGGGTGTATGCCGACATTCCGGCGGAGTCTGATGCGGGAAGAATGTTGGTGAATGCAGCGGCGACCACACCCGGCTTGTGTGAGAGTCGTTCCAGAACCTCGTCGTGGAATGCATTGACAGAGGCGTCCGATGGGTATTGGTCGAGGGGCAGTCGATACCCGGCGACCAGAACGTGATCCGCACGATAGCCAGGGTCAACCGCAAGCATTTTTTGATAGCTACGCAAGAGGGCGCCAGCTGTCGTCAGCAGCACCAGGGCAATGGCGATCTCGGCGACTACGAGTGTCGAGCGCAGCCACGAATGGTTCTTTGCGCCTCCACCGGTGCGCACGCCTTCTTTCAGGCTTTCGATCAAGTCAGTGCGCGCCGCGGCGAATGCGGGCGCGATGCTGCAAAGGACCCCTGTTGCAAGAGCCAGCAGCAACGCGAAGGCCGCGACGGGGCCATCCAACGAAATCGAATTGATACGCGGCATGGAATCCGGCAGAAAATGCAGGGCCATGCGCAGGACGGTTGCAGCAAACGCCAGTCCCAGGATGCCGCTCGCAAAGCTGAGCAGAAGGCCTTCGCACAGAGACTGGCGGACAAGCACGGCGGATCGCGCGCCCAGGGCAAGCCGGACGGCGTGTTCACGACGGCGGCGGATGGCGCGAACCAGGAGCAAAATGGCGACGTTGACGCAGGCAATGAGCAAGACGATTGAAACTGCGAGGAACAACGTGCGCAGCAATGGCCTGGTTTCGCCGACGACGTATTCGTGCAGCAGTTTTGCGTCGCCGCGGATGCGAAGGGTTGACATGGTTGGCGGGAAGTTGCGCATGATCTGCTGGGCCACGCGGCTCGCGTCCTGGGCCGCGGCTGCTTCGCTCACGTCGTCTTTCAAGCGAGCGACGATCCGGTATCCCCAGAAACCGGCAGCCTGTTCGGACAGCTCATCGGTCGTCAGGCTCATGGGCACCCAGAGCTGGGTTTGGTTCAGTCGACCGCTGTCTACTGGGAACTCGAAGCTGCGGGGCATGACGCCAATGATCGAATAGACCTTGCGATTGAGTTCAAGGGAACGGCCAATGACGCTCGGATCGCGCTGATAGCGATTCATCCATAGGGCATAGCCGATGACGGCAACTGGTTCGCGCGCGTCCTCCTCCTGCTGGGTGAAGACACGGCCCAGGATTGGCTCAACGCCAAGGGTCGGAAACACGCCCGCGGTTAGTCGTCCGGCAGAAACTTCCTCGGGAGTTGCGCCACCGGAAAGTTCGTAGCTTGTGCCAGTGAATGCGCCCATTGAGGAGAATGCAGCGGACGCGTGCGCATAGGTGGCGATTTCGCGGGCGGTTACGCCGATGCCCGAATTGCTGCCCAGGTGATCGCCGACTAAAACCAGCCGGTTGGGATTGCTGAAGGACAACGGGCGCAGGAGAATGCCCTCGACGAGCGAGAAAATCGCGGTGGTCACGCCGATTCCCAGGCCCAGCATCAGAACGACAGTCAGCGTAAATCCGGGTGCCTTCGACAGCTGGCGAGCGGCGAAGCGAAAATCCTGTGCGAGTCCGTGCATGCGACCTCCGTGGAACCCCGGGCGTGCGCGGCGGGTGTGACCCGATTATCGCAAATCTCAAATTGACAGATTCCCGCATGGGGTGGCGCGGAGTAGGCTTTTCGGATGAAGTTCATGTGCGCAAGGTCTGTCTTTTTCGCCATCGTTACTGCCGCTGTGCCGCTTATCTCGCAAGCACCACCGGCGCAGACCGGGTCGTCCCCGAACTCGCAATATCGGCTCGGGCCGGATTCGATGCCGCAGGAGGGAGTGCCCAAAGGAGAGATCCGCGGTCCGTTTACGTTGCCCAGCAAGGTGTATCCGGGCACGCAGCATACCTTTTGGATCTATGTTCCGGCGCAGTACGATCCCGCTGTTTCGGCCAGCCTGATGATCTTCAACGACGGGCAGGCATTCAAAGATCTTGACGGCGATGTACGCGCACAGAACGTTCTAGACAACCTGATTTATCGGCGCGAAATTCCGGTCATGCTGGCGGTCTTCATCAATCCCGGACGTACACCGGAGCAGCCGGAGCCCAATGCACAGGAGTGGGGCGACCACACCACAAATCGGCCGACGGAGTACAACACGCCCGACGACAAGTACGCGCGTGTCGATAACCGAAGAGCTGATGCCGGTGCTTTACAACGAATACAACATCTCGCACGATCCAAATCAGCATGGGATCGGAGGGACGAGCTCCGGAGCGATTGCGGCGTTCATGGTGGCGTGGGAGCGGCCGGATCAATTTCGCAAAGTTTTGAGCATTGTCGGCAGCTTCGTGAATTTGCGGGGCGGCGATGTGTATCCCGAGCGCGTTTTGGCGAGCGAGAAGAAACCGATCCGGATTTTCTTGTGCGATGGGCGCAACGACAATCGCGGGGTGCGGAATGGAAACCCCTACGACCAGCGAATGGATTGGTTTTACCAGAATGTGCGCCTGATGAAAGCGCTGACGCAGAAGGGATACGAGGTGAACTATGCCTGGGGCATGAATCTGCACGGGCAGAAGATGGGCGGCGCGATTTTGCCCGATATGATGCGGTGGTTATGGCGCGACGGACCCGTGTCGACCGATCCGAACGATATGGTGGAGCGAAGCTTTCGCGAGCCTGCGAAAAGGACTGCGCCTTGACGCAACGGCGCAACAGCACGACCGGCTTGGCGCAGCGATTAAAATAGAATCAGCGACCCAGGCTTCTCCTACAGCGTCTAATCTCTGGGTTTGAGTGGTATTCGTGGAGAAAATACATATGCCTTTGATGAAGACATCCAATCCGGCCTTGAGCAGCAAGACATTCCAGAACCTGCCGGGCAGCGGCTATGGCGGCATGATCGACGCCAGTGCGCGCATGAGCCTTAGCGGCACGGTGAACAAGACAGGCCTCCTGCTCGTTTTAGCGATGGCCACCGCCGCCTGGGTATGGCATCTTTTTGTGTTATCGCGCGACGTGGCCGATATTGCGCCCTATCTGCTCGTGGGTGGACTGGGTGGCTTTGTTGTCGCGATGGTTACGATTTTCAAGAAGGAATGGTCCCCGGTGACGGCGCCGCTTTACGCGCTGCTGGAAGGGCTGGTGCTCGGCGGACTTTCTGCGATCTTCGATCTTCGTTATCCCGGCATAGCCGTACAGGCCGTGGGCCTTACCTTCGGGACGCTGTTCGTGCTTCTGCTGGCCTATAGCTCCGGAATGATCAAGGTGACGCAGAAGTTTCGTCTCGGCGTGGTCGCAGCGACGGGCGGGATCATGCTGTTCTATCTGGCTGAGATGATCCTGGGCTTCTTCCACGTGCAGTTTCTTGCAATCAACGGTGGGAGCACCCTCGGCATCGTCTTCAGCCTGTTTGTCTGCGCGATCGCAGCGCTGAACCTGGTGCTGGACTTCGATTTCATCGAGCAGGGTGCGAACTTCGGCGCTCCGAAATACATGGAGTGGTACGGAGCTTTCGGCATTATGGTGACGCTGGTCTGGCTCTACCTGGAGATCCTGAGACTGCTCTCGAAGATGCGCAGCCGGAATTAATCCAATCTTCAAGAAATTGCTGAAGTGATTCGGAAGCCAGCTTCGGCTGGCTTTCAATTTGGAGCGAACTCCAGCGAGGTCCAGTTCGGCCAGTGGTGCGTAAAAACGGAGTGTCTTTTTTTCTTTTCAGTGGGACGGCGCGCATTCAATGAATTTCTACCCCGAGTTCGGGTATCTTTAGAGCAGCCAGCCAACTCCAGTCAGGATTAGGTTCCCCCGTGCCGAACGAGCCCAAAGGTCCGCGTGTCCTCATTGTCGATGATGAGCAGATGATTGCGAGTACGCTGGCGCAAATCTTGAATGGGAGCGGTTTTGAGGCCAAGGCTGTTTTCAGCGGCGAGCATGCGGTTCCCGAGGCGTCGGAGTTTCGGCCCGATGTGCTTCTGACCGATGTCATCATGCGCGGGATATCGGGGATCGATGTGGCGATGCAGGTCTCGAAGGTTCTGCCTGCCTGCAGGGTGATTCTCTTTTCCGGTCAAGCTTCGACTGCCGACTTGCTGGACCGTGCCGAGGCGGAGGGGTATTCCTTCGAAGTTATCGCCAAGCCGATTCATCCCAAAGAACTGCTCCGTATGCTGCATTCGCCCCAAGGGTGAGGACGGCTGCAACGCGAGAGAACTTGCTGCTGCGCGCGATCCCTTCTCTCATCAGGCCGCACGCAGGTCTTGATTGAACACACTGTTTTGCTTAGCGGGCTACTCTCCGGCGTTTGTTCCCGCAGGACGTACAAGGACCTGCTGTGGTGCGTACACCTTCGCATCCGCGCCCTGGATTTTCAGACTCAAGCGCTCGACTTGGGGTTTGTCCTTCAGGGGCGCAGAAAAACTCAGTCGGTACTGATTTTGGAAGCGTTGCCGCAGGTCCTTAAGAAAGGGATCGAACGAAACCGGATTGCCGGTTCCTTCCCAGTAGCTGTTGCCTCCCGTTGCCTGGGTCACCTCAGAAAGAAGACTTTGGCCGGCGTTACTCTCATATTCGGAACGATCGATGCGGCCCTGGTTCTTCCAATAGAACGAGTAGACAACGAGACCGGATCGTATGGAATCCTCAATGGACGCTTGCACGTATGGATCATTGAGGTCGAGATGCAGATTGTAATAGTCCACGCCATCGGTGATCATCACGACTTCGCGGCGGGCCGTGTTGTCGTGGGACGGCCAGTGCTTCGCCAAGTCAGACAGGCAGAAGTAAGGGCTGCTGCTGGTTCCCTGAGCACCCGCGGGAAGATGCAGACCATTGAGCACTTGCGCGGGGTCGGAAGAGAGCGGAGCGGTCAGCGCGGCACGACCATTTTCCATGTAGGCGATGGCGATTTTGGTGTTCTTCGGCATCTCTTTCACGAAGCTCTCTATATCTGATATTTGGGTACCCAGGGATACGCGTGCGGAGCTGTCGATCAGGATCACCAGTTCCAGAGGGTCGTTGGGGCCCTTGGCCGGGGCCCAATTGGTCACGTTGGATTGCTTGCCGTCGACTTTCAACTCGACATTTCGAGGCCCGATGTTGAGGCGGGCCGCCTCCTTGTTTTTCGGCAGGACCGTGATTACGGCCTGCCCTTGCCCCTGCTCGGTTGTTGCCGCGAATGCCGGTGCGATGAGGGAAAGGGCTCCTGCAACTACCAGAGCCGTGAAAGGGAGAGATTTCATGTATATTCCTCCGGGAGCGCTGACGGTATCGTCGCGGCAGCCCATGCGTTCATTTAGTTAGATGGAATTAAAGGCCGGTGGGTTTAGAGGAATACTGGGGCAGAGGGAGGGATTGTTAGACCCGGCAGCGCCGGAGGCGCGGTGGTTGTCAGCCCCGCGCTTTAGCGTGGGGTAGAGGATCATCGCGAGTCCCGTAGGGACGTTGCATCTGCCAGTCAGCCGAAGACGTAGCGCTCATCGTATTCGATTCCGCAGTTGCGAAGGAAGGCCGTGAACTCCTCCTCGAAAGGCTGCTTACGATGGTGTATTTCCTGATTCTGGATGTATCTCTTCACTACGGGAACCTGCGACGGGCTTACGCTGAATGCTCCATACCCTTCTTGCCAGGAGAATTCTGGTCCCATCCAATGGGAAGAGCTGCCCTTGAGCTTCTGAACAGCGGTGGCGAGGGGGACCTTTGGAGGCAGCGTGATTAGCAGGTGAACGTGATTCGCAGTTCCGCCGGCGGCGATGAGGCAGAAGTCTTCGCCCTGGGCGATTCCGCCGCAATAGGAGTATAGGCCCGACATGCGATCAGGCGGAATGAGAGGTCTGCGCTCTTTTGTGCTGAAGATGCAATGGAGGAAATTGGTGGAGTATGTGTGGGCCATCTTTGCGGTGATCCTAGAGGACTCTAGCCCGATTCCGATTTCGAGGCTGTGCCGCGCCGCACGCTTGTCGGTCGGCGAGCATTGCGGCGCCGTCCCTACGGGACTCGTCGGTTCCTGTGGTTGGCTTTCCCCACGCTGAAGCGCGGGGCTAACGAACGTCGCGCCTAGCGGCGCAGGGGTGATCAGCCGTGACGCCGCTGAGGAATGAGTGGGGCTGATCTCCGTTGACGGGTTGTTACACCGGATTCAAGTACAGAGCCCGTCCACACCGACACTATCCGGCTTATGTACGGACGGGTGCAGCCCCCACACCCTGCGTCTATTCTATGTCGATCACGACGGCTTGATCGCGAACGCAGCTTGCAATTCCGCTGCCAATCCTTTATGCTTCATAGACGTGCCCGGAATTGTCTTCTGGGCTGTCACTACGACCACGGCTTTTGAGTCCTTGCCGGACGGGCAAAGTTTTGGGTTGATGCCTAGGCCGGTACACGGATTCCCGCGACAGGCGGGCTGGCAAGAGCGGTGGGAGACGAGGGATGAATGGCAAAAGTCAGCAAGAATATTGCGAAGGCGCGCGCCGCTGTTATCAAGCCGGCGTATCCGCTGCCTGAAGCGGTGAGCCTGCTCAAGCAGGTCAAGTACGCAAAATTTGATGAGACGGTCGATCTGACCATGCGGTTGGGTGTCGATACCCGTCATGCCGACCAGATGGTGCGCGGCACTGTGGTTCTTCCGCACGGATTGGGTAAGACGAAAACGGTGGCGGTGATTGCTACGGGCGACCGCCAGAAGGAAGCGCAGGAAGCCGGCGCAGATTTTGTGGGTGGCGAAGAATTGGTCGAGAAGATCCAGAAAGAGAACTGGACGGCGTTCGATGCGCTGATCGCGACTCCCGACATGATGAAGGTGGTGGGTCGCCTGGGCAAGGTGCTTGGACCGAAGGGCCTGATGCCGAACCCGAAGACGGGCACGGTGACGCAGGACGTGGCTGCGGCGGTGAAAGAGATCAAAGCCGGCAAGGTGGAGTTTCGCGCCGATAAGACCAGCCTGGTGCATGTGCCTGTGGGCAAGCTGAGCTTCGATCCGCAAAAGCTGATCGATAATACGACCACGGTGATCACCTCGATTGTGCGCGCGAAGCCTTCGGCGGCGAAGGGCAAGTACATCAAGAGCGTCACATTGAGTTCAACGATGGGACCAGGTGTTCCGTTGGATTCGGCCGTGGCGGACGCGGCGGGCAAGCACTGAAGCCAGGTTTCAGGGGTCAGGGATCAGTAAACCCTGCGGTCCGATTCGGATTGTGCCCTCCTTGAAACGAGCAGGTTGACGCAGGATTTCAAAGCAATCACCCCGTTGAGGGATTGAAAGAGGGAGAAGAGAACGAGCGGCACGGATTTTTGAGGCGTTGCAATTGAGGCCCTGATCCCTGATCCCTGTTCCCTGATCCCTGGGTAGCGGAGCGAAGACATGGCAATTTCTAAAGGGAAAAAGACGGAAAAGGTCCAGTTGCTGGCAAAGGAGCTGGAGACTTCGACGACCGCAATTATCGGCACGTTCAATAAGCTGACCGTGGCGCAGGATTTTGCGTTGCGTAAGGTGGTGCGTGAGGCGGGCGGCAAATACCGCGTGGTAAAGAACAAGCTCGCGGCTATATCCGGCGAGGGCACCAAGGTTGAGGGCGCGCTGAAGGGGTTGAAAGGTGTGAGCGCTGTGGCGTTCACCTCGGGCGATCCGGTCGCGCTGGCCAAGGGCTTTGCCAAGTGGGTCGGCGAGAACGCAGAGTTCCAGTTCAAGCTGGGTATTGTCGATGGCAAGCTTCTGACTGTTGAAGAGGTCAAAGCTCTGGCGACAATGCCGGGTAAGGAAGAGATCTTTGCGAAGCTCTTGTTCCTGATCAACGCACCGGCGCAACGGTTGGCCACGGTCATCAACGCGACGGGCCGCGATCTGGCAGTCGTGCTGGGGCAGGGCGTGGAGAAGGAAAAGTTTCAGGCGGCCTGAGGGCTGACGAGCTTTTAGCTCTCAGCTCACCGAGCTGTTAGCTCACAACTCACAGCTCACAGCTTCCAGCTTTTATCGTGCCGGGGCCAAGATGGTTGGCGTTGCCGCGAAGGAGCTGACGGCTGAAAGCTGAAGGCTGTTTTTAAGGGTTTTGGCGGTAAAAGCAGGCGGGAAGTGCGCGGGTCTGGCGCATCGGAAACTTCCCACTGCGTGGGGCGGATTCTTGGACCAGGTTATTGACTGGATAACCAATTCACACAAATTCTGAATGGAGAAGAAAATGGCGGATCTCGCACAGTTGGAAGAGCAAATTGTCAGCCTGAGCCTGCTGGAAGCGGCGGCGCTGGTGAAGAAGCTGGAAGAGCGGCTTGGTGTATCGGCAGCTGCAGCGGCCCCGGTTGCGGTGGCGGGCGGCGGTGCAGGAGCGGCGGCTCCGGCGGTTGAAGAGAAGACCGAATTCCAGGTTATTCTCAAGGATGCCGGCGCGAACAAGATCAACACCATCAAGGCCGTACGCGAAGTGACCTCGCTCGGATTGAAGGAAGCCAAGGACCTGGTCGATGGGGCTCCCAAGGCTCTGAAGGAGAGCGCGACCAAGGACGAAGCCGAGGCCATCAAGAAGAAATTTGAAGGTGTGGCAACGGTCGAAATCAAGTAGTTGGCATGAAACTTGCAAGACGCGCCGGGACGCGCTACGATAGTCGTTGCGCGTCTTTCCGTCCTTTTCAGGATTTCCTCAGGAAGAGGCGGAACCGGTCGACGCGTCTTGAGAAAAGCAACAGAGCATGTTCGCATCTGAGGGCTGGAGCAGTGCCAAGCACTCCGGCGGCAGCAGAAGCAAGCAAATAAATGCTCTAGGGTCAATGGGATAGGCGGATTTCCATTGATGATGGCGATAGCTGGCGGGCGAGCGGCAGAAGCGAGCTTTGGGATCGGCGAGAACAGGCAAAAGAATTCGGATGGGGGCATTGGCTAACAGCCACGCTCGTGAGGAAGTGCGTCCTTACGAGCATTTCGTGTCTCCCCACCACGGCAGATAAGGCCTTTCAGGCAAAATCTACCCGATGGGTGCAGGGTGTACCAACTTCGTCACCTGCACGCCTGCATCTCCGATTGTGCGCAGTCTAGCGCATGAACTCAAACGCCGCAATGCCCAGAAGCACGCTTTTGGTAGTGAAATTCTCTCGCGGGAATGCTTGGCAAAAGGGAAGCACCGGAAGTGTCGCGGCCTGACAGAGGCCGGTTGGCTTCGTCCGGTGGGGTTGGATGCGGAGTGCGCCAATCCGGGATATTCGATTTCTTACCGTAATCTGCCGGCGCCCCGAGACTCGGGTGCTGGCCCGATGCCGCCCCAGAGCGGCCCGGTGTGAAGAGCCTCAGGAGTGAAGCATGCCCAACGAGAAGCGCGCGATTCGCAGCCGGCTCGATTTTTCAAAGATTCCAACCGCAACCCAGATTCCTAACCTGATCGAAGTGCAGCGGCGTTCGTATGAGCGCTTCCTGCAGATGGACAAGCTGCCCAACGAGCGCGATGATTCGGGCCTGCAGTCGGTTTTTGTCTCTGTATTTCCGATTACCGATTTTCGCGGCATCTCGCAGCTCGATTTCGTGGACTACGCGATCGGCAACTGGGAGTGCAAGTGCGGCCACCTGAAAGGGCTGCATCATCTGCGCACCGCCTGCGTGAATTGCGGGTCGATGGTGATTACGGATCCGTTTCTTCCCGGCGATGTGCTTTGCCAGAAGTGCGGCACCTATAACAAGAACACGCCTGACTTCTGCAACAAGTGCGGCGACCCGGTGGGCCTGCAGTTGAAGTACGACCAGCAGGAGTGCGAAGAGCGCGGCATGACTTTCTCTGCTCCGCTCAAGGTGACCGTCCGCCTCACTATTTATGACAAGGACCCGGAGACGGGCAACAAGACCATTCGCGACATCAAGGAGCAGGAAGTCTTCTTCGGCGATATTCCGCTGATGACGCCGAACGGCACTTTTATCGTGAACGGCACGGAGCGCGTGATCGTTTCGCAGTTGCACCGTTCGCCCGGCGTCTTCTTTGAGACGGCGAACAACCGCACCTACTTCCTGGGCAAGATCATTCCTTATCGCGGGTCGTGGGTGGAGTTCGAGTACGACCAGAAGAACACGCTCTACGTGCGCATCGACCGCAAGCGGAAGTTCCTCGGCACGATCTTCCTGCGCGCGCTGGGACTGCGTTCCGACGAGGAGATCCTCAAGACCTTCTATACCGTCGATCGGATTCACATCGCCGATGGCAAGCTGCAGTGGGCGGTGGCGCCGGAAGGCAAGTCGACGCATCTTTTGGGTGCGAAGCCGGCGCATGCCGTTCTGCACAAGGGCGAAGAGATCGCGCACTCGGGCCGCAAGGTCACCGCGCACACGCTGAAGGCCATTCGTGCCGCCGGCATCGAGAAGGTCGACATTGGAGTCCGCAGAACTGGACGGCGCGCTGACTGCGTCCGATGTGGTCGATATGGCCACGGGCGAAGTGATCGTCGAAGCCAATGTCGAGCTCACCGCCGATCGCCTGCACAAGGTGCTTTCGAGCGGCGCTTCGAGCTTCGAGGTTTTCTTCCCCGAGCGCGACGACGTGGGCAACATTATTACCAACACGCTCAAGCGCGACTCCGTGCACAAGCCGGAAGAGGCGCTGATCGAGATCTACCGCAAGCTGCGGCCGGGTGATCCGCCGACGCTGGATACGGCGACCGCGCTGTTCGAAGGCATGTTCTTCGATGCGCGCAAGTACGACTTCTCGCGCGTGGGCCGGTTGAAGTTCAACATCAAGCTCTACGAGAACCAGGACGCGACCCAGCTCGACCATCGCACCCTGACGCCTGAGGATTTCTACGCAACCATTCGTTACTTGCTCAAGCTGCGCAAGAACATCGGCATGGTGGACGACATCGATCACCTGGGCAATCGCCGCGTGCGCGCCGTTGGCGAGCTGATGGAGAATCAGTTCCGCATCGGCCTGGTGCGCATGGAGCGCGCTATCAAGGAAAAGATGAGCGTGTACCAGGAGCTCACGACCGCGATGCCGCACGACCTGATCAATGCCAAGCCGGTCATGGCCGCGATCCGCGAGTTCTTTGGTTCGTCGCAGCTGTCGCAGTTCATGGACCAGACCAATCCGCTGTCGGAGATCACGCACAAGCGTCGTCTCTCAGCGCTTGGGCCGGGCGGTTTGTCGCGTGAACGCGCTGGATTCGAAGTCCGCGACGTGCATCCGACGCACTACGGCCGTATCTGCCCGATTGAAACGCCGGAAGGCCCGAACATCGGCCTGATCAGCTCGCTGAGCTGCTTTGCGCGCATCAATGAGTATGGATTCATCGAGTCGCCTTACCGCAAGGTGAAGGACGCGCGCATTCTCGACTACGTGGAAATCACCAACGCGGGCGAAAGCGGTCTGCGCGTGGGCGATCACATCGAGAAGGAAGAAGCAGGGAAGCTGAATGCCTCGCTGAAGAAGCAGGGCAAGCGGCAGATCGATTACATCCCGTTCAGCTTCTATCTTGTCGGCATGGGAAGAAGACAAGCACACCATCGCGCAGGCCAACATCGAGTTCAACGACCAGGGCCAGATCACCGAGGACCTCGTGAATGCGCGCCGGCAGGGCAACTTCGTCCTGGTGAATCGCGCTGAGGTCGACTACATCGACGTCTCGCCGAAGCAGCTTGTTTCGGTGGCCGCGTCGCTGGTGCCGTTCCTCGAACACGACGACGCCAACCGCGCGCTGATGGGCGCCAACATGCAACGGCAGTCAGTGCCGCTGCTGGTGGCGGAGGCTCCGCTGGTGGGCACCGGCATGGAGGGCGTGACGGCTCGCGATTCCGGAGCTGTGATCTTGGCGAAGCGCAATGGCATTGTGGATTCGGTCGACTCCGAGCGCATTATCGTGCGCGTTGAAGGCGAACATCATCCCACTCAGTTGTCGCGCGAAGTTGGTTCGGACATTTACACGCTGATCAAGTTCAAGCGGTCGAACCAGAACACCTGCATCAACCAGAAACCGGTCGTTCGCGAGGGCGAGCGTGTCATTAAGGGCCAGGTCATCGCCGATGGGCCTTGCACAGAGCAGGGAGAGTTGGCGCTCGGCCGCAACGTGCTGGTGGCCTTCATGCCATGGCGCGGTTACAACTTTGAGGACGCGATTCTCATCAGCGAAAAGCTGGTGCGCGAGGATTACTACACCTCGGTGCACATCGAGGAGTTCGAGATCGAGGCCCGCGACACGAAACTGGGTCCCGAGGAAATCACGCGCGATATTCCCAACGTTTCCGAACACGCGCTGCGCGATCTGGACGAAAGCGGTGTGATCCGCATCGGCG